>NZ_JAXCHC010000009.1:0-36918 GCF_037027545.1 Serratia sp. 201 | reverse complement strand
GCCTGGCGGCAATAGCGCGGTGGTCCCACCTGACCCCATGCCGAACTCAGAAGTGAAACGCCGTAGCGCCGATGGTAGTGTGGGGTCTCCCCATGCGAGAGTAGGACACTGCCAGGCATCAAATAAAGCCGAAAGCCCTGAACTGACGTTCAGGGCTTTTTGCTATGCGTAAAATAAATATACTGGCTGTATCTATTACTTTGAAAAATACCTTTTTGGCATATGTAGCTTATTCTTATAAGGAATAATAATGTTTTTTGCCAGAGAAATAGCCAGATTAATATATAATTGATAGCTTCAGATTATTATTTAAATAATAAAAATGCCTATTTATTAATGTGTTGATAAGAAATATCTGGCTATATCAAAGATAAATCTTAATTCTTTAGTGTATTATTCGATAAATTTCACGTTAATTAAAACAAATATTAGCCAGACGCCTCGAATCGAGTAGACTAGGCGAAAGATTATTTCCGTATAGGTACTGAACGTTATGTCTACTGAAAGCGCGTCTTTAAAAAACCACAATACGTTTGCGCTCCCGGTCAACGCAGCGCACCTGATCATGGCCGATAGAATTGAGCTGATGCTCAAGGTGTGGCAACAAACGCGCAAGCGTCAGGAGCCGCTGCTGATTCTCGGTGAAGGTAGCAACGTGCTGTTCCTGGAGGATTTCTCGGGCACGGTAATGGTCAATCAGTTGAAGGGTATCGATGTTCGAGAAGATAACGATGCCTGGTATCTCCACGTCAGCTCCGGTGAAAATTGGCATGACCTGGTGCAATATACGCTGCAGGCTGGGATCTGCGGCCTGGAAAACCTGGCGTTGATCCCTGGATTGGCCGGTTCCGCCCCTATTCAGAACATCGGCGCCTACGGCGTCGAATTGAAAGACGTCTGCGAGTATGTCGATTTGCTGGACTTCTCTACCGGCGCTATCGATCGCATCCCGGCTGCCGAGTGTGGTTTTGGCTACCGGGAAAGCATTTTCAAGCACCGTTTCCAAACTGGGCATGTCATTGTCGGGCTGGGTCTGCGTCTCAACAAACAGTGGCAACCCAAATTGAGTTACGGCGATCTGGCCAAGCTGGAGCCCACCACGGTGACGCCGCTTCAGGTATTTGAATCCGTATGTGCTATGCGTCGCAGCAAGCTGCCCGATCCGCGCGAAACCGGCAATGCCGGCAGCTTCTTCAAGAATCCTTTGGTGAACGCAGAGAAAGCCGCAGAACTCGTCGCCAAATATCCTGGCATGCCGCATTATCCGCAGCAGGATGGTCAGGTGAAGCTGGCCGCCGGCTGGCTTATCGACCAATGCGAGCTGAAAGGATATCGCATCGGTGGTGCTGCGGTACACCGCCAGCAGGCGCTGGTGCTGGTGAACATCGACAATGCCCACAGCCAGGATGTGGTGGCGCTGGCGCGCCACGTACGCAAGACGGTGGCCGATAAATTCGGTGTGTGGTTGGAGCCTGAGGTGCGCTTTATTGGCGCGACCGGTGAGCTGAATGCCGTGGCGGTGCTGTCATGAAAGATACCAAGGTTCCGTTAAAACTGATCGCGTTGTTGGCCGACGGCGAATTCCATTCCGGGGAACACCTCGGTGAGTCACTCGGCATGAGCCGTGCTGCGATCAATAAGCATATTCAAACCATTCGCGAGTGGGGGCTGGATGTCTTTACCGTGCCTGGCAAAGGGTACAGCTTGCCTGCCCCCATGCCGCTATTGGAGGCGGAACGCATTCTAAAAGGGTTGGACGACAAACGCGTTACCGTGTTGCCGGTAGTCGACTCTACCAATCAATATTTGCTGGATCGTATCGAAACACTACAATCTGGCGACGCCTGCATCGCTGAGTATCAACTGGCTGGCCGCGGTCGTCGTGGGCGCCAGTGGATTTCGCCGTTTGGCGCCAATTTATACCTGTCGATGTTTTGGCGATTGGAACAGGGGCCAGCTGCGGCGATGGGGCTGAGCCTGGTGATCGGCATGGTGATGGCGGAGGTCTTGCAGCGCCTTGGTGCTAAAGACGTGCGAGTAAAATGGCCCAACGACCTCTACCTGAATGATCGCAAATTGGCAGGGATCCTGGTCGAGTTGACAGGAAAAACTGGCGATGCGGCTCAGTTGGTCATCGGTGCTGGCATTAATTTGGCGATGCGGGATACCAATGCCGGGGGGATCAACCAAGGTTGGATCAACCTGCAAGAAGCCGGCATTAACATCGATCGTAATGAGCTGACTGCTACTTTGCTCAATGAATTGCGGCAGTCGTTAAAACAATTCGAGATAGATGGGCTGGGGCCATTCATTGGTCGTTGGCGCACGTTGGATAATTTTATCGACAGACCGGTCAAACTGCTGATTGGTGAGCGGCAGATTGTAGGGATCGCACGAGGCATCGATTCGCAGGGGGCACTGCTGCTGGAACAAGATGGGGAGATCAAACCCTTTATCGGCGGAGAGATATCGCTGCGCAGTGCAGAATAGCGAGCGCAACCAAGGGGACGTTACCGTCCCCTTGAGCGATCGGTAGTCTTACTTTCTTAAGCGCACGCTTTCAACGGCATGGTTGGCGCTTTTGGTCATGATCAGGCTGGCGCGTTCGCGGGTAGGTAGTATATTCTGCTGCAAATTCAAGCCGTTAATTTCATTCCACAATTGTGTAGCGATATTAATCGCTTCCGGTTCCGGCAATTTTGAATAGTTATGGAAATAAGAATCGGGATTGGAAAATGCGCCCTGACGGAATTTCAGGAAACGATTGATATACCAGCTTTGCAATAGCGTCTCCGGGGCATCGACATATATGGAGAAGTCGACAAAATCGGAAACGAATACGCGATGAGGATCGTGCGGGTAATCCATACCGCTTTGCAATACGTTAAGCCCTTCCAGGATCAGAATATCCGGTTGCTCGATGACTTTATTACCCTCAGGTACAACGTCATAGATTAAATGAGAATAAACCGGAGCGGTAACGCGTTTGGCGCCGGATTTCACTTCTGACACGAATTTCACCAGGCTATGCATATCGTAAGACTGCGGGAAGCCTTTTTTCTTCATCAGGCCGCGTTCGTTCAGCACCTTATTAGGATGCAAGAAGCCGTCGGTCGTGATCAACTCAACGCTGCGGTGTTCCGGCCAGCGGCTCAGCAATGCCTGCAACAGACGTGCGGTCGTGCTCTTACCTACGGCTACGCTGCCGGCGATGCCGATGACATAGGGAATTTTTTGTCCGTCGGTGCCGAGGAATTGCTCGAGCACCGCCTGTCGGCGCAGGTTGGAACTGATATAGAAGTTCAATAGTCGTGACAGCGGCAGATAAATCTGCGCAACTTCTTCCAACGAGAGATCTTCGTTAATCCCTTTCAGCTTAACGATCTCTTCTTCCGATAACGTCAGCGGCACCGAATCTCGCAACGCAGCCCATTGGGTACGATCGAACTGTAGGTAAGGCGTTGCTAAAGATTGATCTCTTTTTATCATAAGCCAAATTCTGCCTGTTAACGCAGGTTGGGAAAGGCGCCGGACGCCAACTCCAGAGAATAAACAAGCTGCATATTATAGACAGCTTCGTTTTTGGCGTAGACTTTTTTCGCAAAAGTTGTCGATAGGCAGCAGTTTATGTCAATTGTGCGAAGCGGCGCGCAGTTGATAAGGCGGGGTTGCAAGGCGGTATCATCGGGGCCGGATACCGCCTGAAGGCTAGCAGGCAATGGCGCGCGAAGGTTGGTTTACGGTGAATAGACGTTTGTAATAAATGACGGTCGGATGATAATGCCCATCGGGGCCCGCTGCATAATCCGGTAGCTCGCCCAAACAGCGATAACCCAGGCTGCGATAAAGCGCTTCAGCCGCTGAGCCAGCCTGCGTATCCAGGTACAATAGCCCGCGCTGCTGTTGCAGTGCCGCCTGCTCCAACGTCTTCATCAGCGCCAGACCTACGCCGTTGCGGCGAGCGCGGCTATGCACCAATAGCTTCACCACCTCCGCACGATTACGGCCATTCGGTTTCTGGCAGAGCTCGAGTTGCACGGTGCCAACGACGCCGCGTTCGTCGCGGGCAATCCACAATAGCAGCTCGCTTTTGGCCAAGGCGGGACGCAGGCTGTGGAAGTAACTCTCGGCGTCTTCATGCGGGATTAAGGTGTCGTAGCCCACTGAAGCACCGTGGGTGACCGCATCGGTCAACAGGCGAGCCAATTCATCGCGATAAATCGGGAGCGTAGCGGCGTTGATAGGCACTATTTTCATCGGTCATTCCTCCAGAGATGGGGGTAATGAAGATAAGCAATAACTGCGCCAGAACGACGAAAGGCATAGCCACGGCGAAAGAGCGAGCAATAAGTGTAGTTCACGCCACGAACCTGGGCAGCGATCCTCTTTTTGGTGCATCGATCCCGCTCACGGTTTACCGACGCAGGTTACGTGTTTTGAGAAGCCCGACACGGAGAAAGGGGCTCTCAATGCTTGCAAAAAGTGGATAAAATTGTAGAGAATGATTGCCGCAAGTGATGAATGTTTGCACGCCGCAGGCTGCGAATTGCATGACAGCATGCAAAATTGACTGATTTGTGAGCGAAAGTGCGCGTAAAGCAATTTTTTTGTTGCATAGGCCGTCCGCTCTACCTAGAATGCGCTGCACTTGATGCCGGCTTAGCTCAGTAGGTAGAGCAACTGACTTGTAATCAGTAGGTCACCAGTTCGATTCCGGTAGCCGGCACCATTCAAGTCACAAGTAGTTAAAATCTGGTGGGGTTCCCGAGCGGCCAAAGGGAGCAGACTGTAAATCTGCCGTCACAGACTTCGAAGGTTCGAATCCTTCCCCCACCACCAAATCTTGCCTTCGGCGATTAACTGAGATGCGATAAATACCGCAGCGGTTGATGGCGGGAGGAGAGGGCGAAAGCCTTCGGCAAGGTTCGAGCTGTGCAGCGCAAGGCGCAGCCGGCCCGAAGGATGCGAAGCGAGTGATGAATAGTCCTGCTCCATCCCAAAATTCTACAGAAAAATCAGGTAGCCGAGTTCCAGGATGCGGGCATCGTATAATGGCTATTACCTCAGCCTTCCAAGCTGATGATGTGGGTTCGATTCCCACTGCCCGCTCCAAGATGTGCTGATATAGCTCAGTTGGTAGAGCGCACCCTTGGTAAGGGTGAGGTCGGCAGTTCGAATCTGCCTATCAGCACCACTTCTTAATTTCTCGCCCCCTGATTTTCTTTCTGTTCTGGATTCAACGAGCAAATGCTTGGTTGATGTGGTGATACCACCGATTTATCCGTGTCTTAGAGGGACAATCGATGTCTAAAGAAAAGTTTGAACGTACAAAACCGCACGTTAACGTCGGTACTATCGGCCACGTTGACCACGGTAAAACTACCCTGACTGCAGCGATCACCACCGTTCTGGCTAAAACCTACGGCGGTTCTGCACGTGCTTTCGACCAGATCGATAACGCGCCAGAAGAAAAAGCTCGTGGTATCACCATCAACACCTCTCACGTTGAGTATGACACCCCGACTCGTCACTACGCGCACGTTGACTGCCCAGGGCACGCCGACTACGTGAAAAACATGATCACCGGTGCTGCTCAGATGGACGGCGCGATCCTGGTAGTAGCTGCGACTGACGGCCCAATGCCTCAGACTCGTGAGCACATCCTGCTGGGTCGTCAGGTTGGCGTTCCTTTCATCATCGTATTCATGAACAAATGCGACATGGTTGATGATGAAGAGCTGCTGGAACTGGTAGAAATGGAAGTTCGCGAACTGCTGTCCGCTTACGACTTCCCAGGCGACGACCTGCCAGTGATCCGCGGTTCCGCGCTGAAAGCGCTGGAAGGCGAAGCTGAGTGGGAAGCGAAAATCATCGAACTGGCCGAAGCCCTGGACAGCTACATCCCAGAGCCAGAGCGTGCTATCGACAAGCCGTTCCTGCTGCCAATCGAAGACGTATTCTCCATCTCCGGTCGTGGTACCGTTGTTACCGGTCGTGTTGAGCGCGGTATCATCAAAGTTGGCGAAGAAGTTGAAATCGTTGGTATCAAAGACACCGTTAAGTCTACCTGTACTGGCGTTGAAATGTTCCGCAAACTGCTGGACGAAGGCCGTGCTGGTGAGAACGTAGGTGTTCTGCTGCGTGGTATCAAACGTGAAGAAATCGAACGTGGTCAGGTACTGGCTAAACCAGGCTCCATCAAGCCGCACACCCAGTTCGAATCTGAAGTGTACATCCTGAGCAAAGATGAAGGTGGTCGTCACACGCCATTCTTCAAAGGCTACCGTCCACAGTTCTACTTCCGTACCACTGACGTGACCGGTACCATCGAACTGCCAGAAGGCGTAGAGATGGTAATGCCAGGCGACAACGTGAACATGGTTGTCACCCTGATTCACCCAATCGCGATGGACGACGGTCTGCGTTTCGCAATCCGTGAAGGCGGCCGTACCGTTGGCGCAGGCGTTGTTGCTAAAGTTATCGCTTAATCGCTGATAAAGTTTGACGCGACACGCGGTAAAAGGGCATCATTTGATGCCCTTTTTCTACGCTGTGAACTAGAACCTATCTCATCAGCGATTTTGCAGTCATAATCATTGGTGAGATGGGCTCTTAAACCGTATTGACTGAATACGTCATGGCGTAAAACACCGGGATATTGCTATTGCGGTATCCGATCGGTTTGGTTTGCCTCGCAATGCGAGGCAAAGTTGTTTGTTCTGAATCATCATTGTGACAGGTTGGTTTATGAGTGCGAATACCGAGGCTCAAGGGAGCGGACGCGGCCTGGAAGCGGCAAAGTGGCTGATCGTCGCCGTTCTGTTGGTTGTGGCTATTGTCGGTAACTATTACTACCGTGATTTAAGCCTGCCATTGCGCGCGCTGGCAGTTGTGCTGATCATCGCCGTTGCAGGTGCAGTGGCTCTGATGACCACCAAAGGCAAAGCCACCGTTGCGTTTGCCCGCGAAGCGCGTACCGAAGTACGTAAAGTGATTTGGCCAACTCGTCAGGAAACGCTACACACCACGTTGATCGTTGCCGCGGTAACCGCCGTGATGTCACTGATTCTGTGGGGACTGGATGGTATTCTGGTCCGTCTGGTGTCGTTTATTACTGGCCTGAGGTTCTAAAATGTCTGAAGCTCCAAAAAAACGTTGGTACGTCGTTCAGGCGTTTTCCGGTTTTGAAGGTCGCGTAGCGCAATCGCTGCGTGAACACATCAAACTGCACGATATGGAAGAGCTGTTCGGCGAAGTGATGGTGCCTACGGAAGAAGTGGTTGAAATCCGTGGTGGCCAGCGTCGCAAGAGCGAGCGTAAATTCTTCCCTGGCTACGTGCTGGTGCAGATGGTGATGAATGACGCCAGCTGGCACCTGGTGCGCAGCGTACCGCGTGTCATGGGGTTCATCGGCGGCACGTCTGACCGTCCTGCGCCTATCAGCGATAAAGAAGTTGATGCGATCATGAACCGCCTGCAGCAGGTTGGTGACAAACCGCGTCCGAAGACGCTGTTCGAGCCGGGCGAGCTGGTGCGCGTCAACGATGGCCCGTTTGCCGATTTCAACGGCGTGGTCGAAGAAGTCGATTACGAAAAGAGCCGCCTGAAAGTTTCCGTTTCCATCTTCGGCCGTGCAACGCCGGTGGAACTGGACTTCAGCCAGGTTGAAAAAGGCTGATCGAATAATCAGCAATGAGTGGCGCGTTGCCGCTTGTCAAAGGCGCGAAATTGAACTACAATTTCGCGCCTTTTGTTTTTAGATGCCTTGCCTGATGCCTGTCTGGCGAGGTGAAACACGGGGAGCCTTTTGCGAGGCGATACTACCCAAACCGAGGAAATTTAAATGGCTAAGAAAGTACAAGCCTACGTCAAGCTGCAAGTTGCAGCTGGTATGGCGAACCCGAGCCCACCAGTGGGTCCAGCTCTGGGTCAGCAAGGCGTTAACATCATGGAATTCTGTAAGGCATTCAACGCTAAGACTGACAGCGTTGAAAAAGGTCTGCCGATTCCGGTTGTTATTACCGTTTATTCTGATCGCTCCTTCACTTTCGTTACCAAAACCCCGCCAGCAGCAGTTCTGCTGAAAAAAGCGGCTGGTATCAAGTCTGGTTCCGGTAAGCCGAACAAAGACAAAGTAGGTAAAGTGACCCGTGCTCAGGTACGTGAAATCGCAGAAACCAAAGCTGCGGACATGACTGGTTCTGACGTTGAAGCGATGACTCGCTCCATCGAAGGTACCGCTCGTTCCATGGGCCTGGTAGTGGAGGATTAAGAGATGGCTAAGCTGACCAAGCGCATGCGCGTGATCCGTGACAAAGTTGATGCTACTAAACAGTATGACATCACCGAAGCTGTTGCTCTGCTGAAAGAGCTGGCCACCGCTAAATTCGTAGAAAGCGTTGACGTTGCCGTTAACCTCGGCATCGACGCTCGTAAATCTGACCAAAACGTTCGTGGCGCTACCGTTCTGCCACACGGCACCGGTCGTTCCGTTCGCGTTGCCGTATTTGCCCAAGGCGCTAACGCTGAAGCAGCGAAAGCTGCCGGCGCAGAGCTGGTAGGTATGGACGATCTGGCTGACCAGATCAAGAAAGGCGAAATGAACTTCGACGTTGTTATTGCTTCCCCGGATGCAATGCGCGTTGTAGGTCAACTGGGCCAGATCCTGGGTCCACGCGGCCTGATGCCAAACCCGAAAGTGGGTACCGTTACTCCGAACGTTGCTGAAGCAGTGAAAAACGCTAAAGCTGGTCAGGTTCGCTACCGTAACGACAAAAACGGCATCATCCATACCACTATCGGTAAGGTTGATTTCGACGCAGACAAGCTGAAAGAAAACCTGGAAGCCCTGCTGGTTGCGCTGAAAAAAGCAAAACCTTCTCAGGCGAAAGGCATGTACATCAAGAAAGTTAGCCTCTCCACCACCATGGGTGCTGGCGTTGCTATCGATCAGAGCGGTCTGTCTGCTGCAGCGAACTAATCGCACTTGCGATTATCGCTTTGACTTGGGGCCGAGATTTGTCTAGAATCTTATGCCCCAAGGTTTTGCTACTGGCTATGCCGTAGGCAAAACAAAGATTTTTCGGTTGGAGCCTGGCCTATCCAGGCCTCCGTCCAAGACCGCAGGTGTATCGCAAGATACTTAATCCTTCCTGCGTAGACGGTGACAGAGCCTAAGAAAATTTTTCTTTTTTATAAAAGAATGTCTTTGCTGGATTCTGCTCACCGTGTTAAGCCGCTCGGCGTGGCGTTTTACAAAGCGCCGAGTGAAGTGAGTTCCGGGGGATTTTCCCCGGCTAATCCAGGAGCAAAAAGCTAATGGCATTAAATCTTCAAGACAAACAAGCGATTGTTGCTGAAGTCAGCGAAGTAGCCAAAGGCGCGCTGTCTGCGGTTGTTGCGGATTCCCGCGGCGTTACCGTAGATAAAATGACTGAACTGCGTAAAGCAGGTCGTGAAGCTGGCGTTTACATGCGTGTTGTTCGCAACACCCTGATGCGTCGCGTAGTTGAAGGCACTCCATTCGAATGCCTGAAAGACACGTTTGTCGGTCCAACCTTGATTGCATTCTCTCACGAACACCCGGGCGCTGCTGCTCGTCTGTTCAAAGAGTTCGCGAAAGCGAATGCAAAATTCGAGGTTAAAGCTGCGGCCTTTGAAGGTGAGCTGATCCCAGCGGCGCAAATCGACCGCCTGGCGACGCTGCCAACTTACGAAGAAGCGATCGCACGCCTGATGGCAACCATGAAAGAAGCCGCTGCCGGCAAACTGGTTCGCACTCTGGCTGCAGTACGCGATCAGAAAGAAGCGGCGTAAGCCACTCTTTCTTAGCCTTTGCTAACGTATTTAAACTATTTCTGAATTTTAGGAACAATTGTTATGTCTATCACTAAAGACCAAATCCTGGAAGCAGTTGCCGCTATGTCCGTAATGGACGTTGTTGAACTGGTTTCCGCTATGGAAGAAAAATTCGGCGTTTCTGCTGCTGCTGCTGTAGCTGTAGCTGCTGGCCCAGCTGAAGCTGCTGAAGAGAAAACTGAATTCGACGTTATCCTGAAAGCTGCAGGCGCTAACAAAGTTGCTGTTATCAAAGCAGTACGTGGCGCTACCGGCCTGGGTCTGAAAGAAGCTAAAGACCTGGTTGAATCTGCTCCAGCCGCTCTGAAAGAAGGCGTGAGCAAAGATGACGCAGAAGCTCTGAAAAAATCTCTGGAAGAAGCTGGCGCAGAAGTTGAAGTTAAATAAGCCAACCTTTCCGGTTGCAGCCTAGTCTTTTAGGCTGATGGCTGGTGACTTTTTAGTCACCAGCCTTTTTGCGCTGTAGGGCGCCAGTAGCGTTTCACACTGTTTGGCTGCTGGTTTCGCCTCCCAATGTTTGTTTCTGTTGACGACTTAATATACCGCGGTCTTTGCACTACCAGGAGTTCTGGGGGAAGACGCGATGAAATGGTTTAAGCGTGATAGCAAGAGACATTGCGGAAAGTGTTCCCGCTTTCCGGTCGACAAAACGGTGTTGCATGAACTGTCCCTAATCGGACGGACAGATTGGGTCACTGATCAGCGAGCTGAGGAACCCTATGGTTTACTCCTATACCGAGAAAAAACGTATTCGTAAGGATTTTGGTAAACGTCCACAAGTGCTGGACATACCATATCTCCTTTCTATCCAGCTTGACTCGTTCCAGAAGTTTATCGAGCAAGATCCAGAAGGGCAGTACGGCCTTGAAGCCGCATTCCGTTCTGTTTTCCCTATCCAGAGCTACAGTGGCAATTCGGAGCTGCAATACGTTAGCTACCGTCTTGGTGAGCCGGTCTTCGACGTCAAAGAGTGCCAGATCCGTGGTGTGACGTTCTCTGCACCGCTGCGCGTAAAACTGCGCCTGGTTATCTATGAGCGCGAAGCGCCTGAAGGTACGGTCAAAGACATCAAGGAACAAGAAGTCTACATGGGCGAAATTCCGCTCATGACCGAAAACGGCACCTTTGTGATCAACGGTACTGAGAGGGTTATCGTATCTCAGTTGCACCGTAGTCCTGGCGTATTCTTCGACAGCGATAAGGGTAAAACCCACTCTTCGGGTAAAGTGCTGTACAACGCACGCATCATCCCTTACCGCGGTTCATGGTTGGACTTCGAGTTCGATCCGAAAGACAACCTGTTCGTGCGTATTGACCGTCGCCGCAAACTGCCTGCGACCATCATTCTGCGCGCGCTGAACTACACCACTGAACAGATCCTCGACCTGTTCTTTGACAAGATCGTCTTCGAAATCCGCGACAACAAGCTGCAGATGGAGCTGGTGCCAGAGCGCCTGCGTGGTGAGACCGCTTCGTTCGATATCGAAGCCAACGGCAAGATCTACGTAGAGAAAGGCCGTCGTATCACCGCCCGTCATATCCGTCAGCTGGAAAAAGACGACATTCAGAGCATTGAAGTACCGGTAGAGTACATCGCGGGCAAAGTGGTCGCGAAAGACTATATCGATACCAATACCGGCGAACTGATCTGCGCAGCCAACATGGAGCTGTCGCTGGATCTGCTGGCCAAACTGAGCCAGTCTGGCCACAAGCGCATCGAAACGCTGTTCACCAACGATCTGGATCACGGCGCGTACATCTCTGAAACGCTGCGTGTCGATCCGACCAACGATCGTCTGAGCTCGCTGGTAGAAATCTACCGCATGATGCGCCCTGGTGAGCCGCCAACGCGCGAAGCTGCCGAAAGCCTGTTCGAGAATCTGTTCTTCTCCGAAGACCGCTACGATCTGTCCGCGGTGGGTCGCATGAAGTTCAACCGTTCTCTGCTGCGCGACGAGATCGAAGGTTCGGGCATCCTGAGCAAAGACGACATCATCGAAGTGATGAAGAAGCTCATCGATATCCGTAACGGCAAGGGCGAAGTGGACGACATCGACCACTTGGGCAACCGTCGTATCCGCTCTGTCGGCGAAATGGCCGAGAACCAGTTCCGCGTAGGTCTGGTGCGTGTTGAGCGTGCGGTGAAAGAGCGTCTGTCTCTGGGCGATCTGGATACCCTGATGCCTCAGGACATGATCAACGCCAAGCCGATTTCGGCGGCGGTGAAAGAGTTCTTCGGTTCCAGCCAGCTGTCCCAGTTCATGGACCAGAACAACCCGCTGTCCGAGATCACGCACAAGCGTCGTATCTCCGCACTGGGCCCGGGCGGTCTGACCCGTGAGCGCGCCGGCTTTGAAGTTCGAGACGTACACCCGACCCACTACGGCCGCGTGTGCCCAATCGAAACGCCGGAAGGTCCAAACATCGGTCTGATCAACTCCCTGTCCGTGTACGCACAGACTAACGAGTATGGCTTCCTGGAAACCCCGTACCGCCGCGTGCGTGACGGCGTGGTGACCGATGAAATCAACTACCTGTCTGCTATTGAAGAAGGCAACTTCGTTATCGCCCAGGCGAACTCCAACCTGGATGAAGAAGGCCGCTTCGTAGAAGACCTGGTCACCTGCCGCAGCAAAGGCGAATCAAGCCTGTTCAGCCGCGACCAGGTTGACTACATGGACGTATCCACCCAGCAGGTTGTTTCCGTTGGTGCCTCACTGATTCCATTCCTGGAACACGATGACGCCAACCGTGCATTGATGGGTGCGAACATGCAACGTCAGGCCGTACCAACCCTGCGCGCTGACAAGCCGCTGGTCGGTACCGGTATGGAACGTGCTGTAGCGGTTGACTCCGGCGTAACCGCCGTTGCCAAACGCGGCGGTGTGATCCAGTACGTGGATGCTTCCCGTATCGTTATCAAAGTTAACGAAGACGAGATGTACCCGGGCGAAGCAGGTATCGATATTTACAACCTGACCAAGTACACCCGTTCTAACCAGAACACCTGCATCAACCAGATGCCGTGTGTGAGTCTGGGTGAGCCAATCGAGCGCGGTGACGTGCTGGCGGATGGCCCATCGACAGACCTGGGCGAACTGGCACTGGGCCAGAACATGCGCGTAGCGTTCATGCCTTGGAACGGCTACAACTTCGAAGACTCCATCTTGGTCTCCGAGCGCGTGGTGCAGGAAGATCGCTTCACCACCATCCACATCCAGGAACTGGCGTGCGTGTCTCGCGACACTAAGCTGGGGCCTGAAGAGATCACCGCCGACATCCCTAACGTGGGTGAAGCTGCGCTCTCCAAGCTGGATGAATCCGGTATCGTGTATATCGGTGCTGAAGTGACCGGCGGTGACATCCTGGTCGGTAAGGTAACGCCTAAAGGCGAAACCCAGCTGACGCCGGAAGAGAAACTGCTGCGTGCGATCTTCGGTGAGAAAGCGTCTGACGTTAAAGACTCTTCTCTGCGTGTGCCGAACGGCGTTTCCGGTACGGTTATCGACGTGCAGGTCTTCACCCGTGATGGCGTGGAAAAAGACAAGCGCGCGTTGGAAATCGAAGAGATGCAGCTGAAGCAGGCGAAGAAAGACCTGACGGAAGAACTGCAGATCCTGGAAGCCGGCCTGTTTGCACGTATCCACGCGGTGCTGGTTGCCGGTGGCATCGAAGCCGACAAGCTGAGCAAGCTGCCGCGCGATCGCTGGCTGGAACTGGGCCTGACCGACGAAGAGAAGCAAAACCAGCTGGAACAGCTGGCCGAGCAGTACGACGAACTGAAATCCGACTTCGAGAAGAAGCTGGAAGCCAAGCGTCGTAAGATCACTCAGGGCGACGATCTGGCGCCGGGCGTGCTGAAAATCGTCAAGGTTTATCTGGCTGTTAAACGTCAGATCCAACCGGGTGACAAGATGGCGGGCCGCCACGGTAACAAGGGTGTTATCTCCAAGATCAACCCGATCGAAGATATGCCTTACGATGAAAACGGCACGCCGGTAGACATCGTACTGAACCCGCTGGGCGTACCATCACGTATGAACATCGGTCAGATCCTGGAAACCCACCTGGGTATGGCTGCGAAAGGCATCGGTGAGAAGATCAACCAGATGCTGAAGCAGCAGCAGGAAGTGGCCAAGCTGCGTGAGTTCATCCAGAAGGCCTACGATCTGGGCGACGACGTTTGCCAGAAAGTTGACCTGAACACCTTCAGCGACGACGAAGTGCTGCGTCTGGCAGAGAACCTGAAAAAAGGTATGCCGATCGCAACGCCGGTGTTTGACGGTGCGAAAGAGACTGAAATCAAGAAGCTGCTGGAAATGGGTGGTATCCCGACCTCCGGTCAGATCACGCTGTTCGATGGCCGTACCGGTGAGCAATTCGAGCGCCAGGTTACTGTTGGCTATATGTACATGCTGAAACTGAACCACTTGGTTGACGATAAAATGCACGCCCGTTCAACCGGTTCTTACAGCTTGGTTACTCAGCAACCTCTGGGTGGTAAAGCGCAGTTCGGTGGTCAACGCTTCGGTGAGATGGAAGTGTGGGCACTGGAAGCATACGGCGCGGCTTATACCCTGCAGGAAATGCTCACCGTTAAGTCGGATGACGTTAACGGCCGTACCAAGATGTACAAAAACATCGTGGATGGCGACCACCGGATGGAGCCAGGCATGCCGGAATCCTTCAACGTACTGTTGAAAGAAATCCGCTCGCTCGGCATCAACATCGAACTGGAAGACGAGTAATCGTCATTCCGGCTCAGGCTCCCCGCCTAAGGGAGCCTGAGGGTGGTTGTTCAGGTCACACGGGTACCTACTGCGGTTGTGGGTACCCAACAGGTTTAACTCCGACAGGAGCCAATCCGTGAAAGACTTATTGAAGTTTCTGAAAGCGCAAACTAAGACCGAAGAGTTTGATGCGATCAAGATTGCTCTGGCCTCGCCAGACATGATCCGTTCGTGGTCGTTCGGTGAAGTTAAGAAGCCGGAAACCATTAACTACCGTACGTTCAAACCAGAACGTGACGGCCTTTTCTGCGCCCGTATCTTCGGGCCGGTAAAAGATTACGAGTGCCTGTGCGGTAAGTACAAGCGCTTGAAACACCGCGGCGTGATCTGTGAGAAGTGCGGCGTTGAAGTGACCCAGACCAAAGTGCGTCGTGAGCGCATGGGCCACATCGAGCTGGCTTCGCCGACCGCGCACATCTGGTTCCTGAAATCGCTGCCATCCCGCATCGGTTTGCTGCTGGATATGCCGCTGCGTGACATCGAGCGCGTACTGTACTTCGAATCCTATGTGGTGGTCGAAGGCGGTATGACCAACCTCGAGCGTCGTCAGATCCTGACCGAAGAGCAGTATCTGGACGCGCTGGAAGAGTTCGGTGACGAATTCGACGCCAAGATGGGTGCGGAAGCTATTCAGGCCCTGTTGAAAAACATGGATCTGGAAGCCGAGTGCGAGCAGCTGCGTGAAGAGCTGAACGAAACCAACTCCGAAACCAAGCGCAAGAAGTTGACCAAGCGTATCAAGCTGCTGGAAGCGTTCGTACAGTCCGGTAACAAGCCGGAGTGGATGATCCTGACCGTGCTGCCGGTACTGCCGCCGGATCTGCGCCCGCTGGTTCCGCTGGATGGCGGTCGTTTCGCGACCTCGGATCTGAACGATCTGTATCGCCGCGTGATCAACCGTAACAACCGTCTGAAACGCCTGCTGGATCTGGCTGCGCCTGACATCATCGTGCGCAACGAAAAGCGTATGCTGCAAGAAGCGGTAGACGCCCTGCTGGATAACGGCCGTCGCGGTCGTGCCATCACCGGTTCCAACAAACGTCCTCTGAAATCTTTGGCCGACATGATCAAAGGTAAGCAGGGTCGTTTCCGTCAGAACCTGCTCGGTAAACGCGTTGACTACTCCGGCCGTTCCGTAATCACCGTAGGTCCATACCTGCGTCTGCATCAGTGCGGTCTGCCTAAAAAGATGGCGCTGGAGCTGTTCAAACCGTTCATCTACGGCAAGTTGGAGCTGCGTGGCCTGGCCACCACCATCAAAGCCGCCAAGAAAATGGTTGAGCGTGAAGAAGCCGTCGTTTGGGATATCCTGGACGAAGTGATCCGCGAACACCCGGTACTGCTGAACCGTGCACCAACCCTGCACCGTTTGGGTATCCAGGCGTTTGAACCGGTTCTGATCGAAGGTAAAGCGATCCAGCTGCACCCGCTGGTTTGTGCGGCCTATAACGCCGACTTCGATGGTGACCAGATGGCTGTTCACGTACCGCTGACGCTGGAAGCCCAGCTGGAAGCGCGTGCGCTGATGATGTCTACCAACAACATCCTGTCCCCAGCGAACGGCGAGCCAATCATCGTTCCTTCTCAGGACGTTGTACTGGGTCTGTACTACATGACCCGCGACTGTGTTAACGCCAAGGGCGAAGGCATGGTGCTGAACGGTTCCAAAGAAGCTGAGCGTGTTTACCGCGCCGGCCTGGCGTCTCTGCATGCGCGCGTTAAAGTGCGTATCACCGAAGACGTCAAAAACGCCGAAGGCGAATGGACTTCTCAGACCAGCATCATCGACACCACCATCGGCCGCGCCATCCTGTGGATGATCGTACCGAAAGGTCTGCCGTACTCGATCGTTAACCAGCCTTTGGGCAAGAAAGCGATCTCCAAGATGCTGAACACCTGTTACCGCATCCTGGGCCTGAAGCCGACCGTTATCTTTGCTGACCAGATCATGTACACCGGTTTTGCTTACGCAGCCCGTTCAGGCGCTTCCGTAGGTATCGACGACATGGTTATCCCGGCCAAGAAAGCGGAGATCATCGAAGAAGCGGAAACCGAAGTTGCCGAGATCCAGGAGCAGTTCCAGTCTGGTCTGGTTACCGCCGGCGAACGCTACAACAAAGTGATCGATATCTGGGCTGCAGCGAACGAACGCGTTGCGAAAGCGATGATGGAAAACCTGTCGGTAGAAGACGTGGTTAACCGTGACGGCGAAGTGGAACAGCAAGTTTCCTTCAACAGCATCTTTATGATGGCCGACTCCGGTGCGCGTGGTTCCGCCGCTCAGATTCGTCAGCTGGCCGGTATGCGTGGCCTGATGGCGAAGCCGGACGGCTCCATCATCGAAACGCCAATCACCGCGAACTTCCGTGAAGGTCTGAACGTACTCCAGTACTTCATCTCCACCCACGGTGCTCGTAAAGGTCTGGCGGATACCGCACTGAAAACCGCGAACTCCGGTTATCTGACCCGTCGTCTGGTTGACGTGGCGCAGGATCTGGTTGTGACCGAAGACGACTGTGGCACCCACGACGGCATCCTGATGACTCCGGTTATCGAAGGTGGCGACGTGAAAGAGCCGCTGCGTGAACGCGTTCTGGGCCGTGTGACGGCAGAAGACGTCCTCAAGCCGGGTACGGCGGACATTCTGGTGCCACGCAACACCCTGCTGAACGAGAAGGCGTGTGACCTGTTGGAAGAGAATTCTGTCGACAGCGTTAAAGTCCGTTCCGTAGTGAGCTGTGAAACCGACTTTGGTGTGTGTGCAAACTGCTACGGTCGCGACCTGGCACGTGGCCACATCATCAACAAAGGTGAAGCCATCGGCGTTATCGCGGCACAGTCCATCGGTGAGCCGGGTACACAGCTGACGATGCGTACGTTCCACATCGGTGGTGCGGCATCTCGTGCGGCTGCTGAATCCAGCATCCAGGTGAAAAACAAGGGTAGCCTCAAGCTGAGCAACGTGAAGTTCGTTATGAACGCCGCGGGCAAGCTGGTGATCACCTCGCGTAACACCGAACTGAAACTGATCGACGAATTCGGCCGTACCAAAGAAAGCTACAAGGTGCCTTACGGTGCCGTGATGGGCAAAGGCGACGGTGAAGAAGTTAACGGCGGCGAAACCGTTGCTAACTGGGATCCGCACACCATGCCGGTCATCAGTGAAGTCAGCGGCTTCATTCGCTTCGCGGATATGGTTGACGGCCAGACCATTACTCGCCAGACCGACGAACTGACCGGTTTGTCTTCTCTGGTCGTACTGGACAGCGCAGAGCGCACCGGTAGCGGTAAAGACCTGCGTCCGGCACTGAAAATCGTTGACGCTCAGGGCGAAGACGTATTGATCCCAGGTACTGATATGCCTGCTCAATACTTCCTGCCGGGCAAAGCGATCGTTCAGCTGGAAGACGGCATTCAGATCGGTGCGGGTGATACCCTGGCGCGTATTCCTCAGGAATCCGGCGGTACCAAGGATATTACCGGTGGTCTGCCGCGCGTTGCCGACCTGTTCGAAGCACGTCGTCCGAAAGAGCCGGCAATCCTGGCTGAAATCAGCGGGATTATCTCGTTCGGTAAAGAGACCAAAGGCAAACGTCGCCTGGTGATCTCTCCGCTGGACGGCAGCGACGCTTACGAAGAGATGATCCCGAAATGGCGTCAGCTCAACGTGTTCGAAGGCGAAGTGGTGGAACGTGGTGACGTCGTTTCCGACGGCCCAGAGTCTCCGCACGACATTCTGCGTCTGCGTGGCGTGCATGCGGTTACCCGCTACATCACCAACGAAGTGCAGGAAGTTTACCGTCTGCAAGGCGTTAAGATTAACGATAAGCACATCGAAGTTATCGTTCGTCAGATGCTGCGTAAAGGCACCATCGTTAGCGCTGGTGGCTCCGAGTTCCTGGAAGGCGAGCAGGCTGAAGTGTCTCGCGTCAAGATTGCCAACCGTCAGCTGGAAGCTGAAGGTAAAATCGCGGCAACCTTCTCGCGCGATCTGCTGGGTATCACCAAGGCTTCCTTGGCGACCGAGTCCTTCATCTCCGCTGCATCGTTCCAGGAAACGACGCGCGTTCTGACCGAAGCTGCCGTAGCCGGCAAGCGTGATGAACTGCGTGGCCTGAAAGAGAACGTTATCGTGGGCCGTCTGATCCCAGCCGGTACCGGTTACGCTTATCATCAGGATCGTATGCGTCGCCGTGCTCAGGGTGAAGCGCCGGTTGTTCCGCAAGTCAGCGCGGAAGAAGCGACGGCTAACCTGGCCGAGCTGCTCAACGCAGGCCTGGGCGGCAGCGACGACGAGTAATCGTCATCCGCGCCGCGGGCCCGGTACGCCGGGCCCATCGCCAGATAAACCGCCCCTTCGGGGGCGGTTTTTTTTCGCCTCGTGCCGGGTTAAGACAAACTTTGCTACTATGGTTCCAGCAGAAATTGACCGGCGCTTTTTATCTGACAATTAAGGACAGTGTGAAACATGGACAGCCTCATTATCTTCGAAAAATTGACGGCGCAACACCTGCCATACCTGTATGAGATCCGCTTTTCCGTTGAAGAAAACCTGCTGCATCCGCATCAGGTCCAGTATCTGCAGCGCAAACAGGCGCTGGAGGACATCAACCAGGGCGGCGGTTGGATCTGCAAGTATGGCGACGACTATGCCGGCGTTGGCTTCGGGTTATTCATCCCTGAACCGCTGATCGGCGGCCTGTTCGTGAAGCCGGAATACCAGTCTAAGGGGATCGGCTCTGCCTTACTGGCACGGGTCACTCACTGGATGTTTGAGCACGGCGCCGAAGCGATCCACTTAACCACCGATCTCGGCTCCAAGGCCGAAGGCTTTTATCAACGTCACGGCTGGGTCGTGGTCGGGCAGGATGAATTTGGCCAGGCCGAACTGGTGAAACGCAAAGAGGGTGAATGATGAAAATCAAAGGATTGATGACGTTACTGCTGCTTTCGCTGTTTAGCGCGCGGCTGTATGCGGCCGTTGACTATTTTTATCTGAAACCGCTCGACGGCGAGAAGATCAAAATCACCCGGCAGATGCTGGAGGCGATGCCGCCGCACACGATTAAAACCTCGACCAATTTCACCCCGGAAGATACGTTTACCGGCGTTGAGTTTGCTGAGCTGGTGAAAGCCTATCATCTGAAAGGCCAGTCGGTGCGCGCTTTCGCCTGGGACGATTACTCCTACTCGATGCCGATTGACGAGATGATTAAATACCGCGTGATTGTCGCCTATCTGCGCGGCGGTAAGCCGATCGACGTGGGGGAGCTGGGGCCATTCGCCATTATTTATCCGCGCGATGGCTACGCTGAGCTGAATAACCTGGATGTGAATGCGAAAACCGTCTGGCAAGTTAAACGGTTGGAGATGAAATAAGATGAGCAAAAAACTGATCGGTACTCTTATCGCGTTGGTTGCCATCTTCTCTTTATTGATTTTGTTGATTGCTATTAACTTCGGTGGCGTAAAAGAGCGCTATAAGCAGATCGAGCCCAATCTGGACAACTACTCGGTGGCCGAGATCCTCTTTCTGGCGTTTGAAAGGACCAAAACCGCGCTGCTGCTCAGTGAAAATAACGACTACGACGCTTTCCTGATCAAGAAGAAAATCTTTTACTCGAAGATTCAGATCCTGGAGAGCCGTTCGACCTTCAGCGACTCTTTTTATTACGACGACGAGTTCATCAAGAATGTTGCGCTGCTGAAGCAGCAGTACCGCACGTTGGACGATCTCTCCGCCGGCTTGCTGGTGGGGCAGAAAAACAAGGCGGATATTCTCTCTTATATGGATGATATCGAGGGCACGCTGGTCGATATCCAGGAAATTATTTATCGGATACAGATTAAAAACTTTACCGAAGTGAAAGGCATCATCCAGGACAACTCGAGTAAAGCCGAGATGTTTGCCCTCTTTTCGCTGATGTTGGTGTTCCTGATGATGTTCCTGGTGCTGAGAAATGCCTTCTCGTTAAAAGAGATCATCAAGAATAAGAACATCTTTATCTCTTCCATCTACCACGAGATCGCCGGCTCGACTCAGGCCATCGTCATTGCTGCGGATATCATGGAGCACGAGCTAGCGCAGGAAGAGTTGAAAAAAGAAGCTCGCCTGATCTCCTATCACGGCAATAAGATCACCGAACAAACGCGCGAGGTGATGGATTATTCGCGGCTAGAGATGGGGGAGGTCAAAGTGAATATATCCACCTTCCGTCTGAATGAGGTGGTGGACGATGCCATGACCAGTATCAGCGCCGGGCGCGGTAATCGCATCGTGGTGCGTCGTTCATCCTATGTTGGTTTGATTTGCTCCGACAAATATAAGCTCTACCGAATATTGGCCAATCTGCTCAGCAACGCGGACAAATTTACTCACCACGGTGCGATTATCCTCAATGTGAAGGTGTGCCACGGCAATCTGTATTTATGGGTAAAAGACACCGGCATCGGGTTTAACGTCGATAATCTGGAACGATTATATAAGGCGTTCAATCAGGGGGTGGAAAGGGAAACGCGACAGGGATTGGGGCTGGGGCTGACCATTATCAAAAATTACGTCACGACGATGAAAGGCGCCATCAAGGTCAAATCCGTCGAAGGGGTTGGCTCGTCGTTTTTGATCCGCATCCCGGTCAAACTAATTAAAGAATAAGTTCGACAGCAGCAGCGAAGAGATAATCAGCGGTTTGGTCGGTTTTTCCACCAGATGCACGTCATAGTGCAGGATCATATCGCCGATGTTTTTCTCGTAGTGATTCAGCTGGCCGGTCAAAATGATGATGCGGGCATGCGGATCGAGGGCATCTTTAATTTTCTTCACGACGCGTTCGGAAGTCTCGCCGAAGTCCAACAGCCAGTCCAAAATAAACGCCTCAAAAGACTGGTGCTCCAGCGCGGCCAGCATGGCGTCCGCCGTTTGAAAGGTCTCGGTCTCGATGCCGTAGCGGTAGGCGATCTTCTTCAACAATTCGAGAATATCACTGTCATTGTCCAGGATCGCGATACGCGGAGCCGGCAGAAAGTCTATCTTGTTGACTTTGTACAGTGGGGCATCGGCGGCATGTTCCCGGTTGGTGTTGATGATGAAAAGATCGTCTTTTTTGTAGGCGTAGGTTTCGTCGCTGTCTGCTTGCGTGGCCGGGCGCTCGTCGACCTCAATGTTGCAGCGCTTGTGAATGCTGTTCATGATAAAGACGCCGTTATGCGTCCTTTGGCCGGCAAACGGTTCGTTGAAATACTGAAAAACCTTTTTGATTTCATCGAGGGTGATGCCCCTTTTGCCATCCAGTTTTTGTTTGGCGCTGTTGTACTGAAGGTTCAGTATGTTGGCCATCGTGGAGGCATGTTTTCTGTCGCCAACTCCTTTCAGAGTGAGCAACGCGCTGATTGCATCGATATAATTTGGCGTTTTCTTCATGACAACCTTGGCTTTTTTGATGTTGACCGCGAGCGCTGAAAAACCTGCGCGAGAACCCGTGCTGGATTATAGATGATGCTCCGGTGGTTGCGGTGATATCAGTTTGATTTCCTTTGGCAAACTCAAAACATACTCGATACTAAATAAAAAAACACTCAAAAGACATTCACATTTAATCGTTTATGTGGTTAATTAGCGCACATACTGTGTGATTCGCGTCCTGGGGGGGTGCCTGTCTCACAAAATAAACCGCCTGCTCTTGTCCGTAAGCAGGGAGCAGGCGGCAAAAAAGATCTGCGGTCAACACCAGGGCTATTGGCTGCACCGGGGATGACCATTCGAACCTCTCTTCGTCGCTGTATCTTCTTTTTTCCTCGTTCCTCACTGTGCTGCCGCAATAGCGCCCTATGAATATCACTCCTAAGTGAATACCGAACGCAGATATCGTATCTTTCTGACAGCCCATTAACCGACAAGACAACCTACCCGTACGCCCTTACAGGCCGCGATACGGCATATGCGCGTTGCCGCGGACGAGGGCCGGAGTCGCGCAAGAGGATCTCCGGCGCGATCCGGGATGGGATAAGGCGGGGCCATCGAGAGGGTGACGGCCCCGGCCGACGCCGGGTTTGGCGGTCGGCAAGGCCACTATAATCGGCGCGTTTGCCGGCGCCAGCGCTGCCGTTCGGCATTGCGCGGCCGCTCCAGCGTTTTCTTCACACGGCGGCAAACGTTGCTGTTTATTGCGCGCCGCGTCCCAGATAACCGTCCCAGTCTTTCCACACCGGCTGCAGCCCGGCGTGGCTGATGGCCTCGGCGACCTGCTGCGGCGTGCGGCCGTCGTGCGGTTCGAACTGTTCCAGCTCCGGCGGTACGTCATCGGCATAGCCGCCGGGCTGCGTCTTGGATCCGGCGCTGACGCTGTTGATCGCCACCGGGATCATATGATCGCGGAAGTAAGGCGACTCCCGGGTAGACAGCGACAGCTCAACGTCTGGCGCGAACAGCCGGAAGGCGCAGATCAGCTGCACCAGTTGAGGCTCGCTCATGATCGACGCCGGCTCAATGCCACCGGCGCAGGGGCGCAGACGCGGGAACGAGATCGAGTAGCGGCTCTGCCAGTAGGTTTGCTGCAGGTAGAACAGATGTTCCGCCAGCAGGTAGCAGTCGGTGCGCCAACTGTTGGACAGACCGATCAATGCGCCGAGGCCGATCTTGTCGATCCCGGCGCGCCCCAGGCGATCCGGCGTGGCCAGGCGCCAATGGAAATCCTGCTTCTGGCCGCGCAGGTGGTGCTGCAGATAGGTGGCCGGATGGTAGGTTTCCTGGTACACCAGCACGCCGTCCAGGCCCAGCGTTTTCAGTTCGGCGTATTCCTCCTGCGCCAGCGGCTGCACTTCCATCATCAGCGAGCTGAAGTGCCGGCGGATCGCCGGGATGTGCTGGCGGAAATAGTCCATGCCAACCTTGGTCTGATGTTCGCCGGTGACCAGCAACAGATGTTCGAACCCCAGCGCCTTGATGGCTTCGCACTCGCGTGCGATCTCCGCCGCATCCAGCGTTTTGCGCTTGATGCGGTTGCTCATCGAAAAGCCGCAGTAGGTGCAGTCGTTGGAGCACAGGTTAGAGAGATACAGCGGCACATAGAAGCCGACGACGTTACCGAACCGCTGGCGGGTCAGCTGCTGTGCGCGCTGCGCCAACGGTTCCAGATACGGCGTGGCCGCGGGGGAGATCAGCGCCATAAAGTCGTCGCGCGTCAGCTTGTCGGCGTTCAACGCGTGCTCCACGTCGCGCGTAGTTTTGCCGTTGATGCGCAGCGTAATGTCGTCCCAGTCCAGCTGTTGCCAGCGGCTACTGAAATCGTCGGCCATCATTGCGCCTCCTCTGGCTGGCTGAGAAAAGCGGTCAGCGGGCTGGACGCGACCGCGCCGCGCTGGCTGGAGCCTAATCCGGCGCTGCGTGCCAGCTCGCCGGCCTCCAGCGCCAGGCGAAACGCCCGCGCCATCTGCACCGGATCGCGCGCCACGGCAATGGCGGTATTCACCAGCACCGCGTCGGCACCCAGCTCCATCGCCTCCAGCGCGTGGCTTGGCGCGCCGATGCCGGCGTCTACCACCACCGGCACCTTGGCTTGCTCGATGATGATTTCGAGGAAGTCACGGGTGCGCAGACCGCGGTTGGAGCCGATAGGCGCACCGAGCGGCATCACCGCCGCACAGCCCACCTCTTCCAGCCGTTTGCACAGCACCGGATCGGCGCCGCAGTAGGGCAGCACCACAAAACCGTCTTTCACCAGCGTTTCCGCCGCTTTCAGCGTTTCTATCGGATCAGGCAGCAGGTATTTCACATCGGGATGGATCTCCAGCTTCACCCAGTGGGTGCCGAGCGCTTCACGCGCCAGCCGGGCGGCGAACACCGCCTCGGCGGCGGTTTTGGCGCCGGAGGTGTTGGGCAACAGCCTGACGCCCAACTGCTGCAGCGGCGCCAAAATGGCGTCGTTGCCGCCGCGCAGATCGACGCGCTTCATGGCCATGGTCACCAGCTGTGAGCCGGAGGCCGCCAGTGCCTCCAGCATCAACGCCGGGGTGGCGAACTTGCCGGTGCCGGTGAACAGGCGCGAGGTAAAAGTGGTATCGGCGATTTTCAGCATGTCAGCCTCCGGCGATCGCTTGAAACAGCAAAATGTCGTCACCGTCATGCACCTGATGGTCGGCCCAGTCGGCGCGTGGGATGATGGTTTGGTTGATCGCCAGCGCGGTGCCCGGCTGGTGGCGTTCCAACTGGGTCAGCAGGGCGGCGACGCTGAGCGGCTGCGCCAGCTCAAGCGGTTGGTCGTTCAGCCGGATTTTCATGCTGCGCCTCCGCATACCGGGCAGGCGCGGGCCTGGCTCAGTTGCAGCGTGCTCCAGCTCTGCTGCTTACCGTCGAACAGCCGCAGTTTCCCGCTGAGGGAGGAAGGCATGCCGGCCAGCATCTTGATGGCCTCCAGCGCTTGCAGGGTGCCGATTACGCCGACCACCGGGCCGAGTACCCCGGCAGTGCGGCAGTTGCGTTGCGGTTCTTCCTGCTCCGGATACAGGCAGGCGTAGCAGCCGTGCGCATAGGGCGGCTCGAGCACCAGCAGCTGGCCGCTGAAACCGACCGCGCTGCCGCTGATCAGCGGCTTGGCGGCGGCGATGCAGGCGGCATTGACCTCATGACGGGTCGCCATATTGTCGCAGCAGTCCAGCACCAGATCGGCGCGGGCGACCGCGTCGCGCAGCGCTTGCCCCTGTAGCCGTTGCGCCAGCGGGATGGATTCCACCAACGGGTTCAGCGCCTGCAGGTGGCGTTGCGCCAGCGCCGCCTTACCGGTGGCGGTATCGGCGCTGCGGTAGAGGATTTGCCGCTGCAGGTTGGTAACGTGCAGCTGGTCGTCGTCGGCCAGCAGCAGCGTGCCGACGCCGGCGGCGGCCAGGTACAACGAAGCCGGGGAACCGAGCCCGCCCAAACCGACGATCAACACCGTGGCGCGCTTGAGTTTCTCCTGGCCTTCCGGGCCGACGTCCTCCAGCAGCAGCTGGCGGCTGTAGCGCAGGAATTCCTGATCGTTAAGCATCGCTCGACCCCTCGCCTTCGATCAGCCGCAGCAGCTCGGCCGTCGCCGCGCGCCAATCCGGCGCCTGGGTGATGGCGCTGACCACCGCCACGCTGCCGACGCCGCACGCCAGCACTGCCGGTACGCGATCGATACTGATCCCGCCGATCGCCACCGTCGGGTAATCCGCCAGGCCGGCGATGTGGCGTTTCAACTCCGTCAGCCCCTGCGGCGCCGAAGGCATGTCTTTGGTTTGGGTGGGGAAGATGTGCCCCAGCGCGATGTAGGACGGTTTCACCGCCAGCGCGCGCGCCAGTTCGGCGTCGTCATGGGTGGACACGCCGAGCCGCAACCCGGCGCGGTGAATGGCAGCCAGATCGGTGGTATCGAGATCTTCCTGGCCCAGATGCACGCCGTAGGCGCCATGCTTGATCGCCAGCCGCCAGTAGTCGTTGATGAACAGCCGTGCCTGATAACGCTGGCCCAGCGCGATGGCGGCGGCGATATCCTCTTCGACCTGCTCGTCAGGCAAATCCTTGATGCGCAGCTGGATCGTGGTAACGCCGGCTTCCAGCAGGCGAGCGATCCATTCCACGCTGTTGACGACCGGGTAGAGTCCCAGCTTGTGGGGCGTTGCCGGGAAGGGGGTCGTGATATCAGTCATTGTTTGTCTCCTCTTGCAGGGTGCCGGCGCTGTGATACAGCTCGCTGCCGCGGGCACGGAATTCGGCGGACATTTTCTCCATGCCGGTCAGCTGCACTTCGATCGGCTTGGCGGCCTCCTGGGCGGCGGCGTAGTCGCGCACCTCCTGCGAAATCTTCATCGAGCAGAATTTCGGCCCGCACATTGAGCAGAAGTGGGCGACCTTGCCGGATTCCTGCGGCAGGGTTTCGTCGTGATAGGCGCGCGCGGTGGCCGGATCGAGCGCCAGATTGAACTGATCTTCCCAGCGAAATTCGAAACGCGCCTTGGACATGGCGTTATCGCGGATCTGCGCGCCCGGATGGCCCTTGGCCAGATCGGCGGCGTGGGCGGCGATCTTGTAGGTGATCAGGCCCTGTTTGACGTCTTCTTTGTTCGGCAGGCCGAGGTGTTCTTTCGGCGTGACGTAACACAGCATGGCGCAGCCGAACCAGCCGATCATCGCCGCGCCGATGCCGGAGGTGAAATGGTCATAGCCCGGGGCGATATCGGTGGTCAGCGGGCCGAGGGTGTAGAACGGCGCTTCGTGGCAGTGTTCCAGCTCTTCGGTCATATTGCGGCGGATCATCTGCATCGGCACATGGCCCGGGCCTTCGATCATCACCTGCACGTCGTATTCCCAGGCGATTTTGGTCAGCTCGCCCAGCGTATGCAGCTCGGCGAACTGGGCTTCGTCGTTGGCGTCCTGAATCGAGCCGGGGCGCAGGCCGTCGCCGAGCGACAGCGAAACGTCGTAGGCGGCGCAGATCTCGCAGATTTCACGGAAGTGCTGATAGAGGAAGTTTTCCTGATGGTGCGACAGGCACCATTTGGCCATGATCGAGCCACCGCGCGACACGATGCCGGTCAGGCGTTTGGCGGTCATCGGCACATAGCGCAGCAGCACGCCGGCGTGGATGGTGAAGTAATCGACCCCTTGTTCCGCCTGTTCCAGCAGCGTATCGCGGAACATCGCCCAGGTGAGGTTTTCCGCCACGCCGTTGACCTTCTCCAGCGCCTGGTAGATAGGCACGGTGCCGATGGGAACCGGGCTGTTGCGCAGGATCCACTCGCGGGTTTCGTGAATATAGCGGCCGGTGGAGAGATCCATCACGGTGTCTGCGCCCCAGCGGGTGGCCCACACCAGCTTCTCCACCTCTTCTTCGATCGACGACGTGACCGCCGAGTTGCCGATATTGGCGTTCACCTTCACCAGGAAATTGCGGCCGATGATCATCGGCTCCGCCTCCGGGTGATTGATGTTGGCAGGAATGATGGCGCGGCCGGCGGCCACTTCCTGGCGCACGAACTCCGGCGTGATGTTGTCCGGCAGGTTGGCGCCCCAGCCCTGGCCCGGATGCTGGTGGCGCAGCACCTCGCCGCGAATGCGTTCGCGCCCCATGTTTTCACGGATGGCGATAAACTCCATCTCCGGGGTGACGATGCCGGCGCGGGCATAGTGCAGCTGGGTCACGCGCTGGCCCGGCAGCGCTTTGCGCGGCAGCGGCAGATGTTCGAAGCGCAGGTGATCCAGCCCCTCGTCTGCCAGCCGCTGCTGGGTGAAGCCGGAGCTGGCGCCGCTGAGAGTCGTGGTATCGCCGCGCGCGTCGATCCAGCCGGCGCGCAGCTTGGCCAGGCCGGCGTGCACATCGAGCTTGGCCTGCGGATCGCCGTAGGGGCCGGCGGTGTCATACACCGGGATCGCCTCGTTCTGTTCATACTGCGGGCTATCTTTGCTGCCGCCGACCAGGGTCGGACTGAGCTGAATTTCGCGCATCGGCACCTGGATATCGCGGCGCGAGCCCTGCAGGTAGATGCGGCGTGAGTTTGGGAAAGCCATGCCTTGCAGCGTGTCGATAAACTGCTGGGCGGCTTCGCGTTGCGCTTTACGGGCGCGCGGGGGATTAATGTTAGACATAGCAAGTTCCTACCAGTGTGTTGGGTTGGGAAAGTTGCTTGTCTGGAGCTCGGAGGGAGTAATGATGGTGGCCGATAAGGCAGGGCGCCCGCAAGGGGGAGGCCGTGCCTGTGGCGATAGATTACTCTTGTTCCCTTCGCGGGTATTAACCCGATCAGGTTCCGCGGATCCCGAATTAACGGTCTCAGCCTGGCTGATTCGATGAACAAATCAGGCGCTAGGCACTCCGACAAGATGCCCCCCAGTATAGGAGGGATATGAAAAAAAACTATAAAATTTTAACGCGCCGGATCCAGCGTCTGGTCCGGCAGCGGTTGCTGCGCGGCTTCTGCTTCCAACTGGATCAGCTTATCTTCCAGCGCAAAGCGCGCCGCCAGCGTTTCGCCGATATCCGACAAGGCCTGGTGGAATTCCAGACAAACCTCCTGATCGATATCCACTTCGGTATAGCGATCGTGGAACGCCATGATCTGTTCAGTATTGGCCCACAGCTTGGGATAGATGTTCACCGCCAGCGACATTTTCGGACTGGCTGCGCCTTCCACTTGTTTGATAATTCTGTCATAGATATGAAAATGCCCTGCGGAGAGGTAATCCACCAGGTTGTGGCAAAAGTTCTCCAGCGCTTTTTCATTCAGCGGCGTATGCTTTTCTTTATTCGGTTTGAGGCCTACCAGCGTGCAGTAGGCGACCAGCAACTGTTTGCGGGCCTGAAGCCATTGATCAACTAATTCATTACTACCGCCAACGCGCTGAGTCAGCCTTTCCAAACGGTTGAGCATGTTTGACTCCGTGTAAGTAACAAAAGTAACCGGTAAGTTATTAAAATGTAACAAAGCCGATTTGTAGAGTGCCAGTGAAGCTGAGGTTGTGCAACAACGATATGGAACTTGCATTAACGGGCAATGAAAACGGCTGGTGGATTGTCAGCCATGAAAGCAAACTTTGGTTACCGAACGGTGAATTGCCGTCGGGGACGGCCGCCGCCCTCGGGCTGCAGGGCCACATGGCGCGCACCATCGGTGAATGGGAGGGCGCGCCGGTTTGGCTGGTGCGCCAGGCGATGCCGCGGGAGATGGGATCGGTGCGTCAGCTGTTGGATCAGGATCGCGGTCTGTTCCAGCTTGCCGGGCGCGGCGTTCAGTTGGCGGATTTCTACCGCTCTCATCGCTATTGCGGCTACTGCGGCCATGAGATGCACCTCAGCCGCTCCGAAAGCGCCTGCCTGTGCGGCCACTGCAAAGAGCGGTACTACCCGCAGATTGCGCCCTGCGTGATCGTCGCCATTCGGCGCGACGATCAGATCCTGCTGGCGCAACACGTGCGCCATCGCGGCGGCATCCATACGGTGCTGGCCGGCTTCGTCGAGGTGGGCGAAACGCTGGAACAGGCGGTAGCGCGCGAAGTGATGGAAGAGAGCAATATCGAAATCAAGAACCTGCGTTACGTCACCTCACAACCCTGGCCGTTCCCGCACTCGCTGATGATGGCCTTTATGGCCGATTACCATCAGGGTGACCTTCGACACGACCCCAAGGAGCTGCTCAACGCCGGCTGGTATCGCTACGACCAACTGCCACTGTTGCCGCCGCCCGGCACCGTGGCGCGCCGGTTGATTGAGGACACCGTGGCGCTGTGCCGGGCAGAATAATGTACAATGGCCGGCAGATTATTAAGGGAGCCCCATAAATGACTGAGTTGAAGAACGATCGCTACCTGCGCGCGCTGTTGCGCCAGCCGGTGGATGTGACCCCCGTATGGATGATGCGCCAGGCCGGTCGTTATTTACCGGAGTACAAGGCGACCCGCGCCCAGGCCGGTGATTTCATGTCGCTGTGCAAGAACGCGGAGCTGGCCTGTGAGGTTACGCTGCAGCCGCTGCGCCGCTATGCGCTGGACGCCGCCATTCTGTTCTCCGACATTCTCACCATTCCCGACGCCATGGGGCTTGGCCTGTACTTTGAAGCCGGCGAAGGCCCGCGTTTCAGCTCACCCATCACCTGCCGTGCTGACGTCGACAAACTGCCGGTGTTCGATCCAGAAGTGGAGTTGGGCTATGTGATGAACGCGGTGCGTACCATCCGCCGCGAGCTGAAGGGCGAAGTGCCGCTGATCGGCTTCTCCGGCAGCCCATGGACATTGGCTACCTATATGGTTGAGGGCGGCAGCAGCAAGGCCTTCACCAAGCTGAAGAAGATGATGTATGCCGAACCGGCCACGCTGCACCTGTTGCTGGACAAGCTGGCGGACAGCGTGATCCTGTACCTCAACGCCCAGATCAAGGCCGGCGCGCAGTCGGTGATGGTGTTCGACACCTGGGGCGGCGTGTTGACCGGGCGCGATTACCGCGAGTTCTCGTTGCACTACATGCACAAGATCGTCGATGGCCTGCTGCGTGAGAATGACGGCCGCCGCGTGCCGGTGACGCTGTTCACCAAAGGCGGCGGGCAGTGGCTGGAGGCGATGGCTGCCACCGGCTGCGATGCGCTGGGGCTGGATTGGACCACCGACATCGCCGACGCGCGTCGGCGCGTGGGCGATAAAGTGGCGCTGCAGGGCAACATGGATCCGTCGATGCTTTATGCTTCCCCGACGCGCATCGCGGAAGAAGTGGAGACCATTCTGGCCGGTTTCGGCCACGGCAACGGCCATGTGTTCAACCTGGGCCACGGCATCCATCAGGATGTGCCGCCTGAGCACGCCGGCGCCTTCGTCGAGGCGGTGCACGCGCAGTCGGCGAAATACCACCGTTAAGGATTCGATGTGATCGATATGCAGGCCCTGCGCGCCGAACAGCTGCGGCGCGCGGCTGAAGTCATTCGCTACGACGATCTGCCGGCCGACCCGCCGGCCTTCATCGCCGGCGCCGACGTGGGCTTCGAGCAGGAGGGGGCGGTGACGCGTGCCGCCATCGCCATCCTGCGCTATCCGTCGCTGGAGCTGGTGGAGTATCAGGTGGCGCGTATCGCCACCGTCATGCCTTATATCCCGGGCTTCCTGTCGTTTCGCGAATACCCGGCGCTGTTGGCCGCCTGGGCACAGCTGCGGCAAAAGCCGGGGCTGGTCTTCGTCGATGGGCATGGCATTTCGCATCCGCGGCGTCTCGGCGTCGCCAGCCATTTCGGCCTGCTGGTCGATGTGCCGACCATCGGCGTGGCCAAGAAGCGCCTGTGCGGCAAATTCGCACCGCTGGAGGCCGCCGTCGGTGCGCTGGCGCCGTTGGAAGATAAGGGTGAACAGCTGGGCTGGGTATGGCGCAGCAAGACGCGCTGCAACCCGCTGTTCATCTCTACCGGTCACCGCGTGGGCGCCGACAGCGCGCTGGCGTGGGTGCAACGCTGCATGGCGGGCTACCGTTTGCCGGAGCCGACCCGTTGGGCTGATGCCATCGCATCGCGGCGCCCGGCGTTTCAGCGTTGGTTGCAGCAGCATCCGGAGGTGTCGCCATGAGCGATTTCGGGTACACTGCGCCGCAGATAACGCGTAAGAGAGTAAAGCATGCTACGTAACCCGATTCATTTACGTCTGGAACGGCACGAGGCTTGGCAACATTTGACCTTTATGGCCAGTTTGTGCGAGCGTATGTACCCGAATTACCAGATGTTCTGCAAACAGACCGAGTTCGGCGATCCGGCGGTTTATCGCCGCATTCTGGATTTGGTGTGGGAAACGCTGGTGGTGAAGGACGCCAAGGTCAACTTCGACAGCCAGCTCGAGAAGTTGGAAGAGGCGATTCCGTCGGCGGAAGATTACGATCTTTACGGCGTTTACCCGGCAATTGATGCCTGTATCGCATTAGGGGAACTGATCCATTCGCGGCTCGGCGGGGAGACGCTGGAGCACGCCATCGCCATCAGCGAAACATCGATTCGCACCGTGGCGATGTTGGAAATGACTCAAGCCGGTAAGGAAATGACCGACGAAGAGTTGGGCAGTTTGCCTGCGGTAGAGGAAGAATGGGACATTCAATGGGAAATTTTCCGCCTGTTGGACGCCTGTGAAGAGCGCGATATAGACCTGATCAAGGGGCTGCGATCCGACCTGCGAGAGGCCGGTGTCAGCAACATCGGGATAAATTTAGCGCAATAAGGCAGCAAAACGTGATTTAACGCCTGATTTGTCATGCCTTAAGGCTTCACATCCGCACCCTGTCTGGTCTACATTTGGGGGGCGTAAAAAAAGTGGCTATCGGTGCGTGTATGCAGGAGAGTGCTGTCAATCGGCATATCCGTCGCACTCGATGCTTTGCAAACGATAAACACACTGTAAGGATAACTTATGAACAAGACTCAACTGATTGATGTAATCGCGGACAAGGCTGACCTTTCCAAAGCACAAGCTAAACTGGCTCTGGAATCCACCCTGGCTGCTATTACTGAGTCTCTGAAAGAAGGTGATGCAGTACAATTGGTTGGCTTCGGTACTTTCAAAGTAAACCATCGTAGCGAGCGCACTGGCCGCAACCCACAGACTGGCAAAGAAATCAAAATCGCAGCAGCCAACGTGCCTGCGTTCGTTTCTGGCAAAGCACTGAAAGACGCTGTTAAATAAGACCGCGCCTCGGTGAAAAGATTAAACAGAGGGGCGATGGCGCCCCTTTTGTTTACTCGTCGGGTGCTCATGGCCGCCGGCATCGCCCTCGGTCTGAGCGCCTGCAGTTTCCATTCCGATATTCCCAGCTTTACCGCCAGCGGCTTTGTGGCCGATCAGGGCGTGATACGCCTGTGGCGTAAAGACGATGAGCAACATCGTCCGCAGGTGCTGGTCAGTGTCTATAGTCCCTACCGGGGGCCGGGCACCATCACTACGTTGTACACCTATCAGGGCGACGTGCTGCGCCAAATCAAACGCAACGATGCCGACGGCGATCGAGACTCCATTCAACTGCGCTTTGCCGACGACGGCACGGTGAGCTTTATGCAGCGCCAGCTGGCGACACGCCGCGAACCGCTGACCAGCGATGAGATAGCACTGTACCAATATCAGGCGCGACGTATCCTCGAGGTCAGCAATGCGCTGCGCGCCGGCAAGGTCAAATTACTGCAGGGGCGTTGGATGCAGGGCGAGGTGCAAACCTGCGACGGCCAGCGCTTAAAACCCGGGTTGGATGCCACCGCCATCGGCTGGATCGAAAAACGCGCCCGCAGCAGCAGCCGGCCGGTGAGTGTCGCCTGGTTGGAAGCGCCGGAAGGCAGTGAACTGCTGCTGGTGGCGAACGACGACTTCTGCAGCTGGGAACCGAAAGAAGACCAGCTATAAAAAAGGCCCCGCGCCGCGGAGCCTCTTGTCATGACCTTATCAGGTCAAATCACTTGCCGCGCGCAATCGCGCGATAACCGATATCTTTGCGGCAGAAGCTGCCCGGCCACTGAATGCCTTCCGCCAGCTGATAGGCGCGTTGCTGCGCCTGCGCCACGGTGTCGCCCAGCGCCGTCACGCACAGCACGCGGCCGCCGCTGGTGACGACGTCATCGCCCTGCAGGCGCGTACCGGCGTGGAAGACCTTACCGTCGGCGCTTTCCTGCTGCGGTAACCCCTGGATCACCTCGCCGTTGCGATAATCACCCGGATAACCGCCGGCCGCCAGCACCACGCCGAGCGCAGGGCGTTCGTCCCAGTCAGAGCTTTTCTCGTTCAGGCGGCCTTCGGCACCCGCCAGGCACAGCTCCACCAGATCGGAGCGCAGGCGCAGCATGATCGGCTGAGTTTCCGGATCGCCAAAACGGCAGTTGAATTCGATCACCTTCGGCTGGCCGTCGGCGGAGATCATCAGGCCGGCATACAGGAAGCCGACGTAGGTATTGCCTTCCGCCGCCATGCCGCGCACCGTCGGCCAGATCACCTGGTCCATGGCGCGCTGGTGGATTTCGTCGGTCACAACTGGCGCCGGAGAGTAGGCGCCCATACCGCCGGTGTTCGGGCCGGTGTCGCCGTCGCCGACGCGTTTGTGGTCCTGGCTGGTGGCCATCGGCACCACGTTCTCGCCATCGACCATCACGATGAAGCTGGCTTCTTCGCCGTCGAGGAACTCTTCCACTACGATGCGATGACCGGCGTCGCCGAAGGCGTTGCCGGCCAGCATGTCACGCACGGCTTCTTCCGCCTCCTGCAGCGTCATCGCGACGATCACGCCTTTACCGGCGGCCAGGCCATCGGCTTTGATGACGATCGGTGCGCCTTTGCGGCGCACATAGGCGAGTGCCGGCTCCACCTCGGTAAAGTTTTCATATTCGGCGGTCGGGATGCGGTGGCGCGCCAGGAAATCCTTGGTGAAGGCTTTAGAGCCTTCGAGCTGCGCGGCGGCCTGCGACGGGCCGAAGATTTTCAGACCGGCGGCCTGGAAGGCGTCGACTACGCCGATCACCAGCGGCGCTTCCGGCCCGACGATGGTCAGACCGATGTCATGGCTCTGGGCGAACGCGACCAGGGCAGGGATATCTGTGGCGGCGATCGCCACGTTCTCCAGATTGGCTTCCAGCGCGGTGCCGGCGTTGCCCGGCGCAACGTAGACTTTGTCCGCCAGCGGAGACTGGGCGGCTTTCCAGGCCAGCGCGTGCTCGCGCCCGCCGTTGCCGATAATCAAAATGTTCATCAGGGGCTCCACGAATGGCGTGCGCCGGAGCGCACGCGGCAAAAGGAATTAATGGCGGAAGTGACGCATGTCGGTGAAGATCATCGCGATGCCGTGTTCATTGGCGGCGGCGATCACTTCGTCGTCGCGGATTGAGCCGCCAGGCTGGATCACGCAGGTGATGCCGACCGCCGCGGCGGCATCGATGCCGTCACGGAATGGGAAGAAGGCGTCGGAGGCCATGGCGGATCCTTTCACCTCCAGCCCTTCGTCGCTCGCTTTGATACCGGCGATCTTGGCGGAGTAAACGCGGCTCATCTGGCCGGCGCCTATGCCGATGGTCATATTGTCACGTGCATAAACGATGGCGTTGGATTTCACGAACTTGGCCACTTTCCAGCAGAACAGCGCGTCACGCAGTTCCTGCTCGGTCGGCTGGCGCTCGGATACCACGCGCAGATCGGCGGCGGTCACCATGCCGAGATCGCGATCCTGCACCAGCAGCCCGCCGTTGACGCGCTTGAAGTCCAGCCCCGCCACGCGTTGCTGCCACTGGCCGCAGGCCAGCACGCGCACGTTCTGTTTGGCGGCCAGCAGGGAGCGCGCTTCCTGGGTGACGTTTGGTGCGATGATCACTTCCACGAACTGGCGGCTGATGATCGCCTGCGCGGTGGCGGCGTCCAGCTCGCGGTTAAAGGCGATGATGCCGCCGAAGGCGGAAGTCGGGTCGGTTTGGTAAGCGCGCTCGTAGGCGGCCAGGATGTCGTCGCCGATCGCCACGCCGCAAGGGTTGGCGTGCTTGACGATCACGCAGGCCGGTTCGGCGAACTCTTTCACGCATTCCAGCGCGGCGTCGGTATCGGCGATGTTGTTATAGGACAGCGCTTTGCCCTGCAGCTGCTCGGCGGTCGCGACGGACGCTTCCTTTACCTCTTCTTCTATATAGAAGGCGGCCTGCTGGTGGCTGTTCTCACCGTAACGCATATCCTGCTTCTTGATGTAGTTGAGGTTCAGGGTTCGCGGGAAGCGGCCGGACGGCTGTTCGGTCTCGCCGTGGTACGCCGGCACCAGCGCGCCGAAGTAGTTGGCGATCATGCTGTCGTAGGCGGCGGTGTGTTCGAAGGCTTTGATGGCGAGATCGAAGCGGGTGGCATAGCGCAGCGAGCCGTCGTTGTTGTCCATCTCGGTAATGATGGCGGCGTAGTCGCTGCTCTTCACGACGATGGCGACGTCTTTATGGTTCTTGGCGGCGGAGCGCACCATGGTCGGGCCGCCGATATCGATATTTTCGACCGCGTCTTCCAGCGAGCAATCTGGGCGCGCCACGGTTTGGGCGAACGGGTACAGATTGACGACCACCATGTCGATAGGCTGGATGTCATGCTGATTCATGACCGCGTCGTCCTGGCCGCGGCGGCCGAGGATACCGCCGTGAACTTTCGGGTGCAGGGTCTTAACTCGTCCGTCCATCATCTCCGGGAAGCCGGTGTAGTCGGAAACTTCGGTAACGGGCAGACCGGCGTCTGCCAGCAGGCGGGCGGTGCCGCCGGTGGAGAGCAGTTCAACGCCGCGCTGGGAAAGCGCTTCGGCGAATTCAACGATACCGGCTTTGTCAGACACGCTGAGCAGGGCCCGGCGGATTGGACGAGGTTGTTGCATGGTTTTATCCCTTGGCTTTGAGTCGCAATTAAAGAGCGTTACGTGAATGTCCACCTCGTTCTCTCTATAAGGAAGGGTTTTTTGCCTTATAAAGGGAGGGTCAGGCACATATTCAGGTAGCGCCCCCATAAAAAGGGGGATCGTTTCGTCGCGGGGAATTGTAGCGAAAACGTTTGCGTGGCGCTCGTAAATTTTCCGTGCAAATCGCATCTGTGGATAACACTGTGCGCAAGTGGGTATAAGGCGGGGTTTTGCTGTGGAATGCAGCGAACGATCGTTTTTGCTGAAAATACCTGTTGCGGCCTGCGAGGAACTCCCTATAATGCGCCTCCATCGACACGGAACATGTGAACAACTTCACAGAGTATCCGGGGGTCGCAGAGAAAAAATCCTGAAAATTAGGGTTGACTCTGAAAGAGGAAAGCGTAATATACGCCACC
>NZ_JAXCHC010000008.1:0-48758 GCF_037027545.1 Serratia sp. 201 | reverse complement strand
CTGGGGTACGGACTCTCCATCGAACTGCGTTCGATTATTCGGTCTAAAGACCTCACCCTGCGGGCCAGCGCTGAAGCGCTGTTCAACGCGGCGCCAGCGCCGGTTGTCCGAGTCCGGTCGCCCTATTTAGAAGAACCCGCCTATGGCGGGTTTTTCGCTTTCTGGGGTACGGACTCTCCATCGAACTACGTTCGATTATTCGGCCAAAGGCCTCACCCTGCGGGCCAGCGCTGAAGCGCTGTTCAACACGGCGCCAGCGCCGGTTGTCCGAGTCCGGTCGCCCTATTCGGAAGAACCCGCCTATGGCGGGTTTTTGCTTTTCAGGGACTGGACTCGTCATCGAACTGCGTTCGATTATTCAGCCAAAGGCCTCCCCCTGCGGGCCAGCGCTGAAGCGCTGTTCAACGCGGCGCCAGCGCCGGTTGTCCGAGTCCGGGCACCCTCTTTCGTTGAGGCGGATACTACTCTCTGGTAAAAAACGCTACGTCATACAATGCGTAGCAGCGTCAATGATGACGTCGCAATGCCAACCAACGGGAAGAATGGCCGAGTTCTTGAATAGATAGCTGCCTTTTCTTCATCCGCTGCGCATGTTTGTAGAATGAATAGATGCTTAAACACAACAAGAATATCGCGAAATAAAACAAATCCACTTAACCTTTCCCTTGGTGTAGATAATACCCCACGTAAATTACGTACAGCTACCATCACTGCCAACGATAATAATTCACCGAACTTATATTTTTAGTCGGAACAACAGGATATTTAATCAACAGTCACAAAAAAAGCAGGGAGGATAACCCTGCTTGTCATTTAAAAATCAATATTACTGGCATAGCGGCGAGTATTTTTTCATAAACGGCGATTCACAGATCGCATTCATGACTTCGCCTTTATCTTTTTCTTTAGGCTTGACGCCTGTGTTGGTGTTGCCCGCACATTGCCCACCATTTTTCCCTTGACCATTGATGCATTGACCAAAATCGCTATTGCCGGCGCCGCTGGCGTTGCCATTATTGCCCTGCACGTTATGATTGCCGTTAAAACCGGCATGTGCATAAGATGCCATCATGATGCAAGCGCCAATAAGTAAAGCCGCTGTCTTTTTCATAACTTTCCCTTTTGCTATCTAACAAATGAATAAAACAAGAATTAACATTCTCCCGGTAAATGTTAATCAAAATAAACTATCCTTTAGCGATATAAAGATAACAGATGGGAATAATTAAAATCATTCCCCATCACGGTTAGGAATACTCTGCCTCTGGTGATAGTAACCAATACATAAAATCATGGCTGCGATTTAACATCAGCTTACCCATTACCGAACGTTTATGGCTGTGCACCGTTTTAACGCTCACCCCCATTATTCTGGCGGTTTGCGATTGATCCAACCCACGCCGCATATAGCCGATAACCTGCCGCTCACGAGGGGTCAGCACTAGACCGGAAAAATGGCATACCGGGCCGGGATTGGCCAGGGCATCGGTCAACAGCGTAAACAGCCGTTGTTGATCGTCGGTTCGGTAAAGCACTCGCTTCGCTCGCCTGGCTGCAACGGTCTGCCTTTCTTTAATGGTGACGACGTGTGCCCTTGAATAGGCAGTCCAACGCCGGGCACGCCGGATCTGTGAGGTCAACACGATGTCAGGCCGCTCATCGCTGCCTGGCAGCAGGAAATGCGCGACTTTATTATACTGCTGCGCATATTTCGCAATACTTAACCGCAAGCCGGTAGCGAAATAGCGATTTTCGTCATCAATCACAATATTGATCGATTTCATTCCCTGAGTCTCCTGTAGGCATAGTATTAATTCGCGCCAGCGATAACCGTTCGATGGATTTTTACTCCAGCTCTCACGATATATGTTTAAACAATAGCGAATCTTTCAGACCCAACCCGTTACATCGCCAGGAAAACATCACATGCGTTCTTCCTAAAAAATAAGCGGTTATGCTGCGATAAACTTACTGATAACGACTTAGTTAATACGCTCGATAGCAGATTATTTTATGCAACCTCCACAATGGCCACTACCGAAGTAGAAAAGGGTCCCGTGTGTGAGGTGTTCGCATTTTTGAGATCGCCGTCGATAAATATCTCTTGCGTACCAGCAACCACCGTAACAAAGCTCTCCAGAGCGTTAACGCCGGGCTTCGCGTTTCGCACTTTCAAGCTGACACTAAGCCTGCCATCTTGACTTAACTTCATATCCGTTACACTGGAGGCAAACTTAACTCGTATATCCGTATCATTCGAGCAATTAACTTTAAATGAACCGCTGGCCTGCCGGCTGGCAACATCGCTTCTGATTGGACCAAAATCGACTACGGCATCGGTGTCAAGAATATCGCAGCTTGCCGTCAGAGGAATAAGCTCGCTGCAGTCAAACAGGCCACCATCGACATTCCCAATAGCTGAAGCTCGCCAACTATAGATACAGGTTTTAAACCCCGGCCTTTTCCCCTCGGCCCCTGGACGGTACAGTGCCGACTTGGTTACTCCGAATCCGCCACGGAGCTTCATCAGCGGCACCAATTCCCCAATGGTTTGGGCAGTCGCTAAACTGGTATTACAGTTACTCGTATTACACTGGTTAGGGGGGGTTCGATCAACCAAAGGTATAGAGATCATGGCTCCACCGGGGTAGACATTACCATCCCAATGAGCAGAGTAGAGCCCAAAGACGTAGCCACATGAATATCCGGTATTAGATGTGGTGTAGTGGCATGCATTCCAACTGGGTATCGGTGCTATATCGTTCAGCGTAGTGGTGATCAGATAAGTTCCCGGTTCCTCTCCTTTTCTGACGCTGGTGGGCGCATCGTGGTATGCCGCATTAGCCCAGCTGGCCCATCCCAGCAATATGCCCAGAAATAATAAAAACCCTTTCATCGTGTGCCCTTGACGTAGAAACATTATCCCTCCTTAGACATCGTAAAAATTTCATACCGATTGCCACAATAAAAAAACAATCTGCATGCCAGCCCCTAGTTAAATAGGTAAAACCGCCCTCAATCTTCTTCTGCCTTATAAAAATGACGCAATCGCATGCACTATAACCCATAGCGTATTAAGCTAGATTCACCCTTCATATCACTTCTAACACGCGATCTTTTACATTAATTCAATAATGGCCACCACAGGAACAGAAAACGGGCCGGTGTGTGAGGTGTTATTATTCCTAAGCTCACCGTCTATAAATATTTCTCTGTTGCCACCAGGTACTTTTACATAATTCTCGCCCACGCCAGCGATCAGATCTCTAAACTTCAGGCTGGCGGTCATTCGCCCGTCCTGGCTTAACGGCATATTGGTGACATTGGAATTAAACTTAACGCGCAAGTAAGCCTCGCTGGCACAATTTATCTTGATGGTTCCCGTGGCCTGCCGGGCCGTGACATCGCTGCTGAATGTGCCAAAGTCAACGATGGCGTTAGTGTCAAGAATATCGCAACTGTTCGTCTTGGGTATTTCGGGGCCACAGCCGAAAGCGCCACTCCATCTACCGTTAATTGCCACACCGAAGCAGAGTCGAAGAGGCCAGCTGCCAACCTGGTTTATATCTCTCGTCGAGTTCGTCCCATTGCGCCCTAAATACCTGACTAACGGCGCGAGCTCCCCCATGGTTTTGGCCGTGCTCGTGCTGGTCTTGCAATCCGCCGTGTTACAGCTGCTGTTGGCCTCAGCCAACGCCACAGAGGCACGTGGGGAGCTCGATAAGGTCATCACCACAGATAACATGCAGTCTCTTTGTCCATAACATGGGTTGGGTTCCTGCGACTCCGGTAAAATACGGAGAAACGTAAAAGAGAGAAAAGCATAGGATCCACTTGTAGGCTCTATACGAGGAATGGCCTCAAAATTAGCGGCGTGGGCCGCATTCATGCCGCCGAAAAATACGATTAGCAATAATAAAAAAATCTTTTTCATCTGGTTACCCTGCCGGAAAAATAGCTTATCCGACCATCGCCAATGGCGAAAATATTCCGCCGGTTAAGTGCCGTCGGTGCGCCTCTTTCCACCGCGTTTATAACGCGGCGGCTTTAATTGCTGCCGCAGCCCGGCACCGGAGCAGTGCAGCTTCGGTGCCGGTCTAACGTTTTACTCATATATGGCGGTCATGGTTGCCGACGCATTGAAACTCGCCGTAGGTAAACCCGAGTTCGGCTTGCCGATCGGCACGGCGTAAAACTTAGGCGGGTTATTCACATCGGTAACCGCCACCTTGCTCTTAGGCACATAGGTTTTATCCCCGTCCCCCTCGATGATACGCAACCCGAGATTATTAAATGCCGGGAGGGGTAGGGCCTGGATCGCGTTGTAATCGCCCCATGGGACGGTCGTATATTCCAACATCACCTTAAGCTGGCCGCTGCCTGGTGAACCGCCCTCACATTTGATGCCGTAGGGGATCGGCATTTTCTTATAGTCTTTACCATTAATCTTGTTGATCACCACTTCCGCAAAATTAACGCTGACATCGTTACCCTCGTTGAGGGTGCAGTCTGGCGCCGCCACCAGCGTACCGGTAAAGTTCACCTTTATCGCCTGCGCCGCGCCGCTGGCCAGCAATCCCATACAGGCCAAGGCGGCCAGCCCTGGAATATATTTCATCTTCATCTCCTTATTGAACCTCGACTAATAATGTGGCGGAACTTGAAAAGTTCCCGCCACTCAACTTGGCGCCGCCGCGCTTGACCGGTACGGCATAGAGCAGTGGATAATTGGGATAAAAAAAGTTATGCCACTCGTTCAGCTTTAGCTGCTGGCCATTTTCGAACAGCAGCTTGATCGCCAAATCGTCCTTCTCGCGGGTGCGCAGCAAACCGACGCCAAAATTCGGGCTATCGCCCTGCAATGACACTTTCATATTTCCGTTCGAGCCGGAGGTATCGCCGCTGCAGCTCACGCTATAGGGGATCTTTTTCTTGCCGTAGTTGACGCCGTCAATGTCTGCGATATTCAGTTCGCTGAAGGGCACATCGATGTCATTGCCGCCGTTGATTTCACACTTTGGTTTCGCGAGCACTTCACCTTTCACCGTGACATTCACCGTGGCGGCCTGCGCCAGCTGGCCAAAACTCAGCACCGCCAGCAGGGTGAGCGCCGAAGCGGCAGCGGTGCTGGCCGCCAGCGCACAGCCCAGAAGGAGATATTCGCCGCCGATGGCCAGCGTGCGTCGCCCTGTATCGCCCATACCGTCCACCTCAGTCATAGTTCAGCCGGAAATCGATCGCCGCGCGGTAGGCGCCCGCCAACAGCGGCGCACGCGTGCGCTCCGCCATCACATAAAACTGCAGCCCGTTATCGCCCAGCGCCAGCAGCTGCGGCCGGCTGCGGCTGCCCAGCCGCACATCGCGGTTATCCGCATCCAACAGCCGCAGCCCCAGGCCTTCGGCGCCCTGCACCTGCACCAGCTGCGGGTTATCCGCATCGGCCGGGGCGGTGAAGCTCACCGTTACTGCCGGCTGGTAGGCATCCCACAGCCGGTAACCCAGGCGAGTGTCTCTGATGGCCGCCCCCATGCGCGTGCAGTCACGCAAGCGCAGTTGGAAGGCCACCGGCTGCGTGCGGTTGCCGGGCACTGCCAGGCTGCTCGTGGTGGTTTCACCCAGCCAGATATCCTGGTAGGCCGAAGACATCTCCAGCCGGCAGGCGCCTTCGGTCAGCGCGCCATGCACAAACAGCATGCCGTGGTTACCTGACTCTGCCCGATTCGTCAGCAAAACCAGCGCCAATAACGCCGCCTGGCCTGCCCGTCGCGTTAAAGCGCCTCTCTCCTGGCTGTTGCAGCCGCTATCGATTATTTGCATTAGTTTCCCTGCCGCTTCAACTGATGGAGCGCCGCTGCCGGCGCCGATTATCCTTGCTTCTCAGGCACCACCTGACAATCACCGGTGCCACACTTGAAGGTCAGATCCGGGCGGCCGCCATAGTCATTGACATAAGTCAGCACCGGTGCATTGCCCAGGCCAGTGGCGCCTAACGCCACGCTGCCTTTCGGCGGCACCATCAGCGGTTCAAAACCGGCGGCGGTTTTACCGCTCTTGCTGCTGCGGGCATCGACCAGCGTGATGTAATACGGGGTCGGGTTATTGGCCCTAAAGCCCGCGCCCTGGCGGGTCAGCGTCAACTGCTCTTGCCACGGGCTGTACGCGGCATTTTTGTTCGGCACGATCGCCGCCGGGCGGTAGAACAGCTTGATGCGGGTCTGCAGCGCGATCTGCAGCGTGTTGGCCTTGTTGCTCTTCGGCGGGATCTCGCGCAGGTTGAAGTAGAACAGGCTCTCGCGATCCTGCGGCAGCGCCTTGGCGGCCGGCAGCGCCTGTACCTTGACCTGGCTTTGCGCGCCCGGCTCCACCCGCTGCACCGGCGGCAACACGATCAGCGGGCTGTTGATTTTTTCACCCTGCTCATTCTCCAGCCAGCCCTGAGCCAGATAAGGCAGTTGGGTGTTTTTATTGGTGATGCTCATGCTGGCCGAGTTATCGCCGCCGTTTAAAATCACGCGGGTGCGATCCAGCGCGATAGCGGCCTGCGCCTGGCCGCTCAGCAAGGTGGTGGTTAGCAGGCCGGCTACCGACAGCGTTTTTACAGTGTTGTTTCGCATAATAAGCTTCCATTTGGTCAAAAATTGCATTTACGGGTTTTCCGGCGCATCTGCCTGGCCTTCACTGCCTGCGGCCACGCGCCGGCACGGCAGCAGCAGATCGCTCAGAGCAACATCCGTGCGCAACGCCGGCAGATCGATTTCGCATTGCGCCTTCCCTTCCCAATGCACCGTCATTTGTTCACCGGCGCGGATACCGCTGAGGTAAACGCTGCCGCCGTCATTCACAATCCCGGTCTGCTGCCTGCGGCGGTTGAACACCTCGGCGCCAAACGGCGGCGTGCTGCCGTCCGCCAGGCGGATCACCGCCATCGCTTTCTGGCCGGAAATCACGTTGAAGCGCCGGTAGCCAATGGCCCCTTCGGTGAGCGTCGCCTGCACCACCGACTGCGTCGCTTCAGCCTCGTCCGATAAGTTGGTCAGATCGATGCTCGCCCGGCTGCGGTAAAAGTTGCCGACGTCCGTCACCACCGCTTTGCCAAACATGTTGGTGCGGCTCGTGGCGCCATAGCCACGTACCGGCACCCCGGCCACGCCATCGGTGTCCAGCATCAGGCGGGTACCACCGAAGCTTCCGCTACGGTGCAGCGCCGCCCCCTGGGCGGTAAGCGTGGCCCCGCCCAGCAGGCTCATGCCGAACGCGGAGTACTGGCCCCCCTGATAACTCGCGTTGGCGTCGATACGCGCCGCGTCGCCGTCGTGGCTGTAAAACGCGCTGGCGGAGCCGCCGTTGCGCGAGCTGCCGGCGGTCAGCTGATAGTTGTTGTGTTCATCCAACCGTTGGTAGTAGCCCACCCGCTGGTTGTTATTGTTACGGTTCCACGAACTGCTGTAGCTGAGGTTGGTATCTTCTCCCCACGGCACCGTCAGGCTCAGATACATGCCGTCGTCGTTGGTCCCTCTGGACTTGTTGCGATAAGCCGAGAGTGAGGCGCTCAGGTTTTTCCACGATCCCAGGTTGAAATAGCGCGACAGCGCCAGGCTGTAGCGTTCGTCGGTCGGCTTATCCCAGTAAGTCTGGTGGTCGTAGTTGAGATAGGTACTGACCCCCAGATCGCGGAACTGCTTGTTAAAGGTGATGGTGTACATTTCTCGGCTTTTGCCGTTCCGCAAGCCGTGATAACGCGCGTCCAGGTATTCGCTCATGGTCATAAAATTTTCTTCCGAGAAGCGATAACCGGCGAAGGTGATCTGACTGTCGTATTCATCAAAGCTTTTCGAATAGCTCAAACGGTACGAGCCGCCTTTTTTGGTGCCGTCGTCAATCGGCAATCTTGCCCGCGAATATGTGGTATCAAACGACAGCGCGCCGAGCACCAGCAGATCGCGCCCCAGCCCCAGCGACAGCGCGTTATAATCGCCACCGGCGATAGCCCCGCCGTACAGCGACCAACCGTTGCTGACCCCCCAGGAGAATTCACCGGTGGCAAAGGTTGGCCCCTGCACCTGGTGCTCCCAGTTCGACGGCCGACCACCGGCGAACTTGAAGCGCACCATGCCAGGGCGCGTCAGATAAGGAATGCTGGCTGTGTCCACCTGAAACTGCTGCACGCTGCCGTCTTGTTCCTCAACCTTGACGTCCAGCTTGCCCATCACCGAATCGCTCAGATCCTGGATGCGGAACGGCCCGGCGGCGACCTGCGCCTCATACAGCACGCGCCCCTGCTGGCTGATGGTGACTTTGGCGTTGGTTTTGGCGATGCCGGTCACCTCCGGCGCATAGCCGCGCAGGTTGGGCGGCAGCATGTTGTCGTCCGACATCAGGCTGAAGCCGGTAAAGCGGAAGCTGTCGAAGAGGTTGCTCTGCAGCGAATCCTCTCCCAACGCCAGGCGCGCGCCCCACTGCGGCAACGCGCGGAAAGCGTAATAGCGGCTCCAGTCAAACGTTCTCTGGCTCGATTCCCCCGAGCCGGTCTGGTGATTGAGACTGGTCTGCCAATCGGCCCGCAGCCGCCAGGCGCCCAGGTTGGCGCCCACCGCACCATTACCGCCCAGGCGCTGCGTCTGGCCGCCGCCGTTGCTATTCTGCTGCACCTGGCCGTTCAGGTTGTAGTCCAGCAGCAGGCCGGGAATGCCGTTATCCCAGCGCGCCGGCGGATCCCAATCCGGCGAGGAGTACTCTAAATAGGCCTGGGGAATGTTCAGATACAGCGCCGACACCGCCAGATCGCCCCTGGCCTCGATGCCCTTGAGGCTGCTCAGATCTAGGCACTGCTCGTTATGCCACCAGCGCAGCAGCTTGAGAAACTCGGTTTTAAGGCCCAGTTTTTCAACCAGCTCCGGCGAGACGCAGGCCGCACTGCCATCGGGATCGTTTTCCGGCGGATAGAAAACCACCGGCTGCTCATCCAATGGCTGCTTGTTCACCACTACCGTCATGCTGTACTTGCCCGGCATAATAAAGGCGCCTTTGGCAAAGCGGCCGAGATCGATATTTTTACGATCGTTGATATCCAGGATGTCAGTGTTGAACTGAATTGCATCATCCGCCCGTCCCGGCAACGCCAGGCCGCAGAGAGCCAGAGAAATACATATCCCTAATAAACTTAACGGGAGCGCCCCCGATTTAAATTTTCTCGCATCCATGATCCCGCCAACCTTTAACTTATTTATAATCAGTAGTAATCCAATTTAAAACGAATGGCGGAGCGGTAATCCCCTGCGCGCAATACCTGGCTGTTAGCCACCAGCTGCATTGAATAATTCAATCGATAATCTTTTGTTAGGGTATTTTCTATTGACATCGGCACCCCAGGGTAAATATCTGTGCCGATGCTATCGACAATGCGTAACGCCACGCCACGGGCATCGCCGATGACGCCGAAGTTTTTTCCTTCCGCATTACCGTCAAATATCATGCGGAAATGCTGGCGCCCGGTATTGGTACTGTTTTCCCCTGCCAGCCCGCAGTTCACCAGCTTCAGCGTAAAGGGGCGGGTCAGCCCGTGCCCATCACGGGTAATTTGTTCCACCGGCAAAATTTTCATATCGATGGTTTGATCACGGCTGGCCGCTTCAAGGGCGCAGGCCGCGTTGACAATAGCGCCTTCCATATTGACTCTTCCCCAGCCAATAACCGAAGCCGTTGCCGGCATCGTCTGGGCCGTAAAAATCGCGACCAATAGGGAAGGCGCCACTACATTTTTGCCAATAAGGGCCATAGAGATTATCCCTTGCAAACAGGAATCCATTCGGGGAAAAAGCATACGGGCTAGTCCCGCATGCTATAATTATTCAACCTGTCGTAAATCGATTAGTTATAATTTACAATGAAGTTAGCAGTACTGAAGAAAGTACCGGCTTGAATTGGTTTATTTTTATCGTCTCCATTACCACGCAGGTGAGAGGTGAAATTCAGAGTATATTCAGTATCTGCGCCCGCTTTCAGTACACCAATGTTAATTGGCGTACCCAGCTTAACAGTGTCCGCGCCATGAGAGATAACGACACCGGCGTTTTTAGCGGTGCTCATTGGACCGAATTGCAGCATATCGTCTTTAACACCTTTAAGACCGTTGAAAGTGATCGTCATCGCCGTCTCAGTAGGAGCGTCAGGCAAAATACAGTCTCTCAGCACAATATCGAACGGAGTCTTAACAGCGGAATCACGGCCATTCAGCAGGCTGGAGTCGCCGATTTGGCCCATTTTTACAGTTTGCTCAACGCTCTTCTGATCCATTGAACATGCAGCTTTCGCAATAGAACCTTCAAAGTGAACCTTACCGGTGTTAGCTGCCTGGGCCATCATAGAAGAAGCGCCGAAGGCCAATACCGCTGCAATCATAATTTTGTTCAGTTTCATAGAGATTCCTTACATTCCTTAGTAAGTAGTGGAGAAGAATTAAATCCTTAAAGTCACGCATGCAATGCAGCAGCTTTATTCCTGAGATTCCTGCGCATTGTCTCCGTGGCTAATACGCTGCGTTTCCGCGCCCCGTATCAGTGGAGACAAATTTACACTTAGCGCCTTCCATTTGAAACGTTATGTCGCAAAAATACAAAAACACAGGATTATTATCGATAAAATAATAATTAAATAGATTAAAATCACGATAAATAGGATTTAATTATCAGTATTTATATTAAAAAACTTGTAAGCAGATAAACATTTCATTTCAATTACACGAATAAAGAGAAAAATCCTATTGCCCTGCAACTCAAGGGATTGAAAAAAGTACACAGAGGTCTCAGAATAATCTCTCGACAGGAAAGTTGACGGGTAAATAAAATGATTTTCATTATAAATGAGAGCATCCTCTATAACGAGGAGGAAGGCACATTGATGCATGTCGATAATGCCAGCAATAAAATAGCTTTACTGAAGCCGACCAGCAGACTGCTTTCGTTGTTCATCAAGAATAATAACAAGCTGTTGTTGCGAGAGAGGTTGCTTAATGATGTTTGGGTCGATTATGGGCTGAAAGCCTCCAACAATAACTTAAACAATTACGTTTCCGGGTTACGTAAATCACTGGCGCAGTTTGGCGCCGAGGAGATTATCGTCACCTATCCACGTCAGGGGTTTAAATTTATTGCTCGAAACATTCATGAAGCGAATGAAAATAAGGTGGAAATATATAGAGAAGAAAAGCACCGTGAAACGGAAATAGCGTCTACGCCGCCCCCCGGGACTTCTCCCCCCGGCATCCGACGAGCATTACAACGCTTAATAATGATTGCCGCTGCCTGTCTGGTGCCTTTTGCCATCATTGTGCTGTATCAAAACAGCACGCGTATCAGCGTTTATCCACTTGGGAATTACCAAAGCTGCCAGGTGTACAGTATGACTTTAGGTGGAGGAAGCCTGGAGAACATCAAGCAGGTGATACAACAGGCGGGCTTCAATTGCCGTACGCGGGCCGACGTCTATTATTACGCTAACATTCTTAATGAGAGCACTAACCAGGATGAACAGCAGGTCACCTACTGCCCGCGTACCGGTAACAGCCCTTGCATCAATAATTATATAGCCGGCAATCAACCTTAATCTTTTCGCTCTTGATACCCAGGGTCAGAGACAACATCGGCCCCCCGGTAATTCTGGGGGGGACCGTTATGCGCCAGTCACGCAGACAAAAAGCGGCGAATGGTTATCAGTAAACAGATAGTGATGCCGATCGATACGCTCGATGCGCAAATGCAGCTGCTGCCCGGCGATAGGTAACCGGCGATTCATATCCTCGCGAATAACAGAGTCCTGCGGCTTGCGGGTATTTTTCGTTACCCACATGGTGTAGTTGCTGCCGCGACGCTGGTAACTCATTTCCACGGAGCGATCGACCACATAACGTGTATCACCATCAAAAAAACTGCCGCTCATCAACATAGTGAGCTGTCGCGCGCCCTCAGGCACGATGCTCACCAGCAGCACACGCTCCATCGCCGCATCTTTATCCTGATTATGCACCCGCATCGACGCCCGGCATTCCGGCACCTGCGGCATAGCGAACAGCACATAAGCGGCGGCGCAACAGCAGGCCAGCGCCGCAAAGACTAACAGCGCGTAACGGTAATGCCATATCCGGTTATTTTTCCAGACTTTCATAGTAGTTCTCGCATTGCGCTTTGCCCGCCGCCATCGCCGTCTGCGGACAATAAAAGAAGTAAGAAGATCGCACGCGTTCTGCGCTGCCTGGTACCACCGACTGGCTGTCGTAATAAAGCAGCGTCGCCGGTTCACTACAGTGAATATGATTTCGTTTATCCAGCAACGTTTGCAAGTGCGCCAAATCCGCCTTGCCGGAACCGGTCTTATGATAAGAAGCGATGAACTTCACCTCACAGCTGCCGATGTTGCCTACGCTTACCGTGCTGATCGGCGCATAGCCGGCGTCCTGCCAGGCCCACAGACCGCTCCCCGCCGCCAACAGCAGCAACGCGGCCAACCCGAGGCGCTTAAATCGCTGCGCTCGCAGCGGCTTGGTCGGCAAGGCGCTTTCTGCAGCCGCCGGGATCGGCATCTCCGACGAACTCTCCGACAGGCTGTCCGTCGTCTTCAACGAAGTGGCGGTAAACATAAATCCCTGGCGCGGCAGCGTGACGATAATCTCGTCCTCGCCCAGGGCGGCGAACATCTTGCGCAGGATGGAAATGGTGTTATTGAGGTTATTGCCGGAGGCCACCTGGCCGTGCGCTTCCCATACCTGCGTCAGCAGGGTATCGCGGGAGAGCACCAGGTTATTGTTTCTGACCAATGTGGACAGCAGGCGGTTCAGGGTGGCGGTGAGCGGTTGAGGCGGTAGCTCAGCATTGATATCCACCAACTCTGATCTATCTTCATGATATTTAATCTTATTATTAATTATGTATCTCATTATTCCCCGCTCAAAAAACTAATTAATAATAATTAGCCCTTGTTAAACATGAGAATAGTAGCACACGGCGTGAGTTAAGAAAATTCCTAGAAAAACGCATAAAAAGCTAAATAATCATAAATATAAGAAATAACATTGTGCTGTATCACAGGGTGCCAAACATTTAACTGATGATTATCTATTTCTTATCATGTCGACATTAAAATGCCGCCCGGAAAATACTGGGCGGCACGAGAAGTCGCTATTTTCACTAGGCTTAACGCAACAAGGCTTACTCTTTTAAACGCCGCAGTTGCCTACCCTGCCAGCCACCGAACAGCCACTGGCCGGCTATCGCGCCGAGCAACGCGCAGAACATATCGGACTGCGTGTCCCACGGGTCGCCCTGGGTGCCGAGAAACTCGTCGGCGCCCTGGCCCAGCGCCAGTGCCGCCCACCACTCGATCAACTCATACACCGCGCTGATCGCCAGCGCGATGCAGCACACCACGAAGCCCAGCATCTTGCGGCCCTGCACATAACCGCCGCGCAGCAGGATCTCGCGCGCCGCCAGCGCCGGCACCAATCCCTGGAAGAAATGCCCCAGTTTGTCGTACGGGTTGCGGCCAAGATCCAGCCACTGCTGCACCTCAAAGCCCAGCGGCACGCGAGCATAGCTGTACATGCCGCCGAAAATCAGGATCAGCGCATGGAAGAAAATCAGCGTGTAGAGCAGCGGCGTCAGCGGATAACGGCGATGGGTCAGCCACAGCAACGGCAAAACAATCAATACCGGCGCCACCTCCATCAACCAGGTGGTGCGATCGTAGGGGCTGATGCCGCTATGGATCAGCGCGGCCAGCAGCAGCAGGGTGATAACGGACAACAACAGCGGTGTGCGTGAAGCAGGCATAACCCACGTTCCTTCGGATCAATAAGGCAATCCACACTTTATACCGCAGATCGCACGGCGAAAAAAAACAGGCGGAGCGTCGCCGCTTCGCCTGTCCGAGGGGGTTTACCCTGCGCGGGATTATTTCAGCGCTACGCGGATCACGTCGTCCGGCGCGGTCGCTTCTTTCTCGCGGCTGGAAGCCTGCTTGACGCTAACGTACAGCGTCAGGCCGTCCGGCGACAGCGCCAGGCTGTTCGGGTGGGTCGGCGTCTTGATGGTGTTCAGCACCTTGTAGCTCTTGGCGTCGATCACGCTCACTTCACCCGCCTGGCGATGGGTCACGTAAACTTCATTGCGCGCCGGGTTGAACAGCACCGCCAGCGATTCCGGCACGTCGATCTTGCTCAGGATGTTGCCGCTGCGGGTATCCACCACCAGCACCTGTGGCTGCTTGGAATCGGTGATGAACGCGCGATGGGTGGCGGTATCCAGGCTGATGTTCAGGAAGAAGTGCTCTTTAGCCTCATCCAGCTTCTTGCGCGACAGCACCTTGTTGCTCTGGGTATCGATGGTCACCAGCTCGCCGTCGGCGTTGGTGACGTACAGGCGCTTGGCGGCGGCGTCCAGCGCCAGGCCGGTGCCGTATTTGCCGGTGTCGGTCACGGTGGCACGCAGGGTCAGATCCTTGCCGTCCACCACCCACACCACGCTGGATTCACCCAGCCCGGTAATGTACAGGGTATCGCTGTCGGCATCCGCCACCAGCTCGCGCGGCGCCAGCGGCTTGACGGTCTCAGAGCGCTGGCGCGCGTCCAGCACCAGGCGGCCTTTCACTTCGCCGGTCTTGGCGTCGATGGCGGTCACCGAGTTATTGACGGTATTACCGAAGAACAGCGTGCCGGTTTTAGCGTTGACGGCGGCGCCAAACGGCTTGATGTCGTTATGAATAATCTGGGTCACGTCCAGCGTGGTCGGATCCAGACGGTAGACGATACCGCCCTTGTCCAGCTTGCGGCTCTGCGACGTCGCCAGGTAGAGCGCGTTCTCGCTCGGGCTGTAGGCCATTTCATAGGCGCCCTTGCCAACCGGCTTGCGCAGCACTTCCGGCGCAGTCTGCGCCAGCAACGAGTTGGAGAACAGCAGCGTGGACAGCAGCATCAGCGGGAATGCCGCGCGTTTTCCCTTGGTGATCAAAGCATTCATCGAAATCTCCTTATAGAGCCAACGGGGCAGCCGAGCGGCCGCCCTCTCATCGTTATTAAAATCAGGCTTTCTCTTCGGAAAGCAGCGCCCACCAGCTGTCGATGGTCGGGTTGCGCGCCAGCGCGATAAAGTCGATGTCGCCGCGGATCTTGCGCCAGCGGGTCGCCAGCTCCATGATGCGCACCGAATCCAGGCCATAATCGATCAGGTTTTCATCGTTGCCCATGTCTTCGCTGTCTTCGTCCAGCAGCGGCAGGATCTGCTGACGCAGCGCATCGATGCTGGCAATGCCTGCCGCCGGCAACAGCGACGCGGTGGTCACCACCCGGCCGCAGCGGCCGGCGGTATAGCGCAGCGCCATCAGGTGTTCGTCGCGCGAGAAGTCCGCCAGGCCGTCGGCCACCATGAACGGCTGGATGTTGCGCATGAAGGCGTCAATGGCGGTGGTCAGGCAGCCGATGTGCGCATACACGCCGCAGATGATCAGCTGATCGCGGCCGGACTCCTGCAGGATCTCCTGCAGCGGCGAGCGGTGGAAGGCGCTGTAGCGCCATTTCACCAGCACCGTGTCGTCTTCGTCCGGCGCCAGCGCGGCGGTCACCGCCTGCTGCTCGGGGTGCTTGTTCAGGCCCGGCCCCCACATGTCGTTCAACAGCGCGCGGTCTTCATCGCTCTGCTGGTTCGGCTGTGCGGTATAGAACACCGGAATGCCCTGCTGTTTGCAGTAGCGGCGCAGGTTGGCGATGTTCTCCACCACCTGTTTGATCAGCGCGCTGTCTTCGCCCCAGAAATTGAGGAAATACTGCTGCATATCGTGGATCAGCAGCGCGGCGCGCTGCGGTTCTACCTGCCAGGTGACTTTATTTTGCGGCAGTTCGTCCGCCGTCGGCAGCGCGTAGTCATTAAGTTTTGGAATGGCCATCGATTAATCTCCCTGAGCCTGAGTCTGTAGTTGCGCGTCGAGCTGCTGGCGCAGCCGTTTTTTGTCCACTTTGCCGACCGGGGTCAGCGGCAGGCTGTCCACCTGAATAAAGCGATCCGGCAGTTTGAAGTCCGCCACGCCCTGTTCGCGCAGGTGGCGGCGCAGCACCACCGGCTTCAGCGGCGCGTTGGCGATGATATAGGCACAGCTCTTCTCCCCCATCAGCGCGTCCGGCATCGACACCAACGCGGCGTTGATCACGTCCGGATGACGCAGCAGCAGGTTCTCGATCTCCTCGGCGGCGATCTTCTCCCCGCCGCGGTTGATCTGGTCTTTTTGCCGCCCCTGCACGGTGATGTAACCGTCTTCGCTGATGCTGATCAGATCGCCGGAGCAGTAGAAACCGTCAGCGTCGAAGGCGTCGGCGTTGTGCGCCGGGCTCTGGTAGTAACCGCGGAAGGTATAAGGCCCGCGCGTCATCAACCGGCCGACCTCGCCCGCCGGCAACGGATTGCCGTCGTCATCCGCCACCCATACTTCGTCGTCCGGCGACATCGGCCGCCCTTGCGTCGTCAGAATGTGGCGTTCGTCGTCGTCCAGCCGGGTGTAGTTCACCAGCCCTTCCGCCATGCCGAACACCTGCTGCAGTTGGCAGCCGATTTCGTTCTGAATGCGCGCCGCCAGCGTTTCGCCTAGCTTGGCGCCGCCCACCTGCAGCAGTTTCAGGCTGGCGAGCTGGGCATTGCCGCCCCACTCTTCGATCGCCTGCAGCCACAGCGTGACCGCCGGCGGCACCAGCGCCGTCACGTTGATTTGGTGCTGTTCGATCAGGCGGAAGCACTGCGCGGCGTCCGGATCGGCGGCGAACACCACCAGCCCAGCGCCATAAAACACACCCAACACGCCCGGCGAGCTCATCGGGTAGTTGTGCGCCACCGGCAGCGCGCACAGATAGCGGGTCTGCGCGTCGAAACGGCAGATCTCCACGCTGCGGCGAATGCTGTAGTAGTAGTCATTGTGGGTACGCGGGATCAGCTTCGGCGTACCGGTGCTGCCGCCGGAAAGCTGGAAGAACGCCACCTGATCGGCCGCAGAAGGCTGCGCGACGAAACCGTCGCTGGCTTCGTCCAGCCAGGCGGCCAGCGCCAGCTCACCCTCAGGCTGGCTGCGCAGCGCCACAACCCGCAGCGAAGGATGCACATCGCGGAAGGTATTCAGGAATTGATCGTCGGCATACAGCCCGTGCTGGCGGTCGGCGATCAGCAGCGCCGGTTTGATCTGCTCGGCATAGGCATTCAGTTCGCTGCGCTGATGGCTGAACAGCGCGTTGACCGGCGCCACGCCAATCTTCAGCAGCGCGAAGAACACGATATAGAACTCCGCCACGTTGCCCAGTTGGACCAACGCGGTATCGCCGGATTTCACGCCGCGGCGCAGCAAAGCGGCCGCCAGGCGATCGGAGCGCTGCTGCAGCTCGCGGTAGGTCAGGCTGCCCTGGGCATCGATAATCGCCGGGGCGTCGTTGTTGGCCTGGCGGTCGAGGATCTCGGTCAGCGGCTTGTCAGTCCAGTAGCCGCGCTCGCGATAGCGGCTGGCGAACTCCGCCGGCCAGGGGGTAAAGGCAATGCTCATCTTGTCGTTATCCTTGATTCATACCAAAGGCACGCAGAATGGTGCTGAGTTTGGTGCCTGTTTCATGCCATTCAGATTCGGGTGAAGAGTCTTCCACGATGCCGGCGCCGGCGAACAGCCGTACCCGGTTGCCGTCAACGGTGCCGCAGCGGATAGTCACAACCCACTCGCCGTTGCCTTCGTCGTCGCACCAGCCGACGATGCCGCCGAACAGGCCGCGATCGAACGGCTCCAGCTTGTCGATCAAGGCGTGCGCCTCGGCCGTCGGCATGCCGCACAGCGCCGGCGTCGGGTGCAGCAGGCAGGCCAGCGACAGGGCATTTTCGTCTGGAGACGCCGCCTCGCCGTCGATCGGCGTGGAGAGATGCCACAGCGTCGTGGTGGTCAGCAGTTCAGGGGTTTGCGGCACGTTCAGGTAGCGGCAGCGGCCGGCCAGCACGTCACGCATGCTTTCGGTGACGATGCGATGCTCATGGCGATCTTTCGCCGAGGCCATCAGCCGCTCCCCCACTTCGCGATCGCGCTGCGGATCGGCCTCGCGCCGGGCGGAACCGGCCAGCGGGTTAGAATAGAAACGGCCGCTGTCCTGGCGCAGCAGCAGCTCCGGGCTGGCGCCCAACAGCGCGCCCTGCTCCAGCGGCACATGGAAATGGAAACCGTGCGGGTTCTGGGCGATCACGCGCGCCATTAGCGCATGGCGATCCACCGGCTGGCGCGTTTCGATCTCCAGCAGGCGCGACAAGACCACTTTATCCAGCTCACCGGCCTTCATCGCGTCGACGGCATCGCTGACCATGTTCATAAACGGCTGCTGCGGCGGCAGCTCCGTCACGCCGGCCAGTTCAGGACCGTTCGCCGGCGGCCGAACGCCAGCCATAAAAGCGGCGCGATCGAACCAGCGGCTCTGCTGCGGAATAAACAGCGCCGAAGGCTGCCGGGTATCGAACGGGATGGCGCCGCACAGCAGCGGTTTTTTGATGCCGGCCTGACGGGCTTCGGCAAACGCCTGCCGTACGCTGCGCTGGAACTCGCCGTTCAGATCGGCGCCGTCCGCGGCCGGCAGGCGAATGCGGCTGAAACAACCGGTGGTGGTCAAGCTGCGGAAAGGAGAGGTAAAGAAGAAGCCCGACGCCGGAGAAAAATCAGCGGCGAATCGGTGTTCTTCGCGCTCCTGCATTTCCTTTCGATTGATGTCGTTCACGGCAGTATCCATCGCTTCGCCCTCATCATTTGAAGTGATAACCAATATAATAATGATTATCATTTGAGTTAATTCCGCGCTAAATTACTCGCCGATATTTGCTATGTCAATAAACGTAAGCACTTCTTTCATTTCGAAATCATGACATAAACGCTGTGGGTTTTACGCATGCCGATGATAAGCATTGCCATTATGTCCCCACAGCGTCGCATTAACGCATCGAGTTACTTTTCACTGGTCGGCTGAGGCTCGTTCTGCGGCTCCGGTTTGTGCAGCGTCACCTGGCGCAAACCGGTCATGGCGAACAGCAACAGGATGCCGAGCACCGCCGCGCCGAAGCCGAAACCGCTGGCGCTCATCGCCGGCAGCATGAAGGCGCCCATCGCCCCCAGCAGCAGTGCGCCCAGCGCATCGCCCACCACGTTCTGCGCCGTCCACAGGCCGTTGATGCGGCCGAGGAAGTTGTCCGGCGTCAGGCTCTGGATCAGGCCGTATTGCAGCAGCGAGTTCAGCGCGCTCAGGTAGCCGAACGCCACCAGGCACAGCAACGCCAGGCTGTACCACGGTATCAGGCCGAACAGGCCAATGGCGGCGAATGCCGCGATCGCCGTCAGCAGCATCACCCAGCCGGGGCGCGCCACGTGCGCCACGCGCCCGCTGGTAAACGCGCCGATGGCCGCGCCGAGCGGCACGGCGGCGTACATATAACCGAGGTGGGCAGCGTCGATGTGCCAGCTTTCCGCCATCGCCGGGTACAGTACGCGCACCGCGCTGGCCATGGTCAGCAGCGCGCCGATCAGCGCCACCATGCCGATCACCTTGTTCTGGAACAGGAAGGCGAAGCCGCCCGCCAGCGCGCGCAGCGGGTGTTCACGCGGCTGCGGTGGCGGCATCAGCTGCGGCAGGCTCAGCAACGGCAGCAGCGTCAGCAGGGTGCCGAACGCCGCCAGGCCGTAGTTCCAGGCAATGCCCATATGGGCGATCACCAGGCCGCCAATCGCCGGGGAAAGAATCGAGCCGAAGCGCACCGTCAGCATGCTGATGGCGCCCGCCTGCACGATGTTTTCGCGGCCCACCAGCGCCGGCGTGGCCGCCAGCAGCGCCGTCACCCCCACCGCGCCGAAGAAACCGTCCCACACCGCCAACAGATAAATGGCCGCCAGCGAAGGCGACGGCAACAGGGCATTGAGGCACAGGCCGACGAAGCCGATGCCGCAGGTGGATCGCGCGAACAGGATCAACCGGCGCCGCTCATAGCGATCGGCCAATACGCCCCCCATCAGCAGCCCGGCGAACATGCCGCCGCCGGCCAGCGTCACCGCCAACCCGACCTGCAGGGTGGAACCGGTCAGCGCCTGGATCTGCACCGGGATGGCGATCGCCATCAACCCCAGCGCCACAATGGAGATAAAGCGCGCGCAGAACACCGCGCGGAAAGCCCGGTTAGTTTTCAACAGGCTGAAATCAAGCAGGATGGAGGGTTTGCTACTCATCGGTTGTTCACCACATCTTTAAACGGGGATTCTGCAATTGCGGAGCGCTATGCTAGCACAGATGACGAAATCAATAATGATAATAAAAATCATTGATATTCAATTGTGAGCAACCGCAAGAAACGCCGCCACACGCGGGGTAATCCCCGTGCCTGGCGGCGAGATGACGGGCGCGATCACAGCGTGCGCAAGATCCGGTTCAGCAGCGGCCCCAGCACTTTGAACGACGCCGGCGAAACGATATCGACATGCGCGCAGTCCAGCTCGTGCGCCTGCAGCGCATCGACGTATTGCGACCAGGTCTGCTGCACGTCCATCCCTTCCTGCAGCGTGCGTTTAGCGACGAACAGCGTCGCCTGGCCGTGGAAGCGAGCGGTACGCGTGTGCGACAGCAACCGCACCGAATCGGCGTAGTTGGCTTCGATGTTGTCGAACATCGCCGTGCGCGTCTCGCCCAGCGCCGGATCGAGCGTATCCTGCGACACCGCCAGAAACTGCTCGCGCTCGCGCTGCACTTCCTTCAACACGTTGTCGTCCAGCATCACGTCCCAGTTTTGGGTCTCCGGCGGATAAGTATCCAGCAGGCCGAGGAACGCCACCTCTTCGCCGCGCGCCTGCAGCCGGGCGGCGATGCCCTGGGCCAGCGTGCCGCCCAGCGAGTAGCCGATGAAGTGGTACGGCCCGTGCGGCTGGACCTGCAACACCGTCTGCAGGTGGGCATCCACCACCTGATCCATATCTTCGCTCAGCGCCAGCGGGCCATCCGGCCGCGGTGACTGGATACCGACCAGCGACCAGTGCTGATCGAGATAGCGCGGCAATACGCTGAACTGCCAGGAGAAGCCGGACGCCGGGTGCAGACAGAACAGCGTCGGCCCCTCGGTGACGCGCAGCGGCAATACGCTGTCGAAGCCGCTGCGATCGGCCTCTTCCTGCGTGCGATCTTCCGCCAGCAAGACAGCCAGTTGCTCGACGCGCGACGCCACCATCACCTGGCCGACAGACACCGCCTTGCCCAGATCGCGGCGCAGCTCCGCCGCCAGCCGCATCGCCAGCAGCGAATGGCCGCCGAGCGCGAAGAAATCGTCGTCGGCGAACACCTGCTCGCGCTGCAGCAAACGGGCGAACACCGCCGCGATCTCGCTTTCCAGCCCGGCCTGCGGCGGCCGTCCTGCCTTGCGCTCACCGCCCTGCGGCTGCGGCAAGGCCTTGCGATCCAGCTTGCCGTTGGCACTCAGCGGCAAATCACTCATTTCCACCAGCGCCACCGGTACCATGTGCGGCGGCAGACGGTCGGCCAGGGCCGCGCGCAGGGCTTGCGCATCCCAGCTCGCGCCAGGCTGCATCACCAGATAGCCCACCAGCTGGCGCGCATCGCCGCCGGCATCCACCGGCGTGCCCTGCAGCACCAGCGCGTGCGTCACCGCCTGGCGCACGCCCGGCAGCGACAGCAAGGCGTGGTCGATTTCACTCAGCTCGATACGCTGCCCGCGGATCTTCAGCTGATCGTCGCTGCGGCCCAAATATTCCACCGTGCCGTCCGGCAGCCAGCGCGCCACGTCGCCGGTGCGGTACATGCGCCCGCCCTCGCCGAACGGATCGGCGACAAAGCGGCTGGCGGTCAGATCCGGCCGGCCCAGGTAGCCGTGCGCCAGCTGCACGCCGGTCAGATACATATCGCCCGCCACGCCCGGCGGCACCGGCCGCAGGCGCGCGTCCAGAATGCGCAGCCCGGTGTTCCATACCGGCAGGCCGATCGGCACGTTGGCGCCGGTCACTTTCGCCAGTGCGTCGCCGTAAGCCGGATGCCAGGTCACGTCCACCGCCGCTTCGGTCGGGCCGTAGAGGTTGTGCAACGGCACCGCCGTGCGGCTTTGCCACAGGCGGCACAGCTCCGCCGGCAGCGCTTCGCCGCTGCAGAACACCTGGCGCAGCGCGGCGCAGTTCGCCACCGCCGCGTCGTCGTCCAGTGCGGCCACGAAAGCCGCCAGCATCGACGGCACGAAGTGCATCGTGGTAATGCGGTGTTGTGCGATCAGCTGTTGCAGCTGCTGCGGATCGCGATGCGCCTCCGGCGGCGCCATCACCAGCCGGGCGCCGACCATCAGCGGCCAGAAGAATTCCCACACCGAGACGTCGAAACTGCACGGCGTTTTCTGCAGCACCGCGTCGTCCGCCCCCAGCGGATACTGGTGTTGCATCCACAGTAGGCGGTTGACGATCGCCTGATGGCCGACCAGCACGCCTTTCGGGCGCCCGGTGGAGCCGGAGGTAAAGATGATATAGGCCGCATGGTCCGGCGTCGGGCCCGCGATCGCCACCCCGGCGGCGTGATCGGCCGCCAGCGGCGCGTCATACAGCAAGATTTCGCCCTTGTCGGCGAAACGCGCCTGCTGCGCCGGGTTAGTGATGACCAGCCGGGGCGCGGCGTCTTCCAGCATCATCGCCAGCCGCTCGTCCGGATAACCGGTGTCCAGCGGCAGATAGGCGGCGCCCGCTTCCACGATCGCCATCAACGCCAGCGACAGGAACACCGAACGCGGCAGCGCCACCGCCACGATGTCGCCCGGCCGCACGCCCTGCGCCACCAGCTCGCGCGCCAGCGCCGTAACCTGCTCGCGCGTTTCGCGGTAGGTGAAATTGAAATGCGCATCCGCCAGCGCCGGTGCGTCCGGCGTGGTTTGCGCCTGCTGCGCCAGCAACTGGCTCAGCGTGGTCGCCGGCACCGGGTGCGCCGTGTCGTTGACCCGCGCCAGCAGCGCGTGATCGTCGGCGGTCAGCATATCGGCTTCGCCGATCGGCAACGTTGCCTGCGCGGCGAACTGCGCCAGCAGCAGCGGCAACCGCTGCAGGTGCGCCTGCAGTTCCTGGCGGCTGTAACGCTCGGCGTTGGCCAGCAGCTCCACCTTCAGCTGATGGTGTTCGTCGATAAACAGCGCAATCTCCAGATCGCGCACCGGCCCGGAGGCCAGATCGTGGGTAATGCCTTCGATACCGGCGAAATCCAGCTGGTAATCGAACATTTTGAAGTTGAAGACCGTGCCGTACAGCGGTTCGCCGTCGCCGATGCGGCCCAGATCGCGCTGCACCTGTTCGGCGTCGTAGCGCTGATGGCGGCGCACCGTTTTCAGCTCGCGGCTGATGCGGGCGGCGGCCTCATACAGCGTGGCCTGCGGCTCGAGGTGCATCTCCATCGGCAACACGTTGATCACCGGGCCAGCGGCGCACAGGGCGGCCGATCCGGTGCGGCGCATGAAGATAAAACCGGCGCTGAAGCTCGGTTGGCCGCTCAGACGCGATACCCACAACGCCACCAGCGCCACCGCCATATCGGCGGCGTTCAGCTTCTGCTGCGCGCCACGCTGCACCAGTTCGGCGAAGGCCTGCGGATCGCAGCGCTGTTCCAATCGATGGATGCGCGGCGTGGGCGTTTGCCCGGCCAGCGGCTGCGGGCAGAGCGTGGCCGGCGGCGGCAGTTGCCGCGCTTTTTCGCGCCAGAAATCGGCGTCGCGTTGCCAGGCCGGCGCCTCCCGGTAAGCCTGGTATTCCGCCACCACGTCGCTGAACGCCGTGAAAGGCGTCGGTTCCAGCGCGTCGCCGCGGCAAAGGTGGGTATAAATCGCCGCCACGCGGCGAGCGATGGCGGTGAAGCTGAAGCCGTCCACCAGCAAATGGTGATAGCGCTGATACCAGAACCAACGGTCATCCGCCAAACGCATCACCACATGGCGATACAGCGGTGCGCCGCTGCCGGCGCGCAGATCGCTCGCCAGATCGATGTCCATCAGGGCACGCGCGGCGGCTTCAGGATCCGGCGACGTCGTCAGATCGACAAGTTCCGGCGCGTGCACCGCCAGCGCGTCGTCCAGCCATTGCACCGGCACGCCGTCGCGTTCCGCAAAACGCAGGCGCAGCATGTCCACCTCGCCCAGGCCCTGGATGATGGCCTGCAGCAGAGGCTCCACGGCAACAGGGCCGTTGAGTTCGATGGCATGTGCGACCGCGTAGGCATTGCGATGCGGGGAGATTTGATCGGCGACCCAAATGCCGGGTTGCGCCGCGACCAACGGCCATTCGCCCGCAAGCGCCGGGCCGCTGAGAGAGTTAGGGGTGTGTGACACTGCTTATTGCTCCCGTGATTACCTGGCGCCGGTCACGCCTCGCGTGCTGCGACCGGCAGAATGTCTTGCCAATGCTGTTCCAGCCATTCGGCGCACGCGGTGTGCGCCGCCGGGCCAAAGACGATCGTCCACTCGGACGGAATGGCGCGGAAATCCGGCCACAAACTGTATTGTTGTTGTACGTTGCGCAGCACCAGGCTGCGCTGCTGTTGATCATCGAACGGATTCAGGCTTTCCATCATGTGTTCCTCGTGCCGTCGCCGATGCCGGGTAAGCGGTGGCGAAAGCGGAAGCCCAGACCGCCTGCAGCCCATCGGTCAGGCCACTGCGCCAACACAGCGCGTCGTGCCCGCCTTCCACCACCCGGTAGTGCACCCGATGGCCGGCGTCACTCAGGCGCACCGCCATTTCGCCGCTGACCCGGTGCACCAGCTTTTCCTGCGAACCGGCTTCCATAAATACCTTCAGCGCGCCGTGGTTGCCCAAACCGTGCCGTTCCACCTGCTGCATCAGCCAGCAGGCATCGTCGGGAATGCTCGGCAGCTGCAGCATGTCGCGCCGCGGCCACCAGTAGGAACCGGACTGGGTGATCACCGCGCCGAAGCGCTGCGGCCAGCGCAGCCCGGCATACAGGGAAGCCAGGCCGCCAAAGCTTTGCCCCGCCACCACCGTGTCGGCCGGTTTGTCGCTGTGCGGCGCCCAGTCGGCCAGCTGCGGCATCAATTCTTCCTGCACCGCCAGCCAGAAATCGTCCTTGCAGGTTAATTCTCGCGCCCGGTGCGGCAGATCAATGATGTCGATCAGCACATACACCGCTTCCGGCAACGCCCCCTCGCGGGTCAGCTGCATCAGCGGCTCCCAAACCGGCATCTGCTTCGCCCAGAACTGGCCGTCGAGCAGGATCGCGAGCGGGCGCTCGGCCGGCTTACTGTCGCCGGTCGTGTAGATCCAGACATCGCGGCTGTTGCCCAGGCGCTCACTGCACCAGGTATGGCGCTGCAAACGCGCCGGCAGCGGCGGCGTGCAGCGCCCGCTGGCGATCTCATACTCGTCGAACGAGCGCCATACCGGCTGCGGCGGCGCATCCGGCATGTGCAGGCCGGAGACGCTGTGGCCGCTGGCGCTTTGCCAGGAGCGATAAGGGTTGAGCAGATCGGGGGTGGCGCTGGCGAACACCTGATGCCACCAGTGGCGCAGGTTGTGCATGTTGGCGTGCGCATCGTCGCCGCTGAACGCCGGCGGCCGCTCGTCAAAACAGGGGATAAAGCAGTAGCTGCCGCGCCAGGCGCCGCTCAGCTCGGTCTGCCAGTACCACACGTCGGTACCGGCCAAACGCTGCAGGCTTTGCGGCGGATTCGGCTGGTGATGGTCGGTCAGGCAGTTAATGTTAATCCACACGCGACGGTAGGCGGAGGTCAATTCGCATCCCTGAGGATCGCGCCAGAAAAAGGTGGTTCGCCAGCGGCCGTTACCCGCCGGTTCTACCCATGGCGTACCGCGCCGTGCCACCGTCAACCACCACCCTGGACTGCCCGCATTGCTGCTGGCCAATAATCTGCTGCTTTCTGACTGTAGTTCTGTATTCACAACGCCTACCCATTTTGTAGTTGGCGGCACCGGGAACGTCGACTTTTCCCTATCGCCGGCCACCGCCCGAACGCACTGTACGCCAAATACTATTGATAATAATTTGCATTTGCAATAGTGTGTAAGGCTTGGAGATCGTGCTGGTATTGCGCGCAACGGACAGGGATCGGAGATACATCAATGGCATCCCTTGCCGCAGCCGATTTTCTATTTCCGACTACACAAAAACTACAACCGCCCTTCCCCCCGTTCGGCGAGGGATGGCAGCAAGGTAGGACACTCAAATGAAAAGCAAGCTATCACGTTATTCTTTAGCCACTCTTATCGGCTTGGGATTGGGCGCGTCCGCGTTCGCCAACGCCGCGCAGCAGACCGACACCCCCACCACGGAAGAAAACAGCGGCACAGCGGATAAAAAGCCGCGCGGCGAAGACACCATCGTCGTGACCGCCGCCCGGCAGAACCTGCAGGCGCCGGGGGTGTCCACCATCACCGCCGAAGAGATCAAAAAACGCCCGCCGGCGCGCGACATCAGCGAACTGATCCGCACCATGCCCGGGGTTAACCTGACCGGCAACTCCACCAGCGGCCAGCGCGGCAACAATCGCCAGATCGATATCCGCGGCATGGGCCCGGAAAACACCCTGATTCTGATCGACGGCAAACCGGCCTCCAGCCGCAACTCGGTGCGTCAGGGCTGGCGCGGCGAGCGCGACTCGCGCGGCGATACCGCCTGGGTGCCGCCAGAAATGATCGAGCGCATCGAAGTACTGCGCGGCCCTGCCGCAGCGCGCTACGGCAACGGCGCCGCGGGCGGCGTGGTCAACATCATCACCAAGAAGGCCGGTGATGCGCTGCACGGCTCGCTGAACGGTTATTTCAACGTGCCGCAGCACAAGCAGGAAGGCGCCACCAAGCGCACCGACTTCAGCCTGTCCGGCCCGCTGAGCGATTCCCTGAGCTTCCGCCTGTTCGGCGGCTACAGCAAAACGCAGGCCGACGCCTGGGACATTAACGAATCACACAAGTCCGAACGCGTAGGCGCCTACGCCAACAGCCTGCCCGCCGGGCGTGAAGGGGTGGTCGATAAAAACATCGACGCCTTGCTGCACTGGGACTTCGCCCATCTGCAGTCATTGGAGTTCGAGTATGCCTACGGCCGCCAGGGCAACCTGTATTCTGGCGATACCCAGAACACCAACACCAATGCCCTGGTGCAGAGCAACTACGGCAAAGAGACCAACCGCATCTACCGTGAAACCTTCGGCCTGACCCACCGCGGCGCCTGGGACAACGGCGTGAGCACCAACAACTACGTGCAGTTCGAGCGCACCCGCAATACCCGCCTGAACGAAGGGCTGGCCGGCGGCACCGAAGGCATCTTCGACACCAAAAATACCGGTTTCGGCACCACCAAGCTGGACGACTTCCTGGCGCACAGCGAAGTCAGCGTGCCGTTTGAGCTGGGCGTTTCACAGACCGCCACGCTGGGTACCGAGTGGACCCAACAGCGGATGAAAGACGGCACGTCCACCAGCCAAACGCTGATGGGCGGCACTATTCCCGGCATGGGCAACGGCACGCGCAGCCCTTACGCTTCCGCGCATATCTTCTCGCTGTTCGCCGAAGACAACATCGAGCTGACCGACACCACCATGCTGACGCCGGGTCTGCGTTACGATCTGCATTCAGAATCCGGCAACAACTGGAGCCCGGCGCTGAACCTGTCGCAGGAACTGGGCGACTACTTCACGCTGAAAATGGGCATCGCCCGTTCTTACAAGGCGCCGACCCTGTACCAGACCAACGGCAACTACCTGCTGTACAGCAAAGGCCAAGGGTGTGCGGGCAGCGATGTCAGAAACGGCTGCTACCTGCTCGGTAACGACGATCTGAAGGCGGAAACCAGCGTCAACAAAGAGATCGGGCTGGAGTTCCATAACGAAGGCTGGCTGGCCGGCGTCACCTACTTCCGCAACGATTACCACAACAAGATTGAAGCGGGTAACTCGCGCATCGCCACCAGCAGCACCGGTACGGCGGTCTATCAGTGGGAGAACGTACCGAAGGCGGTGGTGCAGGGGCTGGAAGGCTCGTTGAACGTGCCGGTCAGTGAGACCGTCACCTGGAGCAACAACGCCACCTACATGATCGAGAACAAGAACAAGACCACCGGCGATTACCTATCGGTGATCCCGAAGTTCACCGTCAACTCGACCCTCAGCTGGCAGGCTACGCAGGATCTGTCGATGCAGTCCACCCTGACCTGGTACGGCCGTCAGAAGCCGAAGAAGTACAACTACCAGGGTAAACCGGCCACCGGCGGCGAAACCCGCGAGGTCAGCCCTTACGCCGTCGTCGGCGCCAGTGCGACCTATGACCTGACCAAAAACGTCAGCGTCACTGCCGGCATCGACAACCTGTTCGACAAACGCCAGTTCCGCGCCGGTAACGCGCAGAACGTGGGCGACCCGATTACCGGCGCGATCAACATCGCCGGCGCAGGCGCGGCCACCTACAACGAACCGGGCCGTACCTACTACATGAGCATCAACACCCACTTCTGATGACATGACCCAACGACAAAGGGGGGCTCAGCCCCCCTTGAGGTAAATGACAAAGCGGATGACGTTGCCGGGCTTTCATTAGGCGACAGATAGAAAACAAGGAAAATCAATTCATTGATTTTCGGCTGATAACCACAAAGGAGGAAAAACCACGCTTTTTCCTCCTTTGTCAGCCACTAGAAAGGGCGCCTCGGCGCCCTTTTTTTATATTTATATTCAGTTACCTGGTGTGCAGTTGAATGCGCACCACGCTTTCCGGCTTGCCGGCCTTGGTGGAGGCACCGTCGTTTTTCACCGTCACGAACAGCGCGTCGCCTTTCGGATCCAACGCCAGGCTGTTAGGGTGCGGCGGCAGGTCTACGGTTTGCAGGCGCTTGAGCGTTTTGGCGTCGAACACCGTCAGCGTCCCGGCGCCGTGATCCACGCGTACCCCTTTGCGGTTGGCGACATACAGCCGCTGGCTGCGCTCGTCGAGTAGCAGGCCGATCGGCACCTCATCCGTCAGCTCGCTGGCCAGCACTTTGCCGCTGTCCGCATCCAGCGCAAACACCCGGTGGCCACTGCTGCGCTTCACGTAGTCGTGCCCCAGATGATGGTTGCGGTAGTCGTCGCGATCGATACCCTGATCGACGCCCAACAGGCGATTGCTCGCCGGGTCATACACCAGGTTCAGCAGCTGATCGGCCTGTACTTCGTGGGTGGCGGTGATCGCCAGCGTGTCGGCGTTAAGGGTGATCACCTGCCCCTGCATGTTGGAAACGAATACCCGACGGCCCTTCTCATCCAGCGTGATGCCCACCGCGTTGTAGCCGAAGCCCGGGATCACTTTCTCCAGCTTGCCGGCTTTGGTATCGACCACGTACAGCACGCTGTCGACGCCGAAACCCAGACCCGGCAGGAACAGACGGCCGCTTTGCGCGTCATACTTGAGCTCTCGGAGGCGGTACAGGTAGTCCTCGGTGATTTTGAATTTCTTCAGCTCCGCCAACAGGAAATCCAGACGCTTGCCGCTGATGCCCGCCTGCTTGTAAGCCTGCTCCAGCACCGCTTTGTCCAGCAGCTTGATGCTGCCCAGCGCGTGGTTGGTAGTGGTGTCCACCACCCCGACTTCGCCGTTGAAGGCCTGCGTCAGGTACAGGCGATTGCCCGCGTCGTTCAGCGCCACGCCGAAGCCTTTCACCTGCAGTGGGATCTCTGCCTTGATCGCCAGGGTGTTGGGATCCAGCCGCAGCACGCGGGAGCGCGCCTCTTCCTTCCAGTCCGGCGCGCTGACGAACAGCGCCTGTTGCGAGGTGCTGTAGGCCATCTCCACCACCGTCGACGATAGCGCCTCGCGCTTGATGTCCTGCGGTTTGATGCCGACATCGTCCGCCTGCGCGGCGCCGGCGACCACCAGAGAGGCCGCCACCAGCAGCGACAGTAGCGCGCGCGGGGTTGCTAGGGTTCCAGACATCCTTTTATCTCCTTGAAAATCATGCTTTCGGTTAGAGTGAAACAACGTCATGCCTGCGGCCCGGGCGGCAGCGCCGCCAGAGCGATATCGCCAGCGATGTGCTGCGCAAACTGGGTAAAGACGTGCTGAACGCCATCGGCGATCAGATTGGCCTGCTCCTGGCTGTAGTGATCCTGACGGTAGGTCATCATCACCCGCAGGGATTTCTTCCCGGCCAGATCGTCTTCCATCACCTCAAACTGCAGGCCGAGCAACGATTCGGCTTTCTCCGGCTCCACCTGACGGTAGGCGATCGTGCTGCCGTCCTGCAGCCGGAACTCGCCGTTCAGCTTGATGCGGCTGTGGATCTGGATGAACACTTCGAACATGTGGTTCTTGCGGTCGGCGTCCACGCCGAACAGCCCTTCTTCCACCAGATCGATCGGAATGTCGGTGTACGGCAGCGAGCCATTGATGGTGTTTTTCACCTGGCTGACCAACCCGGCCACCGTCAGCCCCTCGTCGAAGCGCACGCGGTGCACCACCACGGTGGTGAAATAGCCGACGGTATCGAAGAACTCGGCGTCGTTACGGCCGGAAGTCGAGGTGCCCACCAGCAGATCCGCCGGGCCGCCCAGCAGACGCAGCGCCGAGGTAATCCCGGCATACACCACGTTGAACAGCGACGCGTTGTTGCGGCGGGCAAGCTGATACAGGCCTTCCGCCACGGCAGGATCGACCTCGAACTCCAGCCAGCCGCCGTTGACGTCCGCCGGTGCCGGCACCGCCGGATGGGTGGATGCTTCTTGCCGGAAGATCGGCTGGCCGACCGGCGCGCCGCGCAGCGCATCAAGCCAGTAGTCCAGATGTTGCTGCTGCACCCCGGAGGCCCGCTGCTGCCGGGCGAAAGTGTGGAACTGCGGCGGCTGCCCGCTCCACTGCGGCGCCTGGCCGACGACGCGATGGCGATAGGCGATGCCCAATTCGTCCATCATCAGGTTGAGCGACCATTCATCCAGCACCACATGGTGGAACAGCAACGACAGCAGCTGTTGGCCGTTGTCCGCATCGCGCAGCAGCGTGGCGCGCAGCGGCAGCTCGGCGGCCAGATCGAACCGGTGCTGGCCGGCGTCGGCCAACAGGGCGGCGGCATTACCCGCTGGCGTCTCGTGAGAGAAGCGGAACCACTGATAATCCGGCAGTTCTGCGGCCGGCACCACCACCTGCACCACCTCCCCCTGCTGCTCGACAAAGCGTGAACGCAGCACGGTATGGCGAGTCATGACGTCGATAAACGCCTGGTGCAGCGCCGTTTCGTCCACCGCATCGAAGAAGCGCAGAGAGAACGGCAGGTTGAAAATCTCGTCATGGCCGAAGGCTTCATACACCTTCCACAGCGATTCCTGCGCCAGCGACAGTGGCGCCTGCGCCCCCTCATGATCGTCGGCGATGGCTAGCGCGGCATTCGGCTGCGCAACGTTCAGGCGTTTGGCGTAGCCCGCCAACCCACGCGCCGTCGGATGGCTGAACAGATCGTTAATGTTGATTTCGATCTGATGCAGGCTCAGCAAACGGCCGATCACCCGGGTAGCGACCAGCGAATGGCCGCCGCGATCGAAGAAGTCTTCATCCAGGGTCATTTCCGGCGCCACCAGCGCCTCACGGAACTCCTGCAAAATCAGCGGCGCAACGCTTTCGTTGGCGTCGCCGTTCGCCGCCGGCGCGGCCATCGCCGGGGAAACGGCCTCAGCCACCGGCAATGCGACGGCAATTCGCTGCCCGGCCAGGAACGCGCTGAACTGCTCCAGCAGGAAAGGCGCCGCGTGCGGAGACAGGCGCGGGTCGGTGACCAGCTCCAGCGTTAACGCTTCCGCTTCGGGCAAGCCCAATAGCAGCGCCAGTTCAAACGGCGTATGCAGCGGCGGCAGCAACAGGCGTTCGGCGTGAACGCCTTCCAGCCGCCACTCTGCGGCCAGATCGTCACGCCAGGCCACCAGCAACTGCGCCCGCTGCGGATCCGGCTGTTCAGCCACGGCCTGCGCCAGCAGCCGCTGCCCGACGTCGCCCTCGCCATGCTGCACGGTCAGGCGCATCAGCGGCGCCGCCGTCAGGCCCAGCTCCAGACCGACGCACTCTGCCGTTTCTGCGACCGGCACGCACAGCTGCACCGCTTGGCCGCCGGCCTGCGCGGCGACGAACTCGGCAAACCGTGCCGCCACCGCCGCCAGCAAGGCCCGCGGCGTGTCGTTGGCGGGCAACAGCGAGCGATCAATGCGTGTGACCACGCGCGCGCCCACCGGCGGCAAGGCTTCAGTACGCTGCGCCGGGCTGCGGTAATCCTGCAGCGAGACCGCCTGGCGCGCCCAGGGCAGCTGTGGCGCAGGGATTTCCGGCAGCTCGACCGGCGCCGCCGCGAAAGGCAGAGGCATCGCATCTCCGTTATAGCGGGCGGACAGCATCGCCGGCAGATGGCGCCACGGCAGCGCTTCCGCCAGGATGTCATGCAATACCACGCCCAAAATCACGTCATCGGCAGGCGTGAGCAACAGCAGGCAGCGCAGCGGCGCTTCGCTTTCCAGTTCAAATGGCGCCGCCTGCACTTGCAGCAGACGACAAATGGCGTGTTGTTCATCCGCCACCTGACGCAGGCTCACCGGCAACGGCGCCGAATCGGCAGCGCGTTTAACCAAACCGTTTTCGTCATCAAAAACGTAACGCACGTTCACGCCCGGCGTTTCCCGCACCAGCGCTTGCAGCGCCGCCGTCAGTTGGGCGATATCCACCTCTCCCGTCAGGCGCCAGGCCATCGCCCGCTGCCCGCGTGCGTCACCCTGCTGCAGATGGGCAAACCATGCCCGCTCTTCGGCTTCGCTCACCGGCCGATCGCCGTTCGCCGACGCCGCGCCCAGCGCCTGAAACGCGCTCTCCAGCCGCTGGGCCTCTTCATCGCTCAGAATGCTGTCAAAATCACCGATCACTGCGTTATCTCCTTTGCCCGGCCGTGCCGGGATAGCGCATAAAACGGGGGACATTCGTCCCCCATCATCGCGATAGCGTTAGAAATTCAGCTCAACCGCTGCGCCGACCAGGCGGCCTCGCTGGAGAGTCGCCGTGTAAATGTCATTGCTTCTGACCATCTCACGACGGTCGGAATCAAACAGGTTTTTCGCATACAGCGTGGCGCGACCGTAGTCGAAGGTGTAAGCCAGCTGGGCGTTAGCCGTCCAATAGGAGCCGATGCGCCCGCGCGAGTCGTTGTCGTATTGCGAATAGTAGGAGTCGGTAAACGCCACGTTGCTGCTCAGCTCCCATCCTTTCAGGAACTGATATTTGGCCCCCATGTTGGCGGTGTAAGCCGGTGCGCGCGCCAGCTCATGCCCTTCCACGCCGCTGCCCGAGAACTTCTTGATGTCGGTTTTCAGCAGGCCGAGGTTGCCGAACAGCTCGAAATCCCAGCGCGGCTGCCAGGTGGCGCCGATTTCCGCACCGTAGGTTTCCACCTTGTCGGCGTTGCGGATCACGCTGGAGTTCTCACCCAGCGAGTACGGCAGCTGCATGTCTTTGTAATCGTTGTAGAAGATGTTACCTGTCAGCACCACGTTGGCGTCTTTCAGGTGATGGCGGGTGTACAACTCGTAGTTCCAGACATACTCGGAACCGTAGGTGTAGCTGACCACCGGCGTGCCGATCGTGATGCCGCCGCCGCCGGCGTTATAGCCGCGGGCGATCTTGGCACCGTAGGTTTGGGTATCCGTCGGTTTCCAGGCCACGTCCAGCTTCGGCAGGAACACGGTGTAGGTTTCGTCGAAATCGATGCGCACCGCCTGGCTGCCGCCGTCGCGGCGACGGTGTTCGCGTTCCAGGCGGCTGGCGGCAGTCACGTCCACCTGCGGCGTCAGCGCATAGGTCAGCTCGGCGAACGCCGAATGGGTATCGGTTTTATCTTTGAAGGTCGATCCGCCGAAGATGTTGACGAACTCATCCTGCGTGCCGTGGAAGTAACGCAGCCCCGCTAGCCCGTGCAGGCGGCTGTCCGCACCGCCGAAGCGCACCACCGGCTCCACGTGAACTTCCTGGCCGTCGATCTCGGCGTATTGGATGTTGTAAGCGGTCGGACGGTTGATGTTGAAATCGGTATAGATAACGCGGTTTTCAAACGTCAGCGCATCAGAGGCCTCCCAGGCCAGATCCCAGATGGTGCTGTTCATGTTGCTTTTGAACACGGCGCGGCGCGGATCGTGGCGCGGGTTGGTCGGATGCGGCTGCGGGTTGAGGCTTTCGTTCTGTGGCGCGGTGCTGCCGAAGTGGTTAAAGGTCAGCTTGGTGGTCAGATCGCGCAGGCCGGCCGGATTGAACAACAGCTTGGCACGGGCGGTGGTGGCTTCCACTTCGCGTGGATCGCCCACCGGCGCATAGGCCGGCAGATCGGCTTCGCTGCGGCGGCGCTGGCGATCGACGCTGACGCGGAACGCCAGCTGATCTTCCACCAGCGGGCCGGACGCCATGGCGGCCAGCTGTGAAGAGTGCTGGTTGCCGGCCCCGCCCTTGAAGGCGCTTTCCCATTCGAAGGTCGGATCTTTACTGGCCATGACGATGGCGCCGGCGATGGCGTTGCGCCCCTGAATGTAGCTTTGCGGGCCGAGGAACACTTCGACGCGATCCAGATCCCACAGCGACTGTGGGCCGAAAGCCTGTTCGTTATAGGTCAGCGAACGGCCATCCAACGACAGATTGAGGCGCGGACGGGTGCCGCTGAGGAAGGCATTGGCGCCAACGTTCGGGCCGGAACCGTCGATGCCGCGCACGGTCGGCAGTTCGTTGCCGATGCCTAGATCCACCACGTTGGGGGTCATGCGCAGCAGATCGGGGATCTGCACTGCGTCAGGCATCGAGGCGATGCGGTTGCTGTCGAACACCTGCACGCTGGAGCCGGTGTCGAAAATGGAACGTTTGATCTTCTCACCGGTGACCAGCAGCGTTTCCGCGTCCTGGTAGGTTTCGTTGCTCTTGGTTTCCGCCGCGTTGACGTTACCGATCGCCAGTGAACAAACCCCTAAAAATACGGAGGAAAACGCCCCAATGGCTTTCAACCCCGCCTTTTCCCCGTTTCCTACGCTTTCATGCCGTTGAGCCGCAAAATGCTTGCCCATAGATGTCTTCTCCTTTCATCCCAGAGGTGCACAAAATTTGATTTTTTTTTACACAACCTACATCGACACTCACACAGACCATGACGCTGCGGCCTTCCCGGCCTTGCTGTTGCTTATCCCTGCGGCAAACCCATGCCTTTCGCGGCCGGACGGGCGCGGCCCCGTCCACGGCTAAGCCGCCGGCGGAGCGGCCGGCAGCTTGTATAAAAACGTAAAATAATGTTAAGAATGATAATATTTTGCATTTTCTAATGCAAATCATTATCAACAAAGGTGTGAGGCCTGACAAGATAACTGCCAGAAACCCTTATACTTTCGCAGGAAAAACGAGCGCTGCAATAACAAGCAATCATTTCAATGCTAAGAATAATATAGATAAATTATTCACACCCAATGCCCTCACTGCCCGGCGTCGCTAAAACGCCTTATAGATAGCACCCGATCGCCAAATGGATCAAATAATAATAATTTTCATTCCTATTAACATTTGGATATATTCTTGCAGTCTCGTTGGCTGAATCAAAATGGATACCCGATGAAAGCTTTGACCACGATGCAGGCCGCCTATTGGGTAGGCCGACAGTCCGCTCCTCCCCTCGGCGGCATGGCCGCCCACCTGTATGCGGAATTCGACGGCGGCGAGCTGGATACCGCTCGGCTGCGCCAGGCCGTCGAGGCGCTGTACCTGCACCATCCGCTGTTACGCCTGCGCATTACCGACGATGGCCGGCAGACGATCGCGCCTCCCGGCCCTCGGCACGCCTTGCATCTCGACGATTGGCAGCACGCCGATGAAGCAACGCTGGCAGCCGCGCTCGCCGCCAAACGCCAGGCAAAAAGCACCCAGCTGCTGCCGCTGGAACAGGGCGTGCCCTGCGATATCAGCCTGAGCCTGTTGCCGGAAGGGCGCAGCCGCCTGCATGTCGATCTCGACATGATCGCCGGCGATGCCATGAGCTTTCGCCTGTTGATGGAGGATCTGACGGCGTTTTATCACCGGTGTCCGCCGCCCCCCTCCGATGACGCACCAGCGGCCTACTTTGATCACCTCGAACGACGCGACGCCGACGAGGCGCTACGCCAGCGGCGCGAACGCGGCCAGCGTTGGTGGCGTGAACGCCTGGCGCAGGTGCCCCCGGCGCCGCGCCTGCTGCGCACGCCGGACCGCTGCCGCAGCGATCGCCTGGCCGTACAGCTGAATGCAGAAGAAAGCCGCGCGCTGGAGAATGTCGCCAAGCGGCACCACACCTCCCTCTCTACGCTGTTTTTAGCGCTGTTCGCACTGGCCGTCGGCCAGGGTTGGAATATGACGCGCTTCCGGCTCAACGTGCCGCTGTTCCACCGCGAAAGCGAACGGGAGGACGCGCATCGTCTTATCGGCGATTTCTCTAACCTGGTGCTGCTCGGCGTGGAGCTGAACCCGACGGAAAACCTGAGCGCTTTCTGCCGGCGCCTGATGGCACAGCTGGCAGAGCTTATCGAACATGCGGATTACCCCGGCGTGAGCGTGATGCGCGATCTGTCGCGCCTGCACGGCAGCCTGCAGCCTTCTCCGGTGGTGTTTACCGCCGGTTTCGGCATCCGCGGCAAGACGCTGTTTTCCGAACGGGTCACCGACACCTTCGGCCGTCTCGGCTGGGTCATCTCTCAAGGACCGCAGGTTGCGCTGGATGCGCAGGTCGCCCACGTCGACGACGGCATTCTGATTAACTGGGACGTGCGGCTGGACGCATTCCCCGAGCACGCGCTGCCGCGCCTGCTGGCCTGTTATCGTGCGCTGCTGCACCTGGCCGCACGGCAAACGGAGGCGTTCGATCGCCCGCTGTCACAGCTGTTGGCGCAATGCACACCCGACGCGCTGGCGCAGCAGGCACCGGTGCGCCAGGTGCTGCACCGGCTGCTGGCGCGGGTGGCTCCCGAGGCCAGCTTGCACGACCACGACGATATCCACCGCTTGGCCCTGCCGGATGCTGGGGTGAACGCGCTGCTGACGGTGCTCAACAAATATCTGGCGGCGGCGCTGACGGCGCAGGATCTGGCGGCGCATCCCTCTCCGGCGGCGCTGGCGGCATTGATCTGCCAACGCTCGCCCGAGGCAGGACGGAATGCGAAAACGCTGCTCGCCGCGCTGGCGCCGCAGCACTGAGATTTAATCGGTTAGCGACTATAGGGAAGTACCATGGAGACACCATTAACCGCACTGCAGCAGGCCTATCTTCTGGGCCGCAGCGATCGATGGCCGCTGGGCGGCGTGGCGATGCACGACTTTCGCGAATACCGTGCCCGGCAGCTGGACGTACCGCGCCTTGAAGCGCGCCTGACCGAGCTGGTTCAACACTACCCGGCACTGCGCACCTGCATCGATGTGCCGCGCGGCACGCAGCACGTACGCCCGGAGGTGACGCTGCATCTGGATAGACACGATCTGCGTGCCCTTGATGGTGAAGCGGCGCAGCGCCAGGTCGAACAACTGCGCGCGCGTTACTCCCACCAGCGCCACGATCCGAGCCAACCGCTGTGGCGCATCGCCGTGATCCAACTTGCCGAACAGCAGGATCCGACGGGATCGCCGTACGATACGCTGATCTTTACCAGCTTCGATGCCTTGATCTTAGACGGCCAGGGGATCTCCACCGTGATCGCGCGCCTGTTCGACGATCGCCCTCTGGCGCCGACCGCCGCCGCCTTGCCGCCCCCCGCCGCATCGGCGGCGCAACGCCAGGCCGATGCCGCCTACTGGCGCGAAAAGCTGCAGGATGTCACCACCCCGTCGGCGTTGCCGTGGCGCGCCCCGCTCGCCAATCTCACCTCATCACGCTATCGCCGCGCCAGCCTGACGTTGCCGCACGACACGGTTAAACAGCTTGGCCGTCTGGGATCGCCGCATGCGCTGCTGCGCAACAGCCTGCTGTCGGCGCTGATCCTCGATACGCTGGCCCACTGGACCACCGACGGCGAGCTGTGCGTCGGGGTGCCGGTGGCGTTCCCAGCCGCCGACGGCGCCCTGGGCAACGCCTCCAGCTTCGTGGCGGTGCGCTATTCGCGCTACGGCGAAGACTTTATCCAGCGCGCGCAAGCCTTGCAGGACGACGTGCTCGGCGCGCTCGATCACCTGGCGTTTTCCGGCGTCGATCTGGCGCGGCAGTTGCTCGGCCAAAGCCAGGGCGGCCCGGCGCTGCCGGTGATCCTGACCAATTGCCTGGGTTGGGAAACGCTGCCAGCCGAGGCGCCGGTGCGTTTTCACGACGGCCTGACCCAAACGCCGCAGGTCGCCATCGATATCCGCCTGACGTTGGACAGCGAAAAAAATCTGCAGCTGTGCGTGGACTACGCCGAGCAGGCGCTGCATGGCGAACAGGTAGAAGCGATGCTGGCGGCGTTGCAGCGACGCATCCTGCACAGTTGCCAACGGGCCGACCTGGCGATCGCGCCGCGCGACTTCATCGATCTGGCGCATTACCGCCACAACGACAGCGAAGCGAATTACGCGCCTTATCCTTATCTGGCGCAGCTGGCCGAGCGGCTGTTCGGCGCGCAAGACGGCGGCAATGCGCTGATCTGCGGCGAGCAGACGCTAACCTACCGCGAGCTGGGCCAGCGGATCGCCACGGCGATCGCCAACCTGCAGAGCCGCGGCGTGCAGCCGGGCAACGTGGTGGCACTGTATCTGCCGCGCAGCCCGGAACAGATCATCTTCAGCCTCGCCTGCGCCCTGCAGGGCGTGATCTGGGTGCCTATCGATATCAACTCGCCGCCGGAACGCACCGCCTACCTGCTGGAGAATTGCCGGCCGACGCTGGTAGTGCACGGCGGCGATCTCGAAACGCCGATCGGCGTGACGCCGGCGACCCTGCTGGCGCAGGCGGATCGCGCACCCGCGCTGCCGGATGAACGGACGCTGGTTGAACGCAGCGCCAGCCAGGCCGCGAGCTACTACCTGTATACCTCCGGCACCACCGGTAAGCCTAAATGCGTGGTGCTTAACAACCGCGCCACCGCCAACGTCGTGCACCAAACCCAACAGCGCTGGAGAGTCACCGCCGACGATGTCTTCATTTCCGTTACGCCGCCGCACCATGACATGTCGATGTTCGATCTGTTCGGTTCGCTGTGCGCCGGCGCCACGCTGGTGCTGCCGGCGCCACATCAGGAAAAGGATGCCATCAGCTGGAACCAACTGGTGAAAAAACATCGGGTCACCCTGTGGTGTTCGGTACCCGCCATTCTAGAGATGCTGCTCACCTGCAAAACGGCCGACAGCCTGCGCTCGCTGCGCCTGGTGGCGCAAGGCGGCGACTATATCAAGCCGGCGACGGTACAAACCCTGCGTACCCTGCGCCAGGATCTCGCGCTGTTCTCACTCGGCGGGCCGACCGAAACCACCATCTGGAGCATCTGGCACCCGATCGCCCCACAGGAGAGCGGCACCGTGCCTTACGGCCGCCCGCTGCCGGCTAACCGCTACTTCATCTGCCATGACGACGGCAGCCACTGCCCGGCCGGCGTGGTCGGCCGCATTCACACCGCCGGGGTGAACCTGGCGTTAGGCTATCTGGAGCAGGGGGAACTGAAGCAGCACGATTTCGTTACCCTCGAAGGACCGGACGGGCAACCGCTGCGCGCTTTCCGCACCGGCGATCAGGGCTATTACCGTGCGGACGGCAACATCATGTTCGCCACCCGGGTGAACGGCTATGTGAAGATCCGCGGCGTGCGCGTCTCGCTGCCGGAAATCGAAGACGTGCTGCGCCGCCATCCGGCGATCCTGGATATGGTAGTGGTGGATTATCCCAGCGGAGAGAACAACGAGGCAGCGCTCGGCGCCCTGTATCTGACCCGCGACGGCAAGCCGCTGCCGCTGTCCGAGATCCGCGCCTTCGCCACCGGCTATCTGCCCTGTACCCATATCCCCACGCGCTTTATCCATGCCGAGGCGCTGCCGCTGTCCGCCAACGGTAAAACCGATCGCCATCGCATCCGCGCCGACCTGAGCCACCAGCAAACCGCGCCGGCGTTGAACGCCTGCGCGGCCCCGCCGCCGAACGCACCGGTGGCGCGCAGCGCCGAGATCCTGACCATTTACTGGCAGGCGATTGGCGTAACGCCGCGCCCGGACTGGGGGGAAGAGACGGCGTTTATCGCCATGGGACTGAAGCTGCCGCATATCAAACAGGTGACGGCACGCCTCAATGACGCTTTCGGCACCCGTCTGGTAAGCAGTGCGCTCTTGCCATGCAAGAACGCACGCGAAGTGGCGGCGTTGCTGGCCAGCTGAAACCATACCACTCGGGCGGGGACATCCCCCGCCCGCATTTTCTCAGGCGGGTAACGCCGTCAGGGCCGCCAGCGGTTGCTCCCAGGCTTCCTGCTGCAGCGCACGCAACAGAAATTCTTGCAGCGCCTCGCCATAGTCCAACGCATCCTCCGTCGGGAACTGTTCCAGATAAATATCGATATCCACCTGCAGATCGCGGGCGTCGGTGCGGCCGCGATACGTCAGGTTAAAACCGTCGCCCGAGCCGCCGGCCAATACGCTGCGGGTACCGCGACAGCCAGTAAAACGAGGCGCATCGAAGGGTTGCACGTTGATGAAGGGGGAAATAAAGAAGCGCGAGCCCGGATCCACACCGCGATCGGCGGCCAATTGGCGCAGACGGTAGCCGGCGTGGCTGCGCAGCTCCCGCAGCTGCTGCGTCAGCGTGGTGAGAAAGCTCCCCAGCGTCTCCGCTTGCGGCGGTGACACCAGCAGCGGCAGCGTGTTGACCGCCAGCGAAGGCACGTTAGTGGCTGCCTGCCCACGGCGATTCATCGCCGGCATCCACATCGGCAGCGTATCGCCTTGCCGGGCACAGCGCGGCATCACCTGAAACAGCCAGGCCGCCGACAGCGCCACCAGCAAGTCGGGCCAATTGATGCCGCTACGCTCCGCCAACTGCGCCAGAGAGTGCGACACCGCCGCCGGCAGCCGGTGGTGGGTGCTCAGACGCCGTACGCCATAGGCCTCACCGCCCTTGCGCACCGTCGGCAGCCCCTGCGACGGCGGCAGATAGGTCTGCCAAAAGCGCCGATCGCGCTCGCATCGCTCAGAATCAGCGTAGGCCAGCTCGGCCTGTTGAAAGAGGTCGAAGGCGCCCAGAGGCATACCTGCGCTGCCCTCACCCAGATAGTGCGCATATAACGCGGCGCAGCGGTGTTCGATCAGGGCCATGCCGAAGCCATCAACCAGAATATGGTGCGCACGCACGTACCAGAGGTAGCGCTCCGGCCCCAGCTTGAGCAGCCAGGCTGCGGCTAACGGTTCGCTGTGCAGCGCCCGGCGCTGCGCGATATCTTCGCGCATCAGGTTTTGCGCCGCCTGCCAGGGATCGTCGTGCGTTTGCAGATCGATGCGTTGCAATGGCGGTGTGCGCTGTGGATCGTAACGTAACAGCGGGGGAGAGTCGCCATGCCGCTCACCAAAGCGCAAGGCAAACGCCTGCGTCTCGGCGAGAGTGGTGGCGATCGCCCGGCAGAGCGTCTCTTCCTCTACCGCGCCGCACAGTTCGGTGCAATGTGCGACGGTGGACAGAGTCTGCCCAGGGTGCAAGGTGTGTTCTTCCCAGAAATCAAGCTGCGCTGGCGCCAGCGGCAACCATTCAGAGGCCAAAGCGGTGTCCGACATGTTACCTACCTTTGATAAGCCCGAATAAAGACGCCGAACGGGCGTACCCCCGCCGTTCAACGGCTTTTGCGTGTCTCCATACATCATCAAATGAAAATGATAATAACATCTATTATCATTTCTATTAATTTGGTAACACTTTAGATTTTGTTAAGCGGGGATGCAAGTCGCGCAGTTGGGCAGAGAAAAGAAAGTGGCAGGTTGAAGGGCCATAAAAACAAAACGCCCCGGCACAACTGCCTGGGGCGTTTTTAACGTCGGCGATACTCGTGATTAGGCCTGGTTGGCCGGCTTCACCTTCTGCGCCAGAAACTCCGTTTCGTAAGCCAGCGCCTTCTTGCGATCGAACTGGTGCTCCCACTTGGCGATCACCAGTACCGCCAGCGCGTTGCCCACCACGTTCAGCGCGGTACGCGCCATATCCAGGATACGGTCCACGCCGGCGATGAACGCCAGGCCTTCCAGCGGGATGCCGACGCTGCCCAACGTCGCCAGCAGCACCACGAACGAGACCCCGGGCACGCCGGCGATCCCTTTCGAGGTTACCATCAGCGTCAGCACCAGCACGATCTCCTGCCCCAACGACAGTTCGATGCCGTACAGCTGGGCGATAAAGATAGCGGCGATGCTCTGGTACAGCGTCGAGCCATCCAGGTTAAAGGAGTAGCCAGTCGGCACCACGAAGCTAGTGATCGACTTGGGCGCGCCGTAAGCCTCCATCTTTTCGATGATGCGCGGCAGCACCGTTTCCGAGCTGGCGGTGGAATAAGCCAGGATCAGTTCGTCTTTCAGGATGCGGATCAGCGTCCAGATGCGCAGATTGCACAGCCGGGCGACCGCCCCCAGCACCACCAGGGCGAAGAACGCGATGGCGAAGTATACCAGCAGCACCAGCTTGGCCAGCGGCAGCAGCGAAGCGAAACCGAAGTTGGCTACCGTGACCGAAATCAGACCGAATACCCCGATCGGCGCATAGCGCATGATCATGTGGGTGACTTTGAACATGCTCTCGGACACCGCCTTGAACACCTTCAGCAACGGCTCTTTGGTCTCTTTCGGCAACGACGACAGCCCCAGACCGAACAGCACCGAGAAGAAGATAATCGGCAGCATGTCGCCCTTGGCCATCGACGAGAAGACGTTCGATGGGATCAGCGACAGAATGGTCGCCACCAGACTGTGCGAACCGCTTTGCACCTGTTCGGTAGTTTTCTCATACTGCGAAATGTCCACCGTGGTCAACGTCGACATGTCGATGCCGTGGCCGGGTTGGAATACGTTGGCCAGCGTCAACCCCACCACGATGGCGATGGTGGTGATCACTTCGAAGTAAATAATGGTTTTCAATCCGATGCGGCCCAGCTTTTTCGCATCGCCTACGCCGGCAATACCGACGATCAGCGTGGAAATAACAATCGGCACCACAATCATCTTGATCAGACGAATAAAGATATCACCCGCCGGGCTGAGAATATTGCTGACCAGCCACTCACGAGATTCTGTCTGGTTGTGCAATACCGCGCCAACAATAATACCCAGTACCAACGCGATCAGGATTTGCCAAGCCAGGCTAATTTTTACACTTTTCATACCCAAAAAGTCCTCAAAGACTCTTTGCGCCGTACAAAGTCGCAACACGGCGAAAAGAATACTTAATCATTTATTACAGGCTTATGTTAATTCAGTGGAAGCGTTCACCTGCCCTGGGTGCGACGCAGTATAAATCTGTATCATCCGGGCGGCATGCTCTGCAAGCCTTGATTTGTCAGGGTTGAGCGCTGAATCGAATCACAAAAATTTCGCGTAACTATTTCAAATGGCATAATTGCTTGTTATTAAAAACATAATTTTTCAGATAATGAAGCACATAACCGCGCCGGTGACGTTTTTTTGAACGCGATTAAAATGCGTTATTTTTCGTCCATTCTGCATATTTAGTCCGCACCGAATGTTTATATTTTGTTACTCAAAAGTCAAATAAATGGGAATTGGCCGAGTGACATTTTCACCCATAAATGCAGCGCCATTTTATATTTAGATTAAAAATCGAACGATACCGCAGGATGAATGCCACAGGGTATTTCCCGAGTTTTCATCAGGTATGAAGCATTAATAGAACGTTATTTCACGATGTGCCGTCCATCGTTATATCGCGTTAATACCAACTTCGAATATTAATAGCGAAAAATAATCAAAAAAGATTTATAGCGCGAAATAATGCTGGTCTCTCCCATCCTTATTAAGCGCGAGGCAAATACCCTCGCCTTTTTTTATTCTTTTTTGTTCTTTAGATAAGTGTTTTTGGTTAAAAACGTGGGTTTATGAGGATTTAAGCGCCAAATAGATAGATATGCCCTGCAAATGCGACAGAACGATTACAAATCAATATCTTTGTTGCGTGATCTGCCGCGCAAAAAAGAAACAAAGAATCGTAGCAAACTATACTTAACCTTCAGTTGACATATCATTAACAACTTCAAGGAGAAAAGCTATGAGCCAACTGCATAAACACGCTATTCCTTCTGCAATTGCAGAACGCGCCCTGATTAATCCGGCACAATACCAACAGTATTATCAACAGTCGGTTCAAGACCCAGAGGCTTTCTGGGGTGAGCATGGCAAAATCCTGGACTGGATCAAACCCTATACCAAAGTCAAAAACACCTCGTTCGATCCGGGCCACGTCAGCATCCGTTGGTTTGAAGACGGCACGTTGAACCTGGCGGCCAACTGTCTGGATCGTCATTTGGCCGAGCGCGGCGACCAGACCGCCATTATCTGGGAAGGCGACGACCCGACCCAATCCAAAAAGGTGACTTACAAACAGCTGCACCATGACGTCTGCCAGTTCGCCAACGTGCTGAAAAAGCTCGGCGTGAAAAAAGGTGACGTGGTGGCTATCTATATGCCGATGGTGCCGGAAGCGGCGGTCGCGATGCTGGCCTGCGCGCGTATCGGCGCCGTACATTCGGTGATCTTCGGCGGCTTCTCGCCGGAAGCGGTCGCCGGACGCATTATCGACTCCAACGCCAGGCTGGTGATCACCGCCGATGAAGGTCTGCGCGCCGGCCGTGCCGTGCCGCTGAAAAAGAACGTCGACGATGCGCTGAAAAATCCCGGCGTAGTCAGCGTGGCCAACGTCGTGGTGTTCCAACGCACCGGGAAACCGGGCTACTGGCAGGAAGGGCGCGATCTGTGGTGGCATGAGCTGACCCAGGGCGTCTCCGCCGACTGCCCGCCGGCAGAAGTGAACGCCGAAGATCCGCTGTTTATCCTGTATACCTCCGGTTCGACCGGCAAGCCGAAAGGCGTGCTGCACACCACCGGCGGCTACCTGGTCTACGCCGCGATGACCTTTAAGTATGTGTTCGACTACCACGACGGCGACATCTATTGGTGCACCGCCGACGTGGGCTGGGTCACAGGCCACAGTTATCTGCTGTACGGCCCGCTGGCCTGCGGCGCCACCACGCTGATGTTCGAAGGCGTGCCTAACTATCCGGGCGTTAATCGCCTGTCGCAAGTGATCGACAAGCACCAGGTCAACATTCTGTATACCGCACCGACCGCCATTCGCGCCCTGATGGCCGAAGGCGACAAGGCGATCGAGGGCACACGACGCGATTCGCTGCGTATCATGGGCTCGGTCGGCGAGCCGATCAACCCGGAAGCCTGGGAGTGGTACTACAACAAGATAGGCAATGCAAAGTGCCCGATCGTCGACACCTGGTGGCAAACCGAAACCGGCGGCTTCATGATTACCCCGCTGCCTGGCGCCACCGAGCTGAAAGCCGGTTCTGCTACGCGGCCTTTCTTCGGCGTACAGCCGGCATTGGTCGATAACGTCGGCACACCGCAGGAAGGCGCCTGCGAAGGCAACCTGGTGATCGTCGATTCCTGGCCGGGCCAGGCGCGTACCCTGTTCGGCGATCATGACCGCTTCGAGCAAACCTACTTCTCGACTTTCAAAGGCATGTACTTCAGCGGCGACGGCGCACGCCGCGACGAAGACGGTTACTACTGGATCACCGGCCGCGTCGATGACGTGCTGAACGTCTCCGGCCACCGTCTGGGCACCGCCGAGATTGAGTCCGCGCTGGTATCGCACCCGAAAATCGCCGAAGCGGCGGTGGTCGGCATTCCTCATAACATCAAAGGCCAGGCGATCTACGCCTACATCACGCTGAACCACGGCGAAGAACCGACGCCGGAGCTCTATACCGAAGTGCGCAACTGGGTGCGCAAAGAGATAGGGCCGATCGCCACGCCGGACGTACTGCACTGGACAGATTCGCTGCCCAAAACGCGCTCCGGCAAGATCATGCGGCGTATCCTGCGCAAAATTGCCGCCGGCGACACCAGCAACCTGGGGGATACCTCTACGCTGGCGGATCCGGCCGTCGTCGACAAGCTGTTGGAAGAAAAACAATCAATGAAAGTGCCGTCATAATTTATGCCGCTTCAGGCCGCTCAATCCGGATCACGCACCGTTGAGCGGCCCTGGCGCGGCGTACTCTCTCAATACCGACTGGAGACACTCTGATGAATGACACCATTTATCAAGGGATTGAAGAAAACCCGCGCTTTAAAGAGCTGGTGAGAAAACGCGGCCGGTTCGCCTGGCTGCTTTCACTGATTACGCTGGCGCTGTACGTCGGCTTTATTCTGTTGATCGCCTTCGATCCGCAATGGCTCGGCACGCCGATCGCCGCCGGATCGACCATCACCCGCGGGATCCCGGTCGGCGTCGGGCTGATCGTGATCTCTTTCGTCTTGACCGGGATCTACGTGTTTCGCGCCAACGGCGAATTCGATCGCCTCACCGCAGAGATTCTGCGTGAGGTGAAACAATGAAGCGCTTATTGTCCGCCGCCGCGCTGCTGTTGCTGCCCGGTCTGGCCTGCGCCGACGCCATTGGCGGCGAGGTGCATCGCCAGCCGCTGAACATCCAGGCGATCGTGATGTTTATCCTGTTTGTCGGCGCCACGCTCTACATCACCTATTGGGCCTCCAAACGCACCCGTTCCCGTCAGGACTACTACACCGCGGGCGGGCGCATCACCGGCCTGCAAAACGGGCTGGCGATCGCCGGTGACTTCATGTCCGCCGCCTCGTTCCTCGGTATCTCCGCCCTGGTCTACACCTCGGGCTATGACGGACTGATTTACTCCATCGGCTTCCTCATCGGCTGGCCGATCATTCTGTTCCTGATCGCGGAGCGTTTGCGCAACCTCGGCCGTTATACCTTTGCCGATGTCGCCTCTTACCGTCTGCAGCAGAAACCGATCCGCACCCTCTCGGCCTGCGGCTCGTTGGTGGTGGTGGCGCTGTATCTGATCGCGCAGATGGTCGGCGCCGGCAAGCTGATCCAGCTGCTGTTCGGGCTCAACTACCATGTGGCGGTGATCCTGGTCGGCATCCTGATGGTGCTGTACGTGCTGTTCGGCGGCATGCTGGCCACCACCTGGGTGCAGATCATCAAGGCGGTGCTGCTGCTGGCCGGCGCCAGTTTTATGGCGCTGATGGTGATGAAGTCGGTTAACTTCGACTTCAATACCCTGTTCGCCGAAGCGGTGAAGGTGCATCCGAAAGGCATCGCCATCATGAGCCCCGGTGGTCTGGTCTCCGATCCGATTTCTGCGCTCTCGCTTGGCCTGGCGCTGATGTTCGGCACCGCCGGTCTGCCGCACATCCTGATGCGTTTCTTCACCGTCAGTGACGCCAAGGAAGCGCGCAAGAGCGTGTTCTACGCCACCGGCTTTATCGGTTACTTCTATATTCTGACCTTTATCATCGGCTTCGGCGCCATCTTGCTGGTCAGCGCCAATCCGGCGTTCAAAGACGCCACCGGCGCGCTGCTGGGCGGCACCAATATGGCGGCGGTGCACCTGGCCAATGCCGTTGGCGGCAACTTCTTCCTCGGCTTTATCTCGGCGGTGGCCTTCGCCACCATTCTGGCGGTCGTTGCAGGCCTGACGCTGGCCGGTGCCTCGGCGGTTTCCCACGATCTGTACGCCAGCGTGATGAAAAACGGCAAGGCGACCGAGCGTGACGAGCTGAAGGTCTCAAAGATCACCGTCGTGGTATTGGGCCTGGTTGCTATTGCCCTGGGGATTTTGTTCGAGAAGCAGAATATCGCCTTTATGGTCGGGCTGGCGTTCTCTATCGCTGCCAGCTGTAACTTCCCTATCATCATCCTGTCGATGTACTGGTCGCGTTTGACGACCCGCGGCGCGATGATTGGCGGCTGGCTGGGTCTGTTAACGGCGGTGATTCTGATGATCCTCGGCCCGACGATCTGGGTGCAGATCCTCGGCCATGAAAAACCGATTTACCCGTATGAATACCCAGCGCTGTTCTCGATGATCGTGGCCTTTGTCGGCACCTGGCTGTTCTCGATCACCGACAGCTCGCTGGCCGGGCAGCAGGAGCGGGAACGCTTCCGGGCGCAGTTTGTCCGTTCGCAAACCGGGCTGGGTATCTCTCAGGGCAGCTCGCATTAATCGAATAATAAGTGAAAAAAAGCAAACACACCCTAATCAAAGGCCCTTCGGGGCCTTTTCTCTGGCTGTCTGTCGGAGATAAGCTGGGGAGAGCAGCGCAGCGTAGCTGCGCTTTTTTACGTTTTACGCACAGCAGAAAGCCCTGAACGTCAGTTCAGGGCTTTCTGCTTGGTTTGATGCCTGGCAGTTTATGGCGGGCGTCCTGCCCGCCCCCCTTCGGGCCGTTGCTTCGCAACGTTCAAATCCGCTCCCGGCGGATTTGTCCTACACAATTCGTCTCAGGATGCCCATGCTCGTGCAGAACGCCAGATAACAGACAAAACAAAAAGCCCCATGCTTTCGCATGAGGCTTGTTGTTTTATTTGATGCCTGGCAGTGTCCTACTCTCGCATGGGGAGACCCCACACTACCATCGGCGCTACGGCGTTTCACTTCTGAGTTCGGCATGGGGTCAGGTGGGACCACCGCGCTATTGCCGCCAGGC
>NZ_JAXCHC010000007.1:0-120203 GCF_037027545.1 Serratia sp. 201 | reverse complement strand
TATCGTCTTGTGGAGTGCCCACACAGATTGTCTGATAAATTGTTAAAGAGCAGTGCCGAGAAACTCATCGGCGCGGGCTGCGTATATTACGCTTTTCACCCGGAGAGTCAAGCGTTTATTTCGCTTTCTTCTCGCTGACCCGGCGGCTTGTCAGTCGTTGTTCCCGGTCAGTGGAGGCGCATTATAGGGAGTTCTCGGCAGGCCGCAACCCCTATTTTCAATATTTTTTCCGACCGTTGAATGTTTAACCAAAACACCGTTAAAGCGGCAGTTTTTTCAACGATTTAAAGCCATAGCCCTGCAAAACGGGCAATAAAGCGTCAGTATCTTCATTTAACGCCATGCAATACGCCAGATTCTCTTCCTGGCTCGAGACCAGGTTTTCCTGCGTAGAGATGAGCCAGGCGGTGCGACGGGCAATCGCCGCGCCGGAATCCACCAATCGGGTGCCTTCCGGCAACACTTGCATCAGCTCTTCAGCTAATAGAGGGAAATGGGTGCAGCCCAGCACGACGGTATCCGGCGGCTCGCGCATGCTCAGCCACGGATGCAGGATCTTCTTCAGCACCGGTAGCGGCACGGCTTCGCCATGCAGCTTGGCTTCCGCCAGCTCCACCAGTTCTGAAGAGCCCAGCAATTCAATCTTGCAGTCGGTGGCGAAACGGGAAATCAGCTCATGGGTATAGCTGCGCTGTACGGTGCCGCGGGTCGCCAACAGGCCGACAATGCCGTTAACGGTAAGGCGGGCCGCCGGTTTGATGGCGGGCACCACGCCCACGACAGGGAAACTGAAACGCTCGCGCAGAGCCGGCAAGGAGACCGTGCTAGCGGTGTTGCAGGCGATGACGACAATCGCCAGAGGATGACGTTGCTGTACCGCGCCGACAATCTCCAGCACGCGCTCAACGATAAACTCTTCGGACTTCTCGCCGTAGGGGAACGCCACGTTGTCGAACGCGTATATATAGTGGAGATCCGGCAGCAACTGCCGAATCTCCTGATACACCGACAGCCCGCCGACGCCGGAATCGAAAACCAGCACCGTCGGGCGAGGTGTGGCGGTGCTGTTAGAAGGTATAGCTTCCAGTGAGGTAGTATTCTCTTCCTGGAGTAGCGTAGCCATAGGCCGTCTCATAATCTTTATCAAACAGGTTGGCAATTCTACCACGAACTGTCAGATGAGATGTGACCGGATACGAAACTGCGAGATCCCACAGGCTCACGCCGCCGAGTTTAACCGTCGGGCTAGGATAAACGCCATAATCCTTGTCGTAGCGCTCACCCAGGTATTGATAGGTTACTGCCCAATCAAAGTCGTACAGTTGCCAATCCAGCTCGTATTTCACCTGCTGTTTAGCGCGGCGCAGCAGCACTTCGTTGGTTTTAGCATTGCGCGGGTCGACATAATCGTAACCAATCTGATGCGTCAGCGGGCCGGTTTCAAAAGAAGCCGTGGCCTCTACACCTTTAATGGTCGCCTTACCGATATTATAATAGCGGTAACTCACCGGATCGCTGTCGATAAGATTATCAATGTCATTGCGATAACCGGAAATACGCCAGGTCACAGGCCCGGTCAAGCCTTCAAAACCGCCTTCCCATTGCTTGCTTTCTTCCGGTTTCAAATTATTGTTGCCGTAAGTGGTACTAAACAACTGGTTCATGTTTGGCGCTTTGAACGCGGTACCGTAAGAGGCAATGAAACGATACCCCTCGATGAATTCCCAGGCTGCACTGGTTTGCCAGGTGCCGTGCCAACCGAACTCCGAGTTGTCGTCGCCACGCGCAGCAGCCTCCAGCGTCACCGGTCCCACCAACTGTTGCCCAGTCAGATAGATGCCAGTATTGCGCTGGCTTCTCTCGCTGCTGACGGACGCGGTACCCGGTTTGATTTGTTGATCCTGCCAATCTGCGCCCGCACTAATGGTGCCTTGGGCAACCTTGAACGTGTTGCCCCACTGCAGATTGTACTGTTCCGAATCATCCAAACTGGAGGAGATCGCATACTGGCCTTTGCGCGGATCGTAATTGTAGTCTTTGCTGTGGCTGTAACTCCCCACTAGCTGCGTGGCGTAAATCCCTTCCTGATAGCGCAACCCCGTGTCCCATGTTTGGCTGTACAGCTTACGGGTATCGGGCAGACCGGTAATATTGAAGTCTTTATCGTAAGAATAGAATCCATCGTAGCCTGTACGATTATCGTAACCATAACCACGCACAAAACCGCTGATTTGCTCGTTAAATTGGTGCTGCAATGCGCCGTAGAGCAATTTGCTCATAAAGCCGTCGCGATCGGGCTGAGGAATACTGGTATTACCTTCAGCCACCACGTCATACCCTTTGGTATAGGTGTAATTCCCCGCCACCGTCGCCACGGTGCTGTCACCCAGTTGTTGTTGGGTCGACGCGTCATAGGATTGATAGCCGTTGGAGCCGACGCCGGCTGAGAGCGTCGTGCCGTTCTTTTCGCGGGTGGTAATAATGTTGACCACGCCGCCGATGGCATCGGAGCCGTACACCGCCGAGCGCGGGCCGCGAATGTATTCGACTTTCTGCACCAGCGAAATCGGGATTTGGCTGAGATCGGAAGAACCGCTGACGCCCGCCTGATTAAGGCGAATGCCGTCAATTAGCACCAGCACATGGCTGGAGTTGGTGCCGCGAATAAACAGCGAGCTCTTTTGTCCCAATCCACCGTTTTGGCCAACGTCCACGCCCGGCAAACGGCGCATCACGTCGGTCAGGCTTTTGGCCTGCCAGCGATCGATATCGTTACGGGTGACGATGGAAGTCGGTGCCAGCACAGAAGAAACCGGCTGCGGGAAACGGTTGGCGGTCACCACCAGGTTATCGCCATTCTTGGCTGTGGTGTTGTCTTGCGCCCATCCAGAAAAAGCCGTGACGGAGGAGACCACCGCCAGCAGCATATTTTTTGTAATTGTCATGAGAAAAGCATCCAAACTTAATTGGCGGATGCCGCAGGATCATGGCCGGTAGTTCGCGACGGCCACGGACATTGCGACGTAACACCGGCAGGTCTTCGGGCTTGGGATTTGCGGGCCGCGGGGCGCGACCAGCAACGGGCGATGACTTCCCATCCTGCAGTGGACAGTGTCTGCGTCGAAACGCTATCGCCGTGACTTCCCCTTACCGCTGCGCGTCAGCTCCGGATTCACACCGGATTCCCTTTTCACTCGCTGCTTGAGGCCGGACGGCAATGCTACGATCAATGAAAATAGATGTCTAGACTGCTACTAATGTTACAAATAATAAACGCGACAAAACTGGACTTCACGGGCTGATTCCCTACAATCCCCGCTGATCAAATTTGCCTGACGAGAAGACACACATGACGCCCGAGAATTTGCCTATTGAACGTTACGATGACCAACTGGCGGAGAAAGTCGCCCGCCTGAAGACGTTGATGTCACCGTTCGCGGCGCCCGAGCCGGAAGTGTTCCGCTCGCCAGTCGACCACTACCGCATGCGCGCCGAATTCCGCATCTGGCACGACGCGGACGACATGTATCACATCATGTTCGATCAGCAGACCAAGCAGCGTATTCGCGTCGACCAGTTCCCGGCGGCCAGCGAGCTGATCAACCGCCTGATGACCGCCCTGATCGCCGCGCTGAAACCGGAACCGATCCTGCGTCACAAGCTGTTCCAGATCGATTATCTGTCGACGCAAAGCGGCAAAATCATCGCCTCGCTGCTGTACCACCGCAAGCTGGATGACGTTTGGCAACGGCGCGCCGAGCAGTTGCGTGACGATCTGCGCGCTCAGGGTTTCGACCTGCAGCTGATCGGCCGGGCGTCGAAGACCAAGATCATGCTCGACCAGGATTATGTTGACGAAGTGCTGCCGGTCGCCGGCCGCGACATGATCTATCGTCAGGTGGAAAACAGCTTCACTCAGCCCAATGCGGCCATGAACGTGCAGATGCTGGAGTGGGCGTTGGCGGTCACCGCCGGTTCCAAAGGCGATTTGCTGGAGCTGTACTGTGGCAATGGCAACTTCTCGCTGGCGCTGGCGCGCAATTTCGAGCGCGTGCTGGCGACCGAGATCGCCAAGCCGTCGGTGGCGGCGGCGCAGTACAACATCGCCGCCAACCATATCGACAATGTGCAAATCATCCGCATGGCGGCAGAAGACTTCACTCAGGCGATGAACGGAGTACGCGAATTCAACCGGTTGAAAGGCATCGATCTGAGTGGTTACAACTGCGAGACGATTTTCGTCGATCCGCCGCGCAGCGGGCTGGACGAGGAAACGGTGAAGATGGTGCAGGCCTACCCGCGCATTCTCTATATCTCATGCAACCCGGAAACGCTGTGCGCCAACCTGGAAACGCTGCAGGCCACCCACCGGGTCAGCCGCCTGGCGCTGTTCGATCAGTTCCCGTATACCCATCACATGGAATGCGGTGTGTTGCTGGAAAAGCATCGCTGATACGACAGGGGCGCCATGATGGCGCCCCGTTTCATTACGATTCTTGAGTCGGCGCATCCGGCGCCTTGCGCGCCTTCAGTTTCATCCCGATCCACAGCACCAGCGCCACGCAGATCACCGACGGCAGGAAGTTGGAGCCGATCTGCGGATATTCGGCGCGCACGATGGCGCTGTACAGCAGCAGCCCCAGCAGGAAACAGGCCGCCGCCAGCTTCGGCATGCCGTCCGGCATGGCGCGGTTCAGGTAACGCTGATGCAGGCAGTACACCGCCAGCACCAACGCGATCAGCGGGAAGATCGAAAACGGCACCACCGAGCTGAACAGCGCGGCAAAGGAACCGTTGATCGAAAGGCCGGCAATTAACGCCAGCAGTAAGGTGCCATTTTCACGGCCTGGTTTTTCCATCATTTTTTACCTTTTTTATACGTGGGACACAGAAGCTTTTTCTTGTTCGCGACGATACCAGTAATACGCCCCTTTGGAGATCATCCGTAGCTGCAGCACCAGCCGTTCTTCCAGCTGCTGCCGCTGCTCGACGTCGATATCCAGCGCTTCCGCGCCGGCGCTGAACACGATGGTGACCATCGCTTCCGCCTGCGCTTCGGTAAAACTGCGCGGCATGTGGTTTTCCAATTCGAGGTAGTCCGCCAGTTCAGCGATGAAATGCTGGATCTCGCGCGCCACTGCCGCACGGAATGCCGCCGACGTGCCGGAGCGCTCACGCAGCAGCAGGCGGAAGGCGTTCGGGTTGTTGCCGATAAATTCCATAAAGGTGGACACCGAGGTGCGGATTACGCTGCCGCCCTTGGCGATGCGTTGGCGCGCCTGGCGCATCAACTGACGCAGCATCAGGCCGCTTTCGTCCACCATGGTCAGCCCCAGCTCGTCCACATCGCGGAAATGGCGATAAAACGACGTGGGCGCAATGCCCGCCTCGCGTGAAACTTCCCGCAGGCTCAGGCTGGCGAAGCTGCGTTCGGCGCTCAGCTGGCTGAAAGCGGCTTCGATCAGGGAACGACGAGTCCGTTCTTTTTGTTGTGCTCTGACGCCCATATGCATATCCGGATAGGTTCCATTTTCTCAGTCTAACGCCCTAGACTCGGCAATATAGCAAATTTTATTGCAACAGCATTTATACTAACGCGCTCTATCACACTTCCGCCCTGAGCCGATTGTGCTTTGACTCAAAAAGCCTAATGGTGATTGGGTGAGCAGCGCTATGATGTTAAGATACCGTTGTAATCTTGTATAAAAAAACAGGTCTCTCCTACATGCAACAGCACTATCAATTTGATGCCATTGTGATTGGCTCGGGCCCTGGTGGTGAAGGTGCCGCCATGGGGCTGGTGAAACAAGGCGCCCGCGTGGCCGTTATCGAACGGTACAATAACGTAGGCGGCGGATGTACCCACTGGGGCACCATCCCTTCCAAAGCCCTCCGCCACGCCGTCAGCCGCATTATCGAATTCAACCAGAACCCGCTTTACAACAACTCGCGCACGCTCAGCGCGACCTTCCCTGACATTTTACGCCACGCCGATAACGTCATCAGCCAGCAGACCCGCATGCGCCAAGGGTTCTATGAGCGGAATCAGTGCAAACTGTTCGCCGGTGACGCGCGCTTCATCGACGCCAACACCGTCAGCGTCAGCTATATGGACGGTACCCAGGACACCATCCGCGCCGACCACATCGTGATCGCCTGCGGCTCGCGTCCTTACCATCCGGCCAGCGTCGATTTCAATCACCCACGCATCTACGACAGCGACTCCATTCTCGAACTGAGCCATGAGCCGCGCCACGTGATCATTTACGGCGCCGGGGTGATCGGCTGTGAATATGCGTCTATCTTCCGCGGTCTGAACGTCAAGGTCGATCTGATCAACACCCGCGATCGCCTGCTGGCGTTCCTCGATCAGGAAATGTCGGATTCGCTCTCTTACCACTTCTGGAACAACGGGGTGGTGATCCGCCACAACGAAGAGTTCGAGAAGATCGAAGGCACCGAAGACGGCGTGATCGTGCACCTGAAGTCCGGCAAGAAGGTGAAAGCGGACTGCCTGCTGTACGCCAACGGCCGTACCGGTAACACCGATTCGTTAGGGTTGGAGAACGTCGGCCTGGAGTCGGACAGCCGCGGGCTGCTGAAAGTGAACAGCATGTATCAAACCGCGCTGTCGCACATTTATGCGGTCGGTGACGTCATCGGCTATCCGAGTCTGGCTTCCGCCGCCTACGATCAGGGCCGCATCGCCGCGCAGGCGATCGCCTCCGGTGAAGCCAGCGGTCACTTAATCGAAGATATCCCGACCGGCATCTACACCATTCCGGAAATCAGCTCCGTCGGCAAAACCGAGCAGGAACTGACGGCGATGAAGGTGCCGTATGAAGTGGGCCGCGCCCAGTTCAAACATCTGGCGCGTGCGCAGATCGCCGGGATGAACGTCGGCAGCCTGAAGATCCTGTTCCATCGCGACACCCTGCAGATCCTCGGGATCCACTGCTTCGGCGAACGTGCGGCGGAGATCATCCACATCGGTCAGGCGATCATGGAACAGAAAGGTGAAGGCAATACTATCGAGTATTTCGTTAATACGACCTTCAACTATCCGACCATGGCCGAAGCCTACCGGGTGGCAGCGCTTAACGGCTTAAACCGCCTGTTTTAACGCGTTGTCGATGTAGCCCTGCATGTGCTCGCGGATCGCTTCGGCCAACTGCTCATAACGGCTGCGCAGTGGGGAACCGGGGCGATACACCAACGCGATGGTGCGCTTCGGCTCCGGCTTGTAGCAATCCAGATAGCAGACGCCATCGCGCTCGCGCTGCGGCGGCACCGCCAGGGACGGCAGCAGGGTAATGCCGCTGCCGGCCGCGACCATATTGCGCAGCGTTTCCAGACTGGTGGCGCGGAAGTGGGTATCCTCGTCCGCGCCCGCCTGGAAGCAGAAGCCCATCGCCTGATCGCGCAGGCAGTGGCCATCTTCCAGCATCAGCAGCTTTTCTCCCGCCAAATCCGGCATCGCCACGCGCTCGCGCTGCGCCCACGGGTGATCGGAATACACCGCCAGCTTCATCGGTTCATCGAACAGAGGCACTTCGATAAACGCCTCGGTTTCCTTCACCAGCGCCAGAATGGCGCAGTCCAGCTTGCCGCTGTCGAGTTGCGCCAGCAGTTGGTGGGTTTGCGCTTCGTGCAGGTACATTTCCAGTTTCGGGAAGGTTTTGTGCAGCGTCGGGATGATCTGCGGCAGCAGATAAGGCCCCACGGTCGGGATCAGACCGATGTGCAGCGGCCCGGACATGGCCTCGCCCTGCTGGCTGGCCATCTCCTTCAATACTTTCACTTCTCGCAGCACGGTGCGCGCCTGCTCCACCAGCAACAGACCCGCCTGGGTGAACAGCACCTTGCGGCTGGTGCGTTCGAGCAGCATGACGCCCAACTCGTCTTCCAGCTTGCGGATCTGCCCGCTCAGCGTGGGTTGGCTTACATGGCATGAATCGGCCGCGCGGCGGAAGTGCCGGTGCTCGGCCAAGGCGACCAGATACTCTAAATCACGAATATTCATTGTTTCCCTCCATTCCATGATAGCTCATGGCGATAGATAAGATAGCAATGAGCGATTAGATCTATCAAGTCCCAGCGACAATAATGTGTCCCAACGAAGCGAGATCGCGCTAAATGCTAAAAATTACTTTTCCTAATTAAGGGGTTAATCAATGTTTACCAGTCAAGAAGGCAAGAAAGTTCCTCAGGTTACTTTCCACACCCGTCAGGGCGACCAATGGATTGATGTGACCACTGATGACCTGTTCAAAAACAAAACCGTCATTGTTTTCTCGCTGCCGGGCGCGTTCACGCCGACCTGTTCTTCGAGCCACCTGCCGCGCTACAACGAACTGTCCAGCGTATTCAAGCAGCACGGCGTCGACAGCATTCTTTGCGTCTCCGTGAACGACACCTTCGTGATGAACGCCTGGAAAGCCGACCAACATGCGGAAAACATCACCTTCGTGCCGGACGGCAACGGTGAATTCACCAAAGGCATGAACATGCTGGTCGAGAAAGCGGACCTGGGCTTTGGCCCTCGTTCATGGCGCTACTCGATGCTGGTGCGCAACGGCGTGGTCGAGAAAATGTTCGTCGAGCCGAACAAGCCGGGCGACCCGTTTGAAGTGTCCGACGCCGACACCATGCTGAAATACCTGGCGCCGGAATTCAAAGTGCAGGAATCGGTCTCCCTGTTCACCAAACCGGGTTGCCCATTCTGCGCCAAAGCCAAACAGATGCTGCAAGAGCGCGGCATTCAGTATGAAGAGATCGTCCTGGGCAAAGACGCCACCACCGTCAGCCTGCGCGCCGTCAGCGGCCGCGCCACGGTGCCGCAGGTATTCATCGGCGGCCGTCACATTGGCGGCAGCGACGATCTGGAAACTTTCCTGTCAGCTTAATAAGTAATAACAAAGCCAACGTGAACTTTGGCGGGCTACGGCCCGCCCTTTTTTTACCTTTCAGGAGCGGATATGAAACTGTTGAACGTTGATGTTGCGGTCATCGGCGGCGGCACCGCAGGGCTCGGCGCCTATCGCGCGGCCAAACTGTCTACCCCCAGCGTGGTGATGATTGAAGGCGGGCCTTACGGCACCACCTGTGCGCGCGTTGGCTGCATGCCATCCAAATTATTGATCGCCGCCGCCGAAGCGGTGCATCAAATCGAACGTGCGCCGGGCTTTGGCGTGCACCCAACCGGCAAAACGCGTATCGACGGACGCGAGGTGATGGCGCGCGTCAAACGCGAACGCGATCGTTTCGTCGGCTTCGTGCTGGAAGGCGTGGACGAGATCCCGGCCGCCGACAAAATTCAGGGCTATGCCCGCTTTATCGACGACAACACGCTGCAGGTCGATGACCATACGCGCATCGTGGCGCAGCGCATCGTGATCGCCACCGGCTCTCGCCCCAGCTGGCCGGCGCCGTGGAACGAACTGGGCGATCGCCTGATCGTCAACGACGATCTGTTCAACTGGGATGACTTGCCGCAGTCCGTGGCGGTATTCGGCCCCGGCGTCATCGGGCTGGAGCTGGGGCAAGCGCTGCACCGCCTCGGCGTCGACACCAAGGTCTTCGGCATCGGCGGCGCCGTCGGGCCGCTGACCGACAGCGCCGTGCGCGATTACGCCGCCAAAACGCTGGGAGAAGAGTTCTACCTCGACGCCGACGTGAAAGTGGAGATGATGCAGCGCGAAGGCGACCGCGTATTTATCCGCTATCAGGATCTGCAGGGCCAGTCGCAGGAGATCCTGGTGGACTACGTGCTGGCCGCCACCGGCCGCCGCCCCAACGTCGATCGGCTGGGTCTCGAAAACACCGACCTGCAGCTCGACGCTCGAGGCGTGCCGCTGGCCGACCGCCTGACGATGCAAACCAGCGTGCCGCATATCTTTATCGCCGGCGACGCCAGCAACCAGCTGCCGCTGTTGCACGAGGCCAGCGATCAGGCGCGCATCGCCGGCGCCAACGCCGGCAGCTTCCCGGAGATCAATCCAGGTCTGCGCCGCAGCGCGATTTCGGTGGTGTTCTCCGATCCGCAGATCGCCATGGTCGGCTCGACTTTCCGCGAGCTGAGCGAGAAGTTCAGCGCCTGCGGCTGCTTTGAAGTGGGCAAAGTCTCGTTTGAGAATCAGGGCCGCTCGCGGGTGATGCTGCGCAATAAGGGCATTTTGCACGTCTACGGCGAGCAAGGCACCGGCCGTTTCCTCGGCGCGGAAATGATCGGCCCCGACGCCGAACACATTGCGCACCTGTTAGCCTGGGCGCACCAACAGCAGATGACCGTCGATCAGATGCTGGACATGCCGTTCTATCATCCGGTGATCGAAGAAGGCTTGCGCACCGCGCTGCGCGATCTGCAGGCGAAGCTCAAACTCGGCACGGCCGAAATCGAGCGCTGCCAGCGCTGTCCGGGTGAGTAACCTCTTATTCTCCGTTTATATCCACCGGGCCTTCAGGCCCGGTTTTTTTGCGCAGCACTTTCCACAATTTCCTCCCTCCGCTTGCCTCACGGCCCGCCCGCGCTCATTTTTTATGCTTTGGCATTGAAGTGATACCAATAACGATACTAAAATGGAGGCGGCATGAACGAGATCAGGGATGACATCGCTGATTTGCAACAGCGGCAGAACAGCATCAAATTCGCCGAGTTAGCGAAAGTCTGCGTGCGATGGTTTGGGCCGCCGCGCATAAACGGTAGCAGCCATCACGTTTATCGCATGCCCTGGCCAGGCGATCCGCGCATCAATATCCAACGCGGCAACAACGGCGCGGCCAAGGCATATCAGGTTAAGCAGGTCATCGCCGCACTGGCCAGAATGGAGGAAGAACATGGAAAAGCATGAACACTATACCTATCGCATCACCTGGTCAGCGGAAGATCGTGAATATGTCGGGCTGTGCGCCGAATTCCCCTCGCTGTCCTGGCTGGCCGCCACGCGTACCGGCGCACTGGAGGGTATCGAAAAAGTCGTGAGCGAAACGATCGCCGACATGCTGGCGCAAGGTGAAACGCCGCCGCAGGCGCTGGCGGAAAAGAACTTCAGCGGAAAACTGGTGTTACGCATGACGCCGGAACAGCATCGCCGGCTGGCGATCGGCGCGATGGAGGAAGGCGTGAGCCTGAACCGTTATCTGTGCGCACGCCTGGCGGGGTAGAGGTGCAAGGGCGGCACCAGGCCGCCCTTATCGTCCTCAAGCTAAACGCTGTTTCGCTGCGGCGATTGCCGCGGCCACCTGCTGCGGCGCGACGCCGCCTTTGGCCGCACGTTTGTCCAGGCAAGATTGCAACGCCAGGATCGGATAGACGTCGTCGCCAATCGTCGCGCTGAACTGCTGCAAATCCGCCAGCGGCAGCGCTTCCAGCGGTTTGCCCTGGCGAATCGCCTCTACCACCGCCTCACCGACGATATGGTGCGCTTCGCGGAACGGCACGCCCTTGGCGACCAGGTAATCCGCCAGCTCGGTGGCGTTGGCATAGCCCTGCTCCGCCGCTTCCTGACAGCGCGGGCGCTTCACCTGAATGCCGTCCAGCACCAGCGCCGCCATCTGCAGGCAGTCCATCCAGGTGTCGAGCGCGTCGAACAGCCCTTCTTTGTCTTCCTGCATGTCTTTGTTGTACGCCAGCGGCAGGCCTTTCAGCGTCATCATCATGCCGGTCAGCGCGCCCTGTACGCGGCCGCACTTGCCGCGGATCAGCTCCAGCGCGTCCGGGTTTTTCTTCTGCGGCATCAGCGAAGAGCCGGAGGTCACGCGGTCAGACAGCTCGACAAACGCCGCCTCGCCGCTGTTGAAGAAGATCAGATCTTCGGCGAAGCGCGACAGATGCACCATGCTGATGGCGGCGTTGGACAGCAGCTCCAGCACGTGATCGCGATCGGATACGCTGTCCAGGCTGTTGCGGGTCGCCGAGGCAAAGCCCAGCCAGCCGGCCAGTTGCTCGCGATCGATAGGATACGCAGTGCCGGCCAGCGCGCCGCTGCCCAGCGGGCTGACGTCCAGCCGTTTCAGGGTATCCTGCAGTCGGCTCTCATCGCGCGCCAGCATCTCGACATAGGCCAGGCACCAGTGCGCGAAAGTCACCGGCTGCGCGCGTTGCAGGTGGGTATACCCCGGCATCACCGCATCCTGATTGGCTTCGGCGGTCTCCACCAGCGCCTGCTGCAGCTGGACGATCGCCTGATGCAGATCGCCGATCTGCTGTTTGCACCACAGCTTCAGATCGGTCGCGACCTGATCGTTGCGGCTGCGGCCGGTGTGCAGCTTCTTGCCCAAATCGCCGACCTTCTCGATCAGCTTCTGCTCCACCCAGCTGTGGATGTCTTCGGCATCGCTTTGGACGATCGCCAAAGGATCGGCCTGGACTTCCGCCAGCAAGGCATTCAGCGCCTGCTCCAGCTGCTGTTGCTCCGTTGCCGTCAACACGTTAACGGTCACCAGCGCCTTCGACCAGGCCACCGAGCCCACGATATCCTGCTCCGCCAGGCGATAATCGAACCGCAGCGAATCATTGAGTTGCTTGAACCGCTGATCCGCCGCCTGAGTGAACCGTCCGCCCCAAAGTGCCATACCTTTACTCCTGAATTTTTATGCGAAAGGGCGCAGCATGCTGCGCCCTTGCAGAGTCACGCCAATCGGTTATTTATTCTTTTTCTCGTTCAACGCGCGGATGCGTGAAGACAGAGAGAACAGGCGGATAAAGCCGCCCGCGTGGCTGTGATCGTAAACTTCGTCTTCGCCGAAGGTGGCGAACTCTTCGGAGTACAGGCTGTTGGCGGATTTTTTCTGGGTCGCCGTCACCTGACCTTTGTACAGCTGCAGCACGACTTCGCCGTTCACCTCTTCAGCCAATGCTTCGGCAGAGGCCTGCAGCGAGCGGCGCAGCGGCGCGAACCAACGGCCGTCGTACACCACATAGGACATCTCCAGGCCCAGCTGCTCGCGCCATTTGAAGCTGTCGCGATCCAGCACCAGCTGCTCGACGGCGCGCAGCGCCGCCACCATGATGGTGCCCCCTGGGGTTTCATAACAGCCGCGGGATTTGATGCCCACCAGGCGGTTTTCCACGATGTCGATCCGGCCGACGCCGTGTTTGGCGCCCAGCGCGTTCAAGGTTTCCAGGCACTGGTACGGCGACAGCGCTTTCCCGTTAACCGCCACGACGCGGCCTTTCTCAACGGTGACGGTCACCTGCTCAGGCTGATCCGGCGCTTCCTGCGGATCGACGGTCCATACCCAACAATCTTTGTTCGGCGCATTCCACGGGCTTTCCAGCACGCCGCCTTCGGTGGAGATGTGCCAGGCGTTCTCATCGCGGCTATAGATTTTTTCCAGCGACGCGGTGGTCGGGATGTTGCGCTCTTTCAGGTAATCCAGCAGCGCTTCACGGGAACGCAGGTTCCACTCGCGCCACGGCGCCACCACTTTCAGCTGCGGCGCCAGCGCGGTGTAGGTGGTCTCGAAACGCACCTGGTCGTTGCCTTTGCCGGTCGCGCCGTGGCACAGCGCATCGGCGCCCACTTTCAACGCCAGCTCGACCTGCGCCTTGGCGATGATCGGCCGCGCCATCGAGGTACCCAGCAGGTAGCTGCCCTCGTACAGGGCGCCGGTCTGCAGCACCGGATAAACGTAATCGCGGATAAATTCTTCACGCAGATCGACCACGTGACATTCAGAGGCACCGGACTGCAGGGCTTTTTGCTCCACGCCTTCCAGATCGCTGCGCTCCTGGCCGATGTCCGCCACGAACGCCACCACTTCACAGCCGCCGTAGTTCTCTTTCAGCCATGGAATGATGGCCGAGGTATCCAGGCCGCCGGAGTACGCCAGAACGATTTTTTTGATGCCTTGGTTTTGCATGATCTATTCCTTTCTAATTCTAAAATTAAGCGAGGATCCGGGTGCCAATCGACACGCCGTTAAACAAAGCAGGAAGCTGATCGGCATGGCGCCAGCTGGCGATATCCACCGGGCGGCCGAGGGTGCGGGCGGCGTCGAGCGCCGCATTCACCTTCACCACCATACCATCGGTGATGATGCCTTGCGCGATCAGTTGTTCCGCTTTTTGCGCCGTCATTTCCGCAATGCGTTGCCCCTTGCCGTCGAGGATGCCGCTGACGTCCGACAGCAGGATCAGGTCCGCCCCCAGCGTCGCCGCCAGCGCCGTCGCCGCCTGATCGGCGTTCACGTTCATTAACTGCCCTTCGGCGGTGATGCCGATGGAGCTGATAACCGGCAGGTAGCCGGCGCCCAGCAGGGTATTGAGCAGCGCGGGCGAACCGGGCTGCGCGTTGCCGACGTGGCCCAATGCCGGATCGAGCGGGGTCACGACCGCGCTGCCGCCGTCCGCCAGGCTCAGGCCGACGGCGTTGATTTGATGTTTAATCGCCCACGCCAGCAGCGTTTTGTTGGCGGTGCCGGCCAGCGCGCCGGTGATGATGTCGATCTGATCGGCCGGCGTGACCCGCAGTCCGTTCTTTTTCACCACCGGCAAAGCGAGCTGCTTCATCAGTTCGTCCACCACGCAGCCGCCGCCGTGCACGATCACCAGCGGACGCTGATGCTGCTGGCGGTAGCTGTCCAGCGCGGTAAACAGACGCTCCAGCGCTTCTTCACTGTCTAATAACACGCCACCTAACTTGATAATTAACGGGTTCATTGCTGTTTACTCACGCTGGTTTAAAGGAGTGACTGGGTTTCCGGGAAGCCGAAACGGATATTCAGGCATTGCACCGCCTGCGCCGCCGCGCCTTTCAGCAGGTTGTCTTCCACCGCGACGGCGATCAGATGCTCGCCCTGCACCGCAAAACCGATATCGCAGAACGGCAACCCCACCACCGCTTTCAGCGCCGGCACGCCCTGGTCGTACAACCGCACCAGCGGCTTGTCGTCATAGGCGGCATGATAGGCGGCCGCGACGTCCTGCGCGGTCACGCCGGCTTTCAGGCGGCAGGTGATGGTTTCAAGGATGCCGCGCGGGAAGTTGCCCAGGTGCGGCGTAAAGATAACCGGCACGCCCAGGTGCGCGGCGATCTCCGGCTGGTGCCGGTGAGTGAAGATACCGTACGGCTGCAGGCTCACTTCGCAGAAGCTGGTGGTCATGCTGGCCTTGCGACCGGCGCCGCTAACGCCGCTGGTGGCGTTGATCACCGGCCACTGATCCAGATTCAGCAGCTGTTTTTCGATTAACGGTTTCAGCGCCAGCTGCGCCGCCGTCGGGTAACAGCCCGGCACCGCGATCAGCTGCGCCTGTTTGATCTTGTCGCTCTGCCACTCCGCCAGGCCATACACCGCCTGCTCCAGCAGGGCGCCATGCTGATGCTCGAAACCGTAGTACTGGCTATAAAAACCGGCGTCCTGCACGCGGAAGGCGCCGGACAGATCGAACACCACGCAGCCCGCCGCCAGGAAGGCCGGTGCGATATCGTGGCTGACTTCATGGGCGGTGGCGAGGAACACCACGTCGATGCCCTGCGCCGCCTTGGCAACGTCGGTCAACGGTTGCAGCGGCAGATCGACGATGCCTTTCAACTGGGGATGGAGATCGGAAAGCAACTTTCCTGCATCTGCACTTTGCGCTGAAACCGCTAAAGCGGTTATGTTCATGTGTGGGTGGCGATTCAGGTAAGCCGTGAGCTCCGCTCCGGCGTAACCGCTGGCACCAACGATCAGCGTATTCAACATGTGGCCTTTCACCTTCTAAACTGACGTGCGGTCGCTTGCGACCCAGGTAACAGGGCTAGCCAGCGTTGTTGCGCCGTTCACCCACGGAGCCAGGCGTTGATGCTTTTATAAACATCCGGGTATCGGGTTCCCTTACGCGTCGGCTTACTGTATTTTTATTCAAAATAAATGCATGAATATTGATACTATCCTAACCAAAGGCTGTCAACAGTGAAGATGAAATTACCTCCATTTATTGAGCTGTACCGGGCGTTGATCGCCACTCCGTCAATCAGCGCCACCGATGCCGGCCTCGATCAGAGCAATGAGGCGTTAATCAACTTGCTGGCCGGATGGTTTGCCGACCTGGGCTTTCGCGTCGACGTACAGCCGGTGCCGGAGTCGCGCCACAAATTCAACCTGCTGGCCAGCATCGGCGAAGGCAGCGGCGGCCTGCTGCTGGCCGGCCACACCGATACGGTGCCTTACGACGAAGGCCGCTGGACGCGCGATCCCTTCACCCTGACCGAGCACGACAACAAGCTCTACGGGCTAGGCACCGCCGACATGAAAGGCTTCTTCGCCTTTATTCTGGATGCGGTGCGCGATATCGACGCGAGCAAATTGACCAAGCCGCTGTACATTTTAGCCACCGCGGATGAAGAAACGACGATGGCCGGCGCGCGTTACTTCGCCGCCTCTACCGCCATTCGTCCAGATTTCGCCATCATCGGTGAGCCGACCTCGCTGCAGCCGGTGCGCGCGCACAAGGGCCACATGGCCAACGCCATTCGCATCGTCGGCCAGTCCGGTCACTCCAGCGATCCGGCGCGCGGCGTCAACGCCATCGATCTGATGCACGAGTCCATCGGCCGCCTGATGGAGCTGCGCAAAACCCTGCAGGAGCGCTACAACAACCCGGCGTTCGCCGTGCCTTATCCCACCATGAACTTCGGCCATATCAGCGGCGGCGACGCGGCCAACCGTATCTGCGCCTGCTGCGAGCTGCACCTGGATATCCGCCCGCTGCCCGGCATGACGCTCGACAACATCAACGAACTGATGCATCAGGCATTGGAGCCGGTGAGCCAACGCTGGCCGGGCCGCCTGACCATCGAAGAGCTGCACGCGTCGGTACCGGGCTACGAATGCCCGACCGACCACCGCATGGTGGCAGTGATCGAGGAACTGCTGGGCACCCGCACGCAGGTGGTCAACTACTGCACCGAAGCGCCGTTCGTTCAGCAGGTCTGCCCGACGTTGGTGCTCGGCCCCGGTTCCATCGATCAGGCCCACCAGCCGGACGAATACATCGACACCGCGTTTATCGAACCGACGCGCAAACTGTTGGGCCAGCTGATCAATCACTTTTGCCAGCAATAAACCCGACATTTAGCAGGGGAAATGCTTTATGCTTCCCCTAACTCAAAATAAGTAGAAGGCAGCGAAATAAGCCACGCTGATAACCCACGAGGCGTAATTAAATTTCAGAAAATGCGCCGATTTTGATGTTTTTTTGCTAAAAATAGTGTCAATTGACGATTGGACAGGAACGCGATGTGATCAGGCAGGCGGTCTGCGCCTGACGCGTGAAATTTATTTACAAGATAAAAATCATACAGAACTGGGTCAGGGGTTATATGAACGAACAATATTCGGCAATGCGCAGTAATGTCAGTATGCTCGGCAAATTGCTCGGCGATACCATCAAAGAAGCGCTGGGCGAGCATATTCTCGATCGCGTTGAGACCATCCGTAAGCTTTCCAAATCCTCACGCGCCGGCAACGAAGCGCATCGCCAGGAGCTGCTCTCCACCCTGCAGAACCTGTCCAACGACGAGCTGCTGCCGGTGGCGCGCGCCTTCAGCCAGTTCCTCAACCTGACCAACGTCGCCGAGCAGTACCACAGCATTTCGCCCAACGGCGAAGCAGCCAGCAATCCGGAAGCGCTGGCTCAACTGTTCAGCCGCCTCAAAGACAAAAAGCTCAGCGACAAAGAGCTGCAGCACGCGGTGTCGCAACTCTCCATCGAACTGGTGCTGACGGCGCACCCGACGGAGATCACCCGCCGCACCCTGATCCACAAGCTGGTGGAGGTCAACACCTGCCTCAGCCAGCTCGATCACAACGATCTGGCCGACTACGAGCGCAACAAGATCATGCGCCGCCTGCGTCAGCTGGTAGCCCAGTCGTGGCACACCGATGAAATTCGCAAACACCGCCCTTCTCCGATCGACGAAGCCAAATGGGGTTTTGCCGTCGTGGAAAACAGCCTGTGGGAAGGCGTGCCGGCGTTCCTGCGCGAATTCAACGAACAGCTGGAAAACTCCATCGATTACAGCCTGCCGGTAGAAGCGGTGCCGGTGCGCTTCACTTCCTGGATGGGCGGCGATCGCGACGGCAACCCGAACGTCACCGCCGAAATTACCCGCCATGTGCTGCTGCTCAGCCGCTGGAAAGCCTGCGACCTGTTCACCCGCGATATTCAGGTACTGGTCTCCGAGCTGTCGATGACCGAGTGCACCCCTGAGCTGCGCGCCCGCGCCGGCGGCGATGAGGTGCAGGAGCCTTACCGCGAAATCATGAAGCAGCTGCGCAGCCAGCTGATGAGCTCCCAGGCCTATCTGGAAGGTCGCCTGAAGGGCGAGCGCGTGCTGAAACCGCACGACCTGCTGGTGAACAACGAGCAGCTGTGGGAGCCGCTGTATGCCTGCTACCAGTCGCTGCAGGCCTGCGGCATGGGCATCATCGCCAATGGTCAACTGCTGGATACCCTGCGCCGCGTGCGCTGCTTCGGCGTGCCGCTGGTGCGTATCGACGTGCGCCAGGAAAGCACCCGCCATACCGAAGCCATCGCCGAGCTGACCCGCTATCTGGGGCTGGGCGATTATGAAAGCTGGTCGGAAGCCGATAAGCAGGCGTTCCTGATCCGCGAACTGAACTCCAAGCGCCCGCTGGTGCCGCTGAAATGGCAACCGAGCGCCGATACGCAGGAAGTGCTGGAAACCTGCCGGGTGATCGCCGAAGCGCCGCAGGGTTCGATCGCCGCCTACGTGATTTCGATGGCGCGCACGCCTTCCGACGTGTTGGCGGTGCACCTGCTGCTGAAGGAGGCCGGCTGCCCGTTCGCGCTGCCGGTCGCCCCGCTGTTCGAAACCCTCGACGACCTGAACAACGCCGACGACGTGATGACCCAGTTGCTGAACATCGACTGGTATCGCGGCTTCATCCAGGGCAAACAGATGGTGATGATCGGTTACTCCGACTCGGCGAAAGACGCCGGCGTGATGGCCGCTTCCTGGGCGCAGTACCGCGCGCAGGACGCGCTGATCAAAACCTGTGAAAAGGCCGGCGTAGCGCTGACGCTGTTCCACGGCCGCGGCGGCTCCATCGGCCGCGGCGGCGCACCGGCGCATGCGGCGCTGCTGTCTCAGCCGCCGGGCAGCTTGAAGGGCGGCCTGCGCGTCACCGAACAGGGCGAGATGATCCGCTTCAAGTTCGGCCTGCCGGAAGTCACCATCAGCAGCCTGGCGCTGTATGCCGGCGCGATCCTCGAGGCCAACCTGCTGCCGCCGCCGGAACCGAAGAAAGAATGGCGGGCGCTGATGGACGACCTGTCCGAGACCTCCTGCCGGATGTATCGCGGCTACGTGCGTGAAAACCCGGACTTTGTGCCTTACTTCCGCGCGGCCACGCCGGAGCTGGAGCTGGGCAAACTGCCGCTGGGTTCACGCCCGGCCAAGCGCAAGCCGAACGGCGGCGTAGAGAGCCTGCGCGCCATTCCGTGGATCTTCGCCTGGACGCAGAACCGCCTGATGCTGCCGGCCTGGCTCGGCGCCGGCGCCGGATTGCAGGAAGCGGTGAAAGCCGGCAAACAGGCGGAGCTGGAAGCGATGTGTCGCGACTGGCCGTTCTTCTCCACCCGTATCGCCATGCTGGAAATGGTGTTCGCCAAAGCCGACCTGTGGCTGGCGGAATACTACGATCAGCGCCTGGTGGATAAAGCACTGTGGCCGCTGGGTCAACAGCTGCGCGATCAGCTGGAAAGCGACATCAAGGTGGTGCTGACCATCGCCAACGATGCGCACCTGATGGAAGACCTGCCGTGGATCGCTGAATCCATCGCGCTGCGCAACGTTTACACCGACCCGCTGAACGTCTTGCAGGCCGAATTGCTGCACCGTTCGCGTCAGCAGGAGCAGCCGGACGCCCGAGTGGAGCAGGCGCTGATGGTCACCATCGCCGGCGTCGCCGCCGGGATGCGCAACACCGGCTAGTGAGCCTCATCGCGGCCCCGTTTATCGGGGCCGTTTTTTTATGCCTTTCCCCCACAAAAAAAGGGCGCCGCGGTAAAGCGACGCCCTTTTTCAATGGAACAAGCCTGTCAGGCGGCGGCCACCGGGCGCACGCCCAGCGTGTGGCAGATCGCGTAGCTCATCTCTGCACGGTTCAGCGTATAGAAGTGGAAATCTTTCACCCCTTCGCGGCTCAGGATCTTCACCATGTCCATGGCGATGTTGGCGCCGACCATTTTGCGGGTCTCCGCATCGTCGTCCAGCCCTTCGAACATGCTGGTCATCCAGCTTGGCACCCGCACGTTGGTCATGGTGGCAAAGCGCTGTAGCTGCTTGAAGTTGGACACCGGCAGAATGCCCGGCACGATTTCCACATCGATACCGGCGGCAACGCAGCGGTCGCGAAAGCGCAGATAGCTCTCAACGTCGAAGAAGAACTGGGTAATGGCGCGACTGGCGCCGGCATCGATCTTGCGTTTCAGGTTAATCAAATCGGCCTGGGCGCTTTTCGCCTCCGGGTGCACTTCCGGGTAGGCGGCGACGGAAATGTCGAAGTCACCCACGTCTTTCAGCAACGCCACCAGATCGGTCGCGTACATGTCCGGCTTGCCGCCGCCCGGCGGCAGATCGCCGCGCAGCGCCACGATATGGCGGATGCCGCTGTTCCAGTAATCGGTCGCGATGTCGCGCAGCTGCGCCGGGCTGGCGTCGATGCAGGTCAGGTGCGGCGCCGCCTCCAGGCCGGTGCGCTCCTTGATCCCCTTGATGATGCTGTGGGTGCGATCGCGCTCGCCGGAATTGGCGCCGTAGGTGACGGAAACGAATTTAGGTTTGAGGATGCTCAGACGATCGATCGACTGCCACAGGGTCTCTTCCATCTCGCTGGTGCGTGGCGGGAAGAACTCGAATGATACGTTAATCTGGCCGTTCAACTCCGCCAGACTCTGATTCAGCGCTTCCCGCTGGTTTGCGTGGAAAAAACTCATACCCTGCTCACCTCTTTATCGATCACTGTTTTTATTTCATCTTGATGAGCGTCTATACGTTTAGACGTCTAGATAGAAAATGCCGCATGTTGGCTAAAGAGTCAACAGGAAAATGAGGGGAATAAGATGATTAATCCTCACCCGCTCAACGAGGGAATTTCATGATCGCGGCAAAGATAAGTATGGCAGGAAAAGCAAAGGGGCGCGTTGAGCCCGCGCCCGCAGAGGATTAAAGCAGCTGCGCCAAACGGTTAAGGTCTGACTGGATAGCGCCGGCGGTCACATCGCGGCCGGCGCCCGGCCCGCGGATCACCAGCGGATTATCGCGATACCAGCGGCTTTCGATGGCAAACACGTTGTCGCACGGCAGCAGCGAGGCCAGCGGGTGCTCAGGGCGCACCGCCTCCACGCCGACCCGCGCCTTGCCGTTGGCGTCGAAACGCGCCACGTGGCGCAGCACCAGGCCCATTTCGCTGGCGGCCTCAAAGCGCTGCTGCATCTGCTGATTCAGCGCCTCACCGTTCTCGAAGAACTGATCGACGGAGCCCAGCTCGCAGCCCGCCGGCACCAGCGACTCGACCCGTACCTGGTTCGGTTCGATGTCGTAGCCCGCCTCGCGCGCCAGGATCACCAGCTTGCGCATCACGTCCTGGCCGGAGAGATCGACCCGCGGATCCGGTTCGGTCAGCCCCTGCTGCCAGGCCTGATCCACCAGCTCGGTGAACGGCACCGTGCCGTCATACTGCAGGAACAGCCAGGAAAGCGTGCCGGAGAAGATGCCGCTGATCGCCAGAATGCTGTCGCCGCTGTCGCGCAGATCGCGCACCGTGTGGTTGACCGGCAGGCCGGCACCGACGGTAGCGTTATACAGCCAGTGGCGGCCGGTTTTGGCGAAGGCGTCGCGTATTTGGCGATAGCTGTCGCTGCACGAGGCCCCCGCCAACTTGTTGGCGCTGATCACGTGAAAACCGTAGCTGGCGAAATCCAGATACTGCCCAGCCAGCTCTTCGCTGGCGGTCACGTCGAGCACCACCAGATCGTCGAACGGGTGCGCGCGCATCCACAGGAACAGCGATTCTTCATCCAGCTCCTGCGCTTCGTCCTCAAAGAATGCCAGCGCGCGGCTGGCGTCCAGCCCGTCATAGTTCAGCAGGCTGCGGCGGCTGTCCACCACCCCCGCCAGGATAAATTCGAAGCCGCTGCGCGCGGAGATATTGGTCTGTTCACGGGCGAACAGCTCCAGCCAGCGCGACCCGATGTTGCCCTTGCCGAACAGCACCAGACCGATGCGCTTCTCGGCGCGGAACAGGCTTTGGTGCAGCCCCTGAATCAGCAGCGCGGTCGGCCCCTGGCGCAATACCGCCACCAGGCTGATGCCATCTTCCGCCTGCCAGATAAATTCGACCGGCTGATCTTTCAGTTGCTGATAGAAACGGTGGCTGTGCAGCGGGTTCTTGCATACCCCGGCGCCGACCATCGCCACCAGCGCCAACCCTTCACGCAGATGCAGTTCACCCGGCAGCGCCGAGGCCTGCAGGATCGCCAGTGCGCTGTTGACCACCTCGGAGGTGTAGCACAGCTGCACCCGATTGCGGTCAGGATGGATGCCCACCGCCAGCGGTTTAATCTGCGCGCGTTTGAGCACCAGATCCAACTCTTTCTGCGCCAGTTTGAAGTCATGCTGAGCGGCGACGTGCAGCTCAATCAGGCACACGTCATCGTGGCTGGTGACAATCTTGGCGCCGGTGCCGGACGCCAATACGCGCTCGATGCGCGTCGAGCCCTGCTCCGGCTGGTAGCTGCAGCGCAGCTGAAGATCGATATCGCTGCCGGAGACCGGCTGCAGGGTGCGGGTATGCAACACCGGTGCCGCCAGGCGTGCCAGCTCGCTGGCTTCGTCCAGGCGCAGCAGCGGCAGCAGGCAGGCGTCTTTCACCTTGCGCGGGTCGGCGCTGTATACCCCGGCCACGTCGCTCCAGATGGTGACGCGCGCAGCGCCGGCCAACGCGCCGACCTGAGTGGCGGAGTAATCACTGCCGTTGCGCCCCAACAGCACGGTTTCCCCGGCGTCGTTGCGCGAAATGAAGCCGGTCACCACCAGGCGCTTGCCCGGATGTTGAGCCAACAATTGCTGCAGCAGCGGATAAGAACGGCCTTCATCCACCTGCGGCTGCGCGGCGCGTTCGGCACGCAGGAAATCACGCGCATCCAGCCAGGCCGCCTGCATATCCAGGTGGTTGAGCACCGCCGCCATCAGGCGCGCCGACCAGATCTCGCCGTGCCCGACCACTTCGGCATAGCACACCTCGTCAGCTTTACCGTCCAGCAGCACCGCCAGACGTTCCAGATCCTGAATGAACTCGGCGATCAGCGGCTCGGCGCTTTCCGGCGGCAACAGGCCGCTGATAAGATCGCTGTGATAACGACGCAACGTCTGCTGCACCTGGTGCGCAGACAGGCGATCGCTCTGGCTGAGCTTCAGCCAGTTGATCAACTGGTTGGTGGTACTGCCGGCGGCCGATACCACCATCATGTCGCCCGGCTGGCTGTATTCCGCCATAATCCCGGCCACACGCAGATAACACTTCACATCCGCCAGACTGCTGCCGCCAAACTTGTGCAGTTGACGCCCGCTCACCGGCCCTGCTACAGCAATTGCATTCATGCTTACCTCGTTGCCGCCGCCTGGAAAGCGCGTTCCAGATCGGCAATCAAATCTTCACTGTCTTCAATACCCACGGAAATGCGCAGCAGGCTCTCGGAGATGCCGGCCGCTGCCCGCGCCTCCGCCGCCATGCCGGCGTGGGTCATGGTCGCTGCATGCGAGATCAGGCTTTCTACGCCGCCCAGCGATTCTGCCAGAGTAAACAGCTCAAGGGCAGAGAGAAAACGGCGCAGCACCGCTTCATCGCCGTCCAGTTCAAAACTCAGCATCGCGCCGAAACCACGCTGCTGCCGGCGGGCGATCTCATGCCCCGGATTTTCCGGCAGGGAGGGATGATACAGCTTTTTCACCAGCGGTTGCTGCTGTAAATAACCGACAATCGCTTCGGCGTTTTGCTGCGCCGCCTTGATGCGCGGCGACAGCGTGCGCATGCCGCGCAGCAGCAGATAGCTGTCGAACGCACCGCCGGTTACACCGATATTGTTCGCCCACCAAGCCAATTCGACCGCCAGCTCGGGATCTTTGGCAATCACCGCGCCGGCCACCACGTCCGAATGCCCATTCAGATATTTGGTGCAAGAATGGACCACCAGATCGGCACCGAGTTCGATCGGCTGTTGCAGGGCCGGGCTGAGGAAGGTGTTGTCCACCACCGTCAACGCGCCCGCCGCGTGCGCGGCGGCGCAGATCGCCGCGATATCCACCACCCGCAGCAGCGGATTGCTGGGGCTTTCAATCAGCACCAGCTTCGGCTTTTGCGCCAGCGCCTGCTGCAGGGCGGCTTCATTACCCTGATCGACGAACAGCACGCGATAGGCGCCGCGCTTGCTCAGGCTGTCGAACAACCGATAGCTGCCGCCGTAGCAGTCGTGCGGCGCCACCAGCAGATCGCCGGGCTTCAGCAGCACAGTGGTCACCAGATGGATCGCCGACATCCCGCTGCCGGTCATCACCGCGCCGGCGCCGCCTTCCAGCTCCGCCAACGCACGTTGCACCACGTCGCGCGTCGGGTTGCCGCGGCGCGAGTAGTCATGGGCTCGGGGTTGGTTGAAGTCGGTAAAGTTATAGGTGCTGGACAGATGAATCGGCGGGACGACGCAGCCGTACTGTTCGTCATCGTTCAGGCCGCTGCGTACGGCAATCGTGGCTGGTTTACGCGTCATGGTCTCGCTCGGCTCTCGGTTCGGTGAATGAGGCCTAAAGAGTAATCGCAGGATTGATAGACGTCAATACATCTGGACATCTAAACTTCTTTGCGTATAGATTGAGCAATGACACAATACCCGCTAAAATTATGCCGATATGACATGACGATAAGATGTTAAGCGGCAATGCCTGACCGAAGCGGGGCATTCAGTGACCCTGGTCGCGTAAAATTGACATTTATTTAGTGAGAACAGTGAAGATCGGGCATAATTGGCCGGTTTTTAGAATTTTGTAATTTTTCTGACAAAGTTAAGGTGTCCCATGGCTGAGTGGAACGGCGAGTATGTCAGCCCTTACGCTGAACACGGTAAAAAAAGCGAGCAAGTCAAAAAGATCACGGTATCCATTCCGCTGAAGGTCCTGAAAATCCTCACCGACGAACGGACCCGTCGCCAGGTGAACAACCTGCGCCACGCCACCAACAGCGAACTGCTGTGCGAAGCGTTTCTGCATGCCTTTACCGGCCAGCCGCTGCCGAACGATGAAGACCTGCGCAAAGAGCGCAGCGATGAAATCCCGGAAGCCGCAAAAGTGTTGATGCGCGAACTGGGTGTCGATCCCGATACCTGGGAATATTGAGAACCGCCCGGCGAACGCCGGCGGCAGAAACGAAAAAAGGCGCCCAAGGCGCCTTTTTCATCGGACGATAAGAAATCTTATTTCTTAGCGCCTGGTACGCTGAAACGCTTGTTGAAGCGGTCAACGCGGCCACCGGTAGCAACGTCACGCTGCTTGCCAGTGTAGAACGGGTGGCATGCGCCACAAACGTCCAGGTTCAGATCGTGGCCCACGGTGGAGCGGATCTTCATCACGTTACCGCAAGAGCAGTTAGCAGTAACTTCTTCGTATTTTGGGTGGATACCTTGTTTCATGGGAAACCTCAGTTAAGGCCGTGTCGCTATCCAGCCCTGTTTCGCCAGACACCACACGTGGTTGATAATAGAATTTTGGTATCGAATTATACCAAAGGCGGCAAATTATACAGCATTAGCCGAGGCGCGCAATCGGAACCGTACATTTGCCGATGCGCCGTGTAAACTGATGCCCACTTTTTTTCAATTTGGATGAGATCATGCCCGTCGTACACGTTGCCTTGCCGGTCCCCCTCGCCCGCACCTTCGACTATCTGCTGCCGCCCGGCATGCAGCCGGTGGCCGGCGCGCGCGTGGGCGTGCCCTGGGGCAGGCAGCATGCGATCGGCATCGTCACCGGCTGCAGCGACACCAGCGAACTGCCGCTGGACAAGCTCAAACCGATCGACAGCGTGATAGACGCCGAGTCGCTGTTCTCCCCCAGCCTGTGGCGCATCCTGCGCTGGGCCAGCGATTACTATCACTACCCCATCGGCGAAGTGCTGTTTCACGCGCTGCCGATCCTGCTGCGGCAAGGCAAACCGGCCGAAGCCGCGCCGCTGTGGCAGTGGTTCGCCACCGAAGAGGGGCGCGCCACCCCGCCCGAAAGCCTGAAACGCGCGCCGAAACAGCAGCAGGCGCTGGCGGCGCTGCTGCAACGCCCGGTCTATCGCCATCAGGTAAGCCAGCTGGAGCTGACGGAAAGCGCCCTGCAGGCGCTGCGCGCCAAAGGGCTGATCGATCTGCGCGCTCAGGTCGCGGATACGCACGACTGGCGCCCCAACTTCGCGGTGCTCGGCGAGCGGCTGCGGCTGAACACCGAACAGGCTACCGCTGTCGGGGCGATCAGAAGCGAGGATGAGCAGTTCGCCGCCTGGCTGCTGGCCGGGGTGACCGGCTCCGGCAAGACCGAGGTGTACCTCAGCGTGCTGGAAAACGTACTGGCCAAAGGCCGACAGGCGCTGGTGCTGGTGCCGGAAATCGGCCTGACGCCGCAAACCATCGCCCGCTTTCGCGAGCGCTTCAACGCGCCGGTGGACGTGCTGCACTCCGGACTGAACGACAGCGAGCGGCTGGCGGTTTGGCTGCGCGCGCGCAGCGGCGAAGCCGCCATCGTCATCGGCACCCGTTCGGCGCTGTTCACGCCATTCCGGCAGCTGGGCGTGATCATCATCGACGAAGAGCACGACAGCTCTTATAAACAGCAGGAAGGCTGGCGCTACCACGCCCGCGATCTGGCGGTGTTCCGCGCCCGGGAAGAAGACATCCCGATGGTGATGGGCTCCGCCACGCCGGCACTGGAAACGCTGCACAACGTGCAACTGGGCAAATATCGCCAGTTGAAGCTCACCCAGCGCGCGGGCAACGCCAAACCGGCGGCGCAGCACCTGATCGATCTGAAAGGGCTGCCGCTGAAGGTCGGCCTGTCGCAACCGCTTTTGAAAAGCATGCAGCACCATTTAAAAGCTGGCAACCAGGTGATGCTGTTCCTCAACCGCCGCGGTTACGCCCCGGCGCTGCTGTGCCACGAGTGCGGTTGGATCGCCGAGTGCCAGCGCTGCGATCACTACTACACCTTCCACCAGCATCAGCGCCAGCTGCGCTGCCACCACTGCGACAGCCAGCGACCGGTGCCGCACCAGTGCCCACAGTGCGGCTCCACCCATCTGGTGTCGGTCGGCGTCGGCACCGAACAGCTGGAGCATGAGCTGGCGCCGCTGTTCCCCGACACGCCGATCACCCGCATCGATCGTGACACCACCAGCCGCAAAGGATCGCTGGAGCAGCACCTGGCGGATATTCATCGCGGCGAAGCGCGCATTCTGATCGGCACACAGATGCTCGCCAAAGGCCACCATTTTCCCGACGTCACGCTGGTGGCGTTGCTGGACGTGGACGGCGCGCTGTTCTCCGCCGACTTCCGCTCCGCCGAGCGTTTCGCTCAGCTGTATACTCAGGTCTCCGGGCGAGCGGGCCGCGCGGGCAAACAGGGTGAAGTGCTGCTGCAAACCCACCACCCGGAGCACCCGTTATTGCAGGTGCTGCTGCAACAGGGTTACGACGCCTTCGCCAAACAGACGCTGGCGGAGCGCAACAGCGTGTTTCTGCCGCCTTACACCAGCCACATCATCGTGCGCGCCGAAGATCACGACAACCAGCAGGCCCCGCTGTTCCTGCAGCAGCTGCGCAACCTGCTGGAAGCCAGCCCGCTGAAGGACGACTCGCTGTGGGTGATGGGCCCGGTGCCGGCGCTGCAGTCGAAACGCGGCGGCCGTTTCCGCTGGCAGCTGTTGCTGCAACATCCGACGCGGCGCGTCCTGCAACAGCTGATGAAAAGCTCGCTGCCGCTGATCGGCACTCTGCCGCAAACGCGCAAGGTGAAATGGACGCTGGATGTCGATCCGATCGACAGCTGATCCCGGAAAAGTCCGATTTAGCTGCGGCAGTGCAAACGTTTACCCTTGAAATTGCGAGCGAACGCTAAAAAACCTTCTCAGGTCACATTTTTTATGCAAATTAGGTAACAAAGGCGGGGCGTATTCTGTTTAGAATGTCTGCGAGGGCAAATTTTGTCGCCACATCGCAGCGCGACGGAGTGCCCAAACGCGAGTGGCGCTCAATGACAACAATCCCGCCACCGCATGCCGGACATTGTGAGCAAACAGCAGTAGTGGCGTCGGCATGGGGCTGACGCAAGGAGAAAGGCGTTGGAACACAAGAAAGAGTTATCCATGGCGACCATGAAAGACGTCGCCGAAATGGCGGGCGTTTCAACGGCTACCGTATCGCGTGCGCTGATGAACCCGGAAAAGGTGTCGACGCCAACGCGCCAGAAAGTAGAACAGGCCGTGCTGGCCGTGGGTTATTCTCCTCATGCTCTGTCACGCAATATCAAACGCAACGAATCTCGCACTATCCTGGTGATCGTGCCCGACATCTGCGATCCGTTTTTCGCCGATGTGATCCAGGGGATCGAACAGACCGCCGCCCAACAAGGCTATCTGGTGCTGATCGGCGACTGCGCGCAGCAAAACCAGCAAGAACGCACCTTCGTCAATCTGATCATCACCAAACAGATCGACGGCATGCTGCTGCTGGGCTCTAACCTGCCGTTCGACGCCAGCAAGGAAGAGCAGCGCAACCTGCCGCCGATGGTGATGGCCAACGAGTTCGCGCCCGAGCTGGAACTGCCGACGGTGCATATCGACAACCTGACCGCCGCCTTTGAAGCCGTGCATTATTTGCATCAACTGGGCCACCGGCAGATCGCCTGCGTCGCCGGGCCGGAACAGATGCCGCTGAGCCATTATCGGCTACAGGGTTACGTTCAAGCGCTACGTCGTAATGGCATTACCGTCGAAAGCAGCTATATTACCCGGGGTGATTTTACCTACGAAGCCGGCGCGCAAGCGCTGACCCAGCTGATGGCTCAGCCGAAACCGCCGACGGCGGTGTTCTGCCACAGCGATGTCATGGCAATCGGCGTGCTGTCCCAGGCGAAGAAAATGGGGCTGCGGGTACCGCAGGATCTGTCGATCGTCGGCTTTGACGACCTCAAGCTGGCGCAGTATTGCGATCCGCCGCTGACCACGGTGGCGCAGCCGCGTTTCCAGATAGGCCAACAGGCGATGTTATTGCTGTTGGAGCAGTTGAACGGCCAGACGGTGGCCAGCGGCTCCCGGCTGTTGGACAGTGAATTGATTATCAGAGGCAGCACCGCTGCCCCGAAACGCTAGTCAAATATTTTAGGGTTCAGTAACATGACGGACTTATCCTCTCATCAGGACACAGCGGAATAATAGTGGCACAAAAAGACTATGTAAGCCGTGGGCGCGCAGCAGGAGCTAAGCGTAAAACCCCCAGCCGTAAAAAACGCAGTTCTCCGAAGGTTTCCAAAACCGTGCTGGCGTTAGCCGCCGCGTTACTGGTTATCTTTGTCGGTGGCCTCTATTTCATTACCCACAACAAGCCGGAAGACGCGCCGTTGTTGCCTGCGCACACCACGCGCCCCGGCAACGGCCTGCCGCCGAAGCCGGAAGAGCGCTGGCGCTACATCAAAGAGCTGGAAAACCGGCAGATCGGCGTGCAAACACCGACCGAACCGACGGCCGGCGGCGAGCTCAATTCCAAAACTCAGCTGACCGCCGAACAGCGGCAGTTGCTGGAGCAGATGCAGGCCGACATGCAGCAGCGTCCGACGCAGCTGAACGAAGTGCCATATAACGATCCGGGCCAGGTCAACGCGCGCAGTAACCGCCAGCAGCAGATGCAACAACAGCAAATGCAACAGCAGCCGGTTACCCAGGCGCCGCGCAACCCGTTCAACAACGGAGCCACCACCGCGCCGGTGCAGCAACACCAGCAACCGAAGCCGGTCACCCCACCGCCGGTGCAGGCGAAACAGCCTGAGCCGAAGCCGCAACCGAAGCCGGAGCCGAAACCGGAAGTGAAACAGGAAACGGCCAAGCAGGAAACCAAGCCGGAATCGAAACAGAAGTGGATGGTGCAATGCGGTTCGTTCCGCGCCACCGATCAGGCTGAATCCGTGCGTGCACGTCTGGCGTTCGAAGGCATCGAGAGCCGCATCACCGCCGGCGGCGGCTGGAATCGCGTGGTGCTCGGCCCCTACAGCAGCCGCGCAGCAGCGGATAAAACCCTTTCGCGCCTGAAGGGCGTCGGCATGTCGAGTTGCATTCCCCTCTCCGTTGGGGGTTGAAAAGCGTCAATCCCCCCCCATCTATACTCTCAATATGCCTCGTAGCGTCTGCGAAAGCAGGCGCTGCGGGGACTTCTTTCCGTCTTTAACGAGGGTCTGCTCGTGACAACAATTGTAAGCGTACGCCGCAACGGCCAGGTCGTCATCGGTGGTGATGGCCAGGCAACCCTGGGTAATACGGTGATGAAGGGTAACGTCAAGAAAGTGCGTCGCCTGTATAACGACAAAGTGATCGCCGGTTTCGCCGGTGGCACCGCTGACGCCTTCACGCTGTTTGAACTGTTTGAACGCAAACTGGAAATGCATCAGGGCCACCTGGTGAAAGCCGCCGTCGAGCTGGCGAAAGATTGGCGCACCGACCGCATGTTGCGCAAGCTCGAAGCGCTGCTGGCAGTCGCTGATGAAACCGCTTCGCTGATCATCACCGGCAACGGCGATGTGGTGCAGCCGGAAAACGATCTGATCGCCATCGGTTCCGGCGGCCCGTACGCTCAGGCCGCCGCCCGCGCCATGTTGGAAAATACCGAGCTGAGCGCCCGCGATATCGTTGAGAAATCCCTCAACATCGCCGGTGACATCTGTATTTACACCAACCATTTCCACACCATTGAAGAATTGCCTTCCAAAGCGTAAGGATCGAATACCATGTCTGAAATGACCCCGCGCGAGATCGTCAGCGAACTGGACAGCTATATCATTGGCCAAAACAAGGCCAAACGCGCTGTCGCCATTGCCCTGCGCAACCGCTGGCGCCGGATGCAGCTCAACGAGATGCTGCGCCACGAAGTGACCCCGAAAAACATTCTGATGATCGGCCCGACCGGCGTCGGTAAAACCGAAATCGCCCGTCGTCTGGCGAAGCTGGCCAACGCGCCGTTCATAAAGGTTGAAGCCACCAAGTTCACCGAAGTGGGCTATGTGGGCAAAGAAGTGGATTCCATCATCCGCGATCTGACCGATGCCGCCATCAAAATGGTGCGTATGCAGTCGATCGAGAAAAACCGCACCCGTGCCGAAGAATTGGCCGAAGAGCGCATTCTCGACGTGCTGATCCCGCCGGCCAAGAACAACTGGGGCCAGCCGGAAGAGCATCAGGAGCCGTCCGCCGCCCGCCAGGCATTCCGCAAGAAGCTGCGCGAAGGCCAGCTGGATGACAAAGAGATCGAAATCGATCTGGCCGCCGCGCCAATGGGCGTGGAAATCATGGCGCCTCCGGGCATGGAAGAGATGACCAACCAGCTGCAGTCGATGTTCCAGAACCTCGGCGGACAGAAGCAAAAACCGCGCAAGGTGAAGATCAAAGAAGCCTTCAAGCTGCTGGTGGAAGAAGAAGCCGCCAAGCTGGTGAACCCGGAAGAGCTGAAAGAGCAGGCGATCGAAGCGGTTGAACAGCACGGCATCGTGTTTATCGATGAGATCGACAAAATCTGTAAGCGCGGCGGCCAGAGCTCCGGCCCGGACGTCTCGCGCGAAGGCGTGCAACGCGATCTGCTGCCGCTGGTGGAAGGCTGCACCGTATCCACCAAGCACGGTATGGTGAAGACCGACCACATCCTGTTCATCGCTTCCGGTGCGTTCCAGACCGCCAACCCGTCGGATCTGATCCCAGAACTACAGGGCCGTCTGCCGATCCGCGTTGAGCTGCAGGCGCTGACTACCGAAGACTTCGAGCGCATCCTGACCGAGCCGAGCGCATCGCTGACCGAACAGTACAAAGCGCTGATGGGCACCGAAGGCGTCAATATCGAGTTCACCGCCGACGGCATCCGCCGCATCGCCGAAGCCGCGTGGCAGGTCAACGAAAGCACCGAGAACATCGGCGCGCGTCGTCTGCACACCGTGCTGGAGCGTCTGATGGAAGATATTTCCTACGATGCGAGTGAAATTAATGGCCAATCCATTACAATTGATGCGGATTACGTGCGCAGTCATCTGGATGAACTGGTGGCGGATGAAGATTTGAGTCGTTTTATCCTATAATCGCTCAATCATTGTCTTGTCAGTCATCTGTGTGGGAGGCATTGCCTCCCACAATTATTTCTAACGGACACCGCAACTTACTGACAGAAGCGAAACATGAGCTCATCAACCTCCACCACCCCGATTTCCGCCTGGCTGGAAAGTCTACGCCCCCGCACCCTGCCGTTGGCCTTTGCCTCCATCGTGGTCGGCTCGGCGATCGCCGCCTGGCACGGCAGCCTGAAACCTGAAGTGGCGCTGCTGGCGCTGTTGACCGCCGGTCTGCTGCAGATCCTCTCCAACCTGGCGAACGACTACGGCGATGCGGTCAAAGGCAGCGACAAAGAAGATCGCATCGGGCCATTGCGCGGCATGCAAAAAGGCATGATCACCCAGGCGCAGATGAAGCGGGCGCTGGTGGTGACGGTGGTGCTGATCGCCCTCGCCGGCTGTTCGCTGATCGCCGTCGCCTGCGAGCAACCCAGCGACGTGGTGGGCTTCCTGGTGCTGGGCGGGCTGTCTATCGTGGCGGCGATCACTTACACCGTCGGCAACAAACCCTACGGGTATTTGGGGCTGGGCGACATCTCGGTGCTGGTGTTCTTCGGCTGGCTGAGCGTGGCCGGCACCTACTATTTGCAAACGCACACCTTCGACAGCGTCGTGATGCTGCCGGCCACCGCCTGCGGCCTGCTGGCGACGGCGGTGCTCAACATCAATAATCTGCGCGATATCGAGAGCGATCGCGAAAACGGCAAGAATACGCTGGCGGTGCGTCTCGGCCCGCACAAGGCGCGCATTTACCATGCCCTGCTGCTCGGCGGCGCGGTGCTGTGTTTCGCGCTGTTTACGCTGTTCAACCTCCACAGTCCGTGGGGTTGGCTGTTCGTGCTGGCGATCCCGCTGCTGGTGCGCCACGGCCTGCGCGTGCTGCGCGATCCGACGCCGGTCGGCATGCGGCCGATGCTGGAGCACATGGTCAAGGCGGCGTTGCTGGCCAACCTGCTGTTCGCCATCGGCGTGGCGCTCAGTTAAAAACTGATGATTTTGCCAACAGGGCGAATAAAGGGATATACTGAACATTCCTGCGGCAAACAGACGTAAAATCCTATGAAATACGATACTTCCGAACTTTGCGACATCTATCATGAAGAGGTGAACGTTGTTGAACCTCTGTTCTCCAATTTTGGCGGGCGTACTTCATTTGGCGGGCAGATCACCACGGTGAAATGCTTTGAGGATAACGGCCTGTTATTCGATCTGCTTGAAGAAAACGGCCGCGGCCGCGTGCTGTTGGTCGACGGCGGCGGTTCGGTTCGCCGGGCGCTGATCAACGCCGAACTGGCGCGCCTGGCCGCCCAGAACGAATGGGAAGGCATCGTGGTGTACGGCGCGGTGCGCCAGGTGGACGATCTGGAAGAGCTCGACATCGGCATTCAGGCGATGGCGGCGATCCCGGCGGGTGCCGTAAGCGAAGGCGTGGGCGAAAGCGATATCCGCGTCAACTTCGGTGGCGTCACCTTCTTCTCCGGCGATCATCTGTATGCCGACAACACCGGCATCATCCTCTCCGAAGACCCGCTCGACATCGAGTGATTTTCGGACATGAAAAAGGGCGCCTGAGGCGCCCTTTTCGTTGCTGCATGGCGTGAGGAATCAGACCTCTTCCATTTTGCCCAGCAGCGCGCGCAGGCGATCTTGCCATACGTGCTGTTCTTCTTTCAGCTGTTGGTTTTCGCGCACCAGCGCTTCGTGGTTGCCGGAGGCAGCCTGAACTTCCTGCGACAGAGAGTTGTTTTTGTCTTTCAGCTCTTCAATTTCCATCTGCAACAAGGTGATGGTATCAATCGCCTGCTGTACTTTTGCTTCCAGTTTCTCAAATACTTCAAATGACATGCTTCAGTCCCCTCATGATAGCAAGGCGTACATCTATAAGTAGCGGCCGCAACGTCGGCTGCAGCTACTGCGAATATTGCATCGCGCTCAGTGACGCGCGCCGTTACGGAAGGCGCGCCAGTCTCGATTCGTTAAAAACGATTGTAAGTAGCCAGTCTCCGCCTGTCTAGCAACATACCGGATCATCGCGCAGTCTGTTGCAATTTTCCTGCCCTCACCATCAGTAAAAACTGAAAATCCCCACCATCATCGCCGCGAGTTGTTAACAGCCCTCACCAAACCACTGGTCAGATCACACTTTTATGGCTCAGAAAGAACACTAAACGACGCGAAATCGCTCAATTTTATGACGCGCCACACACATTTTGATTTCGCTATTTCTCGTTTATGTTCGTTAACGATAAATTTACATCACGTCCTCATTCAATAATTGGACGAGATGAAAAAAACTGTGCCCATAGGCCGGATCTCTACCCAACTGAGCCTATAAACCAACAACCGCCGTTTTGCAGGACACCAACATTATGAGCCAAACCACCAGTCCGACATTAAAAGGCCAGTGCATCGCCGAGTTCCTCGGCACGGCGCTGCTGATCTTCTTTGGCGTAGGCTGCGTTGCCGCACTGAAACTGGCGGGCGCCAGCTTCGGCCAGTGGGAAATCAGCATCATTTGGGGCCTCGGCGTCGCCATGGCCATCTATCTGACCGCCGCCATTTCCGGCGCGCATCTCAACCCGGCGGTCACCCTCGCCCTGTGGCTGTTCGCCTGCTTCGACGGGCGCAAAGTGGTGCCTTACATCATTGCGCAGATCGCCGGCGCCTTCTGCGCCGCCGCCCTGGTTTACGGGCTGTACTACAACCTGTTCTTCGACTTCGAAGCGGCGCACCACATGGTGCGCGGCAGCAACGAAAGCCTCGAACTGGCCGGCATCTTCTCGACTTACCCTAACGCGCACATCTCCGTCGGCCAGGCCTTCCTGGTAGAAATGGTGATCGCGGCAATCCTGATGTGCCTGATCCTGGCGCTGACCGACGACGGCAACGGCATTCCGCGCGGCCCGCTGGCACCGCTGCTGATCGGTATTCTGATTGCCGTGATCGGCGCCTCCATGGGACCATTGACCGGCTTTGCGTTGAACCCGGCGCGTGACTTCGGCCCGAAACTGTTCGCCTACCTGGCCGGCTGGGGCAAAGTCGCCTTCACCGGCGCACGCGACATCCCATACTTCCTGGTGCCGATCTTCGCTCCTATCGTCGGCTGTGGCCTGGGCGCTTTCGGTTACCGCGCGCTGATTGGCCGCCACCTGCCGTGCGACGTCTGCGTGACGGAAGAAGAGCCCGACGCCAAGACCCAGCAGCGCAAAGCGTGATGGGTGCAGTTTTACACGGTTAACAACAGCAGGATAATTACCATGACTGTAGAAAAAAAATACATTGTCGCACTCGACCAAGGGACCACCAGCTCACGCGCCGTCGTGCTCGATCACGACGCCAACATCGTTGCGGTATCGCAGCGCGAATTCCCGCAGATCTATCCAAAGGCCGGATGGGTTGAGCACGACCCGATGGAAATCTGGGCGTCGCAAAGCTCGACGCTGGTAGAAGTGCTGGCGAAAGCCGACATCAATTCCGATCAGATCGCCGGCATCGGCATCACCAACCAGCGCGAAACCACCATCGTCTGGGAAAAAGAGACCGGCAAGCCGGTCTACAACGCCATCGTCTGGCAGTGCCGCCGCACCGCCGACATCTGTGAGAAGCTCAAACGCGACGGCCTGGAAGAGTACATCCGTCACAACACCGGCCTGGTGGTTGACCCGTACTTCTCCGGCACCAAGGTGAAGTGGATCCTGGACAACGTCGAAGGCGCCCGCGAGCGCGCCAAACGCGGCGAACTGCTGTTCGGCACCGTCGATACCTGGCTGGTGTGGAAGATGACCCAGGGGCGCGTACACGTCACCGATTACACCAACGCCTCACGTACCATGATGTTCAACATCCACGAGCTGGACTGGGACGAGCGCATGCTGGAAGTGCTGGATATCCCGCGCGCCATGCTGCCGAAAGTCCGTCCTTCCTCCGAGGTGTACGGCCAGACCAACATCGGCGGTAAGGGCGGCACGCGTATTCCTATCGCCGGTATCGCCGGTGACCAGCAAGCGGCATTGTACGGCCAGCTGTGCGTTCAACCGGGCATGGCGAAGAACACCTACGGCACCGGCTGCTTCCTGCTGATGAACACCGGCAAAGAAGCGGTGCGTTCGAAAAACGGCCTGCTGACCACCATCGCCTGCGGCCCACGCGGCGAAGTGAACTATGCGCTGGAAGGCGCGGTGTTCATCGGCGGTGCGTCTATCCAGTGGCTGCGCGACGAGCTGAAACTGATCAGCGACGCCGCCGACTCCGAATATTTCGCCACCAAAGTGAAAGACAGCAACGGCGTCTACGTGGTGCCGGCCTTCACCGGCCTGGGCGCGCCCTACTGGGATCCGTATGCCCGCGGCGCCATCTTTGGCCTGACCCGCGGCGCCAACAGCAACCACATCATCCGCGCCACGCTGGAATCCATCGCCTTCCAGACTCGCGACGTGCTGGACGCCATGCAGGCCGACGCCAACACCCGCCTGCAATCGCTGCGCGTGGACGGCGGCGCGGTCGCCAACAACTTCCTGATGCAGTTCCAGTCCGATATCCTCGGCACCCGCGTAGAGCGCCCTGAAGTGCGTGAATCGACGGCGTTGGGCGCCGCGTTCCTGGCGGGCCTGGCCATCGGCTACTGGAACGATCTGGATGAGGTGAAGAGCAAAGCGGTGATTGAGCGTGAATTCCGCCCAAGCATCGAAACCACCGAACGCAACTACCGCTACAGCGGCTGGAAAAAAGCGGTGGCACGCGCGCAGGCGTGGGAAGATCACGACTAAACCCAGCCTTGCCGTTACCCCCCAAATTGCGCTGCCTGCGGGCGGCGCTTTTTTTTGCCCCGCCCCGCCGGCGCCGCGCTGTGATAGACTTTGCCGATATTTTCTTCCCTTTCTCACAGACAGGTTTGCCATGAAACGTGAATTAGCCATCGAATTTTCCCGCGTTACCGAAGCCGCTGCGCTGGCGGGCTACAAATGGCTGGGACGCGGCGACAAGAACGCCGCCGACGGTGCGGCGGTCCACGCCATGCGCATCATGCTCAACAAAGTGGACATCGATGGGCGCATCGTGATCGGCGAAGGCGAGATCGACGAAGCGCCGATGCTGTATATCGGCGAACAGGTCGGCAGCGGCCAGGGCGACGCGGTCGACATCGCTGTTGATCCGATCGAAGGCACCCGCATGACCGCCATGGGCCAATCCAACGCGCTGGCGGTCTTGGCGGTGGGCGATCGCGGCACCTTCCTGCACGCGCCGGACATGTACATGGAGAAGCTGGTGGTCGGCCCGGCGGCGCGCGGCGCCATCGATCTCAATCTGCCGCTGGCGGAGAACCTGCGGAACGTCGCCGCGCGGCTGAGCAAACCGCTGTCACAGCTGACGGTCATCGTGTTGGCCAAACCGCGCCACGACGGCGTCATCGCGCAGATGCAGCAGCTGGGCGTGCGGGTATTCGCCATTCCTGACGGCGACGTGGCGGCCTCCATTCTCACCTGCATGCCGGAAAGCGAGGTCGATGTGATGTACGGCATCGGCGGCGCGCCGGAAGGGGTGATCTCAGCCGCAGTGATCCGCGCGCTGGACGGCGACATGCAGGCGCGTTTGCTGCCGCGCCATAAGGTGAAAGGCGACAGCGCCGAAAACCGCCGCATCGGCGAACAGGAGCTGGCGCGCTGCCGGGAAATGGGTATCGAAGCCGGTCAGGCGCTGCGTCTGGATCAGATGGCGCGCAACGACAACGTGATCTTCTCCGCCACCGGCATCACCAAGGGCGATCTGCTGGAGGGCATCAGCCGCCAGGGCAACATGGCCACAACCGAAACCCTGCTGATCCGCGGCAAGTCGCGCACCATCCGCCGCATCCGTTCAACCCACTATCTGGATCGCAAAGACCCGGCGCTGCACGAGTTTCTGCTGTAACGAAACAGGGCGCCGAATGGCGCCCTGATGATTGATGGCAAACCTCATGCCCTTGCCGGGTTGGCAGAGAGCAGCGAATAGAAAACAAGGAAAATCAATTTATTGATTTTCGGCTAATAACCACAAAGGGGAGAAAAACCACGCTTTTTCTCCCTTTTGTCAACGGTATGAGGGCGCCGAATGGCGCCCTGTCGTTATGCGGTGTGTCCCTGATGCTGCATCCGGTTGGACAGCGGCCACCAGCACAGCAGGATCAACAGCGCCATCGCGAACATCAGCAATCCGAGGCTGAACTGCCCGGTTTGCGGCAGCATGGCGGAAAGCCAGGTCGCCAGACCGGACCCCATGTTCTGCATACCGCCCACCAACGCGCCCGCCGCGCCGGCCAGGTAAGGGAACGGCTCCATCGCCCCGGTGGTCGCCAGCGGGAACAGCATGCCGGCGCCGAAGAAGAACAATGCAGCCGGCACGATCAGCGTCCAGATATTCATCACGCCGAACCAGCCCGGGATCCACATCATCGCTCCCGCCAATAGACAGCTCAGCACCGAATGCCACATCAGGGTGTGGAAGGTTTTGCCGTCGCGCCCGGCGTACCAGGCACCGAAAAACGCCGCCGGGATCGGCAGAATGAACAGGATGCTGACGGTCAGGCCGCTCAGCCCCAACACGCCACCCATCAACACGCCGCAGCTGGCTTCAAATACCGCAATCCCCGCCAGCGCGCCGATCAGCATCACCAGATAGCAACTGAAGGTGCTGTCGCTCAGCAGCTGGCGGAAACTGGCCAGCATGCGGCGTTTTTCAGTTTGCACCGGGCGGGTTTCCGGCAACCATCGGAACATCGCGAAGGCGACGCAGGCGCACAGCGCCAGCAGGAAGGCGTAACAGGCGCGCCAGCCGAACACCATTGCCAGCGCGCCGCCGATCACCGGCGCCAGCAGCGGACTGACCAAAATCCCCATGTTCAGCAGGCTGTTGGCATAGCGCAGCGCGGTGCCGGCATACAGATCGCGCGGCATGGTGCGCGCCATCACGCCCGCCACGCCGGTGCCCATCCCCTGGATGGCGCTGGCGGCGACCAGCATCGTCAGGTTGGTGGACAGCAACGCGCCCAGCGCGCCAACCAGGAAGATCATCATACCCGTCAGGATCACCGGACGACGCCCAATACGATCCGATATTGGCCCGTAAATCAGCTGGGAGAAACCGTAGGTTAGCAGATACGCCGCCATCACCCGTTGCACGGCGCCGGTACGAACCGACAGATCGTGGGCGATATCAGCAATCACGGGAACATAAATGGTTTGCGCCATCTGGCCGACGGCAACCAACAGGATAAGCATCACCAGCAGGTGAAAATTCTCTAGTTTTCTCATTATCTTCGTTAACGTTTCAACTCGTCACAGCGTCCCGGTATGGCCGTTGCAGCAGCCAGAACGGCGAGCAGCCCTCTATGGCGGCATAAACTAATCAAATCTGATTTTTTTAGCGAGTTTCAGGCAGATATTGATCCAGGTCACACTGGCAGCAAACCCGACCAGGCTCGTAAATTAAACTGTACGTCTAACGCTTTGGAGTTAAAAATAGCGCCCTTGCAGTAGCCGGGCTTTAGCATTTAATCGATAATTATTTTCATCAACTTGAAATAAAATAACACCATAGGGATTTGGTTCATGAAAACACCTGAGCTGATTTTATTGCAGTTAAAGGCTCTCGGCCCGCACTCGGCCAAAATGCTGGCGGAGCGTCTGGACATCACGCCGATGGGCATCCGACAACATCTGCAATCCCTGGAAAAACGTGAGTTGGTTTGTTACGAAGAAGCGCGCAGCAAGGTCGGCCGCCCGACGCGCTACTGGTCGCTGACCGAACGGGGGCACGCCTATGTGGCCGCCGATCAGGAGCGGCTGCGGGCATCCGCGCTGCAGCTGTTTGGCGGCGCCGGCGTGGAACCGTTGCTCAGCGCGCGCGAAGAGCAGCTTTATCTGCGTTACACCGAAGAGCTGTCCGCCGAACGCAGCCATCAGGACCGGTTAACCCGCCTAGTGCGTCTGCGGCAACACGACGGTTACATGGCAGAATTGCTCGACCATCCGCACGGTGCGCTACTGGTGGAAAACCACTGTCCGATCGGCGTGGCCGGTTCCAACTGCAGCAGCCTGTGCAATTCCGAACTGCAGCTGTTTCATCGCCTGTTCGGCAACAACTACCGGGTAGAGCGCACCGCGCACGCCATTTCCGGCTCACGACATTGTGCTTATTTGATTCGACCACGGGAGCTTTAGAGTATGGCTGAATGGGTAAACGGCAAAGTTACGCAGGTAAAACAATGGACCGACGGGCTGTTCAGCCTGGTGGTCAATGCCCCCATCGATCCTTTCACCGCCGGGCAATTCGCCAAACTGGCGCTGGAGATCGACGGCGAACGGGTGCAACGCGCCTACTCCTACGTCAATGCCCCCGACGACGCCAACCTGGAGTTCTATCTGGTGACGGTGCCGGAAGGCAAACTGAGCCCGCGCCTCAATCAGCTACGGCCGGGGTCGGATGTAATGGTGACCAAAGAAGCGGCCGGCTTCTTCGTGCTGGACGAAGTGCCCGATTGCGACACGCTGTGGATGCTGGCGACCGGCACCGCCATCGGCCCCTATTTATCGATTCTGCAGCAGGGCATCGGACTGGAGCGCTTTAACAACCTGGTGCTGGTGCACGCCGCGCGTTTCGCGCGCGACCTGAGCTACCTGCCGCTGATGCAGCAACTGCAGCAACGCTACAACGGCAAGCTGCGCATCCAGACCGTCGTCAGCCGCGAAGAAACGCCCGGCTCACTGACCGGCCGCGTGCCGGCGCTGATCGAGGACGGCCGGCTGGAAGCGGCGACCGGCTTGACCATCGACGCCGAAACCAGCCACGTGATGCTGTGCGGCAACCCGCAAATGGTGCGGGACACCCAGCAAACGCTGAAAGACCACCGCCAAATGCGCAAACACCTGCGCCGCAAACCGGGCCACATCACCAGCGAGCACTACTGGTAACCCGGCGAGGGTCAGCGGAACTTCACCGGTTCGGCTTCCGGGCCGAACCGATTGCTCCCCGGCGTGCCGACGAAGGCACCCAGATCGATCATCATCATCACGATAATCAGCGTCGGAATGAAACGTCCGACGCCCCATTGCCAGATCGGCGCCAGCATCTGCCAGTTCCCTGCCGCCAGCATCCACGCCAGGATCAGCAGCAGCGCCCACCAGCCGGCCTTGTTGCGATCGTGCAGGCGTTTGACCAGCACCGCCGCCGTCGGCCACAGCAGCGCCACGATAAAGAAGGCGATGGATTGGATGGCGATCAGCTGATAATTGGCCAGCGTAAACGCCGCCGCCATCAGCACCAACCACAGCCCCATCCAGATCCAGAAGTCGCGCCGCCCGATGCGACCCTTAAAAGAAAAACACCACTGTTGTAACGTCATCGATTCCTGCGCTCTAAGCCTGCCCATATTCTGCGCCGCAGTGTAACATAGGCGCTGCCGGGCCGAGTTTTCCGCCTCGCATAACGCGGTGCGCCGCACAGCTTTCTCGTCAGCGAACCGATAATGGCGTGGGATCTTTGACAAGGCCCGCGAGTTATCGCTTTAATCGGAGCCATCTTTGTCCTTGATGCCATACGCCATGCTGAGAAAAACCCTCGTCATCGCCTGCCTGTTGCAGGCCGCCGCCAGCGCCTGGGCCGATCCGCCGCCCGCCGATGCAGCACCCGCCGCACCTTACCTGCTGGCCGGGGCGCCGACGTTCGATCTGACGGTGGTCAAATTCCGCGAAAAATACAATCGCGACAACCCGAAGCTGCCGATTGGCGAATTCCGCGCCATTCCGGCCACCGAAGACGATTCGCCGCTGCTGACGCGCGCCGCCAGTAAACTCAACGAAAACCTGTATGCCTCCACCGCGCTGGAGAAAGGCACCGGTAAAATCAAAACGTTGCAGATCACTCATCTGCCGCTGCAGCAGGCCAATGAAGAAAAAGCCGCGCGCGCCATCGCCATCAACTACATGGCGGCGCTGATGCGCCAGTTCGAACCGGCGTTGACGGTGGAGCAGAGCCAGAACAAGGTGAACAGCCTGCTGGAAAAAGGCAAAGGATCGCGCTTTTACCAACAGCAGGTCGGCGCCATTCGTTATGTCGTCTCGGACAACGGCGATAAAGGCGTAACCTTCGCGGTTGAACCGATTAAGCTAGCGCTTTCCGAGCCGTAACGGCGCGGCATTTAATGACGAAAAGCAAAGCCTTCGCGCTTAATGATCTCTATACTGTTGGGCAGGTAAACTGCCGGTCCGGCAGTTGTCATTTCGACTCTCGCGTTCCCTAGTTGGAGGAAAAAACATGCGTCATCCATTAGTTATGGGTAACTGGAAGCTTAACGGCAGCACTCACATGGTCAACGAACTGATCGCCGGTCTGCGCAATGAGCTGAGCAGCGTTGACGGCTGTGGCGTCGCCATCGCCCCGCCGGTGATGTATCTGGATCAGGCCAAGCACGCGCTGGCCGGCAGCCGCATCGCGCTGGGCGCGCAGAACGTGGACGTTAACCTGTCCGGCGCCTTCACCGGTGAAGTTTCCGCCAACATGCTGAAAGACGTCGGTGCCCAGTACATCATCATCGGCCACTCCGAGCGTCGTACCTACCACAAAGAAAGCGACGAAGTGATCGCCGAGAAATTCGCCGTGCTGAAAGAAGCCGGCCTGATCCCGGTACTGTGCATCGGTGAAACCGAAGCGGAAAACGCCGCGGGCAAAACTGAAGAAGTGTGCGCGCGCCAGATCGACGCCGTGCTGAAAACCCTGGGCGCACCGGCGATGAAAGGCACCGTGATCGCCTATGAGCCGGTCTGGGCCATCGGTACCGGCAAATCCGCGACCCCTGCACAGGCACAGGCCGTGCACAAATTTATCCGCGATCACATCGCCAAACACGATGCCGCGGTTGCCGCTGAAATCATCATCCAGTACGGCGGTTCGGTGAACGACAAGAACGCCGCAGAGCTGTTCTCCCAGCCGGATATCGACGGCGCGCTGGTGGGCGGCGCCTCGCTGAAAGCCGACGCTTTCGCCGTGATCGTCAAAGCCGCTGCCGCAGCAAAAAAAGCCTGATTGCCCTAGGCTTGCCATAAAAAAACCCCGGCTTGCCGGGGTTTTTTATTGCCGCTCAAACGGCATCAGCGTTTGCTTATTTCGTCGAACACGCCGCCGGTAGCGAAGTGCACCTTCTGCGCTTCGGTCCAGCCGCCGAAAGTGTCATCCACGGTGAACAACTTCAGCTGCGGGAACTGCCCGGCGAACTTGGCCGCCACCGCCGCATCGCGCGGGCGATAATAGTTCTGCGCCGCAATAGTCTGCCCTTCCGGTGAATACAGATACTTCAGGTAGGCGGTCGCCACGTCGCGGGTACCACGTTTATCGACGACCTTATCCACCACCGACACCGTCGGTTCGGCCAGGATCGATTCGCTCGGCGTAATAATCTCGAACTTGTCTTTGCCCAGCTCTTTCTCCGCCAGCAGCGCTTCGTTTTCCCAGGCGATCAGCACGTCGCCGATGCCGCGCTCAACGAAGGTGTTGGTCGAGCCGCGCGCGCCGGAATCCAGCACTTCGACGTTCTTGTACAGGTTTTTGACGAAGTCCTGCGCCTTGGCCTTATCGTTGTTGTTGTGGTGCAACGCGTAGCCCCAGGCGGCCAGGTAGTTCCAGCGGGCGCCGCCGGAGGTTTTCGGGTTCGGGGTGATCACCGACACGCCCGGCTTAATCAAGTCAGGCCAGTCATGAATTTGCTTCGGGTTGCCTTTGCGCACCAGGAAGACGATGGTCGACGTGTAAGGCGCCGAGTTGTCCGGCAAGCGTTTGATCCAGTCTTTCTCAATGCGCCCGCGTTCGGCGATGGCGTCGACGTCATAGGCCAGCGCCAGCGTCACCACGTCGGCCTCGATGCCGTTGATCACCGAGGTCGCCTGTTTACCGGAACCACCGTGCGACTGGCGCACCGTCACCTTGTCGCCGGTTTCCGCCTGATAGTGCTTGCTGAATGCCGTGTTGTAAGCCTGATAGAACTCACGCGTCGGATCGTATGACACGTTCAGCAACTGAATATCCTTCGCCATGGCGCCGGACGCCAACAGCACCAATGTCAGACCTACACCCCATTTACGCATCGACAGGCTCTCCCAGAAAATTAACGCAACCTCAATCGGTTGATTTAGCATCAGAGCCTGCCAGAAACTTTCCCGGCAATTAAAGAATAAAAATTTTTGGGATAGATGATTCTGGAATATGTCGCCGACAAGCATAAAAAAGCCCCCGCAAGCGGAGGCTTTCGGCGCGCGGAGAGCGGCGAATCAGTACAGCTTTTTCGCCGTTTCCAGCCAGTCGCCCTTGAACGGACGCTTCATGTTTTCGATCGCGTCGATGATGTCGTGATGCACCATTTTTTCGTTCTGGATACCGACGCAGCGGCCGCCGTAACCCTGCAGCAGCAGTTCGATGGCGTAGGCGCCCATGCGCGAGGCCAGGATGCGGTCGTAGGCGACCGGTGAACCACCGCGTTGAATGTGGCCCAGCACGGTGGCGCGGGTTTCACGCTTGGTTTCCTGCTCGATGTGGCGCGCCAGCTCATCGATGTCGCAGATGTGCTCGGTGATCGCCACGATGGCGTGTTTTTTACCCTTGGCGATACCGGCCTTGATTTCGCACACCAGATCTTCGCGATTGAATTCGATTTCAGGCAGCACGATGAATTCGCAACCGCCGGCAATCGCCGCCGCCAGCGTCAGATCGCCGCAGTAACGGCCCATCACTTCCACGATGGAGATACGCTGGTGCGACGAGGAGGTATCGCGCAGGCGGTCGATCGCTTCCACCACGGTTTCCAGCGCGGTGAAGTAACCAATGGTGTAGTCGGTACCGGCAACGTCGTTATCGATGGTGCCCGGCAGACCGATGCATGGGAAGCCTTCTTCCGTCAGGCGTTTGGCGCCCATGTAGGAACCGTCGCCGCCGATCACCACCAGCGCGTCGATGCCGCGATTCTTCAGGTTTTCAATCGCCTTGGCGCGCACGTTTTCATCCCTGAACTCCGGGAAGCGGGCCGAGCCGAGGAAGGTGCCGCCGCGGTTGATCATGTCGGACACGCTATAGCGGTCCAGCTGCTCCATGCGATCTTCGTACAAGCCAAGGTAGCCATCGTAAATACCAAAAACTTCCAGACCTTCTGAAAGCGCAGAACGCACAACGCCGCGGATTGCAGCGTTCATACCCGGCGAATCACCGCCGCTCGTCAGTACACCGATTTTCTTGATCATGACTACCTCTGAACTGTGTAGATGCAATTTCTTAAGAATTCTGTCTCCGCCGATCGTCTTGAAACCTCTCCGGCTGCAGAAAACCAGCTTTACGGCTTATTGCTGGATATTATATCAAAAACACCCAGCTGAATTGATTCAAGTCACGCAATATAACGGTAAAAACACCGCATGGCACGCTGAGCTAACTCAGATATTCATGATAATACTTCGGGCTATGCCTCTATCTGATTATAGCTCCCAATGCCCCTGCCTACCCGGCGGCACCACGGAGCACGGATCCAGGTGAATGATGACGTCCGCCCCCGCAAAACGGTGTCGCAACGCCTGTTCCACCTGATCGGCCAACCGATGCGCCTCACGCAGCGGCAGCGTGTCTTCCATCTCCAGATGCAGCTGGATGAAACGCGTCGGCCCCGACTGACGCGTGCGCAGATCGTGCGCGCCTTTCACCCCGGGCCAGGAGGAAACCACCTCGATAATCGCCTGGCGTTCGTCATCCGGCAACGCCCGATCCAGTAGCGACTGCACCGCTTCGTAGCCCATGCGCAGCGCGCTATAGAGGATGTATACGCCGATGCCCAGCGCGAACAGCGCATCTGCCCGGTGGAAGCCGTACCAGCTTAGCCCAAGAGCGATAAGAATAGCACCATTCATCATGACATCTGACTGATAATGCAGCATATCTGCGCGCACCGCCTGGCTACGGGTTTTTCTGACCACCCAACGTTGATAGGTGACCAGAATCAGGGTGCTGATTAACGCGATCACCGTCACGACGACCCCAACGCCAGGATCGCGCAGCGTTTGCGGCGCATACAGGTGCTGGAAGCCGGTGAGGAACAGAAACAGGGCGGAGCCGGAAATAAACATGCTTTGCGCCAGCGCCGCCAGCGACTCCGCTTTGCCGTGGCCGAAGGCGTGCTCAGCATCGGCCGGCTGCAGCGAATAGCGCACCACCAGAAGGTTGGTCAGCGAGGCGGCGATATCGACCAACGAATCCACCAGCGCCGCCAACAGGCTGACCGAACCGGTGTGGTACCAGGCGACGATTTTGATCAACAGCAGCGACGACGCCAACGCAGTTGCGGCCAACGCAGCGGACTTTACCAGGCGAGCATAACGCTGTTCCATTAAGGGATCCCGGTCAAAAGGTGTGGCGCTCAATATAGCGAAATGTCGGATAAAAAAAACCCCGCCATCATGGCGGGGAAGACAGGGATGGTGTCTATGGCAAGGAAAAACAGGGGACTACTCAGTCGTACTTCACTTCTGGGCAGAAGCTTGCTGCAAACCAGAAATTTGTTGCTCCATCTGCTGCATACGCTGCTGATGTTTCTGGTCTAAAACACTTTTTTGCTCTGGCGTCAGCAGGTTATACATTTGGTTGCGCACCCGGGCCATTTCGACCTGGCGCTTGACCTGCTGTTGGGCCATCTTCTCCGCCTGGGCGTACACGGCGGCTTCGTCAAATTTCTCTGCGGTCACCAGTTTATGCATGGCTTCCATTTCAGCTACATTGACACCAGGCAGATCGTGCCGGGCCTGACGCATCAAATCGCGCATTTGCTGACGCTGCTGTTCGCTGAGGCTGACACCGTCGAACATATGGTGCTGGCCGGGTATTCGGGTCATCGCGTCGTTGCCGGGAGGTTGGGCTGTGTCCGGTATAGTGTCGGCAGCGAAGGCAGCGGTCGAACCAATTGCCAGCAGTGATGCCATAACTAATGCGGTCACCTTACGCATTTCAACTCCTCAAGCTTTCTCACTTTGCGAATCAACGAGGAGCAGTGTACCGCTACACCTGAAAACCTGCGTCAGTGCATGTAAAACTACGTAAAGTCATGGAATGGCAACAGTTGATGACGTATTTTGCGTCTGGAGGTAAATCATAATGAACAAGATTCTGTTAGTTGACGACGACCGCGAGTTGACCTCGCTGTTAAAAGAACTGCTTGAAATGGAAGGTTTTAATATCGTCGTCGCGCACGATGGCGAGCAGGCGTTGTCGCTGCTGGACAGCTCCATCGATCTGCTGCTGCTCGACATCATGATGCCGAAGAAAAACGGCATCGATACGCTGAAAGAACTGCGCCAACATCACCAGACACCGGTCATCATGCTGACCGCGCGCGGCAGCGAACTGGACCGCGTGCTGGGCCTGGAGCTGGGCGCCGATGATTACCTGCCGAAACCCTTCAACGATCGCGAGCTAGTCGCGCGCATTCGCGCCATTCTGCGCCGTTCCAACTGGAGCGAACAGCAGCAGCAGGTCGACAGCGGCGCCCCGACGCTGGATGTCGATGGCCTGCAGCTGAATCCCGGCCGCCAGGAGGCCAGCTTCGACGGCCAGGTGCTGGATCTGACCGGCACCGAGTTCACCCTGCTTTACCTGCTGGCGCAACACCTCGGGCAGGTGGTATCGCGCGAACTGCTGAGCCAGGAAGTGCTGGGCAAACGCCTGACTCCGTTCGATCGCGCTATCGACATGCACATCTCCAACCTGCGGCGTAAGCTGCCGGATCGCAAAGACGGGCATCCGTGGTTCAAAACCCTGCGCGGGCGTGGTTATTTGATGGTATCTGCAACATGATCAACAGTTTGACGGCACGCATCTTCGCCATTTTCTGGTTTACGTTAGCCCTGGTGCTAATGCTGGTGCTGATGGTGCCCAAGCTCGACTCCCGCCAAATGACCTCGCTGCTCGACAGCGAGCAGCGGCAGGGGTTGATGCTGGAACAGCACGTCGAGGCCGAGTTGCAAAACGATCCGGCCAACGATCTGATGTGGTGGCGCCGCCTGTTCCGCGCCATCGACAAATGGGCGCCGCCGGGCCAACGCCTGTTGCTGGTCACCAGCGAAGGCCGGGTGATCGGCGCGCAGCGCAACGAAATGCAGATCGTCCGCAACTTCATCGGCCAATCCGATAATTCGGATCATCCCAAGAAGAAAAAGTACGGCCGCGTCGAGCTGGTCGGGCCGTTCGCGGTGCGCGACGGCGAAGACAACTACCAGCTGTACCTGATCCGTCCCGCCAACAGCCCGCAATCCGATTTCATCAACCTGATGTTCGACCGGCCGCTGCTGCTGCTGATCGTCACCATGCTGATCAGCGCCCCGCTGCTGCTGTGGCTGGCCTGGAGCCTGGCGAAACCGGCACGCAAGCTGAAGAACGCCGCCGATGACGTGGCGCGCGGCAACCTGAAGCAGCATCCGGAACTGGAGGCCGGCCCGCAGGAGTTCCTGGCCACCGGCGCCAGCTTCAACCAGATGGTCAGCGCGCTGGAACGCATGATGAACGCTCAGCAACGGCTGATCTCGGACATCTCGCACGAGCTGCGCACGCCGCTGACGCGCCTGCAGCTGGCCACCGCGCTGATGCGCCGCCGCCACGGCGAAGGGCACGAACTGGCGCGCATCGAAACCGAAGCGCAGCGGCTGGATTCGATGATCAACGATCTGCTGGCGCTGTCGCGCGGGCAGCAAAAGGGCGAGCTGGCGCGCGAGCAGTTGAAGGCCAACGAACTGTGGGCCGACGTGCTGGACAACGCCCGTTTCGAAGCGGAACAGATGGGCAAGCAGTTGGAGATCGCTGCGCCGCCAGGTCCGTGGACGCTGTTCGGCAACGCGAGCGCGCTGGACAGCGCGTTGGAAAACATCGTGCGCAACGCCCTGCGGTATTCACACACCCGCATTGCCGTGGCGTTCAGCGCCGACAATCAGGGCGTGACCATCCAGGTTGACGACGACGGCCCCGGCGTCAGCGCCGAAGACCGCGAGCAGATCTTCCGTCCGTTCTACCGCACCGATGAAGCGCGCGACCGTGAGTCCGGCGGCACCGGCCTCGGCCTGGCGATCGTCGAGGCGGCGGTCAACCAGCATCGCGGCTGGGTGAAGGCCGAAGACAGCCCGCTTGGCGGCCTGCGGCTGGTGCTGTGGCTGCCGCTGCATCATCAACGCCTATCGTCTAAGACAGAACAGTAAGAGTTTGCTATCCTGCGCCCCTCGTTCACGAGGGGCCTGCAACATGCTGAACATCGTTTTATTTGAACCCGAAATTCCACCCAATACCGGCAATATCATCCGCCTGTGCGCCAATACCGGCTTTAATCTGCATCTGATCGAACCGCTGGGTTTTCCGTGGGACGACAAACGCCTGCGCCGCGCCGGGCTGGATTACCATGAGTTCACCCGCGTCCACCGTCATGCCGACTACGCCGCTTTTCTCGCCGCCGAAAACCCGCAGCGGCTGTTTGCCCTCACCACCAAGGGCACGCCGGCGCACAGCGCCGTCAGCTACCAGGCCGGCGACTACCTGCTGTTCGGTCCGGAAACGCGTGGATTGCCTGCCGACATCCTCGATGCGCTGCCCGCGCAGCAAAAAATCCGCATCCCAATGCAGGCGCAAAGCCGCAGCATGAACCTGTCGAATGCCGTATCGGTGGTGGTGTATGAAGCCTGGCGGCAGTTGGACTATGCCGGCGCGCTGATCAAAGCGTAATCCGTGACAACGCGCCATACTGGAAGGGTTAACCTCTCCAGATACGGCACATGGCTTTCATCGCAGATATTGTTACCCAGCTTCGCCGGCTCGAATCGGCGCTGAACGAGGCGCTGTTGCGGCTGCAACAGGCGCAAGACACCGAGGCGCTACACGACTTGCGCGTCTGCCTGCGCCGCATTCGCAGCCTGCTGCGTCCGTTGCGCGGCTGCCCCGGCGCAACGCGGCTCGATCGGGCCGCCGCCGAGTTGGGCAAGCTCACGACGCCTCTGCGCGATCTCGAGGTGCTGATCATCGAATTGGCGCACCATCGCCTCGATTGGCAGGCCAACGTGCGCCAAAGCGATTTTCAGGCCCGCTGCCGCCAACTGCTCGCCAACCCGCTGCTCATCAGCTTCCCTTCGCTATTGCACGCCTGGCCGCACCGCTTTCGCCGCATCGCGCAGCGCCTCGCCAAACACCGTGTGAATCGACGCCTGCAGCGCCAGCAGCGGCAATTACGCCGGGCGTTGGCTGATACCGGCTACGATCGCCACCGTCTGCGGCTGCTGGTCAAACGCCTGCGCTACGCGGCCGAAGCCTACCCGCAACGCCTCCCCCTCTCTCCCGCCGCAATGGCGGGCCTGAAAGCGGTGCAAAACGCCCTCGGCGATTGGCACGACCGGGAGGTCTGGTGCCTGCAGGCAGAACATCAGGAGGATCTCTGGCCCTTGTTGCCCCGATGGCAAGCAGAGCAACACCAGGCGCTGGCCAGAGCGGACGTCTTGCTCGTTGCCTTATCACCCGCACTGGTGGCGAAAACCGGCGGCGCATCACGATCCTGAAAAAAGGCCGCAGCAGGGCACGCCCGGCCCCGAAAATGCCCGATGAGGCGCAGATAATGCGCTATGTTTTGTAAGGGTAATCACCACTCATCATAGGAAACCACATGAAAAAACAACGCTTGAGCGTTGCCATGGCCGTTCTGGCAGCGGGCCTGTTGCTGGCGGGCTGTTCGTCCAAAGTCACCCAAACGTCGCAATATTCGGGCTTCTTGTCCGATTACAGCAAACTGCAGGAAACCACCTCGCCAAGCGGTCATAAAACGCTGCGCTGGGTAGATCCGAGCTACAAGGAATCCAACTATCGCGGTATCTATTTCCAACCGGTGGTCTATTTCCCGGCGGAGAAACCCACGGCGCGCGTCAGCCAGGACACGCTGAACAAGATTAAGGCCTACGCGACCCAGCGAATCAAAACCGCGCTGCAGAACCGCTTTACCATTCTGCCAAGCCCGACGGGCTCGCGCGTTCTGGTGGCCAAACTCGCCATCACCGCCGTTTCGGCCGAAAACGAAGACATGAAGTTCTATGAAGTGGTGCCGGTCGCTGCAGTGGTTGCCAGCACCATGGCGGCTACCGGGCACCGGACGCAAAATACCGCGCTGTATATTGAAGGCGAGTTGATCGACCAGGATACCGGTAAAACGGTGATGGAAGTGGTACGCAAGGCCTACGGTAAAACCGTCAACAACGACAGCACGCCGGTCACGGCGGATGACGTCAAGGCGGCGATCGACGACATCGTTACCGATATCACCCAGTTCCCGAAACAGGGCTGACCGCCGCCTGAAAAACACAGGGGGAGCCAAAGCTCCCCCTGAATGGACCCGCAGGCACGGCTTAGATGCCGTCGCCGTACTCGAATCCGTGGTTGGTGCCGTTGAAGTATTGATCCATATCCATCGACGGCGTATCGCTCTCCGGGCGCCCGACGATACGCGCCGGTACGCCGGCGGCGGTGGTGTGCGGCGGCACCGCCTGCAAAACCACCGAGCCCGCGCCAATCTTGGCGCCCTTGCCCACTTCGATATTGCCGAGAATTTTGGCGCCGGCGCCAATCATCACCCCTTCGCGAATTTTCGGGTGACGGTCGCCGCTGGTTTTACCGGTACCGCCCAGGGTGACCGACTGCAGAATAGAAACGTTGTTTTCCACCACCGCCGTTTCACCGATCACGATGCCGGTAGCGTGGTCAAGCATGATGCCGCAGCCGATGGTCGCCGCCGGGTGGATGTCCACGCCGAAGGCGACGGAAATTTGATTTTGCAGGTAGATAGCCAGCGCTTGCCGCCCTTGCTGCCACAGCCAATGGCCGATGCGGTAAGCCTGCAGCGCATGGAACCCTTTGAGGTAAAGCAGCGGCGTGGAGTATTTATCGACCGCCGGGTCGCGCAGCCGCACCGCGAGGATATCGCGCGCCGCCGAAACGATCATCTGATTGTCGGACTTGTAGGCCTCTTCCACCACCTCGCGCACCGCGATGGCGGGCATGATCGGCGTCGCCAGCTTGTTGGCCAGCATATAGCTGAGCGCGCTGCCCAGATTCTCGTGCTTGAGCAACGTCGCATGGAAAAAGCTGGCCAGCATCGGTTCACAATCAGCCAGTGCTCGCGCTTCTGATTTAATGCTGTTCCAGACCTGTTCCAACTCTTCTGACGACATCACATACCCCTTTGCCTTGCCAAACGGGCCGCTTCACACGGTAGCGCGGAGCGGCCCAGGTCATTTGCGGGGTCAGCATTCCGCTGCCCCGACATATCGTTTTATGTCACGCGCTGGGTTTTTCGTCCTTTCGGGCTCGCCCCAGCAGGCTCAGCGCCGCTTCGCGGGCGTCTTTATGGCAGTAAAGCACCTGATAAATCTGTTCGGTGATCGGCATTTCCACGCCGTGCCGCTGCGCCAGCGCCAACACCTCTTTGGTATTACGATAGCCCTCGACCACCTGACCGATGCTGTCCTGCGCTTCCTGCACGCCTTTACCTTGCCCCAGCATAATGCCGAAGCGGCGGTTGCGCGATTGGTTGTCCGTGCAGGTTAGCACCAGATCCCCCAGCCCCGCCATGCCCATGAACGTCGAAGGATCGGCGCCCAGCGCAGAACCCAGACGGCTCATTTCCGCCAGCCCGCGCGTAATCAACGCGGTGCGGGCGTTGGCGCCGAAACCGATGCCGTCGGACATGCCAGCGCCGATGGCGATCACATTCTTCACCGCGCCGCCAAGCTGCACGCCGATAAAGTCGGGATTGCTGTAGACGCGGAAGCTCTTGCCGCAGTGCAACAGCTGTTGCAGATCGTCGGCGAACTGCGCATCGGTCGCCGCAAGCGCGATCGCCGTCGGCAGACCGGCGGCCAGCTCTTTGGCGAACGTCGGCCCGGAGAGCACCGCCAGCGGGATCGCCTCGCCCAACGCCTCACGCGCCACGTCCTGCAGCAATCGCCCGGTTTCCGCTTCCAACCCCTTGGTGGCCCACACGATGCGGGCGTCCGGGCGCAGATGCGGCTTCAGTTGACGCAGCACGTCGCCAAACACGTGGCTTGGCACCACCACCAGCACGTCGCGGCTGGCCGCCAGCGCACGCGCCAAATCGGCCTCAAGCAGCAGGGTATCGGGGAAAGGAACGTCGGGCAGAAACGCCTGATTGCAGCGATCTTGCTGCAACGTTTGAATTTGCGCGGGGTTGTGCCCCCACAGCACCACGGCATGGCCGTTACGCGCCAGCGTAATGGCCAATGCGGTGCCGTACGAGCCGGCACCGATAACAGTCATTGAAGCATTGACGGTGTTCATCAGGCATCCTGATGTGGTGCGGCACCTTCGCCTTCCGCCTGCTGCTGCAGATAGTTCATGAACAGCGCGTCAAAGTTGACCGGTGCCAGGTTCAGCTGCGGGAATGTACCGCGGGAAACCAGGCTGGTGATGCACTCGCGCGCATACGGGAACAGGATGTTCGGGCAGTATGCACCCAGGCAATGCGCCAGCTGCGTGCCTTCGATACCTGCTACCGAGAAGATGCCCGCCTGTTGCACTTCGCACAGGAACGCGGTCTCTTCGCCCAGGCTCGCCGTCACGGTTACGCGCAGTACCACTTCATACACTTCGTCAGCCAGCTGGCTGGACGCGGTATCCAGATCAAGTTTAACTTCCGGCTGCCATTCCTGCTGGAAAACCTGCGGCGCGTTCGGCGCTTCGAAGGAGATATCCTTGGTATAGATACGTTGGATCTGGAAAGCCATTTCGGTGCTGTTTTGTTCTGACATGTGAGTAATACCCTTGGTTAAACGTCCTTATTGACACTCGGTGAGCCGGCAAGCTGCTTAAAGCAGCGGATCCAGGCCGCCGCGAGCATCGAGTTCATATAAATCATCACAGCCGCCGATATGCCGGCCATCGATGAAAATCTGCGGCACGGTAGTGCGCCCGCTGCGCTCGATCATCACTTCGCGCTTGGCGCTATCGCCGTCGATGGCGATCTCGTTAAACGCCGCGCCCTTGCTGTTCAACAGCGCCTTGGCGCGATGGCAGAACGGACAGGTCGCTTTGGTGTAGATATCAATGTTAGCCATGGATTGCCACCTCAAATAGGTTAAACGGTTACTTACCGCGCACCAGCGGCAGGTTTTCTCCGCTCCAGCCGGCGATGCCGTCTTTCAGCATCGTCACCTTTTCAAAACCGGCCTTGCTCAGGTTCTCCGCCGGCTCGCGGGAGGCGGTGCCGTTGGCGCACACGACGATGATCGGCTGCGCTTTGTGTTTTTCCAGCTCGCCCAGGCTGCCGCTTTTGATTTCGCTGGCGGTCAGGTTGATGGCGCTGGCCAGGTGACCACGGCGGAAATCGTCGCGGCTGCGGGTGTCGACCACCACGGCTTCTTCTTTGTTGATCAGGCGGATAGCTTCACCGCGAGCGATCTCTTTGACCTTGGAGAAACGGCTTTTGAAGGTCATGACGATCACGGCGACCAGCAGAGCGATCCAAGCCAGGCTCAGAATCGGGTGTCTGCTTACGAATGGCATAATTTCTTGCAGCATGGGGTGTAACAACTCCCGTCAGTTAAGGGATAAATAAGTCAAGGTTCCAGAGTATACCTGCCGAGTGCGGCAAATACAGCCAATAAGCAAGCGCGATTGTAGAAACTGCGGGCTGCGCTGAGAAATTCCCGAGGTCAGAGCATAAAAGCCCGCGCGATTCGCCGCAACCTTGATCTCTTTGGGCTATTTCTCGCCGGCGGCGATGTAAAATCAGCCGGTTTTTCGAGGGCGAACAGCCATGCTTGCGGCGGGCGCATGGCTATTCGCAGCTTAAAAAGTTCATAAGAGGTCAATGCAATGTCGAGCAACAAAAAACCGATGGTACTGGTGATCCTGGACGGTTACGGCCACCGTGAGGAGCGGCAGGACAACGCGATCCTGAACGCCGGCACCCCGGTGATGGACCGTCTGTGGCGGGAGCAGCCGCATACGCTGATCGCCGCCTCCGGGCTAGATGTCGGCCTGCCCGACGGCCAAATGGGCAACTCCGAAGTCGGCCACGTCAACCTGGGCGCCGGGCGCATCGTCTACCAGGATCTGACCCGGCTGGACAAAGCGATCGCCGACGGCGACTTCTTCGCCAACCCGGTGCTGACCGCCGCGGTCGATAAAGCCGTAGCGGCCGGCAAGGCGGTGCATATCATGGGCCTGCTGTCGCCGGGCGGCGTGCACAGCCACGACGAGCACATTCTGGCCATGATCAAGCTGGCCGCCCAACGCGGCGCCAAAGCCGTTTATCTGCATGCCTTCCTCGACGGGCGCGACACGCCGCCGCGCAGCGCCGAAGCCCCGCTGCAACGCTGCCGCGACGCCTTCGCCACGCTGGGCGTTGGGCGCATCGCCTCGCTGATCGGCCGCTACTACGCGATGGACCGCGACAACCGCTGGGATCGCGTGCAGCTGGCCTATGACCTGCTGACCGCGGCCAAAGGCGACTACGTGGCCGACGATGCGATCGCCGGCCTGCAGGCCGCCTACCAGCGCGGTGAAAACGACGAGTTCGTCAAACCGACCGTCATTCGCGCCGCCGGTGAGGCCGATGCCGCGATGCAGGACGGCGATGCGTTGATCTTCATGAACTTCCGCGCCGACCGCGCGCGCCAGATCACCCGCGCTTTCGTGAACGCGGATTTCGACGGTTTCCCGCGCGCCAAGCGGGTGCAGTTCGGCGATTTCGTGATGCTGACCGAGTACGCCGCCGACATCGCGACCGCCTGCGCCTATCCGCCGGCGTCGCTGGCCAACACCTTCGGCGAATGGCTGATGAAGCACGACAAAACCCAGCTGCGCATCTCGGAAACCGAAAAATACGCCCACGTCACCTTCTTCTATAACGGCGGCGTGGAAGCGCCGTTCAAAGGGGAAGACCGCGTGCTGGTCAATTCGCCGAAGGTCGCCACCTACGATCTGCAGCCGGAGATGAGCGCCGCCGAGCTGACCGACAAACTGCTGAGCGCCATCCGCAGCGGCAAATACGACGCCATTATCTGCAACTACCCGAACGGCGACATGGTGGGGCATACCGGCGTGTATGAAGCAGCGGTCAAAGCGGTGGAGACGCTGGATGCCTGCATCGCCCAGGTGGTTGACGCGGTGCGCGACGTCGACGGCCAACTGCTGATCACCGCCGATCACGGCAATGCCGAGCAGATGCGCGATCCGGCCACCGGCCAGGCGCATACCGCCCACACCAGCCTGCCGGTACCGCTGATTTACGTCGGCAAACCGGCACGGGCGGTCGAAGGCGGCAAGCTTTCGGACATCGCGCCCACCCTGTTAACGCTGATGGGAATGGAAATCCCGCAAGAGATGACTGGTAAGCCGCTGTTCATCGTGGAATAATCCTTCTCCATGAGGGAGAAGGCGTTTTTTGCACTATCAAGGGTAACCCGAAGCGCAAACGCAGGCAGCCGGCCGCTGCCTGAACGCACCGCGCCAAGGACGTTCACCGCCATGTGCGCCAGCGTATTTTGCGCTGGCGTCTTGCTGTTGCCGCTCGCCGGCCAGGCGGCGGAAGACAATAAATCCCAGCTGAAAGACATCCAGCAGAGCATCGCCGAGAAAGAAAAAGCGGTGAAGCAGCAGCAGCAGCAGCGCAGCTCGCTGCAGGATCAGCTGCGTCAGCAGGAAAAAACCATCGCCCAGGCCAGCCGCCAGTTGCGCGACACCCAGGGCACGCTCACCCAGTTGAGCAAGGATATTTCCGGCCTGAACGCCTCGATAGCCAAACTGCAAAAGCAGCAATCGACCCAACAAAACCTCCTCGCCAAACAGCTCGACGCCGCCTTCCGGCAAGGGCAGCACAGCGCCGTGCAACTGATCCTCAGCGGTGAAGAAAGCCAGCGCAGCGAACGTATTCTGGCCTATTTCGGCTATCTGAACGAAGCGCGCCAGAAAACCATCGAAGAGCTGAAACAGACCCGCGCCGAGCTGGCGAAGCAAAAAACCACGCTGGTGGCCAAACAGGGCCAGCAAAAATCCTTACTGAGCGAACAACAAACACAGCAGCAGAAGCTGGAGCAGGCGCGCGGCGCCCGCAAGAAAACGCTGACCGCGCTGGAAGCCTCGCTGGAAAAAGACCAACAACGCCTGGTGGAACTGCGCCAAAACGAAGCCCGCATGCGCGACAAGATCGCCCGGGCGGAGCGCGAAGCCCGTGCGCGCGCCGAACGCGAAGCGCGTGAAGCGGCCAAAGTGCGCGAACAGGTGCGCATCAAGGAACAGCAGGCGAAGAAAACCGGCACCACCTACAAACCTAGCGAAGCCGATCGCTCGCTGATGGCGCGCACCGGCGGTCTCGGTCGTCCGGCCGGCCAGCTGATGTGGCCGGTACGCGGCCGCACGCTGCACGGCTTTGGCGAACAGCAGCAGGGCGAACTACGCTGGAAAGGCATGGTGATTGAGGCCCGCGAAGGTAGCGAAGTGAAAGCCGTCGCCGATGGCCGCGTGCTGCTGGCCGACTGGCTGCAAGGCTATGGCCTGATGGTGGTGGTCGAACACGGTAAAGGCGACATGAGCGTGTACGGCTACAACCAAAGCGCGTTGGTCAACGTCGGGGCGCAGGTGCGCGCCGGCCAGCCGATCGCGCTGGTCGGCACCAGCGGCGGCCAGGGAACGCCGTCGCTCTATTTCGAAATCCGTCGTCAGGGACAGGCGGTTAACCCACTGCCGTGGTTGGGAAGATAGATTTGCACTATGTCAAAACCCGTACAGCTCTGTTAATAGGCTGTCTGCTGCAGGTTTACGCTGCGCAGGCAGGAAAACTCTCCATCGTCATCGATGACGTGGGCTACCGCCCTCACGAAGAAAACGCAGTGCTGCAAATGCCAACGGCGATCTCGGTTGCGGTATTGCCCAACGCGCCGCATGCCCGCCTGATGGCCACTCGCGCCCACAGCCAGGGCCGCGAAGTCTTGATCCACATGCCAATGGCGCCGCTCAGCAAGCAGCCGCTGGAGCGCGATACCCTGCAGCCTGCCATGAGCAGCGACGAGATCCAGCGCATCATCCGCAACGCGGTGAACAATGTGCCTTACGCGGTCGGCATGAACAACCACATGGGCAGCGCCATGACCTCCAGCCTGCCGGGCATGCAGAAAGTGATGCAGGCGCTCGAAAGCTACCGCCTGTACTTCCTCGACAGCATGACCATCGGCAACAGCCAGGCGACCCGCGCCGCGGCCGGCACCGGCGTGAAAGTGATCAAACGCAAGGTGTTCCTCGACGATACCGCGAACGAAGCCGACATCCGCCGCCAGTTCAATCGCGCGGTTGAATTGGCGCGGCGCAACGGTTCCGCCATCGCCATCGGGCATCCACGTCCGGCGACGGTGAAAGTGCTGCAGCAGATGCTGCCGTCGCTGCCCGCCGATATCGTGCTGGTCAAACCGAGCGCGCTGCTGAACGAACCGCAGGGCAACGGCGGCGGCAGCTACGTCCCGCCGCCGGTCAAACCGCAAAAACCGCAGCCGAAAAATCCGTTCAGCGGTGGCATCAAACAGTGCAAGGTCAAACCGCCGAAGGAAAAAGCCAACGCCGGCACCGCGCTGGGCGTCATCGCCGACAGCATAGCCACCTCGCCGCCGGTGACCTTCATCAAGCGTCATTGGCAACACTGGACGCAAGCCAAACCGCAAGCATAAAAAAAGGCCGGAATTCCGGCCTTTTTCACGTCTGCCGAGATTAATCCCAGCTCAGCACCACTTTACCCGACTTGCCGGAGCGCATGGCGTCGAAGCCCTGCTGGAACTCGTCGATCGAGAAACGGTGGGTGATGATCGGGGTCAAATCCAGGCCGGACTGGATCAGCGCCGCCATCTTGTACCAGGTTTCGAACATTTCGCGGCCGTAAATCCCTTTGATAAACAGACCTTTGAAGATGACCTGGTTCCAGTCGATCGACATATCCGAAGGCGGAATGCCCAGCATGGCGATGCGTCCGCCGTGGTTCATGGCATTGAGCAGCGTGCGGAACGCCGGCGGCGCGCCGGACATTTCCAGACCGACGTCGAATCCTTCGGTCATACCCAGCTCGGCCATCACGTCGTTGAGGTTTTCCTTACTGACGTTCACCGCGCGGGTCACGCCCATCTTGCGCGCCAGTTCCAGACGGTATTCGTTAACGTCGGTGATCACCACATGGCGAGCGCCGACGTGTTTGCACACCGCCGCCGCCATGATGCCGATCGGGCCGGCGCCGGACACCAGCACGTCTTCCCCGACCAGATCGAACGACAGCGCGGTGTGTACCGCGTTACCGAACGGATCGAAGATCGAAGCCAGTTCGTCGGAGATGTTATCCGGGATCTTGAAGGCGTTGAACGCCGGGATCACCAGGTATTCCGCGAAGCTGCCCGGACGGTTCACGCCCACGCCGACGGTGTTGCGGCACAGGTGCGTGCGGCCGCCGCGGCAGTTGCGGCAGTGACCGCAGGTGATGTGACCTTCACCGGACACGCGATCGCCGATGCTGAAGCCTTTGACTTCCTGACCGATCGCCACCACCTCGCCCACGTATTCATGGCCGACCACCATCGGAACCGGAATGGTTTTTTGCGACCATTCGTCCCAGTTGTAGATATGCACATCGGTGCCGCAGATCGCGGTTTTGCGGATTTTGATCATGATGTCGTTGTGGCCCAGCTCCGGCTGAGGCACGTCGGTCATCCAAATCCCTTCTTCCGCTTTCAGTTTTGACAGTGCTTTCATGGTTTTACCTTATGCAATAACGCCAAGATCCTTACCGATACGTGTAAACGCCGCCACTGCGCGTTCGATTTGCTCCGGGGTGTGGTCGGCGGACATCTGGGTACGAATGCGCGCCTGGCCTTTCGGCACCACCGGATAGAAGAAACCGGTCACATAGATGCCTTCCTTGAGCAACGCATTGGCGAATTCCTGCGCCAGCTTCGCCTCACCCAGCATGACCGGGATGATGGCGTGATCGGCGCCGGCCAGGGTGAAGCCGGCGGCGGTCATTTTTTCGCGGAACAGACGCGCGTTGGCCCACAGGCGATCGCGCAGGGCGTCGCCCTCTTCCAGCAGTTCCAGCACTTTGATCGACGCGGCGACGATCGCCGGCGCCAGCGAGTTGGAGAACAGGTACGGACGCGAGCGCTGGCGCAGCCACTCCACCACTTCTTTCTTGGCGGCGGTGTAGCCGCCGGACGCGCCGCCCAGCGCTTTGCCTAACGTACCGGTAATGATATCGACGCGGCCCATCACTTCGCAGTATTCATGGGTGCCGCGCCCGTTGGCGCCGACAAAGCCCACCGCATGGGAGTCATCCACCATCACCAGCGCCTGATACTCGTCCGCCAGATCGCAAACCCCTTTCAGGTTGGCGATTACGCCGTCCATCGAGAATACGCCGTCGGTGGCGATCAGAATGTGCCGCGCGCCGTCGGCTTTGGCCTGTTTCAGCTGCGCGGCCAGCTCGGTCATGTCGTTATTGGCGTAGCGATAGCGCTTGGCCTTACACAGGCGCACGCCGTCGATGATCGACGCGTGGTTCAGCGCATCGGAGATAATCGCGTCTTCCGGGCCGAGCAGGGTTTCGAACAGCCCGCCGTTGGCGTCGAAGCAAGAGGAGTACAGGATCGCGTCTTCCATGCCCAAAAAGGCCGCCAGTTTCTGTTCCAGCTGCTTGTGGCTGTCCTGGGTGCCGCAGATGAAGCGCACCGACGCCATGCCGAAACCGTGGCTGTCCATCCCCGACTTGGCGGCGGCGATCAGCGCCGGATGGTTGGCCAGGCCCAGGTAGTTATTGGCGCAGAAGTTGATCACATGGCTGCCGTCGGCGACGGCGATATCCGCCTGCTGCGCGGAGGTGATGATGCGTTCTTCCTTGAACAGCCCTTCACTGCGAGTGGCGGCAAGCTGTTGTTCCAACTGCTGATAAAAAGACGCTGACATTCGGTTATCTCCAGGATTGGGCTATTTACGGCATATTTTACTGATTTGTAACCAAACTGACGAGAATGCGCGGGAGAGAATATTAAAATTGCAGCAGATATCACGGCAAAAAGCGGACTTCAATGGCAATGCGGGATATTCGGAGCCCTTCCGCTGTTTGCCGCGGCATGAAATGCTATGATAACCGCCATTGAGCGTGGGGCATTGTGCCCCGCCAGCAGCTTAGCAGGGGTAACCCAATGATTATCGTCACAGGCGGCGCCGGCATGATCGGCAGCAACATCATTAAGGCACTGAACGACAAGGGATATCGCGATATCCTGGTGGTGGATAACCTGAAAGACGGCACCAAATTCGTCAACCTGGTCGATCTGGACATCGCCGACTATATCGATAAAGAAGACTTTATCGCCAGCATCGTGGCCGGCGACGATCTGGGCGAAATCGAAGCGGTGTTCCACGAAGGCGCCTGCTCCGCGACCACCGAGTGGGACGGCAAGTACATGATGGACAACAACTATCAGTACTCCAAAGATCTGCTGCACTACTGCCTGGATCGCGAAATCCCGTTCCTCTACGCCTCCTCCGCCGCCACTTACGGCGGCCGCGAAGAGTTTATCGAAGAGCGTCAGTATGAAGCGCCGCTCAACGTGTACGGCTACTCCAAATTCCTGTTCGATCAGTACGTGCGTGAGATCCTGCCGGAAGCGGACTCGCAGATCTGCGGCTTCCGCTACTTCAACGTTTACGGCCCGCGCGAAGGCCACAAAGGCAGTATGGCCAGCGTCGCCTTCCACCTGAACACCCAGATCAACCGCGGCGAAAACCCGAAACTGTTCGCCGGCAGCGAAAACTTCAAGCGTGACTTCATCTACGTCGGCGACGTGGCGGCGGTTAACCTGTGGTTCTGGGAAACCGGCAAATCCGGCATCTTCAACTGCGGCACCGGCCGGGCGGAAACCTTCCAGGCGGTGGCCGACGCGGTGGTGGACTTCCATCAGAAAGGCGCGGTGGAATACATCGAGTTCCCGGAAAAGCTGAAGGGCCGCTATCAGGCGTACACCCAGGCCGATCTGACCAAGCTGCGCGCCGCCGGCTACGACGCACCGTTCAAAACGGTCGCCGAAGGCGTGAAAGAGTATATGGCCTGGTTGAACCGCACCGCATAAGCTGAAGGAATTAACGCTGGGTATGAAAATACTGGTTATCGGCCCTTCTTGGGTTGGCGACATGATGATGTCGCAAAGTCTCTATCGCACCCTGAAGGCCGAATACCCGTCGGCGGAGATCGATGTGATGGCACCGGCCTGGTGCCGTCCGCTGCTGGCGCGCATGCCGGAAGTCAATCAGGCGCTGGCGATGCCGCTGGGCCACGGCGCGCTGGGGCTCGGCGAACGCCGCCGCCTGGGGCGCGCCCTGCGCGCCAACCGTTACGATCGCGCTTACGTTCTGCCTAACTCGTTCAAATCCGCGTTGGTGCCTTTCTTCGCCGATATCCCGCAGCGCACCGGCTGGCGGGGCGAAATGCGCTACGGCCTGCTGAACGACGTCCGCGTGCTCGACAAGGCCGCTTTCCCGCTGATGGTGCAGCGCTATGTGGCGCTGGCCTATGACAAAGGCCGCGTTCAGCGCGCCGACGATCTGCCGCAGCCGCTGCTGTGGCCGCAGCTGCGGGTGAGCGACGAAGAGATCGCCGAAACTACTTCGGCCTTCAACCTGACCGACAGCCGCCCGATCGTCGGCTTCTGCCCAGGCGCGGAGTTCGGCCCCGCCAAGCGCTGGCCGCACTATCACTACGCAGCGCTGGCTCAACGGCTGATCGAGAACGGCTATCAAATCGCGCTGTTCGGTTCGGCAAAAGACCACGAGGCCGGCGAACAGATCCGCGCCGCGTTGCAGGAAGACACGCGCGATTTCTGCCTTAACCTGGCCGGAAAAACCCAGCTGGAGCAGGCGGTGATCCTGATCGCGGCCTGCCGGGCGGTGGTCAGCAACGACTCCGGTTTAATGCACGTTGCCGCAGCGTTGAACAAACCGCTGATAGCCTTGTACGGCCCAAGCAGCCCCGACTTCACGCCGCCGCTCTCCGACAAGGCGCGGGTTATCCGCTTGATCAGCGGTTATCACAAGGTGCGTAAAGGCGATGCCGAGCAGGGATACCACCAAAGTTTGATCGATATTCAGCCGCAGCAAGTGTTGGATGCGCTGACGCCGTTACTTGTCGCCAGCGAGGAATAGTCATGCAGGTGTTAATCGTAAAAACATCCTCGATGGGCGATGTGCTGCATACGCTGCCCGCCCTGACCGACGCGCTGCAGGCCATTCCCGATATCCGCTTCGACTGGGTGGTGGAAGAAGGTTTCAGCCAAATCCCCACCTGGCATCCGGCAGTGGATCGCGTGATCCCGGTGGCCATTCGCCGCTGGCGTAAAAATTGGTTCGGCAGCGACACCCGACAGCAGCGCTGCGACTTCAAGCGCGCGCTGCAAGAACGCCATTACGACGTGGTGATCGACGCGCAGGGCCTGATCAAAAGCGCCGCGCTGATCACCCGCGTCGCCAAAGGCAACAAACATGGCCCGGACTGCAAGAGCGCGCGCGAGCCGTTCGCCAGCTGGTTCTACAACGTGCGTCATGAGATAGACAAACAGCAGCACGCGGTGGAACGCACGCGCGAGCTGTTCGCCAAAAGCCTCGGCTACGATAAACCGGGCAGCTACGGCGATTACGCCATCGCCGCGCGTTTTCTCAGCCAGCCGCCGGTCGATGCCGGTCAATATCTGGTGTTTCTGCACGCGACAACCCGTGACGATAAGCATTGGCCGGAGCAGAACTGGCGCGAGCTGATCGCGCTGACGGCCGACAGCGGGCTGAAGATCAAACTGCCGTGGGGCGCAGAGCATGAACATCAGCGCGCGCTACGCTTGGCGGAAGGTTTTCCACATGTCGAAGTGCTGCCGAAGCTCAGCCTGCAGCAGGTGGCTGACGTGCTGGCCGGCGCCAAGGGCGTGGTCTCGGTCGACACCGGACTCAGTCATCTGACCGCCGCGCTCGACAAACCGAATATCACGCTGTTCGGGCCAACCGATCCCGGCTTGATCGGCGGCTACGGGCAAAATCAGCACTCGCTGATTTCGCCGGAAAAAAGCATGGCGACAATTGACGCCGATACGGCATGGCAGGCGTTGCAAAAGGTTATAGCATGAAAAAACTGCACATTATCAACCTGGGTAAAATGGGCGGCGTCGAGCGCCTGTTCCTGCAGTACATCAACGATACCACCGACGGCAGCAACCAGGTCCTGTGCATCAGCGGCGACATTGGCGAAGAGATCCGCCGCCAGTTGCCTGCGCATCAGCCCGTCACCTTCGCCAACCGCCTGATCAATGCGCTGCCGCTGCGCTGCCCGCAGTTCCTGCGCAAATTTTTGCTGAAGTGGAAAATCGAGCGGGCCAACGCCGACGTGGTGATCGTCTGGGACCTGGTGCCGGGGCTGGCGGCCAAACCCAAGCGCGGCAAGCTGGTTTACTACGATCACGGCTGCTCCTGGCGTTACCCCAAGAATAAAAAGACGCTGCGTTTCTTCGCCATGCTGGACGGCGTCACTTCCGCCTCACACGCGTCGAAGCGAGTGATGGAGCTGCGCTTTAATCTGCCTTGCCCCAATCACGTGGTGATCAACCGCATCAAGACGCCGGCAGGGATCGACGCTGCGCCGAAAACGCTGTCGCAGCCGGTCCGGATCGGCACGGCCTCACGCCTGGTCAGCCTGAAAGGCATCAGCGTTTCCTTATTGATGATGCAGGAGCTGCTGCGGCGCGGGCATGACGTCACGCTGGAAGTGGCCGGCAAAGGGCCGGATCGCGCGGCGTTCGAGGCGCTGGCGGATCGGCTTCAGCTCGGCGACCGCATCACTTTCAGCGGTTATCAGGATGACGTCGCCGGTTTCTTCAATCGCACGCACATCTACATGAGCACGCCGATTACCGAGCCGTTCGGCTTGTCCTGCATGGAATCGCTCTATTTCGGCGTGCCGGTCATCTTCCCGCAGGTCGACGGCCAGCCGGAAGCGGTGAAAGACGGGGTCTGCGGCATTGGCCTGACGCCGTCGGTCACCATCGAACAGCACCGGCAGCTCACCGATATCGAGGTCGACTTCCCGCATGAGGTCTACGACCCGTTGACCGACAGCCTGGTAGCGCCCAAGCTGCTGTCGCATATCGACTGTGCGGATGCCGTTGAGAAATTGCTGGAGCGAGAAACCTACCAGACTCTGAGCCGAAATGCGCAGCGCTATCCTGCGGAACATTTCAACTATGCTCAGTTCAAAGTTGAATTCGACGACACGCTGCGATCCTTTATCGCTTAATTGAAACGTGAGCCGGAAAACACGCCCGATGCTAAAATACAGAACGCCGCACCCTGCCTTCAGCTATCTGATCTATCTGGGGTGCGCCATCGCTTTTTGCACCATCCCTTTCGGTTCCGCGACCGGACGCAATCTGTTTTACGTTTCCAGCTACATCGCCTTTATCGCCGTTTGCCTGTATCCGCGCTACTACTTCAGCAACGTTAGAAATCTGCTGCTGCCCGCGTTGATGTTCAGCGTAGGTATGGGAACCATCCTCTGGATGCATCACTTCAAACAGCCGGGTGACTACATCAATATCTATCGCTCTTATATGTCGACCGGCAAACTGCAGCTCGCGACCGCTTTCATCTTGCTGATTGCGCTCAATGAGCGGTTGTGCGTGCAGCGCCTGTTGATCGTTGTGGCTCTCGTCACCGGTCTGGCGATCAACGGTTATTCCCTCTATCAAGGGCTGCGTCTGGATATCCCGCGCGTAGAGCTCAACTTCGATCGCGCCACGGTCGCCGCCTACCTGATGACCGCCATCGATCTGGTCATGATGCAAGCCATCCTGATGCTGCGCACCCGCTACCGTCTGGTGTTGTACATTGCGGCATTCCTGCTGTCCTTCTCTGCGCTGGTGCTCACCGGCACCCGCGCGGCGATGCTGGTCTACCCGGTGGCGATTTGTCTGTCGCTGCTGGCCACCAAGCAACTGGTTTCCAGAAAACACAAGCTCGCGTTGATGGCCTCGGTACCGCTGCTGCTCGTAGCCTGCGGCCTGGTGTTTAAACCGCAGATAGAAGAACGCATTCAGGCCTTTGAGACCGATATGCGTCTGATGGATCAGCCACAGACTGAAAACTCGATCATTTCACGGCTGTCGATGCAAACGCTGGCATGGCGTACCGGCTCACAAGCCCCCTGGGGCCAATCCGCCGAACAGCGCGGCGAAGAGATCCGTGCGATGGTCGCACAGCAACCTCGCCTGTCTGGCGTTATGCCCTATATCAACGTCCACCTGCACAACGAGCTGCTGGAAACCTATTCGCTCAAGGGCGTCTGGGGCGTACTGCTGCTGCTGGCACTCTATGTCTGCCTGTTCTTCTCTTCGTTCCGGCCGCAGCGCAACGCGCTGTTGCTGAGCGTCAGCGCCAGCCTGTTCGTTTACGGGCTGAGCGACGTCATCTTCTTCAGCACGGAAGGCACCGCCATGTTCTGTCTGGCGCTGATCGCTGGAGTGCTCTCCGTGGCGAGACAGACTTCCACACAGGAGCAGGCCGCGTGAACATTCAGCCACCGCTGCTCAGCATTATCGTGCCGTTTTATAATAACGAAGCGTTCATCATCGCTGCGCTGGATTCTTTATTTGCGCAGATTTCTGATGATATTGAGGTGGTGATCATCGACGATGGCTCTACCGATGCGTCGGGGGCGCTGGTCAGCCGGTATCTGGCGCAGCGGCAGCATCCGCAGGTGGCTTTTATTTCTCAGGCCAACGGCGGTATTGCACACGCCCGCAATGTCGGCCTGCAGCAAGCCACCGGGCGCTACGTCACCTTTCTCGACGGCGACGATCTGCTAAGCGACGACTATCTGGCGATCCTGCATCCCCTGCTGATCGCCGGTGAATATGACCTGATCGATTTTAATTATCAGAAGTTCACCGAACATCCGTCGACAGCGGATAACCGCGCGGCGCAGCCCGCAGCCTACGACTTTTCACAGTTGGGGCTCGGCTGCTTGCAACCGCTGTTTGCACGCTCGATGTGGCATCTCTGGAGCCGGGTATATAAACGCACGCTGCTGGAAGGGGAGGCGTTCGAAGACGGCAGGCGCTACGAAGACGTGATTTTCACGCCTTTTCAGTATTTCAAAACTCGCCGCATCGCCCATCTTGACTGCGAGCTCTACTTCTATCGGGACAACAGCCAGGGCATCACCCGCAATATCAAATCCAAAGATATTGACGATCTGCTGTTCGCCATGGAGAAGATGCTGCGTTTTGTGGCGCAGCATCCCGGGGATGAGCCGCTGCGCCGGTTAGCCGCCCTGATGCTGGCTAACTGCTTTTCCGAGGTGAAAAGCATGTCGAAGGCGGTGTACGGCTATTACCATTACGCGCCGGCAACGCTGCATATCCTGCGCCGCGCCGCCGATATCTGCCGCAACAGCGACGTGCCGGGCAAAAAAGTCCGTCAGATGCGCTATGCGCGAGTGGATACCTTTCTTTCGAAGCTGCGCGGGCGCAGGCCGCACTAACCGCATCGGCCGGGCGGCCGATGCGTCGTCTCGCCTTTAGCGCGCTAAAGGCACGTGCGCGACCAACTCGTCATAAATCCGCTGCGGCTGGATAACCCCCATCGGGCTTTCCGCCTCCAACGGCATCGTATAGCCGGTGCGCGACACCTGAATGATGCGGTGCAGTTCAGGATCCTGAATCGGCCCGGTGGAGCGTGAATCGGCGGTCACGAACAGGCTGATGGTTTTCACCTTCAACGCCACCGCCAGATGCAGCGGCCCGGTGTCGCCGGTGACAAGAACATGGAAACTGTCGAGCAACGTCAGCAAGCCTTGCAGCCCCGTTTTGCCGATCTGGTTATCCACGCAGGCCTGCGTTTGCGGGCCGATCAAGCTCATAAACTGTTTGGCCTTGCCGTCGTCAAACGGTGCGCCAATCAGCACGATGCGTACATTGGGGTGCTTCGCCACCAGCTCATCGGCCAGCCGCGCATAGTGTGAAACCGGCCAGCAACGCGACTCCGTAGATGCCCCCAATTGAAACCCGATGGTGGGGTGGTCGCTGCTTTTGACGCCGCGCTGATAATCCACGGGAATTTCCATCGTCGGATCGTCGCTGCGGCAACCCAAAATGGAAATCAGCTCCAGCTTGCGGCGCACGAAGTGGCCGTAATAATGGAAGACATAGTTGGTCAGCCAAGGCTCCAGCCCGCAAATGCCCGAGCTGTAGTTATCGCGGATAATGTACTTCGCCCCGGCCAGTACGGCGCTGATGATGTCATAAGGCAGATGGGAGTGCAGGATCAGCGCCAAATCCGGCTGATGTTCGCGCAGCGATTTCAGCAACGGGCGTATCGTCTTGATCTTGCTGTCCCAATACACCACGCGATCGTAATAGCGGCCGTTTTCCACCAGCTCGCGGTTTTTCTTGTGCACCACCAGCGTGATGTGCGCGTTGGGGTAGCGTTCCCGCATCGCCCTCAATGCCGGCGTGTTGAACATGAAGTCGCCCAACGCCGTGGTGGAATAGATGACGATATTGTCAAACTGCTGGGCGCCGTCGAACGTCGCCTTGTCCTGAAAACGGCCGTACTTCGCCGTATAGCGCCGCAAGAACCAGTCGGCAACCTTGATTTTCCATTTCTTCGACATGTGCGTGCTTAGTTCGCTTTAAGTTGATAATACTCGGCCAGCGTCATGCCCACCGTGCGCTGCTGCAGCCAGTCAAACAGCTGCTCCAGATCGCGGTACAGCACTTCGATATCCTGTTCAGTTTTGAACGTCGGGCTGCCGCCCGGCATAAACTCGGAGGAATGCAGCATAAACTCGACGTAGTCATGCCCCTGCGCCAGCGACGTCTCGGCCACGCTGATCATCTTGGCCACGTTGCCGCCACTCGGCCGCAGCCAGTTGACGGACGGCGAACGGCGCTTGCCGCGCAGCCGATCATAGCCCTGCTTGAACGCATTCATCAGCGCCGAATGCTTGTACTGGATGCTCATCGGCACTTCCAGCAGCGCCGAAGCGCCCGGCTTGGCGATGTTCTGCGGATCGATGAAATAGGCCTGCGACGGGAACCGGCTGTAATCGGTACCGCCGTTGCCCTGCGGGTTACCCGGCGAAAACTGCCAGTTGACCCGCGGCGTCACCGAACAGTCCACCTGATAGCCGTATTCCAGCAGCAGTGAGGCATAGTATTCGTTGAACGCCCAACGACCGGCGCGATGGCTAAGCATTTTGGTCTGGAAGGCATCTTCCAGCAACTTGGTCATGTGATCGACCTTGGCGCGGATCTGATCGGCGGGATACTCGATCAAATAAGGCTTGTGGCGCCAGTCATCGTCGGTCAGCGGCGTCAACGGCGGGCTGTTCCAGGCGTGCAGGTGCATGCCGACCTCGCCGGCGTCGCGGGCGATCACGTCGCGCGCGAACTCGACGTAAGCCGGGTCCATCGCCATTTCATAGTTGGTGAGATAAACCGGCTTGAAGGCGTATTTCTCGCACAGCGCCTGAAAGCGCGGCAAGAAACGCGTGTTTTCGGTCGCGATGCGATCGTGGTTTTGCCACAGATTATCGCCTTCGGTATCAATGGTGATGAGAAACGCCGGTTTAGTCATGAATATCGAGCCTGATATCAACAGAATGCACTATGTTACGCAGGCCGTTTCGCCAGGGCAAACGACTTTGCTGCCTGGTTTGGACAACGTTGAAGCGCATTCGTCCCCGGCTCGGCGATTTTTTTGCGGCCCGGCAAGAAAACCGTGCAACAGTAGCCACATGCGATCGGGTCATTTAGAATCAAAGATTGGTTTCCCAGAAAGCGACTCATGATGAACGACGCGCCAGCACTAACTTCCGCCCCATCCGTACAGCGTATTTTGATCATAAAACTGCGCCATCACGGCGATATGCTGCTGGTCACGCCGGTCATCAGCAGCCTGCGGCAAAACTACCCGCAGGCGCAGATCGATGTGCTGCTGTATCAGGAAACGCAGGAGATGCTGGCCAGTAATCCGGAATTGTCGACGCTGTTCGCCATCGACCGCCAATGGAAGAAACAGGGCGTCCGCGCGCATCTGGGGCACGAGCTGGCGCTGCTGCGCCGCCTGAAGGCGCAGCGCTACGATCTGGTGGTCAACCTGGCCGATCAGTGGCGCAGCGCCATCATCACGCGCCTGACCGGCGCGCGCATCCGTTTGGGCTTCGATTTCCCCAAACGCCGCGGCTTCCTGTGGCGCCACTGTCACACGCAGCTGGTGCCGGTGGACAATCACGCCCACCTGCATACCGTCGAACAAAATCTCTCGTTGCTGGCGCCGCTGAACCTGCCCACGCTCAATGAGCATGTCACCATGAGTTACGATCCGCAGGATTGGCAGACCTGTGAGCAACGGTTGCAGAAACAGGGCGTCGCCGGCAGTTATATTGTGGTGCAGCCCACCTCGCGCTGGTTCTTCAAATGCTGGAGCGAAGAGAAAATGGCCGCCACCCTCACCGCCTTGCAGGCCGACGGACACCAGTTGGTGATCACCTCCGGCCCCGACGCCAGAGAACAAGCCATGGTAGAGCGCATTTTGGCGCTCTGCCCGCCGCAGGGCGTAATCTCGTTGGCCGGCCAGCTGACGCTGCGCCAACTGGCCGCCCTGATTGATCACGCCAAGCTGTTTATCGGCGTGGATTCAGTGCCGATGCACATGGCCGCCGCGCTGCAAACGCCGTGCGTGGCGCTGTTCGGCCCTTCCAAGCTGACTTTCTGGCGGCCGTGGCAGGCTACCGGCGCCGTGATCTGGGCCGGCGACTTCGGCGAACTGCCCGATCCGGACGCCATTGATACCGGCACAGACGAACGGTATCTCGACCTTATTCCTACAGACGCGGTGATTGCAGCCGCGCGGAGCACGCTGGCATGAAAGCATTTCGTTTGGCGATCGTTCGCCAAAAATACCGCCCGGACGGCGGAGCCGAACGTTTCGTTTCCCGCGCCCTGGAAGCGCTGGAACAACAGGATCTCGATCTGAACGTCATCACCCGCGAATGGCAAGGTGACGCCAATCCCAACTGGCACATTCACCTGTGCAATCCGTTAAAGCTCGGCCGCATCAGCCGCGAACGGGGCTTCGCCGTGGCGGCCAGGGCGCTGTGGCAGAAAGAGCGCTTCGATCTGGTGCAAAGCCACGAACGCATTCCCGGCTGCGACATCTACCGCGCCGGCGACGGCGTACACCGCCGCTGGCTGCTGCAACGCGCGCGTCTGCTGCCAGAGTGGCGCCGCAAGTGGCTGTTCTCCAACCGCTATCACCGCTATGTGATGTGCGCCGAACGCGCCATGTACGCCGCGCCGGAGCTGAAAGCCGTCATCTGCAACGCCGAGATGATCAAGCAGGAAATCATCGCCGACTTTGGCGTGCCCGCCGACAAAATCACGGTGATCTATAACGCCATCGACAACCAAAAGTTCCCGCCCGCCGACGAGGCCCAGCGCCGGCGTCTGCGCGAGCAATATCAGATCCCGCAACAGACGCACTGCCTGGTCTTCGTCGGCTCCGGTTTCGAGCGCAAAGGGCTGGCCGCCGCCATCCGCGCCGTGGCGGTGACCGACAGCCACCTCCTGGTGGTCGGTAAAGACAAGGCCGAAAAACGCTACCGGGCGCTGGCGCAGTCGCTGGGCTGCGGCGATCGCATTCACTTTATGGGCGTGCAGAAACAGACCTTGCCGTTCTATCAGGCCGCGGACGCGCTGCTGCTGCCGACGCTGTACGATCCGTTCCCGAATGTGATTCTGGAAGCGATGTCCTGCGGCCTGCCGGTTATCACCAGCACCACCTGCGGCGGCGCCGAGTTTATCACCCCGGGCCAGAACGGCTTCGTGACCGACGCGCTCGACGTGCCGGCCATCACGGAAGCCATTCGGGCGCTGCCGCGCCAGGCGCTGGGATCCTCCATGGGCGAAGCGGCAAGATTGCGCATTATGACGGCTACGCCGGCGCATCTGTCCGAACAGCTCATTTCCCTCTATAACCGGTTACTGGATTAGCTATGCGTATTCTGATGATCATCGATGGCCTGCCGGGAGGCGGCGCGGAAAAAGTGGTGCTGACCCTGTGTCAAGGCATGCAGCAACAGGGGCATGACGTCAGTCTGATCTCGCTGCGTGACGTCTGCAATTACCCTATCCCGTCAGGCATTGATTATCAGGTGGTGGCCGATCGCAGCCGTGCCCCCTGGCGCAAGCTGACCGAGCTGTCGCGCCGCGCCACCGCGCTGGATCGGGCGATAGCCGAACACGAGCGCCAACACGGCGCGTTCGATCTGGTGTTCTCCAACCTGCACAAAACCGATCGCATCGTCAGCCGCAGCAAGCGGCTGGCTTCGGATCGCCTGTGGTTCTGCATTCACGGCATTCTCTCCACCTCCTACCTCGGCCACCGCAAAGGCCTGGATCGCTGGCTCAAGCAACGTAAAATCGCCAACGTTTACCAGGGGAGAAATATCGTCGCCGTTTCACAGGCGGTCGGCGGCGATCTGCAGCAGAATTTGCCGATCCGCCCGCGTCGGCTGGCGGTCATCAATAACCCGTTCGACATCGACGCCATCCGGCAACAGGCGGCGGCACCTTGCGAACTGGCCGGTCAGGACTATCTGGTGCACGTCGGCCGCTTTCACGCCACCAAGCGGCATGACCGCCTGCTGAAAGCCTATGTGCAATCCGGTATTCAGGCGCCGCTGGCTTTGATCGGCACCGGGGATGACGCCCGCGTCGCCGAGGTCAAGCGTCTGGCGGCAGACTTGGGTATCGCAGAGCGCGTGCTATTCCTCGGTTTCCAGGCCAATCCCTACCCGTTTATCCGCCATGCCTCGCTGCTGGTGCTCAGCTCCGATAGCGAAGGGTTTGGCAACGTGCTGGTAGAATCGCTGTTGTGCGGCACGCCGGTGGTTAGCACCCGCTGTCCGGGCGGCCCTGCGGAAATTCTGGAAAAAGCCGGCATGGCTAACGCGTTGGCGGAATTAAACGAAGCGTCGCTGGCAGAAAAAATGGCGGAAATTTACGCCAATCCGCCACAGATAAATCAACAGCAATTGCTGAACTATGGGCTGGACCCTATTTGCCGTCAATATATTGAGCTGAAAGAAAAATAATAAAAAAATAAATAAGGCAGGTGATACCTGCCTTATTTTTTTCGTTAGCTGAGTGCCTGCATTTTCTGCCAAACCTCATCGACAGAAACATCTTCACAGTGCCCCGACTCACTCTGCAAAATATGATGGCGGCCAGTCCATGGATGCCAGGACGTTTTATCGGTATCGCCAAAGAACACCACCATGTCCTTATTCAACGCGGCGGCAAGATGCATCTGCCCGCCGTCGCTGCACAGCACCCGGTCGCATAAATCAAACCCGCCCAACAGCTCGCGCACCGACGCCGTCGGATAAAGCGCGACGCGTTCGTTTTGGCACAGCGCCAGCAGCTGTTCGGCGCGCAGCCGATCGCCGATGTCGTCCGGCGCCAGCGTGCCCTGCGGCGACCAGAAGATCAGCACGCCGGTGTGGGGATCGGCGGTCAGACGGTTGATGATTTCGGCATAGCGTTCAACCGGCCAGCGTCTTTTCGGGCTGCGGCTGCTGATATGCACGGCGCATACCCGTTCGACCGACGGCAGACGTTCCTGCAGCCGCTGCACCGCCAATTGCCGCTCTTCCGGCGTCAGGAATACCCGCACCGGCGGGATCGGAATGGCTTGATCGGTGATCGCCGATAAATAGCTGTAGGTGTGTTCAACCTGATGGAGGCCGCGGAAATCGTCCTTGCGGAACGGGCGCTGAATCTCTTTCGTGCCCAGATCGGCACCGATGATATGGGTGGCGCCGGCCATTTTTGCTAAACGCAGGCTGTATTTGCAAGGCACCGGGTTGGCCAGAATGACCGCATCGAACTTTATTTTGCGCAGCTTCAGGAAGATCATCAGACGTTCGAAATAAACGCCCAACGTCGTTTCATTTTTCGCCTTGTGCTTGGCCTTTTTATAGACAAAGACTTTCTCGAGATGAGGGTTGTTTTTAACAACGTCCTGGCTGACTTTATTGATCAGCAGATAAACTTTTGCGTCTGGATAGGCAATTTTCACCCCTTCAATCAAGGGCGTAGTGCAAACAAGATCGCCGATGTTGTCGCGGCGAATAATTAAAATATTCTTCATTCCGAGCCTATCGGCGAAATCGCTCGCCGGTTGTCTGAAACTGACACCCAAGGTTACCAAATTAGCGCCTTTCCCTTCCAGTTATGGTACTATTCCGAATAACCCATATAAATGAAATTGATAGAATGTTGCTGCGTTTATATCAGGTACTACTCTACCTCATCCAACCCCTGATCTGGCTCCGCTTACTGCTGCGCAGCCGCAAAGCTCCAGCCTACCGTAAACGCTGGGCGGAACGCTATGGCTTCTGCGCCGGGAAAGTCGTGCCGGGCGGCATTATGCTGCATTCCGTCTCCGTCGGCGAAACGCTGGCGGCCATCCCGCTGGTGCGGGCGCTGCGCCATCGTTACCCCGCTTTGCCGATAACTGTGACCACAATGACCCCGACAGGTTCAGAACGCGTCCAGTCCGCTTTCGGCAAAGACGTGCATCATGTCTATCTGCCCTACGATCTGCCCGGTTCCATGAACCGCTTCCTCGACCAGGTGAATCCCAAGCTGGTGATCATCATGGAAACCGAGCTATGGCCTAACCTGATCAACGCACTGCATCAGCGGCAAATCCCCCTGGTGATCGCCAATGCGCGCCTGTCGGCTCGTTCCGCCGCCGGCTACAAGAAAATTGGCGGATTCATGCGCGATATGCTGCGCCGCATTACGCTGATCGCCGCACAGAACCAGGAAGACGGCGATCGGTTTATCGAACTGGGCCTGAAACGCTCGCAGCTGGCCGTAACCGGCAGCCTGAAATTCGATATCTCCGTCACCCCGGAGCTGGCCGCCCGCGCCGTTACATTGCGCCGCCAATGGGCGCCGCGCCGCCCGGTGTGGATCGCCACCAGCACCCATGACGGTGAAGAAACCATCCTGCTGGAAGCGCACCGCAAACTGCTGGAAAAACACCCCGACCTGCTGCTGATCCTGGTGCCGCGTCATCCGGAGCGCTTCCCGACCGCCAAGGAGCTAGTGCAGAAGGCCGGCTTCAGCTACACCCTGCGCAGCAGCGGCGAAATCCCGTCCGGCAGCACCCAGGTGGTGATCGGCGATACCATGGGCGAACTGATGCTGCTGTACGGCATCGCCGATCTGGCCTTTGTCGGCGGCAGCCTGGTGGAACGCGGCGGGCACAACCCGCTGGAAGCCGCCGCGCACGCCATCCCGGTGCTGATGGGCCCACATACCTTCAACTTTAAAGACATCTGCGCCAAGCTCTCGCAGGCCGAAGGCCTGATCACCGTGACCGACGTGGATTCGCTGGTGAAGGAAGTGGAAACCCTGTTGACCGACGAAGATTACCGTCGCTACTACGGCCGCCATGCGGTGGAAGTGCTGTATCAGAATCAGGGAGCGTTGCAGCGCCTGCTGCAGCTGCTGGAACCGCACCTGCCGCCCCGGAGTCACTGAATGAGCAGCCGCAAAAGCCTGTCGGTGGTGATGATCGCCAAAAACGAAGCCGGGCTGTTGCCGGACTGCCTGCGCTCTGTCGCCTGGGCCGATGAAATCATCGTGCTGGACTCCGGCAGCGAGGACGACAGCGTCGCCGTCGCCGAAAGTCTGGGCGCCAAAGTCTTCACGCACACCGACTGGCAAGGATTCGGCAAGCAGCGTCAGCTGGCGCAAAGCTACGCCAGTCATGACTACGTTTTGATGATCGACGCCGACGAACGCGTCACCCCCGAGCTGCGGCAATCCATCGAGCGGGTGTTGAACGCACCGGACGACGGCGCCGTCTACAGCTGTGCGCGGCGCAACCTGTTCCTTGGCCGTTTCATGCGCCACAGCGGCTGGTATCCCGACCGCGTCAACCGCCTGTACGCCAACCAACGCTATCGCTATAACGACGATCTGGTGCACGAATCGCTGAACATCGGCGACGCCAAAGTGATCCCCCTCAGCGGCGATATGCTGCACCTGACCTGCCGCGACTTCTTCGCCTTCCAGCGCAAACAGCTGCGCTATGCCGAAGAGTGGGCCACGCAACGCCACCGGGCCGGCAAGCGTTGCGGCTATCTGTCCATCCTGACCCACACGCTCGGTGCCTTCGTCAAAACCTGGCTGCTGCGGGCCGGTTTCCTTGACGGTAAACAGGGGTTGCTGTTAGCGGTGGTCAACGCGCAATATACCTTCAATAAATATGCCGCATTATGGGCATTGGGCCGCAACTACTCAGAGAAGTGAATCATGACCAGCAAAGCCATCTATCCCGGGACCTTCGATCCCATGACCAACGGCCACCTGGATTTAGTGACGCGCGCGTCGCTGATGTTCGATCACGTGATTCTGGCCATCGCCGCCAGCCCGAGCAAAAAGCCGCTGTTCAGCCTGGATGAGCGCGTGGCGCTGGCGACGCAGGTCACCTCGCATCTGGGCAATGTGGAAGTGCTGGGTTTCAGCGAGCTGATGGCGCACTTTGCCGCTCACCAGAATGCCAATATCCTGGTGCGCGGCCTGCGGGCGGTGTCTGACTTTGAGTACGAATTGCAGCTGGCGAACATGAACCGCCATTTGATGCCGACGCTGGAAAGCGTGTTCCTGATGCCTTCCGAAGAGTGGTCGTTCATCTCCTCTTCACTGGTGAAAGAGGTCGCGCGTCACGGCGGCGATATCGCGCCTTTCCTGCCTGACGTGGTTACGCAGGCGCTGATGGCGAAGCTCGCCGCCGAGTGATGCTCAGCGCTGGCAGCGCCGGCAAAAGAAGGTGCTGCGCTGCCCGTGCTTGGCGGATTCGATCGGCGTGCCGCACGCGCGGCAAGGTTCTCCCGCCCGCCCGTAAACCTGCAACTCCTGCGCGAAATACCCCGGTTTGCCGTCCGACTGCAAAAAGTCGCGCAATGTCGTACCGCCCTGCTCGATGGAGCGCTGCAACACCGCCTTGATGGTCTTCACCAGCCGTTCCGCTTCGGCTTTGCTCAACGATCCCGCCGGACGATCGGGCAGGATCCCGGCGCTGAACAGCGATTCACTGGCGTAAATGTTACCGACGCCGACCACCAGCTTGTTATCCATCAGCCACGGTTTGATCAGCGTGCGCTTATTGCGTGATTTTTCATACAGGTAGTCGCCGTTGAACGCTTCACTCAGCGGTTCCGGCCCCAGATGCGCCAACACGCTGCTGGTCGCCAGGTCTTCGCACCACAGCCAGGCGCCGAAACGGCGCGGATCGGTATAGCGCAGGATCATGCCGTTGCTGATCACCAAATCGACGTGGTCGTGTTTGCCCGCTTCATCTTCGTTCTCCTCGCGCAGCATGCGCAGGCTGCCCGACATGCCCAGGTGCACGATAATCCAACCGTTCTCCAGCTCGATCAGCAGGTATTTGGCTCGGCGCTGCACGCTGAGCACCGGCCTATCGCTCAGCGTCAGGATCTGCTCGGAAACCGGCCAGCGCAGGCGCGCGTTGCGCACCACCGCATACTGAATGCTGTGGCCAACAAGATAAGGCTCTATACCGCGTCTGCTCGTCTCAACTTCCGGTAATTCAGGCATCTGGCTTCCCCTCCGACGTTTTCTACCCTTTATAAAACAAAAAACCCGGCCAAGGCCGGGTTTTTCATTAATCCACTAAAATTATTTAATTTTAGCTTCTTTGTATACTACGTGCTGACGGACAACTGGATCGAATTTCTTCAGTTCCAATTTTTCCGGCTTAGTACGCTTGTTCTTCGTGGTGGTATAGAAGTGACCAGTACCAGCAGAAGAAACCAGCTTGATCTTCTCGCGAACACCTTTAGCCATGATTCAGTTCCTTAATACTTCTCACCACGGGCACGCAGATCGGCCAGAACCGTCTCAATACCCTTCTTATCGATAACACGCATACCTTTAGCAGATACACGCAGAGTTACAAAGCGCTTCTCAGCCTCAACCCAAAAACGGTGTGAGTGCAGGTTAGGCAGAAAACGGCGTTTGGTCGCGTTCATTGCGTGGGAACGGTTGTTACCGCTCACCGGGCGCTTGCCAGTAACTTGGCAGACTCGGGACATGTCTATTCTCCAAAAATCAAATCAGCTCGAGCTTCGTATAGGGTATGGCCGCCTCGTCAGGCTTTTAGAGCCCATCTCAGCAAACTTCATACTGAGGAGACTCTCGTCATCAGGTAGAAACCACACATCAGGTCAGAAACCTGCTGAGATAGGCTCTTGCGCCAAACCCAAGATTCTCAAAGGTGGCGTAGTATACGCTCTGAAGCGTAAGTGCTCAAGTCCCGAACAGCTAAAGATCCCACAAGGATCGCGAAAAAATCGCTTAAAGCCATCCGCGCTCGGCAAAAGAGACGCATTCACCCCGACCGATCACCAAATGATCGAGCACTCGGATCTCCAATAACTGGCAGGCTTTCACCACCTGTTCCGTTATCAAACGGTCGGCATGACTGGGTTCAGCCTTACCCGAGGGGTGATTATGCGCGAGAATCAGCGCGGCGGCATTAGCCTTCAACGCTTCACGCACAATTTCTCTCGGGTAGACGACGACGCTGCTGATGGTACCAGCAAACATCTCCTGATGGCGAATAACCCGGTGCTGATTGTCTAAAAACAATACCAAAAAGACCTCTCGCTCGCGATGGGCCAGCAGGCTTTGCAGATAATGCTGGGTGACGCGCGGATTGAGCATGGCGTTTTCCTGCGACAAATGGCTGGAAAAGAAGCGCAGCGCCAGCTCGGCAATCGCCTGCAGCTGCGTATAGCTGGCATCCCCCAGGCCTTTTTGGCTACAAAAAGCCTGATGATCGGCCGACATCAGGTGATAAAGCGAGCCGAACCGGCGCAGCAGCTGCTCCGCCAGCTGCATCACGTGCACGCCGGGCAATCCGGTGCGCAAGAAAATGGCCAACAGCTCTGCGTCGGACAGCGCCGCCGCCCCCTGCATCAACAGCTTTTCACGCGGCGCCAGCGCGCCCGGCCAGCACGCCACAATCGGGTTGCTCATCGTGTTCCTCCCTGAAAGGGCTACAGCATGCCATGTGCTGCCCGGCGCGTTCGACAGGTGTTTGATAACATTGCGAAGTGTTTCGCAAAGCACAATGTAACGCCCTGCAGCCATTGCGGAATCACTCACCTGAACGGCGGATATGCTAAAATGGCGCATCTTTCGGCTTTCAATCGGACAATGATGATGACGGGACTTTCCGGCAAACATATTGTGCTTGGCATCAGCGGCGGCATCGCCGCCTACAAATGCCCAGAGCTGGTGCGCCGCCTGCGCGACAGGGGTGCAGAAGTGCGCGTGGTGATGACCCACGCCGCCAAGGCGTTCATTACGCCACTGACGCTGCAGGCCGTTTCCGGCTACCCGGTGTCCGACGATCTGTTGGATCCCGCCGCCGAAGCCGCCATGGGCCACATCGAACTGGGCAAGTGGGCGGATCTGGTGATTCTGGCGCCGGCGACCGCCGATCTGCTGGCGCGCGTCGCCGCCGGCATGGCCAACGATCTGCTGACTACCGTCTGCCTGGCGACCGACGCCCCTATCGCCGCCGCCCCCGCCATGAACCAGCAGATGTATCGCGCCGCCGCCACGCAGGCCAACCTGCAAACGCTGCAGACGCGCGGCATGCTGCTCTGGGGGCCGGACAGCGGCAGCCAGGCCTGCGGCGACGTCGGCCCGGGCCGCATGCTGGATCCGCTGGACATCGTCGACCTGGCGAACGCGCATTTCTCCGCCCCGCAGGATCTGCAACATTTGCAGGTTATGATCACCGCCGGCCCAACGCGTGAAGCGCTGGATCCGGTACGTTTCATCAGCAATCACAGCTCCGGCAAAATGGGCTTCGCCATCGCCCGCGCCGCCGCCGCCCGCGGCGCGCAGGTGACGCTGATCGCCGGGCCGGTCAGCCTGCCGACGCCGCCATCGGTCACCCGAGTGGACGTCACCAGCGCGCTGGAGATGGAGCAGGCGGTGCAACAGCGCGCGGCGCAGCAGCAGATTTTCATCTCCTGCGCCGCCGTGGCCGACTACCGCCCCGAGCAGATCGCCGATGAAAAAATAAAAAAACAGGGTGATGAAATCGTCCTCAAGATGGTAAAAAACCCCGATATCGTCGCCGGCGTGGCCGCGATGACCAAAAATCGACCGTTTGTCGTGGGGTTTGCCGCCGAAACCCAGAATGTGGAAGAATACGCGCGGCAAAAACTGGCGCGTAAGAAGCTGGATTTGATTTGCGCTAACGATGTATCGCTTGCAGAGCACGGGTTCAACAGCGACACCAATGCCCTGCACCTTTTTTGGCAGGATGGAGAAAAGCGCCTGGCGCTGAGCGACAAGGCACTCCTTGGCCAACGTTTAATAGACGAGATAGTCAGCCGTTATGATGAAAAAAATCGACGTTAAGATCCTCGACCCGCGTATCGGTCAGGATTTCCCGCTACCGACCTACGCCACGCCGGGCTCCGCCGGTCTCGACCTGCGCGCCTGCCTGGACAGCGCGGTAGAGCTGGCGCCGGGTGAAACCACGCTGCTGCCCACCGGCCTCGCGATCCACATCGCCGACGCCGGCCTGGCGGCAGTGATCCTGCCGCGCTCCGGCCTGGGCCATAAGCACGGCGTCGTGCTGGGCAACCTGGTCGGCCTGATCGACTCCGATTACCAGGGCCAGCTGATGGTGTCCGTTTGGAACCGCGGCCAGAAGCACTTCACCATCGAGCCGGGCGAACGCATCGCGCAGATGGTCTTCGTGCCGGTGGTGCAGGCCGAATTCAACCTGGTGGAAGAGTTCGACAGTAGCGAGCGCGGCGAAGGCGGCTTCGGCCACTCGGGGCGCCACTAAGCGCCACCCAATGCACGATGGCCGGCAGGGAAACGTCGCCTGAACCTTGCCTTTCCGGGGAGAAGGATGTCTCTGCGGCAAGGTTTTACCGCGACAATTGCAGCGCACACCAGGCAGCGCGGAAAAAGGCCGTTAAGGCCGCTGACCCCAGCATCGTAAAAAAGCTATCACATAAGCCGCACAGAGCCTGCTCTGCAGCGGCCGGTGCCCGGGTTTCCGTCAGTTAAGTTTTAGCAAGGGTCTAATCAGACATGGCAGAAAAAGAAAATACGAAAAGGAATCGGCGCGAGGAAATATTGCAGGCGTTAGCCCAGATGCTGGAATCCAGCGACGGCAGCCAGCGCATTACCACCGCCAAGCTCGCCGCGAACGTGGGTGTTTCTGAAGCTGCGCTGTACCGGCATTTCCCCAGCAAGACACGGATGTTCGACAGTCTGATCGAGTTTATCGAAGACAGCCTAATCACCCGCATCAACCTGATCTTGCAGGACGAGAAAGAGACGTTTAATCGTCTGCGCCTGATTTTACTGCTGATTCTGGGCTTTGCGGAACGCAACCCGGGGCTGACGCGCATCATGACCGGCCACGCGCTGATGTTTGAACAGGATCGCCTGCAGGGCCGCATCAACCAGCTGTTCGAACGCATCGAGGCGCAGCTGCGTCAGGTGCTGAAAGAGCGCAAATTGCGCGAAGGCAAAGGCTTCATCGTCGATGAAACGCTGTTGGCCAGCCAGCTGCTGGCCTTCTGCGAAGGCATGTTGTCGCGCTATGTGCGTTCGGAATTCCGCTATCGTCCAACGCAGGAATTCGACGCCCGCTGGCCGCTATTGGCGGCACAGCTGCAATAACGAAAACGCCGGGCATGCCCGGCGTTTTTATTTATACCCCGTACTGCTCGCGGTAAGCGCGCACCGCCGCCAGGTGGTCCGCCATTTCCGGTTTCTCTTCCAGATAAGCGATCAGGTCCTTCAGCGTCACGATCGAAATCACCTTGCAGTGATAGTCGCGTTCCACTTCCTGAATGGCGGAGATATCCGCGCGGCCGCGTTCCTGACGGTCGAGGGAGATCAGCACCCCCGCCAGCGAAGCGCCGCTGGCGCCGATGATTTCCATCGACTCGCGGATCGCGGTGCCGGCGGTGATCACATCATCCACCAGCATCACACGCCCCTGCAGCGGGCTGCCGACCAGCGAACCACCCTCGCCGTGGGTCTTGGCTTCCTTGCGGTTAAAGCAGTAAGGCACGTCGCGCTCATGGTGTTCCGCCAGCGCAACCGCCGTGGTGGTGGCGATAGGAATGCCTTTATAGGCCGGGCCAAACAGCAGATCGAAATCGATGCCGGAGTCCATCAGGGCTTCGGCGTAGAAGCGCCCCAACAGCGCAAGATCGCGCCCGGTATTAAACAGGCCGGCGTTGAAGAAATACGGGCTGGTGCGGCCGGATTTCAGGGTGAACTCGCCGAATTTCAATACCTGCTTGTTAAGCGCGAACTCGATAAACTGGCGCTGATAGGCTTTCATTACTGCTTCTCCTCGTCTGAATCTGCTTGGGTCTTGTCATTACTGCCGCCCGATCGTCGGGCATAAAAAAGGCGACTTCTCAGTCGCCTTAAAAAATCAGTCCGCCAGCGCCGCTTTCTGCGCCTGGAAGATGGTTTCGATGCCCCCTCGGGCCAGCGCCAATAGCGCCAACAGCTCATCGTGGCTGAACGGCTCGCCTTCGGCGGTGCCCTGCACTTCAATCATGCGGCCGTCTTCCATCATCACCACGTTCATGTCGGTTTCCGCCGCGGAATCTTCCACATACTCCAGATCGCACAGCGCTTCGCCGTTGACGATGCCGACGGAAACCGCCGCTACCATGCCCTTCATCGGGTTGGCTTTCAGCTTGCCGTTGGCCACCAGGGTGTTCAGCGCATCGGCCAGCGCCACGCAGGCGCCGGAGATGGAGGCGGTGCGGGTACCGCCGTCGGCCTGCAGTACGTCGCAGTCGAGGGTGATGGTGAATTCACCGAGCTTTTTCAGATCCACCGCGGCGCGCAGCGAGCGCGCGATCAGGCGCTGGATCTCCAGCGTGCGGCCACCTTGTTTGCCTTTGGCGGCTTCACGTGCGTTGCGGCTGTGGGTGGAGCGCGGCAGCATGCCGTACTCGGCGGTGATCCAACCTTGCCCCTGGCCTTTCAGGAAGCGCGGAACGCCCTCTTCTACCGTGGCGGTGCACAAGACTTTGGTATCGCCAAACTCAACCAGCACTGAGCCTTCAGCGTGTTTGGTATAGTGACGGGTCAGTGTCAGGGGGCGAACTTGCTGTGGTGCTCTGCCTGCAGGACGCATGGGCTCTCTCCGGCTTCAAATCAACTATTGGCTGCGCATTATACGGGCTTCGTGACGTAATGCCTATCCTGCCCGCAGTCGCGACGCTATAATCGCCCCATCTTTTCCTATTACGGGTACGCATCAATGATCCGCAGCATGACCGCCTACGCCCGGCGTGAAATCAAGGGTGAATGGGGCAGCGCAGCCTGGGAGCTGCGTTCCGTTAACCAGCGCTACTTAGAAACCTACATCCGTCTGCCGGAGCAATTCCGCAGCCTGGAGCCGGTGATCCGTGAACGTATCCGTGGCCGCCTGACCCGCGGCAAAGTCGAATGCAACCTGCGTTTCGAACTGGATCCAAGCGCGCAAAGCTCGCTGATCCTGAACGAAAAACTGGCCAAACAGCTGGTCGAAGCCGCCAACTGGGTGAAAATGCAGAGCGACGAAGGAGAAATCAACCCGATCGACGTGCTGCGCTGGCCGGGCGTGATGTCCGCGCAGGAGCAGGATCTGGACGCCATCAGCGCCGAGCTGATGCAAGCGCTGGACGGCGCGCTGGATGACTTTATCGTCGCACGCGAGAGCGAAGGCGCCGCGCTGAAGACGCTGATCGAACAACGCCTCGACGGCGTCAGCGCCGAAGTGGTCAAAGTGCGCGCCCAGATGCCGAACATCCTGCAATGGCAGCGCGAGCGCCTGGTCAGCAAGCTGGAAGAGGCGCAGGTACAGCTGGAAAACACCCGCCTGGAGCAAGAGCTGGTGCTGATGGCGCAGCGTATCGACGTCGCCGAAGAGCTGGACCGTCTGGAAGCGCACGTGAAAGAGACGCACAACATCCTGAAAAAGAAAGAAGCCGTCGGCCGCCGCCTCGACTTTATGATGCAGGAGTTCAACCGCGAATCGAACACCCTGGCCTCCAAGTCGATCAATGCCGACGTCACTGCTTCCGCCATCGAGCTGAAAGTGCTGATCGAGCAAATGCGCGAGCAGATCCAGAATATCGAGTGATCCTGCCCCTTATGTCATCAAGCCCGCGCCACGCGGGCTTTTTTATGGCTGCAAATCAGCGATAGGCGGCCACCTGCTCCTCACCGATCAACCCCATTTTCTGCAGCTGCACCGCAATGCTCCAGGTTGAGCGCTCGAACTCATCGCTCAGCGCTTCCAGCGTCGCCCCGGCCGCATGGCTCTCGCGCAGCCGCAGTTTTTCCTCTTCCGGCCAGGGGAAGTAGGCATTGGCAGGTCGGCCCTCGACCAGATTCTTCTGCCGTTTCTCCTCCGGCGTCAACCGGGCTTTTTTCTGCAGTTCGGCCTCACCTCCAAACTCGTTGGCTAACGCGAACAGCAGCCGGATAGCCTCCGGTGCGCAGGCCGCTGAAGCCGGTTTCAACAGCTCGCCGGTGTCGGGATTAACGCCGTTGGCCAGCGCCCTGAGCAAAGTGCCGGTATTCATCGTTCGCCTCCTTGTCCAAGAAAATGCGCGCCGGTCACGGCGCCTGTTCCAAACATGTTTCTCTTCCTCAGCCAAGAAAACCACGCTTTACGTCGGGAAAAATCGCCGATTGCGAACCAGATTCCAGGCGTTTGCACATAAGTAACGGGGATTACATCAAGTTGCGAGCCGGCAGGCCTCTGGGGAGACGGCTCACCGGGGGCTTATGAAAAACTGCCGAGCAGCGCGTGCGGATGACAATCGGCAAGATATCCCGCATGCCATAAGTATTTTGTTCTAATTATCACGCAAGGTAATGAAAGGACGGCGATGCTGTGGCTAAATGTGTTTTTTTCCTGCCCGTGAACCGTACGGACCGTTTATGCCACAAATTCTGCAATTTATTATGGCTCTGGTGGTGATCATCGCCCTGGCGCTGCTGGTCAGCAATAATCGCAAGAAAATCCGCCTGCGCTATATCATCCAGCTGTTGGTGATCGAAGGCGCGCTGGCCTACTTCTTCCTGCACTCCGCCAGCGGGCTCAGCGTGATCAAACACGTCGCCGGCTTCTTCGACACCCTGCTCACCTACGCCGCCCAAGGATCGGAGTTCGTGTTCGGCGGCATGAGCAAGGATGGCCTGGCGTTCATCTTCCTCGGCGTTTTGTGCCCTATCATCTTTATTTCCGCCCTGATCGGCATTTTGCAGCATTTCCGCATCCTGCCGCTGATCATCCGCCTGGTCGGCACTCTGCTGTCCAAGGTCAACGGCATGGGCAAGCTGGAATCGTTCAACGCCGTCAGCACATTGGTGCTGGGGCAGTCGGAGAACTTTATCGCCTATAAAGGCATCATCGGCGATATCTCGCCGCGCCGCATGTACACCATGGCCGCGACCGCCATGTCGACGGTTTCGCTCTCCATCGTCGGCGCCTACATGTCGATGATCGACGCGCAGTACGTGGTGGCGGCGTTGATCCTTAATATGTTCAGCACCTTCATCATCCTGTCGATCATCAACCCGTATCAGGTTGAAGACGAGCCGGAGCTGAAGCTGAACAAACTGCATGAAGATCAGAGCTTCTTCGAAATGTTGGGCGAGTACATTCTGGCCGGCTTCAAGATTGCGATGATCATCGCGGCGATGCTGATCGGCTTTATCGCGCTGATCTCCGCCGTCAATGCGCTGTTCTCGGCGGTGCTCGGCATCAGCTTCCAGCAGATCCTCGGCTACGTGTTCTATCCGCTGGCCTGGCTGATCGGCATCCCGGCGGAAGAGGCCTTGAAGGCGGGCAGCATCATGGCGACCAAACTGGTGGCCAACGAATTCGTGGCGATGATTGAGCTGAAGAAGATCGCGGCGGAGCTGTCGCCGCGCGGGTTGGGCATTCTGTCGGTGTTCCTGGTGTCGTTCGCCAACTTCGCCTCCATCGGCATCGTCGCCGGCGCCATCAAAGGGCTGAACGAGCAGCAAGGCAACGTGGTTTCCCGTTTTGGCCTGAAGCTGGTTTACGGCTCAACCTTGGTGAGCCTGTTGTCGGCGGCCATCGCCGGCCTGGTGCTGTAATCCCCACTCCCGGCCAGGCGGCCGGGAGTTCGCTTTAAAACGCCACGCACACCGGCGCATCCACCCGCATTACCGAATCCTGCGCAAACTGCTGCTTATAGCCGCTGCGCAGCGCCTCGATATTCGCCTCGCTCTCTTTGCCCTGCGCATGGATCAACAGCAGCGCCTTGCTGTTCTCGCGCGCCAGCTTGCCGTCGTGACCCAGCCACTGCCCTTTGGCATCAAACACCGTCAGCCCGTCTTTAAAACGCGGCGTCACCTGGCTATCGACGAAGGTTTGCCACTCGGCGGCGGTGATCGCCGGCCCCGCCGGCCGGTTCAGGCCGAAGTAGAGCGTTGTCTGCACCAGCGGATCGCCGGTGCGACAAGTCGGGGCGGGGGAAACAGCCTGGTGGCCTGGCGCCACGCAGCCGCTCAGCAGCAGGGCGGCCACCATGGCGCCGGCGGCCAGTCTCGGGGAGTTTTTCATCTGCAGTCTCGATTTTTCGGTTGAAGGATTCGCTGCAAAAGTCATAGTCAGCGATGGAAATTAGCGCGAAATTTCTAATGCTTTCATTAACAGCCAGATGTTAAAAAAGGCTGGTTATCGGCAATAAAAATGGAGTTTGGATTAGCTATATTAATCCGAAACGCCATCGGTGAAAAAAACTCAGTGGCGCGCGTCCTCGGCGGCGATTACCCTGCCGGCCATCATTCTGACGCAATTACGCTGTGAACCCCTTATGTTACTGAGCATCCTTTATATCATCGGCATCACCGCCGAAGCCATGACCGGCGCGCTGGCGGCCGGCCGCCGCCAAATGGACATGTTCGGCGTGATCATCATCGCCTCTGTCACCGCAATCGGCGGCGGGTCGGTGCGCGATATGTTGCTCGGGCATTTTCCGTTGGGCTGGGTCAAACACCCGGAATACATCGTCATCGTCGCGATAGCGGCGATCGTCACCACCTGGGTGGCTCCTCTGATGCGCCATCTGCGCCGCCTGTTTCTGGTGCTCGACGCCGTCGGCCTGATCGTTTTCTCGATCATCGGTGCGCAGGTGGCCCTGGATATGGGGCACAGCGCCATTATCGCCGCCATCGCCGCGGTGATCACCGGCGTCTTCGGCGGGGTGCTGCGCGATATGTTCTGCAACCGCATCCCGCTGGTTTTCCAGAAAGAGATCTACGCCGGCATCTCCTTCAGCGCCGCCTGGCTGTATATCGGCCTGCAGCACCTCAGCCTGCCGCACAATCTGGTGGTGATCCTCACCTTGGTCGCCGGCCTGAGCGCGCGTCTTATCGCCCTGCGCTTCCGCCTCGGCCTGCCGGTGTTCAACTACCAGCATCCGGATCACTGATCTCGGGGCGGCAACGCGCCGCCGCCGAGGCCAAAACTGCAAAAATGTCGCCCTTCGACGCGCAAATTCGCCCTTTCGACGCTTTTTCCACGCAAAGCCGCGGGCAAAATGCGAGCTAACGCTGCACCCGGCGCGTTAGCCGTGTATACTGTGCGGAGAAAATACACATCCGCTGTTTTTGGCATATCAACCGTTATCAACGAACATCATCATGGCTCAAGGCACGCTTTATATTGTCTCTGCTCCCAGTGGCGCAGGTAAATCAAGTCTGATTCAGGCTTTGTTAAAGACGCAACCGCTGTACGACACGCAGGTTTCGGTTTCGCACACCACGCGCGACAGTCGCCCGGGTGAAAATCACGGCGAGCATTATTTCTTCGTCTCGAAAGACGAATTCCGCCGGATGATCGAGCAGGACGCGTTTCTTGAGCACGCCGAAGTGTTCGGCAACTATTACGGCACTTCGCGCGCCGCCATCGAACAAGTCTTGTCGACCGGCGTGGATGTGTTTCTGGATATCGACTGGCAGGGCGCGCAGCAAATCCGCGCCAAAATGCCGCAGGCGCGCAGCATCTTCATTCTGCCGCCGTCGAAGGAAGAACTGGGCCGCCGCCTGCGCGGGCGCGGGCAGGATTCCGAAGAGGTGATCGCCAAACGCATGGCTCAGGCCGTGGCGGAAATGACGCATTACGCGGAGTACGATTACCTGATCGTGAACGATGATTTCGATCTGGCGCTGTCCGATCTGAAGACCATCATTCGCGCCGAACGCCTGCGTTTGGGCCGCCAGTTGCTGCGGCATGACGCTTTAATCAGCAAACTATTGGCAGACTGAAGGCAGTTTCAGTATCATGCCCAGTCTTTTCGTCACCTGTGGAGTAGCACAAATATGGCACGCGTAACTGTTCAAGACGCTGTAGAGAAAATTGGTAACCGTTTTGACCTGGTGTTGGTCGCTGCTCGTCGGGCGCGTCAGATCCAGACCGGCGGCAAAGATGCACTGGTTCCGGAAGAGAACGACAAGTACACCGTTATCGCCCTGCGCGAAATCGAAGAAGGCCTGATCACCAGCCAGATCCTCGACGTGCGTGAGCGCCAGGAACAGCAAGAGCAGGAAGCCGCAGAGATTCAAGCGGTTACCGCGATTGCTGAAGGTCGTCGTTAATTAGACTGCGAGTCCGCCTTGTACCTGTTTGAAAGCCTGAATCTGCTGATTCAACGTTACCTGCCCGAGGAGCAGATTAAGCGCCTCAAACAGGCATACCTCGTCGCGCGCGACGCGCACGAGGGCCAGACACGCTCCAGCGGTGAGCCCTACATTACTCACCCGGTCGCCGTGGCCTGCATCCTGGCGGAAATGCGTCTCGATCACGAGACGCTGATGGCGGCGTTGCTGCACGACGTCATCGAAGACACCCCAGCCACCTATCAAGATATGGAACAGCTGTTCGGCAAGAGCGTCGCCGAACTGGTTGAGGGCGTCTCCAAGCTCGACAAGCTGAAGTTCCAGGACAAGAAAGAAGCGCAGGCGGAAAACTTCCGCAAGATGATCATGGCGATGGTGCAGGATATCCGCGTCGTGCTGATCAAGCTGGCCGACCGTACGCACAACATGCGCACCCTCGGTTCGCTGCGCCCCGACAAACGCCGGCGCATCGCGCGTGAAACCCTGGAAATCTACAGCCCCCTCGCCCACCGTCTGGGTATTCATCACCTGAAAACCGAGCTGGAAGAGCTGGGCTTCGAGGCGCTGTACCCAAACCGTTATCGCGTGATCAAGGAAGTGGTGAAAGCCGCGCGCGGCAACCGCAAAGAGATGATTCAAAAAATCCTCTCCGAGATCGAAGGGCGGCTGACCGAGGCCGGCATCGCCTGCCGCGTCAGCGGAAGGGAAAAACACCTCTACTCCATCTACCTCAAGATGCACCTGAAAGAACAGCGTTTCCATTCCATCATGGATATCTACGCGTTCCGGGTGATCGTGAAAGAGGTCGATACCTGCTACCGCGTACTCGGCCAGGTGCACAGCCTGTATAAACCGCGCCCGGGGCGGGTGAAAGATTACATCGCCATTCCCAAGGCCAACGGCTATCAATCGCTCCACACCTCGCTGATCGGCCCGCACGGCGTGCCGGTCGAAGTGCAGATCCGCACCGAAGACATGGACCAGATGGCTGAGATGGGGGTGGCCGCGCACTGGGCTTACAAGGAAAGAGAACAGGGCGAAACCGGCACCACGGCGCAGATCCGCGCCCAACGCTGGATGCAAAGCCTGCTGGAGCTGCAGCAAAGCGCTGGCAGTTCGTTTGAATTTATCGAGAGCGTCAAATCCGATCTGTTCCCGGATGAGATTTACGTTTTCACCCCGGAAGGCCGCATCGTCGAGCTGCCCGCCGGCGCCACGCCGGTCGACTTCGCCTATGCGGTGCATACCGATATCGGCCATGCCTGCGTCGGCGCGCGCGTCGATCGTCAGCCATACCCGCTGTCACAGTCGCTGACCAGCGGCCAGACCGTCGAGATCATCACCGCACCGGGCGCGCGGCCCAACGCCGCCTGGCTGAACTTCGTGGTCAGCTCGAAAGCACGTGCCAAAATTCGCCAGATGTTGAAGAACCTCAAGCGCGACGACTCCGTCGGCCTCGGCCGCCGCCTGCTCAACCATGCGTTGGGCGGTAGCCGCAAGCTGGCCGAAATCCCGCAGGAAAACATTCAGCACGAGCTGGACCGCATGAAGCTGGCGACGCTGGACGATCTGCTGGCGGAAATCGGCCTCGGCAACGCCATGAGCGTGGTGGTGGCGAAGAATCTGCAGGGCGATCAGTCCAGCCTGGGCACCACCTCCGGCGTGCGTAACCTGGCCATCAAGGGCGCCGACGGCGTGTTGATCACCTTCGCCAAGTGCTGCCGTCCGATTCCGGGCGACCCGATTATCGCTCACGTCAGCCCGGGCAAAGGGCTGGTGATCCACCATGAATCTTGCCGCAATATTCGCGGCTATCAGAAAGAGCCTGAGAAGTTCATGGCGGTCGAGTGGGATAAAGAGACCGAGCAGGAGTTCATCGCCGAGATCAAGGTGGATATGTTTAACCACCAGGGCGCGCTGGCCAACCTGACGGCAGCGATCAACGCGGCCGAGTCCAATATTCAGAGCCTGAACACCGAAGAGAAAGACGGTCGGGTTTATAGCGCCTTTATCCGCTTGACCACCCGCGATCGCATCCATTTGGCAAACATTATGCGTAAAATCCGTATTATGCCGGATGTGATCAAAGTTAACCGCAACCGAAACTAGCGCTTATGAGTCCTGAACGCTATGCGCGGATTTGTGAAATGCTCGCGACCCGGCAGCCGGATTTGACGGTCTGCCTGGAGCAAGTGCACAAGCCGCATAACGTCTCCGCCATTATCCGCACCGCCGACGCCGTCGGCGTGCATCAGGTCCACGCCGTGTGGCCCACCACCCGCATGCGCACCCTGGTTTCCTCCGCCGCCGGCAGCAACAGCTGGGTCAGCGTTAAAACCCATCCCACCATCGGCGACGCGGTCGGCCACCTGAAAGCGCAGGGCATGCAAATTCTGGCCACCAACCTGTCTGCGCGCGCGGTCGATTTCCGCGAGGTGGACTACACCCGGCCAACCTGCGTGCTGCTCGGCCAGGAAAAAACCGGCATCACCGAAGAAGCGCTGGCGCTCGCCGATCAAGACATCGTCATTCCGATGATCGGCATGGTGCAATCGCTCAACGTCTCCGTGGCTTCGGCGCTGATCCTGTATGAGGCGCAGCGCCAGCGGCAAAACGCCGGCCTGTACCGCCGCGACAACAGCATGCTGGACGAAGAAGAGCAGCAGCGTCTGCTGTTCGAAGGCGGCTATCCGGTGCTGGCCAACGTGGCCAAACGCAAGGGGCTGCCGCGTCCGCAGATCGACGAACAGGGTCAGGTGGTCGCCAGCGCCGAATGGTGGGCGGCCATGCAGGCGACGGTGCGCAAATGAAAGGCCGCCTGCTGGATGCTGTCCCACTCACCACGCTTTCCGGGGTTGGCGCCAGCCAGGCGGGCAAACTGGCCAAGCTTGGCCTCGAGACCATTCAGGATCTGCTGCTGCACCTGCCGCTGCGCTACGAAGACCGCACCCGCCTCTATCCGATCAACGATCTGCTGCCGGGCATCTACGCCACGGTAGAAGGGGAAGTGCTGCGCAGCGACATCAGCTTCGGCCGCCGCCGCATGCTGACCTGCCAGATCAGCGACGGCACCGGCATCCTCACCATGCGCTTCTTCAACTTCAACGCCGCAATGAAGAACAGCCTGGCCACCGGCCGCCGCGTGACCGCCTACGGCGAGATCAAACGCGGCAACCACGGCGCGGAGATCATTCATCCGGAATACCGTATTCAGGGCGAAGCCAGCGAGGTCGAGCTGCAGGAGTCGCTGACGCCGGTCTACCCCACCACCGAGGGGGTGCGGCAGGCCACGCTGCGCAAGCTGACCGACCAGGCGCTGGCGCTGCTGGATACCTGCGCCATCGCCGAACTGCTGCCGCCGGAGCTGAGCGGCGGCCTGATGAGCCTGCCGCAGGCGCTGCACACCCTGCATCGCCCGCCGCCGGACATTCAGCTGGCGGATCTGGAACTGGGCAAACACCCAGCGCAAAAACGCCTGATCCTCGAAGAGCTGCTGGCGCATAACCTCAGCATGCTGGCGGTGCGCGCCGGCGCGCAGAGTTATCAGGCGCAACCGCTGCTGCCGGACGATCGGCTGAAAAACCGTTTTCTCGCACAGCTGCCGTTCTCGCCGACCGGCGCGCAAACGCGCGTGGTGGCCGACATCGAAGCCGACATGCAAAAAGACTTCCCGATGATGCGGCTGGTGCAGGGCGACGTCGGTTCCGGCAAAACGCTGGTGGCGGCGCTGGCGGCGCTGCGCGCCATCGCGCACGGCAAGCAGGTGGCGCTGATGGCGCCGACTGAGCTGCTGGCCGAACAGCATGCCAACAACTTCCGCCAGTGGTTCGAACCGCTGGGGCTGCAGGTCGGCTGGCTGGCGGGCAAACAGAAAGGCAAGGCGCGCATCGCGCAGCAGGAAGCCATCGCCAGCGGCCAGGTATCGATGGTGGTCGGTACCCACGCCATCTTCCAGGAGCAGGTGCAGTTCAACGGCCTGGCGCTGGTGATTATCGATGAGCAGCACCGCTTCGGGGTGCATCAGCGGCTGGCGCTGTGGGAGAAAGGCGAAGAACAGGGCTTCCACGCCCATCAGCTGATCATGACCGCCACGCCGATCCCGCGCACGCTGGCGATGACCGCCTATGCCGATCTCGATACCTCGGTCATCGACGAGCTGCCGCCAGGCCGCACGCCGGTGACCACCGTCGCCATTCCCGATACCCGCCGCGCCGACATCATTCAACGGGTGAAAAGCGCCTGTCTGGAAGAAGGACGGCAGGCTTACTGGGTATGTACGCTGATCGAAGAGTCCGAGCTGCTGGAAGCGCAGGCGGCGGAAGCCACCTGGGAAGAATTGAAAGCCGCGCTGCCGGAGCTGAAGGTGGCGCTGGTGCACGGCCGCATGAAAGCGCAGGAAAAGCAGGCGGTGATGCAGGCGTTTAAACAGGGCGAGCTGCAGCTGTTGGTCGCCACCACGGTGATCGAGGTCGGCGTCGACGTGCCCAACGCCAGCCTGATGATCATCGAAAACCCGGAACGGCTGGGCCTAGCGCAGCTGCACCAGCTGCGCGGCCGCGTAGGGCGCGGCGCGGTGGCTTCACACTGCGTGCTGCTGTACAAAACGCCGCTGAGCAAAACCGCGCAAACGCGCCTGCAAGTGCTGCGCGACAGCAACGACGGCTTTGTCATCGCCCAGCGCGATCTGGAGATCCGCGGCCCGGGCGAGCTGCTGGGCACCCGCCAGACCGGCAGCGCCGAATTCAAGGTGGCGGACCTGTTGCGCGACCAGGTGATGATCCCCGAAGTGCAACGCGTCGCCCGCCATCTCCATCAGCACTACCCGGAACACGCCCAGGCGCTGATCGAACGCTGGCTGCCGGAGAAGGCGCGCTACTCCAACGCATAAAAAAGGGCGCCGCAGGCGCCCTTCTCATGATGACTCGCGATATTACCCCACCGCCGGGAACACCGGCAGCAGCAGATACAGCTTGATAACGATGGCGTTGGCGATATCGATAAAGAACGCTCCCACCATCGGCACCACCAGAAACGCCAGATGCGACGGGCCGAAGCGATCGGTGATCGCCTGCATGTTGGCGATCGCCGTCGGCGTGGCGCCCATGCCGAAACCACAGTGGCCGGCGGCCAGCACCGCCGCGTCGTAGTTCTTGCCCATCACCCGGTAGGTAACAAAGATCGCGTACAGCGCCATCACCAGCGTCTGCACCGCCAGGATCGCCAGCATCGGTAACGCCAGCGAAGCCAGCTCCCACAGGCGCAGGCTCATCAACGCCATCGCCAGGAACAGCGACAGGCTGACATTACCCAGCACCGATACCGCCCGTTCGAACACGGTATAGAAACCGGTGAAGGCCAGCGTGTTGCTGAGGATCACCCCGACGAACAGCACGCAAACGAAGTTAGGCAGCTCAAACACCGTACCGTTCAGCAAGCCGGCAATCAGCTGCCCCAGGCTCAGACAGATAGCGATCATGGCGATGGTTTCGATCATCACCAGCGAGGTGATCAGGCGGCCGCTTTCCGGCTTCTCGAAACCGCTCGGCTGCACGCTGTCTTCCGGCGTACCTTCCGGCGTAGAGGAATGTTTGACCAGATAGCGCGCCACCGGACCGCCGATCAGGCCGCCCAGCACCAGGCCGAAGGTGGCACAGGCCATGGCGACTTCCGTCGCGTTTTCAAAGCCGTAGCGCTCGATGAACAGCTTGCTCCAGGCCGCCCCGGTGCCGTGGCCGCCCGACAGGGTGATCGACCCGGCGATCAGGCCCATCAACGGATCCAACCCCAGCATTTTCGCCATGCCGATGCCGATGGCGTTCTGCACCAACAGCAGCCCCAGCACCACGAACAGGAATACCATCAGCGCCTTGCCGCCGGCGCGCAACCGCGCCAGGTTGGCGTTCAGCCCGATAGTGGCGAAGAAGGCCAGCATCAGCGGATCCTTCAGCGACATGTCAAAGCTGATTTCCCAGTTGGCGAACTTTTTCAGGGCTAACAACAGAAGGGCCACCAGCAAACCGCCGGCGACGGGGGCAGGAATGGTATATTTTCGCAGCAGAGGAATGCTTCTGACGCACTTGCCCCCGAGGAGCAAAACCAGCGTCGCGGCGACTAACGTGCCATAAGTATCAAGATGAAACATCCAGGTACTCCATGTAAGGGAAAAGATCCAAATAAAAATAATAAGTTATAGAAAACCACTGAGTTTTTAAACTTGATGAGTCCAGGATTAGAAGTAAAAAACGCTAAGATGACAAGAAAAAATGAATGAAAATGCGACATAAACAGGAAAGTTGACAATATAATATTTAGGCGCAACCGTTTGCTTTTGCGGGGCGGCGCATTAAAATGCCTGCTTTGCCGTATCTGGAAACGCCACACCATGAGCATGTCATCCTCCGAGCTTGATGCCACACGCCAAGCCGCCTCAGAATCCCGCGCCAGCGAACTGATTTATCGCCTCGAAGACCGCCCGCCGCTGCCGCAAACGCTGTTTGCCGCCGGCCAGCATCTGTTGGCGATGTTCGTTGCGGTGATCACTCCGGCGCTGCTGATCTGCCAGGCGCTGGGCCTGCCGGCGCAGGATACCCAGCACATCATCAGCATGTCGCTGTTCGCCTCCGGCCTGGCTTCCATTCTGCAAATCAAAACCTGGGGGCCGGTGGGTTCCGGGCTACTGTCGATTCAGGGCACCAGCTTCAACTTCGTTTCGCCGCTGATCATGGGCGGTCTGGCGCTGAAAAACGGCGGCGCCGACGTGCCGACCATGATGGCCGCGCTGTTCGGCACCCTGATGGTCGCTTCTTGCACCGAAATTTTGCTGTCGCGCGTGCTGCATCTGGCGCGCCGCATCATCACCCCGCTGGTTTCCGGCATCGTGGTGATGATCATTGGCCTGTCGCTGATTCAGGTCGGTTTGACCTCGATCGGCGGCGGTTATGCCGCGATGAACGATCACAGCTTCGGCTCACCGAAAAACCTGCTGCTGGCCGGCGCGGTGCTGGCGGTCATCATCCTGCTGAACCGCCAGCGCAACCCTTACCTGCGCGTCGCTTCATTGGTGATCGCCATGGCGGTCGGCTATCTGTTGGCCTGGGCGATGGACATGCTGCCCGCCGACGCTCCGGCGGCACCCACGGCGGCGATCACTATTCCCACGCCGCTCTATTACGGCCTGGGCTTCGACTGGAACTTGCTGCTGCCGCTGATGCTGATCTTTATGGTCACCTCGCTGGAAACCATCGGCGACATCACCGCCACCTCTGATGTCTCCGAACAGCCGGTCAGCGGGCCGCTGTACATGAAGCGTCTAAAAGGGGGCGTACTGGCCAACGGCCTGAACTCGATGCTGTCGGCGGTGTTCAATACCTTCCCCAACTCCTGCTTCGGCCAGAACAACGGCGTGATCCAGCTGACCGGCGTCGCCAGCCGCTATGTCGGCTTTGTGGTGGCGCTGATGCTGATCGCGCTGGGGCTGTTCCCGGCGGTAGCCGGCTTCGTGCAGCACATCCCCGAGCCGGTACTGGGCGGTGCGACCATCGTGATGTTCGGCACCATCGCCGCCTCCGGCGTGCGCATCGTGTCACGCGAGCGCCTGAACCGCCGCGCCATCATGATCATGGCGCTGTCGCTGGCCGTCGGCATGGGCGTCTCCCAGCAGCCGCTGATCCTGCAGTTCGCGCCGGACTGGCTGAAAACCCTACTCTCTTCCGGCATCGCCGCCGGCGGCATTACCGCCATCGTGCTGAACCTGGTGTTCCCGCAGGAACACGAGAAAAAGTAACCCGCCCATTGGCGTTCAAACGGCCGCTTGCGGCCGTTTTTTATTGTCTATCAGACCATTGCCCTTGAGATGCCCGGCCAATTGCGGCATAAACAGGGTATCTTTTTTGACCGATGCGGATGTAGACGATGAAATTTATCGGAAAGCTGTTGCTGACGTTGCTGCTGCTGATCGTGCTGGCGGTGGTGGTGCTGTACCTGGTCGGGCAAACCCGCTGGGCGGCAGGCCGCCTGAGTGCCTGGATCAGCGACAACAGCGAATACCGCCTGTCGATAGGAAAAATCACCCATTCGTGGAGCCAACCGGACCAGATCGGTCTGGAAGACGTGCAGCTGGCGCGCAGCGGCCAGCCGCAGGCGCTGGTTGCCAAACGCGTCGATCTCGGCCTCAGCCTGCGCCAAATCACCGAGCCGCGCTATTTTCACAGCGTCACGCTGCGCGACGGCACGCTGAACGTGCAGCCACAGGCGGCGGCGTTGCCTGTACAGGCCGACGTGCTGCAGTTGAGCAACATGGCGCTGCAGTCCAACGATAACGAGTGGCAGCTCAACGCGCAGCAGGTCACTGCCGGCATCACGCCGTGGCGCCCGCTGGCCGGCCATCTGCTGGGGGACAACAACCAGTTTCAGTTCAGCGCCGGTTCGATGACGCTGAACGGCATCCCCGCCTCGAAGGTGTTGGTGCAGGGGGAGCAAAAGCAGGGCCAACTGCTGTTGAACAACTTCGGCGCCGATCTGGCGCAGGGCGACCTGACCGGCGTGGCCAGCCGCGCCGCCGACGGCAGCTGGCGGGTGGATCGCCTGCGGCTGAGCGGCGTGCGCCTGCAGACCCCGTTGACGCTGGCAGAATTCATGCAGCGCTTTACCACTCTGCCGCCGGTCACCCTCAAGCGTTTCGATCTTATCGACGCGCGCCTGGAAGGCAAGGCATGGGCGGTTAACGATCTCGATTTGTCGCTGCAAAACGTCAGCGTCGAAAAAGGCGACTGGCGCAGCGAAGACGGCTCGCTCAACTTCAACGCCAGCGACGTGATCAACGGCGGTTTCCACCTGATCGATCCGATCGCCACCCTACGGCTCTCTTCCGCCGGCATCGCCATTCAGCAATTCACCACCCGCTGGGAAGGCGGGCTGCTGCGCACCTCCGGCAACTGGCTGCGCGCCGGCAAACGCCTGCAGCTGGATGAAGTGGCCATGGCGGCGCTAGAGTACACCCTGCCGATCGACTGGCGCGAGCTGTGGCTGAAACCGCTGCCGGGCTGGCTGGCGGAGGTGTACGTCACCAAGCTGACCACCAACCGCAATCTGATCATCGATATCAACCCGGCATTCCCGTTCCAGATCACTGCGCTGGACGGTTACGGCAGCAACCTGCTGCTGGCGCGCGACCACCAGTTGGGCATTTGGTCCGGTTCGCTGAACCTGAACGGCAGCGAGGCCACCTTCAACAAGATCGACGTGCGGCGCCCTTCGCTGGCGCTGAACGCCGACGGCAACCAGATCACCGTCACCGAGCTCAGCGCCTTCATGCCCAATGGCTTGCTGGAAGCCAAAGCGACCGTCGATCAGCTGCCAGGCAAGCCGTTCCAGCTGACGTTGCGCGGCCGTTCGGTACCGATCAATACCTTGCAGCAATGGGGATGGCAGCCGGTGCCGCTGACGGGCGACGGCAACCTTGAGCTGCAGTTGAAAGGGCTGCTGAACAGCGACGGGCCGTTCAAAGCCTCGTTGAAGGGCAATCTACAGGCCACCGCCGGCGACGGCCAAGCGGTGAACCAACAGCTGCCGTAATGCGCTGCGCGGCCCGCTCTCAGGGCAGGGCCGCCACCCTACTCTTCCAGCGCTTCAGAGCCGCCCTGATCCAGCGGCACATCCGGCTCGGCCGGCAACACCATGTAGGTGCCTTCGAATACCGCGCCCTTATCCTCGTCGCCGAACAGATGCACTTCGGCGTGCACGCGCGCGCGGCGGCCGCGCGCCAGACGCGCCAAATCTCCGCTCAGCGAGCCCAGATCCGCCACCGCACGCGGCCTGCCGGTAATCGGTTTGCTGTAGCGAATGTGCGCGTCCGCCAGAATGATGGTGCCGCCGAGATGGCGCTCGCGCAGCAGCAGCCAAATCAGCCCCCAGGCGGTCAGCGTCGCCAGCGAGAACAGGCTGCCGGCGAACAGCGTGTGGTGCGGATTCTGGTTGCCGATCTCCGGCATGGTGGTGACGAAGCGCTGGCCGGTGTATTGGCTGATGCGCACGCCCATCTTTTCGCTCAGCGGAATGTGTTCATACCAGGCCTGCTGCAATTGGCCGCACCAATCAGGGCGATGCAGGATATCGTCCAGCGTCGCCACCGGTTTGATCATTAAAAAGTGACGGATCGGGGTGGTCTGCGGCGCGGTGATCTCGCCCTGATTGACGAAGCCCAGCTTGGCGAAGAAATCCACCGCGTCTTCACGGGCGCTGCACACCACCCGCTTCACGCCTTCCTGCCGTGCGACGGACTCCAGCGTTATCGCCACCAGCGTTCCCAACCCTTTATCCTGCAACGTCGGGTCTACCGCTAGAAAACGGATCGCCGCCTCGTTGTCGGCATTGATATACAGCCGCCCGATGGCGACAATTTTACCGGCCTCGTCCACCACCATTTGGTGATGGGCCATGGCGTCATAGGCATCCTTTTCCGAACCCACCGGCTGGTGCAGCGGCTTGCGCAGCATTTCCCAGCGAAACTGGTAATACTCCTTCAGTTCTTGCTCTGTTACGGGTACTCGTAGGTGATACATAGACGCCTGTTCTCCGAATGCTTAGACCTGTAGCCAGAATGTCACCGGACCATCGTTGACCAGCGCCACCTGCATGTCGGCGGCGAACTCGCCGGTCTGGGTCTCTACGCCGCGTTCACGGCATTGGCCTACAAAATATTGATACAACCGATCGGCTTCCTGCGGCGCGGCGCCGCGCGAAAAGCTGGGCCGCATGCCCTTCTGGGTGTCCGCCGCCAGGGTGAACTGCGAAACGACCAGCACGCTGCCCCCGGCCTGCTGGACGTTGAGATTCATCTTGTCGTTTTCGTCGCCGAAAATGCGGTATCCCAACACGCGTTCGCACAGGCGCTGCGCTTTTTGCTCGTTATCGCCCTGCTCCACGCCCAATAACACTAACAAACCGGGGCCAATCTTGCCTACTGTCTCGCCACCCACCGTGACGCTGGCGTTTAACACCCGTTGAATCAACGCAATCATTCCTGCTGCCCTTCTGGTTTTTGTTCCTGTTGCTCCGCCTTCTGCCGACGGTAGTCGCGGTATTCGCCGATGGTCACGGTGATTTCCGCACCGAGTAACACGATACACCAGCTCCAGTAGACCCACAGGAATAAAATCGGGATCACCGCCAGCACGCCGTAAATCAGCTGATAGGAGGGGAACATGGTGACGTACAGCGCGAATCCCTTCTTGCCCAGTTCGAACAGCAATCCGGCCACCACCGCGCCAATCAGTGCATCTTTGGGCGGCACGCGCACCGTCGGCACAATGCAATACAGCAGCCAGAAGGAGATGCACGACAAAATCAGCGGGAAGATGCGCAGCACCTGATCCACCAGGCCATTGACGCCGGTCTGCGCCAACCAGTTGAGCGACAGCAGGTAAGAACTGATGGCCATGCTGGCGCCCACCAGCAGCGGCCCCAGCGTCAGCACCATCCAGTACACGGCGAAGGAGAAGACGATCGGCCGCTTGTTCTTGCTGCGCCAGATAGTGTTCAGCACGCTGTCCACCGAGGAAATCAACAGCAGCGCGGTAACGATCAGCCCGCAGGTGCCGACGGCGGTCATCTTGTTGGAATTGGCGACGAACTGTTCCAGGTAGTTCTGGATCACATTGCCGGCGGCCGGCACGAAATTGGAAAAGATAAAGCTCTTCAGCTGTTCGCTGATGTCGGAAAACATCGGGAAAGCGGCGAACAGGGCGAACACCACGGTGACCAGCGGCACCAGCGACAGCAGGGAAACGTAGGCGAGATGGCCCGCCAACATCGTCAGGCCATCGTGGTCGATGCGTTGGTACAGGAGCCGTCCGAAGGTGACGCTTGGCTTAATCGCAGAGGGTAGCTTCTTGCGGCGGAAAAACGACATGGTCACTCCTTGATGTCCGTTGATACGCCTTAAGCTTAACGCGCCCTGTGCTCATTGAGCAAAATAGGCCGGCACCACGTCGCGATCGGTGACGTGCACCGTCTTGATCCCCAGCGCCTGCGCGGCGAGGACGTTCGCCGGGTGATCGTCAAAGAACACCGCGTCGGCGGCAGCGGTGTTTTCCGCGGCCAGCACATGCTGGTAGATGTTGGCTTCCGGTTTGCGCATGCCGAGATCTTGCGACAAATAGAGATGATCGGCGGCGGCAGCCACTTCAGGGTAATGCTGCGGCCAGTAGTTGCAGTGCAGACGGTTGGTGTTCGACAGCACCACCACCCGGTGACCTTCGTTGCGCAGGCGCTGCATGATGTCGATCACCTCCGGGCGCAGCGCGACGAATACCGCCTGCCAACCGGTGGCGAACTGCTCAAAGCTGAGCGCGATGCCCATTTCATCGCACAGTTTGCCGGCGAAGTCTTCATCGCTGATTTCACCGCGCTCATGCTGCTGGAACACCTCACCCATGGTGAAACGATCGGACAGCACCGCCAACGGCGTGCCGCTCAAATTGCTCCACACGCCCAGCACACGCTTGAAATCGATATCGACGATCACATTACCTAAATCAAAGATATACAGCATAGTCCTCTCCTATGGGCCGGTGAGATTTCACTGTAGCGGGAAAAGGAACAGCTGAACAGGGAGCGAACGGAAAAGCGCATAGCGCGCCGCACAAACGGGGAACAACAGAGGAAAAAACTCAGGGCGCGAGAACCGCGCCCTAAGCAGGGGACACTCAATCAGCGATTAAGCATCTTTTGGACCGCGGCTGGCACGCTTACGATCGTTTTCCGTCAGGTGACGCTTACGGATACGGATCGAGGTCGGCGTCACTTCTACCAGTTCGTCGTCATCGATGAACTCCAGAGCTTGCTCCAGGGTCATTTTGATGGCCGGAACCAGGGTAGTCGCTTCGTCGGTACCGGAAGCACGCATGTTGGTCAGCTTCTTACCGGTCAGGCAGTTTACGGTCAGGTCGTTGGAACGTGAGTGAATACCGATGATCTGGCCTTCATACACTTCCGCACCGTGGCCCAGGAACAGCTTGCCGCGATCCTGCAGGCCGAACAGCGCGAACGCGACCGCTTTGCCCTGGCCGTTAGAGATCAGCACGCCGTTCTGACGCTGGCCCACTTCGCCCGGACGCACGTCGTCGTAGTGGCTGAAGGTGGAGTACAGCAGACCGGTACCCGAAGTCATGGTCATGAATTCGTTACGGAAGCCGATCAGACCGCGGCTTGGGATCACGTAGTCGAGACGTACGCGGCCCTTACCGTCCGGATCCATGTTTTTCAGGTCAGCTTTACGCTCGCCCATCGCCTGCATCACGGAACCCTGATGCTGCTCTTCGATATCCAGCGTTACGTTCTCGAATGGCTCCTGCTTGCGGCCATCGATTTCGCGGAAGATAACTTTCGGACGGGAAACCGCCAGCTCGAAACCTTCACGGCGCATGTTTTCGATCAGCACCGACAGGTGCAGCTCGCCACGGCCGGAGACGCGGAAGGCGTCCGCATCGTCGGTTTCTTCAACGCGCAGCGCCACGTTGTGCACCAGCTCTTTGTTCAGACGGTCAAGGATCTGACGCGACGTCACGTACTTACCTTCTTTACCGCAGAACGGCGAGGTGTTGACGTTGAAGAACATGGTGACGGTCGGTTCGTCGACGGACAGCGCCGGCAGCGCTTCTACGGCATTGGTGTCGCAGATGGTGTCGGAGATGTTCAGCTCGCCCAGGCCGGTGATGGCGATGATGTCGCCCGCTTCCGCCAGGGTGCTGTCGATACGCTCCAGACCCAGGTGACCCAGCACTTTACCCACTTTACCGTTGCGAGTTTTACCTTCGCTGTCGATGATGGTGACCTGCTGGTTCGGCTTCACTTTACCGCGCTTGATGCGGCCGATGCCGATAACGCCCAGGTAGTTGTTGTAGTCCAACTGGGAGATCTGCATCTGGAATGGCGCTTCCAGCTCAACCTGCGGCGCAGACACGTGGTCGACGATCGCCTGATACAGCGGGGTCATGTCTTCCGCCATGTCGGTGTGATCGACGCCGGCGATGCCGTTCAGCGCAGAAGCGTAGATGATCGGGAAGTCGAGCTGCTCGTCGGTCGCGTCGAGGTTCACGAACAGGTCGAACACCTGATCCACAACCCAGTCAGGGCGCGCGCCAGGGCGGTCAACCTTGTTGATGACCACGATCGGCTTCAGACCGTTGGCGAAGGCCTTCTTGGTCACGAAGCGGGTTTGCGGCATAGGGCCATCCATTGCATCCACAACCAGCAGCACCGAGTCAACCATCGACATCACGCGCTCTACCTCACCGCCGAAGTCGGCGTGTCCTGGGGTATCCACGATGTTGATACGGTAACCATTCCAATTAATGGCGGTGTTTTTTGCGAGGATGGTAATCCCACGCTCTTTCTCCAAATCGTTGGAGTCCATTACGCGTTCGGTGGCTTCCGCACGCTCTCCGAAAGTACCGGATTGTTGCAGCAGCTTGTCAACCAGGGTGGTTTTACCATGGTCAACGTGGGCAATAATGGCGATGTTACGCAAATTTTCGATCACAGCTTTGCCTCGGGCATTAGAAATAGCGCGCTATTGTACACGTATTAAGCGAGGGACTAAACAAGATCACAACCATCTCTTATAAACAACCGCGTACCGGTCAGTTTGTGATCCCTTTCACGGTGCAAAAAGCCGCAATCGTTGCACTTTTGCACCATTTCGGTGCCCACGCTCACCCCAATTGCACCATGACGGTGCAATTTATCGCTGATGGTGCATACTGTGGCTGGGTAAAACCCGCGCAGAAAGGCGATGAACGCCTTTTTAAAAAGTTGGCACGCTTTTCGCTTTAGTCTTTTCAAGGCGAAAAAAAGCCAGTTCCACAGATTCGTTCCACGACGACGACAATGATAAACCGGGAGAGTTAAGTATGTCCGCTGAACACGTTTTGACGATGCTGAATGAGCATGAAGTGAAATTCGTAGACCTGCGTTTCACTGACACCAAGGGTAAGGAACAGCACGTGACTATCCCGGCTCATCAGGTAAACGCCGACTTCTTCGAAGAAGGCAAAATGTTTGACGGCTCCTCTATCGGTGGTTGGAAGGGCATCAACGAATCTGACATGGTACTGATGCCGGATGCCAGCACGGCGGTTCTGGATCCGTTCTTCGAAGAACCAACGCTGATCATTCGCTGCGACATTCTCGAGCCGGGCACCATGCAAGGCTACGATCGCGACCCGCGTTCCATCTCCAAACGCGCCGAAGATTTCCTGCGCTCCTCCGGCATCGCGGACACCGTCCTGTTCGGGCCAGAGCCTGAATTCTTCCTGTTCGACGACATTCGCTTCGGCAGCAGCATCCGCGGTTCCCACGTGGCCATCGACGACATCGAAGGCGCCTGGAACTCCGGCACAAAATACGACGGCGGCAACAAAGGCCACCGTCCGGCGGTGAAAGGCGGTTACTTCCCGGTTCCACCGGTCGACTCTTCGCAGGATCTGCGTTCCACCATGTGTTTGACCATGGAAGAGATGGGCCTGGTGGTTGAAGCGCACCACCACGAAGTGGCGACCGCCGGTCAGAACGAAGTGGCAACCCGCTTCAACACCATGACCAAGAAAGCCGACGAAATTCAGATCTACAAATACGTGGTGCATAACGTGGCGCACGCCTTCGGTAAAACCGCGACCTTCATGCCGAAGCCTATGTTCGGTGACAACGGTTCCGGCATGCACTGCCACATGTCGCTGTCCAAGAACGGCACCAACCTGTTCGCCGGCGACAAATACGGCGGCCTGTCTGAAACCGCGCTGTTCTACATCGGCGGCATCATCAAGCACGCCAAGGCGATCAATGCCCTGGCCAACCCGACCACCAACTCGTACAAACGTCTGGTGCCGGGCTACGAAGCGCCGGTGATGCTGGCCTACTCCGCCCGTAACCGCTCCGCGTCCATCCGTATCCCGGTGGTCGCCAGCCCGAAAGCGCGCCGCATCGAAGCCCGCTTCCCGGATCCGGCGGCTAACCCATACCTGTGCTTCGCCGCACTGCTGATGGCCGGCCTGGACGGCATCATCAACAAGATCCACCCTGGCGACGCCATGGACAAAAACCTGTACGACCTGCCGCCGGAAGAAGAAGCCGAGATCCCAAAAGTGGCCGGCTCGCTGGACGAGGCGATGGCCGCACTGAACGAAGACCGCGAGTTCCTGACCCGCGGCGGCGTGTTCACCGACGATGCGATCGATGCCTACATCGAACTGCGCAAAGAAGAGATGGACCGCGTTCGTATGACGCCACACCCGGTTGAGTTCGAACTGTACTACAGCGTCTAAGCCCTACCCGCGCCGTCTGCGCAGGCGGACGGCGCCCATATTTTTGTTATCGCTTTTTTGTTGCCGTGGAAACTTTCAGCCCATCTTCGGATGGGTTTTTTTCTCCACCGTATTTTCTGCAAAACTATTCCATACCGCGCCGATCCCGGATGGAGTAGGATAGATGCACTAAAAAGGTGCAGGAGTCTGCTGTATGGCAACTGGCAAGCTGCCCGATGCTGGGCAGATCCTCAATTCACTCATCAACAGCATCCTGCTGTTGGATGACTCTCTGGCGGTTCACTACGCCAACCCGGCGGCACAGCAGCTGCTGGCGCAAAGCTCCCGCAAGCTGTTCGGCACGCCGCTGCCCGATTTGCTCGGTTATTTTTCGCTGAACGTCTCTCTGATGCGTGAAAGCCTGCGCGCCGGGCAGGGCTTCACGGACAACGAAGTGACCCTGGTGGTCGACGGCCGCGCGCATATCCTTTCCCTGACCGCTCAGGCGCTGCCGGAAGGCTATATCCTGGTCGAGCTGGCGCCGATGGACAATCAGCGCCGCCTGAGCCAGGAACAGCTGCAACATGCCCAACAGGTGGCAGCCCGCGATCTGGTGCGCGGTTTGGCGCACGAAATTAAAAACCCGCTGGGCGGCCTGCGCGGCGCAGCGCAGCTGCTGGCCAAAGCGCTGCCCGATCCGGCGCTGACCGAATACACCAAGGTGATCATTGAGCAGGCCGATCGGCTGCGTAATCTGGTGGATCGTCTGCTCGGGCCGCAGCGGCCCGGCCAGCATATTACCCAGAGCATTCATCAGGTCGCGGAGCGCGTCTGCCAACTGGTGTCCCTGGAAATGCCGGATAACGTCACGCTGGTGCGCGACTACGATCCGAGTCTGCCGGAAATGGCTCATGACCCGGATCAGATAGAACAGGTGCTGCTGAACATCACCCGCAATGCGCTGCAGGCGCTGGGCGAGGCGGGCGGCACCATCACGCTGCGCACCCGCACCGCGTTTCAGATTACGTTGCACGGTACCCGCTACCGCCTGGCGGCACGTATCGACGTCGAAGACGACGGCCCCGGCGTGCCGGCGCAGCTGCAGGACACGCTGTTCTACCCGATGGTCAGCGGCCGTGAAGGCGGTACCGGCCTGGGATTATCCATCGCCCGCAATCTGATCGATCAGCATTGCGGAAAAATTGAATTCAACAGTTGGCCAGGTCATACCGAATTCTCGGTCTACCTGCCCATTCGTCAGTGAGGTTTGCTATGCAACGAGGGATAGTCTGGATCGTCGATGACGATAGCTCCATCCGCTGGGTGCTTGAGCGCGCGCTCACCGGCGCGGGCCTGAGCTGCGCCACCTTCGAAGGCGGCAATGACGTGCTGGAAGCCTTGGCCACGCAAACCCCCGACGTGCTGCTATCCGATATCCGCATGCCGGGTATAGACGGCCTGGCGCTGCTCAAACAGATCAAACAGCGCCATCCGATGCTGCCGGTGATTATCATGACCGCGCATTCGGATTTGGATGCCGCCGTCAGCGCCTATCAGCAAGGGGCCTTCGACTACCTGCCGAAGCCGTTCGACATCGACGAAGCAGTGGCGCTGGTCGAGCGCGCCATCAGCCATTATCAGGAGCAGCAGCAGCCGGTGCGCAGCCAGCCGGCCAGCGATCCGGCGGCGGACATCATCGGCGAAGCGCCGGCGATGCAGGACGTGTTTCGCATCATCGGCCGGCTGTCGCGTTCGTCGATCAGCGTGCTGATCAACGGCGAATCCGGCACCGGCAAGGAGCTGGTGGCGCATGCGCTGCACCGCCACAGCCCGCGCGCCAAGTCGCCGTTCATCGCCCTGAACATGGCTGCCATCCCCAAGGATCTGATCGAGTCGGAGCTGTTCGGCCACGAGAAAGGCGCCTTCACCGGTGCGAACCAAATCCGTCAGGGACGCTTTGAACAGGCCGACGGCGGCACGCTGTTCCTCGACGAGATCGGCGATATGCCGCTCGACGTGCAAACGCGCCTGCTGCGGGTGCTGGCGGACGGCCAGTTCTACCGGGTCGGCGGCTATGCGCCGGTGAAGGTCGACGTGCGCATTATCGCCGCCACGCACCAAAACCTGGAGCTGCGGGTACAGGAAGGCAAGTTCCGCGAAGACCTGTTCCATCGCCTGAACGTGATCCGCGTACACCTGCCGCCGCTGCGCGAGCGCCGGGAAGACATCCCGCGGCTGGCGCGCCACTTCCTGCAGATCGCCGCCAAAGAGTTAGGCGTCGAGGCCAAGAACCTGCATCCGGAAACCGAAACCGCGCTGACCCGCCTGCCCTGGCCGGGCAACGTGCGCCAGCTGGAGAATACCTGCCGCTGGCTGACGGTGATGGCCGCCGGGCAAGAGGTGCTGATTCAGGATCTGCCGAGCGAACTGTTCGAAACCGCCGCGCCGGAGAGCCCCAGCCACAGCCTGCCGGACAGCTGGGCCACGCTGCTGGCTCAGTGGGCCGATCGCGCGCTGCGTTCCGGTCATCAAAACCTGCTGTCGGAAGCGCAGCCGGAGATGGAGCGTACGCTGCTCACCACCGCCCTACGCCACACCCAGGGGCACAAACAGGAAGCCGCACGCCTGCTGGGCTGGGGACGCAATACCCTGACCCGCAAGCTCAAAGAGCTGGGCATGGAATAGGAGCGTGGGTGGATGATGAAAAACGCAGTCCGGCGCACAAAAAAACGCCAACCTCAGGCTTTACAGCCGGAGCGGGCGCAGTATGATCATGTCGCACACTCTGGAGGTTGACGATGCTGGACTCATTCATCGTGTTCATTTCTCAGGGCGCGGAGCTGGGCTCCGCCGCCAGCCACACCCCGCAGGCGGCGGTCGCCGCGGTGTTGTGCGCCGCGCTGATTAACTTCTTCAGTTAAAAAAACAGCCGCATCAGCGGCTGTTTTTTCATCCTCAGATCACCCGAGAGAACTGCTGGCTGCGCGCCTGTTGCCGCAGATAGCGGTCGAAGCACATGCAGATATTGCGGATCAGCAAGCGCCCGCGCGGCGTGACGCGAATGCCTTGCTCGTCGCGCTCCACCAGCCCATCGCGTTCAAACGGCGCCAGCAGCTGCAGGTCTTCGGCGAAGTAAGCGGTGAAATCGATGCCGTATTGCCGTTCAAGCGGCTGATACGCCAATCGGAAGTTACAGATCAGCGTTTTGATCAGATCGCGCCGCAGGCAATCGTCGTCCGTCAGCGCCAGCCCGCGCCACAGCGCGTTGCCCTGCGCCTGCACGCTGTCATAGTAACGCTTCAGCTCTTTCTGGTTCTGCGCATAGCTGTCGCCGAGCATGCTGATGGCCGACACGCCCAGCCCCAGCAGATCGCTGTCGCCCTGAGTGGTGTAGCCCTGGAAATTGCGGTGCAGCTTGCCTTCGCGTTGGGCGATCGCCAGCTCGTCGTCCGGGCGGGCAAAGTGATCCATGCCGATGAACTGATAGCCGGCGTCGGTCAGGAACGCGATGCTCTGCTGGAGGATATCCAACTTCTGCTGCGCGCCCGGCAGATCGGCGTCTTTGATTTTGCGCTGGGCGGCGAACAAGTTGGGCATATGCGCGTAGTTGAACACGCTGAGGCGATCGGGATTCAGCTCAGCCACCCGCTGCAGCGTGAAAGCGAAGCTTTCCGGCGTCTGTTTCGGCAGGCCGTAGATCAGATCGATATTGGTTGAGCGGAAGCCCAGCGCTTTGGCCCGCTCGATCAGGGCGAAAATAAAGGCTTCGTCCTGCTCGCGGTTGACCAGCTGCTGCACCTGCTTGTTGAAATCCTGCACCCCCATGCTCAGACGGTTAAAGCCTTCTGCGCGTAAATGATCGAGCACATCCAGCTCTATCTCGCGCGGATCGACCTCGATCGACATCTCCGCATCGGGCAGGAAATCAAAGTGTTCGCGCAGCAACGCCACCAGCCGGCTGATTTGTGCTTTGTCCAGGTAGGTTGGCGTACCGCCGCCCCAGTGCATCTGGCCGACTTTACGGCCGGCGAACAGCGGCGCACGGCTGGCGATCTCTTGCGCCAAAACGTTCAGGTATTCGTCGGCCTTGTGCGTCTGGCGCGTCACCAGCTTGTTGCAGCCGCAGAAGTAGCACAGCTTATGGCAGAAGGGGATATGCACGTACAGCGACAGCGGTCGCTCAGGATAGCGCGCAGCGGCGCGTTGAAACGCCGCTTCGTCGTAGCACTGGTTAAACTCCAGCGCCGTGGGGTATGAGGTATAACGCGGCCCTGAGTAGTTATATTTTTGGATCAGGGCCAAATCCCAGACAATCGTCTGCTCTGACATGCTCACTCCTTCCGATATCTTTTTCTACCGGGCCGGGAGAGAGGCGGTTGTCTGCGCTGTCTGGCCACGGAAGCACTGCGAAAACGCGCTTTGCGCTTAGACAGCCGCCATAGTTTACCGAATAACCACAGCAGATAACACATCAAGAGTAGGGCTATTGTCGGGATTAGCCACATGGCGCGTTAAAAGGCGTCTTTCGGATTGCCGCCTTTCAGCAGCTTCAGAATATCTTCCTGCTTCTCTTCTTCTTCGTCGTCGTCTTCACCCAGTTCGATACCCAACACGTCCATCAGCACATCGATGCGATCCAGCGTTTTGTCGACATAGGTCTGCTCTTCCGCGTTCAGCGTTTCGCCGTCGTCGATGCGATCCAGCAGCGCGTTCAGGCGCTCGTCATTTTCCAGCTTCGCCAACTCTTCTTCCGGCGACAGGCGTGGTTTCGCTTCGGCCTTCGGCTTCGGCTGCGGTTTGGCCTTCACTTTGGTTTCGTCGACCACCAGCGCAACCGGCACTTTACTGCCGATACGTGGATCTTTGGCTTCTGCCGCCGATTTGTTCTTCTGGCTGCCGGACTCGACCTGGGTGCGCGAACCGGAAGCGAGGCCGCGGCGCTTTTTCAAGCGTTTGCGCTCACGCGCTTCCTGATCGAGCTCCATACGGCTTTTCTTTTTCGTTTTTGACTTCGCCGCGCTGCCGCGAGGTGCTTTTGATGGCTGGTTCATAGCGTGTGCTCTTAGGTATGTAGATTCAGTATAGAATTGCGGCGGAATCTAGCAGAAAGCGGACAAAGAAAAAAGGCGGCAGGTTAAACCTGCCGCCTATTTCGCACCTTCTTGCGAAGGGTATTCCTGTTACGCGCTCCTTGCGTACATGCAACATCCCGGTTTTTCCTTCTGCTATAACCGCATTCCCTGCCACTACGTCCTTCATCCTGAAAGGAAAATCGTCCATGGCGCAATCCATTCGCATCCGCTCTTCCCGAGCGCGCTTCCTGCGGGCATCCAAACTGCCGATACTTCACCATCCGATGTGCCTGCCGCCTGTTCCGGTGCGAAAGGGTCACTTCCTTTTGCGTTCATCCTGGCACTCATTGCACGCCCTGTGCATTCCCTGAGATTTGTCATCCTTCCCGGATGTTCCCTAATCCTGCGCAACCCTGCGTTAACGACTACTTTACGTTATTGTTGCGAAGGCTCAAGGCACCTGACGCCAATTTGAACGACATTTCCCTACAACGAAAAAACAACGCTTTGTTTTTAAAACAAAAACAAAAATATCACTTTCGAATAAAGCGACATTACCCGCGATTCGAATGGCAAATGTCTCACAACGCACACGCGGCATAACTGCCGTTTTATCGCGTCCCGCCGCTTAAAAACGGAGAAACACGCCATTTTTACCGCTGATGCAGTTATAATCGCCAACCAGTTAGCCATCCTCACGGAGACGAAAAATTTTGACCAGCAAGAACTACAACTATCATGTGACCCATTTCGTCACCAGCGCACCCGATATTCGCCATCTGCCGGGGGATGCAGGAATTGAAGTCGCCTTTGCCGGCCGTTCCAACGCCGGTAAATCCAGCGCGCTGAATACGCTGACCAACCAAAAAAGCCTGGCGCGCACCAGTAAAACGCCGGGGCGCACCCAGCTGATCAACCTGTTCGAAGTGGAAGACGGCATCCGCCTGGTCGACCTGCCGGGCTATGGCTACGCCGAAGTGCCGGAAGAGATGAAGCGCAAATGGCAGCGCGCGCTGGGCGAATATCTGCAGATGCGCAACAGCCTGAAAGGCCTGGTGGTGCTGATGGATATTCGCCATCCGCTGAAAGATCTCGACCAGCAGATGATCCAGTGGGCGGTCGACGTCGGCACGCCGGTGCTGGTGCTGCTGACCAAGGCCGACAAGCTGGCCTCCGGCGCACGCAAGGCGCAGCTCAACATGGTGCGTGAAGCGGTGCTGCCGTTTATGGGGGATATCCAGGTCGAAGCCTTCTCATCGCTGAAAAAGATCGGCGTCGACAAACTGCGCCAGAAGCTGGACACCTGGTTTAACGAGATCCCGCCGGAAGTGCTGCCGGAAGACGAAACCGGCGAATAAGCCCAGGCCTAACGCCAGAGCCGATGCCTCACCGCATCGGCTTTTTTATCCCCGTCGAACGGCCGCAGACGAAATTTTTTGTTATCTAATTACAGTTTTGAAATAAAGCCATCATAAAAACTTATCGCCAGGGCTGGCTTATCTCGCCGGATTACGCGAGTCGAAAGGATGGAAGCAGGAACGAAAAGCGGTGCGGAGCGATAGGAAAAACGTATGGTTTGCTGCTGTTTTTACAATAAAAAACGCCCCAGTCAATACTGACTGGGGCGGCTAAATATTCAGCCAAATCCGATTACGTGAAGTAAAAGGTCTGAAAGATAGAACATCTTACCTCTGTACCCTACGCCTGTAACTCTACATCATTTTTTCGCAGGGAAAAAGAATTTTTTGTAGTTTACTTACACAATTTGCGGCGCAAGAACGGCGAAGTTGGGGAAACTATCGCCGAATCTTGTAGCTTAATTACGAAAAGTGCTTAGGTTATCGCCAGTTAGCGCATCCGGCGATAACCCGACGATCAGTGCGCCTCATCCCAGTTCATGCCGACGCCCACGTCAACCTTCAGCGGCACCGCCAAGGTCATGCTGCCTTCCATCAATTGGCGGATACGTTGGCTGGCTTCTTCGAGCACCGACTCGTGCACCTCAAACACCAATTCATCGTGCACCTGCATGATTGCGCGCACCAACGGCTTCTCCTGCCCTTGCAGCCAGGCGTCGACCTCAATCATCGCACGCTTGATGATATCAGCTGCCGTGCCCTGCATCGGGGCGTTGATAGCGGCGCGCTCGGCCGCCTTGCGGCGCATGCCATTGCTGGAGCGGACGTCCGGCAGGTACAGACGGCGACCATCCAACGTGCTGACATAGCCCTGTTCTGAGGCCTGCTGGCGGGTACGCTCCATGTAGTCCAGCACGCCTGGGTAACGCTCGAAGTAGAGATCCATATAGCGCTGAGCTTCCCCACGCGGGATCCCCAGCTGACGCGCCAGGCCGAAGGCGCTCATGCCGTAAATCAGGCCGAAGTTAATCGCCTTGGCGCTGCGGCGCTGCTCGCCGGTCACTTTATCCAACGGCACGCCGAAAACTTCCGACGCCGTGGCGCGGTGAATGTCTTTCCCTTCGGCGAAGGCCTTCAGCAGCCCTTCATCCTGTGACAAATGCGCCATGATGCGCAGCTCGATTTGCGAGTAGTCGGCCGCGACGATGCGGTAGCCTTCCGGCGCGATAAAGGCCTGGCGAATGCGTCGCCCTTCATCGTTGCGCACCGGGATGTTCTGCAGGTTCGGATCGCTCGAGGAGAGACGGCCGGTAGCGGTCACCGCCTGATGGTACGAGGTATGCACCCGGCCGCTGACCGGATTGATCATCAGCGGCAGCTTATCGGTATAGGTGGTCTTCAGCTTCGCCAGGCCGCGGTATTCCAGGATCACCTTCGGCAGCGGGTAGTCGAGCGCCAGCTCGGCCAGCACCTCTTCGTTGGTGGACGGCGCCCCGCCCGGGGTTTTCTTCAGCACCGGCAGCTTTTGTTTTTCGTACAAGATAGCCTGCAGCTGCTTGGTCGACGCCAGGTTGAACGGCTCTTCCGCCAGCTCATGGGCCTGCACCTCCAGTTCCGCCAAACGCTTGGCCAGCTCCTGAGAGTGGGCCGACAAAATGGCCGGATCGATCAGCACCCCGGTGCGTTCGATATGCGACAGCACCGGCAGCAGCGGCATTTCAATCTCATTGAATACCGTCAGCAGCTCCGCGCTCTGTTTCAGCTGCGGCCACATCGCCAGGTGCAGCTGCAGCGTGACATCCGCGTCTTCGGCGGCGTAAGGCGCCGCCTGCTCCAGCGCGATCTGGTTGAACGTCAGCTGGTTTTTACCCTTGCCGGCGATCTCTTCGAAGGTGATGGTTTTGTGGCCCAGATAACGATCGGCCAGGCTGTCCATATCATGACGGCCACCGACGCTGTCCAGCACATAGGACTCCAACATGGTGTCATAGGCGATACCGCGCATCTCGATGCCGTAGCGCGCCAGCAGGCTCATGTCGAACTTCAGGTTTTGCCCGACCTTGAGCGCCTTCTCGTCCTCCAGCAGCGGCTTGAGCGCTTCCAGCACGTAGGTGCGATCCAGCTGTGGCGGTGCATCCAGATAATCGTGTGCCACCGGCAAATAAGCCGCTTCACCCGGCGCGATCGCGAAGGACAGGCCGATCAGGTTGGCGGTCAGCGTATCCAGGCCATCGGTTTCGGTATCGAAGGCAAATACGTCGGCCTTTTTCAGCCGCGCCAGCCAGTCGGTAAAGGTCGTTTCGTCCAGGATGGTGACATAACCGTCCTGAGACAGCTTGGCCTCCGCCAGCGCTTTCGGCGTTTCCGCAGCGATGGCCGATTTGGCGGCGCCGGCAGCTTTCGCGCCCGCGGCTTTCTTGTTTTCCAGCCAGACGCCGGCCTCCACGTCCGCCAGCCAGCGTTTGAACTCGTACTGTTTGAACAGCTGTTGCAACGTGTCGACATCCGGCGCGGAGACCGTCAGGTCCGCACAGGTCAGATCCAACTCGACGTCGGTTTTGATCGTCGCCAGCTTATAGGAGAGATACGCGACCTCTTTGTTCTGTTCCAGCTTGGCCGCCATGGTTTTGGCGCCGCGGAAGCTCAGCGTGGCGATATTCTCCAGATTGCCGTACAGCGCATCCAGCCCGCCGATCCCCTGCAGCAACGCCTGGGCGGTTTTCTCGCCCACGCCCGGCACGCCGGGAATGTTGTCCGATGAATCGCCCATCAACGCCAGGAAGTCGATGATCAGCTCCGGCGGAATACCATATTTATCGCACACTTCCTGCGGGCCGAGGATCGTGTTGTTCATGGTATTGATCAGGGTGACGTTCGGCGTCACCAACTGCGCCATGTCTTTGTCGCCGGTGCTGATCAGCACCGCGTGGCCGGCCTTTTCGGCCTCCAGCGCCAGCGTACCGATGACGTCGTCCGCCTCAACGCCGGGCGTCACCAGCAGCGGCAGGCCCATCGCCTTGACCATGCTGTGCAGCGGCTCGATCTGCGCACGCAAATCGTCCGGCATCGGTGGCCGGTGTGACTTGTATTCAGCGAACAGATCGTCGCGGAAGGTCTTCCCTTTAGCATCAAACACCACGGCAACGTGGCTCGGTTGATACTGCAGCAGCAGGCTGCGCAGCATATTCAGCACGCCATACATCGCGCCGGTTGGCTCGCCCGCCGAGTTGGTCAGCGGCGGGAAGGCGTGATAAGCGCGGTAGAGGTAGGAGGAACCGTCAACCAGGATTAGTGGGTTTTCTGCAATCTGGGCCATAGCGTTTCTTTATCGTGATCGGACATAGGGGTAAGCATGCCATAGCTGGCCGCCGGAGACGAACCTTAGCGTGCATTGCGGACGAAAATGATGTGATGGTGCGCGAGGATCCGCAAGATCTTACCTGTGGATAACTTTGTGCATAGAAAAGAGACCGAATTATAACGCTGTGATTATCGTTATAACGGCGAATAAAATTCCTATTTAAATCACCGCGTTAAAAGAACGAATTCCGGCGACGCTTTATTACTGGCTTTTATTGAATTTGTGGATATAACTTTCGCCGGATTTTAATCGCACTATTAATCAAATTCGGCGCCTCAATTACCCTAGCACAAGCTGGGAAAGTTGCACGAAAACTCAGCAAATGGTTATCCGATGAGACGAAAAACAGTGATTTTTAGCGGCGCTTTACCCCGACGATCTCTGTTAAAATAGGCTTTTGTTCATGCGCTTTGGCATGCAACGATGTTCCCAACAACCGTCAGCCCATAACCATGCCAAGATTGTTAACGCCTGTTATCTTTATCATTTCCGTCATACTCACCATTCTGGTGACGGTGTTGTGTTCCATCCCCATCACGTTGGCCGGCATCGTGAAACTCCTGGTGCCCATTCCCGCCGTCTGGCGATATATCTCGGCTTTCGCCGATTTCATGATGTGGTGTTGGTGTCAGGGGCTGGCGCTGTTATTGCGTATTAACGGGCAATTGCGTTGGGATATTGAAGGGCTGGAAGGGCTGGATCGTAAAAACTGGTATCTGCTGATCAGCAATCACGAAAGTTGGTCAGACATTGTCGTGTTGTGCGTGCTGTTCAGAAATCATATTCCAATGAATAAGTATTTCCTCAAGCAACAGCTCGCCTGGGTACCTTTCGTCGGCCTGGCCTGCTGGGCGCTGGATATGCCATTCATGAAACGTTACTCCCGTGCCTATTTGCTCAAGCACCCGGAGAAACGCGGCAAGGATATCGAAACGACGCGCCGTTCCTGCGAAAAATTCCGCCAGCGCCCAACCACCATCGTCAATTTCGTCGAAGGTTCGCGCTTCACCGAAGCCAAGAAAATTAAAAGCAATTCACCCTACCGCAATTTGCTGGCGCCCAAAGCCGCCGGCATCGCGTTTACCCTTAGCGCGCTGGGCAATCAGTTCGACAAAGTGCTGAACGTTACCCTGCTCTATCCGGAAAATAACCAACGGCCTTTTCTGGACATGCTGTGCGGTCGTCTGACGCGTATCGTAGTAAGAATTGAGACGTTGCCGATCGATGAAACCCTGCACGGGGACTACTTCAACGACAAGCTGTTCAAGCGGCGCTTCCAGCTATGGCTGAATACGCTGTGGCAGGAAAAAGACCGGTTGCTGGATAAATTGAAGCGGCAATATGGATAAAAAAAACGCCGGCAATGCCGGCGTTTTTCATGTTGAATCAGGCTTATTTCTGCTGGCTGAGGAATTTAACCACGTCGGCGAACTGCTTCACGTAAGCGTCCATCGAGCTGGTATCCAGGCCATCGTTTTTAACCATGTATTTGCCGTTCACAAATACCGCCGGCACGCCGCGCAGCTGCAGATCTTCCGCGGCTTTCTCCTGTTGAACCACCAGAGATTTCACCACGAAGCTGTTCCAAGCTGCGTCATAATCTGCGGCGGTCACGCCCGCTTTTACGAAGACGTTACGGATATCGTCCGGCGTTTGCACGGTCTGGGTTTTCTGCACCGCTTCAAACATCAGCGGGCTTACTTTATCTTCCACGCCCAGCGCCATCGCCACCGCCCACGCCTGAGTCAGCTGTTTGCCCAGTGGCCCCAGGAACTCCACGTGGTACTTGGTCATTTTGGTGCCGGCAGGCAGCGCCTTTTTCACGTTTTCGGACACGTGATAGACCTGCTCAAATTGGTAGCAGTGCGGGCAGTAGAAGGAGAAGAACTCCAGTACCTGCGGCTCGCCGGTCACCGGCTTGTCCAAGGTCACATACTGAGTGCCATCGCTAAACTGTGCCGCCGAGGCACTGAATGCCATCACCATGCCAACGAGCGCCAACCATATTTTTTTCATAAGACTAAACTCTCCATTGTGTTAAAGCTTCAATACATTGGCGTCAGCTGCAGAGGAGGCTCCTGCAACAGCTTAACCTGTTCGGTGAAGGCCGCAGTCTGAGACAACCAGAAATCAGACTCCGCCATCCACGGAAAACTCTTAGGGAAGGCCGGATCCTGCCAACGGCGAGCGACCCAGGCCAGGTAATACACCATGCGCATCGCCCGCAGGGGTTCAATCAACGCCAGCTCGCGCTGATCGAACTCGGCAAATTCGCCGTACGCCTCCAGCAAGACATCCAGCTGCATCAGTTGATCGCGACGTTCACCGTGCAGCAGCATCCACAAATCCTGCACCGCCGGGCCGTTGCGCGCGTCATCAAGATCGACAAACAGCGGGCCGTCGCGCCACAGAATATTGCCCGGATGGCAATCGCCGTGCAAACGACGCGGCTGCCAGTTCAGATGCCAGTGCGGCTTGATCGCCGCAATCAGGTTATCCGTCGCCTGCAGGAACGCTTCACGCTGCGCTGCCGGCAACAGCTCGCAATCGGCCAGCGCCTGACGCGGGGCAATAAGATACTCTTCAATCCCCATGGTCGGCCGCTCAGCAAACAAACGCTCACCGCCGACCTGATGGATACGCCCCAGAAAACGGCCTACCCATTCCAACTGATCCAGATTGTCTATCTCATATTGCCGGCCCCCCACGCTGGGGAACAGCGTAAAGAAAAAACCGCCGTGCATATGCAGCGTAGTGCCTTGCAGCGCCAGCGGCGCCACCGCCGGGATCTCCGCGCCGGCCAGATCCAGAGCGAACTGATGTTCCTCACCGATTTGTGCGGCACTCCAGCGCTCCGGACGGTAAAACTTCACCACGTAGCGTCGGCGATCTTCGTCCATAAACTGATAGACGCGGTTCTCATAGCTGTTCAGCGCCGTCAGGCCGGAATCAACGCGCAGGCCAATCCCTTCTAGCGCGTCCATAATCAAATCGGGCGACAGGGTGTCGAAATTAAAAGCAGAGTTATTCATAACGTTCGTTTGATCGCTGACAGCATGGTGCCGGGAATGAGAAATAGTAGCATTAATGGCGCATTTCACGCGCTATGCTTTCTCGCACCGCACGAGGATCAGTCCTTGATAACGCCGCGAGCGCGCAACAGCGCCGTTTTAAAATCTTCTTCGTAATCTTTCTTCAGACCCGGGATCTGATCCGTGCCGGCGCTACCGCGCATTTTCAGGTGGTAAATAAGAATATCATCGCTCAATTCGGACAACTCGCCCTGGAAGCCCGCTTCCTTCGCCAGCTTTTGCAAAAACTGCATCAAATTGAGATCGGGATCTTCCTGCCAGGCCGGGTGCAACAGCTCGATCAACTCGTTTACGCGATGCGTTTTCATCTCAATATCGTCCAATAGCATGAATAAACTCACAAAGTAACAGGCTTACCCACGCAGTGAAAGAACCGGCTTGTCAATAAAGGTAAATCCTGATGTCGCGCTGGCTTTAGCGCTACAATCAGCGCATCGACAAGGCGGGATAAACGAGATGCATAAAGAAATCAGCGGCGTCATTTTGGCCGGCGGACGGGCCACGCGCATGGGCGGTGAAGACAAAGGCCTAGTGTCGATTGGCGGGATCGCACTCTATCAACACGTATTGGCTCGGTTACGCCCGCAAGTGGCCTCCGTCGCCATCAGCGCCAATCGCAATCAGGCACGTTACCAGGCGAGCGGTTTGCCGGTGATTGGCGATCTGACGCCCGACTTCGCCGGGCCGTTGGCCGGGATGCTCGCCGGGCTCACACAGGCTCACAGCGAATGGGTGGTCTTTGTCCCCTGTGATGTCCCCGACTTTCCCGCCGACTTAGTCGCACAACTCTGGCGGCAAAAAGGCGCGGCGCAGGCGGCCTTTGCCAGCGATGGTGAACGAGATCACCCTACGCTGGCGTTATTGCATAGCCAAATAGCACCGCAGCTGGCTGACTATCTGGCCCGAGGTGAACGCAAGCTGATGCTGTTCCTGCATCAAATTGGGGCACAACGCGTGGCGTTCTGCGGACAACAAGCGGCATTTCATAACCTGAATACGCCGGAAGACTGCCGGAATTGGCAGCAAGCACGAGAGCTAAAGTAATGAATCGTTCATTGCCCCCTTTGCTGGCCATCGGTGCCTATAGCGGAACGGGAAAAACCACCTTGCTCAAACAGCTGATCCCGCTGCTGAAACAGCGCCAGGTGCGGGTTGGGCTGATAAAGCATACGCACCACGATATGGATGTGGATATACCGGGTAAAGACAGCTATGAGCTGCGCAAAGCGGGTGCCGACCAAACGTTGGTCGCCAGCGATCGCCGCTGGGCATTGATGACCGAAACGCCGGAGCAACAACCTTTGGATCTACGCTACCTGGCAGAGCGTTTTGATGCCGATAAGGTCGACTTGATTCTGGTGGAAGGGTTCAAACATGAGCCGGTCAGCAAGATCCTGCTTTATCGGGCCGAGATCGGTAGGCCGCTAGAAGACATGCTGGATCAGTTTGTCGTGGCGGTAGCCAGCGACCGACCGCTATCCATCACGGCTAAGCAGTTGGATCTCAATCAGCCGGAAAGCATCGCCGATTTTATTGTCGAGTGGTTGAAAGGCGCAGCGTAGCTGCGCTTTTTTACGTTTTACGCACAGCAAAAAGCCCTGAACGTCAGTTCAGGGCTTTCGGCTTTATTTGATGCCTGGCAGTGTCCTACTCTCGCATGGGGAGACCCCACACTACCATCGGCGCTACGGCGTTTCACTTCTGAGTTCGGCAT
>NZ_JAXCHC010000006.1:0-242053 GCF_037027545.1 Serratia sp. 201 | reverse complement strand
AGCGCGAATTTGCCGGCATCGAGAGATGCAACGTAAAAGAATCGGTGGAGCGGTAGTTCAGTTGGTTAGAATACCTGCCTGTCACGCAGGGGGTCGCGGGTTCGAGCCCCGTCCGTTCCGCCACTTATTTAATTATGCCTGCTTTATTAGCAGGCATAATGTTAAGCGAGATTTAGGGGCGTAGCTCAGTTGGTAGAGCACCGGTCTCCAAAACCGGGTGTCGCGAGTTCGAGTCTCTCCGCCCCTGCCATATTAAGAACCCTTTGCGAAAGCAAAGGGTTTTTTTTTACCTATTATCCCTTCCCTTAGTGCATTCCCGCTTTGGAAAAGAGCGCTTTTGACGCTATATGCCGAGGTTTGCCCGATCCTGGCTGCTTCATGTTCTTCCGAGCTTTACCCTGCACGCCTCCGGATTCTCTTATCGTTTTGCATTATCTTCTCTCAGAAGGCGATGGGCGGCTTTTAGCATGATAGACAGTCATTACCACGATGACGGCATTTAAGGCCGCCATAATGCTTTAGGCTGCGGTATTTAAAGGTATTTTAAGTAATTGCCGAATCAAAGGCTGTTGATCGCTGTTTTGCAACCAGACGGCATACAGTGGGCGGATAATCGGCGGGATCTCAGTAGTGGCCACCAGCTGCGGATACTCCTTTTCCCACTGGCTGGGCAGGAAAGCGCATCCGCCCGTGGTTTCCAGCAACTGACGCGTCAGATGAGCGGAGGTAGTCGTGAGGACCGGCACGTTATCACCTTCCAACATGCGGCTTTCCTGTTGGTGGAAGTCGGCTCCCCATTCCAGCTTGATGTAGGGCATTGGGGCCTGTTTGTCACGATACGCGGATGAGAACAGGCGTAATGAGAAATTGCTCAGCTGTTGGCTGGCCAATTCGTCCATCTTCGGCGGTTCGGTGGTGATCAGTAAATCGAGCTGCCTTTCATGCAGTTGTTTTACCAAAGAGTGCCTTAATGCCACCCTGGCTTCGAGCTGCAGCGCCTCGCGTTGTTGATAGAGCGCCTGCAACCAGGGGGTCAGGTAGGCCTCCCACAGCGAAGCGGTAGCTCCGATCGACAACTCGGTGTGTTGCAGTGAACGCACGACCTCCTTCTTCGCCAGCTGCCAGGTGTTCATCAGGCTTTCGGCATAAGGCAGAAGCCGCTCACCGGCAGGCGTCAGGCGGATATTGTTGCGATGACGGGTAAATAAATTTGCGCCCAGCTGGTTTTCTAACTGGCGGATGCGGAAACTGACCGCAGACTGCGTTAAGTACAAAGATTCTGCGGCTCTGCCAAAGTGACGCGTTCTACTGACCTCCAAAAAGGTTTTCAGTAATTCGGTATCCACACCTATCTCCAAAAAAATTTGTCGTTAAGATTTAAATGTTTTGTTTTACACGCTGTCAAGCCTATCTAATACTCCGCGCCATAAACAGCACGGCCATAAGAGAATTAGGAGCGTGTCAGATGGCGGATAGCTTCACCACGACCAATCGTTTTTTTGATAATAAACATTACCCTCGCGGGTTCTCCCGTCACGGCGATTTCACCATTAAAGAGGCGCAATTGCTAGAGCGTTTCGGCTACGCGTTTAACGAGCTGGACTCGGGTAAACGCCAGCCAGCGACTGAAGAAGAACAGCTGTTCGTCGCAGTGTGCCGAGGTGAGCGCGAAGCGGCTACCGAGCAGGAAAAAGTATGGGCTAAATATCTGGCGCGCACACGTCGCCCGAAGAAATTCCATACTCTGTCCGGCGGTAAACCGCAGGCTGACGCAGTGGAAGATTACAGCGACAGCGAAGACTAAAGACGATGGGGCCTGCGGGCCCCATTTTCATTCCAGACTACGATGCAGCTGTAACAGTAAACGGTCCATACTGCGATAGCCCAGCGCTTCGCAGAGGTGGCGCCTGTCGAGTTCAGTATCTCCCGCCAAATCCGCCAGCGTGCGAGCCACTTTCAGGATGCGCTGCCAGGCGCGTACCGATAACCCCAGCGCGTTTAATGTCGTCTCCAAAAACTCGGCGTCCGCCGCCTGCAGAACACAATCACGTTCTACTTCACGGTTGCTCAACAGCGCGTTGACTTTACCGGCGCGTTCGAGCTGCCGGGCGCGTGCCTGCTGCACCCGTTTCCGCACCTGCTCACTGCTTTCCCCATGCGTTTTCCGCTGGCTGAGCGTACCCGGCGGTAACAGCGGCACTTCGATAGACAGATCGAAACGGTCGAGAAAAGGCCCTGACAGCCGGGCCAGATAGCGCAACACCTGCTGCGGCGAGGCGCGGTTGTGCAACCCCTGATAATGCCCTGTCGGGCTGGGGTTCATTGCCGCGATCAACTGTACTCTGGCAGGGAAACAGACCTTGGCGTTGGCGCGTGAAATCACGATCTCGCCGGATTCCAACGGCTCGCGCAGCGCATCCAGGACCTTACGCTCGAATTCCGGTAGCTCATCCAGAAACAGCACGCCGTTATGCGCCATCGAGATCTCGCCCGGACGCGGCAGTGAGCCGCCGCCGACCAATGCCGCCATCGATGCGCTGTGATGCGGCGCGCGAAACGGCCTCTGGCGCCATGGCAGAGCGCTCAGAACAGGGTGTTGCAAGCTGGCGATCGCCAGGCTTTCCAGCGCCTCAGGCTCCGTCAGCGGCGGCAGTAAGCCCGTCAGTCGGCTGGCCAGCATGGTTTTGCCTGTGCCCGGCGGCCCAATCAGCAGCAGGTTATGCCCGCCGGCGGCGGCGATCTCCAGCGCCCGCTTGGCCTGCTCCTGGCCGATGATGTCGCGCAGATCGGCGTTTTCGTACGCATTGCCGGCTGCGGGGGGTGTGACGGCCACCGGCAGTTCGCCCTGGCCGAGTAAAAAAGCACAGACCTCCAACAGGTGTTGGGCGGTATGGGATTGTGACTGTGCGATCAGGCCGACCTCGGCGGCGTTGTCCGTCGACAGGATCAATTGTCGCCCGGCGTCAGCCGCCGCCAGCGCCGCCGGGATGGCGCCTCTGACCGCACGCAGTGCGCCGGACAGCGCGAGCTCGCCAAGAAACTCGTAGCGTGCCAACGGTGCGAGGGGCAGTTGCTCGGAGGCGGCGAGGATCGCCAGCGCTATCGGCAGATCGTAACGCCCGCCTTCTTTCGGCAGATCGGCCGGTGCCAAATTGACGGTGATGCGCCGGGCGGGAAAGGTGAAACCGTTGTTGATCAGGGCGCTGCGCACCCGATCGCGCGCCTCTTTTACCGTGGTTTCTGGCAGACCGACCAGCGTCAGGCCGGGCAGGCCATTGCTGATATGCACCTCAACCGTCACGGAAGGGGCCTGAACGCCGATGATGGCGCGGCTATAGATTACCGCCAGTGACATATCGCTCTCCTTGCTGAGGGCGGCATGATGCGCGATTTATCCAGGTACCGCGCGGCGTTCTTGGCATTTTTTCCATGAAACTCGCAGCATAATCACTGATTTTCATCGAATTGAACGAGATTGTGCGAACCGTCTCGCAACCTGCGGCAATACCCATTAACAATTCGCTGAAGGCTGCAACACATTAGCGGCCCATACGCATTGCAACCATAGGGTTAACGGGTGTATTTAACAATTGATTAAAAGAAAAATCACTTCTTTAACACACTCCGACCGCCGCCGCAGTCTGCCCGGCAGCCGCTAAACCTCCTGACTTCGTACTCTACGGTAGGGATAACACTATGTTTGGTTGGACCCCGCTGCAACGCAACGCGGCAATTGCCAGTTTTTCAAGCTGGACGCTCGACGCTTTCGATTTTTTCGTGCTGGTATTTTTACTCAGCGACATCGCGCAATCTTTTCACGTCGGTCTGGAACAGGTCACGTTGGCTATTCTGCTCACGCTGGCGGTGCGGCCGATCGGCGCGCTGATCTTCGGGCGTGCGGCGGAAAAATATGGTCGCAAACCGATCTTGATGCTGAATATCGTCTTCTTCTCGGTGTTTGAGCTGCTCTCCGCCGCCGCGCCCTCGTTGACGGTCTTCTTGCTGTTACGAGTGTTGTACGGCGTTGCGATGGGCGGTATCTGGGGTGTGGCGTCGTCATTGGCGATGGAAACCATACCGGACCGCTCGCGCGGCCTGATGTCGGGCATTTTCCAGGCCGGCTATCCGTTCGGTTATCTGCTGGCGGCGGTGGTGTACGGCCTGCTGTTCGAAACGGTCGGCTGGCGCGGAATGTTCGTTATCGGCGCGGCGCCGATCCTGCTGCTGCCGTTTATTTATTATTGCGTGCAGGAGTCGCCGGTGTGGCTGGCGGCACGTGAGCGCAAAGAAAGTACGGCTTTATTGCCGGTGTTGAAGAGCCACTGGAAGCTATGCTGCTATCTGGTGCTGCTGATGGCGGCGTTCAATTTCTTCTCTCACGGCACGCAGGATCTGTATCCGGTGTTTCTGAAAGTTCAGCACGGTTTCGACCCTAAAACCGTCAGTATCATCGCTATTAGCTACAATATTGCGTCAATTATCGGTGGCGTTTTCTTCGGTTCATTATCGGAAAAAATCGGTCGTAAAAAAGCGATCATTATCGCCGCGTTGCTGGCCTTACCGGTGATCCCATTGTGGGCATTTTCCAGCGGTTCGCTAATGTTGGGGATCGGCGCTTTCCTGATGCAGTTCATGGTGCAGGGTGCCTGGGGCGTGATACCGACCTACCTGACCGAACTGGTGCCGGCCAACACCCGTGCGGTGCTGCCGGGGTTCGTGTACCAGCTGGGTAATCTGATCGCCTCGGTCAACGCTACGCTGCAAGCCACCATCGCCGAGCATCATGGGCATAATTACGGCTTGGCGATGGCGATCGTTGCCGGTACGGTGGCGGTGGCGATCGCCCTGTTGGTGTTCTTCGGCAAGGATACGCGCGGCAAGGCGATCACCGACGCGGTGAAAAATCCGGGCGTGCGCGCCAACGTGTGAAAGAGAAGCGATTCGCGTGAGGTATGACCAGATTGCGCCGAATAATAACGCAAAAAAAGTGTTGTCATGTCGCGCGCGGCTGTGGTACCTCTGTAAGCATTAGTTCTGAATGAGCACAGTGAACAAACCCATTATGAAAGCCTTTGCCCAAGTGATTAGCCTAGTCGTGATTAGCGTGGTGGTGATTATTATCCCACCGTGCGGGGCTGCACTTGGACGAAGAAAGGCTTAGCAAACAAGCCGGAATCGCAAGAGAACCCCCGCACCGTCAGGTCCGGGGGTTTTTTATTGGCAAGAGAAAAGTGGAGCAAGGGGCAGAACATGAAAAACAGAACAAAATCCTGCGATTTTCGAAGTAAGGCGGGGAAATAACCATGAATGGCGCTCAGTGGGTAGTTCAAGCGTTGCGTACGCAGGGGGTGGATACCGTATTCGGCTATCCGGGCGGGGCAATCATGCCGGTGTACGATGCGCTGTACGACGGCGGCGTGGAACACCTGCTGTGCCGCCATGAACAGGGCGCCGCTATGGCCGCCATCGGCTACGCCCGCGCCACCGGCAAAGTCGGTGTCTGTATCGCCACTTCCGGCCCCGGCGCCACCAACCTGATCACCGGCCTGGCTGATGCGCTGCTCGATTCTGTTCCCGTTGTCGCCATCACCGGCCAGGTGGGCTCCGCGCTGATCGGCACCGATGCCTTTCAGGAGATCGATGTTCTCGGCCTGTCTCTGGCCTGCACCAAGCACAGCTTCCTGGTGGAATCGCTGGACGCCTTGCCGGGCATCATGGCGGAAGCGTTCGCCATCGCCGCCGGCGGCCGTCCCGGCCCGGTGCTGATCGATATCCCGAAAGACATCCAGCTGGCGCAGGGCGACCTGCATCCGCACCTGATGCCGGTCGATGAAGCGCCGGCGTTCCCGGCGGCGGCGTTGGCAGAGGCGGCCGAGCTGCTGGCGCAGGCGCACAAACCGATGCTGTACGTCGGCGGCGGCGTGGGCATGGCCCAGGCGGTGCCGGCGCTGCGCGAGTTCATCGCCGTGACCCGCATGCCGAACGTCGCCACCCTGAAGGGGCTGGGCGCGCCGGATGCGCAAGATCCGCTGTACCTCGGTATGCTGGGCATGCACGGCACCAAGGCTGCCAACCTGGCGGTGCAGGAGTGCGATCTGTTGATCGCCGTCGGCGCGCGTTTCGATGACCGCGTGACCGGCAAGCTGAACGCCTTCGCGCCGCACGCCAAAGTGATCCACATGGATATCGACCCGGCGGAGATGAGCAAGCTGCGCCAGGCGCATGTCGCCCTGCAAGGCGATTTGAAAACGTTGCTGCCGGCGTTGCAGCGCCCGCTGAACATCGCCGCCTGGCAGCAGCAGGTGATAGCGCTGAAAGCCGAGCACGCCTGCCGCTACGATCACCCCGGCCAGCCGATCTACGCGCCGCTGTTCTTGCGCCAGCTGTCCGCCCGCAAGCCGGCCAACAGCGTGGTGACCACCGACGTCGGCCAGCACCAGATGTGGAGCGCGCAGCACATGACGTTCGAGCGCCCGGAGAATTTCATCACCTCCAGCGGCCTCGGCACCATGGGGTTCGGCGTGCCGGCGGCGGTCGGGGCCCAGATCGCGCGTCCGCAAGATACGGTGATCTGCGTCTCGGGCGATGGTTCCTTCATGATGAACGTGCAGGAACTGGGCACCATCAAACGCAAACGGCTGCCGCTGAAGATCGTGCTGCTGGACAACCAGCGTCTCGGAATGGTGCGCCAATGGCAGCAGCTGTTCTTCGACGGCCGCTACAGCGAAACCAACCTGTCCGATAACCCCGACTTCCTGATGCTGGCCGCCGCCTTCGGCATTCCCGGCCAGCGCATCAGCCGCAAGGATCAGGTGGAGGGCGCGCTCGAGGCGCTGTTCAATACCGAGGGCCCTTATCTGCTGCAGGTCTCTATCGACGAACTCGAAAACGTCTGGCCGCTGGTGCCGCCGGGCGCCGGTAACGAAACCATGTTGGAGGAAATATCATGATGCAGCATCAACTCTCGATCCAGGCGCGTTTTCGCCCCGAAATGTTAGAGCGCGTATTGCGGGTCGTGCGTCATCGCGGCTTTCAGGTTTGTGCTATGAATATGGTTTCCCCGGCCAACGCCGACAGCATCAATATCGAATTGACCGTTGCCAGCCCGCGCCCGGTCGCCCTGTTGTCATCTCAATTAAGCAAACTGATGGACGTCTCCTGCGTCGAGATCCAGCAGCCAACATCACAACAAATACGCGCCTGAGGCGCTGAGAAGGATAAATAACAATGACTAAGAAAGCCGATTACATTTGGTTCAATGGTGAGATGGTGCCTTGGGCCGAGGCCAAAGTGCACGTGATGTCGCACGCGTTGCATTACGGCACGTCGGTGTTTGAAGGCGTACGCTGCTATGACTCGCACTTGGGGCCAGTGGTATTCCGTCATCGCGAGCATATGCAGCGCCTGCACGATTCGGCGAAAATCTACCGCATGCCGGTGTCGCAAAGCGTCGACGAGCTGATGGAAGCCTGCCGCGCTACGCTGCGCAAGAACAACCTGGTCAGCGCGTACATTCGCCCGCTGGTGTTCGTCGGCGATGTCGGCATGGGCGTCAACCCGCCGGCCGGTTATAAAACGGACGTGATTATCGCGGCGTTTCCTTGGGGCGCTTATTTGGGTGAAGAAGCGCTGGATCAAGGCATCGATGCGATGGTCTCCTCCTGGCACCGCGTCGCACCAAACACGATCCCCACTGCGGCCAAGGCCGGCGGCAACTATCTTTCCTCCCTGTTGGTGGGCAGCGAAGCGCGTCGCCACGGCTATCAGGAAGGCATTGCGCTCGACGTGCACGGTTACATTTCCGAAGGGGCGGGCGAGAACCTGTTTGAAGTGAAAGACGGCGTGCTCTATACCCCGCCGTTCACCTCGTCGGCGCTGCCGGGCATCACCCGCGACGCGATCATCAAGCTGGCGAAAGACATGGGCTTCGAGGTGCGCGAGCAGGTGCTGTCGCGCGAATCGCTGTACCTGGCCGACGAAGTGTTCATGTCTGGCACCGCGGCGGAAATCACGCCGGTGCGCAGCGTGGACGGCATTCAGGTCGGCATCGGCAAATGCGGCCCGGTGACCAAACAGATCCAACAGGCGTTCTTCGGCCTGTTCAGCGGCAAGACCGAAGACAAATACGGTTGGCTGGATCCGGTAAACCCGTAACGACAAGGCTCGCCGCGCCGCGTGGCGGACGACAAGACAGACAAGATAAGAATATCCAGGCGGTTCGTTCGCCGCCTGTCATAAATACATTTGGAGTGAAAAGAGCATGCCTAAGTACCGTTCCGCCACCACCACCCATGGCCGCAATATGGCGGGTGCCCGCGCATTGTGGCGCGCGACCGGGATGACCGACGCCGATTTCGGCAAGCCGATCATCGCCGTGGTCAACTCCTTTACCCAGTTCGTGCCGGGCCACGTGCATCTGCGCGATCTGGGCAAACTGGTCGCCGAACAGATCGAAGTCTCCGGCGGCGTGGCCAAAGAGTTCAACACCATCGCGGTGGATGACGGCATCGCCATGGGCCACGGCGGCATGCTCTATTCCCTGCCGTCACGCGAGCTGATCGCCGACTCGGTCGAATACATGGTGAACGCCCACTGCGCCGACGCGATGGTGTGCATCTCCAACTGCGACAAAATCACCCCGGGCATGCTGATGGCGGCGTTGCGCCTGAACATTCCGGTGATCTTCGTTTCCGGCGGCCCGATGGAAGCCGGCAAAACCAAACTCTCCAACCAGATCATCAAGCTGGATCTGGTGGACGCGATGATCCAGGGCGCGAACCCGAACGTCAGCGACGCCGACAGCGAGCAGATCGAGCGTTCTGCCTGCCCGACCTGCGGTTCCTGCTCCGGCATGTTCACCGCCAACTCGATGAACTGCCTGACCGAAGCGCTGGGCCTGTCGCAGCCGGGTAACGGTTCGCTGCTGGCCACCCACGCCGATCGCAAGGAACTGTTCCTCAACGCCGGCAAGCGCATCGTCGAGCTGACCAAACGTTATTACGAGCAGGATGACGAAAGCGCGCTGCCGCGCAATATCGCCAACAAGGCGGCGTTCGAAAACGCCATGACGCTGGATATCGCCATGGGCGGCTCGACCAACACCGTGCTGCACCTGTTGGCTTCGGCGCAGGAAGGCGAGGTGGACTTCACCATGGAAGACATCGATCGCCTGTCGCGCAAAGTGCCGCACCTGTGCAAGGTGGCGCCGAGCACGCAGAAATATCACATGGAAGACGTGCACCGCGCCGGCGGCGTGATCGGCATCCTCGGCGAGCTGGACCGCGCCGGCTTGCTGAACCGCGAGGTGAACAACGTATTGGGGCTGACCCTGCCGCAGACGCTGGAAGCCTACGACGTGATGCTGACCCGCGACGAAAGCGTCAAGAAAATGTACTCCGCCGGGCCGGCTGGTATCCGCACCACGCAGGCATTCTCTCAGGATTGCCGCTGGGATTCGCTGGACACCGACCGCAAGGAAGGCTGCATCCGCACCCGTGAGCACGCCTACAGTCAGGACGGCGGGTTGGCGGTACTGTACGGCAACCTGGCGGAAAACGGCTGCATCGTCAAAACCGCCGGCGTGGACAAAGAAATCCTCACCTTCCGCGGCCCGGCCAAAGTGTATGAAAGCCAGGACGACGCGGTAGAAGCGATCCTCGGCGGCAAAGTGGTGGCGGGCGACGTAGTGGTGATTCGCTACGAAGGGCCGAAAGGCGGGCCGGGCATGCAGGAAATGCTTTACCCAACCACCTACCTGAAATCGATGGGGCTGGGCAAGGCGTGTGCGCTGATCACCGACGGGCGTTTCTCCGGCGGCACCTCCGGGTTGTCCATCGGCCACGCTTCGCCGGAAGCGGCCAACGGCGGCCTGATCGCCCTGGTGCAGGACGGCGACATGATCGCGATCGACATTCCTCATCGCGGCATCCAGCTGGATGTCAGCGAGCAGGAGTTGGCGGCGCGGCATGAGGCGGAACTGGCGCGCGGCGACGCGGCCTGGACGCCGAAAAACCGTGAACGTCAGGTGTCCTTCGCGCTGCGCGCCTACGCCTCGTTGGCCACCAGCGCCGACAAAGGCGCGGTGCGCGACAAGAGCAAACTGGGGGGATAAGCAGCATGGCGGTCTCTCAACCCCTACCCAGCGCCCCCTGCGGCGCGGAATATCTGCGAGCGGTACTGCGCTCGCCGGTTTACGAGGTGGCGCAGGTCACCCCGTTGCAGGCCATGAGCAAAATCTCTTCGCGTCTCGGCAACACCATTTTGGTGAAGCGCGAAGATCGCCAGCCGGTGCACAGCTTCAAGCTGCGCGGGGCCTATGCGATGATCGCCGGGCTGGACGAAGAGCAGAAGGCGCGCGGCGTCGTGACGGCTTCGGCCGGCAACCACGCGCAGGGCGTCGCCTTCTCCGGTAAACGGCTGGGGATCAAAACGCTGATCGTGATGCCGGTGTCCACCGCGGACATCAAGGTGGATGCGGTGCGCGGCTTCGGCGGCGAAGTGTTGCTGCACGGCGCCAATTTCGACGAGGCCAAAGCGAAGGCAATCGAGCTTTCCCATCAGCAAGGCATGACCTTCGTGCCGCCGTTCGATCACCCGACGGTGATCGCCGGGCAGGGCACGCTGGCGATGGAGCTGTTGCAGCAAGACGCGCATTTGGATCGGGTCTTCGTGCCGGTCGGCGGCGGCGGCTTGGCCGCCGGGGTGGCCGTGCTGATCAAACAGCTGATGCCGCAGATCAAAGTGATCGGCGTCGAAGCGGAAGACTCCGCCTGCCTGCGCGCGGCGCTGGATGCCGGCCATCCGGTGGATCTGGCGCGCGTCGGGCTGTTCGCCGAAGGCGTGGCGGTGAAGCGCATCGGCGACGAAACGTTCCGCCTGTGCCGTGAGTATCTGGACGACGTGATCACCGTGGACAGCGACGCCATCTGCGCGGCGGTCAAAGATCTGTTCGAGGACGTGCGCGCCATTGCCGAACCTTCCGGCGCGCTGGCTTTGGCGGGGCTGAAAAAGTACGTCCAGCAGCACAATATTCAGGGCGAGCGTCTGGCGCACGTGCTGTCCGGCGCCAACCTCAACTTCCACGGGCTGCGCTACGTTTCCGAGCGCTGCGAACTGGGTGAACAGCGCGAAGCGCTGCTGGCGGTGACCATTCCGGAACAGCAGGGCAGCTTCCTCAAGTTCTGCCAACTGCTGGGCGGCCGCTCGGTGACCGAATTCAACTACCGGTACGCCGATGCCGACAACGCCTGCATTTTCGTCGGCGTGCGGCTGACGCGCGGCCACCCCGAACGGCGGGAGATCATCGACGAACTCAACGCCGACGGTTACCAGGTGGTGGATCTGTCGGACGACGAGATGGCCAAGCTGCACGTGCGCTACATGGTGGGCGGGCGTCCGTCGAAGCCGCTGCGCGAACGGCTGTACAGCTTTGAGTTTCCGGAGTCGCCGGGCGCGCTGCTGAAGTTCCTGCAGACGCTGGGCACGCACTGGAACATTTCGCTGTTCCACTATCGCAGCCACGGTACCGACTTCGGCCGGGTGCTGGCGGCCTTCGAACTGGCGCAATCTGAGCCGGAATTCGAGCGGCACCTGCAGGCGCTGGGCTACGATTGCCACGATGAAACCGACAACCCGGCGTTCCGCTTCTTTTTGCAGGGATGAGTCGAATTGATAAGTAACCGTGACGCATGAGTCAGTTTATGGGTTGCGCGGTTGTGATTTTGTCGTGCATTTTTATACTGCCAAAACTTCTGACGTATAGGGATGCACGACAATGAAAACTGCTTTTTCTACGCCGTTCGGTTCTCCCGAAGACGATTTGACCAACGCCGAGTTTGCCCGCCTGTTGGGCAATACCGGCGTACAAGAATTCTATCGCGATATTAATCTGCAAGCCTTGCAGGACTCGCTGGACTGCAGCCTCGCCTTTCATGGCGTGGGAATTATTTTTTCCGACGGGCAAAACTCATTTTTAGTCCGCCCGACGCAGCACACCGGTTACTCGAACGCTTCGCAGGTTACCCACGTGGTCATCAGCAAAACGGTGGCTCATACCTCGCGCGTTGCCGCGACCAATACGCTGTCGGAAGCGTTGAGCAAACCCAGCGTCAGCAAAGAGCTGGCCTCGGCCGCGCTGTCGTGTGGAACGCTGCTGGTATCGGTCTTTTTACTGGCGTCGGGCAGCGTCGCCGTGCCATTTACCGGCGGTACCAGCTCAGCGGTGGCTTATCTGGGCTATGCCGGCATGGCCGCCAGCGCGTTGCAGTGCGGTAATGGGCTGTACCGCGTCAACAAGCTTTATGACGGGAAAGGCGATGAATTGGCTCAGCTCGATTCAGAGCAGTGGTATATCGCCACCAGTACCGTGCTCGATGTGATCTCGCTGGCCAGCGCCGGGGCCGCCCTGAAGGAAGCGACGATGACCTATCGCGCCATGCGCCGCATTTCGGCGCGCAAGGCGACGGAGTGGCTGAAAAGCATGCCCCGCAGCGAAAGGAAGCGACTGACCGAAAACATCATTCGGGCGGAAAATCCGGGAATTTCCAACAACGTCTTGAAAGAGATGGTGAAGAACGGCCTGTACCCGAAACGCTACCCGACGGAAGCGATCCAAAACGGGCTGCGCCAGCAATTGCACTCGGCGCTCAATAACGCGTTGACGTTTGTCGGCAGCGGCATCAGCGGCACCCTGTCGGCGCCGGTGAATGTGAAAACCACCGGGCAGTATTTTGTGGGCATTATGCAGAAATTGCCGCAGATGGTGAGGTAATGGCGGAGTGGATGATTAAACGCCTGATCGTGCAGGGTCGGGAGATGGAAAGCCAAATCGCGGCGCGCGATCGCGCTCTTTTCGCCGGTGTGGATGCGCAGCTCGAGCAGCATTTCATGACGCCGGGCCAGCGGTTGTCGCCGCCGGGCGTCGGCAACGTCATGTTGCTGATGGTGTGCCTGACGCTGGGGCTGGCGGGCGTGATGGGTCTGGTCACGGATGTGGCGGCCGCCTGGAGCGGCAAGACCTCCGCCGCCGTGTTGATGGGCAGCGGCGCGATCGTGGCGGTGTGGATGACGTTGATCCTGTTCCAACTGGTGCAGGGTAAAAACAGCGGGGTGGTATTGTTGCAATATTACCTTGGCATGCTCGGTCTGTGTTGCCTCGGCGCCGCGGCGGCGTGGGCGGCGGGCATGACCGGCATCGCCACCGGCGCCCTGCTGCTGGGGGGCGTGGTTGGCGGTGCGCTGTTCAGCAACCGGGCGGCGTTCTACCTGTATGTCGCCTATTTCCGCACGCGTCGGCGCGTGTTTATCAAATGCCGTTGGCAGAGGGAAGATCTGCGCAACACCCGATAAACCGTCAGAACGGAAAAACTTATGACGCAACCTTTCTCCGGCTTTAGCCAGCAGGGCCTGAATTTCCTGCAGCAGGTGCGGATCGAGAACGATAAGGCCTGGTTCGACGGCAATCGCGACATCTACGATCGCGAGCTGCTGGCGCCGTTTCGCGCGCTGGTGGAGCAACTGGCTCCCGGCATGCTGGCGATCGACCCGCAGTTCGAGACCCGCCCGGCGATCGGCAAAACGCTGTCGCGCATTCATCGCGATACGCGGTTTTCTCACGATAAATCGCGCTACCGCAGCCGCATGTGGCTGACGTTCAAGCGCCCGAGTAAAGACTGGAAAGACGCGCCGGTCTACTTTTTCGAACTGGGGCCGGACATGCTGCGCTATGGGCTCGGCTACTACAGCGCCAACAAGCCGACCATGGATCTGTTCCGCCATACGCTGAGGCAGCGGCCGCAGCCTTTCCTGGAGGTGGCCGCCTGCTGCCGGCCGCCGTTCGAGCTGGTGGGCGAGAGCTACAAGCGCCCGCTGGTGAAGGAACAGGCGGCGGAGATCGCCACCTGGTACAACCGCAAGTCGTTTGCGGTGATGGTGACGGACAGCGAAGTGGAAAAGCTGTTCAACGCCGATCTGGCGCCGCTGCTGGCCGGGGCATTTTTGCAGCTTGAGCCGCTCTACCACTGGTTGATGCAGGTAGAGACGATGAAGCAGATCGATCCGGCGGACCTTTGAAACCCCGCGTCAGCGAGGATGCAGCAACCGCCAAAAGGCGTCGATCAACGGATCGCTGAGGCGCTTTTTCTGAACGCAGACCCCCAGTTCAAACGGTTCGACCATCGAGATGTTATCCAGCTGCGAGATGCGGTTGCGCACCGGCTCCGGGCTGTTGTCCACCACCACGCTTGGGATCAGCGCGATGCCGCAGCCCAGGGCCACCATCGACACGATGGCCTCGTGGCCGCCGACGGTAGCGTAAATCAGCGGATTGCTGATGCGATGGCGGCGGAACCACAGCTCGATGCGTTTTCGCGAGGGGCCGTGCTCCGGCAGGATGAAGGGGATCTCGGCCCAGTCGGGCTTGTCGGCGAACGCCTGGCTGCGCACCGCACAGGGCAGCGCCGGCGCGATCAGCACTAGCGGAATTTCGCCGATTTTGGTGAACGCCACGCTGGCGGGCAGCGTTTCCGGCCGGCCGGCGATGCCGAGATCGGCCTCGTTGGATTGCACCTTGTCGACCGCGTCGGCGGCATCGCCGGTGGTCAGCTTAATCTCTACCAGCGGGTGCTGCGCACGAAAGCGATCGAGGATCGGCGGCAGGTGGCTGTACGCCGCGGTCACCGAGCAGAACAGCCGCAGTTCGCCGCTCAGCGAAGGGCCGTGCTGGCCGAGCGAGTGCTTCAGCTGCTGATACTGCAGCAGCGTTTGCTGGGCGAATTCTTTCAGCTGTTCGCCGGCGTCGGTGAGCTGCACGGTGCGGTTATCGCGCAGGAACAGCGGCTGCCCGAGGATCTCTTCCAGCCGCTGGATCTGGCGGGAGAGCGTCGACGGGCTGACGTGCATCGCCTTGGCGGTGCGCCCGAAGTGATGGCTTTCGGCCAGATGCAAGAACAGCTTTAAATCACGTAAATCCATATCGATACGCTCGCAGTGAGAGTGTTGCAAAAATTGCAATGTCACGTTCTCAATATATCAATTTAAGCAACGCATTTCCTGTTATACATTGAGTTTAACGAATCTCCGCACAGACAGGGCGGGGAATGAAAATAACAATGCAAGACAACATCAAACCGGAGTACCACCATGGCTAACTATTTCAACACATTGAACCTGCGTCAGCAGTTGGCGCAATTGGGTAAATGCCGCTTTATGGCGCGCGACGAATTTGCTGACGAAGCCGGCTACCTGAAAGGTAAAAAAGTGGTGATTGTCGGCTGTGGCGCCCAGGGCCTGAACCAGGGGCTCAACATGCGCGATTCCGGTCTGGATGTCGCCTATGCCCTGCGCAAAGAAGCGATCGACGAGAAGCGCGCTTCCTGGCGCAAGGCGACCGAAAACGGCTTTAAGGTCGGCACCTACGAAGACCTGATCCCGCAGGCGGATCTGGTGGTCAACCTGACGCCGGACAAGCAGCACTCTTCCGTAGTGCGTGCGGTGCAGCCACTGATGAAAGACGGCGCGGCGTTGGGTTACTCCCACGGCTTCAACATCGTTGAAGTGGGCGAGCAGGTGCGCAAAGACATCACCGTGGTGATGGTCGCGCCGAAGTGTCCGGGCACCGAAGTGCGTGAAGAGTACAAGCGCGGCTTCGGCGTGCCGACCCTGATTGCGGTTCACCCGGAAAACGATCCGAAAGGCGAAGGCATGGCGATCGCCAAGGCCTGGGCGGCGGCGACCGGCGGCCACCGCGCCGGCGTGCTGGAGTCTTCCTTCGTCGCTGAAGTGAAATCCGATTTGATGGGCGAGCAGACTATTCTGTGCGGCATGCTGCAGGCGGGTTCGCTGCTGTGCTTCGACAAGCTGGTTGCTGAGGGTACCGATCCGGCTTACGCCGAGAAACTGATTCAGTTCGGCTGGGAAACCATCACCGAAGCGCTGAAGCAGGGCGGTATCACCCTGATGATGGATCGCCTGTCCAACCCGGCCAAGCTGCGTGCTTATGCGCTGTCCGAACAGCTGAAAACCATCATGGCACCGCTGTTCCAGAAGCACATGGACGACATCATCTCCGGCGCGTTCTCCAGCGGCATGATGGCCGACTGGGCGGAAGACGACGTGAAACTGCTGACCTGGCGCGAAGAGACCGGCAAAACCGCGTTCGAGAATGCGCCGCAGTTTGAAGGCAAGATCGGTGAACAAGAGTACTTCGATCACGGCGTGCTGATGGTGGCGATGGTGAAAGCAGGCGTCGAGCTGGCGTTCGAAACCATGGTCGATGCCGGTATCATCGAAGAGTCGGCTTACTACGAGTCACTGCACGAGCTGCCGTTGATCGCCAACACCATTGCGCGTAAGCGTCTGTATGAAATGAACGTGGTCATCTCCGATACCGCGGAGTACGGCAACTACCTGTTCGCCAACGCGGCGGTGCCGTTGCTGAAAGACTTCATGACCACTCTGCAGGCGGGCGATTTGGGCAAAGCCGTGGCGGGTACGGCGGTGGACAACGCGCAACTGCGCGACGTGAATGAAGCGGTGCGCAGCCACCCTATCGAAACCGTTGGCCGTAAACTGCGTGGCTACATGACTGACATGAAACGCATCGCCGTCGCGGGCTGATTTTCCGCAAGGCAAAGCACAAAGAGCCGGCAGCGATGCCGGCTTTTTTATGCTTCCGGCGGTGCGATAAGCTGCCGCTCGAGACAGCGCCGGATCGCGTGTTTGGCGTTCGTGACCCCCAGCTTACGCACCGCATTGCCGATGTGAAACTTCACCGTACGGGTTTTGATCCCCAGGATCAGCGCGATCTCGTGGTAGGTTTTGCCCTGGCTGGCCCAATAGAGAATTTCCCCTTCGCGCGGCGAGAGTCGATCCGTCCGGTTCGCCTCGGCATTGGCCAATGTCAGCGCGTGCTGGTGGGTATCGACCAAGACCATCTGCAGGTTGGCCCTTTCGTCTTCCATCAGTTGCCGCAGTTCGGCGTCATCGGCCGCCGTCGCGCTGATCGACAAGATCGCCAGGTTGTTGTCGTGATCGTGCAAAACAAAGCTGCAGCCGTGCACGATGTCGTACTCCCGTGCCTGGCTGAAGATCTTCCGGTAATGCCGATCCTCGGTGGTGATTGGGGTGTCGTGCCACATAAAGGGCGCGCAGCGGCTATGGGCGGCGCGCACGACGGGGTCGATGCGTTGATAGCGATTGTCGCTGTAGATGTTCAGCCATTCTTGCGGGTAGCTCGATACCAACAGATGGCGATCGGGATGGTGTTTGTTGAAGGTCAAATAAGCATATTTGAATCTGCCAAAGGCGTGCAGCCGGCTGTCCAGATGCAGTCTTGCGGCGACGGCGTTGGCGAATGCGACGGCCATCGGTAACCTCCCTGTCGTTCGGCGATTCAGCCCGACCTGCACCAAAGTCCAGCTAGTCAGTGCGGCGGATTGAAATTTATACTCGGCTAATAAATTCAAAAAGTCGGCAATGCCAAGACCTGAGCTTAGCAGTTCTGGGTATCAATAAGCCAACGCCAGGGAAATTCTTCAATCATCCTCTCATCAATACGTCTGGGAGCCATTGCGCCGGCGGCGAGGTCACCTCGCCGTCGTCTTATTGGTTGGGCATCGCTGCTGCGGGAATGATGGCGCCGCGATGTTGGATCACCGATGCGGCGAGCAGATGGCCGCGCTGCGCCGCCTGCTGGGCGCTGCCGCCGTTCAGGCGTACCGCCAGGTAACCGGCGCTGAAAGAGTCGCCTGCTGCGGTGGTATCCACCACGCGCTCCGGCGGCAGTGCGATCGCCGGTACCTCAAGCCGCTCTTCCTCCACGCTGAACACCAGGCAGGCCTCTGCGCCGCGTTTGATAACGATCTCGCCGACGCCGAGCGCCTGCGTGCGTGCCACCACCTGTTCAACCGGCTGCGCGCCCCACAGCAACGCTTCGTCATCCAGCGTCAGGAAGGCGATGTCGGTGCAGGCCAGCACCTCGCGGTAGGCCTGCTGCGTTTCCTCACGGCTTGGCCACAGGCGCGGACGGTAGTTGTTGTCGAAGATGACTAGACCACCGTTGGCACGGCAGCGGCGCAGCAGCGCTAGCAGCTTCGTGCGGTCGGCAGGCGCGAGGATCGCCAGGCTAATGCCGCTGAGGTACAGGTAATCGAATTGCGCCAATCGGTCGCACAGTGCGTCGGCCTGGGGGCCCGCAAGCCAATACCGGGCGGCGGCGTCGTTGCGCCAGTAGTAAAAGGTGCGTTCGCCGGCGGCGTCGGTTTCGATCACGTACAGGCCCGGCAGTTTGTTGTCCAACTGCTGAATCAACCCGGTTTCGATGTTCTCCTGCCGCCAGGCCAGCAGCATCTCGCCGCTGAAGCTGTCGGTGCCGAGTGCGGTGACGTAATGCACCTGCAGCGTCTGTTCCGGCATTTGGCGGGCAAGGTAGACGGCGGTGTTGAGGGTATCGCCGCCAAAGCCGCGCGTCAGCTGTGCGCCCTGCTGTGACAGCTCGATCATGCATTCGCCGATCACGGCGAGATTTCGGATAGTCATCGTCAATAAGCCCTGGCTAAAGAAGAAGCAACAGCCGCCAGTCTCCACGTAAGGCGGTCAGGGAGTCAATAAATTAAAACAGTGTTTTAATTTTTTATGATCGCGATCGACCAACACCAACAGGGTGAAGAGGAAAGCCTGCGGTAATTCGTGCTTAAAGTTTTACGCGGCGCGGCCGATAAGCTGGGTAAAGAAACAGCGGCAGCGCTCTCACTTCCCCGCCACGGCGATAGTACCGATGATAACCAACCTGATCTCGGGTCTGCTGGCGCCCTGTTTTGCCCTCTATGCCTGCGCCAAATCGCGGCGCTACTGGCGGCAATGCCGGCGCTTGTATACCTTCCAGCCGATTTATCGCACCAGCGGCGCGTTGCTGGCGGTGGAACTGCTGACGGCGGTGTATCACCCTAATGAGCCGGACAAACGGCAATCCCCGGAACAGTATTTTGCCTCGCTCGGCGTCGCCCAGCGTTTGCGGGTGATCCAGGAGCAGTTGGCGCTGTTGCAGCGCTGGCAGGCGTTGTTCATTCGCCACGCGGTGATGGTGTCGGTCAATATCGATGGTATGGCGCTGCAAGCGTTGCAGCGTCATGATGCGTTGCAACGGCAGATCGCCGAGATGCCCTACCTGCGCTTCGAGCTGGTGGAGCAAGCCGCAACGGCGTCAAACCGCCCGTTACAGCAGATCGTCGGCGGCGAACGGTTGTGGCTGGACGATTTCGGCAGCGGGCTGGCCAACTTCTCCGCCGTCGGCGCCTGGCGCTATCAATACATCAAGGTGGCGCGCGAATTGTTCACCTTGCTCAAACAGTCGGAAGAGGGCGTACAGCTGCTCGGCACCCTGATCAAGATGATGAATCAGCACAGCGACGGGGTGATCGTCGAAGGCGTGGAAACCGAACAGGAGTGGCGGCTGGTGCAGCGTTCCGGCGCGTTGGCCGCGCAGGGTTACTATCTTTCCCGCCCGGCGTGCTTTGAAACTTTACACAGCGTACCGACGCTGTTTGCCGCGCCCGGCGCGCCGGCGTGAACTCCGGCCTATCCTCAGCTAGGCTTAAACGGGGCTGCTCATTCCTTTTCCTTTCATTCGGCAGCCCGGTTTATGTGCTGAGGGAGCCCTATGACAAGAACAGGAAAGGTTTTCAGCTGGCTGGGCGGCATTGTGCTGCTGGTGCTCGCCGCGCTGGCGATCTTCATCGCCACCTTCGACTGGAATCGACTCAAGCCTACCATCAACGACAAGGTGTCGGCCGAACTGCGGCGGCCCTTCGCCATCCGCGGCGATCTGGGCGTCGACTGGTCGCGTAACCCTGAGGAGGGCGGCTGGCGCGCCTGGGTGCCCTGGCCGCATATTCACGCCGAAGACGTGTGGTTGGGTAATCCGAAAAACATCCCCGGCGACAGCATGGTGACGCTGCAGCGCGTCGACGCCAGCATCGCACCGCTGGCGCTGCTGAGGAAAGAACTGCTGATCCCGCGCATCTGGCTCAAGCAGCCGAATGCGTCGTTGCAACGCCTGGCCAACGGCGACAACAACTGGACGTTTGACCTGGCCGGCGGCCAGGATCCCAAGCAGCCGCCTTCCGCCTGGTCGTTCACTGTGCACGACATCGTGTTCGACAAGGGACAGATCGCCTTTAAAGACGCCACGCTGAAGGCGGATTTCCGCGCCGTTATCGATCCGCTCGGCAAACCGCTGCCGTTCAGTGAAGTGACCGGCAAACAGAGCGGCGGCAAGGTCGCTACACCCGATTATGTTTTCGGCTGGCAGGTGAAAGGCAAATATAACGGCGAACCGCTGAGCGGCAGCGGCAAGATCGGCGGCATGCTGTCACTGCAGAGCGCCGATCTGCCGTTCCCGCTGCAGGCCGACGTGCGCTCCGGCAGCACCCGGGTGGCGGTGGCGGGCACCTTGTCCGATCCGCTGAACCTCGGCGGCCTGGACGTGCAGCTGAAATTTTCCGGTGAAAGCCTGGGGAATCTCTATGGCCTGACCGGCGTGCTGCTGCCGAACACGCCGCCGTATGCGACCGATGGCCATCTGATTGCCCGCCTGCACCAGCCGGGCGGCGCCGTGTTCGAATATCAGAAATTCGACGGCAAAATCGGCGACAGCGACATTCATGGCGACTTGAAATACGTTGCCGCTAAACCGCGGCCGACGCTGAGTGGCGCGGTGAGCTCCCGGCAGCTGAGGCTGGCGGATCTGGCGCCGCTGATCGGCGCGGATTCCAACGCTGCCAAAGCCGGCCGCGGCGAGAAGAGCCGCCAGCCGGCGGATAAGGTGCTGCCGGTTGAACAGTTCGATACGCAAAGCTGGAGCAAGATGGATGCGGACGTGAAGTTTGCCGCCGCGCGCATCGAGCGCGGCAGCGATTTACCGCTGAGCGATCTGGCCACGCACCTGAAGCTGAACAATGGCGAGTTGCGTCTGGATCCGCTGCGCTTCGGCATGGCGGGCGGCAGCCTGAACGCCGTGGTGCGCCTCGACGGCGGCAAAAAGCCGATGCGCGGCCAGGTAGATATGCACGCGCGCAAACTCCAGCTCAAACAGCTATTGCCTAACGTGGCGGCGATGAAGCGCAGCCTCGGGCAGATGAACGGCGACGCGAGGCTGACGGGCAGCGGTAATTCAGTGGCCGAGCTGCTGGCGACCAGCAACGGCGATCTGCGCCTGCTGATCAATAACGGGGTGATCAGCCGTAGCCTGATGGAGATCCTCGGTCTGAACGTCGGCAACTATCTGGTGGCGCAATTGTTCGGTGACGACGTGGTAGGCATCAACTGCGCGGCGGCGGACGTCGGCATCCGCAGCGGCGTCGCCGCGCCGCGGCTGTTCGTGTTCGACACCGAGAACGCGGTGATCAACATCACCGGTAACACTAACCTCGCCACAGAGCGGCTGGATTTATCCATCGATCCGGAAAGCAAGGGGATGCGCGTGCTGACCCTGCGATCGCCGCTGTACGTGAAAGGCACCTTCAAGCACCCGGACGCCGGGGTGAAAGCCGGGCCGCTGATCGCGCGCGGCGCGGCGGCGGTGGCGTTGGGGGCGGTGCTGACGCCGGCGGCGGCGCTGCTGGCGCTGGTCTCGCCCAGTGAAGGCGGCGAGGAGAACCAGTGCGGGCAGATCCTGCGGGAGATGAAAGGCAAAAAATAATCAGGCGCGCGGCGGTGGCGTAAGCAGCCGGCAGTCGTGATCCTGGATCTCTTCCGCCGAGGCCAGGGTGAACGGCAGCAGGCTGCGCTCGGTCGCCAGCAGCAGGAAATCGCCGTCCGGCAGCGCGGTCATCGCCAGGCCGAAGCTGCCCATGCGCCCGTCGGCGCGCGGCAGGCCGGCAGCCAACAGGCGGAAGGCGCCCTGTTGCTCCAGCTCGGCAGGGGTTACCCGCCGCCCCAGATAGTCATGTCCCAACAGGCCGCCGGGCAGCGGTTGCCATTGCTCGATGAAATCGGGGCCGATCTGCGCCAAGCGCTGTTTTACCGCCGGCAACAGGCAGGAGATATGAATGTGCAGCTGGTTTTGCGTGCGGCCATATTCCGAATTGATGGCCAGTGAAATATCACCGTCGTCGATGGGTTTGCCATAGCGTTCCGCCATCACGTGGCGCGCGCGCCAGGCCTGGGCGAAGAAATTCGGCGTGGCGGCATCCAGCACCGCCGGGCTTTCTATCCCGGTGATTTTGGCGCTGGGCATCAGCAGGTATTGCAGCGGTCCGTTGCGATCTTTAAACACCACGAAGCCGGCCTGCACATCCACCTGCTTGCAGGGCGCCGGGTTGTCATGCGCTTGCTGATTGGGCAGACATTGCTGGCTGACGATGCGCCACAGCGCATCGGGATGGTCGGGCTTCAACCCGTAATAGAGCGCGATGGCGAGAGCCGCCAGCAGCGCAACGCAGACAAATACCCCACGACGCAGAGACATCGGCCGATCCTGTTACCGAGATAAACATCCAGCATAGCCCGGTTTTATGACAGGAAACGAACAACGCGTGCGGCCCCCGCAGTGAGGGGGCCGCAGGGGATCACAGCGACTGGTGGCGGGTTTCTTTCATCAACAGCAGAGCCAGTAGCGTCAACCCGGCCATTGCCGCCAGGTACATGCCGACGTAGAACAGCCCGTAGTGGGCCGCTAGCCAGGTGGCGATATAAGGCGCCACGGACGCGCCGAGAATAGACGCGACGTTGTAGGAGAACGATGCGCCGGTATAGCGCACTTCGGTCGGGAACAGCTCCGGCAGCAGCGCGCCCATCGGGCCAAAGGTCAGCCCCATGATGCTCAGGCCGCACAGCAGGAAGCCCATCACCAGCGCCTGGTTGCCGGAACCCAGCAGGGTCGGGAACAGGAACGCGAAGCCGATCATCAGCAGGGTAATGGCGATCATGGTCTTGCGACGGCCGAACGCGTCCGCCAGCAGGCCGGCGATGGGCACCATCACGCCGAAACCGATCACCGCCACCATCAGCATCCACAGGAAGCTGTTGCGGGAGTAACCGAGCCCCAGCGGCTGCGGCGCAGTGCCGTAGGTCATCGAATAGACCGTCATCAGATAAAACAGCGTGTAGGTCGCCAGCATGATGAAGGTGCCGAGGATGGTGGCTTTCAGATGCTTGCTCAGCAGCGTGCCGAGCGGCACTTTCACCTGTTTGCCGGCCTTGGCCGCTTTGGCGAACACCGGCGTTTCATGCAATGACACCCGGACGTACAGGCCAATCAGCACCAATGCGGCGGAGAGGATGAACGGCACGCGCCAGCCCCATTCCATAAATTGCTGGTCGCTCAGCAGCCACGAGAGCAGCAGGAAGGTGCCGTTGGCGAAGAAGAAGCCGATCGGGGCGCCCAACTGGGGGAAGGAGCCGTACAGCGCACGTTTTTTGGCCGGCGCGTTCTCCGTCGCCAGCAAGGCGGCGCCGCCCCATTCGCCGCCCAGCCCCAGCCCCTGGCCAAAGCGCGCCAGCGCCAGCAGGATAGGGGCGAAGATGCCGATGGTTTCATAGCTCGGCAGCAGGCCGATCAGCACGGTGGAAATCCCCATGGTCAGCAGCGAGGCGACCAGCGTCACCTTGCGCCCCACGCGATCGCCGAAGTGGCCGAACAGCGCAGAGCCGATAGGCCGCGCGACAAAGGCGACGGCGAAGGTGGCCAGCGACTGCAGCGTCGCGGTGGTCGGGTCGCCCTGCGGGAAGAAGATGTGCGGGAACACGATCACCGCGGCGGTGGCATAGATGTAAAAGTCGAAGAACTCGATGGCGGTGCCGACCAGCGAGGCGACGATGACTTTCCCGCGGGAATTCACCGGTGTAGACGCGTCGTCGGCGTCGAGTGGGGGTGCGATGGTGGCTTGCATATCTATTTCTTATTGTTGGAGGGGGTAAAAATCCATCTTAGTGACAGCATTCCGCCTTTTCAACGCTGTAACTCTGGGCTGCGCCGCCGCTAACCGGTTAAAAAGACTAATGTTTTACCGGGCTTCTTTTCTGTAGCGTTAAACGTTGAGAAATGGGTTTCATACAGAGGGAATGGCTGTAAAAACGGGAAAGAAAAGTGAATGGGTAGTTTGTTATGCTGGTTTTCCGAATGTCATGCCGCATGATTTAGAGGGATTGACTGGGTTTTTGCTTATTAACCAGAGGAAAGTGCCGGCGTGTGCGATAACACCGGCACGATTGCGTGGCTTCAGGGGGCCGGTGGCTCGCGTTCCGGCAAGGCTTTGTCGCCTTTGTAGTCGGCGGTAGCGATCCAGGCGGCACAAAACAGCGTCAAACGGGCGAAGAAGTAGAAGAACGCCATCAGCCCGATCACCGAGCCAAAGGCCGCGCCGGAAGGCGATTTCGCCACCTGCGGCAGCGTCATCGTCATCACGAACTTGATCACCTCAAATCCGATGGCGGCGAGCAAGGTACCGCGCAGCAGCGCTTTTTTCTTCGGTTTGTGGCGCGGCAGCATCCAGAAAATCCACAGGAACAGCAGATAGTTGGCGAAAATCGAGATCGACAGCGCGATCGTCGTCAACGCCGGCCGCAGCCATTCGATGCCGTCCAACCCCAGCGCGTTGACGATCGCCGCCTGTGCCGATCCGGCGACCGAGGTCAGCGACAGCGTAATGATGAGCGCGACCACCAGGCCGGTCAGCGAGATGAAGTCGCGGGTGTACTTGAAATAGATTTTCTCCTGATCCTGCGGATTGCGCTCCCAGACGTCACGCGACTGTGCGCGGATCGCCTCGCGCAGGTTGCCCATCCAACTGATGCCGGAATAGAGCGCCAGTGCCAGACCGGTCAACCCCACGGTGGTACGCTGCTGAATGGCGGTGTTGACGGTGTTCTTCAGCGTGCTGGCCAGCGTTGGATCGCTGATGCTGCCGACGATCCGGTTGATCAATCGGGCCAGCAGATCCGGGTTGGAGGCCAGCACGAAACCGGCGGCGGCGAATGACACCATCAGGATCGGGATCAGCGAGAGGAATGAAAAATAGGTGATGGCGGCGCCGAACTGGCTACCCAGCCGATCGTTAAAGCGTTCGGCCGCGCGCAGCAGGTGCGCAACGCTCGGCCAGGCTTTGATGCGTTCAATCAGACGTGAAAAACCACCAATGCGGCGGTCGAGGGTCTCATGGCCGGTCTTGATGGCGATAAGCGGCTTCGGCGGCGTGTCTTGTGCGGGCTGGCGGCGTTCCTGGTCTGGTCCTGTAGGCATTACTTCACGATTTCCTTAACGTTAAACGGCATGTATCCGTATTGATTATAGCCAAAGCCTCGCGGCGTTTTGAGCGCCGGGGCGGCAAACGGTCAATTTCCGAGCTTAACGCGTTAGCGCCCGGCATGAAATGCCGACGATGGCGCGATAGGTAAAATTCCTATGAAAAGCCCGTGGCGCCTCGGTTTTTTTCACTTCCCTACCTCCGATTTTTATCTGTTTCGTCGGCGAGAAAGCGTTTACTCATGATGTGGCGTCGCGCTTTACCGACCGCCGCTCCGCTGCAGCCGTAGGGGCTGGAACGGTCTCATCCGTCATCAACAGAAAAACTGGAAGGTCTTATGAAATTGCTTAATCACCCCACCTGCCGTCCGTTTACCGAAGCGGGCAATCTGTCGCAGCTTTCCGCCTACTATGAAGAGGAGAGGCATATCATGTGGATGCTGCTGCGCGCTGCGCCCCGCCCCTGCTTCAACCAGGCGCTGATCGAAGACATCATGACGCTGGCGCAGGCGGCGAAGGAGTCTTCGCTGCGATTCGATTTCTGGGTCACCGGCTCGCTGGTGCCGAACATGTTCAACGTCGGCGGCGATCTGCAGTTCTTCGCCGAAGCGATCAAAAACCGCAGGCGCGAGGCGATGATGGCCTACGCGCGGGCCTGCATCGACTGTGTGCATGCCGCTGCGCGCGGTTTCGACACCGGCGCGGTCAGCATTGCCATGGTTGAAGGTAGCGCGCTGGGCGGTGGCTTTGAAGCGGCGCTGGCGCACCATTTCGTGTTGGCGCAGAACAATGCGCGCATGGGGTTCCCGGAGATCGCGTTCAACCTGTTTCCCGGCATGGGCGGTTACTCGCTGGTGGCGCGCAAGGCGGGCATGCGCTTGGCTGAGGAGCTGATTTGGGGCGGCGAGTCGCACACCGCAGAGTGGTTCGAGAGCCGCGGGCTGGTGGATCAGCTGTTCCAGCCCGGCGATGCCTATATGGCGACGCGCACTTTCATCGATACCATCCGGCCGAAGCTCAACGGCATGCGCGCCATGCTGCGGGCGCGTCAGCGCGTATTGCAACTGACGCGTTCCGAGCTGATGGATATTACCGAGGATTGGGTCCACTCGGCCTTCACCATTGAGGAAAAAGATCGCGCCTACATTGAGCGGCTGGTGATGTTGCAGGATCGCCACACCCTGAACCTGCGTCGTGCCGGCTAACGTTAACGCGCCCGCCTCACGCGGAAGGTGAGCGCGGGCGATAGGACTGCAGCCAATGCTCCAGCTGTTCCGGGAGCATTGGCCGCGCAAACAGAAAGCCCTGCTTTTCGTCCACGCCGACCTCGTCGAGGAAGTGGTTTTCGCTCTCGGTCTCTACCCCTTCGGCGATCACCCGGAAGGCCAGCGCCTCCGCCGCCGCGACGATCGCGCGTACCAGGGATTGCGATACCGGATTGAAATTCACCCCGCGCACGAAGCTTTTATCCAGCTTGATGGCGTCCAGAGGTATACGCGCCAGCTGCGCCAGTGACGAATAGCCGGTGCCGAAGTCGTCGAGATGCACCTGCGCGCCCAGTTCGCGTAGCCGGGTGATCAGCGCGCGCGCGCGGTTCTCGTCTTCAATCAGACTGCTTTCGGTCAGCTCGAAGTCCAGCAGACAGGGGGCCATGCGATGATGGCGCAGCACCCCGAGCAGGTCGTTGACGATGCCGTCGTCGGCCAACTGCCGGGCGGAGAGGTTGACCGCTACCCGCAGGTTCAATCCCTGTTCTTGCCACTGCGCTGCCTGGCTGGCGGCGGTCTGCAGCACCCATTGGCCCAGCGGGCCGATCAGGCCGGACTCCTCGGCGTAGGAGATGAACTGCAGCGGCGGGATCAGGCCGCGCTCCGGCGAATCCCAGCGCACCAGCGCTTCCACGCTGTGCACTTCGCCGCTGCGCGCGTCGATTTTAGGCTGGTAATACAACACCAGCTGATTTTGCTCCAGCCCTTTACGCAGATTGGTGTCCAGCCACATGTATTCGGCGACGCGTTTGTTCATCTCCGGCGAGAAGACGGTATAGGTGCGTTTGCCGTGCTCCTTGGCGACGTACATGGCGGTATCGGCGCTGCGGATCAGGCTGTCGAGATCGTTGCCGTGCTCCGGGCACAGCGCGATGCCGATCGAACAGCCGGTATACACCTCAATCAGGCCGATGCGGAAAGGGGTTTTCAGCCTGTCGATAATGCGCTGCGCCAGCGTTTGCAGGCGCTCGCGATCGGTTTGCGGCGCCAGCACCAGAAATTCGTCGCCGCCGAGGCGGGCGAGCACCTGATCCGGGCTCAGGCAGCCGAGGATCGCCAGCGCGACTTCGACCAGCAGCCGATCGCCGAACATATGGCCGTAGGCGTCGTTGACCTTTTTGAAGTTGTCGAGATCGAGGTACACCAGGCCGAAGCTCTCTTCGCTGCGCGTAGCGATGGCGTGGTTGATCTTATCCTGGATAGCGTTACGGTTAGGCAGGCCGGTGATAAGATCGGTGTTGGCCAGCACCCGCAGCCGTTCCTGCGCACGGCGTTCTTCGGTGATGTCGGTGCCGGAGCAGATCAAAAACACCTCGTTCTTGCCGCTGCCGCTGTGCACGAACTTATTGCGGAACAGAAACAGCCGTTCGCCCTTGACCGTCTTTACCCAACGCTCCACCTCATAAGACGATCCGTTGCGGAAGAAGCCGGCGATGTTGCGCCGCGAGGCGGCGGCTTCTTCCGGGCTCATAAACAGCTGGAAAACGTTTTTGCCGATCACCTCGTGTTCGTGCAGCCCGGTGTACTCCTCGCTCAGCCGGTTGAAACGCTGAATGCGGCCGTGCTGATCGACGATCACGATCACCGAGTTGGCTTCGGACACCACCTGCTCGGCAAAGGAGAGGCCGTGCACCAGATCGCGCGCCACGGATGGGGTGTCGCTGAAGGCGGAAGCGGTGCCCGCCCATTCGAGGTTGTTGACGCGGCGCCCGACCAGATGCAGATGCAGCGGTTCGCCGGCCAGCGTAATGGTCAGCTCAAGGCTGGCGGTTACGCCGGTTAGACGGCGAATTTTCGCCGCGTCCATGGCGCTGAGTGCCACCGCGACGTGGGCTTTGCCCTTAACGGCGGACAGCTCCAGGGCATTGCTGTCAAACGCCAGCCGCCAGTGGGGGCTTTGGGTGCCGAAGTGGGCGTTAAGAAGCTCAGGGCCTTGGTCTGCGGGCATGATGATTCCTCAAAAGAGCACGGTCGGCCGGTCGGCGCAGCTCCGGGCAGCCTGTTGGCCCGAAAGCGATCGCCGTACGCATCTGTGCATCATATAACAGGTTTTTGCAGGCGGGACGGGTGATGGAAACTATTATATAAGCAATGATTAGTTTTGCGGTGTAAACGTCGCCCGGCGGCCGCTTGCCTTAAAGTGTAGGAGAACATCGGATCCTATGATGCTTGTACTGACTTCCCCCTGCTATCGGAAAACGGTTGAGGCAAGATTGCCGTGCTGGCGAGTAAATTATAGCGGTGAGGGGAAAGCGGAAAAATAACTCCACCGGGGGGATTTTTGCCGAGAAATTAAAATTTCCATCAAATAAACGCCATCTTCATAGTTTTCTCATAATTGGTGAATAAATCCGAGACGGGTTTTAAAAAGTTTACACACCCTCGCATTACTTGAATTTTATCAGCCTATTATTATCTCCGACGACGAATGAGCCTGTTAACGTACAGCGCTCCTGATGAAGAAAAACTTTTAAGGAAATGATTATGCGTAAATTGACGGCTTTATTTATTGCTTCCACGCTGGCTCTGGGTTCTGCTTCCGCGGCGTTCGCCGCCGATACGGTGACTGCCCCGGCGGCGGATGCGGCGCCGATGAAAATGATGCATCACAAGGGTGAAGGTAAAGGCGGCCCGTTCGCCGGGTTGAACCTGACCGAGCAGCAGCGCCAGCAGATGCGCGATATCATGAAAGAGTCGCACCAGAAGCGCGGGCCGGGCATGAAAGAAGAACGCCAGGCGCTGCACAATCTGGTCGCTTCCGACAGCTTTGACGAAGCGAAGGCGAAGGCGCAAATTGACGCGATCGGCAAAGCACAATCCGAACGCATGCTGGAACGCGCCAAAGCGGAAAATAAAATGTATAACCTGCTGACGCCTGAGCAGAAAAAACAATACAATGAGAATTATCAGAAACGCGAGCAAAAGATGATGGACCACATGAATAAAATGAAGGAGCAGATGTCCTCCGGTCAGTAATATCCGCTCGCGGTGAGTAAAAAAGGGCCAGGCTATTTGTCTGGCCCTTTTTCTATTTGGCGTTATCGCCGGCAGACTTTGTCGTGAGTGATAATCATTCTCCGCCGACAATGTGCTGGAAATGTTCGGCAACGGCCTGCGCAAAGCACGGGTCGTTAATATGATAAGGCGTTTTTATCAACCGGCGTTTGTCGGTGGCGTGCACCGTTTCTTCCAGCGCCTGCGTAAAGGCGGCCAGCGCCGCCGGATCCCAGAACGGTTGCCCGGGCGCATCCAAAGCCGATACGCCGCCCGTCGGGATAACGAAACGCACTTCGCCCGCGCAGGCGTTGATTTTTTCGCCCATCCAACGCCCCATTAACGCATTCTCCCGCGCGCTGGTACGCACCAGCGTCACTTGTGGGTTGTGATGGTGACGCAGACGGTTGGCATAGCGAGCCGGCACCGTATTCGGCGCGCCGAAGTTGATCATGTCTATCGCGCCACAGGAGAGCACGCACGGGATGCCGGTACGCGCGATGGCACCAAAACGATCCATATTGCAGGGCAGCACACCGCCAAACAGGTAATCGGCCATTTCGGTGGTGGTCAAATCGATGGCGCCGTGCAGTTGGCGGTTATCGATCAGTTTTTCCAACGACCTGCCGCCGCTGCCAGTCGCATGAAACGTCAGACAATCCCATTGTGTTCCCAGTTCGGCCACCAACGCCTGAATGCAGGGCGTGGTGACGCCAAACGTCGTCAGGCCGATCGCGGGTTTGTTGTCGTGATAGTCGACGGCGGCGAAGTGCACTGCGCCGGCTATCTGGCGTGTCGCGTTGCCTAGCACCTGTCGCGAGATGCGGTTAAGACCGGCGAGATCGGTGACCGAATACAGCATGTTGATATCGCTGGCGCCGACATAGGCGGAAACGTCTCCTGCCGCCATGCTTGAGACCATTATTTTCGGCAGGCCAATCGGCAGCTGCTGCATGGCCGGTGTGATGATGGCGGTGCCGCCGGAGCCGCCCAGACCCAGCAAGGCGGCGATATCGCGGCGCGTCAGGATAAAACGTTCGAAAGCGGTCGCCATAGCGGCGATCGCCTGGCCGCGACTGGCGCAAAAGACCGCACCGGCGCCTGCCGGATGGTGGCGAGCAACGTCCTCTGGACCGATATCGGCCGGGGAGTCAAACGGCAAGCGACGAGTGGAAAGATCGACGGTTCGCGTGGGTAAATTCAGGGCAGCGATTAGCCGCCGTACATACTCCAACTCTTGTCCTTTCGTATCTGCTGTGGTAGCAATATAGACAAAATTTGAAGTTTCTTTCATGTGTCTTCCTGGGGTGTTTCTAATTTTTATTTAAAAATCATTTTATTATATTTTTTAGGGTGCCCTGGTGTTGGCATTTAAATTAAATTGATTAATGTATTTATATAATGAGACGGTAGTATCATTTTTGCAAGGGCAGCTCAGTGCAAAATGGGACTCCTGTCTCATTTTTGAGCTTTTCAACGTGGCCGGCGCTTTGCCGGTAGCCAGTCGACAGAGGCGCATCCTCTGTTGCGCAAGCGTGTGCAGATGTATGAGGTTTAAGTGCCGATAAATGCTTTTCCCACCCCGTTCGATCCTTCACTGACTTCCACACGGGCAAAAACCTACCGTTTGTTGCTGGCCAGCGCGATGGCGCTGTATGACGAAGGGGCGTTTCCTTCGATCACCGAGCTGGCGGCGCATGCCCAGGTATCGCGCGCGACCGCCTACCGTTATTTTCCGACCCAGAGTGCGCTGATTAGCGCCGTGGTGGCGGAAAGCCTGGGGCCTATTCTGGAATGGCGCCCGCAGGACGACGATGCCCTGAAGCGTATCCAGCAGTTGCTGACCTTCGCCTATCCTCAGATGGAACGGCACGAGGGAGCATTGCGTGCGGCACTGCAGCTCTCTTTGCAGCAGTGGGCGCACGCCACGCCGGGCGAAAAATTCGTGCGCGGCAACCGCAAGCGTCTGTTGGCGCTGGCGGTAGAACCGTTGCAGGGCAAACTGCCGCCGGATTCTCTACAGAGAGTGATTCATGCTTTCTCGCTGATTTACGGCTCGGAGGTATTCCTGGTGTTGAAAGATATCTGGGGGCTGGAACTTGAGGGCATTCAGGACGTCACGCAATGGATGGCCAAAGCCATCCTGCGTCAGGCGGAAGAGGACGCGACGAACCGCAAAAAAACATCAGCAGGATAATCCAATTTTTGCCGATGACCGAGTGAAAAACCAGCATAATTCACTGAGTGAATATTGGCAAAATTTATAATTAAAAGTGATAAAAGACGCCTGTTAAGCACTTTTCAGGCGGCCATCTCCTTCATTCGATCTTTATTTATATTTTTATTTATCAGCGTATTAAGGTTTTTCCTCTCACTTTTTATCGCCGCTTCGCTACCGGCAAACGTCATTGCCATTTCTTATTGGCGTTGGCCTGATTCACCCCTGAAACGTTCTCTCCCCCCGCCGAACTGCCGAGTGACACATTAAGCGCACTTGAGATTGTTGTGCTTTATTTATTTGGTGTTACCAAACTGTTACACAAAAAATCTTATAAAACATTTGCAAACAACAACGGACGGTATCTGGGATGGAGAAGAAACTTAGAGGAGTCAAATCCGCTCGGGCGGCCTTCGGCTGGCCTGAAATCGGAGTTCATCGCGCACAATGGAGCGCGATGCTGATCTGCCTGACGGCGATCGGCGGGGCGCAGGCCTCCAGCTATATAGAGAACGGCAAAGCGGGCGATCCGGCCAGTTGGCGCAGCAGTGAGTTCAACGCGGAATGGGGGCTGGGAGCGATCCACGCCGACCAGGCCTACGCCGCCGGTTATACCGGAAAAGGCATCAAACTCGGTATTTTCGATCAGCCAGTCTACGCCAAGCACCCCGAATTTTCCGGCCCAGATAAGGTGATCAATCTGGTTACCCATGGCACTCGCGAATACACCGATCCCTATATTCCAGTGAAAAAAGGCGATGACTTCCGCTATGACGGTACGCCAAGCACCGACTCCAGCGGCAAATTAGGCTCGCACGGCACCCACGTGGGCGGCATCGCCGCCGGCAGCCGCGACGGTGGCGCCATGCATGGGGTGGCATTCAACGCGCAGATCATCAGCGCAGAAAACGGCGACCCCGGCCCGGAGGACGGCATTGTGCTCGGTAACGACGGCGCGGTTTACCAGGCCGGCTGGGAGGCGCTGGTGGCCAGCGGCGCGCGCATCATCAATAACAGTTGGGGCATCGGCATCACCGAGAAATTCGATGAAGGCGGGTATGACCCGGCTTATCCGCACTTCACGGTGAACGATGCGCAAAAGCAGTTCGATCAGATCAAAACGATCCTGGGCACCAAGCCCGGTGGCGCCTATCAGGGCGCGATCGACGCGGCGCGCAGCGGCGTGGTCACCATCTTCGCCGCCGGCAACGACGGTAACCTCAACAACCCGGATGCCATGGCCGGCCTGGCCTACTTCGTGCCGGACATCGCGCCGAACTGGCTGTCGGTCGCCAGCCTGCAGGATCCCAACAATACCGGCGATTACAGCATCAGCACCTTCTCTTCCCGTTGCGGCTATACCGCCAGTTTGTGCGTCTCGGCACCGGGTACCCGGGTGTACAGCTCGGTGATCGCGGGCACCGGTGTGGACGACCTGACGACCGGCTATGCCAATAAAAGCGGTACCTCGATGGCGGCGCCGCACGTGGCCGGCAGCGTTGCGGTGCTGATGGAGCGTTTCCCGTATTTGAATGGCGCGCAGGTGGCGGAAGTGCTGAAAACCACCGCCACCGACATGGGCGCGCCGGGCATCGACGCGCTCTACGGCTGGGGGATGATCAACCTGGGCAAGGCCATCAACGGCCCGGGCATGTTGGTGACCGCTGAGGATATTCCCGAAGAGTTCCGCATCCCGGATCCGACGGGCGTGGCTTATGGCCCGACCCAGTTCGTGGTCGATCTGCCGGGCGTCGGCGCGGTGCTGGACAAGGGTAAACCGACCGAGCGCGTCTGCAGCAGCGATCTTTGCGGCCTGGACTTCTGGAGCAACGACATCTCCGGCCACGGCGGCCTGACCAAGCAGGGCATCGGCACCCTGGTGCTGACCGGTAACAACACCTATGCCGGCCCGACGCTGGTCAATCAGGGGCGGCTGGCTGTCAACGGTTCGGTCACCTCGGCCGTCAGCGTGCAGAGCGGCGGTATTGTCGGCGGCAGTGGCACGGTCGGTTCGCTGACCGCCCGTGATGGCGGCACCGTGGCGCCGGGCAACTCGATCGGCACCCTGAACGTGGCCGGCAACGTCAGCTTCGAGCCGGGCTCGCGCTACGCGGTGGAAGTGGGCCCGAACGGCCAGAGCGATCGGATCCAGAGCAGCGGATCGGCGACGATCGGCGGCGGCGAGGTGGCGGTGACGCTGGAGAACAGCCCCAACCTGCTGACGCAAAGCGAGGTGCGCAGCCTGCTGGGCCAGCAGTACACCATTTTGAGCGCGCAGCAGGGGGTGAGCGGGCAGTTTGACGCGGTGGCGCCGAACTACCTGTTCCTCGGCACCGGGCTGAGCTACCAGCCGACCGGGGTGACGCTGAGCGTCGGGCGCAACGGCACGAGCTTCGCCAGCGTGGCGCAGACCTCGAACGAGCGGGCGGTGGCGGCGGCGGCGGATGCGCTGGCGGCGGGCAACCCGGTGTACGAGAGCCTGCTCAACAGCGGCACGGCGGGCGAAGCGCGGCAGGCGTTCCGTCAGCTGTCGGGGCAAATCCATGCGGATATCGCCTCGGCGCTGGTGAACGACAGCCGCTACCTGCGTGAGGCGCTGAACGGGCGTCTGCGTCAGGCGGAAGGGCTGGCGAGCTCGTCGGCCATCAAGGCGGACGAGGACGGCGCCTGGGCGCAGCTGCTGGGGGCATGGGACCACGCGTCGGGCGACGCCAACGCCACCGGCTATCAGGCCTCGACCTACGGGGTGCTGGTGGGGCTGGACTCGGCGGTTGCGGGCGACGGGCGACTGGGGGTGGCGACCGGCTACACCCGCACCTCGCTGCACGGCGGTTACGGGTCGAAGGCGGACAGCGACAACTACCACCTGGCGGCGTACGGCGACAAGCAGTTCGGGGCGCTGGCGCTGCGCGGCGGGGCGGGCTACACCTGGCACCGCATCGACACCAAGCGGTCGGTGAACTACGGGATGCAGTCGGACCGTGACACGGCGAAGTACAGCGCGCGCACCGAACAGCTGTTCGCGGAAGCGGGCTACGGCGTGCAGGGTGAATGGCTGAACCTGGAGCCGTTCGTCAACCTGGCGTACGTGAACTTCGAAAACAACGGCATCGCGGAAAGCGGCGGCGCGGCGGCATTGCGCGGCGACAAGCAGCATACCGACGCGACGGTGTCGACGCTGGGCCTGCGTGCGGACACCGAATGGCAGGTGAGCGCGGGCACGACGGTGGCGCTGCGCAGTGAGCTGGGGTGGCAACACCAGTACGGCGGGCTGGAGCGAGGCACCGGACTGCGGTTCAACGGCGGCAACGCGCCGTTCGTGGTGGACAGCGTGCCGGTGTCGCGTGACGGCATGGTGTTGAAGGCAGGGGCGGAAGTGGCGGTGAACGAAAACGCCACGCTGTCGCTGGGCTACGGCGGGCTGCTGTCGCAAAACCATCAGGACAACAGCGTCAACGCCGGCTTCACCTGGCGTTTCTAAGCAACATTGACTCAATCCTTGTACGGGAACCGTCTGCGGGCGGTTCCTTTTTCACATCCTGCTAATGAGAACCCGGCGCACCTGGGGCGTCGGCCAATAACAAGCAAAAGGTAAGGAAATGACAACAACAATGGGTTTTGATAGCAAAGGAAACGCTCGCCGCTTGCCGTGGCGGCTGAACGCGTTGGTCTGCTGCATGGCGCTGGCGGGGTATGCACAGGCGGCGCCGCACGAGGTGAACGGCCAACCCGGCGATCCGGCCAGCTGGCGCAGCGCCGAATTCAACGCCAACTGGGGGCTGGGGGCGATCCACGCCGATGAGGCCTACGCCGCCGGCTACACCGGCAAAGGGCAGAAGGTGGGCATTTTCGACACTCCGGTCAACCGTCATCCCGAGTTCGCCGGTGACGGCAAACTGATCAACGTCGTCACCGAGGGCTACCGCGCCTATACCGATCCACACCGGCCGGGGATTAACGCCGGCGATCGTTTTTACTTCGACGGCACCTTCCACTTCTACAGCGGCTCGCAGGGCATGCTGAGCAATCACGGGGTGCACGTCGCGGGGATCAGCGCGGCGAACCGCGACGGCATCGGCATGCACGGCGTGGCCTTCGATTCGCAGGTGATTAGCGTCGATAACGATAACGACGGCCCGGCCTACGGCGAATTCCTCGGCCTGGACGGCGCCGTCACCAATGCCGGCTGGCAGGCGATGATCAACAGCGGTGCGCGGGTGATCAACAACAGTTGGGGCGTCAGTATTCCCGATTTCCTGTCCGACGGCGGCCGCGATCCTAACGCGCTGCACTTTGAGCTGAAGGATGCGCAGGAACAATTCGATCAGGTCAAACCGCTGCTCGGCAGCCTGGCCGGCGCAGGCTATCAGGGCGCGATCGATGCGGCGCGCAAAAACATTCTGGTGCTGTTCGCCGCCGGCAACGACGGCAACTACAACCAGCCGGATGTGATCAGCGGGCTGGCCTACTTCGTGCCGGACATCGCGCCGAACTGGCTGTCGGTCGCCAGCGTGGCGCAGGATGCGGCATCGACCAACAGCGTGCCTTATACCATCAGCAGCTTCTCTTCCCGCTGCGGCTATACCGCCAGCTTCTGCGTCTCGTCGCCGGGCAGCAAAATCTACAGCACCGTGGCCAACGGTTCCGATCCGGCCAACCTGGTGTCGGACTACGGCAATAAAAACGGCACCTCGATGGCGACGCCGCACGTGACCGGCGCGGTGGCGGTGTTGCTGCAGCGCTTCCCGTACATGAGCTCGGCGCAGATTGCCGACGTGCTGAAAACCACCGCCACCGACATGGGTGCGCCGGGCATCGACGCGCTCTACGGCTGGGGGATGATCAACCTGGGCAAGGCTATCAACGGCCCGGGCATGTTCTATACCGTCGAAGATATTCCTGCGGAGTTCCGCATCCCGGATCCGACGGGCGTGGCCTACGGCCCGACCCAGTTTGTCGCCAATATTCCGGGGAGGGGCGCCGAGGTGGATGCCGGTACGCTGCACGCCAGGAAATGTGATGACTTCCACTGTGGATGGGAAATCTACTCCAACAACATTTCCGGCCACGGCGGCCTGACCAAAGAGGGCGCGGGAACCCTGGAGCTGACCGGCACCAACACCTATGCCGGCCCGACGCTGGTCAATCAGGGGCTGCTGGCCGTCAACGGCTCGGTCACCTCGGCCGTCAGCGTGCAGAACGGCGGCATCGTCGGCGGCAGCGGCACGGTCGGTTCGCTGATCGCCCGTCAGGGCGGCACCGTGGCGCCGGGCAACTCGATCGGCACCCTGAGCGTGGCCGGCAACGTCAGCTTCGAACCGGGGTCGCGCTACGCGGTGGAGGTGGGCCCGAACGGCCAGAGCGATCGGATCCAGAGCAGCGGATCGGCGACGATCGGCGGCGGCGAGGTGGCGGTGACGCTGGAGAACAGCCCCAACCTGCTGACGCAAAGCGAGGTGCGCAGCCTGCTGGGCCAGCAGTACACCGTCCTGAGCGCGCAGCAGGGGGTCAGCGGGCAGTTTGACGCGGTGGCGCCGAACTACCTGTTCCTCGGCACCGGGCTGAGCTACCAGCCGACCGGGGTGACGCTGAGCGTCGGGCGCAACGGCACGAGCTTCGCCAGCGTGGCGCAGACCTCGAACGAGCGGGCGGTGGCGGTGGCGGCGGATGCGCTGGCGGCGGGCAACCCGTTGTACGAGAGCCTGCTCACCAGCGGCACGGCGGGCGAAGCGCGGCAGGCGTTCCGTCAGCTGTCGGGGCAAATCCATGCGGATATCGCCTCGGCGCTGGTGAACGACAGCCGCTACCTGCGTGAGGCGCTGAACGGGCGTCTGCGTCAGGCGGAAGGGCTGGCGAGTTCGTCGGCCATCAAGGCGGACGAGGGCGGTGCCTGGGCGCAGCTGCTGGGAGCGTGGGACCACGCGTCGGGCGACGCCAACGCCACCGGCTATCAGGCCTCGACCTACGGGGTGCTGGTGGGGCTGGACTCGGCGGCGGCGGACGACTGGCGGCTGGGGGTGGCGACCGGCTACACCCGTACCTCGCTGCACGGGGGGTACGGGTCGAAGGCGGACAGCGACAACTACCACCTGGCGGCGTACGGCGACAAGCAGTTCGGGGCGCTGGCGCTGCGTGGCGGGGCGGGCTACACCTGGCATCGCATCGACACCAAACGGTCGGTGAACTACGGGATGCAGTCGGACCGTGACACGGCGAAGTACAGCGCGCGCACCGAACAGCTGTTCGCGGAAGCGGGCTACAGCGTGCAGGGCGAGTGGCTGAACCTGGAGCCGTTCGTGAACCTGGCGTACGTGAACTTCGAGAACAACGGCATCGCGGAAAGCGGCGGCGCGGCGGCATTGCGCGGCGACAAGCAGCACACGGATGCGACGGTGTCGACGCTGGGCCTGCGTGCGGACACCGAATGGCAGGTGAGCGCGGGCACGACGGTGGCGCTGCGCAGTGAGCTGGGGTGGCAACACCAGTACGGCGGGCTGGACCGTGGCACCGGACTGCGGTTCAACGGCGGCAACGCGCCGTTCGTGGTGGACAGCGTGCCGGTGTCGCGTGACGGCATGGTGTTGAAGGCAGGGGCGGAAGTGGCGGTGAACGAGAATGCCACGCTGTCGCTGGGCTACGGCGGACTGCTGTCGCAAAACCATCAGGACAACAGCGTCAACGCCGGCTTCACCTGGCGCTTCTGACGTTCAGCAGCGATCTCAAGGACAACGGAGCCGGCATGCCGGCTCCGTTTTTATTTGCGGCTGTGGGGTGAGTCCGTATGATGGCGCGGCGCCAGGGCAATAAAAAACCGGGACCCTGACGGATCCCGGCTTAAAAGTGGGTAAAACAGATTAGCGCTAAAGGCTCAAGCCCCGTTTGATTTGCGCAGTCCGAGCGATGTGGACATCGTCTCAGTAGCGGCAACGGAACAAATTTTCCCTGGTGTTACTATGGTTATTATTAAAAAACGTGCTGGTGTTATTTTTTATAGTGTATTGCTGTATGTCTCTTTTGATACCATGTTTGACGATGCAACATGGTATGTCAAGCAACGTTTTTAACGCATAATTGCATGAGATGCTAGTTTTAGATGTGGCTTTTTCAGCAGAAATAATCAAAACGACTGATAAATCAGTAAAAAAAATCGAAGGAACAAATGGATAACAATCACCAAAAATTCGATTCACAGTCGATTGCCAATCGGGTCAGGGAGCTGTTTTTACATTACGGGATTGGAAAACGTCAGCATGCCCGCGAGCTCAGCCGCATCTTGGATCTGAGTTTTTCACATGCGCACCGCAAACTGAAAGGGCAAAGCCCCTGGACGCTGGAACAGATCAACAGCGTCGCGGCCGCGCTCGGAGAAACGCCGGCGGCGATCGCCGATTTGAGCGCCGAACACGAGACTCCCGAGCCAAACATGGCGCGCGATGCCATCTTTGTCGTGGCGGGGGTGGCGATACCTTGCGTCGGGCACATCGGCGACGAGCTTCCTGCCGGGCGGCCGGCGGAATTTGTGGCGCTGCGCGTGGAAGGGCAGTGGCATATCTATCGCACCGATGAGGCGCCGGCAGGCCCGCGTTACGGCGTCGATCTGATCGAAATCCGGCCCGGCTTCGGCGACGACGAGCGGCTGAGCATCGCGGTATTGGACGATTCGCATCAGGCGGCCGATGAACTGGCCAAGTATCTGGGTGGCTGCGGGTTCAACGCGGTGGCGTTTTACGACGTCGACAGTTTCTGTCAGGCGTTGCAGCAAAGCCTGTTCGACGGTTATGTGGTGGACTGGTTGATCGGTGAGGAAACGGCGGATCGCTGTATCGCTACCATCCGCGCCTCCGACAATCCGGACGCGCCGGTACTGGTGCTGACCGGTGAACTGGGCACCGACCGACGCGAATCGGAAATCGCTCAGGCGATGCGCGAGTACGATGTGCTCGGCCCTTATGAAAAACCGGTGCGGCTCCATGTGATCGAAGCCGCACTGCAACGCTGTTTTAATCTTTAGCGGGGAACACCTCGGCCAGCGCGCTCGACAGCGCATCCAGTCGAACCGGCTTCATCAGGTAGTTATCGAACAGGGCGCGCTGATCCGCCGTTAACTGCTCCGGCGTGTAGGCGCTGATGCCGATGATCGGCACATGGCGGTTGGGGCCGCGACGGTTGCGCAGCTGCCTGGCCAGAGCAGCGCCGTCGATGCCCGGCATCTGCAAATCCAGCAACAGCGCATCGTAAGGACGTCTGAGCAGCTTCTGCAGCGCGCGTTCCGGCGAGTCGCACAGTTCGTGCTGGTAACCCAGCTTGTCCAGCAGCGCCGCAAAGGCGTCACCCACCGACTTGTTGTCATCCACCACCAGAACCTGCTGCGGCTTATGCTGCAGAGAGGCATTGGCAGCGGCGGGCTCGTCGGCACGTTCGTCTTCACTGATCTGCACCGGAATGCTGACGATAAAGGTGCTGCCCTTCTTGATTTCGCTGTACACCGTGATGGTGCCGTTGAGCAACGTCACCAGGCCGTGCACGATCGCCAACCCCATCCCCACGCCGGCATACTGCTTGGTATGCGACTGATCCAACTGGGTAAAGGGCTTGAAGATCTGATCGAGCTGGTCTTTTTCGATACCGATGCCGGTGTCAGTCACTTCGATAATCAACGAACTGCCGCCCGGTTGGCGGCGCAGGCAGCTGTGCAGCGTAATGCTGCCGCTTTCGGTGTACTTGTAGGCGTTGGTCAGCAGGTTGACGATAATCTGCCGGATGCGCAGCGGATCGGAGTGCACCAGCAGGTGGCTGCATTCCACTTCACAGCTGAGTTTGACCTGTTCTTTGCGGGTCAGGGTGGCGATTTCGTTGGCGGTCTCCGCGATCAGCTTCTGCGCGTCGAACGGTACGATGCGCAATTCCATCATGCCGCTGTCGAGGTGCGCGTAGTCGGTCAGATCTTTCATCTGGCTTTCGATTTGCTGCGCGGCGGTCTCCAGCCGCTGGAAGGTGTCCGCATGCTCTGCCGACACCCGGGTATTCACCAGCACGTCGATGGCCGACATCACGCTCTGCAATGAGGTGCGCAGCTCGTGGCCAATAGCGCCGAGGAAGGCGTTTTTGGTGCGCGTCGCTTTCTCCGCCTCAATCGCCTTGGCCTGTTGGCGAATGGTCAGCCGCTGTTGACGGAACACGATCAGGGTGATGGCGATCAGCGCGATCACCGAGAACATGACGATCACCAGCCCATAGAAAATAATGTGCCGCTTCTCGATGTAGTCCTCATAGGCGGCGGTGCGCTGCTTCACCTCGGCATGGTCGGTCAGGTTGGCCATTTCGATGGAGTAAGGCTTGATGGCCTTCATGGCCGCGAAAACCTGGTCGAAGTCGATTTTCGGGCTGTCCAGCAGCTTATCGATGCGATCCATCTGCAGGCGCATCTGTTTGACCACTTCCGGGTAGCCCGGCTCGGCGTACAGCGGCTGGGTCGATTCGGAGACGGTTTCCAGCACGTAAAAACGCGAATAGAGGATTTCGAACCGCAGCCGCAGGTTGTCGTTGTCCACCTGCGGCGCGTGACTTTGCTGTTCGACCAGCGTGTCGAACTCCGCCAGCTTGATGGAGAACTTGGCGATCGACCAGGAGTAGTTCTCCTGCGTGCCGGCGATGGCATACAGCCCTTTCTTCGACAGGGTGGCGCTGTAGTAATAGAGCGTGACGGTTGAAGCCACTAAAAACAGCGCGGCAAAGATGGCCGGGATCGCCAGCCTGCTGCCGTTCTTAAAGGTCGTCAGCTTCATTTGATCACGATCCTGTCGACTTGCCAGATAAAGCGTGAATTGTACAACGGCGAGTTCAGTTCAGGCCCGGCGGCGTCACGCGGGTACACCAGGAACAGCGGGCCGAAGTTTCTGAGCTTCAGCATTTCCCCGTCCATCTTGTAGGCCAGGATCATGTTGTATTTCGTGACGTCGGACAGCGGCACGTCGATGTAATAATCGTTCAGCGCGTAGAAGGTCAGCGTCTCGCCCTTGGCGCCGACGCGCTCCAGGATATCGGCCACCGAAATCCCTTCGAATTTTCTCTGCGGCGTCCAGGACGTGGAGGTGGTGATGCTGCGCACCGGCATCGCCAACAGTTGTTTATCGGTGAACAGATAGCTTTTGTTGACCGGGTCGGTCACGTTGTCGATCTTGCCCGCCACTTCCAGGGTAAAGCTGAGGGCGCTGCTCTGGGCGATAATCAGGGCCACGCAGGCTATCGCAAGGGTTTTGCATAGTTTGAACAGCATCGGTGTTCTCCAGAGGCGCGGGGAGGTTGTATCAGTCCCGCTAATTTATCAGGCAGAATAATGGCAGAAAAAGCAGGCGGGTGCGAAGGGAATAGTAAACCGCACAAAAAGAACAGGTCTGGGTCGGTCGGCCCGTGCGCGTAACCTTTCCCTTCCGTTTGTCAGCCGTTCCGATGTGCTTTCAACAGCTGGGCCAGCTGCGTCAGGCCTGCCGTTAGCTCGTCCAGTGAGGGGGAACCCAGGCACAGGCGAATGCCCGATTCACTTTCGCCGTCATTGACCATGACCGCGGCCGGCGGCGTGACTTTAACGCCCGCCAACGCGGCGGCGGCGGCCACAGACTCGGCGGTTTCGCGCGGCATCGGCAGCCAGACATGGTAAGCGTCGGGATGCGATACGCATTCGTCGGCATCGAATATCGAGGTAGCCAGATGCACTCTTCGCTGAGCCTCATGGCGCAACGCTTGCGGTATCACCTCGATCGCGCCGCTGGACAACCACTCCCCCACCACGGCGCAAGACAGTGGCGAAGGTGCGAAGGGAATATCTTGCAAGGCTTCTTCCGCCGCGGTTTGCATGTCGGGCGGTAGAGTCAGCATACCGATCCGCAACCCCGGGCCGAGCGTTTTCGACAGGCCATTGACATGGAACACCCGCTCGGGTGCCAACGTCGCGAGCGCAGGCACTGCTGAATGCCCTAGGGCATACACGCCATCCTCGATGATCCAGACATTCGCCTGCCGGCATATCTCGACGATAGCCCGCCTGCGCTCGGCGCTCATGGTGGCGGTCGTCGGGTTATGCAGCGTCGGTGTCAGATAGACCGCAATATGGCCGGAGGAGACACGCTCGAGCGCGCTCGCCAGCGCCTGCGGCACCATGCCTTGCGCATCGATCTCCACGCCGATCAGGCGATGGCCTTTACGTCGGGCCAGCGCGATCGCGCCGGGGTAGGTCAGCCTCTCGGTCAGTATCGTCCCGCGTGGCCCGCAGGCCAGGTCAAATGCCAACGAAATCGCCTGACGGGCATTGCTGGTCAGCGCCAGGTGCGACGGTTCGATCGTGACGCCGGCGTTTTCCAGCCAGCGGGCCAACAGACGCCGATGTTCCAAGTGCCCGGTCGGAGGGGAATAGAGGTTCAGATGATCTGCATCCATTTTCCGTGCGATGCCGGCCAGCGTGCGTGCCAGCAAACGGTCAGTCAGCATCGCCGGCGGCGCATTGGACGAGAGATCGATTTCACGTTCTTCACGGGCGCGGCGGATCGCCACGAACATCCCGCGCCCCTTCACGCTGCGGACCAGCCCGCGTCGTTCCAGGATGGCGTAGGCTTTGGTCACCGTGCCCAGACCGATCGCCAATTGCCAGGCGAGGGGGCGGTGTGCCGGCAAACGATCGCCTCCTTGCAGCTTGCCCTCGATAATGTCGTCAGCCAACGCCAGCACCAGCCGTTCGACGGTAGTGGCTTCCACGTTGGCCAGGCGGGGTTGCCAGGGGGATTGAAGCCGCATGGTCGCTCCCCGGAGAAAGAATATAGTGTCACGTGACACTATTTAAATAGGCGAAAAGTGTAACACATACTATGTTGGTGAGGAGTCCCGGCGTTTTCAACAACGGCTCGGCCGTAAGGCGGGCCAGCGGAGTTTTTCCATGATGGTCAGTCAGCTTGCATTGGTTTACGGCGCCTATCTCCTCGCTACCGCCAGCCCCGGCCCCAGCAACATGGCGATCATGGGCGTGGCGATGCGTGACGGCCGCAGGCCCGCATTGGTGCTGGCCGCCGGCGTGATGACCGGATCGCTGTGCTGGGCGATGTTGGCCGCGACCGGCCTTTCCGCCGTGTTGGCCACGTATGCGCAGGCGCTGTGGACCATCAAAATCGTTGGCGGCGTGTATATGCTGTATCTGGCGCTGCGCGCTGGAAAGTCCGCGTTACGGACGTCCGCCGCGGCGCCGGGCATGGCCGCAGGGCGCGATGCGCGGCCTTATCGGGCGCTTTATCGGCAGGGCGTGCTGATGCACCTCGGCAATCCCAAGGCCATCATGTCCTGGATGGCGATCATGTCGCTGGGATTGCGGCAAGGCGCGCCTGAGCAGGTTTTACCGGCAATTATTGGCGGTTGCGCGCTGCTCGGCGTGACGATTTTCGGGGGGTATGCCCTGCTGTTCTCAACGGCGCCGATGATCGCGTTTTACACCCGGGTGAGGCGCTGGATTGAAGGAACGCTTGCGCTGCTGTTCGCTTTGGCGGGCCTGGAGCTGTTGATATCGCGGGGGTAATGAACGCCCGGCGTTAACCTGAGGAGAGAAGCGATGGTTTTTGGCATGCAGATGGTGGATGTCTTTGGCGCCGGGCCGCTTGCCGGCAATCCGTTGGCGGTGATCACGGGCGCCGAAGCGTTGTCGACGGAGGTCATGCAGCGTTTGACGCGTTGGTTCAACCTGTCGGAGACGGCCTTTTTGCTGCCGCCGACGCACCCCCAGGCGGATTACCGGGTGCGGATATTCACGCTGGATCGTGAAATGCCGTTTGCCGGGCACCCGACGCTGGGCAGTTGTCATGCCTGGCTCACTGCGGAGGGGATGCCGCGCAATGAGGCGGAGATCATCCAGGAGTGTGGGGCGGGCTTGGTGAGCATTCGCCGCGAGGCCGGACGGCTGTGTTTTGCCGCGCCGCCGTTGATTCGCTCCGGGGCGCCTTCAGAAGCGGCGTTGGCCGACGCGCTGCGGTTTTTGGGGATCGCGCCTGAGGAGGCGCTCGATGCCGCCTGGATCGATAACGGTCCGGGGTGGCTGGGGATCCGGCTGGCCAGCGCCGAGCGGGTGCTTTCCCTGACGCCGGCGAGAAGCTGGCCGCGCAGAGTGGACATGGGCGTCGTCGGCCCACATGCCGATGGTGACGCAGCCTTCGAAGTTCGCGCCTTTTTGAGCGATCATCTTGGCGCTATCGTCGAAGATCCGGTCACCGGCAGCCTCAATGCCTCCCTGGCCCAGTGGTTGTTCGCAAGCGGCGTGGTCAGCGGCGGCTATATCGCCGCTCAGGGGCGCTGCCGTGGGCGCAACGGACGCGTGCATGTCACCCGCGACGAGAGCGGCCGGATTTGGGTGGGCGGCGATACGCGCACTCAGGTCGAAGGGCGGCTGCAAGGGATTGGCACGGCGTAGAACGCGCCGCCGCACCGCGTGCGGCTGAGCTGAATATCGATTTTCATCCGATAAGGAGTGAGCAGTATGTCTGCAACGGCCATCGATACCTTGAAAATGCTGGTGCGTTACAAAGCCTGGGCGAACGCCTTGACCTTTGACTGTGTGGCGGCCTTGCCGGAAGGCGAAGCGCTGCGGCCGCGCCCGACCCGTTTCGGCAATATGGTGCATACCTTGAATCATGTGTATGTGGTGGACGATATCTTCAGGCACCATCTGCAAGGTCGCAAGCATGGCTACCTCGCGCGCAACACCGAGCAAACGCCTGCGCTTGACGACTTGCGGTGCGCGGTGGAGGAAATGGACCGCTGGTATATCGAACAGGTGGACAGCTGGTCACCCGAGGCGCTGGCGCAGGTGGTACATTTCGAGTTCGTCGGCGGGGGGGAAGGCCGGATGACGCGCCAGGAAATCGTGCTGCATGTCGTCAACCACGCGACCTATCATCGCGGTTTTGTCGGCGATATGCTCTATCAAGTACCCTTCGCCTCGCCGGCGAACGATTTGCCGGTGTTTCTTCGCGATCATTACCGCCGGGCGCCGTGAGGCGAGCGAGATAAATAAAAAAAGCCAGACGCTTTCGCGCCTGGCCTGTTACGCGCCGAAACCCGGCGAGGTTGCGCCTCAGCGCATGGTGACGAACTCTTCCGCCGCGGTCGGGTGGATCGCTACGGTGTTGTCGAAGTCCTTCTTGGTGGCGCCCATCTTCACTGCCACCGCGAAGCCCTGCAGGATTTCATCCATGCCGAAGCCGATGCCGTGCAGGCCGACGATCTTCTCTTCTTTACCCGCGCACACCAGCTTCATGCGGCACGGCTGGCGGTGCTGCGTCACGGCGCTGTACATGGCGGTGAAGGAGGATTTGTACACCTTCACGTTGTCCGCGCCGAATTTCTCGATGGCTTCCGGCTCGGTCAGGCCGACGGTGCCGATCGGCGGGTGGCTGAATACCACGGTGGCGATGTTGCTGTAATCCAGGTGCTCGTCCGGCTTGTTGTTGAACAGGCGCTCGGACAGGCGGCGGCCGGCGGCCACGGCGACCGGGGTTAGCTCTACCGCGCCGGTGTTGTCGCCCACCGCGTAGATGCCTTTGACGTTGGTGTTCTGGAACTTATCGACGTCAATGTAGCCTTGCTCGTTGGTTTTCACCCCGGTGACGCCGAGGTTCAGGTTGTCGGTCGCCGGTTCGCGGCCGATGGCCCAAATCAGGCAGTCGACGGTGAATGCTTTGCCGTTTTCCAGCTGCAGCGTCAGGCTGCCGTCGGCGTTCTTGACGATCGCTTTCGGCACCGATTCGGTGTGCAGGCTCGGCCCCTCGGTGTTCATTACTTCCACCAGGGTTTCGACGATCATCGGATCGAAGCTGCGCAGCGGCGCGTGCTTGCGCACGAACAGGTGCGTTTCCGCGCCGAGCGCGTTCAGCACGCCGGCGATCTCCACGGCGATATAGCCGGCGCCGACTACGGCGACGCGTTTCGGCATGGCGTCCAGCTCAAAGAAGCCGTCGGAGTCGATGCCGTATTCCGCACCCGGAATAGCCGGATGGCTCGGGCGGCCGCCGGTGGCGATCAGGATGTGGTCGGCGGTGATGGTCTCGCCGTTCACCTCCACGGTGTGCGCATCCACGAAGCGCGCGAAGCCTTTGATCACGTCGACCTTGTTCTTGCCCAGCACGTTATCGTAGGAGTTGTGGATGCGGTCGATATAGGCGGTGCGGTTGGCGACCAGCTTCTTCCAGTCGAAGGCGTTGACGGTGGTGTCGAAGCCGTAGTCCGGGCCGTACTGATGGATGGCCTCGGCGATCTGCGCCGCGTGCCACATGACTTTTTTCGGTACACAACCCACGTTTACACAGGTGCCGCCCAGCTCTTTGGCTTCAATCAGCGCACACTTTTGGCCATACATGGCTGCCCGGTTGATCGATGCGATACCGCCGCTGCCGCCGCCAATTGCTAGATAATCGTAATGTTTCGTCATCTGGGATTTCCATGAGTTGTGAATTTGAAGAGGGTAAGAGTTTAACGCCTGACCGGGGTTTGTCGCAAAGATTGCGTCGATGGCTGCGATAGGTGGACGCAGGGCGCGGCAAACCGCGCCCTGATGGGGATTATTCCGGTACCACCCAGTTCACCAGATGGTGACCGATGCCCGACGGCACCAGCACCTTGTGCAGCCACGGCAGCACGTTTTTCATCTGCTGTTCCAGCTTCCACGGCGGATTGATGACGATCATGCCGGAGGCGGTCATACCGCGCTGATCGCTGTCGGGTTTCACCGCCAGCTCGATCTGCAGGATGCGGCGAATGCCGGTGGCTTCCAGATCGCGCAGCATGCGTTTGATCTGCTGGCGCATCACCACCGGGTACCACAGCGCATAGGTGCCGGTGGCGAAACGCTTGTAGCCTTCCTGAATGCCTTTGACCACGTCCTGGTAATCGGTCTTCATTTCATACGGCGGGTCCATCAGGATCAGGCCGCGGCGCGACAGGGGCGGCAGCTGGGATTTCAGCTGCTGATAGCCGTCGGCGCGCTGCACTTTGGCGCGTTCGTCTTTCTGGAACTCGCTGCGCAGCAGCGGGTAGTCGCTCGGGTGCAGCTCGGTCAGGTGGATTTTGTCCTGCGGGCGCAGCAGCTGGCGGGCGATCAGCGGCGAACCGGGATAGTAGCGCAGCGTGCCGGAACGGTTGAAGTTGTGCACCACGCTCATGTAGGCCGCCAGCTCTTCCGGCAGATCGTCGCGTTGCCACAGCAAGCCGATGCCTTCCAGGTATTCGCCGGTGCGCTCGGCGTGTTCGCCGCTGAGCTGATAACGGCCCGCGCCCGAGTGGGTATCCAGGTATAGGAACGGCTTCTCTTTTTCCTTCAGCGACTCGATGATCAGGCTCTGAACGGTGTGTTTGAGCACGTCGGCGTGGTTGCCGGCGTGGAAACTGTGGCGATAACTTAACATGACGGGTGGCGGTTCCTTGTGCTCCGCAGACGGAGCATTCAATGCAATAAGGCTTATAATCTGCACAGTATAAACTGTCTGGCCGGGAAAAACCGGACTCCGTTGCCGCAGACGTTAACAGAAAGGGACAGGACGATGAGCAAACAGGCGATTTTGGCGAATTACCCCGACGCGGCGCGCTGGGCGTTCGGCGACGGCCCGGCGTTAGCCGACGAACTGCTGGGATTGGTGCTGAGCGGGGATAAAACCGCCACCTGCAGTTCCTATGCGAGCTATCGTCGGGAACAAACCCCGCGGATCGGCGATTACAGCATCGTTCTCGATGGCCGCGGCGAACCGGCCTGCGTGATCAGAACCCTGGCGCTGCGCCTGGTGCGCTACGACCAGGTGACCGCCGAGATGGCGGCCAAAGAGGGCGAAGGCGACAAAAGCCTGGCGTTTTGGCGCGAGGGGCATCAGGCATTCTTTACCCGCGAGGGGAGCTTTGCGCCGGACATGTGGCTGGTGTTCGAAGAATTCGAACGGGTTGAAACGCTGTGAATCACAAGGAGAAAGGATGAGCTGCATTTTTTGCGACATCGTGGCGGGCAAGGCGCCGTGCCATAAAATCTGGGAAGACGACGACCATCTGGCGTTCCTGTCCATCTTTCCCAACACCGACGGCTTCAGCGTGGTGATCCCCAAGGCGCACCACCCGAGCTACGCCTTTGACCTGCCGGACGAGGTGCTGAGCGCGTTGATGCTGGCGACCAAGCGGGTGGCAAAGCAGCTGGATCGCGCGTTCGACGACGTCGGCCGCTGCGGCATGGTGTTCGAGGGCTACGGCGTTGACCATGTGCACGCCAAACTGATCCCGCTGCACGGCACCGCGTCGCTGGAACAGTGGCGGCCGATCGAATCGACCTCGCCGAAGTTTTTCGCGCGTTACGAAGGCTATATCTCCTCCCACGACGCGGCGCGCGCCGACGACGAACAGCTGGCGGCGCTGGCCGCCCGCATTCGCCAATGCGCCGTTTAAGGCACGAACGATCAACGCCGGGCATTGATTTTCCTGTTGCCTGGCTCCATGTTAGAGATTCATACGCATTTTAAGGCTCGCCCCCGTGGCGGGCCCCAACGCTAATCAGGACTGCCCTATGACAAATCCGTTGCTGACCCCGTTTTCCCTGCCGCCGTTTTCGGCGATCCGCCCTGAAGATATCGTGCCTGCGGTGCAATCCGCGCTGGCGGACTGCCGCGCAGCGGTAGAGCGCGTGGTCGCGCAGCCGGGGCCGTTCACCTGGGACAATCTGTGTCAGCCGTTGGCGGAGTCGGACGATCGCCTGTCGCGCATCTGGTCGCCGATCGGGCACCTGAACTCGGTGAAAAACAGCCCGGAGCTGCGTGCCGCCTATGAGCAGGCGCTGCCCTTGCTGTCCGAGTACGGCACCTGGGTTGGCCAGCACGAAGGGCTGTACCAGGCCTACCGCAGCCTGAAAGAGGGCGCGGCGTTCGAGACGCTGAGCGTGCCGCAGCGCAAGGCGGTGGACAACGCGCTGCGCGACTTCGAGCTGTCGGGCATCGGCCTGTCGGCGGACAAACAGCAGCGCTACGGCGAGATCGTCGCACGCCTGTCCGAGCTGGGCTCCACCTACAGCAACAACGTGCTCGACGCCACCATGGGCTGGAGCAAACTGATTACCGACGAAGCCGAGCTGAGCGGCCTGCCGGAGAGCGCCCTGGCGCAGGCCCAGGCGATGGCGCAGGCCAAAGAGCAGGACGGCTGGCTGCTGACGCTGGACATGCCGAGCTACCTGCCGGTGCTGACCTACGCCGACAACCGCGCGCTGCGTGAAGAGATGTACCGCGCCTTCGCCACCCGCGCCTCCGATCAGGGGCCGAACGCCGGCAAATGGGACAACAGCGAAGTGATGGCGGAAACGCTGGCGCTGCGCCATGAGCTGGCTCAGCTGCTGGGCTTTGACACCTACGCCGACAAGTCGCTGGCGACCAAGATGGCGGAAAGCCCGGAGCAGGTGATCGGCTTCCTGAGCGATCTGGCCAAGCGCGCCCGCCCGCAGGCCGAGCAGGAGCTGGCACAGCTGCGCGCCTTCGCCAAACAGCACTATGGCGTGGACGAGCTCGACGCCTGGGACATCACCTATTACGGCGAAAAACAGAAGCAACACCTGTTCTCCATCAGCGACGAGCAGCTGCGCCCGTACTTCCCGGAACAGCGTGTGGTGGAAGGGCTGTTCGAAGTGGTGAAACGCATCTACGGCATCACCGCCAAAGAGCGTAAAGACGTGGAGACCTGGCATCCGGACGTGCGCTTCTTCGATCTGTTCGACGCCGACGGCGAGCTGCGCGGCAGTTTCTACCTCGATCTGTACGCCCGCGAAAACAAACGCGGCGGCGCCTGGATGGACGACTGCGTCGGCAGCCTGCGCAAGGCTGACGGCACGCTGCAAAAACCGGTCGCTTACCTGACCTGCAACTTCAACCGTCCGCTGGGCGACCAGCCGGCGCTGTTCACCCATAACGAAGTGACCACGCTGTTCCACGAGTTCGGCCACGGTCTGCACCATATGCTGACGCAGATCGATACCGCCGGCGTCTCAGGCATCAACGGGGTGCCGTGGGATGCGGTCGAACTGCCGAGCCAGTTTATGGAAAACTGGTGCTGGGAGCCGGAAGCGCTGGCGTTTATCTCGGGCCATTACCAGAGCGGCGAGCCGCTGCCGAAGGCCATGCTCGACAAGCTGCTGGCGGCCAAGAATTACCAGGCGGCGCTGTTCATCCTGCGCCAGCTCGAGTTCGGCCTGTTCGATTTCCGCATGCATTTCGAATACAGCCCGGAAAAAGGCGCGCAGATCCTGCCGACGCTGGCGGAAGTGAAGAAAATGGTGGCGGTGGTGCCTTCGCCGAGCTGGGGCCGCTTCCCGCACGCCTTCAGCCACATCTTCGCCGGCGGCTACGCGGCGGGTTACTACAGCTACCTGTGGGCGGAAGTACTGTCGGCCGACGCCTACTCGCGCTTCGAAGAAGAGGGGATTTTCAACGCCGAGACCGGCAAATCCTTCCTCGACAACATCCTGTCGCGCGGCGGGTCGGAAGAGCCGATGACGCTGTTCAAACGCTTCCGTGGCCGCGAGCCGCAGCTGGATGCTATGCTGCGCCATTACGGCATTAAAGGATAACCCGACACGTGAGCGTGTGTTTATTGTGTGAAGCAGGCGCCGATCCCGGCGCCTTGTCTGTTTTGGCGCAGCGCTGGCAGCTGACGTCCGACGACGATGCGCCGATGGCGCTGGTACTGACGCCGGAACGGCTGGAGCTGCGTAAGCGCGACGAGCCGAAGCTCGGCGGGATCTATGTCGACTTCGTCACCGGCACCATGGCGCACCGGCGCCGTTTCGGCGGCGGCCGCGGCGAGGCGGTGGCCAAGGCGGTCGGCATCAAGGGCAGCTACCTGCCGGACGTGGTGGACGCTACTGCCGGGCTGGGGCGCGACGCCTTCGTGCTGGCGGCGCTGGGCTGCCGGGTGCGGATGCTGGAGCGCAATCCGGTGGTGGCGGCGTTGCTGGACGACGGCCTGCAGCGCGGCTATCAGGATGCGGAAATCGGCCCGTGGCTGCGCGAGCGCCTGACGCTGTTGCACGCTTCCAGCCTGACGGCGCTGGCGGATCTCAGCCCGCGCCCCGAGGTGGTGTATCTCGATCCGATGTTCCCGCACAAGCAAAAAAGCGCGCTGGTGAAGAAAGAGATGCGGGTGTTTCAATCGCTGGTGGGCAGCGACGATGACGCCGATGGCCTGCTGGAGCCGGCGCGCCGCCTGGCGACCAAGCGCGTGGTGGTGAAACGCCCGGACTACGCGCCGCCGCTGGCCGACGTGCCGGCGCACGCCGCCACGCTGACCAAAAGCCACCGTTTCGATATCTACATGCCGCTGTAATGTCAGCCGGGCCCGCCGTGTCGGGCCCTCAGTTTTCCTCCCGCAAACTTTTCCCCACGCCGCCGCCCGGATGCACCGCCAGCAGGGTCTCCTTGTCGTAACCGCTGCGCGCCATCAGGCAGGCGCAGGCGGCGTCGAAGATCGCCAGCACCAGCACAATTGAGGTGGTGGCCAGCATGTTCAGCGGATCTATCTCCTTTTGCACCCCGGTGGCGATCGTCAGCTGCGCCGCCTGCGCGATGGCGGAGTGCGGGTTTTCCGTCACCGCGATCAGCGTCACCCCTTTGGCCTGCAGCGTCGGCAGCAGGCGGGTTAGCTCGTCGGAATTGCCGCCGCGCGAGATCAGGATCAGCAGATCGTCGGCGCGCAGAAAGCCCAGATCGCCGTGCGCCGCGCCGGTGGCGTCGAGGTAGATCGCCGGCCGTTCCACGCAGGCTAGCATGTGGGCTATCTTGCGCGCCGCAATCCCCGAGGTGCCGACGCCGGTGACGGCGATTTTACCGCGGCAGTCGGCCAGCAGCGCCAGCAGCCGTTGCCAGGTGCGCGCGTCGAGGCGCTCGCCCAGCTGCGCCAGCTCCTGGCTGTAGGTTTGCCAACCCTGCACGGCCTGCCGCCACTCCTGCTGCATCACGCCTCCTCCTGCATCAGCCGGCGGTATTTCATGTGGTCGTTGTACAGCTCATGGAACACCCGGTATTTGCGGTCGTAGTAGCTTTTTATCTGATTGGTCTGCGGCGTCACCGTCTTGCCGATGCGGCTCATGGCGCTCATCGCCTCCGGCAAGGTGTCGAACACGCCCGCCGCCACGGTGCCCATCATCGCACCGCCGAGCAGCATCGCTTCGCTTTCCTCCGGCAGCAGCATGGCGCAGCCGGTGGCGTTGGCGTGCTCCTGCACGAAGATCGGGTTCTTGGTGCCGCCGCCGCTGGCCATGATGGTGTCGATGCTGTAGCCGCTGTGGTTCATGGTTTCGATGATGTGGCGGGTGCCGAGCGCGATGGCCTGAATGGTGGCCAGGTAGTGCAGCGCCATATCCTCCGGCGTGCGCGACAGCTTCAGCCCGGTCAGGATGCCGGTCAGCGTCGGGTTGGCGCGCGGCGAGCGGTTGCCGTGGAAGTACGGCAGCATGTGAATGTCCTGCGTCAGGAAGGCGATATTCTCCGGCTCGCCGGCCATGCGGCGCAGAATGGCGTTCAGCACCTCATAGATGGTCTGCCCCTGGGTTTTCGCCTGCGCCAGCAGCTCCGGGTAGCACGGGTGCGACTGGATGACGTGGTCGATCAGCGCGCCGGTGGCAGACTGGCCGCCCTCGTTCAGCCAGTATTCCGGTAGGATCGCCGAGTAATACGGCCCCCAGACGCCGCCGATAAAGCGCGCGGTGCGCGACATCGCCATATGACCGGTGGAGGTGCCGCCGATCAGCGCGACGCGGCGGTTGAAGTCGGCCACCTCACCGGAGACGCCGGTGGCGCCCAGCGTGCCGAGGGTGCCGGCGTGGGCATCGATTATCGATACGCTCACCGCCGTGCCGGCGATCAGCCCCATCTCGCTGGCGGCGCGCTGAGTCAGGCCGTGGCCCAGCGGCTCGCCCATCATTTTAACGTCGCTGCCGATCTTGGCCGCGTCGTGTTCCAGCACGTCTTCCAGCCCGATCTGCTGGAAGTAGCTCTTGTCCCAACGCTGCTCGTGGCCGAGATAGGTCCACTTGCACACCGTCGAGCACAGCGAACGGGTGGCGTCCTGGGTGGCGCGCCAGGTGAGGAAGTCCGGCAGATCGAACAGGTAGCCGGCGTTGGCCCAGGTGGTGGGCATGTGCTGTTTCAGCCACAGCAGTTTCGGCGTCTGCATCTCCGGCGAGATAATGCCGCCGACGAAGTCCAGCACCCGGTGTTTGGTGGCGTTGATGCGCTCGGCCTGGGCGATCGCCCGGTGATCCATCCACACGATGATGTTCTGTTCGGTGCGGCCGGAGGGGCTGACGGTCAGCGGCTTGCCCTCTTTATCCAGCACCACCAGCGAACAGGTGGCGTCGAAGCCCAACCCCTTGACCTGGATCGGGTTGATGTCGGCCTGGTTGACCGCGTCGCGCACCGCATTGCACACCGCCTGCCAGATGTTATCCGACGACTGCTCGACGAAATCCGCCTTCGGCCGGTACAGATCGATGGCCCGGCTGGCCTGGCCGACCATGCGGCCGTTGAGATCGAATACGCCTGCGCGCGCGCTTCCGGTGCCCACATCTACGCCAATAAAATAGCTTGCCATTATTTTCTCCTCAGGCTTTTCGATTCTGTAACGCGATAAACAGGATCAGCACGCCGCCCCACAGGGCCATGGTCAGGTAGCTGCTGACCCCCAGCAGATTGAGGCCGCTTTCCAACATTTGCAGCACGATCAGCGCCAGCACCAGCCCCAGAATACGGCCGAAACCGCCGTCCGGGTTAATGCCGCCCAGCACCGAGGCCAGAATGGTCACCAGCAGATAAGATTCGCCGTAGCCGGCCTTGGCCGAGTTGAACTTGGCCATCATCAGCAGGGCGGCGCCCCAGCCGAGCAGCGCCGACAGGATATACACCGCGATCTGCACCCGCGCGGTGTTCACGCCGCTGAAGCGGGTGGCCTGCTCGTTGGAGCCGATCAGGTACAGGCTGCGGCCCAGCGTGGTGTGCTCCAGCAGCAGCCACAGCCCGACCGCCACCAACAGAAACAGGATCAGTGCCACCGGCACACCGAGCACGGCGCCGTTGCCGAGAAATTGAATCGCCGCCGGGAAGCCGGAGATCACCGCGCCGTTGGACAGCAGGATATTCAGGCCGGTGATCAGGGTCATGGTGCCGAGCGAGGCGAGGATCGGCGAAACGCCGATCCAGGCCACCAGTACTCCGTTCAGTGCGCCGATCGCCACCGCCACCAGCAGGCCGGCCAGCAGCGCCAGCACCAGGAACAGCGGCTGGTCGGGATGGCTGACGATGATCGCCGCCATCACCAGCGAACAGGCGTTGGCGCCGGCGATGATCGACAGATTGATGCCGCCGGTCAGCATGGTGATGCCCATGCCGAGCGCCAGCAGGCCGAGGATCGGCAGCTGCGAGGCGATCGACTGGAAGTTGCCGAGGCTGAAGAAGCGCGATCCGAGCAGACCGGCGAACAGCAGCGCCACCGCGATGATGATCGCGCCCTGCAGACGAATGATCCGATCGCTTGGGATCAACCGAGTTAACTGCGTCATGTCAGATCTCCTTGAGCAGCTTGCGTTTTTCGTTCCAGGCGGTGGTGCTGATGCTGATCAAAATGATCGCGCCGCTGAACACCTGGTGCCAATAGGCCGAGACGCTGAGCAGCGTCAGCCCATTTTGCAGGAAGGCCAGCAGCACCACGCCGAGCAGGGTGCCGGTCAACGATCCGCGGCCGCCGCTCATGCTGGTGCCGCCCAGCACCACCGCCGCCAATACCGTCAGCTCGAAGCCGAGCAGCGAGTTGGGCGCCACCGACTGGGTGATCTGCGCCTGCACTACCGCCGCGACGCCGGCCAGAATGCCCATATAGCCGTAGACGCAGAAGTGCAGCCGCAGCAGGTTCAACCCCAGGCGCGACGCCGCGTCGCGGTTGCCGCCCATGGCGTAGATCTGGCGCCCCAGCCGGGTGCGGTTCATCAGCACGCCGGTGACGACGATGGTCGCCAGCAGGCACAGCAGCGGCAGCGTCAGGCCGTAGTCGTAACCGTCGGCGCCCTGGAACGAGAACCAGTTGATGCCGTTCATGAACCAGTCCGGGAAGCCGTACAGCCAGGTGCCGTTGGTGGCGTACACCAGCAGGCCGTAAAACAGGTTAAGGGTAGCGATGGTGATGATGATCGCCGGCACCTTCAGCCAGTACACCAGGAAACCGTTCACCAGCCCGAGCAGCAGGCCGACGCCGATCGCCAGGGCGAACGCCAGCGGGAAGCTGCCGCCGTGCTGGATCACCCAACTGGCCATCACATACTGGGCGATGGCGGTGACCGCCGGGAACGAAATGTCGATGCCGCCGGCGATCAGCACCACGAACAGCCCGCAGGCCAGAATGCCGAGAATGGCGTAGCTGGTGGCGACGTCGGTCAGGTTGCCGAGCGTCAGAAACTCATCGGTGCCGGCGCTTAGGCCGATCGCCAGCAGCAGCACCAACAGGCCGAGATAAAACTCGTGCCGCCCGGCCAGGCGGGCCAATAATGACTTATCCATTCACCACCTCGGCGATCTGTTGTTCGGTACTCTGGTGCGGCGCGAATTCGGCGATCAGTTCGCCCTTGCGCATCACCATCACCCGATGGCTGTTGTAATAGGCTTCCGGGATCTCGTCGCAGATCATCAGCACCGCCATGCCTAGCTGCGCCAGATCGCGAGCGATCTGGTAGATCCCCTCTTTGTTGGCAATGTCCACGCCGACGGTAGGCGAGTCGAGGATCAGGATCTTCGGCTGGGTCGCCACCCATTTGGCGATGGCGATACGTTGGGCGTTGCCGCCGGACAGGGTTTTCACCGGCAATGCGCTGTCGGACACCTTGATGTTCAAATCACGGATCAGCCGGTTGACCAGCTCGGTCGCCTTGGCGTGATCCAGCAGCCCGAGCGAGGTATGCAGCCGATCGAAGACGGTGACGATGGTGTTGTCGTAGATCGATTGCTCCATGATCAACCCCTGCGTCAGGCGATCTTCCGACACATAGCCGATGCCGTGGCGCACCGCTTCGCGGTTGTTGTGCAGCTGCACCGTGCGGCCCTCGATGCGGATCTCGCCGCTGTCCGGCCGCGTCATGCCGAACAGGCTGAGGCACAGTTCGGTGCGGCCGGCGCCGAGCAGGCCGACGATCGAGACGATCTCGCCGCCGCGCAGCGCCAGATTGACGTTGCGGTATTTTTCGCCGCGGCTGAGGTTGCGCACCTCGAGCAGCGGCGCTTGTTCAGCCGGCGGCAGCGGCGGCAGCGGGCTGTAATGGAAGCGTTGGCCGGTCATCAGGAACGCCAGTTCATGGCTGTCCAGTTCGCTGGCCGGCCAGGTGCCCACCAGCTTGCCGTCGCGCATTACGCTGATGCGATCGGCGACTTCCATCACTTCGTCCAATCTGTGGCTGACGAACACCACGCAGATGCCGGCCGCCTTCAGTTCGTTAACCACCCGCAGCAGGCCGTCGACTTCCTGGCGGGTCAGCGAGGCGGTCGGTTCGTCCATGATAACCAACCGCGCTTCGGCGGCGATGGCGCGGCAAATCGCCACCAGCTGCCGATCGGCGATCGACAATTTTTCCACCTTTTTATCGGGATCGATGTGTACGCCGACCCGTGCCATGGCGTCCAGCGCCGTCTGGCGCATCACCCGCTTGCGCACCCAGAAGTGGCCGCCGGGCAGGTAACGGTGGATAGCGATGTTTTCCGCCACCGTCAGGTTAGGGAACAGCGACAGGTCCTGGTAGATCACCTGTATGCCGTAATAACCGGACAGCTGCGGCGTCAGGGCGTGGAAGAGTTTGCCTTCCAGCGAAATGTTGGCGCCTTTTTCCGGCTGATAGACGCCGGAGATGATTTTAATAATGGTGCTTTTGCCGCAGCCGTTTTGCCCGGCCAGGCAGTGCACTTCGCCTTTATTCAGCGTCAGGTTGATCTGGTCTAATGCCAGCACGCCTGGGAATCGCTTGCTGATATTCTCCAGGGTGATAAATGCGGGGGAGGCTGTCATAACGTTAACCTGTGCTTGCGTAGCGGCCGAAGCCCTGGGCGCAGCAACGCTGCGCCCCTACGAGGGTTTAACTTCTTTCCCGGTGTGGCGAAATTACGCGAAAAATCAGAATCCGAGCGATTTGGCGTTGTCTTTGGTCACTTCCAAAATCTTATTAAACCGAATCACTTTGTGTTCCATATCGACGTCGGCCTTACCGAGGCCCTCGATCGACAGGTCCTTATTCACTTCCTTGCCCTGCAACAGCTGGTCGGCCACCGTCACCAGCGCATAACCGGCGTCTTTCGGATCCCACAGCAGCGCTTTCTTGATGTCGCCGCGCATCAGGTAAGGGGCGGCCTGCGCCGGCATGGCGATGCCCACCACTGCGATTTTGTCCTTGGCGCGTTTCTTGGCCACCGCCTGGCCGGCGCCGATCGGGCCGAGCGAACCGAAGCCGATGATGCCCTTCATCTGCGGATAGGTTTTCATCAGATCCAGCGTGGTGGCGTAGGATTTGTCGATGCTTTCCGCCACCGGCAAGCGCGAGGTGACTTCAAACATGTCCGGGTATTTTTCTTTCTGGTATTTGATGGCGAAGTCGGCCCAGGCGTTGTGCAGCGGCACGGTCAGCGAACCGACGTAGATCGCATAGCCGCCTTTGCCGCCCATGTCTTTCGCCAGCTCATCGACGTTGGCCTGCGCGTATTTCTCGCTGTCGATGGTCTCGATGTCCCACTGGCCGATCTGCTGGTCCGGGGATTCATGGGTCAGCACCACGATGCCTTTGTCGCGCGCTTTTTTCAGCACCGGTTCCAGCACCTTGGCGTCGTTCGGCACCACGATGATGGCGTTGACGTTCTTGGCGATCAGATCCTCAATCACCTTGACCTGCGCGGCCGGATCCGGCGTAGAAGGGCCGGTCTGGTAGGCGTTGACGTCGAGTTTTTTCGCCGCTTCGTTGACGCCCACTTCCATGCGGTTGAACCACGGGATGCCGGTCACTTTGGCGACTACGGCAATCTCATACTTATCAGCGGCGAACACAGGTGTTGTCGATAACATGCACGCAGAAACCACACATGCATTTAATAATGCGAGGTTAAATTTCATTAGCTGTACCTTTTTTTATCTGTAGGGGTGGCGGTTTTTCCACCGCTGCAGATTACAAAGGAATGGAAGAGGGGGCGTAGCTGAAGTTAATGAAATGTGATCTGCGCACATTTAAGTAAAATATTGGCGTATTTAGTGTTAAATAAATGTTTAATTATCTGGTGGTGGTAAATTTACTACCAATTAAATGGTAGTAAATAACTATTTATTAACTTTTATTTAACTAGGTTGCATCATTCTGATGGCGTGAAGGCATAAAATAATGCCGGCGCAGAGGCCGGCATTGAAGCATTTAATCGATGTGTGAACAAGATCACCTTTACGACGGATTACAGCACGCCTTGGGCCAGCATCGCCTCCGCGACCTTGACGAAACCGGCGATATTCGCGCCGTGTACATAGTGGGTTTGCTTGCCCTCGCCGCCGTATTCCACGCAGGCATGGTGAATATCCGCCATGATATGTTGTAAACGTACATCCACTTTTTCCGCCCGCCAGCCGATGCGCGCGGCGTTTTGCGCCATCTCCAGCCCCGACGTGGCCACGCCGCCGGCGTTGGCCGCCTTGCCGGGTGCGAACAGCACCCCGGCGTCGAGGAAGGCGTCGGTGGCCTGGATGGTGGTCGGCATGTTGGCGCCTTCCGCCACCGCCTTCACCCCGTTGCGGATCAGCGTCTGCGCCGCCTCGAGATCCAGTTCGTTCTGGGTGGCGCACGGCAGGGCGATATCCACCGGCACGTTCCACGGCTGCTGGCCCGCCAGATAGGTCAGGCCGCGTTCGCGGGCGTAGTCCGCCACCCGGCCGTAACGCTGGTTTTTGATCTCCGCCAGGTGTGCCAGCTTCTCGGTAGTGAAGCCGTCTTCGTCCACCAGGGTGCCGCCGGAATCCGATACGGTGATCACGCGCGCGTCCAGCTCCAGCGCTTTTTCGATGGTGTACTGCGCCACGTTGCCGGAGCCGGACACCGCCACCCGCATGCCCTCAAAGCCCAGGCCGTGGCGCTGCAGCATGGCGTCGGTAAAGTACACCAGGCCGTAGCCGGTCGCCTCGGGGCGGATCAGGCTGCCGCCGAAGGAGAGCCCTTTGCCGGTAAATACGCAGGCGGTGTTGTTGGACAGTTTCTTCATCATGCCGGCCATAAAGCCGACTTCACGGCCGCCGACGCCGATGTCGCCGGCCGGCACGTCGGTGTCCGGCCCCAGATGGCGGTACAGCTCGGTCATCAGCGCCTGGCAGAAGCGCATGATCTCGCCCTGGCTTTTGCCCTTCGGATCGAAATCGGAGCCGCCTTTGCCGCCGCCCATCGGCAGGGTGGTCAGCGCATTCTTGAAGGTCTGCTCAAAGCCGAGGAACTTCAGGATCGACAGGTTTACCGATGGGTGGAAGCGCATGCCGCCCTTATAGGGGCCGATGGCCGAGTTGAACTGCACGCGGAAGGCGCGATTGACCTGCACCTGGCCGCGATCGTCCACCCAGCTGACGCGGAACTGAATGATACGCTCGGGCTCCACCAGGCGCTCCAGCAGCGCCTGTTCGCGATAGCGCGGGTTGCGCTCGATAAACGGCCACAGCGAGGTGAACACTTCGCGCACCGCCTGTAGATATTCCGGCTGGTGGGGGTTATGGCGTTGTAACGAGGACAGGAAAGACTCTACCGATACGGCATATTCCATGGATAACTCCTTTTCGCATTAAATTTCCCCCGCTATTTCTTATAGATTTGGGTGTCGATGATGCCCGGGGGAGGATGTTGTGTCTTTAGCGACTATATCATCGGAGGGCGGTTGATTATCAAGCGATTAATCGGCGTGGCGGCATGAAAAACGCCCGCAGGGCGCGGGCGTGGGGTAGTTAGGTTAGCAAGCGCTTACTTTATTCGTCTTCTTCGTCGCGCAGCGGCACGATCAGCATATCGATGTGCACGGTATTGATCAGCTGGCGAGCGGAAGACATCAGCTTGCTCCAGAAGTCCTGGTGGTGGCCGCACAGCACCAGGTCCATGTCGTATTTCTTGATGGCATCGACCAATACCTGCGCCAGATCGCCGCTGCCGCTCAGGGTCTCGGTGATCGGGTAGCCGGCGTTCTGCGACAGCTCGGTCAGCGCCTGATGGGTTTCCTCAGAGATGCGTTTTTGCATGTCGCCGAGATTGACGTCGATCAGGCCAGTATAGAGGTCGGAATAGTTGACATCGACGTGGATCAGAGAAACTTTAGCGTTGTACGGCCGCGCCATCGAGACGGCTTTTTCTACCAGGATCTTGCTTTCCGGGGATAGGTCCACCGCGATCAGTATGTGTTTGTAAGCCATAAGAATACTCCTTCCATAAACATGCCGATTAAAAAGGGTTAGCAGGCGTTCCGTTTACCCGCCTGGCGCTTTTGGTTCCATAGTATCATTCGGATAACGCAATGATATGTTGGGGCGATCACACTGCGCCGCATCGAAAATCTCTCCGCCCGATACCTTTCGTTGTACACCCGCGCGGCGTAAAAGCCTATGGGTTATGCGGGCTTTAACGGTCTGACCGCTTGAATTATAAGCGTTATTAAACAAAGTATAGCGCTAAATGTGCAATCAGCGCTCCAGATGCGGCTGCAGTAGGCTTTCAAACCACTCATGAAACACCGCCAGGCGGCGCGATCGCTGGCGGCGATGGGGGTAGATCAGGGCGATCGGCATGGAGGCGGCGCGGTAACCGGGCAGGACTTCCACCAGTTCACCGGCGTCGAGCAGGTGTTGCACGTCGTAGCGCGGGATTTGCATCAGCCCCAGCCCGGCGCGGCAGCAGGCGATATAGCTTTCGGCGTTGTTGACCACCACCCGGCTGGGCAGTTCGAGGCGTTGCGTATGGCCGTCGTCGGTCAGGTATTCCCAGGGGGATTCGCGGCCGGTTTTGGGCGAGGCGTAACCGATGCTCCAGTGCCCCTCAGCGAGGTCGGCGGGCTGGCGCGGATGGCCGAATTCGCTCAGGTAGGCGGGGCTGGCGCAGTTGATCAGCGCGATATGGCCGAGCGGGCGCATCACCAGGCTGCTGTCGTGCAGATCGCCGACGCGCACCGCGCAGTCGACCCCTTCCTGCACCAGATCGATGGCGCGATCGGCGGAGCCGAGCACCAGCTGCAGATGAGGGTGGCGCCGCAACAGGCTAGGCAGCGCCGGGGCGATCAACCGGCGAGCGATGCGGCTCGGCACGTCGACGCTGAGCCGCCCGGAGGCCTGCCGCTGGCTGGCCTGAAACGACTGATCGATGTCTTCCACCTCGGCCAGCAGCGGGCGCAGCCGCTCGAGCAGCTGTTCGCCGTCGGCGGTTAGGCGCACTTGCCGTGTGGTGCGGTGCAGCAGGCGCACGCCCAGCTGTGTTTCCAGTTGTTGCACGGCGGCGGACACCGAGGCGCGCGGCACCTCCAGCGCGTGGGCCGCCCGGATAAAGCTGCCCATTTCCGCCACCTGCACGAATACGCGGTATTGATTGAATCTGTCCATCTCGTGACCTGCTGTTCCGTGGCGCCGTTTCTGACAGAGAGTGTAGCCGTATGACGCGGTTGCGCGCGAGCAGGTGCGGGGGCATCTCCGCCCCCCGTCGAACTTATTTGGTGGTGTAGCCGCCGTTGATCAGGATGGTTTGGCCGGTTACCCACCAGCCGTCGCTGACCAGATGGCGGATGAACGGCACCACGTCTTCGATATCGGTCAGGCCGGTTTTGCTGAACGGCGACAGCGCCGCCGCCGTCTTGTGGTAGGCCACGGCGTCCGCACCCTCAGCCGGGTAGAAGAACGGGGTGTCCATCGGGCCGGGGCCGACCGCCGTCACGGAGATGCCACGCTCGCCGAACTCCTTGGCGGCGGCGCGGGTGAAGTGCTCCACCGGCGCTTTGGTGCCGGCGTAAGCGGCGTAAAACGGCGTGAAGGCGCCGAGCAGCGAGGTGACCAGCGTGCAGATTTTACCGTTGTCGTTAAGGTGCTTGCCCGCCTCTTTCAGGAAGAAGAACGCGGTTTTGGCGTTGACCGCGGTCATCTCGTCGTACTCGGCTTCGCTGATGTCGACCATCGGCTTTTTCAGCACCTTGCCGACGGTATTGATGGCGATATCCGGCTTGCCGACGGCGGCGACCGCATCGGCGAACAGCTTCTCGACTGCGCCCGCGGTGGTCAGATCGGCCTGCAGCGCGACGCCTTGCGCACCGGCGGCCTGAATGGCGGCGACGGTTTTCTCCGCTTCGGCTTTGGAGGCGGAGCTGTTGTAGTGGATCACCACCGCTTTGGCGCCTTGCTCAGCCAAATCGCGCGCGATCAGCCCGCCGAGGTTCTTGGCGCCGCCGGCGATGAGGACGGTTTTTCCCTTGATTGAATGGTTTGCCATAACAGTTTCCTTGGATGAACGTAACGGAAACCTGAGTCTAGCCAGCGTGGGAGGAAAGATCAGCGGCGTGGCGCGGGATAGACTATCCATAAAAACCGCCTAATCGAAAACGGGCGGTTATCGCTTATAACGTCCCGGCAGGTGACTTTTCGGCACAGGGCGGTAAATTTTATCCACTGCTCAGGCCAGTTTGCGTTTCATTAACCTACAATGATGGATATGGGCCTCATCATTTCCCCTCTGAGTGGAACCACGCCGTGCAAATCTCTCTGTGCGGTGCGGTAACGTCTCCGGAGGCGGTGGGTTATGGGCATGGCCCGTGCAGGCAAAAAAGGGGATGAGAGCGGTAAGCTCCAGCAGAGTATCGGGTAATGAGGTAGGGCGGTTGGACCCGGCGGAAGGCCGCGGATAACAACGCCTTGAGGGGGTAATCATGATCAGTACCGTCGCGCTGTTTTGGGCCTTATGTGTGGTGTGTGTGGTAAACATGGTGCGGTATTACTCTTCTCTGCGCGCGTTGCTGGTGGTATTGCGCGGCTGTGACCCGTTGCTGTACCAGTACGTCGACGGCGGCGGTTTTTTCACCGCCCACGGGCAACCCAGCAAGCAGCTGAGGCTGGTGCGCTATATCTTCGCGCAGCGCTATGTCGAGCATCACGATCCGGAGTTTATCCGCCGCTGCGAGCGGGTGCGCGGGCAGTTTATGCTGACCTCGGCCCTGTGCGGCCTGGTGGTCATCAGCCTGATAGCGCTGATGATCTGGTATTAATGCCTTTCTGTTTCCCTTGATGCAGGCAAAAAAAAGGCGGCCCTGGGGCCGCCTTCCTCATGATGCTTATCGCTTAGATCAGCTTCAACGCAACCCAATACAGCGCACCGGAAAGCAGAATCGAGATTGGCAGGGTCAGTACCCAGGCCAACAGGATGTTCTTCACGGTTTTGCTCTGCACGCCGCCGCCGTCCACGATCATCGTCCCGGCAACCGCCGAAGAGAGGACGTGGGTGGTGGAGACCGGCATGCCGGTATAACTCGCCACGCCGATAGACAGCGCCGCGGTCATCTGGGCCGATACGCCCTGGGCGTAGGTCATGCCTTTCTTGCCGATCTTCTCGCCGATGGTGGTGGCCACGCGTTTCCAACCCACCATGGTACCGAGCGACAGCGCCAGCGCGACGGCGACGATGATCCACATCGGCGCGTACTCGACGGTCTGCAGCAGATCCTGACGCAGGTTCTTCAGGAAACGCTGGTCGGCGGATGAGGTTTCCGGCAGCTTGGCGACTTTATCCGCCGTGTCGGTCACGCACATCAGCAGGCGGCGCAGGTGGCTGCGCTGGTCAACCGTCAGCTGATCGTAGCTTTGCAGGTTGGTCAGCATGCCCTGAGCCAGCTCGATCGCCGGCATGGCGCGCGAACTGTCGCAGTGGAACTCGGCAGGCTTGCCAGGCGCGGCTTCGTCATCCGGGCTTGGCACCAGCGGCGTCAGCGACACCGCATGCGACAGCGCGTCGCCGTGCTGCTGGTAATATTGCTGCAGGTGGGTCACGGCATCACGCGTACGGGTGATGTCATAACCGGTTGCATTCATATTGACCACGAAGCCAGCCGGCGCAACGCCGATCAGCACCAGCATGATAAGGCCGATACCTTTCTGGCCGTCGTTGGCGCCGTGCGAGAAGCTGACGCCAATCGCCGACAGGATCAGCGCGATACGGGTCCAGAACGGCGGCTTGCGTTTGCCGTCGACCTTTTCACGTTCCGCAGGGGTCATGTGGATACGCTGGCGTTTCTTGGTGCCACTCCAATAGCGGCGCAAGGCGAACACCATCACTCCCGCTACCATCATGCCGACCAGCGGCGAGAACAGCAGAGAAAGGAAAATGCCAATCATTTTCGGGACGTTAAGCGCATCCACGACCGAGGTGTGGGTCATCAGGGCGTTGGTTAAACCGACACCGATGATTGCGCCTATCAGCGTATGGGAACTGGAGGCCGGCAAACCGAAATACCAGGTGCCGAGGTTCCAGATGATTGCCGCCAGCAGCATGGAGAAGACCATGGCTAATCCGTGTGCTGAACTGACGTTCAACAACAGATCGGTAGGCAGCAAGTGGACGATGGCGTAAGCAACACTCAAACCGCCGAGCATTACGCCAAGAAAGTTGAACAAACCTGCCATCACGACCGCAAGTTGCGAGCGCATGGCGCGGGTATAAATAACTGTAGCGACCGCATTGGCCGTATCATGAAAACCGTTGATGGCTTCATAAAACAACACGAACAACAATGCGAGAATTAACATCAGGCCGGTATGGAAATCCAGGCCAGCGAACAAATGCAGCATAAGCGTTACGCCAGTTTGTGGACATGAACGCCGCGCATTATCAGTGACAACCGGGGCCGGGGAAAAGGAAAATATGACGTTTTTTTGATTTGGACATGACGAAACGATGACGCGCCTATAACAAAAATATGGAATATCAACGCGTTAATCTGCTCTGACCTCTGTAATATTTTCTTACTATGGCGTTGGCGCCGCCGGGGCTTTACAATCTGCCGCCGTGAATTTGGCGGTGACCGGCGGCGAAACGGCGTAATATGGCGCTCTTTTGTCGCGATTGTGGTTTTGATAAGTGAGGCTCAGGTGGAACAGTTTGATGTCGTAGTGATTGGGGCGGGCGCCGCCGGCATGTTTTGCGCCGCGCAGGCGGGGCAACTCGGTTGCCGCGTATTGCTGCTCGACAACGGCAAAAAACCGGGCCGCAAGATCCTGATGTCCGGCGGTGGGCGCTGCAACTTCACCAACATGTACGCCGAACCGGCGGCCTATCTGTCGAACAACCCGCACTTCTGCAAGTCGGCGCTGGCGCGCTACACCCAGTGGGACTTCATCGGTCTGATCAACCGTTACGGCATCGCCTACCATGAAAAAACGCTGGGGCAGCTGTTCTGCGACGATTCGGCGCAGCAGGTGGTGGATCTGCTGGTCAAAGAGTGCGAGCTGGGCCAGGTGACGATGCGCCTGCGCAGCGAAGTGCTGGGCGTGGAAAAAACCGAGAATGGCTACGCACTGGCGCTGAATGGTGAAAAAGTGAGCGCTCGCTCACTTGTGGTGGCCAGCGGCGGATTATCCATGCCGGGGTTGGGCGCGTCGCCGTTCGGTTACAAACTGGCTGAGCAGTTCGGCCTTAAGGTGCTGCCGACGCGCGCCGGGCTGGTGCCGTTTACCCTGCATAAACCGCTGTTGGAGCATGTACAGACGCTGTCCGGCGTCTCGGTGCCGGCGGTGATCACCGCCGAGAACGGCGTCAGCTTCCGTGAAAGCATTCTGTTTACCCATCGCGGCCTGTCCGGCCCGGCGGTGCTGCAGCTGTCCAGCTACTGGCAACCGGGTGAGTATGTGAGCGTTAACTTACTTCCCGAGCTGGATCTGGCGGGCTTCCTGGATGAACAACGCTTGCAGCACCCGAACCAAAGCCTGAAAAATACCCTGGCGCTGCACTTGCCGAAGCGGCTGGTGGAGTGCTTGCAGACCCTGGGACAATTGCCGGAGGCGACGCTGAAGCAGCTGAATGCGCCGCAGCAGGCGGCGCTGGTGGATCTGTTGCAGAACTGGCGCGTGCAGCCGAACGGCACCGAAGGCTACCGCACGGCGGAAGTGACGCTCGGCGGCGTCGACACCAACGAACTTTCTTCCAAGACGATGGAAGCCCACAAGGCGCCGGGGCTCTACTTTATCGGCGAAGTGGTGGACGTGACCGGGTGGTTGGGCGGTTACAACTTCCAGTGGGCCTGGAGCTCGGCCTGGGCCTGCGCCCAGGCGCTGGCAGCGCAGGGGCGTTAACGTTCAGCAGTGACGGGTTAGGCCGATTTTTTTGGCATAAAACGCAGACACAACCCCGCGACAGCTGCATAAAGCATTAGCAGGCAGGTTGTCGAAAGCGCTTGCGGATCGCCGAGACCCCATTCATTAGACTTGTGAACCATTTCCAACGCCATGTCCGGTGTCAGCAGCAGCCGAGAGGGAATGATGTTCGGCAAGACAGCGAATACCAGGACAAAAATCACCGAGGCGATCGGTTTTCTCATATGGGGCAGCGCCTCTCATAGCCAATGACATTGATAGAACCATAAGCTAGCAGCTTATTGTTGGTGCGTGGAACACCTACCCGTGGCGTTCAAACAGATGGGGCCGATAAGGCTCCATTATCTATGGCCCGTTAATCTCATCCCGCCGGCCCTTTCAATTCCACGCGATTACCGTCCGGATCGCTGAAATAAATGGACGGCCCGTCGCCTTCCGCCCCATAGCGCGATTCGGCGGGATCAACGCCGATCCCCTGCGATCGCAGATAGGTCAACAACGCCTCTTCGTTGAACGGATCGATGCGCAGGCAGACGTGATCGACATTTTGCCTATGAGGATCGGGCGCTTCGCCGCCTTTTTTCCCCAGCACGCCGTTGGCGTCCACCAGGTCGATCATGGAGGCACCGGCGCGCAGGTGCACCAGCCCCAAATCCGGTCGCTGTTTGGCGATATCACAGCCGACGATCTGGGTATAAAAACGCAGGCTGTTCTGCATATCGCGCACGCGCAGAACCACATGATCCAGCCGTTGCAAGTTGAAGGGGCGCACGGTCATCTCCTCAAACGAACATCTCCTTTACAGCATAAGCGGCGATGACGGATTTATCCTGCTGCGCGGCGTTCCCGTTCGTGCGCCCAAACCCCAAAAAAAACGGCCGATGGGTGCAGCCATCGACCGTGGGGCTTAAGCGTTCAAGCGTTAACGAGGGAAGTTGTCGCTCAGCGCATCCAGGCCGCCCTGGTAGATGCCGCTGAACAGGGCGATGGCCTCGTCGTCGCTGATGTTGACCGGCGTGAAGCTGCCCGACCATTCCACGCGCGCCACGTTGGCGTCGTCGGTGGCGTGCACTGACAGGGTGGACAGGTAATTCACCACCGGGAACGGCGCTTGCATGATGGAGTAGCTGTAGCTGCGTTGACGGTTGTCGAACGCTTCCAGCCGCTCGATGACGGTGCCGCCGTCGGCGGTGGTTAAGGTACGCACGCGGCCGCCTTCAGAAACGACGCTTTTCGGGATGAACGGCAGCCAGTCAGGCAGGGCGTCGAAGCCGCCGATCAGTTGCCATACGGTGTCGGCAGATGCCGGGATGTCCATAGAGACGGATGTAGTAGCCATTTTCTTTCTCTCTTAATATCGGTTTCGGGTACAGGGTTACATTGCCAGCGTATCTACGACGCCGCCGTCAACGCGCAGCGCCGCGCCGGTGGTGGCCGAAGACAGCGGAGACGCGAGGTAAACGGCCAGGTTGGCCACTTCATCGACGTCCGCCGCGCGCTGAATGATGGAGCTTGGGCGTTCGGTTTTAACGAACTCGTCGGCCTGATCGCGTGCGCTGCGCCCGGATTTGGCCGCCGCATCCGCCAGCATTTCTTGCAGGCCTTCGGTAAAGGTTGGCCCCGGCAGGATGGCGTTGACCGTCACACCGGTGCCGGCGAGGCGTTTCGCCAGGCCGTGAGACACCGCCAGGTTGGCGCTTTTGGTGACGCCGTAGTTGATCATGTCCGCCGGGATGGCGACGCCGGATTCGGACGACACGAAAATAATGCGTCCCCATCCCTGCTCGGTCATGCTCTGCGCATAGTGGCGCGCCAGACGCACGCCCGAGAGGACGTTGACGTTATAGAAGTGCATCCACTCGCTGTCGGGCACGGTAAAGAAGTCTTTATCGTTGAAAATGCCCAGGTTGTTGATCAGCACGTCGGCTTTCGGTTCCGCGGCGAACAGGGTAGCAGCCCCTTGTTCCGTCCCGAGATCCGCGACCACGCCGCGCACCTGCGCGCCGGGCACGTTGGCGCTGATGTCGGCGATAGCGTTATCGACCCCGGTTTTCTGACGGCCGACGATCACGACGGTGGCGCCCGTTTTGGCGAGCCCGCGCGCGATGCCGAGGCCGATGCCGGAGGTGGAGCCGCTGACGACGGCGACTTTGCCTGATAGATCCAGTTTCATCATGTATCTCATCGAGTTAATGGGGGTAATGGGGCCATGCGGCCCCATAAAACTTAACGAATCGGCAGCGGCGCGTTGTCGGCCACCAGTTTCTGACGGCGCATTTCGGCCCAGAATTCAGCCGGGATAACGGCGTCCAGCGCAGCCAGATCTTCGGCCATGCGGCCAGGGCGGCTCGAACCGGGGATCACGGCGGCGACCGCCGGGTTAGCCAGCGAGAACTGCAGCGCGGCGGCTTTGACGTCGACCTGGAAGCGAGCGGCGATCGCTTTGATTTGCGCTACCTTTGCCAGCACCGCCGGGGACGCTTTCTGGTATTCGTAGTGCTCGCCACCGGCCAGCACGCCGGAGTTGTAAGGGCCGCCGACGACAATGTCGACGTTGCTCGCCAGGGCTTCCGGCATCAAACGCTGCAGCGCGCGTTCATGATCCAGCAGGCTGTAACGGCCGGCCAGCAGGAAGGCGTCCGGCTGCGTTTCGCTCAGGCCCAGCGCCAATTCGCAAGGCTCGACGCGGTTGACGCCGAGGCCCCAGGCCTTGATCACCCCTTCTTCACGCAGACGGGTCAGCGCGCGGAAAGCGCCGGTGCGAGCGATGTTGAACTGCTCAATCCAGTTGTCGCCGTAAAAGTCCTGGGCCGGATCGTGGATCCAGACGATGTCCAGACGGTCGGTTTTCAGGCGCTTCAGGCTGTCTTCAATGGAACGCAGCGTGGCGTCGGCGGAGTAGTCGTTGACGATCTTGTTCTTCAAACCGTGTTCGAACAAACCGCCTTTCTCACCCAGATCGCGGGCGGAGGTGTCTTCTTCTTCGTCCAGCATGATGCGGCCCACTTTGGTGCTCAGCACATACTCGTCGCGTGGGTATTGCGACAGCACTTCACCCATGCGGATTTCCGACAGGCCGGAACCGTAGAGCGGTGCGGTGTCGAAGTAGCGGATGCCCAGATCCCAGGCGCCGCTGACGGTGGCTTGCACGTCCTCTTGCGGGATGTTGCGGAACATATTGCCGAGCGGCGCGCCGCCCAAACCGATCTTGCCGGGTAAAATATTTTTGATGCTCATAGTCGATCCTCAATACGTTATCTTTTCAGGGAAACTTATGGGGCTCATACCTGTCTGCCCCGTCACGAGGCTAAAGATAACGTGGCAAGTTGTGACTTGATAGGACATAATTTGTCTAAGTTAAGTCCTTTGAGGTCTCACATGATCGATTTACGTCAGTTGAAATACTTTGTCGCGGTGGCGGAAGAGGAGCACGTCGGCCGCGCCGCCGAACGGCTGCACATTTCCCAGTCCCCGCTGAGCCGGCAGATTTCCCAGCTTGAGGAGCGCCTCGGGTTGATGCTGTTTGAGCGCAATCAGCAGCGCATCCGCCTGACCGCCGACGGCCAGACGTTTCTGGCCGAAACCCGCGCGCTGTTGACGCACGCCAACCGGCTTGAGTCGCTCGGGCGCCGCCTGGGGCGGGGGGAAGACGGCGGGCTGTGCATCGGCTATATCGAAAATGCGATGCACTCCGGCGTTTTGTCGAACGCATTGCGATCGCTGCGGGTTTCCCGGCCGGATGTGCACATCGTGCTTTACAGCCAACCTTCTTCCATGCAGCTGGAAGGGCTGCGGCAGCGTAGCCTGGACGTGGCGTTGGTCAATACGGCGCCAGATCGTGACGATCAGGATTTGGACTATACGCAGGTGTTGGACGATCGCATGCTGCTGGCCCTGCCGCAGACGCATCCGCTGGCTGAAAGGGAGACGCTGCAGCCGGCGGATCTCACCGATCAGGCCTGGATCTCGGTGATCCACAAAGAGGATGCTCATTCGCGCGACGACTTTGTGGCGGCCTGCGTGAAGGCCGGGTTCGATCCGGATATTCGGCTGGAAGCGGGCGAACCGCTGACCGCGCTGGGGCTGGTCGCCGCCGGGTTGGGGATGACGCTGATCCAGCACAGCCTGCGGCATAACGCGCCGCAGGGCGTGGTGCTGCGCGAGCTGCCCTGGATGCAATACACCACGCAGCTGTGGGCAGTGTGGCACAAGGCCAACCTGCGCCCGCTGGTCACCCATTTTCGCGAAGTGATGTCGGCCGGGCCGGCCTGCCACTGATCGCCGGCGGCGCCCGGCCCGGATTGCGCCCGCTACGGCACAGCGCGCAGGGTGGCGACGATCGCCGCCAGGTCGGCGCGCTGCTCGTCTGCCAGCGCGGGCTGCGCCTGTGCCGCATTCTCCGCCAGCAGGGTTTGCAGGCCGATCAGCCAGTCATAGATATAAAACGCGGTATTCTTGGTCGGCGTCGGCGCCAGTCGGGTTAGCCGCTGCTGGCCGCTCCAATCCACCGCCGGCTGCGGCGGCGGGGTAAAGATCGGCTGGCCGGGATTGACGCGGCTTTCGGGGCGCGTTGCCACATCGCGCCGCGGGAAGCCGAGCCAGGCGACGAAGTCGCCCAGTAGCGCCAGCGCCTGGCTGATCTGCCGATCTTCACCCTGTTCCGGCAGGCCCCCGGCGTACAGCGCACGCTCCAGTTCGTTGTCGAGCCGCAGGCGGCAGGCGGCGCCGATCAGCGCATCGACCAGCAATTCCAGGTGTGGTTTCTCGACGCCGAGCAGATCCAGCAACCGGCGGCTGTCCGGCAGCGCACGCAGATGATTGACCCAGTCTGCGAAGATCCGTGCGGCAAAAGGCGATGCGGGCTGCTCGCCGGGCGCCGCAGGGTCTTGCTCGCCGGGCGCCGCAGGGTCTTGCTCGCCGAACAGATCGATATCCAGCCCGAACGGTGAAGGCGCCATCGTCGGAGCCGGTGCGGTGTGCTGCTGTTGCTGATAAAGCTGGCGCAGCGTATCGCGCTGGGGTAGCAACCGCTCCAGCAGTTCGCCGTGGCGTCCGGCCTGTGCCTGCAGTGCGCGCAGCAGCTGTTGCGCGCGTTGCTGCGTCGCGTGCGGATCGGCGGCGGTGAGCCAGTTACCGAGCAGGCTTTCCGTCAGCTCGCGCTGCAATTCCTCACGCTGTTCGAGCAGGCGCGCTTGCTTGTGGGCCGGACGCGCCTGAGCGGCCAGGTAGTTCACCATGCGGCGACAGTCCTGTTCATCCAGCGCCAGCAGCGTGGCCCAGCTGTCGCCGGGCTCGCCGACCTGACGCTGGACGGCGTCGTCGGGCCGCGCTTTGCCTTCCTGACGCGAGTCGAACGGCGTGATTGCCCAGATTAAACCGGGCTTGCGGCGTTGGCGCAGCGCCGGGGTTTCCCCCTGGGTGTGGTTGACCCAATCGCCGAGCGCCTGGCCGACGCGCGCGGCGTCCTGCGGCGTGGCGGCGGCATCGGTCACCAGCAGCAGGCTGGCGTGCTGGCCGTCGGCGCAACGGGCCAGTAAATGGGCGCGCTTCGCCTGCTGCAGACGCTGCGCCGGCTCCGCCTGCGGACAGCTGCGGCTGCCGGGTAGGTCGATCAGCGCCACGTCGGCGGGCAAGCCTGCCTGCGCCGTTTGCGGCAGCAGGGTGGTCACTTCTGCGGTCAGCCAGGCCAGATCGCTCAGTGCGATCTCCCGTTCATCGCCGTTTTCGGTCATGACGGCGATCGTGGCGTTTTCCGGTGCGGCGCTTGCGGTCAGCAGCGCCAACGCGTGGCGCGGGGCATGAACCTGTCGGCTGCCGTCGAGCGCCTGCAACGCGTGCGCCAACTGGCGATAACGCGCCGTCAACGTCGCCTCCTCTCCCCACAGCGGTGCAAACAGGCGCGCGCGATCGTCGATGCTCAGCTGCGGCGCCAGCGCCACGGCCTGCGGCCAGAAGTGCCTGTCGAGCGTGGGTTGCTCTTTGCCGCCGTGGCGGCGTTGATTGTCCCACAGCGCCAGCACGGCGTTGCTGTCGAGGCCATCGAGGCCATCGAGGGCGACGGCTTGGCGGTGGCGCGCCAACGCTTGCAAATGGCCGGCGATGGCGCGGGCGTCCCAGTCCGGGCGAAAGCCGCGCATCGCGGCGGCGTCGATCGTGATGGCCAACCACTGCGCTTCGTTGAGCAGCGCGAGGGCGATCGGATAATCGGCGGGCCCCGTTTCGGCCGCCGTGCAGTAGCGCACCGCGAGCGACAGGTCCGCGTTGAAGCGTTTGGCGCCAGGCGCCAGCGCCGCCAGCAGATGGGCCTTGGCGGCGGCGTTGTGGCCATACAAACCGATGGCGACCTGCGCAGGCCGGGTGTTTTCCAACTGGACGGCGCGGTTATGGCAACCGCGCAGACGCAGCGTCAGGCGATCGGCTTCCCGCTCCAGGCGGGCGGATTGTCGGCGTGTGGCGTCCACCCAGTCGATCGCCTGCACAATGCCGGCGCTGAGCGCGTTATTCGGAGCCGCTGGGGCAAAGGTGTGCGTTTTCATCGTGGGTAAATGCTCCCGCTGTCTATCCAGTAGTGGGTCGCACCGGAGGCGCTGGCAGCCAGGGTATTGAGTTTCAGTTGCAGGTGGTGAGCCGGGACGGGGCTGCCGTCGGCCAGCACCGCCTGCGCGATCTTGACGCTTTCGGCGCCCTGTTCGGCGCTGGCGGTGATGGCCAGACGCAGGCCGATCACCGCGTCGCCGGCCAGCTTGCGCGCCAGCTGGGCGTCATTGATGGTCAGCGTATAGAGCGGGGAGGCCGGCCAACGTTCGTTGTCCAACTGGCGGAAGCCCAGACGCAGTGGGCCGCGCAGCTGGAAGCTGACGGCGGGATCGAGCGCGAAATCGGCGCGATCCAGATCGATATCGCGGTAATAGACGTTATCGTCCGCCAGCATGTTGTTGCCGTCCAGCATGCCCAGATAGCGAATGGTGGAGTAGGGCTGGAAATCGCCGACGTTGAAGTAAAAGCTCTCCAGCCGCAGATCGATCGCCAGCAGGCACAGCATGGCGCCCACGGCAGCGGTGGATTTCGGGTTGTCGATGCGGCCGCGTTTGTTGAACGGGTACCAGCTGCGGGTGTGGTAGCCCTCGAGCGGCAGAATGCGGCTGGCGGGCAGCGGCTGCAGGTGGCGCAGCAGCGCCTGCACGCCGGGGAAACGCGCCGGGCGGCCGGTCAGCAGCAGCACGTCGCAGGTATACAGCGCCACCACTTCGGCCAGCAGGCGCAGGCAGCGGCCGATGCCGATGCGATCGGACAAGAAGGCGGCGTGCAGATCGGCCAGGCGGGTCACCAGCGGGGTGTGCAGAATATCGAAGGCGTCGCTGTCGGCTTCGCGCTGCACTTCGCCGTTGATAAACGCCAGCACCTGCGGCGTCGGCGGCTGCGGCAGCAGATCGCCGAGGTTGGCGGCGATTTCCACCCGGCTGTCCAGCGGATCGTACTGCTCATAGGCGGCGAGCAGCGCGCGTCCGGCGGGCATGAAGATCTGCAGCGCGGCCTGCTGACGCAGGGTGGAAAGCCCGTCCATGCGCCCTTCGTTGCCGAACAGTTTGTCCATCAGTGCCGCGGCGGCGCTCACGCCGGCGGCCTCGAACGCCTGTTGCACGGCGGGCAGGACAAACTGCTGGATGATGTCCAGCAAGATATCGTCGCCGGCGACCTTAAAGCCCTCGCGGAACAGCAGGCGCGGGTTGATTTTGATGTTGTTGCCTACGCCGTCATCGAGCGAGTAGTGCGTGATCGCCAGATCGGTGGTGCCGCCGCCGATGTCGATGGAGGCGATGCGCAACGTCTTGCCGGGCTGTTCACCCGGCGCCAGCGGCCGATCGGGCCGCGCCATGGCGGCGAAGAAGGCGTCGGTGCGGCCGGCGAAGTTCACCTGGGTTTCGTTGTACAGATAGACCATCTGGCCGCAGGTGGCTTCGTCCCACTCGATCTGCACTTGCGGCGCCGGGAGGCGGGTGTGCTCGCCGTTGAACGGCGCATCCTGCGGGTGCCAGCCGAGGGCTTTCCATACCAGCCCAATCGCTTCCTGCATGCGGCGGCGGAAGATCTCGCGCTCCGGCTTCGGCATCGCCGAAGGCAGCGTCAGGATGATGGCGCGTAAACGGCGCGGCGCGGTGGCGTTCGGCATGCGGCTGCGTTGGGCGATGCTGTTGATCTGCATCAGCGCCTGCGCCAACAGCTCGCTCAACATCAGGCTCATCACCGCACTGCGGCTGTAATGGGCGGCGAACACCGGCAGCCGTTCGGCCGTCGGCAGGGCGGACAGCGGCACGCCCTCATCGTTGATCAGGGTGGTCAACGGCGCGGCGGCGGCCATCGGCTCGTGCCGCTCGTTGAAGCGCCAGCCGGGCGCATAGCGCTCCTCGTCCCACAGATAACGCCGTGGGCTGGAGATGCCGGTGGTGCCTTCATGCCCTTCGCGTCGCTGCGCCAATTGCGCGGCTTCATGGCCGACGCGGGTGATGGACGGCCATTGGAAGGCATCGTCGCGTCCGCTCTGGAAGGACAGATGCGGCTTGCCGAACGCGGCCCGAGAAAACTCCACCCGGCTCTCGAACAGTTCGTTGTAGACCTGATGCGGTTCGGAAAGCGAGCGCAGCTGCAGCTCATAGGTTTGCTTCAGGCCGTTGCTCTCTTCCGGATGGTCCTCGACCAGCACGCCGCAGGTGTGAGAATTGCCGACGTCCAGCACCAGATCGACGTCGATCGCCGGTTGTTGCAGCGTCGCCGCCACCATTTTTATCTGCGGCACCGTCAGCTGATGGCCGAGCATGTGCAACAGGTTGAGGTAGTGCGCCTGATACTCGAAGGTTTTCAGCCCGGCGTTGATCTCCGCCTCGGCGCGCTGTTCCCGCTCGGCGGCGCGCTGGCTGAACGCCTCGCGCAGCCAGCCGTCCACCCAGGTCAGATCGAGGAACTCGCCCAGCTCGTGGTTGCGGTGCGCCAGCGTGAAGTTCAGCCCGGTGCCGAGATCGCTTTCGCCCGGCGCCAATGCTTCCTGACCGGGCGCGGCGGCGCGGGTGTCGAAGGCCAGCACCACGCGCAGCAGGTTACCGTCCTGATCCGGCTCATCCAACTGCACCACCTGCAGACGTGCCCAGTTATCCGGGCCTGATAAAAACATTCCCGAGGTGGTGTAGCGCAGGAACGGCAACGGCAGCCAGAGCTTATCCAGCAGGCGCAGCGACTGCTGCAGCGGGTAGCTGAACTCCGGCCGTACCACTTCGGCGGCCTGGTCGCCCACGGCCGGCAACTGGTATTTGCCGCTCTCGGCTTCCCATTGCAGGCGCAGCAGCGGGCCGCTGGCGGTCTTGCGCACGAATTTGCCGGGAAACTCGGCGTCCAGCCGCGGCGTCAGGGCAAAGTCCAGAAACTGAATGCCGCTGTCCTGAATCAGCGTAATGCCGTGTTTGTAGTCAGTAAGGGGGGCCAGCATCATTTACTCTCGCGCTTGAACGTCATGGGATAGGTGGTGTCCGCATCGTAGCGGCCGGTGCACTCCGCCGCGCCGGTCTCGCCTTGGCGGCAGACGATTTCCGGGATCTGATAGCGGCTGCCGTCGCTGCAGCGCGCCTTGGTGCGGCTGTTGATCACCAGATTGCCGGACTGCATCAGGCCGGCTTCGACCGCCGCCCGGCAGGTGACGCCGTCGCCGTAGGCGATGATGGCGCTGCCTTTGCCCGCGTTCAGGCGGTATTGCAGGCTGGGGCGTTTGCCGGTGATCGGATCTTTCAGCGCCACCGTGGCGCGCCATTTGCCGTTAAGGAAACGGGTGGAGCCAGCCTTCACTGCCTCGGGTGGCAGCACCAGCGCATTTTTGTCCAGCGGTTGCGGGATGGTCGGCGCCGGGGGCGGCGGCATCAGCGTGGCGTGCGCCAGCGGCAAGCGCAGCTTAGGCAATGGCGCGGCGGTTTTTTCCGGTGGTGCCGGAGGGTGCACCTCAGCCGGCATCGCCGGTTGCGGCGGCGGTGAGCGGTGCAGCCAGGCGGCCAGCGCCGCACTGCCTAACAGCAGTACCGGTAACAGCCATAGCGCGTGGCGCCGACGCGGGCGCACGACGGCAGGGGATTCGACGGGGGCCGCCGGAGCGAGCACCGGTTCAGGCTCGGCGGCCGGTGTTGGTTTTGCCGGTTCAACAACGGCCGGCTTGCGTGGTGCGGCGGCGATCGGCGCCGGTTTTTCCACTTCCGATTCGAGCGGGCGCAGGCAGGCTAACGGATCGTCCGGGCTCTGCGCCTGCGGTTTGATAAAGCCCCAAAAGGTCAGCACCGGTCGGTCGTCTACCAGGTAGACGTGGTTGGGATCGGGAATATGCATCGCTTTGGCCAGCAGCGCGCCGAACAGGCGGTGGCTGGGATGATCGGTCGCCCGGGTCTGTTCCGTCAGGCTGCGGAAGGTCGCCAGACAGTGTTCCAGGTGGCGCACCGCCTGCGCGCGCTGGGCGTCGCTTGCCGCCAGCCAGGAGGTCACTTTTCCCGGGAAGGGCGCATACCAGTCGATGCGGGTGCCGCTTTCGTTCGGCTGGGGGATCGCCAGACAGTCGGCGGCCTGTGGCTGCCGGCGAAGACGCAGGGTTTCCCGCAGCTGCTGCGCGCAGGCGTAGATCGGTTGCCCGTTCTCGCCTAAAGCGAGCACATCATCCAAACTGCCACTGCGTAAGAAGGGTTTCACCACGGCACCGCACCTTGTCCTGTTCTGCAAAAACGCATAAAAGTCCATGATACCCCGCAGGCGGCGGCGCCAAACGGCCAAGGACAGCCCGAAAAACGCCCTTCTTCGGCGTTAGCGATGCGCTTTGGCAACCGGCACAGTGAAAATCTCGCTATCTGGACCTGTCCGTGAGCCGCTTTATCTGAAAAATAGAACGCAACCCCGGCAAGCGACGCCGGGGAATGCTGTTCTCTTTCACTATGACCTCGCCTCGCGGGTTGCCGATTTCGGTATGCCTCAGGCGTGCGGAGCGTTCGCATCATGGACAGTCAGTCTGAAAAAACTCTCGTTGTTACCCCCGCTCATCCCGTTGTCGGGCATTCCGCTCAGGGCTGGATGAACGGCTTCCTCGGCATGATTATCTTCAGCGGCTCGCTGCCCGCCACGCGGGTGGCGGTGCTGGAGCTCGATCCGCTGTTTCTGACGGCGGTCAGGGCGGCGATCGCCGCCTTGCTGGCCCTGTGCGCGTTGCTGATCACCCGCCAGGCGCGGCCGACGCGGGCCGATTTGCCGCCACTGCTGTTTGTGGCGCTCGGCGTGGTCATCGGCTTCCCGCTGCTGACGGCGCTGGCGCTGCAGCACACCACCTCGGCGCATTCGCTGGTGTATATCGGCCTGCTGCCGCTGGCGACCGCCGGTTTTGGCGTCTTGCGCGGCGGAGAGCGGCCCAAGCCCGCTTTTTGGGCCTTTTCCGGTATCGGGGCCGCGCTGGTGGGGGCGTTCGCGCTGAGCCAGGAAAGCGGCGGTGCCTGGCAGGGGGATGCGCTGATGATCGGCGCGGTGCTGCTGTGCGGTCTGGGTTATGCCGAAGGGGCGGTGTTGTCGCGCCGGATCGGTGGTTGGCAGGTGATCTCCTGGGCGCTGGTGGTCGCCTTGCCGTTGACGCTGGTGGCGGCGTGGTGGGCGGCGCCGGCCACTTGGCCTGCCGTCAGCGGTGCCGCCTGGCTGTCGCTGGTGTACGTCTCGGTGTTCAGCATGTGGATTGGGTTTATCTTCTGGTATCGCGGCCTGGCGCAGGGCGGCATCGCCGCCGTCGGGCAGTTGCAGCTGCTGCAGCCGTTCTTCGGCCTGATGCTGGCGGCCTGGCTGCTGCAGGAAACCGTTCAGCCGATGATGATCGCCGTGATGGCCGGCGTGGTGGTTTGCGTGTTCGGCGCCAAGCGTTTTTCCCGCTAGGCGCCGCTGCCGGCGCAGGCCAGGATCACTTCGCCGAGCCGTTTCACCGCCTGCTGTACCTGGCGTTCATGGTAACCGCCCAATCCCAGCACCAGACCCGGCTCACCGTGGCCGGGCGCATACATCGGCGACACCGCCCGCAGCGCCAACCCGGCTTCGTTGGCGCACTGGGCGACCCGCACGTCATCGAGATCTTTCCTCAGCCACAGCACCATGTGCATGCCCTGATTGCAGGGCTGCACTACCGCCAAATCGGCGGGGATATGCGTGTTGATCGCCTCGATCAGCATCCGGCGTTTCTCGGCGTAGACGCCGCGCATTTTGCGGATATGCCGGTCGAGATACCCTTCGGCGATAAAGGCGGCCAGTACGTGTTGATCCGCGCTGGGCGGGTGACGATCCATCAGGATCCGCGCGCCGCAAAAGGCGTCGACCAGCGGCGGCGGCACGATGGCGTAACCCAGCCGCAGCGAAGGGAACAGCACCTTGCTGAAGGTGCCGAGATAAAGCGTCCGCTCGGGCGCCAACCCTTGTAGCGAGGGGAACGGGTGGCCGGCGTAGCGCATCTCGCTGTCGTAATCGTCTTCCACGATCCAGGCCTGCCGCTCTTTGGCCCAGGCCAGCAGGGCGCTTCGTTTCGCCATGCTCATCGGCATGCCCAGCGGGTATTGATGCGACGGCGTGACAAAGGCGGCTCGGGCGTCGGCGGCCAGGCGCACGCCGGCGGCGACGTCGATGCCGTCGTTAGCGACGGGTACCCTGATCATGTGCCGATCGCGAAACAGGCTGTTAAAAAGGGCGGTGATGCCGGCGTAGGCGGGGTCCTCGACCCAGGCGCTGTCGCCGGCGTCCAGCAGGATCTGCGCGGCCAGATACAGTCCTTGCTGGGTGCCGGCGGTGATGAGGATTTGCTGCGGCGTGCAATTTACCGAGCGGGAACGGCGCACATAGTCGCAGATGGCTTCGCGCAGCGGCAACGCGCCCAGCGGATCGCCGTAGCCCGACGGGGCGCCGGGGCCGCGCGCCCGGATGCGGTTGCCGAGCCGCCGCCAGACATCGTCGGGCGCGGTATCGCCGATCGGCACCGAGACGGTGAACGGCACCGGCGGCAGCGCCCGCACCTGGGCGGCGAAGCGCGCCAGATGCTGCGCCTGTGAAGAAAGCGGAACCGCTACCGCCGAACTCGCCTGTACCGTGGCGCGTGGCGTGCGGCGCGGCGCCTGATAGTGGGCAACCCGGGTGCCGGAACCGGGCTGCGGTTCGAGAAAGCCTTCCGCCGTCAGCTGAGCAAAGGCCTCCAATACCGTGCCGCGCGCCAGATTCAGCGCCGCCGACAGCCGGCGTGTCGAAGGCAGCAGATCGCCCGCTTTCAGATCGCCTTTGTGGATAGCCCGGCGCAGGGCCTGCGCCAGCTGGTGGCTAAGCTGCCCCGCCTGGCGGTCAATCTCGCCGAGGGCGGGGACGTCAACGACTTGGGCTGTTCTGGGCATGTATTCCGGCTCGCTTTGCAGTACAAAAATGAGTATTCAGAGTAAACCACTCTGATATCACTCGCGAGCCTGTTGTCGCTCAGCTTAGCCCCCGCTGATTCAGCAGCACCTTATTCAACTCGCTGTTTTTACGCACGTTAAGCTTGCGCATCGCCGAACGCTTATGGGCGCTGATGGTTTTCTGGCTGCGCTGCAGCAGGCCGGCGATGCTGCAGGCGGACATGCCGCTGCTCATCAAACCCAACACCTTTTTTTCGCAGTGGCTGAGCGCGGCGATGCGGCAGGCCTGGCATTTCCACAGGCCGGCGGCGTGCAGCGCCACCCACGGATGCTGGATGAACTTTTCCAGCGCCATCTGCAGCTTGAGACGGATGGCATAGGCCGAATCGCGCCGATGGATGCTGAACAGCGGCGGCAGGTTTTTCACCTGTTGCTGGGTCGTGTCGTCGAGGATCAGCAGGGTCAGCTGCCGCTGGCGCGGGATGCCGTAGGCGCTCTGGTAGCAGCAGGCGCAACCCCAGCGCTCTTCCGGCGTGCGAAACACGATTTCGATGTTATCCAACGCCTGCAGCGCCAGCGGCGAGAACTGCGGGTACAGACGCTGGCATTCGTTCAGGGAGTGCAGATAGTCCTGCAGCAGCAGACGCAGCCCCTGCTGGTAGAAGTTATCGCTGTCGAACAGCGTGAAGCGAATATCTGGCATGGGTGGCTCCTTAAAAGGGCCGTGGCACCGCGCCGGAGCGAACGGTGACGGCCCATTGCCGGCGTTCGCGCGCCGGTCGTTTTCCTGATTTCCCTGGGGTGGTGCGGGCTTATTGGTACGCCAGCACAAAATTGGCGACGGACGTGAATTCGCCTTCGGTAATGCTTTGGTTCTGGATCGCGCTCGGCTGCCCCTGCACATAGGCGGTGAAGTTCAGGCTGTTGGGGCCGTTTTGCAGCGCGACGGCACTGGTGGCCTTATTCAGGTCGATGTCCGCTCCCTGATGATCGAACAGGGCGATGGCGGCGCCGTTCGCGCCGTTGTTGATCGCCAGCTTGCCCGGCAGCTCTCCGTCTTCGGTGCCGCTGAAGGTCACGCTGACGGATTTGAACACCGTGGTCTTGCAGTCGGTCAGCTTGATGCTGAACGGCACCGGCGTGGTGTGGCCGTAGCGGTACAGGTTTTTGACGATCACCGTGCCCATCTCCACCAGCTGATCGGCGGACTGCGGTTCGATATTGCACGGGCGGCTCACCACGGTGCCGTGGAACTGCACCGGCGCGCCGATAAGCTCGGTGTTCGCCGCCGCCGGTATGGCAACCCACCAGGGCGCGCAGCTCAGCAGCGCTAAAGCGCGTAGACGCATTTTCCGTTCCTCCCTCGGTTACTGGAATGCCGCCACGATGGTGGCCGATGCGTTGAATTCCCCTTCGCCGATCTCTGCGCCGCCGTTGGCGAACGGCGCCGCCACCAGGTTCCAGGAGCCGCCGTTGCCGATGTTCGGCACCGGGTAAAACTCATTCGGGATAACCAACTGGCCGTTGTGCGTCAGCCGGATGCCGAGATCGTTCTTGTCGGTTTTGAACACCTCGTTGCTGAAGGAAGCCGCCGTGCCCGACACCGCCAGCTTGATGTTCAGCGTGCCGTCCTCGAAGCTGCCGCCCTCGCACTGGAAGCGCACCGGAATGCTCTGCGGATAATTCGAACCGTTGAGATCGCTGCCGCCGATCTCGCCGAACTCGACGTTGATCAGCTGGCCTTCGTTCACCACGCATTTATCCGGTACATAGAGGATCGCGGACTGGATAAACACCTGCGCCATCGGATTGGGGCCGAAACCGCCGTCGGTCGAGCCGAGGCGGCCGTACATCTCGATGATCTGCCGATCGTTAATCTCGACGCCGTTAATGATCTTTTTGCGCACCCGGAAGGTGATCTTGCCTTTGGAACCGCTGCCGTAGTTGTTGACCTGTAAGTACGGCGGCTGGCAACGGTGTTGGCTCAGCAAATTCGATTCGTTGTAAAAAGGCACGGTGACGTAGGCATTCTTGTTGCCGGCAATCCACACCTCGGCTTTTAAATCCAAAAAGTCATTCAGTTTTAAATAGCCGTTGCCGTAGTCGGAGGGGGGCAACGCCGAATCCGACTTGTAAAAGTGCGGGCTGGTGGGAATAGGGGTATCGCAGTACACCTTGCCGGTATAGGTGCCGCCCAGATCATAGGGAAACAGTTTGGTGAACCCTACCTGGTTGGTGATGTTGCTTTGATTGAGGTCGATATAGAACTGTTTGGGGCCGCCGTCCGGCGTGACGTAGCCGTTGGCCCAGGCGGCGGGGGCCGCCAGTGCGATCGCCAGCGGCAGGCAGAGTTTGGTCAGTTGTGTTTTCATCGCGTTCTCGAGCCTCACAGGTAAATCACCTGAATGTGCGCCACGGCGGCGAACCCGGCGGCCATCACCGCCCGCTGGGTGGATTCCACGCTGGCGCTGAACCACAGAGTGTTGCTGCCGGGCTGCAGAATGTAAGGGCGGCTGCGCTGATTCAGCTCCAGCACCTGGCCCTGCTGGTCTTGCAGCCGCAGGCCGATGCCCTGTACGCCGCCGTTCAGCTTCAGCAACGACGGGTTGTCGACGTCGCTTTCGCCAAGAAATACCAGCGTGGCGGCCTGCTCACCCTGCAGGTAGAGGCGGCCGGCGTCGCCGTTGCGCGGGCCGGCCGGGTTATCCGCCAGCGCGCGCGCGCCCAGCAGGCAGTTGCGGAACGAGAGGCGAAAACGCACCGGCGCGCTGCGATCGCCGGCGTTGCGGAAGTCGCGTGCGCTGACGTCGCCCAGATCGACGGACTGATCCCGGCTGTCCGGCGTCAGGCTGCAGGGGGAGCTGAGCAGGCCGCCGTGAAAGCTGACGGTGCCGGTGGTGCCTTCGATCACGCCCAGCGGCGTTGCCGCCATCGCGCCGCCGCCGCACAGCAGTGCGCCGAGCAGCAGCGGGCGCAGTCGATCGGTGAATTCAGCCATGCTGGACCTCCTTATTTTTTCTCGGGCACGGCGGTGCAAACGCTGCCGTTGCAGGCGAAGCGCAGTTCGGGGTGGCCGCCGTAGTCGTTGATGTAGGTGATGACGAAGCTGTTCATGCCGGTATCGTGCAGCTTGAGGCTTTCGCTGGATTTCGGCTTCAGCATCAGCGGCTGAAAACCGCCGATCGCGCCGCCGCCCTGTTTTTGCGTCTGCCGCGTCATGCCGGTCAGGGTGATGTAAAACGGCGTCGGGTTATCGACGGAGATAGCGCCGCCGCTTTTACGGAACACCAGCTTTTCCTGCCACACCTGGCCCTTGGGCGCGACGATGGCCTTCGGCCGGTAGAACAGCTTGATCTGCGTTTGCAGCGCCAGCTGCATCACGTTGGTTTTGGTGCTTTTCGGCGGAATTTCGCGCAGGTTGAAGTAGAACACCGACTCGCGATCCTGCGGCAGGCGATCCGCCTCCGGCGTCTTGGTGATGCGTACCACGCTGCGCTCGCTTGGCTCCACGCGCTGCAACGGCGGCAGCACCACCAGCGGCGAGGTGATTTTCTGGTGCTGCTCGTTCTCCAGCCAGGACTGCGCCAGGAAGGGCAGCTCTTTGTTTTCATTGACGATATTCAGGCTGATCGATTTGGCGTCGCTCACATAGACGGCGCGCGTGCGATCCAGCGATATCGCCGCGTCGGCGGTGGGCAGTACGGCGCTCAGGGCCAGGCCGGCGGCGGTCAGTAGCGTTATCGGGTGTGTGTTCATGTCATTATTTCTCAGCGTTACGGATTACAGGGTGGCGCACGGCAGCAGCAGCTGGTCCAGCGGCTTGGCGGCGCCCGGGATCACGATGCGGCAGCGGCGTTGGCCTTCCCAGGCGACGTCCAGTTTTTCCTCCGGCTGCACGCCGGTCAGGTAGACCGAGCCGCCGTCGTTGACTACCGCGACCTCGCGGCCTTTCTCGCTCAGCACCGCGGCGCCGAACGGCGGTTCGCTGCCGTCCGCGAGGCGAATGGTGGCCAGCAGCTTGCTGCCTTTCACCACCTCGAAGTGGCGGTAGCCGATGGCGCCTTCGGTCAGCGTGCCTTGCACCACGGCGCGGGTGGCCTCGACGTCGTCTGCCAGCTTGTTGACGTCGATGCGGGTGTCGGTGTTGTAGTAGCTGGTGATGTCGGAAATCACCGCCAGCCCGAAGCGGTTGCTGTAAGCGCGGCCGTTGTTGATCGGCACGCCGGCGATGCCGTCGGTGTCGAGCATCATGCGGCTGCCGCCGTTGCTCGAGTTCTGGTGCGCCGCGATACCGTGCCGGGTGGCGGTGAGGCCGCCGCGGAACGAGCCGCCGATCGACGAGTAGCTGTCCTGCTGGTAAGAGGCGCTGGCGTTCAGTGAGCCAAACGAGGCGTTGTGGGTGTAGTACCCGCGCGCCAGCGATTTGCCGGACTGATTAAAGCCGCCGCTGACCTGCCAGGTATTGTCCGGATCGCTGTAGTCGTTGTACGACGCGGTCTGCGTGACATCGCCGTTGTTGGTTTGCAGCGCATAACCGACGCGCCGACGGTCGCCGATCGGCACGGTGAAGTTGAGCATCACACTGTCGTCGGTGCGGCCCTGGTAATAGGTGCGGTAAGCCGACAGCGAGGCGGTGATGTTGCTGATATCGCCGACGCTGAACAGCTTGCTGGCCGACAGCCCGTAACGGTCCTGGGTTCGCGCATCCCAATAGGTCTGGTGCGAGTAGGTCAGGTAGGCGGTGATCGCCTTGGCGCTGTCTTCCGCCATAAAGGTTTTGCTGGCGGTGATGGTGTACAGCTCTTTCTGACGGCCGTTGTAATTCTTGTCGTAATCGCCGTAACGCTCCTGCAGGTACTGCGACATGTTCATGAACTTGCGCTGCGAGAAGCGGTAGCCGGCGAAGGTGATCTGGCTGTTCAGCTCGTCGAAGCGTTTGGCGTAGTTGAGCTTGAACGACATACCGCTGGCGGTCGGCTCGCCGGGCAGACGGGCGATCGACTGGGTGACGTCCAGCGACATGGCGCCGAACACGTTCAGATCGCGGCCGAGGCCGAGCGCCCAGGCGTTATAGTCGCCGCCGAGCAGCGCCCCGCCATACAGCGACCAGGCGTTGCTCAGCCCCCAGGAGAAGTCGCTGGCGGAAAACAGCGGGCCCTGGGTGCGGTGGTCGTAGGCCGAGGTTTTGCCGAGCGCCACGTTGTAGCGCACGTAGCCCGGGCGGGTCAGGTACGGAATGGTGGCGGTATCCACCTGGAAGGTCGAGACGGTGCCGTCCTGCTCTTCCACCTTGACGTCCAGCTTGCCGCGCACCGAGCTGTTGAGATCCTGAATGGCGAACGGCCCGGCGGGCACGGTGGTTTCGTACAGCGTGCGGCCTTCCTGCGAGACGGTGATCTTGGCGTTGCTCTTGGCGATGCCGCGCACTTCCGGCGCGTAGCCCTGCAGGTTCGGCGGCAGCATGCGCTCGTCGCTGGCCAGATTGAGGCCGGTGAAGCGATAGGCGTCGAACACCCCGGAGTCGAGATAAATCTCACCCAGCGTCAGCTTGGCGGCCTGCATCGGCAGCGCGCGGTAGGCGTAGATCTGGTTCCAGTCGAAGCCGGTGCTGCGATCGCCGGCCTGCTGATTGTAATTGGCCTGGTAGTCCGCGCGCAGGCGCCAGGGGCCCAGGTTGGCGCCCAGCGTGCCGTAGCTGCTCAGGTTCTGGGCGGTGTTGTTGTTGTGATTCTGCTTGCCTAACTGGCCGCTCAGGTTGTAGTCCAGCAGCAGACCGGGAATGCCGTCGTCCCACTGTTCGGGCGGCGTCCAGTCGGGATCGGAGTATTTCATCCACGCCTGCGGGATGGTGATCGCCAGCACGCCGCCGCCGATGCGATCGGAGAGGGTCGCGCCTTTGATGCCGCGAATGTCGGCGCACTGGTTGTCGTGCCACAGGGTGATTTTTTTGGCCGCCTCTTCTTTCAGCGCCATTTTTTCCACCAGGTCAGGCGGCAGGCACACCTGGCTACCGCTCTTGTTATCCGGTGACGGGAAATACTGAATGCTGCGCTGAGGCAGCGTTTTCTGGTTGATCTTGATGTCCAGTAAATAAGCGCCGGGCATGACGTAGTCGGCGTCGGAGAAGCGCGAAAGGTCCACTTTGCTGCGCTCACCGATGTCCAGGACGTCGGTATTGAATTCCGTGGCGGAAAATGCCGGACGTACCCAGAGGAAAGATAGAATGACGAGGAGAGGTAGGTGTTTCCGTGTCAGTAATGACGTCATAGCATAATCACTCATGGCAAGTCCGCGCCCAATAGCAGGTCATCCGTACGACCTGAATACGTAATGCTGTGCAGCGCCCGCCGGCGCTAGAGATAAGACAGGGTGAATTTGGCCAGAGAGCTGAAGCCGCCTGCCCGCGCCTTGTCAGGATGCAGGCGCAACTGCGCGCCAAAGCGCAGCGTGTTGTCGCCGGCGACGATCTGGTAATCCGCCGTCGTGCTGCCGAGCGGGATTGGGGTGCCGGCATCGGTCAACAGCTCGATAGCCACGCCCTGCGCCTCGCCGTAAACGCCGAGCAGGGAAGGATCCCCGCTGTCAGCGGTGCCGTCGAACGTGACGTTGGCCGCGCGATAGATGAAGTCAGGTTTCACCTGACTGGCCAGCTCGCAGTTCACCAGTTTGATCGTGAAATGGCGGCGGCTGCCGATCAGCACCGATTGCCCGTCCTGCGAGGCGTCGGTCATGGAAATCAGACCGAAATCGACGGTTTGATCCAGGCTGTCGCTGGCGATGCCGCACGGCGTTTCAACGATGGTGCCGCCCAGGCTGACTTTGCCGTGGCCCTGATTTTTCGCTGCCGCCGCCGCGCTGCCGACGCTGAGCGCGATGAGCAACAGGCCGCAAAGGCGGATAGTCATGCTGGCGTCTCCCTGTCTTTCCCTGTTCCCTTGCCGGTATCCGCGGCATGCAATAAAGCGGGGGATGCCCTGAGACATCCCCTGTGGGGTATTACAGGTAAGCCAGGGTGAAGTTCGCCACGCTGGTGAAGTCGCCTGGTACCACGGCGCTTGAGGCGCTGCTGCCCTGCAGGTAAGCGGCGAATTTCAGCGAGTTGTCGCCGTCGTTCAGACCCTGACCGTCGGTTGCGGTGCCCAGTTCCACTTCTTTGGAGTGCAGGTTGTCGTAGATCACGATGCCGGCGCCGGTTGCCGTGCCGCTCAGGGCCAGCAGTTTGTTGTTGACCGGATCAGGCGTGCCGGTAAAGGTCACTTTGACGTTTTTCATGGTGGAGATGGAGCAATCTTTCAGTTCGATGTTGAAAGGCTGCATGCTGGATTTACCCTGGTTGGCCAGGATGCGGCTGCTGATCTGGCCCATCGGCACGGTTTGGTCAACGGATTCCGGCGCGACGCTGCATGGCGCATCGATAATTTCGCCGGTAAAGGTGACTTTACCGCTGCCCTGATTAGATGCGGCATGAGCAACAGAGGCGGAAGCGAAAGCAATCACGGTTGCCAGCATTAATTTATTCAGTTTCATTTCTCAGGTTCCTGTAGAGAGTTTTTAAATAAAAGAACAGCACATCTAAATCCCCCGCGGCGGCGGCAACGCCATGTCGCCGTCCGTGCGGTTGGAGCCAGATCCTTTTGCTCTGGGCAATACGCCGACATCCGTTATTTATGAGAAATAACGAGATTTGGAAAATCGACAATGGATTTTCTGGTAAATAAAATACGAGTTTTACGTGTGGCGTGTTGCTGGGAATATTCTTGCAAATAATAGTATTGCTTGGAAATAGATTTTATTAAATTAAGTCAAATTCAGAATATAAAACCAAAAGGAAAAAGAAACATATTTGCTTTAAAATCAATAGATCGTATACAAATATTATCCAGTATAAATCACTATATAAATAACGATATGCGAGATATTAGATCGGGGGAAATAGGGTGATACCTACAATTCACAATATTGTTTTGCTAATATCGCCCTTAGGCAGCAGATGATGCATTTCCCTTTAGAAACAAAATATAAAACATAATTCATTGTTTTTATTGTTGTTTCATGGTTTTTTGTTCACGAGAGATTGGGTTTCTTATTCGCGTTTAGTTCGCGTTTAAGCCTAATTGATTAACAATTAAATAACAATTACACCGGTAGTGAATTATCCTATCGCATTGCGGTATAGGGATTTTTCACCGCCTAACCCATTTTGATTAATCAAATTAAGGCATGTGCTGCTGCCGTTCGCCACATAATGATGACCTAAGTGACAATTAAAGGATTATAAACGGAATGATAACGATGATTAATGCTTGCAGCGGGCGCCGCTGGATGGGTTTGGCTATATTTCTGCTGTCTTTTATGGCGCTTTCTGGCTGTGCGGGCGGGAGCAAGACAAAACTGAATTCCGTGAAAAAAATCTCACAGAATAATCCTAATGATAAATCCGATGAGCAACGCATCGCACTTTGTCAGCAACGGGTTAATTCATTAAAGAATATTAATCCGCAAAGTTACCAAAAACGCATCGCCTATTTTAACGGCCTTCTTTCCAACGCCTCCGGATATGCCGGGGTACGCGGCAACGTGGATGAGAGTACCCGTAAAGCGATAGATGCTCTTTATCAATATAAAACCGAGAAATTCTGCGCCGACGTCGAGCATGAGCTGATGTCCGATCTGTCCAGCCGGGTTGAGAATCTGTAGCCATGAAGCGATGCGCGCAGGGATGGGCGATGGTTCTTTTGCTGTTAGCGGCGAGCGGGGCCGCTTGCGCCGCCGATGACGGCATTCCCGCGCTGTTGAAGTTTGCCGAACAACGGCAGGCACCACCGGCCGCGCCCAGGGAAGAAACAGTGCGTAAATCGGCGCCCGCACCGGTCACCAAACCGGCCACCAAACCGGCCGCCATCGTCGGGGCAGACAGCGTTCGTTTAACGTCGCTGAAGCAGTCTTTGCAACAACAGGCGGAGAAAATCCGTCAGTTGGAGCGGCAGTTGGCGGCGGCTCAGGCCGCGGCGGCGGCGAAACGGGAGCGGGTCGTCGTCGATATTCGGCCGCTGGCCGATGCCCTGAAGGGATTGCGGCAAGCCGTTGCGCCGGTGCCAGAGGTGGGCGCATTGGCCGCTTCGCTCACGCGGGCCGAACAGCGCAGCGCAAGTTTGGCGGCGCAACTGGCACAGCAGCAGCAGCGGGTAGAGACCTTGCTGGCCGAACGGCAGCAGGCGGCCAAGCCACCCGTGCTGGCCAGTGAGGCGGACAAGCTGGCATATGCCGCCGGCGTGTCGCTCGGGCGCGACATTCTGCATCTGCAGCAGGAGAACCGGCGCGCGGGGCTGGAGGCGGAGAGTCCGCTGTTGTTGGCGGGCATCGCCGATACCCTGGCCGGGCGGTTGCGGCTGGATGAGGCCGCCATCGACAGCGCGCTGCGCACGGCGCATCAGCGCTTGCAGCAGGCGCAGCAGACGCAGGCTCCGCCTCTGGACGGTAAAGACTATCTGGCCGCTTTTACCCGTCAGGAGGGCGTCAAGCAGGATGCGCTCGGTTTCTACTACCGGGTGGACTATGCCGGCAGCGGGGCGATCGGCGCCGACGATCGGGTAGATATCGTGGTGCGCGAAAGCCTGACCGACGGGCGGGTGGTCAAAGACATGGAGCTGGCGGGGACGGTGATCTCGCAGCCGTTGACGCGCTATCCGCCGCTGTTTCGCGCCGCTATCGAGAAGCTGCAGCGCCACGGCTCGATCACGCTGGTGGTGCCGCCGGCGCTGGCGTACGGCAAACAGGGCAGCCCGCCGGCGATCCCCCCGAATGCCACCATGATTTACACCCTGCGCATCGCTGACGTGCAGCCGTGAGCGGGGTGCTCAGCAGTAACCACTCAGGAGGAATGCTATGGCCAAGGCGCCGAAAACGTTTGAAAGCAGAAAATCGCTGATGCTGAATGTGTTGCAAGGGTTGTGCAGGGAGCGTGTGGAAGGATCCGGGGGCCATCATCCCCCGCCGGAACAGTGGCCGAAGACGCGCGAGTTGGCGGATAAATGCGGCGAAAATATTTATACCACCCGCACCCTGCTGCTGGCGCTGGAAAAGGAGGGCAAGGTTCACTGCACCCACCGCAGCATCAACAATTCTCTCCGTTGGTACAGCTGCGACGAACAGGCAGCGATAAAAAAAGAGTGATTCGACCCTGGTGGTCGCTTTTGACTATTCCCACAGCTAATCATTAATTAAATTTATCATTTGACGGGGCGTTTCGCTCCGTCAATCCTCCCTCTTCGTTCACTGCCATCCGCACAGCCATTGCTAAGATGTTTTTTGCGGCCATATACTTATCGCTCAGACGGGAACAGGTGTAGGGAGCCGGCATCGTAATGAAGGAAAAGAAAGACATACTGAGATTGGATGATATTCATTATCAAATAGACAGCCAGGTGATCCTGGATTCCGTCTCTTTCACGCTGGGTGAAGGCGAGTTCAAACTGATCACCGGGCCTTCCGGCTGCGGGAAAAGCACCCTGCTGAAAATCATCTCTTCCTTAATGGATCCGACCAGCGGAAAGCTCTATTTCGACGGCCAGGCGATCGACGAGATGTCGCCGGAGGCGTATCGCAAGCAGGTCTCTTACTGCTTCCAGACGCCGTCACTGTTCGGCAATACGGTTTACGACAATCTGGCGCTGCCTTACCAGATCCGCCAGGAACCGCCAGCCGAGCGAAAAATGAAGGCCGATCTGGCGCGTTTCGGGCTGCCAGAGGCGATGCTGACCAAAAGCATCAATGAACTGTCCGGCGGGGAGAAGCAGCGCGTGTCCCTGATCCGCAACCTGCAGTTTATGCCGCGGGTGCTGTTGCTCGATGAGATCACCAGCGCGTTGGACGAGGAAAATAAGCGCAACGTCAACGAAATAGTGCATCAACTGGTGGCGGAACACCGGCTGGCGGTGCTGTGGGTGACGCACGATACCGAAGAGATAGCGCATGCGGACGAGGTGATCACCCTGCGCGCGCATGGCGCCGAGCAACAGGAGCAACAGCATGAATCAGCATAACATCACCAACGAATCCTTGGGCTTGTCGATGGTGCTGGTGGTGGTCGCCATCCTGATCAGCCACCGGGAAAAACTGGCGCTGGAAAAGGACATTATCTGGAGCATCTGCCGCGCGGTGGTGCAGCTGATCATCGTCGGCTACGTGCTGAAGTATATTTTCGACCTGGATAACGCCGTTCTCACCGTGTTGATGGTGCTGTTCATCTGCTTTAACGCGGCCTACAACGCCAAGAAACGCAGCAAGTACATCGAACACGCGTTCGTGACGTCGTTTATCGCCATTACCACCGGCGCGGTGCTGACGCTGGCGGTGCTGGTATTGACCGGCTCCATCGAATTTACACCGATGCAGGTGATCCCCATCTCCGGGATGATCGCCGGTAACGCCATGGTGGCGGTGGGGCTGTGCTACACCAACCTCGGCCAGCGTTTCAAAGGCGAGCAGCAGAAGATTCAGGAGATGCTCAGCCTGGGGGCGACGCCCAAGTTCGCGTCGGCGGCGCTGATCCGCGACAGCATCCGCGCTTCGCTGATCCCGACCGTGGACTCGGCGAAAACCGTTGGGCTGGTCAGCTTGCCGGGCATGATGTCCGGGCTGATCTTTGCCGGTATCGATCCGGTGAAAGCGATCAAATACCAGATTATGGTGACCTTCATGCTGCTTTCTACTGCCAGCCTGTCAACCATCATCGCCTGCTATTTGGCCTACCGTAAGTTTTACAACGAGCGCCACCAGCTGGTGGTCGGCAACCTGAAGTAACGCCATGAAAAACGGCCTCCACGGAGGCCGTTTTTTTACCCTTGCAGCAGGGCGATGCTCTGGCGGATTTCCCGTTCGATATCCGCCTCGCTCCAGCTGTCCAGTTGTGAAGAGAAGGGCTCGAAGGCATAGACGCCGGTGTAGCCCAGGCGTTCGAGGTTCTGTACCTGGCGGCGGCTCTCTAGCCGATCGCCCTCGCTCAGCATAATGCGCTCTTCGTCGCTCAACGTGCCTTTATCCCGCCCGTCCTCCACGCCGGACAGATGCACCAGGCCGATCTGCGCCACCTGGATCTGCGCGTCGAAGTCGGCTTGCGTCACGCCGCTCAGATAGTGGTGGAACGTATCGAGCACGATACGGTACGGCGCGCCCGAGTCGCGGATGAGCGCCTGGGTCAGCAGCGACGATCGCAACGAGCTGATGCCGAAGCCCAACGGTTCGACGTATCCCTGTACGCCATAGCGCGCAAACAGCGGTGCCAGCAGCCGCAACGCGGCGAGGGTGTCGTCGCGTTTTTGCTGCTCGCTGCGCGTGTCGTCGGCGCTGCAGTGCGGGCACAGCACCAGCGCCCGGCTGTGGATGGCCTGCGCCTGCGCCAGCAACGCTTCGGCGCGCTGCTGCAGCGCCGCCGGGTCATCCATCAGATTGAACATGCCGAGGGCGTTGATCGTGACGATTTCAATGCCGTATTGCGCGGCGAGCGCGTTGAGCTGCGCGTCGCTCAGATCGTCGGTCACCTTGCCGCTGGGCATGTCGTTGCGCAGCTCAACTTTGCTGAGCCCGCAGCGTTTCACCAGGCGGAAAAAATGGTCCAGATTGAGATTCGGCGCGATCTTGCGGTTAATGCAGAAGCGGTCCAGCGCAATGTTCATGGGCATGACTCCAGCGGTCAGGGTTGAGAGATCAGGATTTGCCGTTTTCCAGCGGCAGCGGCTTGCCGTCGGGCAGGGATTGGCGGTGGCGTTTGGCCATCACCACCTGCTCCATTTTTTCCAGTGAGACGCCTTTGGTTTCCGGAATATAGCGGCCGATAAACCAGTAGCTGAACAGACAGCAGGCGGCGAAGATCCACATCGGGAAGGCGCCGTGGAAATGCGAGAACAGGTAAGGGTGGTCGTTGATCATCGGGAACGACTGCGACACCGCGAAGTTGGCGACCCACATGCAGCCGACGGCGATGCTCATCCCCTGCGCGCGCATGCGGTTCGGGAAGATTTCCGACACCAGCACCCAGGCGCCGACGCCCCAGGACAGCGCATAGAACACCATGAAGAACAGCATGCCGAACAGCGCGAAATAGCCGGTGGCCTGCGTGTAGAGCGCGTACGAGGTGAGCAGCAGGCCGGCGATGGCGCCCAGCGTGCCGTAACGCATCAGCGGAATGCGGCCCATGCGATCCATCAGCATGGCGCCGATGACCGAACCGACCAGCTGCAGCACGCCGATCCAGATGGTCTGGAACAGCGCTTCCTGCGCGTTTTCGGTGACGGTTTTCAGCACCACCGGCGCGTAGTACATCATCACGTTGACGCCGGTGACCTGCTGTAACATGGCGATCATGCAGCCGACGAACAGGATAAACCGCACCCGCACATCGCCGTAGTTCAGCTTCCGGTGCTGCTGCTGTTGATCCTGCTGCAGCGAGTCTTTGATTTCTTTCAGCAGATTCTGCGCGTGGGCGGCGTTGGAGACCTTGGTCAACATCGCCAGCGCCTGATCGTCGCGGCCCATCATCACGTTCCAGCGCGGCGATTCAGGAATGACGAACACCAGGATGCAGAACAGAATGCAGGGGATCACGCCCGAGGCGAACATCCAGCGCCAGCCCATTTCCACCAGCCAGGCTTCGCTGGCGATGCTGGCGATTTTGAAGTTGACGTAGAAAATCACGATCTGGCCAAAGACGATGGCGAATTGCTGCATGCTGAGCGCCCGCCCGCGCATGTCTTTCGGCGACACCTCCGACATGTACATCGGCGACACGGTGGCGGCAATGCCGACCGCCAGCCCGCCGATGATGCGGTAGATGACGAACCAGGTGAAGGTCGGGGCCAATGCGGCGCCGACGGCGGACACGGTGAACAGCAGCGCCGCCAGCATCAGCGCCTTTTTGCGGCCCCAGCGCGCCGCCAGCGGCCCGGCGGCGAAGGCGCCGACCACGCAGCCGATCACCACGTTGGAGACGGCCCAACCGGTTTCGGCCGGGCTGAGATCGAAATAGGTTTTCAACGCTTCGATCGCGCCGGAGATCACGGCGGTATCGTAGCCGAACAGAATGCCGCCCAGGGCGGCGATGCCGCAAATTCGCAATATGTAGCCGGTATTGTGCTTACGCTGATATGACATGTGTTGCTCCGATTTTTATCCTGGCTTCCGTCCGCACGGTCGGGGTGTCGGGAAGAGGGCGAGCGGAAGGGTGTGAACCGTGCCTGTCATCAAGGCGATGTCGTCGATAAATGCTGGAACAAACAAGAACATTTATTTCATAATTAGTGAATAATGGAATATTGATTTTTAGATCCAGTTCAAAAAAAACCGTCACCTCTGCGCCAGGCGCCTTGGGCGTTCGGGGGCGGACGGTAACGACGGCAGAGCAGGCTCAGTGCGGGTTTTCTGTAGCAAAGTCAGTGTGTATTAGCTCTGTTTTCTCCGCCGCTGTTGTGCTTTCCCTGGCACGGCAATGAAAGCGCCAATCCGATCGACACCGCAAAATTGCGACCTCACGCACTAAAAACAAATTTTTCAAAACAATTTATTTGAAACTTTTTTTTCAATGAAATAGAGTTTGCTGCATCCGGTCAGGATTTAGCCGGCTTGCCGACGGAGTTTGGCGAGCGGGACGATTAACGCCGCGCCGCCTGTGAGTGGCCTGGCGACAGCGGACTTGAAAAGAGGGCGTGACATGAAAACCGTGGGTAATTTTATTGACGGGCAGGTGTGCCTGAGCAGCAGCAATCAAACCATCGACGTGCACAACCCAGCCAGCGGGCAGGTTGAGCGGCGCGTCACGCAGAGCACCGCCGCCGAAGTCAAACAGGCCATCGACGTGGCGCATCGGGCGTTCGCCGACTGGTCGCGCACCACGCCGCTGCGCCGTGCGCGCATCATGTTCAATTTCAAGGCGCTGTTGGAACAACACCGCGACGAGCTGGCCGAGCTTATCGTCAGCGAGCACGGCAAAGTGTATTCGGATGCGCTGGGCGAACTGACGCGCGGCATGGAAGTGGTCGAATTCGCCTGCGGTATCCCGCATCTGATCAAGGGAGAGTATTCGCCGGACGTCGGCAGCGGCGTCGACAGCTTCTCGCTGATGCAGCCGCTGGGTGTGGTGGCGGGCATTACCCCGTTCAACTTCCCGGCGATGGTGCCGATGTGGATGTTCCCCATCGCACTGGCCTGCGGCAACACCTTTATCCTCAAGCCGCCGGCGCTGGTGCCTTCGGCCTCGGTGCGCCTGGCGGAGCTGCTGAAAGAAGCCGGCCTGCCGGACGGCGTGTTCAACGTGGTGCACTGCGCCAATGAAGATGCGGCGCAGCTGTGCACCGATCCGCGCATTCAGGCGGTGAGCTTCGTCGGCTCCTCCACCGTGGCGGAACATATCTATACCACTGCCAGCGCGCACGGCAAGCGGGTACAGGCCTTCGGCGCGGCGAAAAACCAGGCGATCGTCATGCCGGACGCCGATCTGGACGCCACGGTCAACGCGTTGATGGGCGGCGCGTTCGGCTCCGCCGGCGAGCGTTGCATGGCGCTGCCGATCGCCGTGGTGGTCGGTGACGATACCGCCGACAAACTGATCGCCAAACTGAAGCCGCTGATCGCGCAGCTGCGCGTCGGGCCGGGCTTGCAGCAGGGTGGCGAAGAGAATGAAATGGGGCCGCTGGTGTCGTCTGCCCACCAGAAAAAGGTGCTGGGCTACATCGATCTGGGCGTGGAAGAAGGCGCAACCCTGGTGGCCGACGGCCGCAATTATCAGGTGCCGGGCTACCCTGAAGGCTACTACGTCGGCGGCACGCTGTTCGACCATGTGAAGCCGAATATGCGCATCTACCGCGAAGAGATCTTCGGGCCAGTGCTGGGCATCGTGCGGGTGCCGGACTATCGCACCGCCATCGACACGGTCAACGGCCATGAGTTTGGCAACGGCAGCGCCATCTTTACCGGCAGCGGCCACTACGCGCGTCAGTTCGTGCAGGAAGTGCAGGCCGGGATGGTCGGCGTCAACGTGCCGGTGCCGGTGCCGATGGCGTTCCACAGCTTCGGCGGCTGGAAGCGCTCGGTGTTCGGCGCGTTGAACGTGCACGGCACCGACGGCGTGCGCTTCTACACGCGCATGAAGACCGCCACCGCACGCTGGCCGGCCGGGCAGCAGACGGTGTCCGAATTCAGCATGCCGACGCTGGGTTAAGCGCTGTCATATTCAGGCCAGGCCGTTGCTCCTTCGGGGCAGCGGCCTTTGCACGGGTCATTAACAGGAGAATCGAGATGTCTTCACTGCTTGCCAAATGTCAGACGCCGAATGCCGAGGGGCGTATTCAGCACGTGACGCCGGAAAATGCCGGTTGGCGCTATGTCGGCTTTGACGTTTACCGCCTGGCCGCCGGGCAGTCGCTGCAGCTTGAGTGCGGCGACCAGGAACTGTGCCTGGTGCTGGTTGCCGGTATCGCCTCCGTCGCCACGCTGCGCGCCGAATACCCGCATATCGGTAAACGCATGAGCCCGTTCGAACGTACGCCGCCTTACGCGGTGTATGTGCCGCACCACGATCGCATCGACGTGCGGGCAGAAACCGATCTGGAGCTGGCGGTGTGCAGCGCACCCGGCAGCGGCCACCTGCCTTCACGGCTGATTACGCCGGCGGATATCGGCGTGGAGCGGCGCGGCAAGGGGCGTAACCAGCGGTTGGTGCATAACATTCTGCCGGACAGTGAGCCGGCCGACAGTCTACTGGTGGTGGAGGTTTACACCGACGAGGGCAATACCAGCTCCTACCCGAGCCACAAGCACGATCAAGAAGACTCACCGCACGAAACCTATCTCGAAGAGACGTACTATCACCGCATACAGCCGGAGCAGGGGTTCTGCATGCAGCGCGTCTATACCGACGATCGCACGCTCGATGAGTGCATGCCGGTCTACAATCGTGACGTGGTGAAAGTGCCGCGCGGTTATCACCCGGTGGCGACCCTGGCGGGTTACGACAACTATTACCTCAACGTGATGGCCGGGCCGGTGCGGCAGTGGAAATTCACCTGGGAAAAAGACCACGCTTGGATTAACGGCGACGGCTATCCCGCCGCGCAATAAGCGCCTGAGGCCCGGCTTGCCGGGCTTTTTTGTCAGCCTTACTCGTCCCGGGCGTTATTCAGCGCCAGCGAGACCGCCAGCGTCTGCGCCAGGCACATCGAAGCCACCTGCGAGCGGAACCCGTCCACCTGCGCTTCGCGCACCACGAAACAGACGTCGCTGAAGGCGGCCAGCGGGCTGACCTGGCTGTCGGTGATGGCGATCTGCTGCGCGCCGCGCTTGGCGCCCAATTCCACCAGTTCCACCGCCTCGCGGGCATATGGCGAATAGCTGATGGCGATCACCACGTCCTTCGGTTTCACCATGCTCAGCTGTTCGGTGAACATCCCGCCCAGGCCGTCGATCAGAAACGCGCGGCGCTCCAGATGGCGCAGCGCATAGGTGAGGTAGGAAGCGACGCTGAACGAGCGGCGCAGGCCGATCACGTAGATGTTTTCAGCGTTGTTGAGCAGCTCGACGGCGCGATCCAGCTGCTCGGGAGCGATCTGCATCGCCAGCTGCTGCAGCGCCTGCGCGTTGACCATGGTGAATACGTTGAGAATCTCCGCCGGCTTCTCTGGCGCGACGTTGTCGTCGGTGGAGGTTTGGCGGAACAGGCGCGCGCGCTCGGTATAGTTCACCGTCTCTTCCATCAGATGCTGACGGAACACCTGCTTCATTTCGTTGAAGCCGCTGAAACCGAAGGCGTTGGCGAAACGGATCAGGGTGGAAGGCGGCACGCTGGCCTGTGCGGCGATGGAGGCAACGGTATCGAAAGCGATGCTGTTACTGTTATCCAAAATATAGCGCGCCACCTGCTTCAAACGCTTGCTCAGCGTTTCATAACGGTGGCGGATCTCGTCCTGTAACAGCGAAAGTTGAGTTGGGTTGTTCATCCATTCGGCTCGCAGTGGGGTGAAGGCGCATTGGCCTGACGCCTGAAATATTGACAGGGTATTTTAACAGACGGAGCGGAAATTTCATTTCCTCAAAAAGCGATTTATTCGATCGCACATTGCGCGACTTCACAGAAAATGGGCAAAAAAATCCCCTTAAAGCGGCGAAATGGCCTTAAGGGGACGTGAACCTGCTCTCGCTGTCAGTGCGTGCCGCCCGCCTGTGGACGGTACTGGCGCCAGAAACCGATCAGCGTCAGGTATTTTTGTTTCACCTGCTCGATCAGGGCCGCGTCGTCGATTTCCCCCTGCAGCCAGCGACGCGAAGGTTGGCCGAAAATAGTGCGGCCGACGGCGAAACCTTTCACCCAGCGCGCATCTGCGGCGGCGGCAAAGCCCGCCTTCAGCACCGCCTCTGGGGAATCGAGCCCCAGGATCAGCACGCCGCGGCAGTCGGGATCGTAGGCGTCGATCAGCGCGCCGACCTGCTGCCAGTTTTCCGCGCTCAGCGGCGGCAGTTTCCACCAGTCCGGCTGAATGCCCAACCGGTAGAAGTGTTCAATCATCTCCAGGTAATAGCGCTCGTCCTTGTCGGCGTTGCCGTCCGGCAGGATCACTTCCAGCAGCAGCTCATGGCCGGATTTGCAGCAGCCGCGGTAGACGTCGGCGATCAGCTCATCCTGTTCGCGGCGCAGTTCTGCCGCGTCGTGCGGATGATAAAACACCAGGCACTTCACCACGTGCTCCTGCGGCCAGTCGATCAATTGCGAACCGATGTTGCCGTGCTCCAGGCGCAGCGGGCGCGAGCTGGGCAGCTCCACCGGCCGGCCAATCCACCATCCCTGACCGGTGATTTCGTTCAGCGCCGCCTGCCCGTAGGTGGTGTCGGCCAGAATGCCGCTGTTGCCGTTGAGGCCGGCCTGCGCGGCAGCCTGTTGCGCCGCCGTTAACAGCAGGGTTTTCAGGCGCGGAATGCGTTCCTCGCTGACGCCGGCTTCGCGCGCCATGTCCGCCAGCTGCTTGCGGTGATCGAAGGCGAATACGCACAATTCCGGCCACTGTTGCTTGCGGGTGGTGACCCGGTGCAGGTGATTCAGGCGTGCGTCGCGGTCCGGGCGCGTGACCTGTTGTTCACGCTGCAGATAGTCATCCAGCTCCCGTTTGGTCGGCATGGCCGGGGCGCAGCCGTGACGCGAGACCACCAATGCGCCGCAGGCGTTGGCGTAGCGGCAGGCCCGATCCCAGCCCTCATCGTTCAGGTAGCCGCGCAGCAGGCCGGACATAAAGGCGTCGCCGGCTCCCAGCACGTTCAGCACCTCCACTCGCACACCAGCGTGCAGCTTCACCTGTTCCCAGTCGTCGGCGATGTCATCTTCGAACACCGAACAGCCCTGCGCGCCGCGCTTGCACACCAGCGTGGCCGCCGTGGCCCGGCGCACGTTTTTCAGCGCCGTCAGCGTGTCGGTGCTGCCGCCGGCGATATGAAATTCCTCTTCGGTGCCGACGATCAGATCGAAATGGTGCAGCACCTCTTGTAGCTCGCGCGTTACCTGATCCGATTCCACAAAGCGGGTTTCGCCGTCGCCCAGCGACGTCAACCCCCACAGCACCGGGCGGTAATCGATGTCCAGCGCGGTGCGCAGGCCGTGGCGGCGCGCGTATTCCAGCGCCTTCAGCACCGCGGCGCGGGTGTTCGGGTGCGACAGGTGCGTGCCGGTGATGGCCAGCGCGCGCGCGGAAGCAATGTAGGCCTCGTCGATGTCGTCGGGCGTCAGCGCCATGTCCGCGCAGTTTTCGCGGTAGAAGATCAGCGGGAAGGTTTCCTGATCCTTGATGCCGAGGATCACCAGGCCGGTTAACCGACGTTTGTCGGTGATCAGGCAGCGAGTATCGGCCCCGACGCGCTGCAGCTCTTCGCGCAGAAAGCGGCCCATGTGTTCATCGCCGACGCGCGCCAGCATGCCGGATTTTAACCCCTGAATGGCGGTGCCGTAGGCCACGTTGCCGGAAGATCCGCCGAGGTACTTGGCGAATGTGCCGGCGTCTTCCAGCCGCGCGCCGATCTGCTGAGCATAGAAATCGACGGCGATGCGCCCGAGACAAATGACATCAAGCTGTTTTTCTTGTGTAGCCATACCCGTTTCCTTCTGTTTAAGCAAAACTCCGGCGGCGGCCCGAGCGTGGCGCCCTGCAGGAAGCATGTGGATAGTATGGGGAATGAAAATTTCAATTTCAATATAGAATGAAATTTACACCCCGAAAATGTGATGCGTTTAAAACATCGACAGGAGAACGGGAAAAGCCGATGAAGCGGCCATAAGACGGCGACCGGGCGCGCGCAGAAAAGGGGGTTAGATCAGGATAAAAGGCTGTCAGCCCGTGTGGTAACGGTTGTTATCGGCCGGTGCGCGGCGCGAAGCCAGTAAAGGCTGAATCACGAGATGAAACGGGCTTTTCATGTAATATGCGATCTTTATCGCAAAATGAAATGTTTCTTCTGTAATGTGATTTTATGAAAAATATATTTGTTTATAATCGCTTCACGTTTCAGGTTGTCGACTTCGTGAGCAGCGGGCATCGCCTGCTCAAGATAATAGCTGCCGCCGCGTAATACAAACACGGGATTGTCGGCTCGGCGCGAGCCCTTTCCGGGGCGGCCCTCAATCTAAAGGGTGAGTAAATGGGCAAGATCAGGCTAACCATGGCGCAGGCGCTCGTCAGATTTCTCGATAACCAGTATCTGCTGGCCGACGGGGTGGAAACCAAATTCGTCGCGGGCATTTTCGCGATTTTCGGCCACGGCAACGTGCTGGGGCTGGGGCAAGCGCTGGAACAGGATAGCGGCGATCTGCGGGTGCATCAGGGCCGCAACGAGCAGGGGATGGCCCATGCGGCGATCGGCTTCGCCAAACAAAAACTGCGCCGGCAGATCTACGCCTGCACTTCATCGGTCGGCCCCGGCGCCGCCAATATGATCACCGCCGCGGCCACCGCCACCGCCAACCGCATTCCTTTATTGCTGCTGCCGGGCGACGTTTACGCTTCCCGCCAGCCGGACCCGGTGCTGCAGCAAATCGAACAGTCTTACGATCTCAGCATCAGCACCAACGACGCGTTCCGCGCGGTGAGCAAATACTGGGACCGCATCGTGCGACCGGAACAGCTGATGAGCGCCTGCATCAATGCGATGCGCGTGTTGACCGATCCGGCGGAAACCGGCGCGGTGACGCTGTGTCTGCCGCAGGACGTGCAGGGGGAAGCCTACGACTACCCCGACTATTTCTTCCAAAAACGCGTGCACCGGCTCGATCGCCGCCCGGCGACCGATGGCATGTTGGCGGACGCCTTGGCGCTGCTGACGGCCAAACGCAAACCGTTGCTGGTGTGCGGCGGCGGCGTGAAGTACTCGCAGGCCGGGCGGGCGCTGCGCGAATTCGCCGAGCGCTTCGGCATTCCGTTCGCCGAAACCCAGGCCGGCAAAGGCGCGGTGCCGAGCGATCATGAATTCAACCTCGGCGGCATCGGCGAAACCGGCTGCCTGGCGGCCAACACGCTGGCTCGACAGGCCGATCTGGTGATTGGCGTCGGCACCCGTTACACCGATTTTACCACCTCGTCCAAATGGCTGTTCCAACATCCGGACGTCAGCTTCCTCAATATCAACGTCAGCGCCTTTGACGCCGGCAAACTCGACGGCGTGCAGGTGCTGGCGGACGCCCGTGAGGGCCTGAGCGAACTGAGCGCGCTGCTGGCGCAGGCTGATTATCGCGCCGGCTGGGGCGACGCCATCGCCGCGGCGCGCGGCGCCCAGCGTGAAGAGACCGAGCGTGTTTACGCGGTGGAATACAGCGGCGCAGGCTTTGTGCCGGAAATAGACGATCACCTCGATCGCGAACGGGTGTTCGCCGAATTTATCGCTCAGACCGACTCGGCGATGACGCAAAGCCGGGTGCTGGGGGTGCTGAACCGTGAGCTGCCGCCGGACAGCGTGATTGTGGCCGCCGCCGGCAGCCTGCCGGGCGATCTGCAGCGGGTGTGGCACAACCGCGGCGAGCACGGTTATCACGTGGAATACGGCTACTCCTGCATGGGGTACGAGGTGAACGCCGCATTGGGGGTCAAGCTGGCCGAGCCGCAGCGTGAGGTGTACGCGATGGTGGGCGATGGCGCCTTCATGATGCTGCATTCCGAACTGGTCACCTCGATTCAGGAAGGTTGCAAGATCAACGTGGTGCTGTTCGACAACATGACCAACGGCTGCATCAACAACCTGCAGATGGAACACGGCATGGACAGCTATACCACCGAATTCCGCTTCCGCAATCCAGAGGGCGGCAAGCTCGACGGCAAACTGGTGCCGGTCGATTTCGCCATGCTGGCGGCGGCTTACGGCTGTAAAACCTATCGCGTCACCACCGAGCAGCAGCTGCTCGATGCGCTGGCCGACGCCCGCAGGCAGACCGTGTCCACGCTGCTGGACATCAAGGTGCTGCCGAAGACCATGGTGCACAAGTATCTCAGCTGGTGGCGCGTGGGCGGCGCTCAGGTGGCCGACAGCGAGAAAATCGTCGCAGTGGCGCGCAAGCTGCAGGAAAACATCGATAAGGCGCGCGATTACTGATTCGTTTTCGAACACAACACACTTTCCAGAGGGTAGCGAAAATGACATTGAACATTGGGGTTATCGGCACCGGCGCCATCGGCCGCGATCATATCCGTCGCTGCAGCAAAGTTTTGCAGGGCGCCCGCGTCGTGGCGGTGAACGACATCAATCGCGACAACGCCGCCAAGGTGGTGAGCGATCTGCAGCTGGATGCGCGGGTGTATGACAACGGCCACGATCTTATCAAGGCCGCCGACGTGCAGGCGGTGCTGGTCACCTCCTGGGGGCCAAGCCACGAAGAATTCGTGCTTGCGGCCATCGCCGCCGGCAAACCGGTGTTCTGCGAGAAGCCGCTGGCGGTGACCGCGCAGGGCTGCAAGAACATCGTCGATGCCGAAGCGAAGCACGGCAAGCGGCTGGTGCAGGTCGGCTTTATGCGCCCCTATGACCAGGGCTATCGCGCGCTGAAACAGGTGCTGACCAGCGGCCAGATCGGCGAACCGCTGATGTTGCACTGCGCGCACCGCAACCCGACGGTCGGCGAGGCCTACACCACCGATATGGCGATCACCGATACCCTGATCCACGAAATCGACGTGCTGCGCTGGCTGCTCGACGACGACTATGTGTCGGTGCAGGTGGTGTTCCCACGCAAGAGCCCGAAGGCGTTCCCGCATCTGAAAGATCCGCAGATTGTGTTGTTCGAAACCGCCAAAGGCACGCGCATCGACGTCGAAATTTTCGTCAACTGCCAGTACGGCTACGACATTCAGTGTGAAGTGGTGGGGGAAACCGGCATTGCCAAACTGCCGGAGCCGTCCTCGGTGCAGATGCGCAGCGGCGCCCGCCTGTCGACCGAAATCCTGACCGACTGGAAGGATCGCTTTATCGACGCCTATGACGTCGAGCTGCAGGGGTTCATCAACGACGTGGCCGCGGGCCAGTTGACCGGGCCTTCCGCCTGGGACGGCTACGCCGCCGCGGTGACCGCCGACGCCTGTGTGGCGGCCCAGCTCAGCGGTGAGATCGTACCGGTGACCCTGCCGGCGCGCCCGGCGTTTTACAACAAGCCATCGGCTTGAACCCCGTACCCATGATTGCAGAGGAGTGACCATGAAGATCGCTTTTGATGTCGACGTTATCCGGGATTTGGGCGTGACCAAAATGGTTCAGCAGGTGGCGGACTGGGGCTATAAATACATCGAGCAGTCGCCGCACCCGCAGATCAACCCGTTTTACAAGCATCCGAAGGCCAGCCGCGAAATCATGGCGGAGTATAAAAACGCCCTGAAAGCGACCGGCGTGGAGATCTCCTCATTTATCGTGGTGTATCGCTGGTCCGGGCCGGGCGAAGATCGCCGCCAGGCGGCAGTCAAAAACTGGCGACGGATGATCGAGATCGCGGTGGAAATGGGCGTGCAGGTGATCAACACCGAACTGGCCGGCAACCCCAACGAGCCGGAGATCTGCGAGGAGCTGTGGTATCGCTCGATGGAGGAGCTGCTGCCGATCATCGAGCGTGAAGGTATCCGTATGGAGATCCAGTCGCACCCGTGGGACTTCTGCGAGCTGAGTAACGAAACCGCCGATCTGGTGAAATCGCTGCGCAGCGACCACGTCAAATACCTCTACAGCGTGCCGCACACCTTCTACTACGACAAGGGGCAGGGCGATGTGGCCGGCATGTTGCAGTACGCCGGGGACGATCTTTCCCACGTGCTGATTGCCGACACCATGAATCACACCAAGCATTGCCGTTATATCGTCAATCCGCCGGGCGTTGACGCCGCGGTGCATCAGCACGTCGGCATCGGCGAAGGTGAGGTGAATTTCGACGCCCTGTTCCAGACGCTGCGCGACATGGAATTTGCCAACCGCAGCTTCAAGGCCGGCGGCGAATCGATCATCTGCACCTCGCTGTTCGGCTATCCGGAAAAGATGCCGAGCCAGGCGGTGGCGACCAGAGAGCGCATCGAAAGAGAGCTGTTGGGCAAATAATCTTATTTGGCTCGCCGGCGTCATTTGCACCGGCGGCCCTCCAAGGACCGAGGCAGACCATGAATAAAGACAACGTGAAATTGGCCATCGCGCCAATCGGCTGGACCAACGACGACATGCCCGATCTGGGCAAGGAAAACACCTTCCAGCAGTGCGTCAGCGAAATGGCGCTGGCCGGTTTCACCGGCAGCGAAGTGGGCAGCAAATACCCGCGCGATCCGGCGGTGCTGAAACCGATGCTGGATATTCGCGGCATCCAGATCTGCAACGCCTGGTTCAGCACCTTTTTCGCCGACGGCCAAAAAGACAAAACCATCGATGAATTTATCAACCACATGAATTTCCTGCATGCCATGGGCGCCAGGGTGATTGGCTGCTCCGAGCAGAGCAAGAGCATTCAGGGCACCACCAAAGGCGTGTTCGAAGAGAAGCCGTATTTCAGCGATGAAGAGTGGCAGCGCGTGGCCGACGGTTACAACGAGCTGGCGAAGATCGCCGCCGGCAAAGGCATGCAGGTGTGTCTGCACCACCACATGGGTACTGGCATTCAGACTACCGCCGAAATCGATCGCTACATGAGCATGGTCAACGACGACGTTTACCTGTTGTTCGATACCGGGCACGCCTACTATTCGGAAGGCAGCCAGCAGGCGATGATGGCGATCCTGGAGAAGTATCTGCCGCGCATCAACCACGTCCATCTGAAGGACGTGCGCGATGAGGTGGTGGCGGAAGTGAAGGCCAACAAGCTGAGCTTCCTCGATGGCGTGAAGAAGGGCACCTTCACCGTGCCGGGTGATGGCGTGATCGACTTCAGGCCGGTGTTCAAGCTGCTGGACGAGCGCGGTTACAAGGGATGGATGGTGGTGGAGGCCGAGCAGGATCCGGCGCTGGCCAACCCGTTCGAGTATGCGGTGAAAGCGCGCCGCTATATTCGGGAAACCGCCGGTATTTAAGCGGTAAGGGTGAATAAAGATCGAGGGGCGCTGCCAGCGCCCCTTTTTTGATGGCGGCGCGTTAGCCGCCGAGCGTTTGCCAGGTTGCGACCTGGCTGCCTGGCCATGGTGTAGCGGCATGCACGCCACGGGCGATCGCCCGAGCGAGGGTGTCCGCCGCCAGCGCGCCGATTTGCAGCACCGCCAGTTCGCGGCTGCCCTGTACCTCGCGCTGCCCGGTGGACAGGGCGAACACCACGTCGCCGTCAAACGGGCTGTGCAGCGGGCGAATAGCGCGCGCCATACCGTCTTGCGCCATGATGGCCACCCGTTTCAACTCCACTCGCGTCAGCGCCAGGTCGGTGGCGATGCAGGCCAGGGTGGTGTTCTTTCTGCCGCCCTGCGGCTCTTGCACCATCCCGTCTTCACCCTGCGCATGCAGTTGCGCCAGCGCCGCCGCGCCGCCGTTGCCAAATTCACCGTTAATTTCATAAGGCGTCGCCCAGAAGGCGCGGGTGCCGGGTGCGACCACCGCACCCAAACTGTTGACCGCCACTAGCGCGCCGACGGTAGCGCCGTTGGTGGCCACGATCGACGCCGAACCGAGGCCGCCTTTCAGCTTGCCCATGCCGGTCATGGCGCCGTAGCCGGCCCCGACGGTGCCCAGCGGAAAGTCCAGGCCGGCCTTGCCGACCGCCTCGATGCCCAACTGGCGATACGGCGGCGTGAGCTGCCAGTTTTTGTCGCCGCCGTTGGCCAGATCGTACAGGCAGGCGGTGGGCACGATAGGGGAGACCGGCACGCCGGGTGCTGGGCGCAGTGCGTAGCCTTTACCCTGTTGCCCCAGCCAGGCTGCGACGCCATCCGCCGCCGCCAGACCGTAAACCGAACCGCCGCTGAACGTCAGCGCATCGATGGTCTGTACCAAATTGTCCTCACCGAGCGCGTCGGTTTCCCGGGTGGCGGGGCCGCCGCCGCGCACGTCCACGGCGGCAATCGCCGGGCTGTCCGGCAGGATCACCGTCGCGCCGGTGCGCACCCGGCTGTCCTGAGCCACGCCGACCTTCAGGCCGGGCACATCGGTAATCAGGTTGCGGGAGCCTGGGCGCCCGGCGGCGGAAGTTGGCATAGCGGCACCTAATGGGGTGAGAGGAGAGAATATGCCGACGGCGGCGGTCAGGCCGGCCAGCGCGTGTAAAAAGGTTCGGCGGTTGATATGCAGGGGCCGGCACAGCGGCCCCTGCGGGTGGGGAATATTACGCATCGCCGTGCGGCTGCCCGGAACGCAAACGCGCCATATGGTAGGCGTCGACCAGCACGCCATCGCGCATGGCATAGCCGCGGCTGGTGCCCTCTATCTCGAAGCCGAACTTGCGGTATAGCGCGATGGCGGCCGGGTTGTCGGTGAACACCGTCAGTTCGATGCGCTCGATGGCGGCCCAGTTGTCGCACAGGTCGATCATCGCCCGCATCAGGCGGCTGCCGACGCCTTTGCCGTGGTAGCGCGGATCGACGCCGATGCCGAAGGTGGCGACGTGGCGGCGGCGAACGCGCTGATTCAGCATCACAACCAACTGGCCGGCAAGCTGCCCGTCGATGATGGCCGCCAGGTTATGCGTGCCCGGTTCGGGATTGGCGAGTCGCTTCTGCCAGGACTCGACGGACGGTAGCGGGAGCTGCAGCGTATCGCGGTAGACGGGCGTCTGCGAATAAAGATGATGCAGGGCTTGCGCATCCGTTGTTTCCACGTGGCGTATCACGATCTCGCTCATGTCGCTGCTCCTTTTGCTTACCGGTTGAATAACCTCTGAATTTATCCGTTTACTGCCTTGAGTCAATATTATTTCAACGGGTCAAAAAAAACGCTTTACAGGTGCGAATGATAATGATTATTATTGCGATGCGTTCCGGGGAGGGCATCAACCCTTGATACTCTCACTGCGAAGGCACGACATTGCTCACATTGCTTCCAGTGTTTACTTAGCCAGCTCGGGTGCTGGCTTTTTTTTTGCCCTTTTTTCAGCCGTTTCCGCCTTCAACAAATCCGCTGCCCATCCGCTGTTTCATTCCATCGAAATTTTTGAACAGAGGCATGAGTTTTTTACGCTTTCTTATTCTGCTGGCAGGACTAGACTGTAAAAAAACATTGAGGAGAGTTGAATATGATTTATGTACGTAAAGCGGAAGACCGCGGCCACGCCAATCATGGCTGGCTGGATAGCTGGCACACCTTCTCATTTGCCGATTACTACGATCCGAACTTTATGGGATTCTCGGCGCTGCGGGTGATCAACGAAGATATGATCGATGCAGGGCAGGGTTTCGGTACTCACCCGCATAAAGACATGGAAATCCTGACCTACGTGCTGAGCGGCACGGTGGAACATCAGGACAGCATGGGCAACAAGGAGCAGATCCAGGCCGGTGAATTCCAGATCATGAGTGCGGGCACCGGGGTGCGTCACTCCGAGTACAATGCCAATCAGGATCGTCCATTGCACCTGTACCAGATTTGGATCATCCCGGATCAGGTCGGGCTTGAGCCACGCTACGAGCAGCGCATGTTCGACGCGCCGCAGGGCCGTCAGCTGGTGCTGTCGCCGGATGCGCGTGACGGCTCGCTGAAGGTGTTCCAGGATATGACGCTGTCGCGTTGGGCGCTGAATAAAGGCGAGCAGGGGGAATGCCCGATCGCCGCCGGCCGTCGCGTTTGGATCCAGGTGGTGCGTGGCAAGGTCTCGGTCAACGGCCAGACCGCCGGCATCAGCGACGCGTTCGCGGTGTGGGATGAATCGGCGCTGACGATCCAGGCCGACGAAGAGAGCGAAATCCTGCTGTTCGATCTGCCGCCGGTGTGATTAAGCGGTAAATATCAAGGGCTCACGGTGTGAGCCCTTGAGGTGAGTGACTCGCCTGCCGACGTTGCCTGACTTAACGCCGGCAAAACATATAAAAACAAGGAAAATCAATTTATTGATTTTCGGCTGATCGTCACAAAGGGGGAGAAACCACGCTTTTTCCCCCTTTGTCTGCGTATGAAGGGCTCACGATGTGAGCCCTTTTTGCGTTGGCCGTCGCATAACCGACAATATCGGCCCGCCGTTTTTTTTGCTAAAATGACTGCCCATTCACGGTTAGTCAGTTCATTGATAATGAAGAAAAAACGGCCGGTACTCCAGGATGTGGCGGACAAGGTGGGCGTGACCAAGATGACGGTGAGCCGTTATCTGCGCAATCCCGACCAGGTTTCCGCCGCCCTGCAGCAAAAAATCGCCGTCGCGCTGGATGAGCTGGGCTACATCCCCAACCGCGCGCCGGACATCCTCTCCAACGCCACCAGCCGGGCGATTGGCGTGCTGTTGCCGTCGTTGACCAACCAGGTGTTCGCCGAAGTGCTGCGCGGCATCGAAAGCGTGACCGACGCGCACAACTACCAGACCATGCTGGCGCACTATGGCTACCTGCCGGAGCGTGAAGAAGAGCGTCTGACCTCGCTGCTTTCTTACAATATCGACGGCCTGATCCTGTCTGAGCGCCATCACACGCCGCGCACCCTGAAAATGATCGAGGTGGCGGGCATTCCGGTGGTGGAGCTGATGGACTGCGTCTCGCCGTGCATCGATCTGGCGGTGGGCTTCAACAACTTCGAGGCGGCGCGCCAGATGACCCAGCAGATCATCGCGCACGGCCACCGTCACGTGGTCTATTTCGGCGCCCGTCAGGATGAACGTACCATCATCAAGCAGCAGGGGTATGAGCAGGCGATGCGTGAATCCGGCCTGGAGCCGTACAGCATCATGACCGCGCGATCTTCCTCCTATTCCGCCGGCGGTGAACTGCTGCGCGTGGCGCAGCGCGACTATCCGCAGATCGACAGTATCTTCTGCACCAACGATGACCTGGCGATCGGCGCGGCCTTCGAGTGCCAGCGGCAGGGGCTGTCGATCCCGCAGGACATGGCGATCGCCGGCTTCCACGGCCATGACATCGGCCAGGTGATGGTGCCGAAGCTGGCCAGCGTGCTGACGCCGCGTGAACGCATGGGGCAGATCGGCGCCGAGCGCTTGCTGGCCCGGCTGCGCGGTGAAACGGTATGCCCACGCATGGTGGACGTCGGTTTCACCGTGATCCCCGGTGGCAGTATCTGAGCCATTTTAACGTTCTGTTTTAACACCCTTTCTTTTTGCAGCGCGCCCTGAGGCGCGCTGGTTATCCCGCCTGTAAGCCCGCCGCTCGTTGCCGACATAAGTTTGATCTCTGTCCCAGAACGCGAATTTTAGCCGCTTACCCGGTTCCGGCGCTCATGTTGTTACCGGTATCATGATACCGGTAACAACGAGTGTGCGGTCATCTTGCTGCAAGACTGAACCTCTGACTCAACAACACCTACAGCTCTTCTTAAACACCGGGAAAGAGCCTAAAAATAAAACAACCGCACGCTTTACGCCTATCGTAAAGAGAGTCGCGATAAAAGGTTGGAGAAAAACTATGCCATTAGTGATTGTTGCAGGCGGCGTAGCGCTGCTGCTGCTGCTGATGATCCGCTTCAAGCTGAACGGCTTTATCTCTCTGGTTCTGGTTGCCCTGGCGGTCGGGATTGCACAGGGTATGCCGGTCGATAAGGTCATCGGCTCCATCAAGGCCGGCGTGGGCGGTACGCTGGGCAGCCTGGCGCTGATCATGGGCTTCGGCGCCATGCTCGGCAAGCTGCTGGCGGACTGCGGCGGCGCACAGCGCATCGCCACCACGCTGATCGACAAGTTCGGCAGAAAACACATTCAATGGGCGGTGGTGCTGACCGGCTTCACCGTCGGCTTCGCGCTGTTCTACGAAGTGGGCTTCGTGCTGTTGCTGCCGCTGGTGTTCACCATCGCCGCCTCCGCACGCATTCCGCTGCTGTACGTCGGCGTGCCGATGGCCGCCGCGCTGTCGGTGACCCACGGCTTCCTGCCACCGCACCCAGGCCCGACCGCCATCGCCACCATCTTCCATGCCGACATGGGTAAAACCCTGTTGTACGGCACGCTGCTGGCGATCCCGACGGTGATCCTGGCCGGCCCGGTCTATGCCCGCTTCCTGAAAGGCATCGACAAGCCGGTGCCGGAAGGCCTGTACAACCCGAAAACCTTTACCGACGCGGAGATGCCGAGCTTTGGCGTCAGCGTTGCCACGTCGCTGGTGCCGGTGATCTTGATGGCGCTGCGCGCGGTCGCTGAAATGGTGCTGCCGAAGGGCCACAGCCTGCTGCGCTTCGCCGAGTTCTTCGGCGATCCGGTGATGGCGACCCTGATCGCCGTCCTGATCGCCATCTTCACCTTCGGCCTGAACCGCGGCCGCACCATGGATGAAGTGATGGGCACCATCACCGACTCGATTAAAATCATCGCGATGATGCTGTTGATCATCGGCGGTGGCGGCGCCTTTAAACAGGTGCTGGTGGACAGCGGCGTCGAGCAGTACATCGCCGGCCTGATGGAGGGCAGCAACGTTTCGCCGATTCTGATGGCCTGGTCGATCGCCGCCGCGCTGCGTCTGGCTCTGGGGTCCGCCACCGTGGCGGCGATCACCGCCGGCGGCATCGTCGCGCCGCTGATCGCCACTACCGGCGTCAGCCCTGAGCTGATGGTGATTGCGGTCGGTTCCGGCAGCGTCATCTTCTCGCACGTCAACGATCCGGGCTTCTGGCTGTTCAAGGAGTATTTCAACCTGAGCATCATGGAAACCATCAAATCCTGGTCGGTGCTGGAAACCATCATCTCGGTGTGCGGCCTGGTGGGCTGTCTGCTGCTGGCGACGGTCGTATAATCTTTATCCGACGCCCTGCGGGGCGTCGGCGTTCCAGAGTATCTTTATCAGTTGGGACGCATTTGGCGCGCTCGCGCCAGTTCCCATAGGGGCATGACACAATGAGCAATCCGCAGAATCACGTATTTATCCTGATGGGCGTATCCGGCAGCGGCAAATCCGCCGTGGCCAGCGCCGTCGCCCACGAGGCCGAGGCAGCTATGCTGGACGGCGATTACCTGCATCCGCGCGCCAACATCAACAAAATGGCTGCCGGGCACGCGCTGGACGACAACGATCGCGCCCCGTGGCTGGCGGCCTTGAACGACGCCATCTTCGCCATGCAACGCACCAATCCCGTGTCGCTGCTGGTCTGCTCGGCGTTGAAAAAAAGCTATCGTGACCGCCTGCGCGAAGGGAATAGCAACCTGCATTTCCTCTACCTGAAAGGCGACAAGGCGGTGATCGAGGAGCGCCTGAAGCAGCGCAAAGGTCACTTCTTCAAACCGCAGATGCTGGTTTCGCAGTTCGCCACGTTGGAAGAGCCGGGCGAGCAGGAGCCGGATGTGCAAGCGATTGACATCAACCAGCCGCTGGACGGCGTGGTCGCCGATACGCTCGCCTATATTCGCCGCGTTACCGCCCGCTGAGCGCGGGCCGTTGTCGGCGCCGCCAGGCGCCTACAGCTTCATGTAAGCCCGCACGCCGTCCAGGAACATCTGGGTCGACAGCATCACCAGAATCAGCCCCATCAACCGCTCCAGCGCGCTGACGCCTTTGCTGCCCAGCAGGCGCAGGAACAGGTTCGACATCAGCAAAATGGCCGCAGAGAGACCCCAGGCGATCAACAGCGCTGCCACCAGATGGGGCAGCTGATGCGGATACTGGTGCGACAGCAGCATCAGCGCCGCCAGAATCGATGGCCCGGCCACCAGCGGGATCGCCAGCGGCACCAGGAACGGCTCCTCGCCGGCGGACAGCCCGGAGCTGTTCCCCTCCTGCGTGGGGAAAATCATCTTGATGGCGATCAGAAACAGGATGATGCCGCCGGAAATGGAGACGGTTTCGGTACGCAGGTTGAGGAACGCCAGAATTTTCTCGCCGGCGAACAGGAAGATCAGCATCAGCAGCAGGGCGATCAGCAGCTCGCGGATCAGCACCACCCGGCGGCGGCGCGGTTCCAGGTGCTTGAGCACCGACATGAAAATCGGCAGGTTGCCCAGCGGATCCATAATTAAAAACAGCAATACCGTAGCGGAAATCATCTCTGTCATGGTGACCTCGTGATCGGGAAAACGCCTCGGCCTTTTCGGCCGCGTCCTTGCCTATAAGAAGGATTGCTGAGAAATCCTCAGCCATCGAATAAATTCACTTTGCGCCCGCGCCGACATTTTGTAAGGTGAGGAGATATTGCACACAACTCGTTATCACCTACATAAGCCCTTATCCGGGCGGGATACAGATATTATGAAAAACGTTGGTTTCATCGGTTGGCGCGGAATGGTCGGCTCGGTTCTCATGCAACGCATGACGGAAGAGCGCGATTTCGACGCCATTCGCCCGGTCTTTTTCTCCACCTCGCAGCACGGTTCTGCCGCGCCGGCCTTCGGCGGCCAGCAAGGCACGCTGCAGGATGCGTATGACATCGACGCACTGAGCGCGCTCGATATCATTATTACCTGTCAGGGCGGCGATTATACCAACGAAGTCTATCCTAAGCTGCGCGCCAGCGGTTGGCAGGGTTACTGGATCGACGCGGCCTCGTCGCTGCGCATGCAGGACGACGCCATTATCATCCTGGATCCGGTCAACCACGCGGTGATCCAGCAGGGCCTGGACAAAGGCATCAAAACCTTCGTCGGCGGCAACTGCACCGTCAGCCTGATGCTGATGTCCCTCGGCGGCCTGTTCGCCAACGATCTGGTGGAGTGGGCGTCGGTCGCCACCTACCAGGCGGCCTCCGGCGGCGGCGCGCGCCACATGCGCGAACTGTTGACCCAAATGGGTATGCTGCACGCCGACGTGGCGAAAGAGCTACAGAACCCGGCTTCCGCCATTCTGGATATCGAGCGCAAGGTGACCGAAGCCACCCGCAGCGGCAAACTGCCGACCGATAACTTCGGCGTGCCGCTGGCCGGCAGCCTGATCCCATGGATCGACAAGCAGCTCGACAACGGCCAGAGCCGCGAAGAGTGGAAAGGCCAGGCGGAAACCAACAAGATTCTGAACACCGGCAGCGTGATCCCGGTCGATGGCCTGTGCGTGCGCGTGGGCGCGCTGCGCTGCCACAGCCAGGCGTTCACCCTGAAGCTGAAAAAAGACGTGTCGCTGCCGGAAATCGAGCAGATGCTGGCGACGCACAACGACTGGGTGCGCGTGATCCCGAACGACCGCGAGCTGACCATGCGCGAACTGACGCCGGCGGCGGTGACCGGCACGCTGAATACGCCGGTCGGCCGTCTGCGCAAGCTGAACATGGGGCCAGAGTACCTGTCGGCGTTCACCGTGGGCGACCAGCTGCTGTGGGGCGCGGCCGAGCCGCTGCGCCGCATGCTGCGCATCCTGTTGTAAACCCGCACTTCCTGGGGGCTGGCTGATTTCAGCCCCCTAAAGCCTTATTTTCCGCCTTTTTGTTCGCCGCGCACCGCGTCGGACAACGTCACCGCAAGCCTCGTTTCACTGGGCTCCACCCCGCATATCGCCTCGTCGGCCGCCGCATTCAGACGCCGCCGGGCTGGCAGTTTTCTTAATGAAGAATTTTCCTGAGCAATGCTGAGCAGTTTTTAACAGACATTGGCTATGCTTAACGCATGGGTGAACACTTTTTCACCATGACTGAAATATTTCAAAAAATAAGCATAAAGAGCGAAATTCAGGTCGGCAGAGTAAAGATTGGTCAATAACCGACCGCAATCACGCTTTAGAGTCCGAATGCATTGCATGATGACCAAAACGGCCAAGGAATAACCAACAAGCCGTGCTTAGATCATGCTGTTAATCTAAGGAAGAAGACTATGCCTGTACTTCCCGATCGTGACGTGATTGATCAGATCATCTCCGGCCATTACGCCGACCCTTTTGCTCTGCTTGGCATGCATGCGACCGATAACGGTCTGCAGGTGCGCGTGCTGCTGCCGGACGCCGGCGCAGTCTGGCTGGTAGAACAGCAAACCGGCCGGCGGCTGGTGCAGCTGAACTGCGACGATCCGCGCGGTTTCTTCAGCGCCGTGGTGCCGCGGCGAAAAAATCCTTTCCGCTATCAGCTGCAGGTCAGCTGGCGCGATCACCAACAGACTGTCGACGATCCCTACCGGTTTGGCCCGCTGCTGCAGGATATCGACAGTTGGCTATTGGCCGAGGGCACGCATTTGCGTCCCTATGAACGGCTGGGCGCCCACCTCGTTACGCTGGATGGCATCGACGGCGTCAGTTTTGCGGTCTGGGCGCCCAACGCCCAGCGCGTCTCGGTGGTGGGGGAGTTCAACTTCTGGGACGGCCGCCGCCATCCGATGCGTCTGCGGCGTGAGAACGGCATTTGGGAGCTGTTCCTGCCCGGCGTGCGGGCCGGCCAGCTGTACAAATATGAAATCGTCGATTGCTACGGCAATACCCAGCTGAAAGCCGATCCTTACGCCTTTGAGGCGCAGATGCGCCCGGATACCGCCTCGCTGGTGGCGCCGCTGCCGGAGGGGGTGCCGTCGACGCCGGCGCGCCGCCGCGCCAACGATTTTGACCAGCCGATCGCCATCTACGAGGTGCATCTCGGCTCATGGCGCCGCCACACCGATAATCACTTCTGGCTTAGCTATGGCGAGCTGGCGGTGCAGCTTATCGACTATGTGAAGGACATGGGATTCACCCATATCGAGCTGTTGCCGATCAACGAGCACCCGTTCGACGGCAGCTGGGGCTATCAGCCGCTGGGGCTGTATGCGCCGACCCGTCGCTTCGGCACGCCGGCCGATTTCAGGGCGTTCGTGGCGGCGGCGCATGAGGCGGGCATCAACGTGATCCTTGACTGGGTGCCGGGGCACTTCCCGAGCGACGCCTACGGCCTGGCGAATTTCGACGGCACCGCGCTGTACGAATACGCCGATCCGCGTGAGGGCTACCACCAGGACTGGAATACGCTGATCTACAACTACGGCCGTCACGAGGTGCGCAACTACCTGGCGGGCAACGCGCTGTATTGGCTGGAGCGTTTCGGTATCGATGCGCTGCGAGTCGATGCGGTGGCGTCGATGATTTATCGCGACTACAGCCGCGCCGACGGCGAGTGGGTGCCGAATTACTACGGTGGCAACGAGAACCTGGAGGCCATCGCCTTCCTGCGTTATACCAACCAAACTATTGGCCAGGCGCAGCCGGGCGCGGTGACGCTGGCGGAGGAGTCCACCGACTATCCCGGCGTCACTCTGCCGCCGGACGCCAACGGCCTGGGGTTCCACTACAAATGGAACCTCGGCTGGATGCACGACACGCTCAATTATATGAAGTGCGATCCGGTGCACCGCAAATATCACCACAACCAGATGACCTTCGGCATGCTGTATGCCTATACCGAGAACTTCGTGTTACCTATCTCGCACGATGAAGTGGTGCACGGCAAAAAATCGGTCCTCGACCGCATGCCGGGCGACGCCTGGCAAAAGTTCGCCAACCTGCGCGCCTATTACGGGTTTATGTGGGCGCATCCGGGCAAAAAGCTGCTGTTTATGGGCTGCGAATTCGCGCAGGGGCGCGAGTGGAATTTCGATACCAGCCTCGACTGGCATTTATTGGAGGGGTTGGATAATTGGCATAACGGCGTGCAGCGGCTGGTGCGCGATCTGAACCACTGCTATCGGCAGCAGGCGCCGCTGTACGAGCGCGACTACCGGCCGGACGGCTTCGAGTGGCTGGTGGTCGACGATCACGATAACTCGGTGTTCGCCTTCGCGCGCTACGATTCGCAGGGCAATGAGCTGATCGCCATCAGCAACTTTACCCCGGTGCCGCGCTACCGCTACCGCATCGGCCTCTCGCGCGCCGGTGACTACCGCGAGATCCTCAATACCGATTCGCACCACTATCACGGCAGCAACGCCGGCAATCAGGGGCGGGTCTCTTCCGAAGCGGTCGGCAGCCACGGCCGCGACTTCTCCATCTGCGTAACGCTGCCGCCGCTGGCGACCATTTATCTGCTGCGGGAGGCGCCATGACGGAGCTGACGGCCGGCCTCGCCGCGCCGCTGGGCGCGCATTACGACGGCGAAGGCATCAACTTTACCCTGTACTCGGCGCACGCCGAGCGGGTGGAGCTGTGCCTGTTCGACGGCCAGCAGCGCGAAGTACGCCTGCCGCTGCCGGCGCGCAGCGGCGATATCTGGCATGGCTATTTGCCGGGCGGCAGGCCGGGGCAACGTTACGGTTACCGGGTCTATGGCCCGTTTGATCCGACGAACGGACAGCGTTTCAACCCCAACAAACTGGCGCTCGATCCGGCCGCGCGCGCGGTGGAAGGGCCGGTGGGGGATCACCCGCACCTGCACGGCGGTTACGAGCAGCCGGACCCGCACGACAGCGCAGAGCTAATGCCGAAATGTGTGGTGGTGGACGAACGGTATGACTGGCAGGACGATCGCCCGCCTGCCACGCCCTGGGGCCAGACGGTGATTTATGAAGCGCACGTGCGCGGCCTGACGCTGCTGCACCCGAAGATCCCGCCGGCGCTGCGCGGCAGCTTCGCCGCATTGGGGCACCCGGCGATGGTCGCCCACTTCAAACGCCTCGGCATCACCGCGCTGGAACTGCTGCCGGTGCAGCAACATACCTCCGAACCGCGCCTGCAGCGGTTGGGGCTGATCAACTATTGGGGCTATAACGTGCTGGCGCCCTATGCGCCGGACAACCGCTACGCCAGCCTGAGCACCGATGCCACGCCGCTGAACGAATTCCGCGATGCGGTCAAGGCGCTGCACCAAGCCGGCATCGAGGTGATCCTGGACGTGGTGTTTAACCACAGCGCCGAGCTGGATAGGGACGGGCCGATGCTGTCGCTGAGCGGCATCGATAACCTGAGCTACTACTGGCTGACGCCCGAAGGGGACTATGTCAACGACACCGGCTGCGGCAACACGCTGCGGTTGGATCAGCCGCAAGGCGTGGCCTGGGTGATGGATTGCCTGCGTTTTTGGGTACGGGAGTGCCACGTCGACGGCTTCCGTTTCGATCTGGGCAGCGTGCTCGGCCGCACGCCGGAGTTCGATCGCGATGCCCCGCTGTTCCAGGCGATGCTGGCGGACGATGTGCTGTCGCGCTGCAAGCTCATCGCTGAACCTTGGGACGTTGGCCCCGGTGGCTATCAGGTGGGGGCGTTTCCCGGCCGCTTCGCCGAATGGAACGACCATTACCGCGATGACATGCGCCGTTTCTGGCTGCAGAGCGGCGTGTCGCTCGGCCAGTTCGCCCGGCGTTTTGCCGCTTCCAGCGATCTGTATAACCAGCGCGGGCGAGCGCCTTACGCCACCGTCAATATGCTGACCGCCCATGATGGTTTTACCCTGCAAGACGTGGTCAGCTTCAATGAGAAACACAATCAGCCCAACGGCGAGGGCAACCGCGACGGCAGCGATCGCAATTTCAGCAACAACCACGGCGTCGAAGGCCTGGTCGCCGACGACGCCATTGTACAACGCCGCAGGGCCAGCCAGCGGGCGATGCTCGCTACGCTGTTGCTGTCCCAGGGAACGCCGATGCTGCTGGCCGGCGATGAACAGGGACACAGCCAGCAGGGGAACAACAATGCCTATTGTCAGGACAACGCCACCACCTGGCTCGATTGGGCCACGGCGGACGATGCGCTAACCGATTACGTCGCGGCACTGATCGCGCTGCGCCGCCAGATCCCCGCGCTGCAGCAGGACCGCTGGTGGCAGCAGGATGACGGCAGCGTGCAGTGGCTGAACGCGCAAGGGCAGGCGCTCGACGCGCAGCAGTGGGAGCAGGGCGAGCCGCTCATGCAGATCCTGCTGTCGCAGCGCTGGCTGCTGCTGATCAACGCCACGCCGCAAACGACGGAGATGAGGTTGCCGGAAGGCGATTGGCAGGTTGTCGCCCCGTTCACTCAGGAAGACTCACGGGCGGTATTGCCCGCCTGGCACCAGGCCGCGCGCTCGCTTTGCGTACTGGTACGGAAATAATAAAAGGAGTCCGCTATGGTTAGGTTTGAAAATAAAGACCCCCTGATGTTGGCGCGCCAGTTGCCGATTAAATCCGTAGCGCTGATCCTGGCCGGCGGCCGCGGTTCACGTCTGAAAGATTTGACCTCCACCCGCGCCAAGCCCGCCGTCCACTTTGGCGGCAAATTCCGCATCATCGACTTCGCCTTGTCGAACTGCCTGAACTCCGGCATCCGCCGCATCGGCGTGATCACCCAATACCAGTCGCACACGCTGGTGCAGCACATTCAGCGCGGCTGGTCATTCCTCAACGAGGAGATGAATGAGTTCGTCGATCTGCTGCCGGCCCAGCAGCGCCTCAGCACCGAGCATTGGTACAAGGGCACCGCAGACGCGGTGTACCAGAACCTGGATATCATCCGCCGCTACGAGGCCGAATACGTGGTGATCCTGGCGGGCGATCACATCTACAAGATGGATTATTCGCGCATGCTGATCGACCACGTCGAGAAGGGCGCTCAGTGCACTGTGGCTTGCCTGCCGGTGCCGCGCAGCGAGGCCGGTGAATTCGGCGTGATGAAGGTGGATGAAAGCGATCGCATCATCGAGTTTCTGGAAAAACCCACCGATCCGCCGGCGATGCCGGGCAACCCGGATATGTCGCTGGCCAGCATGGGCATCTATATTTTTAATGCCGCCTACCTGTTCCAGCTATTGGAGGAGGATATGTCGACCCCCGGCTCCAGCCACGACTTCGGCAAGGATCTGATCCCGAAAATCACCGCGCAGCAGGCGGCGTGGGCACATCCGTTTACCTTATCCTGCGTGACGTCCAACCCCGACTTGCCGCCGTACTGGCGCGACGTGGGCACGCTGGACGCCTACTGGCGCGCCAATCTCGATCTGGCGTCGGTGACGCCGGAGCTGGACATGTACGACCGCGCCTGGCCGATCCGCACCCACATGGAACCGCTGCCGCCGGCCAAGTTTGTGCAGGATCGCTCCGGTAGCCATGGCATGACCATGAATTCGCTGGTGTCCGGCGGTTGCATCGTGTCTGGGTCGGTGGTGGTGCATTCGGTGCTGTTCCCGCGCGTGCGAGTGAACTCGTTTTGCACCATCGACTCTACCGTATTGTTGCCGGACGTGAACGTCGGCCGTTCCTGCCGCCTGCGGCGCTGCATCATCGACCGCGCCTGCCACATTCCGGAGGGCATGGTGATCGGGGAAAACGCCGATGAGGACAGCAAGCGTTTTTATCGCTCGGAAGGCGGCATCGTGCTGGTGACGCGCGAAATGTTGTCAAAATTGTGAGTTAACGTGGGCGGCAGAACGATAGCCTGCCGCCCGATGAACGGTTCGATGGCTTGCGCAACGCGGCACACATAACAGCGGCAAGCCTGCTTTATTTCTTATCCAGAGGCCTTCGGCCGACTTTCAGGAGTGATAATGCAGGTCTTACACGTATGTTCTGAAATGTTCCCCCTGCTGAAAACGGGCGGACTCGCAGACGTGGTTGGCGCACTGCCGGCGGCGCAAATCGCCGAAGGCGCCGATGTTCGGGTGCTATTGCCCGCTTTCCCTGACGTACGCAACGGCATTCCGGACACCGTGCTGGTGGCGGAAATCGATTCGTTCGCCGGCCGGGTGGGCCTGCGTTACGCCACCTATCATGGCGTGGGCATTTACCTGATCGATGCGCCCTGGCTGTATGACCGGCCGGGCAGCCCGTACCACGATCAGTCCATGTACGCCTACCCCGACAACCACCGGCGCTTTGCGCTGCTGGGCTGGATGGCCTGCGAGCTGGCCAAGGGGCTGGATCGCTACTGGCGCCCGCAGCTGGTGCACGCCCACGACTGGCACGCCGGTCTCAGCTGCGCCTATCTGGCCGCCAACGGCCACCCGGCGCGTTCGGTGTTCACGGTGCACAACCTGGCCTACCAGGGGCTGTTCTCCGCCCATCACGTGACCGAGCTGTGGCTGCCGGCGTCGTTTTACGACGTCTACGGCCTGGAGTTTTACGGCCAGATGTCGTTCCTCAAGGCCGGGCTGTTTTATGCCGACCACGTGACCGCCGTCAGCCCGACCTATGCGCGCGAGATCACCCGGCCGGAGTTCGGCTACGGCATGGAGGGGCTGCTGCAGGAGCGGCAGCGGCAGGGCAGGCTGAGCGGCATCCTCAACGGCGTGGACGACAAGATTTGGGATCCGGCCCACGACCCGCGGCTGAGTGCCCGCTACGACGCCGACGATCTGAAAAGCAAGGTCAAAAACAAGCTGCATCTGCAAAAGGCCATGGGGCTGAAGGTGGACGAATCGCTGCCGGTGTTCGCGGTGGTGAGCCGATTGACCAGCCAAAAAGGCCTGGATCTGGTGCTGCAGGCGTTGCCCGAATTGCTGGCGCAGGGCGGGCAGTTGGCGCTGCTGGGCGCCGGCGACGCGGTGCTGCAGCAGGCGTTTCTGGCCGCCGCCGCCGACTACCCTGAGCAGGTCGGCGTGCAGATCGGTTATCACGAATCCTTCTCCCACCGCATCATCGGCGGCGCCGACGTCATTCTGGTGCCGAGCCGCTTCGAGCCCTGCGGCCTGACGCAGCTCTACGGCCTGAAATACGGCACGCTGCCGCTGGTGCGCCGTACCGGCGGGCTGGCGGACACGGTGGTGGACTGCGCCCTAGAGAACCTGGCCGACGGCACCGCCAGCGGATTTGTGTTCGACGATTGCGACGCCGTTGCGCTGGGCAACGCCATCCGCCGCGCCATGGTGCTGTGGAGCCGGCCGAAACACTGGCGCCACGTTCAGCGTCACGCCATGAGCGTGGACTTCGGCTGGCCGGTGGCGGCGAAAGAGTATTTATCGCTTTATCAACGCTTGTAGCCCGCGTTTCGCGTCTCGGGTTGACGCACGGCGGGCAGCCGTAAGGGTAGATTGTCGGGGCGCGGCGTACCGCGTCCATGTTCAGCGGAGCCCGCTATTCCGCGGCGAATGGCGGGGCTCCCTACAAGGGATTAAAAAGCCATGACTTCACCGTTTAGTTACACCTCACCTACGGTCAGTGTGGAAGCGCTGAAACACTCCATCGCCTATAAGCTGATGTTTATCGTCGGCAAGGATCCGGCTATCGCCAACCGGCACGATTGGCTGAACGCCGTGCTGTTCGCGGTGCGCGATCGCATGGTGGAGCGCTGGCTGCGTTCCAACCGCGCCCAGCTGTCTCAAGACGTGCGGCAGGTGTATTACCTGTCGATGGAGTTCCTGATCGGCCGCACTCTGTCTAACGCGCTGCTGTCGATGGGCATCTATCAGGATATCGACAATGCGCTGAATGAGATGGGGCTGAACCTGGCGGAGCTGCTGGAGGAAGAGAACGACCCCGGGCTCGGTAACGGCGGTCTGGGCCGGCTGGCGGCCTGCTTCCTCGACTCGCTGGCCACGCTGGCGCTGCCGGGGCGCGGCTACGGCATTCGCTATGAATACGGCATGTTCAAGCAGAACATCGTCAACGGCCAACAGATGGAATCGCCGGACTACTGGCTGGAGTACGGCAATCCGTGGGAGTTTCCGCGCCATAACACCCGCTACAAGGTGCGCTTCGGCGGCCGCGTGCAGCAGGAGGGCGCCAAGGCGCGTTGGCTGGAGACCGAAGAGGTCGTGGCCATCGCCTACGATCAGGTGATCCCCGGTTTTGACACTGACGCCACCAACACGCTGCGGTTATGGGGCGCGCAGGCCAGTAACGAGATCAACCTCGGCAAGTTCAACCAGGGCGATTACTTCGCGGCGGTGGAAGATAAAAACCATTCGGAGAACGTGTCGCGCGTGCTGTATCCGGACGATTCGACCTCCTCCGGGCGCGAACTGCGGCTGCGGCAGGAGTATTTTCTGGTGTCGGCCACGGTACAGGATATCCTCAATCGCCATTGGCTGATGCACAAAACCTTCGACAACCTGGCGGACAAAATCGCCATTCACCTCAACGACACCCACCCGGTCTTGTCGATTCCCGAGCTGATGCACCGGCTGATCGACGAGCACAAATTCAAGTGGCTCGACGCCTGGGAAGTGGTGGAGCAGGTGTTCTCTTACACCAACCACACGCTGATGAGCGAGGCGCTGGAAACCTGGCCGCTGGACATGATAGGCCGCATCTTGCCGCGCCACCTGCAGCTGATTTTCGAAATCAACGATCACTTCCTCAAGATGGTGCAGGAAGTGGCGCCGGGCGACAACGATCTGCTGGCGCGGGTCTCGATCATCGACGAAACCAACGGCCGCCGGGTGCGCATGGCGTGGCTGGCGGTGGTGGCCAGCCACAAGGTCAACGGCGTTTCCGCCCTGCATTCTGAACTGATGGTGCAGTCGTTGTTCGCCGACTTCGCCCGGCTGTTCCCGACTCGTTTCTGCAACAAAACCAACGGGGTAACGCCGCGTCGTTGGCTGGCGCTGGCCAACCCGCCGCTGGCGGCGGTGCTGGACGACTGCATCGGCCAAACCTGGCGCACCGATCTCAGCCAGCTGAGCGAGATCCAGGCCAATATCGACTACCCGAGCTTCCTGCAGGCGGTACAGCGTGCCAAGCGGCAGAACAAGGAGCGGCTGGCGCTGTATATCGCCAAAACGCTCAACGTGGTGGTCAACCCGGATGCGTTGTTCGACGTGCAGATCAAGCGCATCCACGAGTACAAACGGCAGCTGCTCAACGTGCTGCATGTCATCACGCTGTATAACCGTTTGCTGGACGATCCGGAGATCGAGCGTGTGCCGCGGGTGGTGATCTTCGCCGGCAAGGCGGCCTCGGCCTACTATGCCGCCAAGCAGATCATCCGCTTGATCAACGACGTGGCCAAAGTGATCAACAACGATCCGCGCGTGCATACCCAGCTGAAGGTGGTGTTCATTCCGAACTACGGTGTCAGCCTGGCGCAGATCATCATCCCGGCGGCGGATCTGTCGGAGCAGATCTCGCTGGCGGGCACCGAGGCCTCGGGCACCAGCAATATGAAGTTCGCGCTGAACGGCGCGCTGACCATCGGCACGCTGGACGGCGCCAACGTCGAGATGCGCGAGCACGTGGGGGAGGAGAACATCTTTATCTTCGGCAATACCGCCGAGCAGGTCGAGGAGCTGCGCCGCAACGGTTACAACCCGCGCCAGTACTATGAGCAAGACCCGGAGCTGCATCAGGCGCTGACGCAGATCGCCACCGGCGTGTTCAGCCCGGAAGAGCCGAAACGCTATGGCAATCTGTTCGACTCGCTGGTCAACCTCGGCGACCACTATCAGCTGTTGGCGGATTACCGCAGCTATGTGGACACGCAGGACAAGGTGGACGAGGTCTATCTCAATCAGGACGAATGGACGCGGCGCGCGGTGCTGAACATCGCCAACATGGGCTACTTCTCCTCCGATCGCACCATTCAGGAATACGCGGACGAAATCTGGCACATTCAGCCGGTGAAGCTGTAAAGCGGGGCAGGAAAAAAGCAAAGGGCCGGATAACCGGCCCTTTTTCGTTTTTTCGTTACGCTGCGGCTCAGGAAGCCAGAGACAGCGCTTTCGTTTTCGCGTGTTCTGCCAGCCAGGCTTTCACTCGCGCCTGCTGCGCCTCGTCCAGCCACATACCCAGCTTGGTACGGCGCCAGATGGCGTCGGCCAGTTCTACGACCCACTCTTTCTCGGTCAGGTAGCGCAGCTCGGCTTCATACAGACCGTGGCCGAAATCTTCGCCCAGATCGGCGAGGCCGTTGGCGCCGGCCAGGATCAGCTCGCTCTGGCTGCCGTAGGTGCGGGCATAGCGGCGCGCGAGAGCTTCCGGCAACCAGCCGTGCGCACGGCGCAGTTTGGCCGCGTAGCCGTCGCGGTCGCCGTCGATGTCACCGCCCGGCAGCGTGGCGTTTTTGGTCCACGCCGGGCCGCAGCCTGGGTAGTAGTGGGCCAGTTTTTCCATCGCATGCTCGGCCAGCTTGCGGTAGGTGGTCAGCTTGCCGCCGAAGACCGACAGCAGCGGCGCTTTGCCCTGCTCATCGTGCACGTCCAGCGTGTAATCGCGGGTGATCGCCTGCGGTGAATCGGACTCGTCGTCGCACAGCGGACGCACGCCGGAGTAAGTCCAGACGATGTCGTCGCGGCCCAGCTGCTTCTTGAAGTGATCGTTGTACACTTTCAGCAGATAAGCGATTTCGTTCTCGTCGATCTTCACGTCTTTCGGATCGCCTTTGTACTCCACGTCGGTGGTACCGATGATGGAGAACTCGTCATTCCACGGGATCACGAACACGATGCGGTGGTCTTCGTTCTGCAGAATGTAAGACTGCGGCTGATCGTGCACGCGCGGCACCACGATGTGGCTGCCTTTGATCAGACGGATGCCGTAAGGCGATTTCAGCTTCAGGCCGTCGTCGAAGAAGTTTTTCACCCACGGGCCGGTGGCGTTCACCAGGCCTTTGGCGCGCCAGGTGAAGGTTTTGCCGCTGTCGATATCGACCGCTTCCACCATCCACAGGCCGTTTTCACGCCATGCGCGGGTCACTTTGGTGCGGGTGCGCACTTCGCCGCCGCGTTTTTCCACTTCCTGCGCGTTCAGCACCACCAGGCGAGCATCGTCAACCCAGCAGTCGGAATATTCGAAACCGCGCTTCAGTTCAGGCTTCAGCACCGACTCTGGTCCAAAGCGCAACCCCTTGCTGCCCGGCAGGCTGGTGCGTTTGCCCAAGTGATCGTACAGGAACAGGCCGATACGGATCATCCAGGCCGGACGCAGGTGCGGCTGGTGCGGCAGGCGGAAACGCATCGGGAACGCGATGTGCGGTGCCAGCTTCAGCAGCACTTCACGCTCGGCCAGCGCTTCGCTCACCAGACGGAATTCGTAGTGTTCCAGGTAGCGCAGGCCACCGTGGATCAGTTTGGAACTGGCGGAAGACGTAGCACAGGCCAAGTCTTGCGCTTCCAGTAGCAGTACCGACAGCCCGCGCCCGGCAGCATCCGCCGCGATGCCGGCACCGTTGATGCCGCCACCGATAACGATCAAGTCTTTGGTTTCCACGTCATCTTCCTCCAGATGTTCGAAATAGCTCTTTCATGTTCGTTTTCGCTCATGATTGTAATCAAAAACCAACAAGCAAGCCAAGACTTAACCAAACAAAAACATTTAGGCGTGATAGAGGTAACAGTTTGGTGATGATAGTCACATAAATGATGTGGATATGGCGCGAGCGCGCAAACGGCTGTCGATGAAGAGGGCGGGGAGTAGGAAACGGGGCGGCGGCGCGCCCCGCAGGTTAACAGCGGATCAGCACAGCTCCAGTTGCACGTCGTACTGCTCGATGATTTTCATCACGCTCGGCGGCGGCAGCTGGTCGGTAAACAGGTAGTCGATCAGGTTCATGTTGCCCAGGTTGACCATGGCGTTGCGGCCGAATTTAGAGTGGTCGGTGACCAGCATCACGCAGCGGGAATTTTCGATAATCGCGCGTTTGGTGCGCACTTCGTGATAGTCGAATTCGAGCAGCGAGCCGTCCATATCGATGCCGCTGATGCCGAGAATGCCGTAATCGAGGCGGAATTGAGAGATGAAGTCCAGGGTGGCTTCGCCCATGATGCCGCCGTCACGGGTGCGCACTTCGCCGCCGGCCAGGATCAGGCGGAAGTCTTCCTTGGCGGTCAGCAGGGTGGCGACGTTGAGGTTGTTGGTGACCACGCGCAGGTTCTTGTGGTTCATCAGCGCATGGGCCACCGCTTCCGGCGTGGTGCCGATATCGATGAACAGCGTGGCGCCGTCCGGGATCTGGCTGGCGACGCGCTGCGCGATGCGGGCTTTCTCTTCCGACCACATCACCTTGCGATCGTTATAGGCAGCGTTGACCGAGCTGGAAGGCAGCGCCGCGCCGCCGTGGTGACGCTGGATCTTGTTCTGGTCGGCCAGGTCATTCAAATCGCGGCGAATCGTTTGCGGGCTGACGTCAAAATGTTCCACCAGCTCTTCCGTGCTGACGTAACCCTGCAGGCGCACCAGCTCGATAATTGCGTCATGACGCTGTGTTTGCTTCACGATAATCCCCTAAAACGCCCGCCATGCCCGCTGGGCACAGCTCCCGGCTGTTATTGTTCGTTGTGTGCGCGATGACGCGTATCCCAAAATGCCATCAATAACCCTAACACTAAACCGGCTACGTGTGCCGCGTTGGCGATCGACATTCCTAAAATATCGAAATATCCGGCCACCAGCCACAGCACCGAGAACACCATCAGGCCGCGCGGCAGCATCAGGCCGCGCTCCGGCGCCCGTTCGCCCGACAGCCACACATAGCCCATCAGCGCATAGACCACGCCCGACAGCCCGCCGAACAGCGCGCCGCTGAACAGCGATTGTGCCCAGCCGCTGAAGAAGGCCGACACCACCGCCAGCACGAACAGCTTACCGGCGCCGAGGCGTTTTTCCATCTGGCCGCCGAGATACCACCACCACATCAGGTTAAACAGAATATGCAGCAGGGAGAAGTGCAGGAACGCATGGCTGACCCAGCGCCACAGCTGCGTGTATTGGCTGCTGTCTTGCGGCCAGGAGAGCCAGTACATCACGGTATCGTCACCCAGCACCTGCATCAGGATGTAGACCGCGATGCACAGTACCATCACGCCGAGCGTCAGCGGCCCGGCCTTGCTGCGCAGGGTGTGCAGGTAGGATTCGCTCTGATAGTGCAGGCCGGCGTCGGTATGGCCGGTCTGCCAACTGGCGGCCTGATAACGGCGGTTGAGCGGATCGACCAGAAACTGCTGCAGCTCGTGTTGCACCTGCTCGAGGTGGCTGTCGTCGGCCAGCCAGATTTCCGCCGCCTCGCCGCTGTTGCGCAGCTCAAGCCGGATGCCCTGGGTCGCCATATAGTCGACAAAGGCCAGCGCCAGGCGCGGGTTGGATATGGCGATTACTCTAACCATTGCTCTTCCGTCGTAAGTGAATGATTTTGGCCGCGGCTTGCTCGCCGATGACCCTGACGGCCGATTATAACGTCGAAATCCTGAGCGCTGGCAAACGGATCTGCGAAAAACCCGCGAAAACGCGCATAAAATCGAAGGGAAAGCCCGCCGATGCGCAGCGGGCGGCGGGGATCAGGCAGAGGTTTCCACGTCTTGCGGGTACTGGCGGGCCCAGGCTTCGAAACCGCCGTCGATGCTGTAGACCGCGTCGAACCCCTGGTGCAGCAGGTATTGCGCCGCGCTGCGGCTGCTGTTGCCGTGGTAGCACATCACCATCACCGGCCGCTCGAAGTCGTTTTGCTGCATAAAGGCCGACAGGGTGGCGTTGGTGAGGTGAAAGGCGCCCGGCGTATGCCCGGCTTCAAAACTTTGCGGATCGCGGATGTCGACCAGGGCGGCGCTGCCCTCTTTCCAGCGGGTGTACGCCTGCTCAACGTTGATCGCTTCGAACTGTTCCATACTGCTGACTGCCTCGTTATTGGGGGACGCCGCTATTGTAACCAACTCGGCGGCGTTTAAGACCAGAGGGATATCAGGGTTTTTACGCGCCGTACCCCATCATCTTCAGCAGCTGCTGCGCTTGCTGCACCGCTTCCTGGCGATGGGCCACGCCCAGTTTCTGATACAGGTTGCGGATGTGCGTCTTGATGGTGGTGGCCGCCACGTCCAGCTCGCCGGCGATCTGGTCGTTGCTGTAGCCGGAATAGATCAGCCCCAGCACCTGCCATTCACGCTGGGTGAGCGGGCTGGTGCGGATCAGCTCCGGCACCTGCGGGTGGGTCAGCAACTTATCGACGAAGTTCTCGTCGAAATGCGCGAATTTGTGCCGATGATGCTGGTTGATGTCGCGCAGGATACGCTGGGCGCGATGCTGCTCCAGCTCCGGCAGCGTGTTGAGCTGGATCAGCTGGCGCAGCTGCTGCGCCATCGCTTCGCCTTCGATGACGAAATGGCTGATAAAGCCGGTGCGGTTAGCCAGCGACAGTGCTTCGATCAGCGCCTGCTGCGCTTCGCCCTTGCGCTCCTGCAGCCAGTAGAGCTGGTTGCTGAGCAGCAGGTTGCGGTTGAGATCGCTCACCAGCCGCAGGCGGCGGGCGTTCTCGTTCAGTTCATCCAGCACCACGCCGGCCTCTTCGTACTGGCCGAGCAGGATTTGCACCCGCGCGATGTTGCGCCATTGGCCCTGCGTGAAGTGGTTGTCCGCCATACCGGGTTTTTCGGTGTGGCGCAGCCACTGGGCGGCGGCGGCGGTGTCGCCGGTCATCTGCCAGTGGATCACCCGCGATTTGTCGGTGTTGGTCAGCCAGTCGCGATGATAATGAGCGCCGTGCAGCAGGGCTTCGCACCGCTGCAGATGGGTATTGGCGTTGTCCAGATCGCCGCGCGCCAGCGAGCATTTTGCTAACATGGCGATGCACTGCAGCTGCTGTTGCGGTTGGTAGTTCGCCAGAATTTTCAGCCCGGCGCGCGCCGCGTCTTCCGCTTCGTCCAGCCGTGACCACGACCACAGGATCTGCGCGCGAATGCGCAGCAGGAATTCGTGCATCGGCAGCTGTTCCAGGTGCTGTTCGCGGATCAGTTCGAAGGCCTTATCCTGGGTTTCGTAAGCGGCCTGCAGGTAGCCTTGGGCGATAAGAATTTCGCTCTGCTGCAGCAGCGCCCAGAGCGCGTAATGGTTGGCCTGATGACGACGCGCCATCTGTTCGGTTTGCTGCATCATCGGCAGCGCGCGCGCCAGCTCGCCCTTGCAGTGGTGCACTTCGCCGGTCACCGAGGTGGCGACGATGCGGCTGTAGTAGCTGGACAGCGGCAGGAATTTTAACGCTTCGGTCGCCAGCCGCTCGGCTTCTTCCGGTTTGCCGGCGTTGATCGCCACCTGGGCGCGCAGGGCGTCGAACTCGGCGTGCAGCGTTTGGTCTATCTCGATTTTCTGTTCGCGCATGGTGCGCTCGGCGCGCTCCAGCAGGGTATTGACCTCGCTGTAGCGGTGCTGGCTCTGCGCCAGCCAGGCCTGCAGCAGCGCCAGCTTGGGGTTTTGGATCAGGCGCTCATAGGGCAGCGCGTTGAGGCACTCCTCCAGCAAGGCCAGTTCGCTGTGGTGGAACAGCGACCAGGCGTGTTGCAGCAGGATGTCGCGCAGCATGCTGACGTCGCTGGCCGCCAACGCGTGGTGAATGGCCTCCGCCGGATACCCCAGCGCCAGCCAGCCCTCGGCGGCGGCGCGGTGCAACCCCGGCAGCTCCAGCGCCAGTTCCCACTGGCAACGCTGGCGCAGGAAAGAGGCGAACAGCGGGTGGAAGTTGAACCACTCGCCGGTGTCGTCCATGCGGTGGATAAACAGCCCCTGGCGCTCCAGCTCCTCCAGCCGCTGCTGGCCGTTGTCTTCGCCGGTCAGTCGCACGATCAGCGCATCGTTCATCGAACGCAGCACCGAACAGCGCAGAAGGAAAGCGCGCGCATCGGCATCGACGTGGTCCAGCACTTCGTCTACCAGGTAGTCGGACAGGTGACTGGCGTTCAGCCCCGCCAGGCGCTTGGCCGACAGCTGAGCCGACGAGGCGGACTGGCGGGCCGACAGCGCGATCAGCTGCAGCGCGGTGGCCCAGCCTTCGACTTCGTCGCACAGGCGGCTGCTGTCCTGCTGTTCCATCGGCGCCGCCAGGCGGCAGTCGAAGAACTGTTTGGCTTCCTGGTGGGTGAATGCCAGCTGCTGCGTGCCCATTTCCAGCAGCTGATCGCGCACCCGCAAATTGGCGATGCCGAGCGGCGGCAGGGTGCGTGAGAGCAGGATCAGCGTCAGGTTTTCCGGCTGATGGCGCAGGAAGAAGCGCATGGCTTCGTGGATGGCGTCGTTGGTGATCAGGTGGTAGTCGTCGATCACCAGGTACAGCGGCTGGTGCCAGTCGGCCAGCTCGATAAACAGCTGGGCGAACAACGCCGACAGGCTGGCGTACTGGTGTTTCTGGCTCAGCACCTCGCTCTTGACGCAGCGGCCGCCGCTGGCCTGCTGCAGCGCGGCAATCAGGTAGCTGGCGAAGCGCTCCGGCTGGTTGTCGCTCTCATCCAGCGAATACCAGCCCAGATCGGCCTTGCCGGCCGCCCATTGGGCGATCAGCGTGGTTTTCCCGTATCCCGCCGGGCAATTGACCAGTGTCAGGCGATAGTTGCCCGCGCTGGCCAGTTTGGCCAGCAGGCGATCGCGGATCACGGTATTTTGCAGCCGTACCGGGCGGCTCAGTTTTGATGGGATCAGCATAGTATTCCAGGGTATAAATCGCGGTTCCCGCCGGGATTGGAGTGGCGCTAATTATTTTATGGTTCGTAATTAATAGCTCCCCCTAACTTCTGCCAACCCTAAACGTATTGCAACAAGCTTCCGCATAGGCTTGGAGTTAAGTTGCTATTGATCACACTTTTTTACGTTTGGCGCCGGCGCGCGGCGATGCGGTCGCGGATCGCATTTCCGGCCATGGACAAAACTTCAGCAGCGCGAATACTTGTGCTAACGTCATGGTTAACGTTCTCAGTGCTCGCCGCACGCGTTGGCGGGCTTTTTTGCATCGTTGCAAGGGAGTCAAACAGTGCCTGAGATCACAATTCCAGCTACGCCCCAATCCTCCTCCCCAGCTAATCCCCAGGCGGGATGATGCCGTCAGGCTTTCTCACCGGCACGATAGCGGCAATTTGACCCACTTACTGGATAGAGAGTTTTCCTTATGTCACAGCCTACGCTCAAGAAGGATGCTTTTCTGGCGGCGCTCGCCCGTCAGTGGCAACGGTTCGGCCTCAGTTCCGCACAGCAGATGACGCAACATCAATGGTGGGAAGCCGTCAGTGCGGCGCTGGCCGAGCAGCTGGCCGCACAGCCGGCGCCGCGCAAAAGCGCCAAACCGCTGCGCCACGTGAACTACATCTCGATGGAGTTTCTGATCGGCCGGCTGACGGCGAACAACCTGATCAACCTGGGCTGGTACGACACCGTCGAGCAGGCGCTGGCCGAGCAGAACGTCAAGCTGGCGGATTTGCTGGAGCAGGAAACCGATCCGGCGCTGGGCAACGGCGGGCTGGGGCGTCTGGCGGCCTGTTTCCTCGACTCGATGGCAACGGTGGAGCAACCGGCCACCGGCTATGGGCTGAATTACCAGTACGGGCTGTTCCGCCAGTCGTTCCGCGAAGGGCAACAGCAAGAGGCGCCGGATAACTGGCAACGCGAGAGCTATCCGTGGTTCCGCCACAACGCCGCGCTGGCGGTGGACGTGGGCATCGGCGGCAAGCTGGAAAAGCAGGCCGACGGCCGCGAACGGTGGCGCCCGGCCTTCACCCTGCGCGGCGAAGCCTGGGATCTGCCGGTGCTGGGCTATCGCAACGGCGTGGCGCAGCCGCTGCGCCTGTGGCAGGCGACCCATCAGCATCCGTTCAACCTGAGCGATTTCAACGACGGCAAATTCTTGCAGGCGGAGAAGCAGGGCGTAGAAGCCGACAAGCTGACCAAGGTGCTTTACCCGAACGACAACCATCAGGCCGGCAAGCGCCTGCGCCTGATGCAGCAGTATTTCCAGTGCGCCTGCTCGGTGGCGGACATTTTGCGCAAGCACCATCAGGCCGGCCGCAAGATTGAAGAGCTGCCGAAGTACGAAGTGATCCAGCTGAACGACACCCACCCGACCATCGCCATTCCGGAAATGCTGCGCATTCTGCTGGACGAGCACCAGCTGGAGTGGGAGGCGGCCTGGGCGATCACCAGCAACACCTTCGCCTATACCAACCACACCCTGATGCCGGAAGCGCTGGAGTGCTGGGATGAAAAACTGGTGCGCAGCCTGCTGCCGCGCCATTTCTCCATCATCAAACAGATCAACGCCAGGTTTAAAAAATTGGTGGATAAGCACTGGCCGGGCGACGAGGCGGTGTGGGCCAAACTGGCGGTGCACCATGACAAGCAGGTGCGCATGGCCAACCTGTGCGTGGTCAGTGGCTTTGCGGTTAACGGCGTGGCGCAGCTGCATTCGGATCTGGTGGTGAAAGATCTGTTCCCGGAATATCACCAGCTGTGGCCGAACAAATTCCATAACGTCACCAACGGCATCACGCCGCGCCGCTGGCTGAAACAGTGCAACCCGGCGCTGTCGTGCCTGATCGACGAGACGCTGAAGGTGGAGTGGGCGAGCGATCTCGACGCGCTGCGCGGGCTGGAAAAATTCGCCGACGACGCGGCGTTCCGCCAGCGTTATCAGCAGATCAAACGCGACAACAAGGTGGCGCTGGCCCATTACGTACACGGCGTAATGGGGCTGACACTTGACCCGGACGCGATCTTCGACGTGCAGATCAAGCGTCTGCACGAGTACAAACGCCAGCACCTGAACCTGCTGCACATCCTGTCGCTGTATCGTCAGCTGCGCGACAACCCCAACCTGGACATCGTGCCGCGCGTCTTCCTGTTCGGCGCCAAGGCGGCGCCGGGCTACTACCTGGCGAAGAACATCATCTACGCCATCAATCAGGCGGCCGAGAAGATCAATAACGATCCGTTGGTGAAAGATCGCCTGAAAGTGGCGTTCATCCCTGACTACCGCGTGTCGGTGGCCGAACTGATGATCCCGGCGGCGGATATCTCCGAACAGATCTCCACCGCCGGCAAAGAGGCCTCCGGCACCGGCAACATGAAGCTGGCGTTGAACGGCGCGCTGACGGTCGGCACGCTGGACGGCGCCAACGTCGAAATCGCCGAGCAGGTGGGCGAAGACAATATCTTTATCTTCGGCAATACCGTGGAGCAGGTGAAGGCGATAGTGGCGAAGGGTTACGATCCGCTCAGCTACCGCAAGAAGGACAAGCACCTGAAGGCGATTCTGGACGAGCTGGCGAGCGGCACCTTCAGCCACGGCGACAAGCACGCGTTCGACATGATGCTGCACAGCCTGCTGGAAGGCGGCGATCCCTACCTGGTGCTGGCGGACTTTGCCTCGTACTGCCAGGCGCAGCGCCGGGTCGACGAGCTGTATCGCGATCGGGACGAATGGACGCGGCGGACTATCCTTAACACCGCGCGCGTCGGCATGTTCAGCTCGGATCGCTCGATCCGCGATTACCAGCAGCGTATCTGGCAAGCCAAACGTTAAGGAGAGCGAATGGATCGCAAGCGTATCGATCAGGCGGCAGCGCAGGCGGGGATCGCCGCCGATTTCATCAATGCCCACGGCAAGCGGCAGGCGATTGAACCGCAGACCAAGCGCAAGCTGCTGGCGGCCATGAACCGAACCGATGCCGAGCAGGAAGGAGCGGCGCCGCCGTTACCGGCGGTCAAGGTGTTCTATCAGGGCGCGCCGCTGGCGCTGACCCCGGCGGGCGAAGGCGAGTACCTGTGGGCGCTGCAACGTGAAGACGGCGAATGCCTGCAGGGGCGCATCGGCGCGCGCAAGACCCTGACGCTGCCCGGCGATCTGCCGGTGGGTTACCACCAATTGACGCTGAGCCAGGGCGAGCAGCAGTGGCCATGCCGGCTGATCGTCGCGCCGAGACGCTGCTTCGAGCCGGACGCCTTGCTGACCGGTAAGAAGCTGTGGGGCGCTTGCGTTCAGCTGTATACGCTGCGCTCCGATCGCAACTGGGGCATCGGCGATTTCGGCGATCTGCGTCTGATGGTGGAGCAGGTGGGGGAGCGCGGCGGCGCCTTCGTTGGCCTTAACCCGATCCATGCGCTGTATCCGGCTAATCCGGAGAGCGCCAGCCCTTACAGCCCCTCGTCGCGCCGCTGGCTGAATCTGGCGTATATCGACGTCAACGCGGTGGAGGATTTCCAGCGCAGCGATGCGGCGCAGCGCTGGTGGCAGAAGCCGGCGACGCAGAAGCAGCTGGCCAAGGCGCGCGCCGCGGAGTGGGTGGATTACACCGCCGTGATGCAGCTGAAGCTGGCGGCGCTGAAGCTGGCGTTTCCGCTGTTTCAGGCGCGCAAGCCAAACGACGGGCAGCGTCAGGCGTTCGAACAGTTCGTCAGCGAGGGCGGCGACAGCCTGTATCAGCAGGCGGCGTTCGACGCGCTGCATGCCCATCTGGCGGCCAAAGATGCCAGCCAGTGGGGCTGGCCGGCCTGGCCAGAGCGCTATCGGCAGGGGCAGAGCGAATCGGTGCGGCTGTTCTGCTCCGAACATCAGGACGCGGTCCGCTTTTACCTGTGGCTGCAGTGGCTGGCGGCCACGCAGTTCGCGCAGTGTTTTGACCAGAGCCGGCAGCAGCAGATGCCGATTGGCCTGTATCGCGATCTGGCGGTCGGGGTGGCGGAAGGCGGGGCGGAAACCTGGTGTGACCGCGAACTGTACTGCCTGAAAGCGTCGGTCGGGGCACCGCCGGATATTCTGGGGCCTCTGGGGCAAAACTGGGGCCTGCCGCCGATGGATCCGCACGTGATGGCGGCACGCGGGTACCAGCCGTTTATCGATCTTTTGCGCGCCAACATGACCAACTGCGGCGCGCTGCGCATCGATCACGTCATGGCGCTGCTGCGGCTGTGGTGGATCCCGTATGGCGAAACCGCCGATCGCGGCGCCTACGTCAAATACCCGGTGGACGATCTGCTGGCGGTGTTGGCGCTGGAAAGCCAGCGCCACCGTTGCATGGTGATCGGCGAGGATCTCGGCACGGTGCCGGTGGAAATCGTCGGCAAGCTGCGCGACAGCGGCGTCTATTCCTACAAAGTGCTCTATTTCGAAAGCGACGGTGAATACCATTTCCGCGCGCCGCAGGCCTATCCGGTGCAGGCGATGGCGACCATCACCACCCATGATCTGCCGACGCTGCGCGGCTACTGGCAAAGCGACGATCTAACGCTCGGCAACCGGCTGGGTCTTTACCCGGACGCGGAGATCCTGCGGGCGCTGTTCGCCGATCGGGAACGCGCCAAGCAGGGGCTGCTGGATGGATTGCATCGTTATGGCTGCGTGCCGCAGAAGGTGGGCAAGAAGGCAGCGCTGCTCGGCATGAGCCCGCTGCTCAACCGCGGCCTACAGCGCTATGTCGCCGACAGCGCCAGCGCCTTGCTCGGCCTGCAGCCGGAAGACTGGCTGGATATGGCCGATCCGGTCAATATTCCCGGTACCAGCGATCAGTACCCTAACTGGCGGCGCAAGCTGACCCAGACGCTGGAGGAGATGTTTGCCGACCCGCACATAAACCGCTTACTGAAGGATTTGGACAAGCGGCGCCGCAAGGTGTCGGTGGGGTGACGATGAGGTGTCGTTGTATTAGGTCAAAGGACGAGAACTTTAGTCCCATCCAAATGACGGATACCCGAATTAATTGGAGTTGCAGCTAGGCGGCAAGTGCGTAAATCCCCAGGAGCTTACTTAAGTAAGTGACTGGGGTGCGCGCATGCGGCCAACAACGCTGCAACTTCAAGTAAGAAGGGTATCAATAGTAGGAGTGCTCGCCGCGCTGGTGCTCGGTCAGGTCACGCACGCCTTTCAGCTCCGGGAATTTCTGCAGCAGCTCTTTCTCGATGCCTTCTTTCAGCGTGACGTCGACCATCGAACAACCGTTGCAACCGCCGCCGAACTGCAGGATCGCCATGTTGTCGTCGGTGATCTCCATCAGCGTTACGCGGCCGCCGTGGCCCGCCAGCTGTGGGTTGATCTGCGACTGCAGCACGTATTCCACGCGCTCCATCAGCGGCGCGTCGTCATCGACCTTGCGCATTTTGGCGTTTGGCGCTTTCAGCGTCAGCTGAGAACCCAGTTGGTCGGTCACGAAGTCGATTTCGGCGTCTTCCAGATACGGCGCGCTCAGCTCATCGACATAGGCGGACAGTTTGTCGAACTTCAGTTCGGTATCCGTCGCTTCTACCGCGTCCGGCGGGCAATAAGAGACACCGCATTCGGCCGTCGGCGTGCCCGGGTTGATCACGAATACGCGGATTTGGGTGCCTTCTTCTTGATTTGCCAGCAGTTTGGCAAAGTGTTCCTGTGCAGTATCTGTTATACGGATCATAGCATTAGCTCAATAGTTGACTTCTATAGTCGGTTATAATACGCCCATTGCCGTGGCACTACAACGTGCGGCAAATGCACCATATCTGCACCGAGGCGGCGCCTTGCCGCTGCAGCAGCGCCGCTATCTGCGCGACGGTGCTGCCGGTGGTCACCACGTCATCCACCAGGGCGATATGCCGGCCGGCGACCGATGCCACGCAAACGAACGCGCGTTGCAGATTGCGCCTGCGTACCCCGGCGCTCAGCCGCTGTTGCGGGGCGGTTTTGCGCACCCGGCGCAAGGCGGCGGGCTGATAGGTGCAGCCCAGCCAGCGCGCCAGCGGCCGGGCCAACAGATCGCTCTGGTTATAACCACGGTGCCAGCAGCGTGTTGCATACAAGGGTACCGCTAAAATCAGGTCGGGTCTGTTCAGATACTGCTCTCTGCGCGCCTGCTGCCACCGCAACAACATCAGGCGCGCTAGCGTCGGCGCCAGCTCGGGCGCGCGGTGGAACTTGAACCTTTTTACCAGCTGGCTGAGGGGCGCAACGTAGTCGCCGACGAACACCAGCCGTTGCCAGGGCGGTGGCCGTTGCAGGCAGCGGCCGCAGGGCGTTCGCGTCTTCCCGGCGGGCAATCCGCAGCGCGGGCAACACGGCGGGTGGGCCGGCAGATGACGCAGGCAACAGCTGCAGATGCCATGACGGATCAGGCTCAACGGTTGTCGGCATAGCCAACAACGGCTGCGGATTGATAGCATAGCGTCTCCGTGACGGATAAGTATGAAAGGACAATAACCAATGACAGCGCTGTACTGGCAAACAATAGGCGAAGGCGAACGCGATCTTGTGCTGCTGCACGGCTGGGGATTGAACGCCGAAGTGTGGAGTTGCATTCAGGCGCGACTGACGCCGCATTTTCGCCTGCACCTGGTCGATCTGCCGGGGTACGGCCGTAGCCAGGGGTTCGGCGCCCTGTCGCTGGAGCAGATGACGGAAATCGTGCTGGCGGCTGCCCCGCCGCAGTCCTGGTGGCTTGGCTGGTCGCTCGGTGGGCTGGTGGCCAGCCAGGCGGCGCTGATGCAGCCCGAGCGAGTCAAGGGGCTTATCACCGTAGCCTCCTCGCCGTGCTTTGCCGCCCGCGATGAGTGGCCGGGGATCCGCCCGGACGTGCTGAGCGGTTTCCAGCATCAGCTGAGCCTGGATTTCCAGCGCACCGTCGAGCGTTTTCTGGCGCTGCAGACGCTGGGCACTGAGAGCGCGCGTCAGGATGCGCGCCAACTGAAAGCGGTGGTGCTCAACCAACCGACGCCGAGCGTCGAGGTGCTGAACGGTGGGCTGGAGATCTTGCGCACAGCCGATCTGCGTGCACCGCTGGCGGAGTTGACGCTGCCGCTGCTGCGGATCTACGGCTATCTGGACGGGCTGGTGCCGCGCAAGGTCGCCGAGCTGCTCGACGCCGACTGGCCGAACTCTACGTCGCAGATCGTGGCCAAAGCCGCCCATGCGCCATTTATCTCTCATCCCGATGAATTTGTGACGATGATCGAAGCGTTTATTGCAGCACATTGAATGCAGCGTGAAAACGCACGATAGAGCGCGAAAAAAAACGCCGCCGGGTGGATAAAAGACAAAGCTGTTCAATACTTAGTGAGTCAATGCGTTGGCTGCAAAATGAAAAGACCGCGTGCGGCGCTTTTCATTTTGGCGTTTCGTCTCTGGGAAACAGGCCCCGTCAGGGAAAGCAACGAGGCCTGAGGATGTCGCGGCAGCCTGCGGTACTACGCATGGATCCTTGACGGCTTTCATAACAGATAAATTATCCATTGAGAGGTTAGTGTCATGAAATCATTGAAGATGATTATTGCAGCGGCAGTGCTGGGTTCGGTGTCTTTCGGCTCCATGGCGGCAACCCTGCTGACCAAGGAAGATCTGGATAAGAATCCGGGTAAATACGAGAAGATCGGCACCGTCACCACGACGGCGGAAACCACGTCACCGATGGATGCCAAGGAAGAGCTGTCCAAACTGGCAGACGAAAAGGGCGGTCAATACTACGTGATCCTGGCGGGCCGCGAACACGGTAAATTCAGCGCCATCGCCGAAGTTTACAAAGACAAGCAATAAGCCTTGAATGGCAAGGGGCGCCGCTGCGGCGCCCCTGATCGTCAGGCCTTCAGCCGGTAGAACACCGTGCTGCATCCCTGGCCCTGCGGGCAGCTTTTGCAACTGCCGCTCAGACAGGCGCCGCCATCCTGTTCGATACGTTCCACTTTCCCCATTGCCGTCAAACGATCCAGCATCGCCTGCACCAGCGGCAACGGCGTCGCCAGCGATTGGCTGAGCTGCTGCGCCTGGGCGCTGCCGCGCAGCGCCAGCGCATCGCGCACCTGCAGCAGCCTGGCCATCAGTGACAGCTCCCTTTGGCGCTCTGGCAACAGGCCGCCGGCGTGGCGTTGCCCAGGCGCACCGTGACGCGGCTGCGCGCCCGGCGCAGGCCGAACAGCACCAGCAGGTTCACCAGCACCACCGCCAGGATCGCCGTCAGGCTGTACTGCGGGTGTTGGTTGAAGGTCGCCGCCTGATAGAACAGCGTCGCCAGCGAGTAGGCCACGTTCAGCCCCCACAGGATAGAGAAGGTCATCCAGCCGCGGCTTGATTCACGTGCGATGGCGCCCATCACCGAAACGCAAGGCACGTACAGCAACACGAAGATCAGGTAGCTGTAGGCGGAAATGCCGGAGCCGAATTTGCTGCTCATCACGCCCATCGAACCGACGCCCATCTCGCCGTCGCCCTTGCTGGCTTCGATCGGGTTGGAGAGCACGCTCAGGCTGAAGGTATTTTTCAGGCCGTCCCAGGTTTCCTGCAGCGCGCCGCCCAGCTCATCGAGCAGGTTGAAGTTGGCGGCGTCGAACGCCTCTTTGTTGATGTGCTCGGCGGTATACAGCGTATTCAGCGTGCCGACCACCACTTCTTTCGCCATCGCGCCGGTCACCAGACCGACGGTGGCCTGCCAGTTATCGCTGTGGACGCCCATCGGCTGCAGCAGCGGCGTCAGCACCTTGGAGACCGAAGCCAGCGCGGAGTCGTTGATGTTGTCGACCGTTTTGCCGCTGAACGAGAAGCTGTTCAGGCCGCCGATGAATATGCTGGCTACCACGATCACCTTACCGGCGCGCAACACGAAGCCTTTCAACCGCTGCCAGGTTTGCAGCAGCAGGCTTTTCAGGTGCGGCACGTGGTAAACCGGCAGCTCCATGACGAACGGTGAGGCTTCGCCGCGCATGAGGGTATATTTGAGTACCAGGCCGGTCAGGATCGCCACCGCGATGCCGAGCATGTATAGCGAGAACACCACCCCAGCACCGTCCTGGCCGAAGAAGGCGGCGGCGAACACCGCGAAGATCGCCAGACGGGCGCCGCACGACATGAACGGCGCCATCATGATGGTGATCAGGCGCTCGCGCTGGGCGTCCAGCGTACGGGCGCCCATGATGGACGGCACGTTGCAACCGAAGCCGACGATCAGCGGCACGAAGGATTTGCCCGGCAGCCCGAGCGCCTGCATCAGGCGATCCATCACGAACGCCGCGCGCGCCATGTAGCCGGAGTCTTCCAGGAATGACAGGAACAGGTACATCATGCCGATCTGTGGCACCAGCGGCAGCACGGTGTTGATGCCGCCGCCGACGCCCTGCGCCAGGAATACGGTCAGCCAGCCGGGGAAGTGCAGGGTGTAGCCGAGCCACTGAATGCCCTGAATGAAGATCGCCGCCGAGCCGATATCGAAGATCGGCTGCAGCGCGCCGCCGATATTGATCGCCAGCAGGAACATCAGGTACATCACCAACAGGAAAATCGGCACGCCCAGCCAGCGGTTGAGGATCACTTTATCCAGCATATCGGTCAGGCGGTTGGGCATCGCCTGCTGCGAGTTGCTGACCGCGTCGCTCAGGGTGGCGATAGACTGGTAGCGCGCGTCGGCGATCACCAGCGCCGGGTCTTCTTGCTCCTGCTGTTGCAACGTCTGAATGGCCGCAGGCAGCAGCGCGACGGCGGGACCGGCCAGCCGGTGGCTGTAGATGTCGCCCTCCAGCATCTGCAATGCCAGCCAGCGGCGTTGCACCGCCGGCAGCGTTTGCGGCATGGCGTCGCTTAGCGTGGCGACCGCTTTCAGCAGCAACGGCGGGTAGTTCACCAGCGCCTGCTGCTCGTTGATGCGATGATTGTCGATCATCTGTTTCAGCACGCCGATGCCGTCGGCGCGGGTGGAGATCATCGGTACTACCGGGCAGCCGAGGCGCGCCGACAGCGCGGCGACGTCGATATCGATATGCTGGCTTTTGGCGATGTCGAGCATGTTCAGCGCCACGATGCAGGGGATGCCCAGCTCCAGCAATTGCAGCGTCAGGTAGAGGTTGCGCTCCAGGTTGGAGGCGTCGACCACGTTGATCAGCAGATCGGCGTCGCCGCTCAAAATGTAATGGCAGGCGATCTGCTCATCGAGCGACGTTTGCTCTGAAATGGTGGTCAGGGAGTAGGTGCCGGGCAAATCGACTAGCCGCACGTCGGACTGCGGGGTGCTGAAATGGCCTTCTTTGCGTTCGACCGTCACGCCCGCCCAGTTGCCGACCCGTTGGCGTGCGCCGGTCAGCTGGTTGAACAGCGTGGTTTTGCCGGAGTTCGGGTTACCGATTAAGCCGATGGTGAGTTTTTTCATAGTTCAGCGTGTCGTCTTCAAGGAGAACAGCGCCGGCGCAAGAGCGCGTCGGCAAACGGAGGTCAGGGCTGGCCGTCGAGCTGCAGCAGCGCCAGATCCTTCTTGCGCAGCACCAGGCTGACGCGGCGAGTTTTAATTTCTATCGGATCGCCCAGTGGCGCGACGCGCACTACGTCGAATGAAGAGCCAGGCAGCATGCCGAGCGATAACAATTTCTGGCGGTAGGCCGGCGCAATTTCACCGGAAAAGCCGACAATCTTATACGTGCGTTTAGGTTGAAGCTGCATGTGATTAACCTTCCGGGTGCCGATGAACATCGGGCTGATGATAATTGGACGTTGCCGGCGAAAATGCCACGCCGTCGGCGGTATTCATCCATAAGGTCATGCAATAAAGTGAGCGCAAATAATAGTAATTATCATTATCGCGTTCAATACAAAAAGTAAGGGTATTGTAACCAATTATTATGGTGACGGCAGTTTTTAATGGCGTTGTCTTGATTAACGATGTTTTATCACTGCTTGCACTTGGGAACAAATGAGAATGGCGAGTTAAATCAGTTACGTATTTGTAGCCGAGTTTTCTTGTTTGCAAATATCGATGGCTTTTTCCCTTTATTTATTTCCGCTGAAAGGCAATTCGATAACATTATTCCACCGTAATGCGAGCGGTAACCATTTGTGTTTCTCTCACAATTAGCGAGATGAAAAATGCGTGTTAACGGAGTTGTTAATAAATGGCTGCAGAAGGCATTTTTGTTGCCTGAATAATGGGAGGGCGGTCACGCAGGAACGGGAAATAAAAATATGATGGTTTATTGAGACGGGTCAAGAAATGCCGCAAGTTTTATTCATCGGAAAGGGCGGAGCAGGCTCCGCCCTGTTGGCTCTGACTTAGCGTTTCTTGCCGAATGCCGCCGCCAGCGCGTCGCCCATGGCGCTGTTGCCGGCCGGCGTCGCATTGCGCGGTTTGGCCTTGTTGCCGCCTGCCGAACGGTTGGCGTTGTCGCGTGCCTGTGCCGGCGCGTTGCCGCCGCGGCGCGGTGAACCTTCGCCCGGTTGCTCATCCAGGCGCATGCTCAGCGCGATGCGTTTACGCTGCAGATCGACTTCCATCACCTTCACTTTGACGATGTCGCCGGCCTTCACCACGGTGTGCGGATCTTCGACGAACTTGTCCGCCAGCGAGGAGATGTGCACCAGGCCATCCTGATGCACGCCGATATCCACGAAGGCGCCGAAGTTGGTGACGTTAGTGACCGACCCTTCCAGGATCATCCCCGGCTGCAGATCGTTGAGGGTTTCCACGCCTTCGGCAAAGGTGGCGGTTTTGAACTCCGGACGCGGGTCGCGGCCCGGCTTCTCCAGCTCTTTCAGGATGTCGGTGACCGTCGGCACGCCGAACTTGTCGTCGGTGAAATCGACCGCTTTCAGGCTGCGCACCGCCGAGGCGTTGCCCATCAGGTCCTGCAGCGCCTGCTCGGTGGCGGCCAGGATGCGCTGCACCACCGGGTAGGCTTCCGGGTGAACGGTGGAGGCATCCAGCGGATTGTCGCCGTGGTTGATGCGCAGGAAGCCGGCGCACTGTTCGAAGGCCTTCGGCCCCAGACGGCTGACTTTCAGCAGCTGTTCACGGTTGCTGAAACGGCCGTTCTCGTCGCGCCAGTTGACGATGTTCTGCGCCATCATGCGTGTCAGGCCGGCCACGCGGGTCAGCAATGGTACCGATGCGGTGTTCAGATCGACGCCGACGGCGTTCACGCAGTCTTCCACCACCGAATCCAGCTTCTTCGCCAACTGGCTCTGGCTGACGTCGTGCTGATACTGGCCGACGCCGATGGATTTCGGATCGATCTTCACCAGCTCCGCCAGCGGATCCTGCAGGCGACGGGCAATGGATACCGCGCCGCGCAGCGACACGTCGAGATCCGGGAATTCCAGCGCCGCCAGTTCGGACGCGGAGTACACCGATGCGCCCGCTTCGCTGACGATCACTTTCTGCGCCCGGACGTCGCTGAACTGCTTTTGCAGGTCGAGATAGAAACGCTCGGTCTCACGCGAAGCGGTGCCGTTGCCGATGGCCACCAGCTCTACATTGTGTTTGATGCACAGCGCCGCGACGATGGCGGCGGCTTTGGCCGCTTGCCCGGTGTGCGGATAGACGGTGTCGGTGGCCACCAGTTTACCGGTCGCGTCGACCACGGCGACTTTCACCCCGGTGCGCAGGCCTGGATCGAGGCCCATGGTGGCGCGCATGCCGGCCGGCGCGGCCATCAGCAGATCATGCATGTTGCGGGCGAACACGTTGATCGCTTCGTCTTCCGCGCGTTCGCGCACCGTGCCCATCAGCTCGGTTTCCAGGTGCAGGAGCACCTTGATGCGCCAGGTCCAGTTGACCACCGCCTTACGCCAGGCGTCGGCCGGGGCGTTGTTCAGGCGCAGGTTGAGGTGATTGATGATGATCAGCTCCGCCTGGCTTTCGCGCGGCGCTTCCTCAAATTGCGGATCGGCGTTCAGCGCCAGCTGCAGCACACCTTCGTTGCGGCCGCGGAACATTGCCAGCGCGCGGTGCGAAGGCACCTGGGAAATCGGTTCGTGGTGATCGAAGTAGTCGCGGAACTTGGCGCCTTCGTCTTCCTTGCCCTCGACCACTTTGGACACCAGATGGGCGTTTTTCCACAGGTAGTCGCGCACCTTGGCCAGCAGCGCGGCGTCTTCGGCGAAGCGCTCCATCAGGATATAGCGCGCGCCGTCGAGGGCGGCTTTCACGTCCGCCACGCCCTTGTCGGCGTCGACGTAGCGTTCAGCCAGCTGTTCCGGCTGCTGTTGCGGATCCTGCCACAGCGTGTCCGCCAGCGGTTCCAGACCGGCTTCGATGGCGATCTGGCCACGGGTGCGGCGCTTCGGTTTGTACGGCAGGTAGAGGTCTTCGAGTTCGGTCTTGCTCAGCGTGGCGTTGATCGCCCCCGCCAGCTGTTCGGTCAGTTTGCCCTGTTCATCGATCGACTTCAGGATGGTCTGACGACGATCTTCCAGTTCACGCAGATAACCCAGGCGGGTTTCCAGCTGGCGCAGTTGGGTGTCGTCCAGGCCCCCGGTGACTTCCTTACGATAGCGTGCAATAAACGGCACGGTATTACCTTCATCCAGCAGACGGATGGCGGAGTCGACTTGCTCCGGCCGGGCCTGCAGTTCTGTTGCAATAATGCGGCTCAGTGGGTCATTCATAGGTCTGGTATCTGTATTGAGAACGGTGAATAAACAGGGGACAGTTATACGGATTGATCGCGGAAAATGCCAGTGGAGCGGGCCGCCGCCGCGCGGCCGCGGCGTGGAGAACAGCTCAGGCGGCGGCGTTGGCGGCGGTTCGGAAAAAGCTGAAAGCTTACTTCGGGTAGTTTATCTCATTTACGTACCACTGTGCCTCGCCCAGCGGCGTATTGACGGTGGCGATGTCCCCGACCTCTTTTTTCAGCAGGGCGCGCGCCATCGGCGCATCGATGGAGATGTAATCCTTGCGGCCGAAAATCTCGTCGTAACCGACGATGCGAAAGCGTTTGGTCTCGCCGTCGTCATTCTCCACCTCCACCCAGGCACCGAAGAACACCTTGCCTTCCTGCTGCGGGGAGTAATCGACGATCTTCAACTGCTCCAGGCATTTGGTCAGATAGCGGACGCGGCGGTCAATTTCGCGCAGCCGCTTCTTGTTGTACTGGTAGTCGGCGTTTTCGCTTCTGTCGCCCAGGCTGGCGGCCCAGGTCACTTTTTTGGTCACCTCGGGGCGCTCTTCACGCCAGAGGTAATCCAGCTCTTGTTTGAGCTTGTCATACCCTTCACGGGTTATCAGTTGAGTTCTCATCGTGATTTATCTTTATGGGGCCACCGCCACAGTGTACGTGAATGCGGGGGGCTTTAGAAATGGCGCGCGGGCCTGCGCCTTGTCGCACGGTTTTTATTCAGTTTGCGCAGCTTTTAACAATCGGGAGTATGCTTAGCGATAGCGGAAAAGGAATGTGACGAAAGGAGGATATCTGGCGAGAGAGACAAGGAATTTTGGCGCACAACCCAACACATTGAAGGTATTACCGCATGGAATTTAAAGATTACTACGCCACGATGGGCGTTGAGCCCAACGCCGATCTGAAAACCATCAAAACGGCCTACCGCCGGCTGGCGCGTAAATATCACCCTGACGTGAGCACTGAAGACGACGCCGAGAGCAAGTTCAAGGAGCTGGCCGAAGCCTATGAGGTGCTGAAGGACGACGAGCGCCGCGCCGAGTACGATCAGATCCGGCTGCACCGCAACGATCCGAACTTTGGCCGCCAGGCGCGCGGCGATCACGGCGGCTATCAGCAGAGCGCTTCATGGCACGGCGGCGGCGCCGACGCGCAAGACTTCTCCGACTTCTTCGAGAGCATGTTCGGCGGGCGTGCGGCGGGCGGGCACCGTTCCGCTTCGCACTCGCACGGCGGGCATGGCTTCCGCGGCCAGGATCTGGAGATGGAGGTGCCGCTGTTCCTCGAGGAAACGCTGCATGGCCAAAGCCGCGAGATCTCCTATACGCTGCCGGTGTATGACGAGCTGGGGCGGCAGGTGAGCGAAGCCAACAAAACGTTGAACGTGAAAATCCCGGCCGGCGTGGGCGACGGCGAGCGCATTCGCCTCAAGGGGCAGGGCGTTGCCGGCGTGGGCGGCGGCCAAAACGGCGATCTGTATCTGGTCATCCGCCTCGCGCCGCACCCGCTGTTTGAGATAGATGGCCACAACCTGAGCATTGTGGCGCCGCTCGCTCCGTGGGAAGCGGCACTGGGTGCCAGCATCGAGGTGCCGACGCTGACCGGAAAAATCGCGCTGACCGTGCCGGCCGGCAGCCAGAGCGGCAAACGGCTGAGGGTCAAAGGCAAAGGGCTGGCGGGCAAGAAAGAGCCCGGCGATCTGTATGTCATTCTCAAGGTGGTGATGCCGCCGAAGCCGAACGAGAAGGCCAGCGCCCTGTGGCGAGAGCTGGCTGAACAGGCGGCGTTCAACCCGCGCGCGGAATGGGAGTAAAGCACATGATGAAGAAAGAGATCACATTCACCGTGGTGGAGCTGTGTCAGCGAGTGGAGATTTCAGAGGATGAGCTGGTCGAGATCGTCGGCCTGGGCGTGATCGTGCCGTTGGAGCCGGCGCAGCCGCGCTGGGAGTTCGATTATCCGGCGCTGAGCCATCTGCAGCGCGCGCGCAGGCTGCGGGCCGAGCTGGATCTGGACTGGCCGGGGATCGCCATGGCGCTGACGCTGCTCGATCGGGTTGATGCGCTACAGCAAGAGAACCGGCAGCTGCGTAGGCAGCTGGCACGTTTCCTGCAGACCTCCTGACCCGACAGCTGAACGCCACCGGGCGCTTCCCCGGTGGCGAAATTGCACAAAATTGGGCCGCTGCCCCACATTGTGCCGATAAAGGGCGAAATTTTGACGAACCCCCGTCGACATTCACTGAAAATTGTTGATAAATGGGGAAAAGAATAAGCTTTGTAACAATTTCGTCTAGAATACATACCATTAAACGCTGTCTCAAATGGCAAGGTTTTCTAACAATATTCGAGTCAGGCAATAAAGCCTTTGGGAGTAATACCATGCAAGAGAATCATAAGATCCTGGTTGTCGATGATGACATGCGCCTGCGCGCGCTTTTAGAACGTTATTTAACCGAACAGGGCTTCCAGGTTCGCAGCGTTGCCAACGCTGAGCAAATGGATCGCTTGCTGACCCGTGAATCCTTCCATTTGATGGTGCTCGATCTGATGTTGCCGGGCGAAGACGGCCTGTCCATCTGCCGCCGCCTGCGTAGCCAGAGCAACCCGATGCCGATCATTATGGTCACCGCGAAGGGCGAAGAGGTCGATCGCATCGTGGGGCTGGAAATCGGCGCCGACGACTACATTCCTAAACCGTTCAACCCGCGTGAGCTGTTGGCTCGTATCCGCGCGGTGCTGCGCCGCCAGGCGAACGAACTGCCGGGCGCGCCTTCGCAGGAAGAGGCGGTGATCGCTTTCGGCAAATTCAAACTGAACCTCGGCACCCGCGAGATGTTCCGCGAAGACGAGCCGATGCCGTTGACCAGCGGCGAATTCGCGGTACTGAAGGCGCTGGTCAGCCACCCGCGTGAACCGCTGTCGCGCGATAAGCTGATGAATCTGGCGCGTGGCCGCGAATACAGCGCCATGGAGCGCTCCATCGACGTGCAGATCTCTCGTCTGCGCCGCATGGTTGAAGAAGATCCGGCGCATCCGCGTTATATCCAGACCGTGTGGGGTCTCGGCTACGTCTTCGTCCCGGACGGCAGCAAGGCATGAGGCGATTGCGCTTTTCACCGCGTAGCTCGTTTGCCCGAACCCTGTTGTTGATCGTCACTTTGCTGTTCGTCAGCCTGGTGACGACCTATCTGGTGGTGCTGAACTTCGCCATCCTGCCCAGCCTGCAGCAGTTCAACAAGGTACTGGCTTACGAAGTGCGTATGCTGATGACCGATCGGCTGCAGCTGGAGGACGGCACGCTGTTGGAAGTGCCGCCAGCGTTCCGTCGTGAGATCTACCGCGAGTTGGGCATTTCTCTCTACACCAACTCGGCGGCGGAGGAGAGCGGCCTGCGCTGGGCGCAGCACTACCAGTTCCTCAGCCAGCAGATGGCGCAGCAGCTCGGCGGGCCGACCGATGTGCGGGTGGAGGTGAACAAGAACTCCCCGGTGGTGTGGCTGAAAACCTGGCTGCAACCCGATATCTGGGTGCGCGTACCGCTGACGGAAATCCATCAGGGCGACTTCTCTCCGCTGTTCCGTTATACGCTGGCGATCATGCTGCTCGCGATCGGCGGTGCCTGGCTGTTTATTCGTATTCAAAACCGCCCGCTGGTGGAGCTGGAACATGCGGCGCTGCAGGTGGGCAAAGGGATTATTCCGCCGCCGCTGCGCGAGTATGGGGCTTCCGAAGTGCGGTCGGTGACTCGCGCATTCAATCAGATGGCGTCGGGCGTCAAGCAGCTGGCGGACGATCGCACCTTGCTGATGGCCGGGGTCAGCCATGATCTGCGCACGCCGTTGACGCGTATCCGGCTGGCGACGGAGATGATGAGCGCCGAAGACGGTTATCTGGCCGAGTCGATCAATAAAGACATCGAAGAGTGCAACGCCATCATCGAGCAGTTCATCGATTATCTGCGCACCGGGCAGGAGATGCCGACCGAAAGCAGCGACCTGAACGCCATTTTGGGCGAGGTGGTTGCGGCGGAGAGCGGTTATGAGCGGGTGATTGAAACCGCGTTGTCACCGGGCGAACTGATGATGAACGTGCACCCACTGTCGATTAAGCGGGCGGCGGTGAACATGGTGGTGAACGCGGCGCGTTACGGCAACGGCTGGATCAAGGTCAGCAGCGGCCGCGAGCTGCAGCGCGGCTGGTTCCAGGTGGAAGATGACGGCCCGGGTATCAAGCCGGAAGAGTTGAAGCACCTGCTGCAGCCGTTCGTACGCGGTGACAGCGCGCGCAGCACCAGCGGCACCGGTCTGGGGCTGGCGATCGTGCAGCGTATTATCGACGCGCATGACGGCGAACTGGATATCGGCACCAGCGAGCGCGGCGGGCTGTTGATCCGCGCGTATATTCCGTTGCCGATGGAGAAAAAAGAGTCGACCAACGGTCATCAAACGGCCAGGGAAAACGCCTGACCTCTGATGTGGGCCGCGCCGCTGCGGCCCCGTCAGGACTTTCTGCTCATCACGTAGTATTCCGCCGCATCCTCATGCAACCGGCGGCCGGTCGGCGCCTGCCACGGATCGATTAATTCGATACCGCAGTGGAGGAAGTCTTTGGTATTGCGGGTGGCCAGGGCGGCACCGTAATGCAGGCAGGTGGCGGCGATTTGGGTATCCGGCACGCTCATCGCTTTACCCAGCAGCCGATTCCTTGCCGTCAATTCCGCGTATTGCATCGCGCACAGCCCATCAAACGGCAATATCTGCCCCTCGAACTTCAATTCAATGGCGTCCGCCAATTTCAGCTTGAGATCCCGCTGGCGCTTGCCGTCAGGCATGCAGGCGACGCCGCTGAACAGTTCGGCGAGGACAATGGCGCTGAGATAGAGCTCGTCATTGTCCTTTTCATTTAACCAGTTAATGACGTTGTAGTACGGGCTGGGACGCAGCGTTTCTGAAATGACGTTGGTGTCGATAATGATCATGCGTTGTCATCTTCATCATCAAAGGTGACGATGCGTGGCGGCACGGCGTCACGCGGTGGGATCTCCAGCTCAACGCCGCCGAATTCGGCGAAGTGCTGATGCATCCAGGTACCCAATCCATAGCGCGGCGGCTTTTTCACCAGCGCCTGTTTCAGGATCATGCGCGCTTCCTCTTCCATAGAATGGCCGTTTTTCGCCGCTGAGATACGCAGCAGCTCTTTGATTTCGTCGTCCAGATTTCTGACGGTGATAGTCGCCATTTAAACCTCCTTTGCTATCAATGATTGCATTGACTTATTTTCTCGCCTTGCTGGTTAAAAAGCAATCGATGAAAATAAAAAAAGGCGCGGGATCCGCGCCTTAGCTGAAGAGGTAACGCTACCGAATTACAGCTTCGGGCCGGCGCTAACCAGCGCGGCGCCCGCAGGCGTATCGGTGTATTTGTCGAAGTTGGTGATGAAGCGCTCGGCCAGATCCTGCGCTTTTTCCTGCCACTGCTCGAGGCTGGCGTAGGTATTGCGCGGATCGAGGATCTCTGGGTTCACGCCCGGCAGCGCGGTCGGCATCGCCAGATCGAAGATTGGCAGGGTAACGGTTTCCGCCTTGTCGATTTCACCGCTCAGGATGGCGTCGATGATGCCGCGTGTATCTTTGATCGAGATGCGTTTGCCGGTGCCGTTCCAGCCGGTGTTGACCAGGTAAGCCTGGGCGCCGGCGGCCTGCATGCGTTTCACCAACACTTCGGCGTACTGCGTCGGGTGCAGTGACAGGAACGCAGCGCCGAAGCAGGCGGAGAAGGTTGGCGTTGGCTCGGTTACGCCGCGTTCGGTGCCGGCCAATTTGGCGGTGAAACCGGACAGGAAGTGATACTGAGTCTGGTTGGCGGTCAGACGCGATACCGGCGGCAACACGCCGAAGGCGTCGGCGGTCAGGAAGATCACTTTGGTGGCGTGACCCGCTTTGGACACCGGCTTGACGATGTTTTGGATATGGTAGATCGGGTAAGAAACGCGGGTGTTCTCGGTTTTCGAACCGTCGTTGAAGTCGATGCTGCCGTCGGCCAGCACGGTGACGTTTTCCAGCAGCGCGTCGCGTTTGATGGCGTGATAGATGTCCGGCTCGGCTTCTTCAGAGAGCTTGATGGTCTTGGCGTAGCAGCCGCCTTCGAAGTTAAACACGCCGTCGTCGTCCCAGCCGTGCTCGTCATCGCCGATCAGCTGACGCTTAGGATCGGTGGAAAGGGTGGTCTTGCCGGTACCGGACAGGCCGAAGAACACCGCCACGTCGCCTTTCTCGCCCACGTTGGCCGAGCAGTGCATCGAGGCGATGCCTTTCAGCGGCAGCAGGTAGTTCATCATCGAGAACATGCCTTTCTTCATTTCGCCGCCGTACCAGGTGCCGCCGATCAGCTGCATGCGCTCGGTCAGGTTGAAGGCGACGAAGTTCTCCGAGTTCAGGCCTTGCTGCTGCCAGTTCGGGTTGGTGCATTTGGCGCCGTTCATCACCACGAAGTCCGGCTCGAAGTCAGCCAGCTCGTCGTCGCTTGGGCGGATGAACATGTTTTTCACGAAGTGCGCCTGCCAGGCCACCTCGGTGATGAAGCGCACTTTCAGGCGCGAGTCGGCGTTGGCGCCGCAGAAGGTATCCACCACGAACAGGCGTTTGCCGGAAAGCTGCTCGGTGACCAGGTGTTTCAGATCGGCCCACACTTCCGGGCTGAGGGGTTTGTTGTCGTTTTTGCCTTTGCCCTGATCGGCCCACCACACGGTATCGCGGGTAATGTCGTCGCGGACGATGTATTTGTCTTTCGGCGAACGGCCGGTGAAGATGCCGGTATCGACGGAGACGGCACCCAGCTTGGTGACTACCCCACGCTCAAAACCTTCCAGAGATGGGTCTGTTTCTTCCTTAAACAGCAGTTCATAGCTCGGGTTGTGAACGATTTCGCTAACGTCGTGAATGCCGTAAGCGGCCAGATCCTGAGGGGTTATACCTTTAACGCGCATGTTACTACTCCTTGGTCACAGAATTTCTGGCGGCAATTGTAGGGATCTAACGGTGCGTAACCGCGATGGGTATCAAATATTTAACGTTTTAGGCGGTATTTCGTTACGATCTGAGAGATAGCACACGGAAAAAAGCAAACGTGCAAACGGCGGGCGTTGGCGGGCGCTGGGCGCACCCGCCGAGGGAGTGTAACTTAGTGCAACTGGTCGCTTTCGCCGGTATTACCCGCATACAAAGCGGCAACATCAACCGGGTCAAAGACATAGTGGCTGCCACAGTAGTCGCAGTGCATGTCGATATTACCGTCCTGCTCCAGCATGTCCGCCACTTCGTCGGTCGGCAGGGTCATCAGCGCGTCGGCGCAACGCTGGCGCGAACAGGTGCAACGGAACTGCACGTCCTGCGGTTCGTACAAGGTGACCTCTTCCTGATGGTACAGGCGGTACAACACTTCGTTGGCCGGCAGGCCGAACAGCTCTTCGCTTTTGACCGTGTTGGTCAGTTGCACCAGATGATCGAAATCATCGAGGTTGCCGTCCTGCGCCGGCAGCACCTGCAGCAGCATACCGGCTGCTGCGGCATTGCCTTCCACTTCGCCGGTGCGGATGAACAGGCGGGTTGGCAGCTGCTCGGACTGGCGGAAGTAGGCTTCCAGGCATTCTGCCAGGGTTTCACCTTCCAGGCCGACCACGCCCTGATAGCGCTCGCCTTCCGTCGGGGAAATGGTGATGACCATGACGCCGTTGCCGATCATCTGATGCAGGGTGCTGTCGTCGGCGATAGGCGCCTGGGTGCGCGCAACGCCACGCATCTCCTGGCGGTTGTTGCCGTTGATCACGGCCAGCTTCAGCGGGCCGTCGCCCTGCAGCTGCACGGTGATGTCGCCGTCGAACTTCAGGGTTGCGGTCAACAGACTGGTGGCGACCAGCAGCTCGCCCAGCAGTTTTTGCACCGGTGCCGGGTAATCGTGGTTGTTCAGGATCTGCTGATAGGTTTCGCTGACGGTAACCAGCTCGCCGCGCACCGCGTAGTTTTCAAACAGGTAACGGTGCAATTGGTCATGGTTGGACATAATCTTCTCTCATTACGGTGAGGGGTTATTCCGGCTCACCAAATTTAAATTTCATCAGGTCGCGCCGCTCCTTTTTGTCCGGACGACGGTCCGGATGCGGCATGGTCAACGCGTTCATCTTGCGCGCCAGCGCCATTTTTTCGCGGTTGGCGATGCTGGCTTCGGTTTCCTGATACATTTGCTGCGCCTCGTTGGCACCGCGGCGTTGGCTGGTCAGCGCCAGCACGATCACCGTACGCTCTTCGTTGCCCTGCCGCAGCTTAAGCTCGGCATTGAGTTCGACAATCTTGCTCGGTTTGCCGCGCTGGCCGTTGTAATGCACCTTGCCGCCGTCGATCATTTCGCGCGCCAGCGCGCGAGTCTTATAGAAGCGTGCGGCCCACAGCCACTTATCCAGCCGGACCGCGTCGTCGCGCGTCGCTTTTTCCTTCATGCTTCCCCCTTGGCCAGCGCCGGTATCAGCAGACGGTAGTCGCGCATCGACGGATGGCGCTGGAAGCTTTTTTCCGCCGTGCTGGAGTCCGGGTTTTGCACGCCCAGGCAGTAACGAATGCCGAAAGTGCGCGCCGCGTCGAGGATAGGCTCGCCGTCGTCGACGAACAGCGTGCGCTGCGGGTTGAATCCGGTGTGCTGCTGCACCGCTTGCCACAGACGCTGATCTTCTTTCGGATAACCAAATGTGTGGGTGGAAAACAATAAATCAAGGTGCCGATCGAGGCCGGTATGCTCGATTTTCACCGCCAGGCTGTGCGGATGGGCGTTGGTCAGCAAAATGGTTTGCAGACCGGCGTCGCGCAGCGCCCGTAAAAACGGCTCGGTGTCTTCGCGCAGCCGCGCGCGGCTACCGACTTCGCTGGTCATGCGGTAGATGTCCAGATCCAACCGCTCGCTCCAGTAATCGAAGCAATACCAGTTCATGGTGTGCTGCACCGCCTGATATTCCCGTTCAATGATATGACGGGCTTCGTCGAACGGAATGGCGCGCCTTTCGCTCAGCGCTTGCGGCACCAGGCTGAGCCAGAAGTGGCTGTCGAACTCCAGATCCAGCAAGGTGCCGTCCATATCCAGCAGCACGGTATCGATCTGCGGCCAATCAAACTCGGGAACCATAAAAACTCCATGGGCGGACCGACGGGCGGTCCGCAGATGAGAATAATAGCGTTAGCGTAGCATAAGCAGATGACAGGGCGGAGACCCCCGGCGTCAGGTTCAGGCCATCGGCCGCATTGACATCGGATTGAGCTGCGGATTGAAGCAGCTGTCGTAGTAACGCTGGATATCGGCGACGCGGTGCTGATTGATGCGCCGACGCTGTACCAGCCGCCAGGCGTTATAGCCCAGGCTGACGACCACCGCCAGCAACAGCAGGCTGGTACCGAGGTAGCGCCACAGGGTGATCATGTCCGGTTCGCTGTGCAGCGCCACGTGGCGGGTGCCGTTGGCATCGACGCTGAGGCTGGTGATCACCCCCTGCGCCTGGAATGGGGTATGCAGCAGCAGAGTGGAAAGGCGCTGCAACTCATTCCACTGGTCAAGAGCGTTGTATTCGCTCTGCGGCGCTGAGGATTGCGGATGGCTGACCAACTGTCGACCTTCATCGCTGCGGATCAGGAAACCGCCCGGCGGCGGGCTGTTGAGCGCCGCGGCGGCCAGACGCGTTTCATTGAAGATGAACGACGACGTGGCCACTTTGGTCAGGCTTTCCAGCGACTCGGCGCTTACCGGGCGCAGCAGGACGTTGACGCCTTGCAGCGCGCCTGATCTGGCGCGTTTCACCAGGCCGCTCCAGTTTTTGGCGTTGCCCAGGTTGACCAGCGCGTTTTTCAGCCGCATACAGTCGTTTTCTGCCTGGCATAAATCCTGTGTTTTCAAAACGATATCAGAAAAGTCATCCAACAGGATCATGCCGGATTTCTCGATGGCGCTGGCCAGCTGCGGGTTGATCTTCTGATCGGTACCGCTCGGATGCAGCTGGCTGTTGACCGTGGCCAGCAGGGCCGTCGCTTTGTCTATGACTTCTGATTCCGGCTGCGGCAGTGGGGCGGCGTTGTTCCAGTAAATGCCGGAGCAATCGAACGGCGCAAAATTGACGGCGCCGCCACCGTTGGCCGGCGGCGGCACATAGCACATGCCGCTGCCGCGCACCTTCAGGGTGTCGCCGATGCGCAGCGGCGTAGCTTCCAGCGCCTGTACGCTGGTCACTTCCACTTTTTGCGCGCCTTGCAGCCAGGCCATGCTGAGGGTCAGCGGCAGATTGAGCGGGATATAGATCAGCAACAACAGCAGTACCAGTGCCGAACTGGCGACCAGCACCGCGTTGCGGCCCCACTGCTGCAGCGGAAAATTCTTCACTTCGTCATGCAGCGAGAGGAAACGGCCCTGGCGCACCACCTGCCGATTGAGGTAGACGTCCACATCGGTGGTCTTGCCCAAGTCTTGCGTCAGGTACGGCTGCCAGTGCGGCGGGTAGATAAGATCGATGATGCCGAGTGAAATGTTGCTGATCTGTCCCTGGCCGGATTCGCCGAACAGGCCCCAGCGCTTCGGCGTGCCGCGCAGGCAGTGGATCTCTTTCAGCTCGCGTGACGCCGGACGGCGGAACAGGTTCCAGCATCCCCAGGCGATCATCAGCACCGCCACGAAAATCATCCACGGGATCACCAGCACCGGGCTGATCAGGCTGAAGAACAGCAGCAGCAGCGCGGCGGAGATGATGACGGCTTCACGGATGCCGTTCGGCCGGTTCAGCGCATGCTCTTCCGGCGTTTCCTTACGAATGTTCACCAGCTCGACATGTTCGCTCTCTTCCTTGCGGATGGAAGCGTTTTTGGTCGGCGCGGCGGTCACCACCGGCGGCTGCGGCCGGTCGTGAATATGATCTTTCAGCGAGTGCCCGTTGAGCGAAATCACCAGCGGCAGCGTCTGGGTTCGGATCACTTCCACATGGTTGTCGGCGGTGATGTAGGGTTCCCAAAACGGCGGCAGATGTACCTCTTCGGCATCGAGGTAATAGCGCCATTTATTGGGATCGTCGCTGGCCAGACCGTAGCGGGTGATGGCGTGCGTGACGGGATAAACGTTATCGCTTTGCGGGGTGAGCGCCAGTTTGGCTGCGGGCAGCGTAGCGCCACCGCCGGGCAACAGTTTGTTGCTCAGCTTGTTTTGCTGATTGAGGTAGAACTCGACCGCGGCGCGCTCTTCATCGGTCAGCTTGCGGTGAGCAGGCTTGATAAACGGCAACGCGTGCGCCAGCGCCGACGGGTTGCGGGTCTTGAACCACAGGTACAGGCCGGCGGCAATCAGGCAGACAAGCACTAAGGCCAATATCAACACTATTGTGCTCATGCAATCCCCATCTCACACCCGTGAATTTCGCCAACCTGATGAAAAGCTGAATATTATACGGAGTAAACCGCCAGGAGGCACCCAGAACTAATGAGGGAACAAACAGATTCTCGCTCTGGATCTCATTCCTTCATGACGCAAGGCCATTTTATCACTGATTCTTGCCTGCGTGATACTAGCAACCGGCCTCTGCCGTCGATATCGGCATTATCCTATTTTCATGCGTGCTGTTTGCTGAATCAGTACGGAAAATCGCCCGCCGCTGGCTACGCTTGTTAAAAGAAAGTAAATTACTGTTCATGCTCGTTGCGGCGGAGCTTGCCCTTAACGCACAATGTGATCAGGATCGAGTTTGGTCAGCATTTGAGCGCCAACGAGCCGTGCGTTACGCCAATCATTATTTCGGTTGCCCCGTCCACGCCTGGGTAACCTCTTTGAGGCAATCATGGATAAACACCTGCAAAAACCTAAAATTCTGAAAGTGGAAACGGTCGCGCGTTCGCGTTTGTTCAACGTCGAGTCGGTCGATTTGGAATTCAGCAACGGGGTTCGGCGGGTGTATGAGCGCATGCGGCCTTCGGATCGCGAAGCGGTGATGATCGTGCCGGTGATTGGCGATGACCTGCTGCTGATCCGCGAATATGCGGTGGGCACTGAATCCTATGAGCTGGGTTTCCCGAAAGGGTTGATCGATCCCGGAGAGGGCGTGCTGGAAGCGGCCAACCGCGAGCTGATGGAAGAGGTGGGATACGGCGCGAAGCGCTTTGATTTTCTCAGTAAGCTGACGATGGCGCCATCCTACTTTTCCAGCAAAATGAATATCGTGCTGGCCCACGATCTCTACCCGCAGAGCCTGGAAGGGGATGAACCGGAGCCCTTGCCGCAGGTGCGCTGGCCGATCGCCAACATGATGGCGTTGCTGGCGGAACCGGATTTCCGTGAGGCGCGCAACGTCAGCGCGCTGTTTCTCTCCGAGGCGTTTTTGCGCGCGTCGCGCTGATACGCTTCGCGCCGAATAAAAAAAGGGCCAGATTTCTCTGGCCCTTTTCGATCAGAACAGCTCGTGGCTTTCACCGCCCGGATCGGTCAACGTGGTGCCGGTATCGCGCGATGGGTAGTCCGTCGGCTGCGTCCCTTCGATAAAGTACTCGGAACGGCTGCCGCCGCCACCGCCGGAGAGCTTGCCGCTGCTTTTGTCGATGGTGACGCTGATGATGCCTGGCGGCGGCGTGACTTTCTGCTCAGGAATGCCTTCCAGCGCGGTCTTCATGAAGTCGTCCCACGCCGGCTGGGCGCTCTTGGCTCCGCCTTCACCGCCGGAAATCTGATCCGGGATAGCGCCGGATACCGTCGAACGGCCCAGATCGCGGCGGTGATCGTCGAAACCGATCCACACCGACGTCACGGTATCCGGGCCATAGCCGGAGAACCAGGCGTCTTTGGAACTGTTGGTGGTACCGGTTTTGCCGCCGATATCATGACGTTTCAGATCGCGCCCGGCACGCCAGGCAGTGCCCATCCAACCCGGTTCGCCGAAGATGTTGCTGTTCAGCGCGTCGTGGATCAGGAAGGCCAGCGGCGTGCTGATCACGTGCGGCGCATACTGTTGGTCACCGTCCTGCTGCACCTGAGCCGGGGTAACCTGCTCCAGCTGTGGCATCGGCACCGTGCTGTTGCTGCCTTCCTGCGAGGTGGCGACGTTTTCGATGTTGTCGTCGGACAGCACCGCCGAACGGTGGGTGTCGCCGTAGATCACCGGCAGGTTGCAGCTGCTGCACACCACTTTCGGTTTAGCTTCGAACACCGTATTGCCGTTGTCGTCTTCAATCTTGGTGATGAAGTACGGGTCAACCAGGTAACCGCCGTTCGCCAGCACCGCGTAGCCGCGTACCAGCTGCATCGGGGTGAAGGAGGCGGAACCTAGCGCCAGCGATTCGGTATGCACGATGTTCTGTGCCGGGAAGCCGAAGCGCTGCAGATATTCCGCCGCGTAGTCGACGCCCATCGCACGCATTGCGCGCACCATCACCACGTTCTTCGATTGCCCCAGCCCCTGCCGCAGGCGAATCGGGCCGTCGTAGGTCGGCGGTGAGTTCTTCGGCCGCCAGTCGGTGCCGGCGCCGGCATCCCAGCGGGTGATCGGCAAATCGTTCAGGATGGTGGCCAGCGTCAGGCCTTTATCCATCGCGGCGGTGTACAGGAACGGTTTGATGTTTGACCCCACCTGACGCAGGGCCTGCGTCACGCGGTTGAACTTGCTCTGGTTGAAGTCGAAGCCGCCGACCAGCGCTTTCACCGCGCCGTCGTTCGGGTTGATCGAGACCAGCGCCGAGTTGACGTCCGGCACCTGCGACAGCCACCAGGCGTCGTTCACTTTACGCACCCATACCTGCTGACCTGTCTGCACCACGTCAGTGACGCGTTTCGGCGTTGGGCCTTGCTGAGTGTCTGAACGGTACGGCCGCGCCCAGCGCATGGTGGCCATCGGCAGGGCAATGCTGCTGCCATCGGCCAGCATCGCCGTCGCTTCCTGCGGGTTAGCAGCGGTGATGACCGCCGGCGCCAGTGGGCCGTAGCTCGGCAAGTTTTTCAGCGAGTCGACAATCTGTTTGCGATCCCAGGCCGCTTCGCCGACTTTCCACAACACGTTGGATGGGCCGCGGTAGCCGTGGCGCATGTCATAGGCCAGCACGTTGTTGCGTACCGACTCCTGCGCCGCCAGCTGCAGCCGTTTGGTGACGGTGGTGTAAACCTTGTAACCGTCGGTATAGGCGTTTTCACCGTAGCGCTTGATCATCTCCTGACGCACCATCTCGGAGAGATACGGCGCGGAGAAGCTGATTTCCGGCGCATGGTAGTTGGCGACCAGATCTTCGGCGCGCGCCTGATCGTACTGCGCCTGCGTGATGTAATGCTCGTCCAGCATGCGCGACAGCACCACGTTGCGGCGGGCAACGGCGCGATCGTGCGAATAGAGCGGGTTGAAGGTAGACGGGGCTTTCGGCAGGCCGGCGATGGTCGCCATCTCGCTCAGGGTGAGCTGGCTGACGTCTTTGCCGAAATAGACCTGTGCGGCGGCGCCCACGCCGTAGGCGCGGTAACCCAGATAGATCTTGTTCAGATACAGCTCAAGGATTTCATCCTTGGTGAGCATCTGCTCGATGCGTACCGCCAGGAAAGCTTCCTTGATTTTACGCATCAGGGTGCGTTCCGGGCTTAAGAAGAAGTTACGCGCCAGCTGTTGGGTAATGGTACTGGCCCCCTGCGAAGCGTGGCCGGAGACCAGCGCGATTGAGGCGGCGCGGAAGATGCCGACCGGATCGACGCCATGGTGATCATAGAAGCGGCTGTCTTCGGTGGCGATAAATGCGTGCACCATCACCGGCGGAATTTGATCCAGTTTCAGCGGAATGCGGCGCTTCTCACCGTATTGGGCGATCAGTTCGCCATCGGCGCTGTAAACCTGCATCGGTATCTGCAGCCGTACGTCTTTCAGCGTTGCGACGTCGGGCAGCTGCGGCTCGACATATTTGTACAAGCCGAAAATCGAGGCTGCTCCCAGCACGATGCAACATACTGCAAGGATTAGTAAATACTTTACGAACTTCACCTGAGATTTCCCATTTCTAAGTCATTTGGGCAGTTTATAAACAACCGCGCGGTAGTATAAAGGCAAGCCTGCGACATGGATATGTTCTTTTATCATCTGATGTTATGGAGGCTTGCGAAACATGTTCCCTCAAGCATGGCAGGTGGGGCTGGATATACAAATCGACTGCGTGCGCGCGGTGGCGGCCCAACGCCGCCGCAATGGCTGGCAGTTGCGCCACTGGTGGCAGCAGGCGCTGCCGCAGGCGGTTTTACGCGATGGCTGCCTGGAACCTTCCGAATTCCTGATCCGGGCGCTGCGGCAATGGCGCGTTCAACTGCCGCGACATATTTCCTTACGCATTGCTCTGCCGGCGCAGCGCGTGTTGCAGCTGCGCATGGCGCAGCCGGACGCGCGGCTGCGCGAGCCGGAACGCAGCGACTATATCGGTGGCCACGGTTTGAAGCAGTTTCCGCTCGATGGCCAGACGCTGGCGCTCGACTATCGCACCGCGCCGGCGGATGAGGCGGCGCTGTTGCTGACCGCCGCGCGGCGGCAGGAGCTGCAGCAGTGGCTGCATTGTTTGCGTCAGGCTGGCCTGCATCCGCAAGCGGTCGATATCACCCCTTGTGCGCTGCGGATGATGGCGACGGCGGCAGGCGTACCGCCCGCTGCGGGGCTGATGCACCGTCTCGAACGAGAATGGCTGTGGGTGGCGCCGGCTGACGGCGCGTTCGCCTTTGGTCTGGCGCCGGGCGACGATGACGCGCAGGCGCTGCGGGCGCTGCAAGCCCAGATGCCGGCGGGTGACGATCGGCCGGTCTATGCCGGCAGCGTGCTGGCAGGTGCCTTGCCCGCCGGTTGCCTTGCCTGGTCGCCGCTCAGCGCCTTCACGCAGTTGCGCCCACCGTTGCCTGCGCATCCTGCGGCGTTCGCATTGGCCGGTGGTCTGGCGCTGCGCGAGGAGGATCGCTGATGTATCAGGTCAACTTTCTGCCCTGGCGACAGCGCCGCGATCGGCGGCGCGGCTGTTTCTGGCTGGGTGCGCTGCTGTTGCAGGTAACGCTACTGCTGCTAGCGCTGTTTCTGGTTGCCGGCCAACTGCGTCACCAACAGGCGCAGCGGCAGGCGCGGCTAACGATGCTGGGTGAAGAGCTGGCGGCCTTGACGTTGCTCGCCCATCAGCAGCAGCAAGAGCGGGCGCAGCGAGCGCTGCACAGCGCCCGCGCCGAACGGCAGGCGCGCAACGGCCAACATAATCGGCGTTATTTGCAGTTGCTTCAGCAATTGTCCTTCAGCATTCCTCCACCGCTGTGGCTCACGGCGCTGGACAGCGATGCGACGAACGGTCTGCGGCTGCGTGGATTGAGCCGCTCTCCTGCGGCCATCACGCAGTTCGAACGGCGGCTGGCGGGGATGCCTGCGTTGCCACGGCTGCGTTTGGCTGAGGTAACGCAACGGGACGACGGTCTGTATTCCTTTCATCTGGCGGCGCAGTGGGGGCGTGATGGATAGCCGTTTGTCATCCGGGCTGCGCTTTTGGCTGAACTTGCCGGGCTGGCTATTGCTGGTGGCGCAAGGGCTGGGCAGCGTTACATTGGCTCTATTGGGCGGAGGTTGGCTGCTGCAAGACGAATGGCGTCAGCGGGAAAACGCGGCGGAGCGGCAACAGCGCCTGTTGCAACAGATTTCCATGGTACAGCACCAACTGGACGAGGCGCCGGAAGCCCCTATGCCGCCAACGCCGATCGGTCCGACCACCGCCGGCGATCTGGCGAACGTGCTGCAACAAGCGGGGGGCGCCTTGTTGCGCTGGCAGCGGCAGGAAAAACCGCTGCGGCAAACGCTGAGTTTGCGCATTGATTATGCCGGTTTGTTGGCGCTGTTGGAGGCGCTGCCCGCCGATTTGCGTCTCGAACAATTGAGCGTGGAAACGGCGCCGCAGGGCATGACGGCGCGGTTGGTGTTGCAGGATGCCGCCGAGGAGCAGGCCGATGAGTAAAAGACCGGGCCGTTGGTGGTGGCTGCTATGGCCGTGGGCCTTGTGTGCAGAACCGCGCGATCCGTTTGCGCCGCCTCCGCTGCCTGTTTGTGCCCATCAGGAGGCATCGCCGGCGGGTTGGCGACTGAAAGGCGTCATCGGGCAACCGCCGCTGCGCTATGGCTGGGTGGTGACGCCGGCAGGGCAGTGGTTGCGCCTGCGGCCGCAGCAGTGGGTGCTGGACGAGCGTTGGCAGGTGGCGCAGGTGCGGGCGCGCAGCCTGACGTTAACGGCGCTGGCGGCCGAACCGGATTGTCCGGCGAGCCAGGGCGACATCTCGCTCATGATGGGCAACAACAAGGATGGCAAACCATGAAAGGACTCGCTGGATTGGGCGTGGCGTTGTGGTGTCTGTCGCTCGGCATCGTCCAGGCGCAGGATAAACAGCAGGTTTCCCTGGAGTTCCAGGATGCGCCAGTGACGGTCATCCTGCAGGCGCTGGCGGATTATCGGCAGATGAACCTGATCGTCGCGCCCGGCGTAAGCGGCAACCTGACGCTGCGGCTGGAGAATGTACCCTGGCCTCAGGCGCTGGCGCTGACCCTGCGTATGGGCAAGCTGACGATGACGCGGGAGGGGAGTGTGATGCTGGTCGCCCCGGAGCCGGACGCGCAGGAAAAAAAACAGCAGCGAGAAGCGCTGGCGCAGCGGCAGCCTTTGCACAGCCTGACCCTGACGTTACAAAACGGCGATGCGGCGGAGATTGCCGAAAGCCTCAATGCTCAACGCGGCGCCTTGCTCAGCGAGCGTGGCAGCGTGCTGGCGGATAAGCGCACCAATACGCTGTTACTGCGCGACACGGCGCCAATCCTGGCGCAGTTGAAAAAAAGGGTGACGGAAATGGACGCGCCGCTGGCACAGGTGCAGTTGGCGGCGCATATCGTGACCATCAACAGCGAAAGCCTGCGTGAACTTGGCGTGCGTTGGGGATTGGCGGCCGACGAAAAACCGACGCGGCCGCTGCGGCCGGGCAATCTCGGCGTTAATCTGCCGTTGGAGCGCAGCGCGGTGAGCGCCGGTTTCCATTTGGCGCGCATCAGCGGGCGTTTGCTGAGCCTCGAGCTGACGGCGCTGGAGCAGGAGAATCAGGTGGAGATCATCGCCAGCCCGCGTTTGCTGACGACGCACCTGCAAACCGCCAGCATCAAACAGGGGACGGAGATCCCTTATGAAGTGTCGAGCGGCGCCAGCGGTGCGACCGCGATTGAGTTCAAAGAGGCGGTGCTGGGCATGGAGGTGACGCCGAAAGTGTTGCCGGACGGGCGCATCACGCTGACGTTGCACATCAGCCAAAATATGCCGGGGCGTGCCATCAGCCGCGGGGCGGGGGAGGCATTGACCATCGATAAACAGGAGATTAAGACGCAGATCACGGTGAAAAGCGGTGAAACCCTGGTGCTCGGCGGTATTTTTCAACGGCATAGCGGCAAGACGGCGGACAAGGTGCCTGGATTGGGAGATGCGCCACTGCTGGGGGGCTTGTTCCGGCAAAGTGGCGTACAACAGAAAAAACGCGAGCTGGTGATCTTCATTACGCCGACCTTGATTAAGGGATAAGCGGCTGCCTGTCGGCTGGGCGGCAAATCTCCTAAAGTTGATGAGCAGATACACTTTTTTATCCCCTTGGGGGGATCTGCGTTTGACGCTGCGGCCGATTTAGCTTACAAGGGTTACCGAATTGAGCACCGAGGTTTTTTGTTAGCGTCAAGACGCCGTTAAAAACATATGGTTTCCCTCCCGCGGCGTGGATTGCGATTTATTCGGTTGCCAAACTACCAAGAGTGTTGAGATAATTTTTCGTCTGATCTCGCACTATCGCTCATGAGGTTTCAGTTTAGGTCCCGCCGCTGATTTGATTGGCGGGGCGGGTTAACATTAACGAATTGTCTTAGTAATACCGAAAAACATGGCAGAGAAACGCAATATCTTTCTGGTTGGGCCTATGGGTGCCGGCAAAAGCACTATTGGCCGTCAGTTAGCTCAGCAACTCAATATGGAGTTCTTCGACTCCGATCAAGAAATTGAGCGACGTACCGGAGCTGACGTGGGCTGGGTATTCGACGTGGAAGGGGAAGAAGGTTTCCGCGATCGTGAAGAAAAAGTCATTAATGAACTGACGGAAAAACAAGGGATTGTGTTGGCGACCGGCGGCGGTTCGGTGAAGTCGCGCGAAACGCGCAACCGTCTGTCCGCGCGCGGCGTGGTGGTCTATCTGGAAACCACGATCGAGAAGCAGCTGGCTCGCACTCAGCGTGATAAAAAACGCCCGCTGCTGCAGGTTGATTCTCCGCCGCGTGAAGTGCTGGAAGCCTTGGCGAAAGAACGTAATCCGTTGTATGAAGAGATTGCCGATGTCACCATCCGCACCGACGATCAGAGCGCTAAAGTGGTTGCTAACCAGATCATCAACATGCTGGAAAGCAACTGATTGCCAATTTTCGCGTTCGCCGTCGGCCAATGCGAAAAACTGATTTGTGTTCCCCGCTGTTGCGGGGATCAACCACCGCCGCACCATACAGAGAACTGAGCGCGACATGGAGAGAATTACTGTAACGCTTGGGGAGCGCAGCTACCCGATTACCATTGCCGCCGGATTGTTTAACGATCCGGCTTCTTTTATGCCGTTAAAGGCGGGTGAGCAAGCGATGTTGGTCACCAACCAGACCCTGGCGCCGCTCTATCTCGAGCGTGTCCGGCAGGTGCTGGAGCAGAGCGGCGTCGTGGTGGATCAGGTGATTCTTCCCGATGGTGAGCAGTACAAATCTCTGGCGGTGTTGGAGCAGGTGTTTTCGGCGCTGCTCGAAAAACCGCACGGTCGCGATACCACGCTGATCGCCCTCGGTGGCGGCGTTGTCGGCGATCTGACCGGTTTTGCCGCCGCGTGTTACCAACGCGGCGTGCGCTTCATTCAGGTTCCCACCACGCTGTTGTCGCAGGTGGACTCCTCCGTAGGCGGCAAGACCGCCGTCAACCACCCGCTCGGCAAAAACATGATCGGCGCTTTCTATCAACCCGCTTCGGTGGTGGTTGATCTGGATTGCCTGAAAACGTTGCCGATGCGTGAACTCTCTTCCGGCCTGGCCGAAGTCATCAAATACGGGATCATCCTCGATCGCGAGTTCTTCGTCTGGTTGGAAAATAACATCGATGCGCTGATGGCGTTGGATATGCAGGCGTTGGCCTACTGTATCCGCCGCTGCTGCGAACTGAAGGCCGAGGTGGTGGCCGCCGACGAACGCGAAAGCGGTCTGCGCGCCCTGCTGAATCTGGGCCATACTTACGGTCATGCTATCGAAGCCGAGATGGGCTACGGCGTGTGGCTGCACGGTGAAGCGGTGGCTGCAGGCATGGTGATGGCGGCGGAAACCGCGCACCGTCTCGGCCAGTTCTCTGTTGAAGACATCGAACGTATCAAAGCGCTGCTGCTGCGCGCCGGCTTGCCGGTCTGCGGGCCGCAGGAAATGACGCCGGAATCCTATCTGCCGCACATGTTGCGTGACAAGAAAGTGCTGGCGGGTGAACTGCGTCTGGTGCTGCCGACCATGATCGGTGCGGCGGAAGTGCGCGGCGGCGTAGGGCATGAGCTGGTGCTGGCGTCGATCGCCGCCTGCTTGCCTGAGCAGCAGCGTAATTAAATCGGACTAAGTAACAGTGGCTTAGCCGCCATTTGCATCTATATTAATACAGTGAGCAGAGCACGACGGGTGTCGCTTTGCCATCATCGGGTTAATCTGCCCGTGCCACGGTAGGTCTACGGTGGTGGGCTTTTGCCTCTAGTTGGAGGGTTTCAGATGGACGAGTTTAAACCGGAAGACGATCTCAGACCTGATAGCAGCGATCGTCGTCCTACGCGTTCGCGCAAGCCGGCCGCCGCGCCGCGCTTCGCCGTTTCGCGCCAGCATTTGATGATTGGCATCGGCATTTTGGTGCTGTTGCTGCTGATTATCGGCATCGGTTCCGCCCTGAAGGCGCCAACCAAACATGAAGCGGCTCAGGAGAGCGGCGCGCAAAACGGCGCGGCCCGCGATATCAACCTGTCCGGTTCTTCGTCGCTGACCACCGCCAATAACGGCGTGCCGGGCGGCACGACGGATACCCACGATAACAACGGCGTGAGCGCGACTCAGCCGCAGCAACCGCAGAACGTCAGCGTTCCGCCGATCTCCGGCACACCGACCGAAGCGCAAACGCAGCCTCAGCAGGGCGGCGCGCAGCAGCGCGTCGATTTGCCGGGCAACATGGCGGATGCGCTGTCGCAGCAGCAGGGGCAGGTGGATGCCGCGACTCAAGGCATGACCGGCGCAGCGTCGACGCTGCCGACCGCACCGGCGACGGTGATGAGCGGCGCCGCGGCGCGCGAAGCGACGCGTCCTGTGCAGGGCACCGCACCGCAACAGCATAAAACGCCGGCGAAAACCGCCGCCACCAAACCGACCGCGACGCAGCATAAATCACCGACCACGGTGTATACGCCGCCGGCCAAGCCGTCTTCCACCGCGAAAGCGGGAGCGGTCGCCAGCAGCGGCAGTTCACTGCAGTCTGCGCCGGGCAGCCACTATACCTTGCAGCTGAGCAGCGCTTCGCGTTCCGACACGCTGAACGCCTACGCCAAACAGCAGAAGCTGCAGAACTACCTGGTGTACGCCACCAAGCGTGACGGCAAACCGTGGTACGTGCTGGTGAGCGGCAACTATGCGTCTTCTGCGGAAGCGAAGCGCGCCATTGCTTCGTTGCCGGCGGATGTGCAGGCGAAAAAACCGTGGGTCCGACCTGTACACCAAGTGCAGCAAGATCTTAAAAAATAAATCATTTAAATTTGTGCGCTGATGTGCTGTCTGAAACAGAGTACAATCCGCCGCTCTGAATTGTATAAGTAGCTAATTGACGGCATGAAGAAAAACCGCGCTTTTTTAAAATGGGCTGGTGGAAAATACCCGCTGGTAGATGAGATTCGTCGCCATCTGCCGGCGGGAGACTGCTTAATCGAGCCCTTCGTGGGTGCGGGATCCGTCTTTCTGAATACGGATTACGACGCCTACATTCTCGCCGACATCAATAGCGATCTTATCAACCTGTATAACATCGTTAAGCTGCGCACGGATGACTTCGTGCGCGATGCCCGCACGCTTTTCGCCGATGAATTCAATAACTCGGATCAGTTTTACCTGCTGCGAGAAGAGTTCAATACTAGCACCGAGCCTTACCGCCGGGCGCTGCTGTTCCTGTACCTGAACCGTCACTGCTATAACGGCCTGTGTCGCTATAACCTGCGCGGCGAGTTCAACGTGCCGTTTGGCCGGTACAAGAAACCGTACTTCCCGGAAGAAGAGCTCTACTGGTTTGCCGAAAAATCGCGCAATGCCACTTTTGTCTGCGAGCATTACCGCGATACCATGGCGAAGGCCGTGGCCGGTGCCGTGGTGTATTGCGATCCGCCTTATGCGCCGCTGTCGGCGACGGCGAATTTCACCGCTTACCACACCAACAGCTTCAGCATCGCCGATCAGCAGAGCCTGGCGCAACTGGCGCACCAGCTCTCGGTAGAGAGCCAGGTACCGGTATTGATCTCCAATCACGATACCGAGCTGACGCGCGACTGGTACCAGAATGCTGCGCTGTATGTGGTGAAAGCGCGCCGCACAATCAGCCGCAACATTCTCGGCCGCAGCAAAGTGAACGAGCTTTTGGCGCTGTATCGCTAAGCCGGGGCACCCCGGCGCATAACAACTCGACCCTACGTTTGGAGAAGCGGATGAAAAAGTTTTTGATTGCCCCGTCCATTCTGTCGGCAGATTTTGCCCGGTTAGGTGAAGATACCGCTAACGTGCTGGCTGCAGGCGGCGACGTGGTGCACTTCGACGTGATGGATAACCACTACGTGCCCAATCTGACCATCGGTCCGATGGTGTGCGAAGCGCTGCGCAACTACGGCATTACTGCGCCGATTGACGTGCACCTGATGGTCAAGCCGGTGGACCGCATCGTGCCTGATTTCGCCAAGGCAGGCGCGTCTTATATCTCTTTCCACCCTGAAGCTTCCGAGCATGTCGATCGCACCATTCAGCTAATTAAAGAGCACGGCTGTAAAGCCGGCCTGGTGTTCAACCCGGCGACGCCGCTGAGCTACCTCGATTACGTGATGGATAAAATCGACGTGATCCTGCTGATGTCGGTCAACCCGGGCTTCGGCGGCCAATCGTTCATCCACGGTACTCTGGACAAGCTGCGCCAGGTGCGCAAATTGATCGACGACAGTGGTCGCGATATCCGCCTGGAAGTCGACGGCGGTGTGAAGGTGGATAACATCGCTGAAATCGCCGCCGCGGGCGCCGATATGTTCGTCGCCGGTTCCGCCATCTTTGGCCAGCCGGACTACCGCAAGGTGATCGACGAGATGCGCAGCGAGCTGGCGAAGGTTACCCATGGCTGATTTCGGCGCGATCCGCGCATTGGCCTTCGATCTGGACGGCACGCTGGTCGACAGCGCGCCGGGTCTGGCGGAGGCCATCGATATGGCGCTGGAAGAGACGGGCCTGCCGCAAGCGGGTGAGGAACGGGTCGGCACCTGGATCGGCAACGGCGCCGACGTGCTGGTGCAACGCGCGCTGCGCTGGGCGGAAGCGGAAGGCACGCCGGCGCAGTGCAGCCGGCTGCGTGAGCGTTTCGACCATTTCTACGCGCAGACCGTTGACAGCGGCAGCCGCCTGTTCCCGCAGGTGCAAGAGACGCTGGTCCGCCTGGCCGCACACGGTTACCCGATGGCGCTGGTGACTAACAAGCCGACGCCGTTCGTGGCGCCGCTGCTGGCATCGTTGGGCATTGGCGATTATTTCTCGCTGGTGATCGGCGGCGACGACGTGACGGAAAAGAAACCGCACCCGGCACCGCTGTACCTGGTGCTCGGCAAGCTTGGGCTGCGCGCGCATGAACTGCTGTTCGTTGGCGACTCGCGCAACGATATTCAAGCCGCACAGGGCGCCGGTTGCCCGAGCGTCGGCTTTACTTACGGTTATAACTACGGTGAATCGATCGCCCTGAGCCACCCCGATCGGGTGTTGGAGCGCTTCGCCGATTTGTTGCCCGCTCTTGGGCTGTCATCTTTAGAGAATCAGGAAATTTAAACATGAGTAAGCCCATCGTATTTAGCGGCGCGCAGCCGTCCGGCGAACTGACCATCGGCAACTACATGGGTGCGCTGCGTCAGTGGGTGCAGATGCAGGACGACTACGACTGCATCTACTGCATCGTCGATCTGCATGCCATCACCGTTCGCCAGGACGCCGAGAAGCTGCGCAAGGCCACGCTGGATACGCTGGCGCTGTACCTGGCCTGCGGTATCGATCCGGAAAAAAGCACCATCTTCGTGCAGTCGCATGTGCCTGAGCACACGCAGCTGAGCTGGGTGCTGAACTGCTACACCTATTTCGGCGAACTGAGCCGCATGACGCAGTTCAAGGACAAATCCGCGCGCTACGCCGAGAACATCAACGCTGGGTTGTTCAGCTATCCGGTGCTGATGGCGGCGGATATTCTGCTGTATCAAACCAACCAGGTGCCGGTGGGCGAAGACCAGAAACAACACCTGGAGCTGAGCCGCGACGTGGGCCAGCGTTTCAACGCGCTGTACGGCGACGTGTTCAAAGTGCCGGAGCCGTTTATTCCCAAATCCGGCGCGCGCGTGATGTCGCTGCAGGAACCGACCAAGAAGATGTCCAAGTCGGACGACAACCGCAACAACGTGATCGGCCTGCTGGAAGATCCGAAAGCGGTGACCAAGAAGATCAAACGCGCAATGACCGACTCGGAAGAGCCGCCTGTCGTGCGTTACGACGTGGTTAACAAAGCGGGCGTCTCCAACCTGCTGGATATCCTCGCCGGTGTGACCGGCAAGAGCATTGCGCAGTTGGAAGCCGAGTTCGAAGGCCAGATGTACGGCCACCTGAAAGGCGCGGTGGCGGAAGCCGTCTCCGGCATGCTGGGTGAGCTGCAGGAGCGCTATCACCGCTTCCGTAACGACGAAGCCTATCTGCAGCAGGTGATGCGCGCCGGCGCCGCCAAGGCCCGTGCACGCGCGCAGGAAACCCTGGCGAAGGTCTATCAGGCTGTCGGTTTCGTACCGCCGCAGGCATAACGCCGGCGCAAATAGAAAAAGCGGCCACAGGCCGCTTTTTTTACGTCGGTCTTACGCCATTTGCGCCAGGTTGGCAGGCGATTCTTCGCTGGCGAACCAATTGAGCTTGCTGCGCAGGCTGACCACGCTGCCGACGATGATCAGGCTGGGGCTGGTGGCCTGAAGGGACAAGGCGCCCAGTTGGCGGAGCTCCCCTTCGATCACCCGTTGGCGGCAAGAGGTGCCGTTTTCCACCAGTGCCACCGGCGTGGCGGCTGGCAACCCGTTAGCGATCAGCTGGCGCTGGATTTCAGCCGCTTGCGATAGCCCCATATAGAACACCAGCGTCTGTTGCCCGGCGGCCAGCGTCGCCCAATCCAATCCACCGTCGGCCTTGGCGTGGCCGGTCACCAGGCGCACGCTCTGCGCATGGTCGCGGTGGGTGAGCGGGATACCGCTGTAGGCGGAACAGCCGGAGGCGGCGGTGATACCCGGCACCACCGAGAACGGCACGTTGGCGTCTGCCAGCGTTTCCAGCTCTTCGCCGCCGCGGCCGAAGATAAAGGGATCGCCCCCCTTCAGGCGCACCACGCGTTTGCCTTGCTGCGCCTGCTGCAGCAGGATTTGATTGATCTGCTCCTGCGGCACGCAGTGGTGGCCGGCGCATTTGCCGACGAAGATACGCTCGGCGTCGCGGCGCACCAGCGTCATGATCTCTTCGGAGACCAGCCGGTCGTAAACCACCACGTCGGCCTGCTGGATTTGTTGCAGCCCTTTCAGCGTAAGCAGGCCGGCATCGCCCGGCCCGGCGCCCACCAGCACCACTTCACCGCGATCTGCCGGCTGTTCGCTGAACAGCTGCTCGAGCTGGCGTTCAGCCAGCGCGGCGTCGTCGTTGGCCAGCGACTGCGCCAGCCGATCGTGAGCGAACAACCGTTCCCAGAAGCGCCGACGCGCGCCGAGGCTGCTGAAGCGTTGTTTTACCCGCTGGCGCAGCGAGCCGCCCAGTTGGGCCAGCTTGCCGAGGTGCTGTGGCAGCATCGCTTCCAGCTTCTCGCGCAGCAGCCGCGCCAACACCGGTGCTTTGCCGCCGGAGGACACCGCGACCATGATCGGCGAACGGTCGATAATCGACGGCATGATAAAGCTGGCGCGTTTCGGATCGTCCACCACGTTGCAGAACACCCGCTGCTGGTTGGCGCACTGATACACCCGTGCGTTGACCTCTAGCCGGTCGGTAGCGGCGATCACCAGCCATTTTTCCACCAGCAGGGCCGGGCTGAATTCGCCTTCGGCCAGCGTCAACCGGCCTTCTGCCGCCCACAGGCGGAACTGCGGGGTGAAGTCTACGGCGTTGACGGTCAGCGCCGCACCGGCGTCCAGCAGCAGGCGCGCCTTGCGTTCGGCGATCTCGCCGCCGCCGACCAGCAGGCAGGCTTTGTGTTGCAGTTGGCAGAAAATCGGCAGGTAGTCCATCGGCACTCCTCGGGGGTAATCAGTGTGGGGGCGAAATGCGCCCCCGAAAACTTAGGCGGTCTGACGTACGGCGGCTTTCGCCGCCTGCGGGCGTTCGGCGCGCGGCGTGGCGTACCAATACCCCAGACCCATTAGCACCGAGCCGGACAGGATGTTGCCCAGCGTCACCCACAGCAGGTTGTGGCCGATGCCGGTGAGGGTGTAGGCCTCGCTGTGGTTGCCGAACCAGGAGAGGGCAAACAGCGTCATGTTGGCGACGGAGTGTTCGTAACCCGAGGCGATAAAGGCCAGCAGACACCACCAAATGGCGATGAACTTGGCGGCGCCTTCTACGCGGATCGCCATCCAGATCGCCAGGCAAACCAGCCAGTTGCACAGCACGCCCTTGAAGAACAGCACCTCGGCCGGCGCGGTGGTTTTTGCCAATGCGGCGCTGTGCACCAGACTGGTATCCACTGGCAGCAGGCTACCGCCGCCGTAGTAATACATCAGCGCCACCAGCACCGAGCCGAGCAGGTTGCCGAACCAGGTTTGCGGCAGCACTGCCCACATCTGGCTTTGGCGGATGGTGCCGGCCTTGACGCCGAGCGTCAGGAACATCGTATGGCCGGTGAACAGTTCGGAACCGGCGATGATCACCAGCGTCAGCGCGATGCCGAAGGTGGCGCCCATCACCAGCGGCCGCACGCTTGGGTCGGCCAGGTTGCCGAGGGTGAAGATCAGGATGATGCCGAGGCCGACGTAGGCGCCCGCCATCGCCGAGCTGATCCAGAAGCCGAGCGGGCTCTCCTTCGCCAGGCGGACGATGCGCGCCGCGTTGGCGGCGCATTTGTTTATCGTGTCGGTAAACATGTTGCCTCCCGAAAGGTTATGCCGCGACTTGCACGATGCCGTCGACCACCCGGCTGGCGAAGCTGGCGACGGAACGGCTGTCATCTTCCAGACAGTGACCGTCGTACAGGCGGAAATGCTGTTTCTTCAGCGGGCTGGCGACCCACAGTTCACCCTGATGCTCGGCGATCAGCCCGCGTGACAGCACGCTGGCCTGGGCGAACGGGTCGATATTGCTGATGGCGAACACCTGTTCGTCGGCATAGGGGCGGAACACCGCCACCTGCCGATCGCCGATCAGGGCACATACGCCGGTGCCGGGCAGAATGTCGGCGACGGGACAAACGGTAATCCACTGGCTCATGCGTGGCTCTCCTCGGTATCGATCAGGGTGACGGGAATGCGCTCGTCAGGGCGCGCCGGGCGGTGCTGGTCGCGTTCGGTCACCACCTGCACGTTCGGATCGCGCAGCGGGCTGTTGATGAAGTGGGCGAAGCGCAGCTGCGTTTCCGGATGCTCGACGGTCTCTTTCCACTCGCAGACCACCGCGTCGCGCAGGCGGGCGATCTCCGCTTCCAGTTGGTCGTTGATGCCGAGCTTGTCGTCGACGATCACCTTGCGTAGGTAATCGATGCCACCTTCCAGGCTCTCCAGCCATACCGAGGTACGCTGCAGCTTATCGGCGGTGCGGATATAGAACATCATGAAGCGGTCGAGGTAGCGCACTAGGGTCTCGCGATCGAGATCGGCGGCCAGCAGATCGGCGTGGCGCGGTTTCATGCCGCCGTTGCCGCAAACATACAGGTTCCAGCCGTTCTCGGTGGCAATGATGCCGACGTCCTTACCCTGCGCCTCGGCGCATTCGCGGGTACAGCCCGAGACGCCGAACTTCATTTTGTGCGGGGTGCGGATACCTTTGTAGCGATGTTCCAGCGTGACGCCGAAGCCGACGCTGTCGCCGACGCCATAGCGGCACCAGGTGCTGCCGACGCAGGTTTTCGCCATGCGCAGCGCCTTGGCATACGCGTGGCCGGTTTCAAAGCCGGCGGCGAGCAGCTTGCTCCAGATGGCCGGCAGATCGTCTTTCTGCGCCCCGAACATGCCGATACGCTGCGAGCCGGTCATTTTGGTGTAGAGGTTGTACTCCTTGGCGATCTGGCCGATGGCTAGCAGGCCGTCCGGGGTGATTTCGCCGCCGGCGGAGCGCGGGATCACCGAGTAGGTGCCGTCTTTTTGGATATTGCCGAGGAAGTTGTCGTTGGTATCCTGCAGCGGCGTATGCTGCGGCTTGAGGATGTACTCGTTCCAGCATGAGGCCAGCAGCGAGCCGACGGTCGGTTTACACACTTCGCAGCCGTAGCCTTTGCCGTATTTGGCCAGCAATGCCTCGAACGACTTGATGCCTTCGACGCGGATCAGGTGGAACAGCTCCTGGCGTGAATAGGCGAAGTGTTCGCACAGGTGGTGGTTGACCTCGATGCCTTGCTTGCTCAGCTCGGCGTTCAGTACCTGGGTGAGCAGCGGGATGCAGCCGCCGCAGCCGGTGCCGGCCTTGGTTTCGGCCTTCAGCGCCGCCACGGTGTGGCAGCCTTTGTTGACCGCCTGGATGATGTCACCTTTGCTGACGTCGAAGCAGGAGCAGATCTGCGCGCTTTCCGGCAGCGAATCCACGCCGATGGCCGGTTTGCTGCCCGCATGGGCCGGCAGGATCAGGCCGTCCGGGTTCTCCGGCAGCTCGATGCCGTTCAACGCCAGCTGCAGCAGGTTGCCGTAGTCGCTGGTGTCGCCCACCAGCACTGCGCCGAGCAGGGTTTTATTGTCGGCGCTGACCACGATGCGTTTGTAGACTTCTTTGCTTTCATCCAGATAAACGTAGCTGCGGGCGCCTTCGGTGCGGCCGTGTGCATCGCCGATGCCGCCGACGTCCACGCCCAGCAGCTTCAGCTTGGCGCTCATGTCGGCGCCCTGGAAGCCATTTTCGCGGCCCAGCAGGCGATCGACGGCCACCTGCGCCATTTTGTACCCCGGGGCCACCAGACCGAAGGTGCGATCGCGCCAGGCGGCGCACTCACCGATGGCGTACACGTCCGGATCCGACGTCTGGCAGCTGTCGTTGATGGCGATGCCGCCGCGGCGGCCGATCTCCAGCCCGCACTGGCGCGCCAGCTTGTCCTGGGCGCGGATGCCGGTGGAGAACACGATGAAATCCACTTCCAGCAGGCTGCCGTCGGCGAAATGCATGGTTTTGCGCGCCGTGCCGCCGCCGTTGACGATCTCCTGGGTATTTTTGCCGGTGTGTACCTTGACGCCCATGCGCTCGATCTTACGGCGCAGCTGGTCACCGCCCATCGGGTCGAGCTGTTCGGCCATCAGCATCGGAGCGAACTCGATCACGTGCGTTTCCACCCCCAGGCTTTTCAGCGCGCCGGCGGCTTCCAGCCCCAACAGCCCGCCGCCGACCACCGCGCCGCGTTTGCTGCGGCGCGCGCAGGCTTCGATGGCATTCAGGTCTTCGATGGTGCGGTAAACGAAGCAGTCCTGGCTATCCGAGCCTTTAATCGGCGGGATCCACGGATAGGAACCGGTGGCCATGATTAGCTTGTCGTAATAGACGGTGCGGCCGGTGTTGGAGTGGATCACCTTCTCGTCACGATTGATGGTGATAGCGCGTTCGCCGACCAGTACCTTTACGCCGTGTTTTTCGTAAAAGCCTTCGCGCACCAGCGACAGCTCTTCGGCGGTGTGGTGAGAGAAGTAGGAAGAGAGGTGCACGCGATCGTAAGCGATACGCGGCTCTTCGCAAAATACGGTGATTTCGAACTGGTCTTTGTCTGCTTTATCCAACAGATCTTCGATGAACCGGTGGCCGACCATGCCATTGCCGACGACGGCAAGTTTGACTCTGCTCATTATTGCCTCAAAATTCTGGTTTCCTAGGGTTACCTTATCCCTCCCGATGAGCAATTTATTGATGCAAATCAATCACACTCTCATATACCTCCAATGTGGTATATAAATGATTTTTCACGTTTTTTGATAAGTTGCGGATTTTATTCATCTTTAGCTGAAGCGAGTCAGTTTGCAGGTAAATTACCCCGCAGGGAGTAAACGCAAGGGGTAGGCATGGCACGGCGACTTTGTCAGCGCGATCCGCTGCCAGTATGATGAAGAAAACCAGCGCAACGGCAGAGGTGAAGGGTGGCGAAACGTCCATTGAAATTTATCGACAACCTGCGTTTAAGCGGGCATGAGGGATTGTGGCAACTGGCGATCGAGCAGGGGCGCATTGCGCATCTGGTACCGCAGCCGGAGGGGCAGGAGTGGCGCGGCGACGTGTTGGATGCGCAGGGCGGGCTGGCGTTGCCGGCGTTCGTCGAACCGCATATCCACCTGGATACCACGCAGACCGCCGGTCAGCCGGCCTGGAACCAGTCCGGCACGCTGTTCGAGGGCATTGAGCGCTGGGCCGAACGCAAAGCGCTGCTGACTCATGAAGACGTCAAACAGCGCGCCTGGCAAACGCTTAAGTGGCAGATCGCTAACGGCGTGCAGTATGTGCGCACCCACGTCGACGTTTCCGATCCCACGCTGACCGCGCTGCGTGCCATGCTGGAGGTTAAGCAGGAGGTGGCGCCCTGGGTGACGCTGCAGATCGTCGCCTTCCCGCAGGAGGGGGTCCTTTCCTACCCCAACGGCGAAGCGCTGCTTGAAGAGGCGCTGCGGCTGGGCGCCGACGTGGTGGGCGCCATTCCGCACTTCGAATTCACCCGCGAATACGGCGTGGAGTCGCTGCATAAGGCGTTCGCGCTGGCGCAAAAATACGATCGGCTGGTGGACGTGCACTGCGATGAAATCGACGACGAGCAATCGCGCTTCGTCGAGACCGTGGCGGCGCTGGCGCTGAAGCTGGAGATGGGAGCGAAAGTCACCGCCAGCCACACCACGGCGATGCACTCTTACAACGGCGCTTACGCCTCGCGGCTGTTCCGTCTGTTGAAGATGTCCGGCATCAACTTCGTCGCCAATCCGCTGGTGAACATTCACCTGCAGGGCCGTTTCGACAGTTACCCGAAACGGCGCGGCGTGACCCGAGTGAAGGAGATGCTGGAGGCGGAGATCAACGTCTGTTTCGGCCATGACGACGTGTTCGATCCTTGGTACCCGCTCGGCACCGCCAACATGCTGCAGGTGCTGCACATGGGGCTGCACGTGTGCCAGCTGATGGGCTATGGCCAAATCGACGACGGACTGAAGCTGATCACCCACCATAGCGCGCGCACGCTTAACCTGAGCGACTACGGCCTGGCGGCCGGCAACAGCGCCAACCTGGTGATCCTGCCGGCGGAAAGCGGCTTCGACGCGGTGCGTCGCCAGACGCCGGTGCGTTATTCGATTCGCCAGGGTGCGGTGATCGCCGAAACGCGGCCGGCGGAAACCACGCTGCATTTGCAGCAGGAGGAGACGGTGGATTTTCGGCGCTAAGGCGCAAAAAAAGGGCGCCTTGCGGGCGCCCTTGATGTATTTGATGCGAAGAAATCAGTGCGTCACGTGACCGTGGCTGCGGTGCTTGGTCACGAAGCCCAGCAGCAGACACATCACGAACACCGCCAGATACAGGCCGTTAGCGGTGGTCAGCGCCGCATGTGCGCCGCCTTTCGCCACGATCGGGCCGGTGACCACGAAGGTCAGCATGGTGCCGATGGTACCGCAGGTCAGGATAAAGTTGACCAGCTTCGGCGAGGAGACCTTGGTCTGCAGCGAGCCGAGGGTGATCAGCGTGGTGTAGATGGCGCTGGAAACGAAGCCCAGGGCCATGATGTAGTAGCCCAGGTGCTCCGGATTGTCGGTGCTGACGAACAGGTACATCGCGCCGGTAGCCAGCGCGGCCAGCACGGTGACGATGCGTTGCAGATCGAAGAAGCGCAGGATGAAGCTGAACACCCACATGCCAACCATATAAGAGGTCCAGAAGTCGCTCACCAGCTTACCGGCCTGGCCGATGTCCATGTTGAACGACTTGGTGGCGTACTCAGGCACCCACTGAATGAAGCCCAACTGGCCGAGGATATAGCACAGCGCGGCGATCGACAGGAACAGCACGCCGATGCCCCATTTTTCTTTCTCGACTGGTTGACCGGCATCGGCGCCTTTCTTGCCCAGCACCGGGAAGTCGGAGCACAGGGTCAGCACGAAGATCCCCACGTACAGCAGGCCGATGCAGGCATAAACCCAATACCAGCCGATATGGCGGGCCAGCAGCATCGCGGCGACGATCGGGAAGATCATCCCGGCCATGCTGAAGAAGGAATCGGTGAACAACAGGCGCGAACCGCGCTGGCGGCCGGCATACATGTGGGTGATCAGGAAGGTGCCGATCGACATGGTGATGCCGCTTACCACGCCGAGGATAAACATGCACAGCGAGAACATGGTCAGGCTCTTGCCGAGCATCAGCCCTGCGACTGCCAGCACCATCAGGACAAAGCCGAAGATCAACTGACGCTTCAGCGGGATGATTTCCATCAGCCAGGCATTGAGGAAGATCGAAATCAAAATACCGGCGTTGAGGAAAGTAAAGGTGTTACTCATGCTGGAAACCGGCAGATTAAAGTACTCTGCAATGTTTCCCATCACCATCCCTGTGACGATCACTAAAGCACCGGTCAGCGCGTACGAAAAGAAGCTGATCCAGGTAAGCCGTATGCGGTTACTGTCATTCATTGTATAGGCCTGAATATGTCTGTTAGAGGTTTTAAAACTGGCATAAGGCCGCTGGCTTTTCCTGGCAAACGCAGAAAAAAGTCCCGATCAGGCCACCAGGGGGCGGATCCTAGCACAGACAACGGGATTTTTTGTGATGGCTGTCGATTTTTTGATGCAACCCATGAAGGGGTGATACGCATTATTGTGATCTATTTGCGTACCGTCACAATGGAATCACGGTTGATGATCGTCGGCTCAAACCGGTGCGCCGGGGTGGCAGGGTCGATCAGCCTGCGCGCCGCGTATTGGGCCATTTCGCTGATGGGAAAGTGTACGCTGCTCAACGCCGGGCGCACGAAAGGTGCGCGTTCGCCGCTGTCGTAACAGATCAAGGAGATATCCTGCGGTACCCGCAGGCGGTGCTCGTTGATCGCCAGCAGCGCGCCGATCGCCATCTCTTCGTTGCAGCAGTAGATGGCGCTGGGCAGTGCGGTTTGCTGCAGCAGATGATCGGCGCAGCGGTAACCGCTTTCCAGATCGTAGACGCCCTCCAGACAGGCTACCGGCTCGATATTCGCCGCCTGCATCGCCTCTTCAAATCCTTGCAGCCGCAGGCGGCTCGACGGGCGCTCGCGCGGGCCGCTGATGCAGGCGATGCGCCGGTGCCCGGCGTCGAGTAACTGCTGCGTCGCCATGCGGCTGGCAAGCGGGTGATCGAAGGTGACGCAGCGGTCTTCCAGCCCCGGCACCAGACGATCGAGCAACACGAAATCACGTTGCTCCGCCGCCAGCTGGCGCAGCCGATCGTCGCTGAGAAAACGCACGTGCAGGATCACGCCGTCGCAGCGCAGGCTGAACAGTCGCTGCACCGCCTGCCATTCGTTTTCGGCACTGTTGCGGCCCTGGGTCACCAGCAGCTGCTTGCCGTGGGATTCGGCCTCGGTCTGCACGAAGTCCATCAGCGCGCCGAAGAAGCCACCGCGGTACGACGTCGTGACCAACCCGAGGGTATTGCTGTGGCTGGAGGCGAGTGCACGGGCCGCCGGGTTGGGGGTATAACCGAGCTGGGCGACGGCGCGTTCAACCTTCTCGCGGGTCGGCGCCTTGACGTTGCTGTCGCCGTTCACTACCCGCGATACGGTGGCGCGCGATACGCCCGCCAGCGCCGCGACATCTTCCAGTGTCACCATCGTCCAACTCCTGATTACGGCTAAAAAAATGGGTTCGGCGTGCCGAACCCCTGTCATACCGCGCCGGCGCTTACCTGAACTGCGGCAAGTACGGCGCGTTTATCGTCAACACCTCGTCCAGCAACGGCTGTGCCAGGTTGGCGTTGCCCACCAGCGGGTTGGCGATCAGCGCCAGCAAGCCGCTGCGACGATCGCCGTGCACTGCCGCCTCGATGGTCAGGCGCTCGTAGGCTTTTACCTGCTGCGTCAGCGCCTGCATCGGTTCCGACAGCGGGCCGAACGTCAGCGGATGCGCGCCCTGGGCATCGACGATACAGTTGATTTCTATCACAGCATCGTCCGGCAGGCCATGGATTGCGCCGCGGTTTGCGGTGTTGACCACTAATTGCGTGCCGAGATTATTATGGATAGCACGGATCAGCTCCAGCGCAACTTCGGAATAGAAAGAACCGCCGCGGAAGCTGAGTTGCTCCGGTTTACTGTTCAACTGCGGATCGGCATACAGCTCGAACAGCTCTTTTTCTACCTGCATCACCTGCTCGGCGCGGGTGCCGCGCTCGCCGGCGGCAGCCATCTCTTCCGCCAGCATCTCGCGGGTCTGGTAAAAATAGCGGTGGTACGGGCAGGGGATGGCGCCGAGCGCGCGCAGGAAGTCCGGCTGCCAGGGCTCTTCCTTGATGTTGTTCATGGTCAGCGCCGCGCCGTCGCACAGCATGTCGATCACGTTGCCGGTGACGTCGCGCCCCTGCTGCGTGACCTGATGCACCCAGACCATGTGATTCAAACCGGCGAACCGCAGCTGCACGTCGGCGTAAGGCGCCTGCAGCATGTTGGCGATCATGTGATGCATGCTGATCGGTACGTTACACAGGCCGATGATCTTCGCTTTGGTAAAGCGGGACACCGCCTCGGTGACGATGCCGGCCGGGTTGGTGAAGTTGATGATCCAGGCGTCCGGCGCCAGCTTTTCCACCCGACGGGCGATATCCAGCATCACCGGAATGGTGCGCAGCGCCTTGGCGAAGCCGCCGACGCCGGTGGTCTCCTGGCCGAGCAGCTGGTATTTCAGGCCCAGCCGTTCATCGGCGGCGCGCGCCGGCAGTTGCCCGACGCGGAACTGGGTCAGCACGAAAGCGGCGCCGTGAATGGCGTCGTCCAGCGCGAAGTGCACGCTGACCTTCACCTGTTCCAGCCCGTGGCGCGCCAGCATGCGGCGGGTCAGGGCGGCGATGGTTTCCACTTTTTGGCGGCCTGGCTCGACGTCCACCAGCGCCAGTTCGGTGACCGGCAGCTCATCGATGCGTTGGATCAGCCCATCGACCAGTTCGGGAGTGTAGCTGCTGCCACCGCCAATCACCGCGATTTTGAGCGTGTTCATGAGCGGCCCTCCGTCTGTGACTGACGGCGATAGAGCTCGATCATGTCGTCGGCCAGATCCTGGATGACCATGGCGTTCATCAGATGATCCTGCGCATGCACGGTGATCAGGTTGATCGCCAGCTTGCCGCAGCCTTCGTCCAGGCCGATCAGCTCGGTCTGGATCAGGTGCGCCTTCTTCACCCACTCTTTGGATTCGACCATGTGTTTGGCCGCGGCGGCGAAGTCACCGGCGCGCGCTTGCCGCAACGCCATCAACGCATTACTGCGCGCGCTGCCGGAGAACACCAGCAGTTCCATGATGGTGCTTTCAAACTCGGGGCTGACTTCAGTCATCAATTCACTCACGTCATTTCTCCAGGGGTTGCGCGGCTACGCCGCCGTGGGATACCTCAGTATCCGTTCTTTTTATAATGAGAGCGCTCTCATTTATATAGGGTAACGGCAACGGGTGTGCAAACTGGGAGGTAGATCGCAAAAAACGCCCCGGGGCGGCGCTGGGCAAAAAATGCGTGACGCGGTTGGCAAAAAAGCCTTCTGCGCCCATACTTTCCGCAGCAAAATTCAGGGCCGCCTAGGATATGTCCCGTAATTGGGTAAATATAGGTAAATGGCTGGTACTTGCCGATACAGCTCTTTAGAATCAAAGCGCTTTTCCGTTGTTTGTCTCTCAGAGAAAGGACCCGTTAATGTTCAAACGTACTTTAGTGACCTTCGTCGCGCTGTGTTCCCTGACAGCGATGGCGCCAGCGGCGCTCGCTGCCGGTGAAACCCACGTCATGCTGACCACCTCGGCAGGGAATATCGAGTTGGCGCTCGACAGTCAGAAGGCACCGGTTTCCACCCAGAATTTCGTCGATTACGTGAACAGCGGGTACTACAACAACACCATTTTCCATCGCGTGATCCCGGGCTTTATGGTTCAGGGCGGCGGTTTCACCGCTGACATGCAGCAGAAATCCACCAAGGCGCCAATCAAGAACGAAGCCGACAACGGCTTGCGCAACCTGCGCGGCACCATTTCGATGGCGCGCACCGCCGACAAGGACAGCGCCACCAGCCAGTTCTTCCTGAACGTGGCGGATAACGCCTTCCTGGATCACGGCCAGCGCGATTTCGGCTACGCCGTGTTCGGCAAAGTGGTGAAAGGCATGGACGTCGTGGACAAGATCGCTCAGGTGCCGACCGGTAACGTCGGCCCTTACCAGAATGTGCCGACCAAACCGGTGGTGATTCTGTCGGCCAAGGTGTTGCCGTAAGTTTTTTGGCCGATCCCGCCGGGGTCGGCCGTCCTTCCTCACGAAGCCTTGCCTTCATCACTGTTTTCTCCCGTGCCCCATGCTCTAATCGGCAGACAATAACCAGACCGGAAATCCGGCGTTCGCCCTTTGTTGTCTCTGGATGAGTTGCTGCCATGTATGAATTTAACCAGGTGCTGTTGCTGTTGCAGCAGATGTGCGTCTATCTCGTCATCGCCTATCTGCTGAGCAAAACCCCGCTGTTTATCCCGCTGATGCAGGTGACTATTCGCCTGCCGCACAAGCTGCTGTGCTACGTGATCTTCTCGGTGTTCTGCATCATGGGCACCTATTTTGGGCTGCACATTCAGGATTCGATCGCCAACACCCGCGCGATAGGCGCGGTTCTGGGCGGGCTGCTGGGCGGGCCGTCGGTGGGCTTTCTGGTCGGGCTGACCGGCGGCCTGCACCGGTATACGCTCGGCGGCATGACCGACGTGGCCTGCGCGATTTCCACGGTGTCGGAAGGCCTGGTCGGCGGCATCGTACACAGCATCGCCATGCGCCGCGGGCGCATCGAGCTGCTGTTCAATCCGCTGTTTGTCGGCGGCGTGGCACTGGTGGCGGAAGTGCTGCAGATGGCGATCATCCTGGCGGTGGCGCGCCCCTACGACGAAGCGTTGCAGCTGGTAGAGCACATCGCGCTGCCGATGATGATCGCCAATACCGTCGGTGCGGCGATGTTCATGCAAATCCTGCTGGATCGGCGCGCGATGTTTGAGAAATACACCAGCGCTTTCTCTTCCAAGGCGCTGAAGATCGCCGAGCGCACCGAGGGCATCCTGCGCCAGGGCTTCGATCAGGAAAACAGCATGAAGGTCGCCCGGGTGATTTATCAGGAGCTGGGTATCGGTGCAGTGGCGATCACCGATCGTGACAAGCTGCTGGCGTTTATCGGCATCGGCGACGATCACCACCTGCCGGGCACGCCGATCGCCTCGGTGCATTCGCATCGCGCCATCGACAACAACGAGGTGGTGTACGCCGACGGTAATCAGCTCTCTTACTGCTGCTCGATCAATCCGGCCTGCAAGCTGGGATCGACGCTGGTGATCCCGCTGCGCGGCGAAAACCAGCGGGTCATCGGCACCATCAAGCTGTACGAACCGAAAAGCCAGCTGTTCAGCACCATCAACCGCACGCTGGGCGAAGGCATCGCCAGCCTGCTGTCGGCGCAGATCATGGCCGGACAGTACGAGCGCCACAAGCAGCTGCTGGCGCAGTCGGAGATCAAGCTGTTGCATGCGCAGGTCAATCCGCATTTCCTGTTCAATGCGTTGAATACGCTGGTGGCGGTGATCCGCCGCGATGGCGAACGCGCCTGCGATCTGGTGCAGTCCCTCTCGACTTTCTTTCGTAAAAACCTCAAACGTTCGGATGATGAAGTCAGCCTGGCGGACGAGATTGAGCATGTGAACGCCTACCTGCAGATTGAGAAAGCGCGCTTCGCCGATCGGCTGGAGATCGCGGTATCGCTGCCGGAGGCGCTGCTGGCGGCGCGGCTGCCGGCGTTTTCGCTGCAGCCGATCGTCGAGAACGCCATCAAGCACGGCACCTCGCATCTGTTGGGCGTGGGCCGCATCGAAATCGGCGCCTGCTGCGAAGGCGAGCATCTGCTGCTGCAGGTGACGGACAACGCCGGGCTGTTCCAGCCGAAACCGAACTGCAGCGGGCTGGGGATGAATCTGGTAGATAAACGCATTCGCGTGCGCTACGGCGAAGGCTATGGCGTGCAGGTGGATTGCCGGCCGGACGCCTATACCCGCATTACGCTCAATGTTCCCATGGAGAGGGCCGCCTGATGTTAAACGCACTGATTGTTGACGATGAGCCTTCCGCGCGCGACAACCTGCGCCATCTGCTGGAGGCCGAAGCGGGGATCACGATCATCGGCGAATGCGCCAACGCCATCGAAGCCATCAGCCAGATCCACCGGCTGCAGCCGGACGTGGTGTTTCTCGATATCCAAATGCCGCGCATCAGCGGGCTGGAAATGGTCGGCATGCTGGATCCCAACCGCATGCCGCACATCGTGTTTCTGACCGCCTACGACGAATACGCGGTGCAGGCGTTCGAGGAGCACGCTTTCGACTATCTGCTGAAGCCGGCGGAGCCGAAGCGGCTGAGCAAGACGCTGCAACGCCTGCGGCAGCGCAGTGCGCCGCAGGACGTGACGGCGCTGGATGAGAGCGCCGGTTACCTGAAATACATTCCCTGCACCGGCCACAGCCGCATCTATCTGCTGCGGTTTGACGAGGTGTTGGCGATCCGTTCCAAACTGAGCGGGGTATTCGTGGTGCGCAGCGACGGCATGGAGTGTTTCACCGAATTGACGCTGCGCACGCTGGAAAGCCGTACGCCGCTGGTGCGCTGCCATCGGCAGTATTTGGTCAACCTGGAGCAGGTGCGCGAGATCCGCTTCGAAGAAGGCGGCGCGGCGGAGATGATCATGTCCGCCGGCGATCCGGTGCCGGTCAGCCGGCGCTATTTGAAAGCGCTGAAGGAGCAACTGGGGCTGCGGGGGTGATGCAGGTCTTAGGGGGATTCTGAAAAGACAGGCATCATGGGCGTCCCGACGGCGCCCATTTTGTTTGTCCTTGACGGGGTTACGCGGCGCTTATAGCTTTATTGCATCAACAGGCGCGTTTCGCGCCGCGTCAGCGTCAAAGGAACAGAAAATGAGTGAACCACGGATTATCGCCAAGGCGATGAAAGACGGAAAACCGGAACAGGATCTGGTGATTTTGCCGGCGTTGGCCAACCGCCACGGGTTGATTACCGGGGCAACCGGCACCGGCAAGACGGTGACGCTGCAAAAAATGGCCGAACAGTTCTCGCGCATCGGCGTGCCGGTGTTCCTGTCGGACGTGAAGGGCGATCTTTCCGGCATCGGCGCCGAGGGCGTGCCTTCCGAGAAGCTGCAGGCGCGCCTGGCGGCGATCGGCGTCACCGACTGGCAGCCACAGGCCTGCACCATTATCCCGTGGGATATTTACGGTGAAAAGGGGCATCCGATCCGCGCCACCATTTCCGATCTCGGGCCGCTGCTGCTGGGGCGTCTGTTGGATCTGAACGAGGTGCAAAGCGGCGTGCTGCAGCTGGTGTTCAAAATCGCCGATGACAACGCGCTGCTGCTGTTGGACATGAAAGACCTGCGCGCCATGGTGCAGTTCGTCGGCGATAACGCCAAACAATTCCAGACTCAGTACGGCAACATCTCTGCCGCGTCGATCGGCGCCATCCAGCGCGGGTTGCTGACGCTGGAAGAGCAGGGCGCCAACCAGTTCTTCGGCGAGCCGATGCTGGACATCAACGATCTGATGAAAACCGACGCCAACGGCCATGGCGTGATCAACCTGCTGGCGGCGGACAAGCTGATCAATCAGCCGAAGCTGTATTCAGTGTTCCTGCTGTGGCTGCTGGCCGAGCTGTTTGAACATCTGCCGGAAGTGGGCGACCCTGAACAGCCGAAGCTGGTGTTCTTCTTCGATGAAGCGCATCTGCTGTTCAACGACGCGCCGGCGGCGCTGTTGACCAAGATCGAACAGGTGGTGCGCCTGATCCGCTCCAAAGGCGTCGGCATTTACTTCGTCACCCAGAATCCGCTGGATATCCCGGACAGCGTGCTGGGCCAGTTGGGCAACCGCGTACAGCATGCGCTGCGCGCCTTCACGCCGCGCGATCAGAAGGCGGTGAAAACGGCGGCGCAAACCTTGCGCGCCAATCCGGCCTTCGATGCCGAAACGGCGATTACCGAGCTGGGCGTGGGCGAAGCGCTGGTGTCATTCCTCGACGAGAAGGGCCGGCCGAACGTGGTGGAGCGGGCGATGGTCATCGCGCCGGAATCCAAGATGGGCATGCTCGGTGCGGAAGGGCTGAACAGCGCGATCAACAAGTCGCCGTTGTATGGCCGCTATGAAGACATGATTGACCGCGAGTCCGCCTACGAGAAGCTGTCGTCGGGCGGCTTCGCCACCGTCGGTACTGCGCAGCAGGGGCAGCAACCGCAGGCGCAAGCGCAGCAACAGACGGGCGGCGGCCTGATGGACGGATTGAACGAGCTGCTGTTCGGTTCCACCGGCCCGCGCGGCGGCAAACGCGACGGCATCGTCCAGACCGCTGCCAAGAGCATGGCGCGCGATCTCGGCCGGCAGATCCTGCGCGGCGTACTGGGCTCGATCACCGGCGGCCGTAAAAAGTAAGCGGAAATTATCGTCGGCAGCGGCGGGTTAAATCAGTAAACTATGGCGGCGTTTTTCTCTGCCGGACCTAACATGCTGCTGCTGATCGATAACTACGACTCCTTTACCTATAACCTTTACCAGTACTTCTGCGAATTGGGCGCCGAGGTGCTGGTGAAGCGCAACGATGAGCTGCAGCTGGCCGATATCGCGCGGCTGGCGCCGCAGCATCTGGTGATTTCCCCTGGCCCCTGTACCCCGAACGAAGCGGGTATCTCGCTGGCCGCCATTCGTCATTTCGCCGGCAAGCTGCCGATCCTCGGCGTATGCCTGGGGCACCAGGCGCTGGGGCAGGCGTTCGGCGCCGAAGTGGTGCGCGCCCGCGCGGTGATGCACGGCAAAACTTCGGCGATTCGCCATCTGGGCGTCGGCGTGTTTCGCGGCCTGAACGATCCGCTGACCGTGACCCGATATCACTCGCTGGTGCTGAAAGCCGATACGCTGCCGGATTGCTTTGAAGTGACCGCCTGGAGCGAACGCGACGGCGTGCGCGACGAGATCATGGGCATCCGCCACCGCACGCTGGCGCTGGAAGGGGTGCAGTTCCACCCGGAAAGCGTGCTCAGCGAGCAGGGCCATCAGCTGTTGGATAATTTTCTCAGGCGTTAATCCCTTCGCGTTTTTTTCGCCCGTCAGGCGTTTTGCATTTGCGCTTTAGTGTTTTTTTATGCATATTTCGTGATTATATTTTCACTATAACATCGCGATAGCGCTGAAAAACCTTCAGGGTGGAGCCGAAAATGACTGACAAATCCGCAGTGAGCCGCAGCACCTTTGACCAGGTGATCCTGCCTGTTTATGCACCCGCCCAGTTTGTTCCGGTGCACGGCAAAGGCAGCCGGGTCTGGGATCAGCAGGGAAAAGAGTACATCGATTTTTCCGGCGGCATCGCGGTGACGGCGCTGGGACACTGCCACCCGGCGCTGGTCGAGGCGCTCAAACGCCAGGGCGAAACCCTGTGGCATACCAGCAACGTCTTCACCAATGAACCGGCGCTGCGTTTGGCGAGCAAACTGATCGACGCCACCTTCGCCGACCGGGTGTTCTTCGCCAACTCCGGCGCAGAGGCCAACGAGGCGGCGTTCAAACTGGCGCGTCATTACGCCATCACCCGCCACAGCCCGTACAAAACCAAAATCATCGCCTTCTATAACGCGTTTCACGGCCGCACGCTGTTCACCGTGTCGGTGGGCGGGCAGGCCAAATATTCCGACGGGTTCGGGCCGAAGCCGGCCGACATCGTGCACGTGCCGTTCAACGATCTGGCGGCGGTGAAAGCGGTAATGGACGACCATACCTGCGCGGTGGTGATGGAGCCGATTCAGGGCGAGGGCGGCATTACGCCGGTCGACGCCGACTTCCTCAAAGGCGTGCGCAAACTGTGCGACCAACATCAGGCGCTGCTGGTGTTCGACGAAGTGCAAAGCGGCATGGGGCGCAGCGGCAAGCTGTTCGCCTATATGCATTATGGCGTGACGCCGGACATTCTCACCACCGCCAAGGCGCTGGGCGGTGGTTTCCCGGTCAGCGCCATGCTGACCACCGAAGAGATTGCGTCGGTGATGCAGGTGGGCACTCACGGCACCACCTACGGCGGTAACCCGCTGGCCTGCGCGGTGGCGGAGGCGGCGCTGGATGTGATCAATACGCCGGAGGTGCTGAGCGGCATCGAGCAGCGCCACGCGCTGTATGTGCAGGCTTTGCAGGATATCGGCGATAAATACGGTATTTTCACCGCCATTCGCGGCATGGGGTTACTGATCGGCGCCGAACTGACGCCGCATTACCACGGCAGAGCGCGCGATTTTCTCACCGCCGCCGCTGCGCGTGGGTTGATGATCCTCAATGCCGGGCCGAACGTGATCCGCTTCGCGCCGTCGCTGGTGGTGGAGCCGCAGGACATCGAGGCCGGCATGGCGCTGTTCGAGCTGGCGGTGCAGGATGTGATCAACGCCTGAAGCCCGTGTGACGAATAACGGGGCGCGGCATGCCGCGCCCTTATTGATCGCGGAGTTTGCGCTTGAGCCAAATGCCGTGGTGCGGGCGTTGGCGCCAGGCCAGCGACGAAATGGTGTGCATCACGCTCAGGTGCGACAGAATACGCCGCAAATGACGCTCCATCTCGGTAACGGGCATCTCCGGATGCAGATCCGGCGGCTGCATGATGCCGCTGCTGCCGCTGCTCGGGCCGTCGTACTCCAGGCGTTGCTGGCAGCTCTGCAGCGCAATTTCACAGGTTTGCAGATACGTTTCCGCCAGCTTCGGCGTCAGCATATAGTGCTCGCGCGCCAAAATGGTCATGGCATTCAGGTGTTCGACGATGAACTGGCTGTGAGTGACCCATAAACGCATATCCGCCAGATAGTTCGACGCGAATCCCGGCTCCTGCATCGCCTGATTGAGCGAGGTGAACAGCGCGTTGTGCGCCTGGTTGACCTGCATGCGGGCATAGGCCAACGCGGTGGCGTCCGGCTCCGGCTGTTCCAGCATCAGCCGCAGCGCGGCTTGATCGTTTTCCAGTGCCTGATGGGCATTCTTGCGCAGCAGCCCGCTTTGCCACTGCGGCCATAGCCAAATGGTGCCGCCGAACGCCAGCACGCAGCCGATCAAGGTATCAATCAGACGAGGCACCAGAAAATGCGAGCCGTTCAGCGCCAGCAGCTGCAAGGTGTAAACCGCCGTCACCGTAAAGCCAATCACCGATAGCCCGTAGTTCTTGCGTGAAACCAGGTAGGCTAGCAGCGTGATCACCAGCATGATGCTCAGCGTTTCGCCTTCCGGTAACTGCAGCTGCAGCAGCCCGGCCGCCAGCAACAGCCCGGCAATCGTGCCCAGCGCACGGTGCTGAATACGCACCCGGGTAGCGTTATACCCGTTTTGGCTCACCAGCATGATGGTGAGCAGGATCCAGTAAGGCTTCGGCAGGTTGAACACCGCCCCCAGACTGCTGCCGACCGCCAGCGTCACCCCCAGCCGCGCGGCGTTGCGCAGGGCGGTAGATTTGAACGACAGATAGCTGGCTAGCGCCGGCCAAAACGGCAGGCGGTGCTGGCCGGGCATCAGATCGCGGCGGTACAGCGGATGCTGGGTGCGCAGCAGGCGGGCGATGCGGCTGAAGTGGTAATAACAAAACTGGCCGACCGGGTTATCGGGATGCTGCGCCGCCATTTTTTCCAGCGCCGCCAGCTCGTGGGCCATGGAAAAGCGCTTCGAATGTTGATGGTAGAGTATATCGTGCGCCACCACGCGCAGCCGGCCGGCGATCACCTGAGCGTTGCGGCGAATGATCGCTTCGGCCTGGCTCTGCTCCACCAGTTTTTGCACTTCCTCCGGCAGATGCAGGCTGACGGTGATGTGCTCCTGCAGATCCATCGCCACCTGAAAGGCGCGCTGCAGTCGCTTTTGATCGAGGTTGTTGGCGTGCGGCAGGAAATTAAGCTGTTGGTACAGCAGGCTGATCAGATCCATCACCTTTTGCTGGCGCACCAGCAGTGGCGGCAGCGCGGTCTGCGGATCGGTGTGCTGAGTCAGCAGGGAGTATTTGGCTTCGAAGTAGTCCGCCAGTTCCAGATAGAGCTGGCTGAGCGTCTCGCGCATCGGTTGCTCTTTCCACAGCCGGAACCAGAACCAGGTGAATAAGCCGTACCAGACGGTGCCGATCGCGTACAGCAGCGGCGCCTGCCAGACAGGCACCGTGCCGGCCGTGCTGAGAGCGAAGATGGCGGCCACCAGCGCCGCCGGCAACAGCCGGGCGTGCAGCGGGCTGATTTCGCCGGTAACGCCGAGCAGCAGCGCCAGGCCCAGCATCAGCGCCGGCAGCGGCACGTGCCACAGCAGTGCCTGTTGCAACAGCACGCTGCTGAAGGCGAACAGCGAGCCGCCGACGATCAGCCGTTTAAAGAAGCGCTTATGCGGCGTGTCCAGACCGGCGATATTGCAGCAGGCGGGCACCAGAGAGAACATCAGGCCGAGCTGCAGCTGGCCTATCAACAAGCCAAACAGCACCGGTAGGCACAACACCAGCGTTTGTCGCAGTGCGTAGTTGATTTCCGGGTGGTAGATCAGGCGGCGCCACATGGCAGAGAGCAGACAAAAAAACGGCGCAGATTGCGCCGTTTCTTCAGGGATTAACGGGTGCCGTAGACGACAATGGTTTTGCCGTGGGCGGAAATCAGGTTTTGATCTTCCAGCATTTTCAGAATACGGCCAACGGTTTCACGCGAGCAGCCGACGATCTGGCCGATCTCCTGACGGGTGATCTTGATCTGCATGCCGTCCGGGTGAGTCATGGCGTCGGGTTGCTTCGCCAGATTCAGCAGGGTTTGCGCGATGCGGCCGGTCACGTCCAGGAAGGCGAGGTTGCCCACTTTTTCGGAGGTAACCTGCAGGCGGCTCGCCATTTGGGCGGACAGGCGCATCAGGATGTCCGGGTTCACCTGGATCAGCTGGCGGAATTTCTTGTAGGAAATTTCGGCCACTTCACAGGCGGTTTTCGCGCGAACCCAGGCGCTGCGCTCCTGGCCTTCTTCGAACAATCCGAGCTCGCCGATGAAATCCCCCTGGTTGAGGTAGGACAGGATCATCTCTTTACCTTCTTCATCCTTGATCAGCACCGCGACGGAGCCTTTCACGATGTAGTAAAGCGTTTCGGCCTTTTCACCTTGGTGAATCAGCGTACTCTTCGATGGATATTTGTGGATATGGCAATGAGACAGGAACCATTCGAGAGTAGGGTCTGTTTGCGGTTTGCCGAGAACCATTCGCTGTTATCCTCTGTTGTTATCGCTGCCTTGTGTCACAGGGGTCAGAGTTCCCTGTAAAACCCGCCTGTAGCCGCAGTCATGAGCGAGGGCTACCGGCAAGTTTTGAGGCGTGTCATAAAAATACGCTGTCGCTCTAGCATATTAACTTGCCGTAAGCGCTGCAAGCTACATTCTGTTAACATACCGGTAAAGGAGCCTTTCTCTGGGCGTTTCCCTGAAATTCAGTGTCCCGGAAAGATTTATTGCGGCTCTGTTTGTAGCACAGAGTAAGGCGGGTGTCTCGTGTTGTCTCGCTTCAGCATGATTAGCATCAGGTTACGTTGCCTGTTTCTATGCGAAAGCGTACTCTGATTTTAAGAAATTAACCGGAGTGACCAGAATGCAGGCAAGAGTTAAGTGGGTGGAAGGGTTAACGTTTTTGGGGGAATCGGCCTCCGGCCACCAGGTGCTGATGGACGGCAACGCCGGCGATAAAGCGCCGAGCCCGATGGAAATGGTGCTGATGTCGGTGGGCGGCTGCAGCGCGATTGACGTGGTGTCCATCCTGCAAAAAGGGCGCAACGACGTGCGCGACTGCGAGGTGAAGCTGACCTCCGAGCGCCGTGCAGAAGCCCCGCGGTTGTTCACCCATATCAATCTGCACTTCATCGTCACCGGTCAGGATCTGACCGACAAAATCGTAGAGCGTGCGGTGAACCTGTCGGCGGAGAAATACTGCTCGGTGGCGCTGATGCTCAACAAGGCCGCCACGGTGACCCACAGTTTCGAGATCCGCCAACCGGCGTAATCGAGACGGAGCGCGGCCCGCCGCCGCGCTCAACGCATTTATTCGATCTTCTTGCCTTCCAGCAATCGCTGCACCAGCGGCGCCATGATCAGCTCCATCGCCAGCCCCATCTTGCCGCCCGGCACCACTAACGTATTGATGTGCGAGATAAACGAGCCCTGCAGCATCGCCAGCAAATAGGGGAAGTCAATCTGATCCAGCCCGCGGAAGTGGATCACCACGAAGCTTTCATCCAGTGAGGGAATGGCTTTGGCGGCGAACGGGTTGGAAGTGTCCACCGTCGGCACACGCTGGAAGTTGATGTGGGTGCGCGAGAACTGCGGCGTGATGTAGTTGATGTAATCTTCCATCGAACGCACCACCGAATCCATCACCGCCTCGCGGGAGTGGCCGCGCTCGCCGGTATCGCGGATCAGCTTCTGGATCCACTCCAGGTTGACGATCGGCACCACGCCGACCAGCAGATCGACGTGGCTGGCCACGTCATGGTGTTCGGTGACCACACCGCCGTGCAGCCCCTCGTAGAACAGCACGTCGGTCGGCGCCGGCAGCGGCTCCCATGGGGTGAAGGTGCCCGGCACCTGATTGTAGGGCACCGCTTCGTCGTAGGTGTGCAGGTACTTGCGCGAACGGCCGGTGCCGTTTTTGCCGTACTCGATAAAGCTCTGCTGCAGCAGGCCGAAGTCGTTGGCCTCGGGGCCAAAATAGCTAATGTGCCTGCCCAGATCGCGCGCCTTGCGGATCGCCGCGTCCATTTCCGGCCGGGTGTAGCGGTGGAAGCTGTCGCCCTCCAGTTCGGCGGCGCGAATGTTGAGCTGTTGGAAGATTTTGCGGAACGCCACGCTGGTGGTGGTGGTGCCGGCGCCGCTGGAACCGGTCACCGCAATAACGGGATGTTTGGCAGACATGGTGGTTGTCACTCCGTGTTGAATGCGCCGGCGTCAGGGGATTATTGTGGCTCTTGTTGACGCTCTCTATGTCAGGAAAAAATGGCGCTCGCTGGTTTGCAATGTCCCATTGTTACCTGATTTTTTCCGTCAGTCATAGAACCGAACGCCACTAAATTTCTTCCTGCCCGGCGCGGAACTGGCCGCGCGGCATGATGTTGACGCTCTCATGCAGTTCTGACCATACCAGCACCACCTCGCCGTTTTTCAGCTGGCGGCGCACGTCCTCCACCTTCTGTTCCAGCGATCGTTCGTGCTCGCCGTAATCGGTGCCTTCGCGCAGCACAAAGGATTCGATCAGGCTGTTCAGGGTGTCGGTTGCCAGTTCTTGCCAGGGAATGATCACGTCGGGATGTCCAGATAAGGGGAAAGCCAGGCCGGAATGCGATGCTCCAGCCACATGTGCGGTTTTTTCAGCGTGCCGCCGACGAAGCCGACGTGGCCGCCGAACTCGGTCAGCTGATATTCGATATTGCGCGGCAGGCCGGCGACGTCGGGGATCACCTCATGGGTCATGAAGGGATCGTCCTTCGCATGGATGATCAGCAGCGGCGTTTGGATCGCCGGCAACAGCGGCAGAGCGCTGCAGCGGCGATAATAGTCGGTGGCGTCGCTGAAGCCGTGAATGCGCGAGGTGATGGCGTCGTCGAACTCGCGGATGCGCCGCAAACCGTTCAGCTGTGACAGCTTGAGCGGCAGGGTGTCCGGGTAGTGCAACAGTTTGCGGGTGGCGTTTTGTTTCAGTTGCCCCAGCAAATAGCGCTGATAGACGCGGGAGAAGCCTTGCTCCATGCGGTAGGCGCAGGGTTCCAGCATCAGCGGCGCTGAGACCACCACCGCCGCCTGCAGCAGGCTGTCGGCGCCTTGCTGCGCCAGATAACAGGCCAGCATGTTGCCGCCGAGCGAAACGCCTACCGCCGCGGTTGGCACCTCGCCGTAGCGGTCGCGCAGCCAGCGCAGGAAGAAGCGCGCGTCTTCGGTTTCGCCGGAGTGGTAGATGCGCTGTTTGCGGTTGGGCACGCCGCTGCAGCCGCGAAAGTGCATCACCACCCCGAGCCAGCCACGTTCGCGCCAGGCGTTGAGCAGGCCATGCGCGTAGGGGCTGTAGAAGCTGCCCTCCAGACCGTGGAACAGCACCGCGCGCGGTTTATCGCGCGCCTGCGCCGGATCCTCGCTCCAGGCAAGATCGACGAAGTCGCCGTCGGGCAATTCCAGCCGTTGCCAATGCGGTTTCAATAACACGCGGCGGCGCACCAGCCGCGGCAACAGCGTTTGCAGGTGCGGGTTACTGGCCCCGGTCAGGGGGCGAAAGGTGTTAGGCATAGGCTGAGTAAAATGTTGTGGGCGGCTATTGTGAGATCCCTAGCGCACTGTTAGCTTCAATACCAAGAATTAACAATGATACTGCAAAAAAGCGCCTTGGGTGAGGAGCACCCGTGCCATGGAACCGAGTTTATTCCTTTCGATGCTGGGCTTCCTGTGGGTCGCCGCCATCACGCCAGGCCCCAATAACCTGCTGCTGACCACCTCCGGTGCTAACTTCGGCTTTATGCGTTCGCTGTGGCTGATGATTGGCATCATGCTCGGCATGCAAAGCATTTTGCTGCTGGTGGCCTTCGGCGTCGGCAGCCTGATCCTGGTTTACCCGTCGCTGCACCTGATCCTGAAAATCCTCGGCAGTTTGTACCTGCTGTGGCTGGCGTGGAAAGTCGCCACCGCCGCCTATGAAAAGCTGGAAACCGACGTGGCGCCGCCGCAGCCGGTGCGGCTGTATCAGGGCTGGCTGCTGCAGTTCCTCAACCCGAAAGCCTGGCTGATGGCGCTGGGCGCGGTGGCGAGCTTCAGCCTGGCGGGCGATAAGTACAACGGTTCCATCGCGGCGATCGCGCTGGGCATTTTGGCGGTAAACATCGTCGCCGGCGTTATCTGGCTGGCGTTCGGTACCCTGATCGGCCGCCTGCTGCGCAGCAAAAAGGCCTGGGTTATCTTCAACGTTTCCATGGGGTTGTTGACCGCAGCCTGTGTGTTACTGATCTGGCATTAAGGAGTGAACGATGGCGGAAAATTATTATCACGTGGTTGCTTTTACCGGCAAAGGGCTGCGCGGCAACCCGGCCGGGGTTTGCCTGCTGACGCAGCCGCTGCCGGCGGAGCGGTTGCAGGCGATCGCCAACGAGATCGGCCTGCCGGAAACCAGCTTTGTTTGGGATGACGGCGACATGACCGCCATTCGCTGGTTTACCCCGGAGCGTGAGGTCGATCTTTGCGGCCACGGCACGCTGGCGGCGGCGCATGTGATGTTCAGCGCGGTTAACCCGGCGCTGAAGGATATTCGCTTCCGTTCGGCCGGCGGCGAGCTGTTCGTCAAGCGCGATGCGCAGGACGGGGAGCGGCTGGTGCTTGATTTCCCCGCCAGGCCGCCGCAGAAAGTCGCCGAACCGGCGGGCCTCGCGGCGCTGCTGGGCGTGCAGCCGCAGGAAGTGTGGCAGGCGAAAGCGCTGCTGGTGGTGGTGGAAAATGAGACGCAGGTGCGCGCGCTGCGCCCGGACATCCCGGCGCTGATCGCATTGGCCGGCTGCGCGGTGATCGTCACCGCGCCGGGTGATACCGTGGACTTCGTTTCGCGCTATTTCACGCTCGACGGCGGCGAGGATCCGGTGACCGGCTCCGCGCATTGCACGTTGATGCCTTACTGGACGGCGCGCCTCGGCCGCCATCGGCTGCATGCGCAGCAGATCTCGGCACGCGGCGGCGAACTGTTCTGCGAACTGCAAGGGGATCGCACGCTGCTCGGCGGCTATGCTCATGTGTTCCTGCACGGAAGTATCGCGCTGTAATCTGCGGTTATATTACTCAAGGTAATAAAGAAGACTTTTTTATTCTTTTATCGCCCGTCATCGCTCAGATAAAACTGTCAGCAACTGAACAGATTTTTATCAACGGAGCGGAACATGGCGGGCAAACTCTTTTCCTTACGTAACGTGGCGCTGCTGGCGTTGTCGCTCAGCGCGGCCAGCGCCTACGCGGTGGACGTGACCGTGGCGTACCAGACGTCGGCGGAGCCGGCCAAGGTGGCGCAGGCGGAAAACAGCTTCGCCAAACAGTCCGGCGCGACCGTCGACTGGCGTAAGTTCGACAGCGGTTCCAGCGTGCTGCGCGCGCTGGCCTCCGGCGACGTGCAGATCGGCAATATCGGCTCCAGCCCGCTGGCGGTGGCCGCCAGCCAAAAACTCCCCATCGAAGTGTTCCTCATCGCCTCGCAGCTCGGCAGCTCCGAAGCGCTGGTGGTGAAAAATGACATCAAAAACCCGCAGGATTTGATCGGCAAGCGCATTGCGGTGCCGTTTATTTCTACGACTCATTACAGCCTGCTGGCCTCGCTCAAACATTGGGGCATCAAGCCTGAACAGGTGAAGATCCTCAATCTGCAGCCGCCGGCCATCGCCGCCGCCTGGCAGCGCGGCGACATCGACGGCGCCTACGTCTGGGCGCCGGTGGTCAACGAACTGGCCAAACAGGGCAAGGTGCTGACAGACTCCGCGCAGGTGGGCGAATGGGGTTCGCCGACGCTGGACGTGTGGGTGGTGCGCAAAGACTTCGCCGAGAAACATCCCGACGTAGTAACCGCCTTTGCCGCCAGCGCCCTGCAGGCGCAAAAGGCCTACCTGACGGCGCCGGAACAGTGGCTGAAAGATCCGAGCCACCTTAGCACCTTGGCGCGCTTGAGCGGTGTACCGGAAGCGCAGGTGCCGGAACTGGTGAAGGGGAACCGTTATCTGCCGGTGGCCGATCAGGTTGCCCAGCTCGGCCAGCCGGTGGACAAGGCAATCCGCGATACCGCCGAATTCCTCAAGCAGCAGGGCAAGATCCCGCAGGTCGACAGCGACTACAGCGCTTACGTCACCGACCGTTTTGTGAAACAGGTGCAGGCTGCGCCGCAGTCGTAAGGAAGCAGGATGCTAAACGTCAATCATCTTTCAGCAGAGTATCAGGGGCGGCCCGCGCTGCGTGACGTGTCGTTCCAGATCGCCGCCGGGCAACTGGTGGTGGTGCTCGGCCCATCGGGCTGCGGCAAGACCACGCTGCTGAATTTGATCGCCGGGTTTATCGAGCCTTCAGCTGGCAGCATCACGCTGGATGGAACGCCCGTTCACGGCCCGGGCGCTGAACGGGGCGTGGTGTTCCAGCATGAGGGTTTACTGCCGTGGCGTAACGTGGTGGACAACGTCGAGTTCGGCCTGCAGCTGGCCGGCGTCGGCAAGGCGCAGCGCCGTCAGGTGGCGGAGCAGATGCTGCAGCGCGTCGGTCTGGCCGGTTACGAGCGGCATTTCATCTGGCAGCTTTCCGGCGGCATGCGCCAACGCGTCGGCATCGCCCGCGCCCTGGCCGCGGATCCACGCCTGCTGTTGCTGGATGAACCGTTCGGCGCGCTGGACGCGTTTACTCGCGAGCAAATGCAGGAGCTGCTGCTGACCATCTGGCGCGATACCGGCAAGCAGGTGCTGCTGATCACCCATGATATCGAAGAGGCGGTGTTCCTCGCCAGCGAGCTGCTGCTGCTGTCGCCGGGGCCGGGGCTGGTGGTGGAGCGATTGTCGCTGAACTTCGGCCAACGCTATGCCGACGGCGAAGCCTGCCGCTCGATTAAGTCCGATCCTGAATTTATCGCGCAGCGCGAATACGTGCTGGGCAAAGTTTTCCAACAGCGCGAGGCCTTGCTATGAGCCTGCATTCCACGTTAAAGGCCGCGGCGCAGCCGCAGGGCAAAGCGGCGCGCCGTTTCAGCGTGCCGCGCAACGTTTGGTTGAGCGGCGCCACGCTGTTGACGGTGTTGATCGTCTGGTGGGGCGTGACGGCGCTGCAGCTGATCAGCCCGCTGTTCCTGCCGGCGCCGCAGCAGGTGCTGCATCAACTGATCACCATCGCCAGCCCGCAAGGTTTTATGGACGCCACGCTGTGGCAGCATCTGGCGGCCAGCCTGGGGCGCATTTTGGTGGCGCTGCTGGCGGCGGTGATCGTCGGCATTCCGGTGGGCATCGCCATGGGGCTGAACGACACGGTGCGCGGCATCCTCGATCCGCTGATTGAGATCTATCGTCCGGTGCCGCCGTTGGCGTATTTACCGCTGATGGTAATTTGGTTCGGCATCGGCGAGACCTCGAAAATCTTGTTGATTTATCTGGCGATTTTCGCGCCGGTGACGCTGTCCGCTGTGGCCGGCGTGCGCAGCGTGGCGCAGGTGCGGGTGCGCGCCGCCCGCGCGCTGGGCGCCACGCGTTGGCAGGTGCTGCGTTTCGTGGTGCTGCCGAGCGCGCTGCCGGAGATCCTGACCGGCATCCGCATCGGGCTGGGCGTCGGCTGGTCGACGCTGGTGGCTGCCGAACTGATCGCCGCCACGCGCGGCCTGGGATTTATGGTGCAATCCGCCGGTGAGTTTCTGGCGACCGACGTGGTGCTGGCCGGCATCGGCGTGATTGCGGTGATTGCATTTGGGTTGGAGCTGGGGCTGCGCGCCCTGCAGCGCCGATTGACCCCGTGGCATGGAGTACAGCAATGAACGAACGTCTGAATATCACCCCGCTGGGGCCTTACATCGGGGCGCTGGTGGAAAACGTCGAGTTGGCCCGGCCGTTGGGCGATGGCCAGTTTGAACAGCTTTATCATGCGCTGCTCAAGCATCAGGTGCTGTTCTTCCGCAACCAGCCGATCACGCCGCTGCAGCAGCGCGATCTGGCCGGCCGCTTCGGCGATCTGCACATCCATCCGGTCTATCCGCACGCCACCGACGTGGAAGAGATCATCGTGCTCGATACCCACGACGACAACCCGCCGGACAACGACAACTGGCATACCGACGTGACCTTTATCGAGAACCCGCCGCTGGGGGCGATCCTGGCGGCCAAGACCTTGCCTTCCACCGGCGGCGATACGCTGTGGGCCAGTGGCATCGCGGCCTACGAGGCGCTGTCGGCGCCGTTCAGAACGCTGCTCGCGGGGCTGCGCGCGGAACATGACTTCACCAAGTCGTTCCCGGAGTACAAGCATCGCGGCAGTGAAGAAGAACACCAGCGTTGGCAACTGGCGGTGCAGAAAAATCCGCCGCTGCTGCATCCGGTGGTGCGTACTCATCCGGTCAGCGGCCGGCAGGCGCTGTTCGTCAATGAAGGGTTCACCACGCGGATCGTGGATGTGGCGCCGAAGGAGAGCGACGCTTTACTGAACTTCCTGTTTGCTCACATCACCAAACCGGAGTTTCAGGTGCGCTGGCGCTGGCAGGAAAATGACGTGGCGATCTGGGATAACCGCGTGACGCAGCACTACGCCAACGCGGATTATCTGCCGCAGCGGCGCATCATGCACCGCGCGACCATTCTGGGGGATAGGCCCTTTTACAAGGCGTAACAACGTTTAGGCGTCGAACGCCTGCGTTAACTGCTCCAGCTGTTCCTGTGCATCCAGCCAGGTCATTTCCATCTCTTCGAGCGCGGATTTGGCCTGGCTTTGCTTTTGCAGGCAGTCGGTCAGTTCGGCCTTGCGGCTGATGTCGTACAGTGCGGGATCCGCCAACTGCTCTTCCACCGCCGCCAGTTCGGCGCCCAGTTTTTCCATCTGCTGTTCCAGCTTGGCGATCTGCTTGCGCAGCGGTTGGGTCTGCGTACGGAACTCCGCCTCGCGGCGTTTTTGGTCCTTGCGCGCCTGCGCGCTGTTGCCGCCGCTCTCTTTTTCCGGTGCATCCTGCTGGTTTTCCTGGCGCTGCAGGTCGACAAGCCACTGCTGGTAGTCGTCGAGATCGCCCTCGAAAGGCTCGACCTGGCCGTCATGCACCAGGTACAGATCGTCGGTGGTGGAACGCAGCAGGTGACGGTCGTGCGAGACCACCACCAACGCGCCTTCGAAATCGATCAGCGCCTCGGTCAGCGCCTGACGCATGTCGAGATCCAGGTGGTTGGTCGGTTCATCGAGCAGCAGCAGGTTCGGGCGTTGCCAGACGATCAGCGCCAGCACCAGCCGCGCCTTCTCGCCGCCGGAGAAACGTTCGGTCACTTCGCTGACCTTGTCGCCCTGGAACCCGAAACCGCCCAGGTAATCTCGCAGCTGCTGCTCCAGCACCCGTGGCGCGATGCGGCTCAGATGCTGCAACGGCGATTCGTCGGCGCGCAGGAATTCCAGCTGGTGCTGGGCGAAGTAACCCAGCTTGATGCCTTTCGCCAGGCCGATCTCGCCGCTCAGCGGTTCCAGGGTGCCGGCCAGCAGTTTGATCAACGTCGATTTACCGGCGCCGTTGCGGCCGAGCAGGCCAATGCGTGAACCGGGTACCAGGTTCAGCTTGATTGACTTCAAGATCACTTTATCGCCATATCCGGCGCTGACTTTTTCCATGCGCAGCAGCGGGTTCGGCAGGCTTTCCGGCGGGCGGAAGCTGAAGGTGAACGGGTTGTCGACGTGCGCCGGGGCGATCAGCTCCATGCGCTCCAGCATCTTGATGCGGCTCTGCGCCTGCTTGGCCTTGGAGGCCTTCGCCCGAAAACGGTCGATATAACTTTGCAGGTGCGCCACTTTTTCTTGCTGATGCTGATACAGCGACTGTTGCTGCGCCAATTTGGTGGCGCGCTGGCGTTCGAACGACGAGTAGTTGCCGGTGTATTCGTTCAGGGTCTGCTGTTCGATATGCAGGATCTTGTCGACAATCGGATCGAGGAAGTCGCGGTCATGCGAGATCAGCACCAGCGTGCCGGGGTAGCTTTTCAGCCAGCGCTCCAGCCAGATCACCGCATCGAGATCCAGGTGGTTGGTCGGTTCGTCGAGCAGCAGCAGGTCGGAACGGCACACCAGCGCCTGCGCCAGGTTGAGACGCATGCGCCAGCCGCCGGAAAAGTCGCGCACCGGGCTTTGCAGCTGTTCGTTGGAGAAGCCGAGGCCGTGCAGCAGGCTGGCGGCGCGGGAACGGATGGTCCAGGCGTCGATGGCGTCCAGCTTACCGTGCAGGGTGGCGATGGCGTGGCCGTCGTTGCGGTCGTTGGCGGCCTGCAGTTCGGCTTCGAGCTGGCGAAACTCGCGGTCGCCGTCGATAACATACTCGATCGCCGGCACGTCCAGCGCCGGCGTCTCCTGGTTGACCCAGGCCAGCGCCCAGTTGCCGGGGAAGGTAAAGCTGCCGCCATCCGCCGCGATCTCGCCCTTCAGCAGCGACAGCAGCGTGGATTTGCCGCAGCCATTTTTGCCCACCAGGCCGACCTTCTGACCTGGATTAACCGTCGCCGTGGCGTTGTCCAGCAGGACGCGGATGCCGCGTCGGATTTGTAGCGAGGAGAATACAATCATAAAGCGCCGTATGTTCAGAGTATGTTAAATTATCATTAAGGTAACAGAACGCGCACCGCGCGCTGTTTTTGTCTTTGCGATGCATGGTAGCGGAAAACCGCTACTCTGACGACGCTTTGGAGGGGAATGATGTCGCAGCCGCCCAAGGTCTTGCTGCTGTATGCCCATCCGGAATCCCATGACTCGGTGGCGAACCGGGTTTTGCTTCGACCGGCGCAGCAGTTAGAACATGTCACCGTGCACGATCTCTACGCGCACTACCCTGATTTTTTTATCGATATTCATCACGAACAACAGCTGCTGCGTGAGCATCAGGTCATCGTGTTTCAGCACCCTCTGTATACCTACAGCTGTCCGGCGCTGCTGAAGGAGTGGCTGGATCGCGTGCTGTCGCGCGGCTTCGCCAGCGGGGTGGGCGGCAATGCGCTGGCGGGCAAATACTGGCGCTCGGTGATCACCACCGGTGAGCCGGAAGGCGCCTACCGCACCGGCGGTTATAACCACTATCCGATGGAAGATATCCTGCGGCCGTTCGAGCTGACCGCCGGGATGTGCCATATGCACTGGCTGACGCCGTTCGTGGTCTATTGGGCGCGGCGGCAGAAGCCGGAGGTGTTGCGCAGCCATGCAGACGCCTACGGCGAGTGGCTGAGCCACCCGCTGCCGCACGGAGGGCGGTGACCATGGAAGGATCGACCTTACTGACCGCCATTTTGCTGTTCCTGTTTGCCGCGGTGGTGACGGTGCCGATCGCCCGTCGCCTGGGGATCGGCGCGGTGCTGGGCTATCTGATCGCCGGCATTGCCATCGGCCCTTGGGGATTGGGCTTCATCCGCGACGTTGACGAGATCCTGCACTTCTCCGAGCTGGGCGTGGTGTTCCTGATGTTCATCATCGGTCTGGAGCTGAACCCCAGCAAGCTGTGGGAACTGAGGCGCTCGATTTTCGGCGCCGGCGCCGGCCAGGTGTTGCTCACCGCGGCGGTGCTGGGCGCGTTGCTGTACCTGACGCACTTCGCCTGGCAGGCGGCGGTGATCGGCGGTATCGGCCTGGCGATGTCTTCCACCGCCATGGCGCTGCAGCTGATGCGCGAAAAGGGCATGAACCGCAACGAAGGGGGGCAGCTCGGTTTCTCGGTGCTGCTGTTCCAGGATATGGCGGTGATCCCGGCGTTGGCGTTGATCCCCATTCTGGCCGGCGCCGGCGGCACCAGCGACGACTGGGCGAAGATCGCGCTCAAGGTCGCGGCGTTCGGCGGCATGCTGATCGGCGGACGTTTTCTGCTGCGGCCGCTGTTCCGCTATATCGCCGCCTCCGGCGTGCGCGAGATTTTCACCGCCGCGGCGCTGTTGTTGGTGCTCGGCTCGGCGCTGTTTATGGAGGCGCTCGGCCTGTCGATGGCGCTCGGCACCTTCATCGCCGGGGTGCTGTTGGCGGAGAGCGAATATCGCCACGAACTGGAGATCTCCATCGAGCCGTTTAAAGGGCTGCTGCTGGGGCTGTTCTTTATCTCGGTGGGCATGGTGTTGAATATCGGCGTGCTCTACACCCACCTGGCCGAGGTGTTGATCGGCGTACTGGCGCTGGTGGCGGTCAAATCCGGCGTGCTCTATGGCGTGTCGCGTCTGTTCGGCCTGCGTAGCTCGGTGCGGCTGCAGTTTGCCGGGGTGCTCAGCCAGGGCGGTGAGTTTGCCTTCGTGCTGTTTTCGGCGGCGGGGGCGCAAAAGGTGCTGCAGCCGGATCAACTCTCTTTGCTGCTGGTGGTGGTGACGCTGTCGATGATGACCACGCCGCTGCTGATGCAGGCCATCGACCGCATTTTGGCGCGCCGCTATAACGCTAAAGGCGAAGACGAGGAAACGCCGTACGTAGAGGATGACGATCCGCAGGTGATCATCGTCGGCTTCGGGCGTTTCGGCCAGGTGATCGGCCGCCTGTTGATGGCCAACAAAATGCGCATTACCGTACTGGAGCGCGACGTCAGCGCCGTCGGCGTGCTGCGGCGTTACGGTTACCAGGTTTATTACGGCGACGCCACCGAGCTGGAGCTGTTGCGCGCGGCGGGCGCCGAAAAGGCCAAGTCGATCGTGATCACCTGCAATGAGCCGGAAGACACCATGGAGATCGTGCGGCTGTGCCAACAGCACTTTCCGAACCTGAGCATTCTGGCGCGCGCGCGCGGCCGCGTGGAGGCGCATGAGCTGCTGCAGGCGGGCGTGAAACAGTTCAGCCGCGAAACCTTCTCCAGCGCGCTGGAACTGGGGCGCAAGGCGCTGATGGAGTTGGGCATGCACCCGCATCAGGCTTTCCGCGCCCAGCAGCATTTCCGCCGCCTGGATATGCGCATGCTGCGTGAGCTGATGCCGCCGCATCAGGGCGACGTGGCGCAAATTTCCCGCGTGAAAGAGGCGCGGCGCGAGCTGGAAGAGCTGTTCCATCGCGAAATGCAAAAAGAAAGTCGCCAGTTCGACGGCTGGGACGAATACGAATAAGCGGGAGCATAACGATGTCTGCAACACGTAAGAGATTTATCGCCGGGGCGGTGTGCCCGAGCTGTAGCGCTATGGATACGTTGGCGGTATGGCGGGAGGATCAGGTGGAAGTGGTGGAGTGCGTCAAGTGCGGACACCATCAGCGCCAGACCGAACAGCAGGTGGAAAAACACGTTCGCCCGCAAGAGCAGGTGATCGGCATTTTCCAGCCGAAGTAGCGTTTTTTTATCCCGGAGGGTACAGCGAGGCAGATTTCCGTTACAATCTGTCCGGAAAAGGCGCGCATCCCGATAACGGTGCGCGTCCTAGTAGCCAACGGTAGGAGATATCATGAAAGTAGCAAAAGACTTGGTGGTCAGCCTGGCTTACCAAGTACGTACAGAAGACGGTGTTTTGGTTGATGAGTCTCCGGTGAGCGCACCGCTGGACTATCTGCACGGGCATGGTTCTCTGATCGCAGGTCTGGAAAAAGCACTCGAAGGCCACGACGTTGGCGATCGTTTTGACGTTCACGTCGGCGCGAACGACGCGTACGGCAACTACGACGAAAACCTGGTGCAGCGCGTACCGAAAGACGTCTTCATGGGCGTTGACGAACTGCAGGTCGGCATGCGTTTTCTGGCTGACACCGATCAGGGCCCGGTACCGGTTGAAATCACCGAAGTTGACGGTGACCACGTCGTGGTTGACGGCAACCACATGCTGGCTGGCCAAAACCTGAACTTCAACGTGGAAGTTGTCGCGATCCGCGAAGCGACCGCAGAAGAGCTGGCGCACGGTCACGTACACGGCGAGCACGACCATCACCACGAGCACGGTGAAGGTTGCTGCGGCGGTCACGGCCACAGCCACGATCACGACCATGGTCACGACCACGGTAAAGGCGGTTGCGGTAACGGTGGTTGCGGCTGCCACTAAGCAGAACGCAATCCCGAGACAAGAGGGCGGCCATTGGCTGCCCTTTTTTATGCGCGGCGCACCAGGCGCCGAACGGCACAACAGGACATGCCATGGCCACCATGAAAGACGTTGCGCGCCGCGCCGGCGTTTCCACGGCCACCGTCAGCCGGGTGATCAATAATACCGCCTACGTTGAACCGGTGACCCGCGAACGCGTCGAGAAAGCGATGCGCGAGTTCAATTACCACCGCAACGCCGCCGCGCTGGCACTGGCGAAAAGAAGCGGCAATATGCTGGGGTTGCTGACCGGCAACCTCGACGATCCGTTTTTCTCGCGCCTGGCGCGGGGCGTGGAAGACATCACGCGGCAGGCTGGCGTGCGTTTGATGTTGTGCAGCGGCGGGCATCAGGCCGAACTGGAAAAAAGCGGCCTCGACTTTCTCATCAATCAGGGATGCGAAGCCATTGTGGCGCACGTCACGCGCATGGGAGAAGAGGAGCTGCTGCGCTACGCCGCCCACACGCCCGCGTTGGTGCTGGTCAATCGCTACCTGCCGGCCATCGCCAATCGTTGTATTTGGCTCGACAATGCCAAGGCGGCACAGGCGGCGACCGAGCTACTCATTCGCCAGGGGCATCGGAGAATCGCCTGCGTGACGGCGGATTTGCCGATCGACGACCGCGCACAGCGGTTAGCGGGTTACCGCAAGGCCATGGCCGCCGCTGGTATTGAGGTGCCCGGAGCCTGGATCATCAGCGTGCCCTTCAACGAGAAAGGGGGCGAGTTGGCGGCCGAGCGCGTGCTGGCCAGCGACCCACGCTTCACCGCCGCAGTGACGTTCAACGACGTGATGGCCGCCGGCATGATGCGCACCTGCCATCAACGGCACATTCAGTTGCCCGATGCGCTGTCGATCGTTGGCTTTGACGACATTGCCCTGGCGAAATATCTCCACCCTTCGCTGACCACTGTGCATTACCCCATCGAGAAAATGGCCCGACGCGCCGCGCGCCTCGCGCTGCAGATCCACAGCGGCAGCGACGTCGCGCCGCAGAACAACCGCTTTTCGGCCGAGCTTATCCTGCGAGACTCTGTCACCGATGGCGAGCCGCATGAGCAAAGCAAGCGCGGCGAATGAGAGACAAGTCACACAACGTGAGCGCATGAAACCGATTACATGGCCGGTTGCCTGCGCTCACATCCTCCGATTATCGAAGCCATTACGCTGTTGCAGTACCCCATCTTCAACAGGAGCCGTATATGGATAATAAGAAAACGCTCAACCTTGGGTTGGCGACGCTGCCGATTGTGGCCATGCTGTTGCTGCTCATCATCGGCTATGGCCAGTTTGGCCTGCGCATTGAACCGCTTCTGCTGGTTTCCGCCGCCATCACCGCCGCGCTGGCCTGGTGGCAAGGTTACCGCTGGGACGACATCATCGAGGCCATCGTGGCCAAGCTGGCGAAGGCCATGCCGGTGATCATGATCCTGATCTGCGTAGGTGGCCTGATCGGCACCTGGATGATCAGCGGTACAATCCCTTACATGGTGTATTGGGGGCTGAAGCTGATCAGTCCGCAATATATTCTGATTGCCGCGTTCTTCATCACCAGCGTGATCTCGGTGTGCACCGGCACCTCGTGGGGGGCAGCCGGCACCGTGGGCGTGGCGCTGATGGGCGTGGCCGCCGGTTTAGACGTGCCACTGGCCGCCGCGGCTGGGGCGGTGGTGTCCGGCGCCTACTTCGGCGACAAAATTTCGCCGTTGTCCGATTCGACGAATTTCGCGGCTATCGTTGCGGATACCGATCTCTACAGCCATATCCAGCATCTGATGTACACGACGTTGCCGAGCTTCATCCTGGCCGCCGTGGTGTACCTGATCGCCGGCCACACCGGCGCGGTGGGCAGCGTGGCAACGCCGGAAAAAGTGACCGAAATCGTCAGCGCGCTTGAGGGGCTGTACCATTTCAACCTGCTGTTGATCCTGCCACCGGTGCTGGTGCTGTGGGGCGCGGTGACCAAACGGCCGGTGATCCCTGTCATGCTGGCCGCCTGCGCGCTGGCGATCGCCATCGGCGTCGCGCTGCAGGGTTTTAGCCTGCAACAGGGGCTGAATGCGTTGATGGACGGCTTCAATCTGTCGATGTTCGCCAGCCAGGGCCATAACGTCGAAGGGATCGTCGCCGATGTGCCGCGCCTGCTGAACCGCGGCGGCATGTTCTCGATGATGAGTACGATCCTGCTGGTGTTCTGCGCCTTTTCCTTCGCCGGCGCCCTGACGCTGACCGGCGCCCTGACGGTGATCATCAGCCGGCTGCTGCACGTGGTGCACACCACCGGCCAACTGATCGCCGCCACCGTTGCCACCACGATCCTGGTGACCGGCGCGACCAGCGACGGCAAGCTGGCGCTGCTGATCCCAGCGGAGCTGTTCAAAGGGGCCTATCGGCGCATGGGGCTGGACAACAAAAACCTGTCGCGCACCGTCGAGGATGCGGGCACCGTTATCGAGCCGCTGATCCCGTGGACGGCCGCCGGTATTTACATGGCGACCACGCTGGGGGTCAGCACGCTCGATCTGCTGCCGTGGGCGATCCAATGTTATGCCGCGGTGGTGTTCGCCCTGATTTATGGGTTCACCGGCTTCGGTATCGCCAAACTTCAACCTCAGAACGATTTGCAGCGTAAGGAAGCCTGACATGACGAGTCATTTCAACGCCATCATCGATCGCCACAACACCAGCTCCGTGAAGTGGGACTTCATCGACCGCTATCTGCAACTGGATGGCAGCGAACTGTTGCCGATGTGGGTGTCCGATTTCGATTTTCCATGTCCGCCAGAGGTGCAACAGGCGCTGCATCAGCGGGTGGACCACGGGGTCTTTGGCTACAGCGAACGTGACGACGCCTACTATCAGGCGGCGATCGACTGGTTCGCCAAACGGCACGACTTGCCGCTGCGGCGTGAGTGGTTTACGTCGATTGAGGGGGTGGTGCCCGGATTGGCGATGCTGATCCAACTGCTCAGCAAGCCGGGGGACGGTGTGGTGGTGCAGGGGCCGTATTATGGCTCGTTCGCCAAGATAGTCACCATGAATGGCAGAGAGGTGCTTGAGAATCCTCTGTTGAAAACTCCGCAGGGATATCGGATCGATTTCGACCAGTTGGCTGCCTGTCTGGCACAGCGTAAACCGCCGCTGTTGTTGCTGTGCAATCCGCACAATCCGACAGGCCGTTGCTGGCGCCGCGATGAACTGGAGCGGCTCATGGCGCTTTGCCATACCCACGACGTTACGGTGATCTCCGATGAGATCTGGGCCGATCTGCTGCTGCCCGGCGAGACGTTTACGTCGGTGTTGCATCTGGACAAGAAATATCGCGAGCGAGCGATTGCGGCGACGTCCGCCAGCAAAACGTTCGGCCTTTCCTCGCTGCGCATTTCGAATTTCCTGATCCCCAACGCTCGGCTTCGGCAGGCGTTTGTCGATCGGCTGAATGCCCACGGGCTGGATGTGTTCAACGCGCTATCGATGACGGCGGCGACCGCGGCCTATCAACGGGGTGCTGTCTGGCTTGATGAGCTGCTCGGCTACCTGGCGGAGAATCGGCGTTGGTTTGAACGGGCGCTGGCGGCCGCCGCGCCCTGGTGCACGATGACCCAGGCAGAAGGGACCTATCTCGCCTGGCTGGATTGCCGTGCACTGGGTTTGAGCGATGCTGACTTACAGCAGGCGCTGGTGGCGGTGGCAAAGCTGGCTCCGTCGATGGGCAGCGGTTTCGGCCCGCAGGGGAGCGGTTTTATCCGCATCAACCTGGGGTGCCCGCGCCGGTATCTCGAGCGTGCCGTCGATGGGTTGGCACGCCTGAAATAACCGCGCAACGGACCCTCAATAGTGCGGCGGAGGGGTTTCTTCCGATTGCGAGGCGATCATTGAGGTTTGGGTCGAGCGCAGCTTGTCGGTCAACATGCGCAGGTGTTCGCGCATCTTCAGCATTTCCATTTGATGCTGGGTAACGGTCTGGTTGAGCTCTTCGATGGTGAGCTCTTGGAAAGCCTGACGGCTCTCCAGTTCTTCAAGCCGCTGTAGCAGGCGTTGAATGTCGGCGTTGTGCATGAGGCTACCTCTGACGCGATAAAATCCTGATTCGGCGCTATGGTAACAGCTGGCGCCGGGTTTGCTCGCGCTATTTCTTCAGACGGCGCGCAACGTTGCGATCGGCAGTGTAAAGTGCTGAAAAGTTGCGCGCCCGATACGCCGTTTTTTGCTAACCTCGCCGAATATTCTGCAAGAAAAATCTGATTTATCATACGAGTAGCACGCAGGGGGAAACTTCTCGGCAAAGTGGGAGTCACACTTTGACTCGATTGGTTACCTGTGCGACTGTTTTGTTTTGTTTCAGGCAGCTATAGTAGCCCGGTTATCTTACCTAATGATTGTTTGGGGCATTGCTTCAGACACTGGAGAAATGGATGAAATCTTTGTTTAAAGTCACGCTTCTGGCAACCACCATGGCTTTTGCTCTGAATGCGACCCAGGTCATGGCAGCCGATGCCGCCAAACCGGCAGAAGCCGCTAAACCAGCGGACGCGGCAGCAGCGCCAAGCACCGGCAAGTTCAAAAACGACGACGAGCAAGCGGCTTACGCACTGGGCGCCTCTCTCGGCCGTTACATGGACAACTCTCTGAAAGAGCAAGAGAAGCTGGGCATCAAGCTGGACAAAGATCAGCTGATCGCCGGCGTTCAGGACGCGTTCGCCAACAAGAGCAAGCTGAACGATGCCGACATCGAGAAGACCCTGCAGGGCTTCGAAGCGCGCGTGAAGGCTTCCGCTCAGGCGAAGATGGAGCAGGACGCCAAGGACAACGAAACCAAAGGCGCCAAGTATCGCGACAGCTTCGCTAAAGAAAAAGGCGTGAAGAAAACCGAATCCGGCCTGCTGTATCAGGTAGAGAAACCGGGCGCGGGTGAAGCGCCGAAAGACAGCGACACCGTGGTGGTGAACTACAAAGGCACCCTGACCGACGGTACCGAGTTCGATAACTCCTATACCCGCGGCGAGCCGCTGTCGTTCCGTCTGGACGGCGTGATCCCTGGCTGGACCGAAGGTCTGAAGCACATCAAGAAAGGCGGCAAAATCAAGCTGGTGATCCCGCCGGCCTTGGCCTACGGCAAAACCGGCGTTCCGGGCATCCCAGCTAACTCCACGCTGGTCTTCGACGTTGAGCTGCTGGACGTGAAAGCGGCGCCGAAAGCCGACGCTAAAGCCGAAAAACCGGCTGATGCGAAAGCCGATACCAAAGCGAAATAATCTCGTCGCTTTGTTTGCCACCGCCGCGGATGCCCTCCGCGGCGGTTTTCATTTTGGCCGCCGCCGCCTCTCTCGCCATTGAACGCTTGACGCCTGCCGGGCATCGGGCTTAACGTCAATACCACGCGCAAACGCAAGGACTTTGCTCCGGCCGCTTTGCTAGACTAATAATTCTGACTTATCAGTCATGCGTCTGCCCCTTAGGGCGTGTACCTAAAATTGTTCCCGGCCGCCTCGCCCGCGGATGTCATCGTGCCGTTTTATGCGGCTCTCAGCCAGCCGCGCGGCGGCATGCCGACGACGGCAGCGATCCGGTCCGAGCGGTTTTAGCTGCGCCCCCTGGCACAGGCGATCTATGAGGGTGGTATCTTCGATGTCGAATTCGCTTTTATCCAGCGAAGCCAGCGAACTTGATTTGCTGAATGAACGTCCGTTTACTCAAACGGATCATGAAATCCTGAAATCCTATGAAGCGGTGGTCGACGGGCTGGCGATGTTGATCGGCGGCCACTGTGAGATCGTATTGCACGCGCTGGAAGACCTGAACAGCTCGGCGGTGCGCATCGCCAACGGGGAACACACCGGGCGCAAAATCGGCTCGCCGATCACCGACCTGGCGCTGCGCATGCTGCACGACATGGCCGGCGACGACAGCAGCGTGTCGAAAGCCTACTTTACCCGCGCCAAGAGCGGCGTGTTGATGAAATCGGTGACCATTGCCATTCGCAATCGCGAGCAGCGGGTGATCGGCTTGCTGTGCATCAACATGAACCTCGACGTGCCGTTCTCGCAGATCATGCAGACTTTTATGCCGCCGGCCACGCAGGACGTGCCGTCGTCGGTGAATTTCGCCTCTTCCGTCGACGATCTGGTGGCGCAGACGCTGGAGTTCACCATCGAAGAGGTGAACGCCGACCGCTCGGTGTCCAATAACGCCAAGAATCGCCAGGTGGTGCTCAACCTCTATGAGAAAGGCATCTTCGATATCAAGGATGCGATCAATCAGGTGGCGGATCGCCTGAATATCTCCAAACACACCGTGTATCTGTACATCCGCCAGTTCAAGAGCGGCGATCTGTTGGGAAGCGACCGTTGATGCTCGATTATTGTCTGTTGGTCACCGGCCCGGCTTACGGCACTCAGCAGGCCAGCAGCGCCTATCAGTTCGCTCAGGCTTTGCTGGCGAAAGGGCACCGGCTTTCCAGCGTTTTTTTCTACCGTGAAGGGGTGTTGAACGCCAACCAACTGACCGCGCCGGCCAGCGACGAATTCGACCTGGTGCGCGGCTGGACGCAGCTGGCGCAGCAACACGGCGTGGCGCTCAACGTCTGCGTTGCTGCCGCGCTGCGCCGTGGCGTCACCGACGAGCAGGAGGCGGCGCAACAGGGGCTGGCAAGCGCCAACCTGCAGCCCGGCTTTACCCTGAGCGGGCTGGGTTCCCTGGCCGAAGCGTCGCTGAGTTGCGACCGTCTGGTGCAGTTCTGAGGATATGATGAAACGAGTCGCTTTTGTTTTCACCCACGGGCCGCACGGCGGTGCCGGCGGCAGGGAAGGGCTGGATGCGCTGCTTGCCACATCGGCGCTCAGTGAGGATTTGGGGGTGTTTTTTGTCGGCGATGGCGTATTGCAGCTGTTGCCGGGCCAGCAACCGGAAAAAATCTTGGCGCGCAATTACATCGCCACCTTCGGCGTGCTGCCGTTGTATGACGTGGAGCGCTGCTATCTATGCCAGGCTTCGCTGCAGGAGCGTGGGCTGAGTCAGGTGACCGATTGGGTGCTGGATGCCGAGGTGCTGGCGCCGGATGAATTGCGCCGCCAATTGGCCGGTTACGACGCCGTGATGACGTTTTAGGATCTTCTGATGCTGTATACCCTGAGCCATTCGCCAAACCAATGTGACTTACCTGCGCTGCTGCGCCTGGCGGCGGAGGGCGACGCGCTGTTGCTGCTACAGGACGGCGTGCTTGCAGGCCTTGCCGGCAGCGCTCATCTTGAATTGCTGCTCGCCGCCCCCATATCCCTTTATGCGCTGCAGGATGACCTGGAAGCCCGGGGATTGGTTGGTCATTTTTCGCACAAAATCACTGTCATCGGCTATAATCACTTCGTTGAATTAACCGAACAACACCGCAGCCAAATGGCCTGGTAATGAGAGTGATGTTGTATATTTCTTGACACCCATACTGGTCAGCCCTAAAATTCTGCGTCCTCGTACTCTGCCAATAGTGCATACGAGGGGATTTATCACATGTTTACGAAGCTAGTACGAAGCAAAAACCAGGAGCTTTTTTAATGGCAACAATTAACCAGCTGGTTCGCAAACCACGCTCTGTGAAGGCTGCTAAAAGCAACGTTCCAGCGCTGGAAGCCTGCCCGCAGAAACGTGGCGTATGCACCCGCGTATATACCACTACCCCGAAAAAACCAAACTCCGCACTGCGTAAAGTTTGCCGTGTGCGTTTGACCAACGGTTTCGAAGTGACTTCCTACATCGGTGGCGAAGGCCACAACCTGCAGGAACACTCCGTAATCCTGATCCGTGGCGGTCGTGTAAAAGACCTGCCAGGTGTGCGTTACCACACCGTCCGTGGTGCACTTGACTGCTCCGGTGTTAAAGACCGTAAGCAAGCTCGTTCCAAGTACGGCGTGAAGAAGCCAAAGGCTTAATGGTTCTCCGTTAAGTAAGGCCAAACGTTTTAACTTTAATGTCAAAATAAACTCGTAGAGTTTTGGACAATCCTGAATTAACAACGGAGTATTTCCATGCCACGTCGTCGCGTAATCGGCCAACGTAAAATCCTGCCAGATCCTAAGTTCGGATCTGAGCTGCTGGCCAAATTTGTAAATATCCTGATGGTAGACGGTAAAAAATCTACTGCAGAAGCAATCGTCTATACCGCGCTGGAGACCCTGGCTCAGCGTTCTGGTAAAGATCACCTGGAAGCTTTCGAAGTCGCTCTCGACAACGTTCGCCCGACTGTAGAAGTTAAGTCGCGTCGCGTTGGCGGTTCTACTTATCAGGTACCAGTTGAAGTCCGCCCGGTTCGTCGTAATGCTCTGGCAATGCGTTGGATCGTTGATGCTGCACGTAAACGCGGTGATAAATCCATGGCTCTGCGCCTGGCGAACGAGCTGTCTGACGCAGCAGAGAACAAAGGTTCTGCTGTTAAGAAGCGTGAAGACGTTCACCGTATGGCCGAAGCCAACAAGGCGTTCGCCCACTACCGCTGGTAATCACCTGGCTGTAGTCATGCTAACCAAGCGGGCGCGTCAAATCGGCCCGCTTGGGTTAACTGAACTTGAACGCCCTAGGAATAGAGGAATCAAATGGCTCGTACAACACCCATTGCACGCTACCGTAACATCGGTATCAGTGCTCACATCGACGCCGGTAAAACCACCACTACCGAACGTATTCTGTTCTACACCGGTGTAAACCACAAAATCGGTGAAGTTCATGACGGCGCTGCCACCATGGACTGGATGGAACAGGAGCAGGAGCGTGGTATTACCATCACTTCTGCAGCGACTACTGCTTTCTGGTCTGGTATGGCCAAGCAGTTCGAACCGCATCGCGTAAACATCATCGACACCCCAGGGCACGTTGACTTCACCATCGAAGTAGAACGTTCCATGCGTGTGCTGGATGGCGCGGTAATGGTTTACTGTGCTGTTGGTGGTGTTCAGCCACAGTCTGAAACCGTATGGCGTCAGGCTAACAAATACAAAGTGCCACGTATTGCGTTCGTTAACAAAATGGACCGTATGGGCGCTAACTTCCTGAAAGTTGTTGGCCAGATCAAATCTCGTCTGGGCGCTAACCCTGTTCCTCTGCAGCTGGCTATCGGCGCAGAAGACAAATTCACCGGCGTTATCGACCTGGTGAAAATGAAGGCGATCAACTGGAACGAAGAAGACGCAGGCGTAACCTTCGAATACGAAGACGTCCCGGCTGACATGATGGATCTGGCTGAAGAATGGCGCCAGAACCTGATCGAGTCCGCTGCGGAAGCTTCCGAAGAGCTGATGGAAAAATACCTGGGCGGCGAAGAGCTGACCGAGGAAGAAATCAAAGCAGCTCTGCGTCAGCGCGTACTGAACAACGAAATCATCCTGGTTACCTGCGGTTCTGCGTTCAAGAACAAGGGCGTGCAGGCGATGCTGGATGCGGTAATCGAATACCTGCCGGCACCAACTGACGTTCCTGCGATCAACGGTATCCTGGACGACGGTAAAGACACTCCGGCTGAGCGTCACGCAAGTGATGACGAGCCGTTCTCTGCGCTGGCGTTCAAAATCGCTACCGACCCGTTCGTAGGTAACTTGACCTTCTTCCGCGTGTACTCCGGCGTTGTTAACTCCGGCGACACCGTGCTGAACTCCGTTAAGTCTGCGCGCGAGCGTTTTGGCCGTATCGTTCAGATGCACGCCAACAAGCGTGAAGAGATCAAAGAAGTTCGCGCAGGCGACATCGCCGCTGCGATCGGTCTGAAAGACGTGACCACCGGGGACACCCTGTGTGATCCAGACTCTCCAATCATCCTGGAGCGTATGGAATTCCCTGAGCCGGTAATCTCTATCGCCGTTGAACCGAAAACCAAAGCTGACCAAGAAAAAATGGGTCTGGCTCTGGGCCGTCTGGCTAAAGAAGACCCGTCGTTCCGCGTATGGACTGACGAAGAGTCTAACCAGACTATCATCGCCGGTATGGGTGAACTGCACCTCGACATCATCGTTGACCGCATGAAGCGTGAATTCAACGTTGAAGCTAACGTGGGCAAACCTCAGGTAGCTTACCGCGAAGCGATTCGCGCGAAGATTACCGACGTTGAAGGTAAGCACGCCAAGCAGTCTGGTGGTCGCGGTCAGTACGGTCACGTTGTGATCGACATGTACCCACTGGAACCGGGCTCTAACCCGAAAGGTTACGAGTTCGTCAACGACATCAAAGGTGGTGTAATTCCTGGCGAATACATCCCTGCCGTTGATAAAGGCATCCAGGAGCAGCTGAAGTCTGGTCCGTTGGCTGGTTACCCGGTAGTAGACATGGGTATTCGTCTGCACTTCGGTTCTTACCACGACGTTGACTCCTCTGAACTGGCGTTTAAACTGGCCGCGTCTATCGCCTTTAAAGAAGGCTTTAAGAAAGCGAAACCAGTTCTGCTTGAGCCTATCATGAAGGTTGAAGTTGAGACTCCAGAAGAGAACACCGGTGACGTTATCGGTGACTTGAGCCGTCGTCGCGGCATGCTGCGCGGTCAGGAATCTGAAGTGACTGGCGTTAAGATCCACGCTGAAGTACCGTTGTCCGAAATGTTCGGCTACGCAACTCAGCTGCGTTCTCTGACTAAAGGTCGCGCATCATACACCATGGAATTCCTGAAGTATGATGATGCACCGAACAACGTCGCTCAGGCCGTAATCGAAGCCCGTGGCAAATAAGCCGCAGGGTTAAAACCAAAGTCCCGTGCTCTCTCCAGAAGGGGAGAGCGCTATAGTAAGGAATATAGCCGTGTCTAAAGAAAAATTTGAACGTACAAAACCGCACGTTAACGTTGGTACTATCGGCCACGTTGACCACGGTAAAACTACCCTGACTGCAGCGATCACCACCGTTCTGGCTAAAACCTACGGCGGTTCTGCACGTGCTTTCGACCAGATCGATAACGCGCCAGAAGAAAAAGCTCGTGGTATCACCATCAACACCTCTCACGTTGAGTATGACACCCCGACTCGTCACTACGCGCACGTTGACTGCCCAGGGCACGCCGACTACGTGAAAAACATGATCACCGGTGCTGCTCAGATGGACGGCGCGATCCTGGTAGTAGCTGCGACTGACGGCCCAATGCCTCAGACTCGTGAGCACATCCTGCTGGGTCGTCAGGTTGGCGTTCCTTTCATCATCGTATTCATGAACAAATGCGACATGGTTGATGATGAAGAGCTGCTGGAACTGGTAGAAATGGAAGTTCGCGAACTGCTGTCCGCGTACGACTTCCCAGGCGATGACCTGCCAGTGATCCGCGGTTCCGCGCTGAAAGCGCTGGAAGGCGAAGCTGAGTGGGAAGCGAAAATCATCGAACTGGCCGAAGCCCTGGACAGCTACATCCCAGAGCCAGAGCGTGCTATCGACAAGCCGTTCCTGCTGCCAATCGAAGACGTATTCTCCATCTCCGGTCGTGGTACCGTTGTTACCGGTCGTGTTGAGCGCGGTATCATCAAAGTTGGCGAAGAAGTTGAAATCGTTGGTATCAAAGACACCGTTAAGTCTACCTGTACTGGCGTTGAAATGTTCCGCAAACTGCTGGACGAAGGCCGTGCTGGTGAGAACGTAGGTGTTCTGCTGCGTGGTATCAAACGTGAAGAAATCGAACGTGGTCAGGTACTGGCTAAACCAGGCTCCATCAAGCCGCACACCCAGTTCGAATCTGAAGTGTACATCCTGAGCAAAGATGAAGGTGGTCGTCACACGCCATTCTTCAAAGGCTACCGTCCACAGTTCTACTTCCGTACCACTGACGTGACCGGTACCATCGAACTGCCAGAAGGCGTAGAGATGGTAATGCCAGGCGACAACGTGAACATGGTTGTAACCCTGATTCACCCAATCGCGATGGACGACGGTCTGCGTTTCGCAATCCGTGAAGGCGGCCGTACTGTAGGCGCTGGTGTTGTTGCTAAAGTTATCGCTTAATCGCGAATAATTTTTCGACACAAAAAAGGGGCACTTCGGTGCCCTTTTTTTATGCAATTTGCTCAAATCTTAATTGAAATAAAAACCATTCCTATTTAGACTCAATGCATTGGTTAAGAAGTGAGTCTCTCTATGTATGTATGTCTGTGTAATGCGGTGACTGACAAAGCGATCCGTAATGCGGTGCGTCAGCACAATCCCCATACCATGAAGCAGCTGCGTGAACTTGTGCCGATTGGTACCGATTGTGGAAAGTGCATTCGTCAGGCAAGACAGATTATGGTGGAGGAAAGCGGAACTATCATCCCAATGCATGAAGTTGCCTAACAAAGGGTAAGGTTATTTTTGACTCTTGGCTTACAGGTTCTACACTTTTAGAACTGGCCAGGAGGAGTTACCTATGAAAGGCGATAAAAAGATCATTGCTCACCTCAACAAGCTGCTCGGCAACGAGCTGGTTGCCATCAATCAATATTTCCTGCACGCCCGCATGTTCAAGAATTGGGGCTTAATGCGCCTCAACGACAAGGAATACCACGAGTCGATCGACGAAATGAAACATGCCGATCGCTACATCGAGCGTATCCTGTTCCTGGAAGGGCTTCCTAACCTGCAAGATCTCGGCAAGCTGAACATCGGCGAAGACATTGAAGAGATGCTGCGTTCCGATCTGGCTCTGGAGCTGGCAGGTGCCAAGAACCTGCGTGAAGGTATCGCCTATGCCGATTCTATTCACGATTATGTCAGCCGCGATTTGATGATCGATATCCTGGCCGATGAAGAAGAGCATATCGACTGGCTGGAAACCGAGCTGGACCTCATCGCTCGCCTCGGTATTCAAAACTATGCCCAGGCCCAGATTTTGGAGCGCAAAGAGTAAAGCCTTCAGCCTATTCGCCATTGCCTCTCCTGCCGGCGGCCGTTTTCACGGCGGGGCAGGGGAGAGCTCAACCCACCCTAAGCATAATTCATTCCCTGCTCACCGTGCTAACCCGCAAACTGACACTGAACGCGCAAAAATGACGATTTCCTGAGCATATTTCCAACTGCGGCTTGCTTCCTGGGCCATTTTGCGTATAATGCGCGGGCTTACCTAATCTTGGTAAGCCTGATTTTAGCGAATCAGTCGATTGGCAGGCCTTTTTTGCCTTTCGAACAATACTCCCGATATGGGGGTTATATGTTGACGATTACACTCCCCCATCAATCGAAATGGGTGTGAGGAGTAATTATTTACGTTTATAAATAATTGGAGCTCTGGTCTCATGCAGAACCAAAGAATCCGTATCCGCCTGAAAGCGTTTGATCATCGTCTGATCGATCAATCAACCGCGGAAATCGTCGAGACTGCAAAGCGCACTGGTGCGCAAGTCCGTGGTCCGATCCCGCTGCCAACTCGCAAAGAGCGCTTTACCGTTCTGATCTCTCCGCACGTCAACAAAGACGCGCGCGATCAGTACGAGATTCGCACTCACAAGCGTCTGGTTGACATCGTTGAGCCAACCGAGAAAACCGTTGATGCTCTGATGCGTCTGGATCTGGCTGCCGGTGTAGACGTGCAGATCAGCCTGGGTTAATCAGGTCATTGAGCGATTGAGAGGTTGAAACAATGATTGGTTTAGTCGGTAAAAAAGTGGGTATGACCCGTATCTTCACTGAAGATGGCGTTTCTATCCCAGTAACCGTAATTGAAATTGAAGCGAACCGCGTGACTCAGGTTAAAAGCCTGGACACCGACGGTTACCGTGCCGTTCAGGTTACCACTGGTAGCAAAAAAGCTAACCGTGTAACCAAGCCGGAAGCGGGCCATTTCGCTAAAGCTGGCGTTGAAGCTGGCCGTGGTCTGTGGGAATTCCGCCTTGAAGAAGGTCAAGAGTTCGCTGCAGGTCAGGAAATTAGCGTAGAAATCTTCGCTGACGTTAAAAAAGTCGATGTTACCGGTACTTCTAAAGGTAAAGGTTTTGCTGGCACTGTTAAGCGCTGGAACTTCCGTACCCAAGACGCTACCCACGGTAACTCCTTGTCTCACCGCGTTCCGGGTTCTATCGGTCAGAACCAGACTCCGGGCAAAGTGTTCAAAGGCAAGAAAATGGCTGGCCACCTGGGTGATGAGCGCGTAACCGTTCAGAGCCTGGACGTAGTACGTGTTGACGCTGAGCGCAACCTGCTGCTGGTTAAGGGTGCTGTACCGGGCGCAACCGGTGGCAACCTGATCGTTAAACCAGCTGTGAAGGCGTAAGGGGATAGCAATGGAATTAGTATTGAAAGACGCGCAAAGCGCGCTGACTGTTTCCGAAACTACCTTCGGTCGTGATTTCAACGAAGCGCTGGTACACCAGGTTGTTGTTGCTTATGCAGCAGGTGCCCGTCAAGGTACCCGTGCTCAGAAGACCCGTGCTGAAGTAACTGGTTCCGGCAAAAAGCCATGGCGTCAGAAAGGCACCGGCCGTGCGCGTTCAGGTTCTGTAAAGAGCCCGATCTGGCGTTCAGGCGGCGTGACCTTTGCTGCTAAGCCACAGGACCACAGTCAGAAAGTAAACAAAAAGATGTACCGCGGCGCGCTGAAAAGCATCCTGTCCGAGCTGGTACGTCAAGATCGTCTGATCGTTGTCGAGAAGTTCTCTGTAGAAGCGCCTAAAACTAAGCTGCTGGCACAGAAACTGAAAGATATGGCTCTGGAAGACGTGCTGATCGTGACCGGTGAACTGGATGAGAATCTGTTCCTGGCAGCTCGCAACCTGTACAAGGTTGACGTGCGCGATGTAGCAGGTATCGATCCGGTTAGCCTGATCGCCTTCGACAAAGTGGTTATGACTGCTGATGCTGTGAAGCAAGTTGAGGAGATGCTGGCATGATCCGTGAAGAACGTTTGCTGAAAGTGCTGCGTGCACCGCACGTATCTGAAAAAGCATCCGCTGCGATGGAAAAAAGCAACACCATCGTTCTCAAAGTTGCCAAAGACGCGACCAAAGCAGAAATCAAAGCTGCAGTGCAGAAACTGTTTGAAGTCGAAGTCGAAGACGTGAACACCCTGGTAGTTAAAGGGAAAGTGAAGCGTCACGGTCAGCGTGTTGGTCGTCGTAGCGACTGGAAAAAAGCTTACGTCACCCTGAAAGAAGGCCAGAATCTGGACTTCATCGGCGGCGCAGAGTAAGTCGGAGGAGTAAGAACAATGGCAATTGTTAAATGTAAACCTACATCTCCGGGTCGTCGCCACGTTGTTAAAGTGGTTAACCCTGAGCTGCACAAGGGTAAACCTTATGCCCCGCTGCTGGAAAAACTGAGCAAAAGCGGTGGTCGTAACAACAATGGCCGTATCACCACCCGTCATATCGGTGGTGGCCACAAGCAACATTATCGTCTGGTTGACTTCAAGCGCAACAAAGACGGTATCCCTGCTGTGGTTGAGCGTCTGGAGTACGATCCGAACCGTTCCGCGAACATCGCGCTGGTTCTGTACAAAGACGGCGAACGCCGTTACATCCTGGCGCCGAAAGGCCTGAAAGCTGGTGACCAGATTCAATCTGGCGTTGATGCTGCAATCAAAGCGGGCAACACCCTGCCGATGCGCAACATTCCAGTTGGTTCAACGGTTCACAACGTAGAAATGAAACCAGGTAAAGGCGGCCAGATGGCTCGCTCCGCTGGTGCCTACGTTCAGATCGTTGCTCGTGATGGTTCCTACGTAACTCTGCGTCTGCGCTCTGGCGAAATGCGTAAAGTTCCAGCTGATTGCCGCGCCACCCTGGGTGAAGTCGGTAACGCTGAACACATGCTTCGCGTTCTGGGTAAAGCAGGTGCTGCACGTTGGCGTGGTGTTCGTCCTACCGTTCGCGGTACGGCGATGAACCCGGTAGATCACCCGCACGGTGGTGGTGAAGGTCGTAACTTTGGTAAGCACCCGGTAACTCCGTGGGGCGTTCAGACCAAAGGTAAGAAGACCCGTAGCAACAAGCGTACTGATAAGTTCATCGTACGTCGCCGTAGCAAAAAATAATTAGAGGATAAGCCATGCCACGTTCTCTCAAGAAAGGTCCTTTTATTGACCTGCACTTGCTGAAGAAGGTAGAGAAAGCGGTGGAAAGCGGTGACAAGAAGCCTTTGCGCACTTGGTCCCGTCGTTCAACGATCTTTCCTAACATGATCGGTTTGACCATCGCTGTCCATAATGGTCGTCAGCACGTACCAGTGTTCGTTTCCGATGAAATGGTCGGTCACAAACTGGGTGAATTCGCGCCGACTCGTACTTATCGCGGCCATGCGGCTGATAAAAAAGCTAAAAAGCGCTAAGGTAGGAGGAAGAGATGGAAACTATCGCTAAACATCGCCACGCTCGTTCTTCTGCTCAGAAGGTTCGCCTTGTTGCTGACCTGATTCGCGGTAAGAAAGTGTCGCAAGCTCTGGAAACTCTGACCTACACCAACAAGAAAGCTGCTGGTCTGGTTAAGAAAGTGCTGGAGTCTGCCATTGCTAACGCAGAACACAACGATGGCGCTGACATCGATGATCTGAAAGTTACGAAAATCTTCGTAGACGAAGGCCCAAGCATGAAGCGCATTATGCCGCGTGCAAAAGGTCGTGCAGATCGCATCCTGAAGCGCACCAGCCACATTACTGTGGTTGTGTCCGATCGCTGAGACTCTGGAGACTAGCAATGGGTCAGAAAGTACATCCTAATGGTATTCGCCTGGGTATTGTCAAACCTTGGAACTCTACTTGGTATGCGAATACCAAAGAATTCGCTGACAACCTGGACAGCGACTTTAAAGTTCGTCAATTCCTGACTAAGGAACTGTCGAAAGCTTCCGTTTCTCGCATCGTTATCGAGCGTCCTGCGAAGAGCATCCGTGTGACCATTCACACTGCTCGCCCAGGCATCGTTATCGGCAAGAAAGGTGAAGACGTCGAAAAACTGCGCAAGGTCGTAGCGGACATCGCTGGCGTTCCTGCACAGATCAACATCGCCGAAGTCCGTAAACCGGAACTCGACGCTAAATTGGTTGCTGACAGCATCACTTCTCAGCTGGAACGTCGCGTTATGTTCCGTCGTGCTATGAAGCGTGCAGTACAGAACGCAATGCGTCTTGGCGCTAAAGGTATCAAAGTTGAAGTAAGCGGCCGTCTTGGCGGCGCTGAAATCGCACGTACCGAATGGTACCGCGAAGGTCGTGTTCCATTGCACACTCTGCGTGCGGACATCGACTACAACACATCTGAAGCGCACACCACTTATGGTGTAATCGGCGTTAAGGTATGGATCTTCAAAGGTGAGATCCTGGGTGGTATGGCTGCAGTTGAACAACCGGAACCGGCTGCTCAACCTAAAAAGCAGCAGCGTAAAGGCCGCAAGTAAGGAGAGTCGCTGATGTTACAACCAAAGCGTACAAAATTCCGTAAGGTGCACAAGGGCCGCAACCGTGGTCTGGCGCAAGGTACGGATGTTAGCTTCGGCACTTTCGGTCTGAAAGCTGTTGGCCGTGGCCGTCTGACTGCTCGTCAAATCGAAGCAGCTCGTCGTGCAATGACTCGTGCAGTTAAGCGTCAAGGCAAGATCTGGATCCGTGTATTCCCGGACAAACCGATCACCGAGAAGCCGCTGGAAGTGCGTATGGGTAAAGGTAAGGGTAACGTGGAGTATTGGGTTGCCCTGATCCAGCCTGGTAAGGTCCTGTACGAAATGGACGGCGTGCCAGAAGAGGTTGCCCGCGAGGCATTCAAACTGGCAGCAGCGAAACTGCCGATCAAAACCACCTTTGTAACTAAGACGGTGATGTAATGAAAGCACAAGAGCTGCGTGAAAAAAGCGTTGAAGAGCTGAATGCCGAGCTGCTCAACCTGCTGCGTGAGCAATTCAACTTGCGCATGCAGGCGGCCAGTGGCCAGCTGCAACAAACTCACCTGTTGAAACAAGTGCGTCGTGACGTCGCACGCGTTAAGACTTTACTGACTCAAAAGGCGGGTGTGTAAATGACTGAAGTTATCCGTACCCTGCAGGGTCGTGTTGTTAGCGATAAAATGGAGAAATCCATCGTTGTTGCTATCGAACGTACTGTGAAGCACCCGATCTACGGGAAATTCATCAAACGTACGACCAAGCTGCACGTACATGACGAGAACAACGAATGTGGTACCGGCGACGTGGTGGAAATCCGCGAATGCCGCCCACTGTCCAAGACTAAGTCCTGGACGTTGGTTCGCGTTGTAGAGAAAGCGATTCTGTAATAGAGTAGCTGGCTCTCACTTAATAAACGGCTCAGAAAATGAGCCGTTTATTTTTTCTACCCATACCAAGTAAGCGGTGTTATAATGCTGCGCCCTCGGTTATGGGGCTTTTCAACGGCCTAATTTTTACTTGGGTCTTTAAAGTAGTAGTTGACATTAGCGGAGCACTAAAATGATCCAAGAACAGACTATGCTGAACGTCGCCGACAACTCCGGTGCACGTCGCGTAATGTGTATCAAGGTTCTAGGTGGCTCGCACCGTCGCTACGCAGGCGTCGGCGACATCATCAAAATTACCATCAAGGAAGCAATTCCTCGCGGTAAGGTGAAGAAAGGCGATGTTCTGAAGGCGGTAGTGGTGCGCACCAAGAAGGGTGTACGTCGCCCGGACGGTTCTGTCATTCGCTTCGATGGCAATGCATGCGTTATTTTGAACAATAACAGCGAGCAGCCTATCGGTACGCGTATTTTTGGGCCGGTAACTCGTGAACTGCGTAATGAGAAGTTCATGAAAATTATCTCTCTGGCACCAGAAGTACTCTAAGGAGCGAACATGGCAGCGAAGATCCGTCGTGATGACGAAGTTATCGTGATTACCGGGAAAGACAAAGGTAAGCGCGGTAAAGTAAAAAATGTCCTGTCTGCTGGCAAGGTCATTGTTGAAGGCATCAACCTGGTTAAGAAACACCAGAAGCCGGTTCCGGCTCTGAACCAACCAGGCGGCATTGTTGAAAAAGAAGCTGCAATTCAGGTTTCTAACATTGCTATCTTCAACGCGGCTACCGGCAAGGCTGACCGTGTAGGCTTTAGATTCGAAGACGGCAAAAAAGTCCGTTTCTTCAAGTCTAACAGCGAAACTATCAAGTAATTTGGAGTAATACGATGGCGAAACTGCATGATTACTACAAAGACGAGGTAGTCAAACAACTGATGTCTCAGTTTGATTACAACTCTGTCATGCAAGTCCCTCGGGTCGAGAAGATCACCCTGAACATGGGTGTTGGTGAAGCGATTGCTGACAAGAAACTGCTGGATAACGCCGCAGCGGACCTGGCAGCTATCTCCGGTCAAAAACCGTTGATCACCAAAGCCCGCAAATCTGTTGCAGGCTTCAAAATCCGTCAGGGCTATCCGATCGGCTGTAAAGTAACTCTGCGTGGCGAACGCATGTGGGAGTTCTTTGAGCGTCTGATCTCCATTGCTGTTCCACGTATCCGTGACTTCCGTGGCCTGTCCGCCAAGTCATTCGATGGCCGTGGCAACTACAGCATGGGCGTGCGTGAGCAAATCATCTTCCCAGAAATCGACTACGACAAAGTCGATCGCGTTCGTGGTTTGGATATTACCATTACCACTACTGCGAAATCTGATGATGAAGGCCGCGCGCTGCTGGCTGCTTTTAACTTCCCGTTCCGCAAGTAAGGCAGGGTTACTGATGGCTAAGCAATCAATGAAAGCACGCGAAGTCAAGCGCGTGAAATTAGCTGACAAGTTCTTTGCAAAACGCGCTGAACTGAAAGCTATTATCTCTGATGTGAACGCATCCGATGAAGATCGTTGGAATGCCGTTCTCAAGCTGCAAACTCTGCCGCGTGATTCCAGCCCGTCTCGTCAGCGTAAACGCTGCCGCCAAACTGGCCGTCCACATGGTTATGTGGGCAAATTCGGGTTGAGCCGTATTAAGCTTCGTGAAGCCGCTATGCGCGGTGAAGTACCAGGCTTGAAAAAGGCTAGCTGGTAATTACCAATTGAATCACGGGAGTAAAGACAGATGAGCATGCAAGATCCGATCGCGGATATGCTGACCCGTATCCGTAACGGTCAAGCCGCGAACAAAGTTGCGGTCACCATGCCTTCCTCCAAGCTGAAAGTGGCAATTGCCAACGTGCTGAAGGAAGAAGGTTTTATTGAAGATTTCAAAATCGAAGGCGACGCCAAGCCTGTTCTGGAACTGGTACTGAAGTACTTCCAGGGCAAAGCTGTGGTAGAAAGCATTCAACGTATCAGCCGTCCAGGTCTGCGCATCTACAAGAAAAAAGATGAGCTGCCAAAAGTTATGGCCGGTTTGGGTATCGCTGTTGTTTCTACCTCTAAAGGTGTTATGACCGATCGTGCAGCTCGCCAGGCTGGTCTTGGTGGCGAGATTATCTGCTACGTAGCTTAATTCGGGAGGAAAGAATGTCTCGTGTTGCAAAAGCACCCGTCGTCATTCCTGCCGGCGTAGAGGTAAAACTCAACGGTCAGGTTATTTCGATTAAGGGTAAAAACGGCGAGTTGACTCGTACTATCCACGACGCCGTTGAAGTGAAGCAAGAAGCTAACGCACTGACTTTCGCTCCGCGCGAAGGTTTTGCTAACGCATGGGCTCAAGCGGGTACCACGCGCGCTCTGCTGAACGCAATGGTTGTTGGTGTTACCGAAGGCTTCACCAAAAAGCTTCAACTGGTAGGTGTTGGTTATCGTGCTGCCGTTAAAGGCAACGTGGTGAATTTGGCCCTGGGCTTCTCTCACCCTATCGATCACCAGCTGCCGGCAGGTATCACTGCTGAATGCCCAAGCCAAACTGAAATCGTGCTGAAAGGCGCTGATAAGCAGGTTATTGGCCAGGTAGCAGCAGATCTGCGCGCTTACCGTCGTCCTGAGCCTTACAAAGGCAAAGGTGTTCGTTACGCCGACGAAGTCGTGCGTACCAAAGAGGCTAAGAAGAAGTAAGGTAACACTATGGATAAGAAATCTGCTCGTATCCGTCGTGCGACCCGCGCACGCCGCAAGCTCCAAGAGCTGGGTGCAACCCGCCTGGTGGTACATCGTACCCCGCGTCATATTTACGCACAGGTGATTGCTCCAAACGGTTCTGAAGTACTGGTAGCCGCTTCTACTTTAGAAAAAGCTATCGCGGAGCAACTGAAGTATTCCGGTAACAAAGACGCAGCAGCAGCCGTAGGTAAAGCTCTGGCTGAGCGCGCGTTGGAAAAAGGGATTGCGAAAGTATCCTTTGACCGTTCCGGTTTCCAATATCATGGTCGAGTCCAGGCACTGGCAGATGCTGCCCGTGAAGCTGGCCTTCAGTTCTAAGGAAGAGGTTTAAGATGGCTCACATCGAAAAACAAGCTGGCGAACTGCAGGAAAAGCTGATCGCGGTAAACCGCGTATCTAAAACCGTAAAAGGTGGCCGTATTTTCAGCTTTACCGCACTGACTGTAGTTGGTGATGGTAACGGTCGCGTTGGTTTTGGCTACGGCAAAGCACGCGAAGTTCCAGCAGCGATCCAGAAAGCGATGGAAAAAGCCCGTCGCAACATGATGAACGTCGCGCTGAACAGCGGCACCCTGCAGCACCCTGTTAAGGGCGCTCACACGGGTTCTCGCGTGTTCATGCAGCCTGCTCATGAAGGTACCGGTATCATCGCGGGTGGTGCAATGCGCGCCGTTCTCGAAGTTGCTGGGGTGCACAACGTATTGGCTAAAGCTTATGGTTCCACCAACCCGATCAACGTGGTTCGTGCAACTATCGACGCTCTGGCGAATATGAAGTCTCCTGAAATGGTCGCTGCTAAGCGTGGTAAATCCGTTGCCGACATTCTGGGGTAATTGACCATGGCTAAGACTATTAAAGTTACACAAACTCGCAGCTCAATTGGCCGTCTGCCGAAGCATAAAGCTACTCTGCTCGGTCTGGGTCTGCGTCGTATTGGTCACACCGTAGAGCGCGAGGATACTCCTGCTGTTCGCGGTATGGTCAACCTGGTTTCCTACATGGTTAAAGTTGAGGAGTAACAGATGCGTTTAAATACTCTGTCTCCGGCTGAAGGTGCCAAGCATGCGCCTAAGCGTGTAGGTCGTGGTATTGGTTCTGGCCTGGGTAAAACCGGCGGCCGTGGTCACAAAGGTCAGAAGTCTCGTTCTGGCGGTGGCGTACGTCGTGGTTTTGAAGGTGGTCAGATGCCTCTGTACCGTCGTCTGCCGAAATTCGGCTTCACTTCACGCAAAGCGATGATCACGGCAGAAGTTCGTCTGTCTGAACTGGCTCTGGTTGAAGGCGATGTTATCGACCTGAACGCGCTGAAAGCCGCTAACGTAGTTGGTGTCCAGATCGAATTCGCGAAAGTTGTACTTTCTGGCGAAGTCGCTCGTCCGGTAACCCTGCGTGGTCTGCGTGTCACCAAAGGCGCTCGTGCTGCTATCGAGGCTGCTGGCGGTAAAATTGAGGAATAAGTAGCAGATGGCTAAGCAACCAGGATTAGATTTTCAAAGTGCTAAAGGCGGGCTCGGCGAGCTGAAGCGCAGACTTTTGTTTGTCATCGGCGCGCTGATTGTCTTCCGCATCGGCTCTTTCATTCCGATTCCTGGTATCGATGCCACTGTGCTTGCCAAATTGCTTGAGCAGCAGAGAGGCACTATCATTGAAATGTTTAACATGTTCTCTGGTGGTGCCCTCAGCCGTGCTTCTATCTTTGCTCTGGGGATCATGCCGTATATCTCGGCATCGATCATTATCCAGCTGCTGACGGTGGTTCATCCAGCGTTGGCGGAAATCAAGAAAGAGGGGGAGGCTGGCCGTCGCAAGATTAGCCAGTACACCCGTTACGGTACGCTGGTATTGGCCATATTCCAGTCGATTGGTATTGCTACCGGTCTGCCGAATATGCCTGGTATGCAGGGCCTGGTGTTAAACCCAGGCTTTGCATTCTACTTTACTGCGGTTGTGAGCCTGGTAACCGGGACAATGTTCCTGATGTGGCTGGGTGAGCAGATTACTGAGCGCGGTATCGGCAACGGTATCTCGATCATTATCTTCGCGGGTATTGTAGCGGGGCTCCCGCCGGCAGTGGCCCATACTATCGAGCAAGCGCGGCAAGGCGACCTGCACTTCCTCCTGCTGCTGTTGGTTGCAGTATTGGTGTTTGCAGTAACCTTCTTCGTTGTTTTCATCGAGCGTGGTCAACGTCGTATCGTCGTTAACTATGCGAAGCGTCAACAAGGTCGTCGTGTTTATGCAGCACAGAGTACACATTTACCGTTGAAAGTGAACATGGCGGGTGTTATCCCGGCGATTTTCGCTTCCAGCATTATTCTGTTCCCGGCCACGATTGCATCATGGTTTGGGGGCGGTACCGGTTGGAACTGGCTGACTACGATTTCGCTGTATTTGCAGCCAGGGCAACCGCTTTATGTGTTACTCTATGCGTCTGCAATCATCTTCTTCTGTTTCTTCTACACGGCGTTGGTTTTCAACCCGCGTGAGACAGCAGATAACCTGAAGAAGTCCGGTGCCTTCGTACCAGGAATTCGTCCGGGAGAGCAAACGGCGAAGTATATCGATAAAGTAATGACGCGTTTAACCCTGGTGGGCGCGATGTACATTACTTTCATCTGCCTGATCCCGGAGTTCATGCGTGATGCAATGAAAGTACCATTCTACTTTGGTGGTACCTCGCTACTGATCGTGGTTGTCGTCATCATGGACTTTATGGCTCAAGTGCAAACTCTGATGATGTCAAGTCAGTACGAGTCTGCATTGAAGAAAGCAAATCTGAAAGGCTATAACCGCTAGTCAGATTCGTTTGAGAAGTTACGGAGAGTAAAAATGAAAGTTCGTGCTTCCGTCAAGAAATTATGTCGTAACTGCAAAATCGTTAAGCGTAACGGTGTCGTTCGTGTGATTTGCAGCGCCGAGCCGAAGCATAAACAGCGTCAAGGCTGATTATCTCGCATATTTTTCTTGCAAAGTTGGGTTGAGCTGGCTAGATTAGCCAGCCAATCTTTTGTATGTCGCACTGCAACATTATTTGAGTATCCTGAAAACGGGCTTTTCAGAATGGTGTTGCTGTATAAAATAGTAGGAGTGCATAGTGGCCCGTATAGCAGGCATTAACATTCCTGATCATAAACATACCGTTATCGCCTTAACGTCGATCTTCGGTATCGGTAAAACCCGTTCACAGGCTATCTGTGCATCCACGGGTATTGCTGAAAATGTTAAGATCAGTGAGCTGTCTGAAGAGCAAATCGAAAAGCTTCGTGATGCAGTTGCCAAATACACCGTTGAGGGTGATTTGCGTCGTGAAATTACCCTGAGCATCAAGCGTCTTATGGACCTTGGTTGCTATCGTGGTTTGCGTCATCGTCGTGGTCTGCCGGTACGCGGTCAGCGCACCAAGACCAACGCTCGTACCCGTAAGGGTCCGCGCAAGCCGATCAAGAAATAATCGGGGTTATTGAATAATGGCAAAGGCACCTGTTCGTACACGTAAGCGTGTAAGAAAGCAAGTCTCTGACGGCGTGGCTCATATCCATGCTTCTTTCAACAACACCATCGTTACCATCACTGATCGTCAGGGTAATGCTTTGGGTTGGGCAACAGCCGGTGGTTCCGGTTTCCGTGGTTCTCGTAAGTCCACTCCGTTCGCAGCACAGGTTGCAGCAGAACGTTGTGCCGACGCAGTAAAAGAATACGGTATCAAGAACCTGGAAGTTATGGTTAAAGGACCTGGTCCTGGTCGTGAGTCTACTATCCGCGCTCTGAACGCGGCTGGTTTCCGCATCACTAATATTACTGATGTGACTCCGATCCCTCATAACGGTTGTCGTCCGCCGAAAAAGCGCCGCGTGTAACGCAGCTTTTAGGATTGTTGGAGAAAGAAAATGGCAAGATATTTGGGTCCTAAGCTCAAGCTGAGCCGTCGTGAGGGCACAGACCTGTTCCTTAAGTCTGGCGTTCGCGCGATCGATTCCAAGTGTAAAATTGAACAAGCACCTGGTCAGCACGGTGCGCGTAAACCGCGTCTGTCTGATTACGGTGTTCAGTTGCGTGAGAAGCAGAAAGTTCGCCGTATGTACGGCATTCTGGAGCGTCAATTCCGTAACTATTACAAAGAAGCAACCCGCCTGAAGGGCAACACCGGTGAAAACCTGTTGCAGCTGCTGGAAGGTCGTCTGGACAACGTTGTTTACCGTATGGGCTTCGGCGCTACTCGTGCAGAGTCACGTCAGCTGGTTAGCCACAAAGCAGTTATGGTAAACGGTCACGTTGTTAACATCGCTTCTTATCAGGTATCTCCGAATGACGTAGTCAGCATCCGCGAGAAAGCTAAAAAGCAGTCTCGTGTTAAAGCTTCTCTGGAGCTGGCTGAGCAGCGTGAAAAGCCGACTTGGCTGGAAGTTGATGCTGCTAAGATGGAAGGCGTGTTCAAGCGTATGCCTGAACGTACCGATCTGTCTGCGGACATTAACGAACACCTGATCGTCGAGCTTTACTCCAAGTAAAGCTTAGTACCAAAGAGAGGACACAATGCAGGGTTCTGTGACAGAGTTTCTAAAACCGCGCCTGGTAGATATCGAGCAAGTCAGTTCGACGCACGCCAAGGTGACCCTTGAGCCTTTAGAGCGTGGCTTTGGCCATACTCTTGGCAACGCACTGCGCCGTATTCTGCTTTCATCTATGCCGGGTTGCGCGGTGACCGAGGTTGAGATTGATGGTGTACTGCATGAGTACAGCACCAAAGAAGGCGTACAGGAAGATATCCTGGAGATCCTGCTCAACCTGAAAGGGCTGGCGGTGAGAGTTCAAGGCAAAGACGAAGTTATTCTTACCCTGAATAAATCTGGCATTGGCCCTGTGACCGCTGCCGACATCACCCATGATGGTGATGTCGAAATCGTCAAGCCTCAGCACGTGATTTGCCACCTGACTGATGAGAACGCGGCTATCAGCATGCGTATCAAAGTTCAGCGCGGTCGCGGTTATGTGCCGGCTTCTGCCCGAATTCATTCGGAAGAAGATGAGCGCCCAATCGGTCGTCTGTTGGTTGACGCCTGCTACAGCCCTGTAGAGCGTATCGCCTACAATGTTGAAGCTGCGCGTGTAGAACAGCGTACTGACTTGGATAAGCTGGTCATCGAGATGGAGACCAATGGCACGATCGATCCTGAAGAGGCGATCCGCCGTGCGGCCACCATTCTGGCTGAACAACTTGAAGCTTTCGTTGACCTGCGTGATGTACGTCAGCCGGAAGTTAAAGAAGAGAAACCAGAGTTCGATCCGATCTTGCTGCGCCCTGTTGACGATCTGGAATTGACTGTCCGCTCTGCTAACTGCCTCAAGGCAGAAGCTATCCACTACATCGGTGATCTGGTACAGCGTACCGAGGTTGAGTTGCTGAAAACGCCAAACCTGGGTAAAAAATCTCTTACCGAGATTAAAGACGTGCTGGCCTCACGTGGTCTGTCTCTGGGCATGCGCCTGGAAAACTGGCCGCCGGCAAGCATTGCTGACGAGTAACCGGATCACAGGTTAAGGTTTTACTGAGAAGGATAAGGTCATGCGCCATCGTAAGAGTGGTCGTCAACTGAACCGTAACAGCAGCCATCGCCAGGCTATGTTCCGTAACATGGCCGGCTCTTTGGTTCGTCATGAGATCATCAAGACGACCCTGCCAAAAGCAAAAGAGCTGCGTCGCGTTGTTGAGCCGCTGATTACTCTTGCCAAGACCGACAGCGTAGCTAATCGTCGTCTGGCATTCGCCCGTACTCGTGATAACGAGATCGTGGCAAAACTGTTTAACGAGCTGGGCCCGCGTTTCGCGAGCCGTGCCGGTGGTTACACTCGCATTCTGAAGTGTGGCTTCCGCGCAGGCGACAACGCGCCGATGGCATACATCGAGCTGGTTGATCGTGCTGAGTCTCAAGCAGAAGTGGCAACTGCAGAGTAATCTGTAGACGCGTAAAAAAACCGGGCTTGCCCGGTTTTTTTACGTCCAAATCCAGCCAAATGTGCGCAATTCCCCCGCTGTGCTTAAGATCCTCGCCCCTATCCGCTATGCTAAGGCTTAATCATTAGGCTAACCGAGGCTGTTTGCCATGGGGTTGCTCGATCAATGGGCGGAACGTCATATCCTTGATGCCCAAGATAAAGGCGAGTTCGACAATTTGCCCGGCCAGGGACAACCATTAGCGCTGGAAGACGATAGCGCGGTGCCGGCTGAACTGCGCGCCGGTTACCGTCTGCTGAAAAATGCCGGTTACTTGCCACCGGAACTGGAAGATCGCAAAGAGGCGCTAACTGTTGCTCGCTTACTGCAAGGGATCAACAGTGAGCATCCAGACTATGTCGATCTCAGCAAGCGCATGTTGCTGTTGGAACATCGATTGCGTCAGGCTGGGATGAGCACGGATTTCTTGCATGGTGAATATCAATGCGCACTGGATGGCAAGTTCACCCGAGAGGAGCAGTAATGTTCAAGATAGGTCAGTTGGCCAAGCTTGCCGAAGTAACGCCTGATACCGTGCGTTACTATGAAAAGCAGGGCATGATGGATCACAATGTCCGCACCGAGGGCGGTTATCGACTCTACACCGAGCAGGATCTTCAACGGCTGCGCTTTATTCGCTATGCTAAGCAGTTGGGATTTACTCTGGAAACGATCGCTGAGCTGCTGTCGATCCGCGTCGATCCTGAGCATCATACCTGCCAGGAGTCAAAGTCGATCGTTGATGCGCGCCTGAGCGAAGTGGAAAGCAAGTTGGCTGAGCTGACGCGTATGCGTGAATCGTTGAAGCGGCTGAGCGACGCCTGCTGTGGCACTGCCCATACCAGCAATTATTGTTCGATCCTGGAAGCTTTGGAACAGGGCGCCAGCGATGACAAAGGCAAAAAAGGTTGCTGACGGCACTTTAATTTTTATATCGCCGGCAGTATTATCGCCCCGTTTTATCCCTCATATTTTACAGGAGCATTATCATGACGAAATATCGTCACACCAAAGGCCAGATTCAAGATAACGCCATTGAGGCGCTGCTGCATGATCCTCTATTCCGTCAGCGGGTAGAAAAGAATGTGAAAGGTAAAGGCAGCTATCGGCGTAAAGAAAAACACAACAAAGGCGGTAACTGGGAGGCCAGTGGTAAAGTATCAAGCGATAATTTACCACTGGCCTTCTGGTTTTAAGTATTAAAAAAGCCACCTTCATCAGGTGGCTTTTTATTGGCATAACCAAACGCTGTCTTACAGTTTTGGCTGCTGTTGCTGGCTCAGCAAATCACGGATTTCCGTCAGCAGTTTCTCTTCTGCGGTAGGTGCCGGCGGCGCTGCGGGCACTTCTTCTTGTTTGCGGCGCATTTTGTTCATCAATTTAATCGCCAGGAAGATGGCGAAGGCGACAATCACGAAGTCGAATACGGTTTGGATGAATGAACCGTAGTTCATTACCACCGCCGGTACGGCGCCCTGAGCTTCACGTAATACCAGATGGAACTGTTTAAAGTCGACGCCGCCGATCAGTAAGCCCAGCGGTGGCATGATGATATCAGCCACGAAGGACGAAACGATCTTGCCGAATGCGGCACCGATAATCACACCGACGGCCAGATCGACCACGTTGCCACGCATGGCAAATTCGCGAAACTCTTTCAACATACTCATAGAACGCACCCCTTGCAGAATTAATAACTCAAGTTTAACAAAGCAATTTCCCTTTGCCACAAAAGGAGAGAAGTTTTATCTCCTCCCAAGGCAGAGAACAACCACGCGATTATAGACCATAGCCAAATAAATTCGTTCTACAAGAAGAACGGGCTCGGTTGGAACAAGCGTTCAACGTCAGGCACGAATTTCTTGTCGGTAATAAACATGATGACGTGATCGCCCTGTTCGATTTTGCTATTGCCGTTGGCAATGATCACGTCGTCGCCACGCACGATCGCACCGATGGTCGTCCCCGGTGGCAACTTGATATCTTCGACGATGCGGCCGACCACTTTGGAGGTGCTTTCATCGCCGTGGGCAATCGCCTCGATCGCTTCCGCCACGCCGCGGCGCAGTGACGAAACGCTGACGATATCCGCTTTGCGCACGTGCCCCAACAGGGCGGAGATGGTCGCCTGCTGCGGCGAAATGGCGATATCAATCACGCTGCCCTGCACCAGATCGACATAGGCGCGGCGCTGGATCAATACCATTACCTTCTTGGCGCCCATGCGCTTAGCCAGCATGGCGGACATGATGTTGGCCTCATCGTCGTTGGTGATGGCGATGAAAACATCCACCTGCTCGACGTGCTCTTCGGCCAGCAGTTCCTGATCGGAGGCATCGCCGTAGAACACGATGGTATCGTGCAGCTGTTCGGCGAGTTCGGCGGCGCGTTGCTGATTCCGCTCGATCAGTTTGACGTTGTAGTCTTTTTCTAGTTTGGCGGCCAGGCCGGCGCCGACGTTGCCGCCGCCGACGATCATGATGCGCTTATACGGTTTTTCCAGCCGCTGCAGTTCGCTCATCACCGCGCGGATGTGCTGTGAGGCGGCGACGAAGAACACTTCATCACCGGCTTCGATAATGGTCGAGCCTTGCGGACGGATCGGCCGATCCTGGCGGAAAATAGCGGCGACGCGGGTGTCAATATGCGGCATGTGTTCGCGCATTGAAGAGAGCGCATTGCCGACCAGCGGGCCGCCGTAATAGGCTTTAACCGCGGCGATGCTGACCTTGCCTTCGGCGAAGTTGACCACCTGCAGTGCCCCGGGGTACTCAATCAGCTTGTAGATATAGTCAATGACCAGCTGCTCCGGCGAAATCAGATGGTCGATTGGCACCGCTTCCGGCAGGAACAGTTTCTCCGACTCGCGGATGTATTCCGGCGCGCGGATGCGGGCGATACGGTTGGGAGTATTAAACAGAGAATAGGCGATCTGGCAGGCGATCATGTTGGTTTCGTCGGAGTTGGTGACGGCAACCAGCATGTCGGCGTCTTCTGCGCCGGCTTCGCGCAGCACCCGAGGGTGGGAGCCATGTCCCTGAACCACCCGAAGATCGAATTTATCCTGCAGCTGACGTAACCGGCCGGAATCGGTATCGACGACGGTGATGTCGTTGTTTTCACCCACCAGGTTTTCCGCCAGCGTCCCGCCAACCTGACCGGCACCAAGAATAATTATTTTCATCGTGTTCTCTGCTTCACACTGAAAGACTTAGGGCGCGCGAGCACGCCCTGAAGAATTACATTTTAATCAGCTTAGCGTAAAAGAAGCCATCGCCGTCCTCGGGATGCGGGATATTCTGCCGCCCTGGCCGCTGCGCATCGCCGGTTTCAACCAGCTTGGCATCGGCGTGGCGCTGCAAGAACGCGGCGATCTGGCTGCTGTTTTCATCCGGCAGGATAGAGCAGGTGGCGTAAACCATCACGCCGCCCGATTTCAGATGCGGCCAGACGGCTTCCAGGATCTCGGCCTGAAGCGCGGCGAGTTCGGCGATGTCGCGATCGCGGCGCAGCCATTTGATGTCGGGGTGACGGCGGATCACGCCGGTAGCGGAACAAGGCGCGTCCAACAGGATACGGTCGAACTGTTTGTCACCGCACCATTGTTGCGGAGTGCGGCCATCGCCCAGCTTAACTTCTGCGTGCAAACGCAGGCGCTGCAGGTTTTCCTTCACCCGTGCCAGACGCTGTTCGTCGATATCGACGGCCATGACGTGCGCTTTCGGCGCCGCTTCCAGAATATGCGTGGTTTTGCCGCCAGGAGCGGCGCACAAATCGAGGATCTGTTCGCCGTCTTGCGGATCCAACAGATCGACACAGCCCTGGGCTGAGGCATCTTGCACGGTGACCCAGCCGTCGGCGAACCCAGGCAGATCGGCCACGGCGCAAGGCGCCAGCAACCGCACTGCGTCGGCATAGTCTGCATGAGGCTCCGCGGCGATGCCGGTGTCGGTCAACAGCTGCAGGTAAGCTTCGCGGCTGTGATGCAGGCGGTTGACACGCAGCCACATTGGTGGCTTCTGGTTATTGGCGTCGACGATCTGTTCCCAGTTGGCGGGATAAGCTTGTTGAATGCGTTTCAGCAACCAGCTCGGGTGCAGATAGCGGCTGTCGTTGTTGACAGCGCGCTGTAGCAGCTCTTCCTGCTGGCGCTGGAACTGCCGCAAGACACCGTTAATCAGGCCTTTCAACTGCGGGCGTTTCAGCGCTACCGCGCCTTCCACGGTTTCTGCCAGCACGGCGTGCGCCGGGATACGGGTATACAACAGCTGATACAAGCCGACCATCAGCAAATAGTGCAGCGTACGCTGCTTGCCGGTCAGCGGCTTGGCCATCAATTGTTGAATGCACCATTCAAGCTGCGGCAGTACACGTAACGTGCCGAAGCACAGTTCCTGCAGCAACCCGCGGTCTTTATCGCTGATGGAGGTTTGCAGTGCCGGCAGGACAGTGCTTAGCGACTGCCCTTGATCCAGCACCTGGCCGATGGCTTTGGCAGCGATGCTGCGGAGATTGTAATTATTTTTCATAGGCTGAAGCTGATAACGATCGGCATTAAGAAAATAACGGCCCGACGATGAACGGCCGGGCTGTGGGGTGACTTACAGCCGGTTACCCGGGGTAAACCATTCACGACGTGAATTTAATAGGTCTTGCGCCAACATCGGTTTCTTGCCGGCGGGCTGCAGTTGGATCAGGTTGAGGATACCGTCGGCAGTCGCCACCTGAATACCGTGCTTGTCGGCATGGACAACGGTGCCTGGCTCCGCGTTGGCGCTTTGCGCCAGTACGCTGGCCTGCCACACTTTCACCGGTTGATCGTCGATGGTGAAATAGCTGACCGGCCAAGGGTTGAAGGCGCGGATGCAGCGCTCCAGCTGTGCGGCGGACAGTGTCCAGTCCAGACGAGCTTCTTCTTTGCTCAGTTTCTCGGCGTAGGTGACCAGCGCTTCATCCTGAACTTCGCGGGTGGCGCTGCCGTCTGCCATTTGGTGCAGCGTAGTCAACATGCCCTGCGGGCCGAGCTGTGCCAGCTTGTCGTAGAGACTGGCGCTGGTATCGCTGCTCTCAATCGGGCAAGCAATCTTGTGCATCATGTCACCGGTATCGAGACCGACGTCCATCTGCATGATGGTCACGCCGGTTTCGCTGTCACCGGCCCAGAGCGAACGCTGGATCGGCGCCGCGCCGCGCCAGCGAGGCAGCAGCGAGCCATGTACGTTGATGCAACCGAGACGCGGCATATCCAGCACCGCCTGCGGCAGGATCAGCCCGTAGGCCACTACCACCATCACGTCGGCGTTGAGATCGGCCACCAGGCGCTGGCTCTCTTCGGGACGCAGCGATTTGGGCTGAAATACCGGCAGTTGGTGCTGCTCGGCCAGCACTTTGACCGGGCTGGGCGTCAGCTTGTTGCCGCGGCCTGCCGGGCGGTCGGGCTGGGTAAAAACGCCGACAATCTGGTGCTCAGATGACAACAGCGCGTCAAGATGACGCGCTGCGAAGTCTGGTGTTCCGGCGAAAATAATCCGTAAAGAGTCAGACACGTTGATTTCCTGATCGGTTAGGCGCGGGCTTGAAGCTTGGCCATTTTTTCCAGTTTCTGACGAATGCGCTGACGCTTGAGCGGCGACAGGTAATCGACGAACAGTTTGCCCATCAGGTGATCCATCTCGTGCTGGATGCAGATCGCCAACAGGTCGTCCGCTTCCAGTTCGAAAGGTTTGCCTTCGCGATCCAGTGCGCGGATCTTCACCTGCGCGGCGCGCGGCACTAACGCACGCTGCTCGGGAATGGAAAGACAGCCTTCCTCGATGCCGGTTTCGCCGCTTTTTTCCAGCAGCTCCGGGTTGATCAGCACCAGGCGCTGATCGCGATTCTCGGAGACGTCGATCACGATAATGCGCTGATGGATATCCACCTGAGTCGCAGCCAAGCCAATGCCTTCCTCTGCGTACATGGTTTCAAACATATCATCCACGATGCGCTGGATATCTGCATTGACTTCTTTTACCGGCGCTGCGACTTTGCGCAGACGCTCGTCTGGGAAATGTAATACCTGCAAGACTGACATATATCTTTAGATCTGTATCCGAGTAATGAACGAGGTTTAACCTCTATTCTAGACATTTCCCGACCTGATTGACAGCATTGTGCACCAATTGCTCAGATTGGTAATACCACCGTTTTTGCTGAGGGAACAGACGATGCGGCCGGAAGAGATCGCTTTACGGATGCGAGGGGTAACGGGGCTACAGACCGTCGTGGCCAGCCGGCTCGTGCGACAGTTATCGCAAATGAGTGGCGAGCCTCGCCGCGTGTTGCATGAGCTGGGATTGAACGAACGGCAGCAAGCACAGTTCAACCGGGTGGATCCCGTCTATCTGGCGGCCACCCTGCGTTGGCTGGAGGAGCCGGCGCACCGTATGCTGAACTATGGGGCGGCCGGCTATCCTGAAAACTTGGCTCAGATCGACGACGCGCCGCTGTTTCTGCTGATCAAGGGCGATCCTCGGGTGCTGTTGCAACCTCAGCTCGCTATGGTTGGCAGCCGGCAGTTCAGCCATTACGGCGAGCGTTGGGCGAACCATTTCGCCGAGGAGTTGGCGCGTTGCGGTTTCACCATCACCAGTGGTTTGGCGATCGGCATCGACGGCATTTGCCATCGTGCGGCGCTGGCGGCCAATGGCGGCACGATTGCGGTGTTGGGTAGCGGGCTGGGCAATATCTATCCGCGCCGGCACCGCCGGCTCGCGGAGCAGATAGTCGAGCAGGGCGGCGCTGTGATTTCAGATCATTTAGTCACCGACTTGCCTCTGGCCGACCATTTTCCTCGCCGTAACCGTATTATCAGCGGGCTCAGCCTGGGCGTTCTGGTCATAGAGGCTTCGCTGCGCAGCGGTACCTTGGTGACGGCTCGCTATGCGTTGGAGCAGGGGCGTGAGGTGTTCGCCTTGCCTGGGCCATTGGGAAACCCGATGAGTGAGGGTACGCATTGGTTAATCCAGCAGGGTGCGCATCTGGTCACCGGGCCGAAAGATATCGCCGAATTGCTGGGAAGCGGCCTTCAATGGCTGTCACTGAACGAAAATACAACTATTTGTGCGTCGCAGGCTGAAGTTGAATTGCCATTTGCCGATGTGTTGGCTAACGTAGGAGATGAGGTGACACCTGTTGACGTCGTCGCTGAACGTGCCGGCCAACCTGTGCCAGTGGTGGTAATCAAGTTACTCGAACTGGAGTTAGCAGGGTGGATCGCAGCTGTACCCGGCGGCTATGTCCGAATAAGGAGGGCAAGCCATGTTCGACGTACTCATGTACTTGTTTGAAACTTATATCCACAATGAACCAGAGATGCGCGTCGATCAGGATCAACTGACCGATGATCTCGCTCAGGCGGGGTTTCATCGGGATGATATCTACAACGCGTTGAATTGGCTTGAGAAGTTGGCTGACCTGCAAGAAGGTCAAAATGCCCCTTACTTTATGGATGCCGATCCGCTGGCAATGCGGATCTATACCGAAGAGGAAGGTGCGCGTTTGGACGCCGGCTGCCGTGGTTTTCTCCTGTTCCTGGAACAGATTCAGGTATTGAACCTCGAAACCCGTGAAATGGTTATCGATCGCGTTATGGCTTTGGATAATGCGGAATTCGATCTCGAAGATCTGAAATGGGTCGTGTTGATGGTGCTGTTTAATATCCCCGGATATGAAAGCGCCTATCAGCAAATGGAAGAACTGTTGTTTGAAGTGAACGAAGGTTATCTGCATTGAGCCGATAACGCGCATAGAAGACGTTATGACAAAAAACGCGATTTTTGCCGCCAGGCAAAATGAACCCTGCCCGGAATGCGGGGCCGAGCTGGTGATCCGTAGCGGTCGCCACGGCCCCTTCCTCGGCTGTTCCCAGTATCCTGAATGCCAATATATTCGCCCGCTGAAAGCGCAGGCCGATGGGCATATCGTCAAAGTGTTGGATGGGCAACCGTGCCCGAAGTGTCAGGCGACGTTGGTGCTGCGCCAGGGGCGCTATGGCATGTTTATCGGATGCAGCGATTATCCGCAATGCGATCACACTGAAGTGATCGATAAGCCTGATGAAACCGCCATTACCTGTCCGCAGTGCGGCCAAGGCAAACTGCTGCAGCGCAAGTCGCGTTACGGCAAGGTTTTTCATTCCTGCGATCGTTACCCGGAATGCCAGTTCGCCCTCAATGTTAAACCTGTCGCCGGTGAATGCGCCTATTGCCATTATCCGCTGCTGATGGAAAAGCGCACGGCAAAAGGGCCCGTCCTGTGCTGCGCCAGCAAGCTGTGCGGAAAACCCGTCGCGACTACAGAATAATCACATCATGAACTCAGAATTAAGCCCGAACCTTTTATCTATCATCGATGCTTTGCATCAACAGCAGGTGATTGCCTATCCTACCGAAGCCGTATTCGGCCTGGGTTGCGATCCCGACAGCGAACAGGCGGTCAATGCATTGCTGGCGCTGAAACAGCGGCCGTGGGAAAAGGGGCTGATTCTGATCGCCGCCGACTATGCGCAGCTTAAACCTTATATCGACGACAGTGCGCTCAGCGAACAGCAGCGCACGACGATGTTTGCCAGCTGGCCTGGGCCGGTAACCTGGGTGTTGCCTGCTCGCCTGGAGACGCCACGTTTGTTGACCGGGCGCTTCAGCTCGCTGGCGGTGCGCGTCAGCGATCATCCGTTGGTGCAGCTGCTGTGCCGGCAGTACGGCAAGCCGCTGGTATCGACCAGCGCCAATCTCAGCGGGCTGGAGCCATGCCGCAGTGCGGATGAGGTCACGCGGCAATTCGGCGAAGCTTTCCCGGTATTGCACGGCAAGGTGGGTGGCCGTCTTAATCCTTCCGAAATCAGAGATGTTCTGACCGGCGAACAGATCCGTCAGGGCTAGAGGTAATAGGCATGGAGAAGTTTGCGGTATTTGGCAACCCTATCGGCCACAGCAAGTCGCCGCGAATTCATGCGCTGTTTGCTGCCCAGACCGGCATTGAGCATCCTTATGGAACAGTGCTGGCGCCGCTGGACGGTTTTGAAACCAGCCTGCAGGCGTTTATTCATGCCGGAGGGCTGGGGGCGAACGTCACGGTGCCTTTCAAGGAGCGAGCTTATTCGGCCGCTTCTGAGCTGAGCGAGCGCGCAGCGATGGCTGGTGCGGTCAATACTCTGAAGGTGTTGCCGAATGGCGATCTATTGGGGGATAACACCGACGGCATCGGTTTGCTGACCGATCTGCAGCGTCAGCAATTGATCCGGCCGCAGGATCGCATTCTGCTGGTGGGCGCCGGCGGTGCGGCGCGCGGTGTGATCCTGCCGCTGCTGTCTTTCGGCTGCTGGTTAACAATCACCAACCGTACCTTCAGCCGGGCCCAAGAGTTGGCCGACGCTTTCCGGCATCTGGGGGAGATCTCGGCGGCGCCGATGGATCAATGTGATCAGCAAGCGTTCGATCTGGTGATCAATGCGACGGCGTCCGGCATCAGCGGGGAGGTCCCGGCGTTGCCTGCGGGCGTAGTTAACGCGCAAACCCGTTGCTATGACATGTTTTATCAGCAGGGCGTCACGCCGTTTCTAGCCTGGGCGCAGAAGCAGGGGGCAACGGAATATGCCGATGGGCTGGGTATGCTGGTGGGGCAGGCGGCGCATGCCTTCCTGCTTTGGCACGGCGTAATGCCAGAGATCGAGCCGGTATTGCGCCAGCTGCGCAGCGAACTGGCGGCATAAATCCCGCCCGTTCTCTTTATAGGGAACGGGGGGCTGTCAGATGTCTTCCGACAGGTATTCATCTTTCCAGCGTACATAGTTGTTCGAAGAATAAAGCAACCCTTCCAACTCGGCGGCGGTTAACGGCCGAATCTGGCGTGCCGGGCTACCCATATAGAGATAGCCGCTGGCCAGACGTTTGCCCGGCGCCACTAAACTGCCGGCGCCAATCATCACGTCGTCTTCTATTACTGCACCGTCCAACAGGATTGATCCCATACCGACCAGCACTCGGTTGCCGATGGCGCAGCCGTGCAGCATCGCTTTATGGCCCACGGTCACGTCTTCTCCAATCAGCAGGGGATAACCGTCAGGGTTATGTTCGGAGCGATGAGTCACGTGCAGTACGCTGCCGTCCTGAATATTGCTGCGTGCGCCGATCTTTACCGCATTGACGTCGCCGCGGATGGCGACCAGCGGCCAGATACTGACGTCATCCGCCAGATCGACGTCGCCGATGACGACGCTGGAAGGATCGATCAGGACGCGCTGACCGAGTTTAGGGGTGTATTGAAGATAAGAACGTACTGCATCGGACATAGTGCTGCCTCACCTCGGGATCATATTTACCGGCAATACTAGACTCTGACGATGGAATTACAACCAATCTCAGCGCCGGATCCTGCGGAAAATGGCCCTGATCGCACAAGATCCACCCGGAAGGGCTGAAAAGTGTGCAAACAGAAAGAAAAGATCAAAAAAGGGGTTGTGCAAAAAACTCGGATCCCTATAATGCGCCTCCATCGACACGGCGCAAGTGATTCACTTCACACAGCGGCCGGGAAGAAAGAGAAAAAATCCTGAAAATTAGGGTTGACTCTGAAAGAGGAAAGCGTAATATACGCCACCTCGAGTTAGCAAGCGAAAGCGCCTAACTCACTGCTCTTTAACAATTTATCAGACAATCTGTGTGGG
>NZ_JAXCHC010000005.1:0-298772 GCF_037027545.1 Serratia sp. 201 | reverse complement strand
CGCTGGCCAAACCCGCGTTTTTGTCACTTTTCGTACTGGATCTGGCTAAATTCCTGGGCAAAGCGGTCGACCTGTTGCCAATCTGTGTACTCCACTTCCTTACTGGTATCCGTTTCACCGCCCGTCATACGCATAATGAATTGAATCATGATGCGATCGAACCAGCGATAGCGCGGATAACGCAATGCGCCGGCAAACACCGCGCACTGTTTTGGCTGCCACGGCGAAGCCAACAGGAACTTGCGGGTATAGGCGTTGGTTTGTGGCGAACGCTTTTCCGGTTTGCGCGCGGTCAGGTTGACGGCAAAGAATGCGCTCGGCATCCGATTCAACTGCTCAGCATGACGCTTGACGAATTTATCCAGCGCCGGGTTAAAGTGCCCGTAACGGATAGAAGCGCCGATCATCACCTGCTGATACTGGTTAAGATCGACCTGTTCTGCCTGCAGCAGATCGATCACCTCACAACGCAGCGTATCCTGCAACTTGCTTGCTATATAAGAAGCGATAGCACGTGTTTGCCCGTCACGGCTCGAATAAAGTATCAATGCCTTCATGGCCTACTCCTTATATCAGGCTTACTCACGCCAGAAGGTTGGCGTGAACAGCACCAGCAATGTAAACACTTCCAGGCGCCCGAACAGCATCGTCACCACCAGGACCCACTTGGCCGCCGCCGGCATCGTGGTGAAGTTATCCGCCACTACGCCCAGACCGGGGCCGAGGTTATTGAGCGTTGCCGTCACTGCGGCGAACGCGGAAAAGTCGTCAACGCCGGTGGCAATGATCGCCAGCATGCTGACGATAAACACCAGCGCATAAGCAGAGAAGAATCCCCACACCGCCTCCAGAATGCGTTCCGGCAGCGCACGGTTGCCCAATTTGATGGTATAGACCGCGTTGGGGTGCACCAGCCTTTTCAACTCGCGCGAACCTTGCAGGTACAGAAGCAGGATACGGATCACCTTCAGGCCGCCGCCGGTCGAGCCGGCGCAACCGCCGATGAACGCCGAGCACAGCAACAACATCGGCAGGAACAGCGGCCACTTGGCGATGCTGTCGGTCGTGAAACCGGCCGTAGTCGCCATCGATACCACCTGGAAGAACGCCTGATTGAGCGTTTCCATACCGCTCTTATAGACGCCATGTCCCCAGAGCACCAACGTACACACCACCACCAACGTCAACTGAACGAAGATAAACATGCGGAATTCAGGATCGCGCCCATACACCTTCAGGCTGCGGCCGCTCAGCAAAGCGAAGTGCAGGCCGTAGTTACAGCCGGAAATCAGCAGGAACACGGCGATGATGGTGTTGATGGTCGGGCTGGCGTAATAACCGATACTGGCGTCGTGGGTAGAAAAACCGCCGATGGCGATGGTCGAGAAACTGTGGCCGATGGCATCGAACACCGACATCCCAGCCCCCCAGAGCGCCAGCGCACAGGCGACGGTCAGCAACACATAGATTAGCCACAGGGTTTTGGCGGTTTCGGCGATGCGTGGACGCATCTTGTTATCTTTCAGCGGCCCGGGCATTTCCGCCCGATACAGCTGCATGCCGCCGACGCCGAGTATCGGCAGTATCGCCACCGCCAACACGATGATCCCCATGCCGCCCATCCATTGCAGCATTTGGCGATAGAAAAGAATAGCCTTCGGCAGCGAGTCCAACCCCACCAGCGTCGTCGCACCGGTGGTCGTCAATCCCGAGAAGGATTCAAAGAAGGCGTCGGTCAGCGACAAATTGGGCCGTTCCGAAAACAGGAACGGCAATGCCCCCACGCTGCCCAGCACGGTCCAGAACAGCACGACGATCAGGAAGCCTTCACGCGGCTTCAGCTCGTGTTTTTGCTTGCGGTTCGGCCACCACAGCATCAGCCCGATGGTCAGCGCCACGAAGAACGTTTGGCTGAACGCGCGCCCCGCCCCATCGCGATAAATCAATGCCACCAGGCCGGGAATAAACATCGTCCCGGAGAACAGGATGACCAGCAGACCAACGATACGGGTTATGGCGCGAAAATGCATTTCAGCACGATCCTTAGCAATTCAATTGGGAGGAATTATTGCGAAATGGGGGTTAATTGCAAATTACCGCGACTGAGATCACGCAATTTATTCCCAAACAGCTCGACCTCGGTGGCCGGCAACGCCAGATGCAGCACGACGGCGGCACCGTACTCGCCCTGCAGGATCCGACCTGCGGTTTGCTGCAGCAAGTTCTCCACCAGCGCCAACTGCGCATAGTCGCACTGCAAGATATATTCGGCTTCCGGCACCTTTTCTACCAACACCAGCTGCTTCAACGCCTGTTGAACACCGTTGCCATAGGCTTTCACCAGCCCGCCGGTGCCCAACTTGACGCCGCCATAGTAACGAACGACCACGGCGGTCACTTCGCCGATACCGCTGCCCATCAGCTGCACGAGGATCGGTTTGCCAGCGGTGCCCGACGGTTCTCCATCGTCGGAGAACCCCAGCTGCTGTGAGTCATCGGGGCTACCGGCGACGAAGGCCCAACAATGGTGCCGCGCCGCCGGGTGCTCATCCCGCACCTGCTGAATAAACGCCTTTGCCGCTTCTACCCCGCTGGTTGGCGCCAGCAGGGTGATAAAACGGCTCTTCTTTATTTCTTCGGTAAAGCGGGTTGCTTCCGCCGGTATCGGGTACGGCCGCATCAGGCCAGGTTCAGATCGCGCGTCATGTTCTCGATACGCTTTTCATGGATCACGATGTTGTCTTCGATGCGAATACCGCCATACGGTTTCAGCGCATCGATGCGATCCCAGGCGAAGTGCTGCTTGAACTCACCGCTGCGCCACGGCGCCAACAGAGATTCGATGAAGTACAGACCCGGCTCGATGGTCAACACCATGCCCGGCTGCAACACGCGGGTACAACGCAGGAACGGATACTTGGACGGCGCCGCCAGATGGGTGCCTTGCTCATCCTGCATAAAGCCAGCGGCGTCGTGCACCTGCAGGCCCAACGGATGGCCCAACCCGTGCGGCAGGAACGGCGTGGTGATGCCCGTTTCAACCATCGCCTCTTCGCTGAGGCCATTCACCAGTTTGTGATTCTTGAGCAACTTGGCGATGCGCTGGTGCATCTGCACATGGTAGTCGGTATAGCGCACGCCGGTTTTAATGGTGTCGATCAGCGCCAGCTGTTCACTATTGAGATCTTTCACCAGATGAGCGAACTCGCTGCCGCTTTGCGCCGCATAGGTACGCGTCAGATCGGCGGCGTAGCCGTTATATTCCGCCCCGGCGTCGATCAGAAAACTCAGGGACTCGGCCGGCGGCTGATGATCCAGCTTGGTGTAGTGCAGCACCGAAGCGTGCTCGTTCAACGCCACGATGTTGTCGTAAGGCACATCGGTATCGCGGTGGCCGGTCGCCGTCAGGTAGGCCAGATTGATGTCGAATTCGCTCATGCCGGAGAGGAAGGCCTCATGCGCGGCACGATGGCCGGTTACCGCCGTCTTCTGCGCTTCGCGCATGCAGGCCAGCTCATAGCCGGTTTTAATCGAACGGTGGAAATCCAGGTAGTTCAGCACCGCTTTCGGGTTGATGTTCTCAGAAGGGATGCCGAGATCGCGGGCGCGCTGTTGGGCATAACCGATATAGCCGACGCGCTCACGCTGCGGCGGCAGCTGCTGCGCGATGGCGTCGGTGTTGGCCAGCGGCATCAATTCGAGGGATTTGGTCCAGAAACTGTCCGGCAGCGGCTCTACACTGTGCCAGTAGTCAACCGGGGAGTAGAACCACAGCTTCGGCTTGTTGACGCCATCTATCCACAACCAGCAGTTCGGCACCGACGTCACCGGCACCCAGGCTTTGAAATGCGCGTTCACTTTGAACGGATAGCTATGGTCGTCCAAAAATACCTTTTGCAGTTCCCCGGAGTGAATCAGCAGCGCATCCAACTTGTTGCGCTCCAGCACTTCGCGCGCGCGTTTTTGCAGCTCTGCTAGGTGGTCGTTATACAAAGAAGCCAGCGTTTCCATCACAGTACCCTTATGCCTTAGCACGAAAGAAGTCATCTTAACACAGCGCTCCGACGCTCCAACCTCATCGCGTTGGGCATGCGGAGCAGCTCGCAATTCCCTGCAAATGCCGTTACATCCGCAGCTTAACCATTAACCAGCCGCCCAAACCGAGCAGCGCTATCGCCAGCGCCCACAGGCCATGGTGTTCCAACAACACCGCACCGGCCGCGGCGACGCCCGCCAGACACTGCTGCAGAAAGCCGCACAGCGCCATCGCATAGGCACCGTACTCTTTGGCATCGCTGACCGCCATCGCCATGCTGTTGGGAAACAGCACCGCCTGGCCAAAAATGGTCAGGCAATACAGCGCAATGAACAGCGCCATACCGGAAAGGCCGGCCAGGACGCCGCTCCACCACAGCAGCAGGATCGCCGCCGTCGCCAGCGCCACGATGCCGCTGCCGGCCTGCATCAGTTTTTTCCCGCCGAGACGCGCCACCGTACGGTTCACCGTCAGCGCCCCGCTGAAGTAGGCGACGCCGATCACCAGCCCCAGGGCGCCGAACGCCGTGACGTTGAGACCAAACCCCTGCTGCATGACGAACGGACTCACTTCCTGCAGTGTCACCGTGGTGGCAAAACCCAGCCCACCGACGCAGGCCGGCCAAAAAAATCCCGGCCGCCGCAGGATGGCGAAGTAGGTGGCCGCCATCGCCGGACGTGGCCCACGAGCGCGCCCTGCCTCCAGCGGCAGCGTCGCCATCAGCGCCAGAATGGCCAAACCGGTGGCGCCCATCAAGACGAAGCCCATCTGCCAGTGTGAATATTGGCTGAGCAGGCCGCCGACGAACTGGCCGCCGCCCAGCGCGGTGATAAAAGCGATGGAGAGCACCGACAGCCGTCGCGCCAGCTCGTCACCGCTCCAGTTATCCCGCACGATGATACGCGCGATGATCGCCGCACCGCCGGCACCCACGCCCTGCAGCGCACGCAGCGTCAGCAATTGGGCGCCGTTGCTGCACAGCGCCAACAGCCCGCTGCAGCCAATGAAAAGAAACAAAGACAGCGTCAGGGGCGCGCGGCGGCCAAAGCGATCGGCGGCCGCGCCCCAAAACAGCACCGGCAAGGCGGCGCCGATGACGAAGATTGAAATGGACAGCTCGGTGGCACGCCGGCTCATCGCCAGCTCCCGCATCACCGTTGGCAGCGAAGGCAAATACACGGTCGTCGCCATTTGCGCCATAAACACCAACAGACACGCCAGCGCCATGGTTCTGGCGGGAATGCTCCACAAGCCGCTGCGTTTAACACAAGCCGCCTTAGTCATGCGTAACCTCGTCTGAATGTTCATCGCTGCGAGCAAGTGTATGAGTGCCGACACACTCCAGCAAATGCCGATAGCACATAAAATATAACTTCGTTTCAAATCAAAAAACTAACTTGGCGACATGTGATCCGACCAGCAAATATGCAATCTCTCATTTGCATATTTTTAACATAAAAACCACACTCCTCTTCATCTGGTCATACCAGATCATACGCTGATTCAGGAGATAGACATGCTCTACCAAGGCGAAACATTACAACTGCACTGGCTCGATAACGGCATCGCCGAGCTGGTGTTCAACGCATCAGGCTCGGTCAACAAGCTGGACACCCGCACCGTCGCCAGCCTGGGTGAAGCGCTCACCGTGCTGGAAAACCAACCTGAGCTCAAGGGGTTGCTGCTGCGCTCCTCCAAAGCCGCGTTTATCGTCGGCGCCGATATCACCGAATTCCTTTCTCTGTTCGCCGCACCGGCTGAAAAGCTGCACGAGTGGCTGGTATTCGCCAACAACGTCTTTAACCGGCTGGAAGATTTGCCGGTACCGACCATTTCGGCCATTAACGGCTATGCACTCGGCGGCGGTTGCGAATGCATTCTGGCGACCGATTTCCGCGTCGCCTCACCGGACGCGCGCATCGGCCTGCCGGAAACCAAATTGGGCATCATGCCGGGCTTCGGCGGTTCCGTCCGCCTGCCACGCCTGCTGGGTAACGACAGCGCGCTGGAAATCATCGCCGCCGGCAAAGACGTCAGCGCCAAAGACGCGTTGAAAGTCGGCCTGGTGGATGCGGTGGTAGCACCGGAAAAACTGGCCGAAGCGGCGCTGAAAATGCTGCAACAGGCGATCGACGGCAAGCTGGACTGGCGCGCCGCGCGTCAACCTAAGCTGGAGCCGCTGAAGCTCAGCCCGATCGAAGCGGCAATGAGCTTCACCACCGCCAAAGGCATGGTGCTGCAGACCGCCGGTAAACATTACCCGGCACCGATGACCGCGGTGAAAACCATTGAAGCCGCCGCCAAGCTGGGCCGCGATGAGGCACTGAAACTGGAAACCGCCAGCTTCGTGCCGTTGGCACGATCCAACGAAGCGCGTGCGCTGGTCGGCATCTTCCTTAACGATCAGTTCGTGAAAGGCCAGGCGAAAAAGCTGGCCAAGAATGTGGACGCGCCGAAACAGGCGGCGGTGCTGGGCGCCGGCATCATGGGCGGTGGCATCGCCTACCAATCGGCGCTGAAAGGCGTGCCGGTGATCATGAAGGACATCAGCGACAAATCACTGACGCTGGGCATGAACGAAGCGGCCAAGCTGCTCAATAAGCAGCTGGAACGCGGCAAACTGGATGGCCTGAAAATGGCGCAGGTGCTGTCGACCATTCAACCAACGTTGGACTACGCCGGCATCGAGCGCGCGCAGGTGATCGTCGAAGCGGTCGTGGAGAACCCGAAGGTCAAAGCCGCCGTACTGTCGGAAGTGGAAAACCTGATCGGCGAAGAGACCGTTCTGGCGTCGAACACCTCGACCATTCCGATTAATCACCTGGCAAAATCGTTGAAGCGCCCGCAAAACTTCTGCGGCATGCACTTCTTTAACCCGGTACACCGCATGCCGCTGGTTGAAATCATCCGTGGCGAACAAACCAGCGACGAGACCATTGCCAAAGTGGTGGCCTACGCCAGCCGCATGGGCAAAACGCCGATCGTGGTGAACGACTGCCCGGGCTTCTTCGTCAACCGCGTGCTGTTCCCATACTTCGCCGGTTTCAGCCTGCTGCTGCGCGACGGCGCCGACTTCCGTCAGATCGATAAAGTGATGGAAAAACAGTTCGGTTGGCCGATGGGCCCGGCCTACCTGCTCGACGTGGTGGGCATCGACACCGCACACCACGCGCAAGCGGTAATGGCCGCCGGCTTCCCGGAGCGCATGAGCAAAGACTATCGCGATGCCATTGACGTGATGTTCGACAACCAGCGCTTCGGTCAGAAAAACCAGCTGGGCTTCTACCGCTACAGCCAGGACAACAAAGGTAAGCCGCGCAAGGACAACGACGAGCAGACCGATGCGCTGCTGGCCGAAGTGAGCCAACCGCGCCAGACCATCAGCGACGAAGAGATCGTTGCGCGCATGATGATCCCGATGATCAACGAAGTGGTGCGTTGCCTGGAAGAGAAGATCGTCGCCAGCCCGGCGGAAGCCGATATGGCACTGGTGTACGGCATCGGCTTCCCTCCGTTCCATGGCGGCGCATTCCGCTACCTGGATACGCTCGGCACCGCCAACTACGTTGAGCTGGCCCAGCGTTACGCACACCTCGGCGCCCTGTATCAGGTGCCGGCCGGTCTGCGCGCCAAGGCCGAGCGCAATGAAAGCTACTACCCGGTGGCGACACCGCTGTCCGACGTCGCTACCCGCCAACCGGCATGAGGTCATAAAGATGGAAAACGTAGTTATTGTTGATGCCGTACGCACGCCGATGGGCCGCTCCAAGGGCGGCGCCTTCCGCCAGGTGCGCGCCGAAGATCTCTCCGCTCACCTGATGCGTGAAGTGTTGAGCCGTAACCCGGCGCTGGACGCCGCCGAGATCGATGACATTTACTGGGGCTGCGTGCAGCAGACGCTGGAGCAAGGCTTCAACATCGCCCGCAACGCCGCACTGCTGGCCGAAATCCCGCACCGCGTGCCGGCGGTGACCGTTAACCGCCTGTGCGGCTCTTCGATGCAGGCATTGCACGACGCGGCGCGCGCCATCATGGTTGGCGACGCACACGTCAGCCTGATCGGCGGCGTGGAACACATGGGCCATGTGCCGATGAACCACGGCGTGGATTTCCATCCGGGGCTGAGCCGAAGCGTGGCAAAAGCCGCCGGGATGATGGGGCTGACCGCCGAAATGCTGGCCAAGATGCACAACATCAGCCGCCAGATGCAGGATGAGTTTGCTGCCCGCTCCCACCAGCGCGCACATGCAGCGACGCTGGCGGGTTACTTCAAAAACGAGATCATTCCGACCAACGGCCACGACGCCGACGGCGTGCTGACCCGTTACGATTTCGATGAAGTCATTCGCCCGGAAACCACCGTCGAAAGCCTGTCGGCCCTGCGTCCGGCGTTCGATCCGGTCAACGGCACCGTCACCGCTGGCAGTTCTTCCGCCCTGTCGGACGGCGCTTCCGCCATGCTGCTGATGAGCGAGTCGCGCGCCAAAGCGCTCGGTTTGAAGGCCCGCGCCCGCATTCGCTCGATGGCGGTCGTCGGCTGCGATCCTTCCATCATGGGCTACGGCCCGGTGCCGGCCAGCAAGCTGGCGCTGAAACGCGCCGGTCTGAGCGTGCAGGACATCGATCTGTTCGAACTGAACGAAGCGTTCGCCGCCCAGTCGCTGCCGTGCATCAAAGATCTGGGGCTGATGGACAGTATCGACGACAAGATCAACCTGAACGGCGGCGCCATCGCGCTCGGCCACCCGCTGGGCTGTTCAGGCTCCCGCATCTCGACCACCCTGTTGAACAACATGGAACGTCGCGACGCACAGTTCGGTCTGGCGACCATGTGCATCGGCCTGGGCCAGGGCATCGCCACCGTATTTGAACGCGTTTAGCTGTGTCTATCTTGGGATGACCGCGTCACCACTTCAAATCGCGGCATCCCGCCAAGTTTAGTTGCCGTTCTTCCCGCCTGTCAGGGGCGGGTTTTTTATGCCTGAAGTTTGCCGGCGCCCAAATAAAAACGGGGCGACCCTCGGCCACCCCGTTCACTGCGTATCGCCTCGGTCAGATAAACGAAAACGCGTCGCCAAACATATGCGCTTCCTGCGCGCCGCGTTCGGCGCAGAAACGCTCGCGGGCGATTTTCGCCATCTCGAAACGCCCGGCGATGTAGATGTCGTGCTCCGCCAGCGTACCGAAATCCTGCAGCACCGCGCTGAGCACGGTGCCGCTGCGGCCGCGCCATTCGGCTTCCGGCTGCTCGACCACCGGGATCACCTTCAGATTCGGATGCTGCAACGACAGCGCTTCCAGCTCGCTCAAATCGTACAGGTGCTTCAGCTCACGCCCGCCCCAGTAGATTGAAATGTCGCGATCGGGCTGCTGCTCCAGCGCGGTCAACAAGATTGAACGCGCGTAAGAGAAACCGGTGCCGCCGGCGATCAGCACCAGCGGACGGCTGCCCTCTTCCCGCAGCCAGGCGTCGCCATGCGGCACGTCAACGGTGATCGCCTGCTCTTTCAGGATGCGATCCATCACCGCCATGGCGTACAGATTCAGCTCCGAAGCACCGATATGCAGCTCGATGTACTCTTGCTGCGTCGGGGTTGATGCCAGCGAGAACGGGCGCTTGTCGCGCTCGTCCATCACCACCATCAGATATTGCCCTGCCTTGAAAGAAAACGGCTGCTCGGGCACCAGACGTACCCGATAAACCGTATCGGTAATGGCCTCTACCGAGGTCACTTTACAGCTCAATATTGTCATGCGTTCCCTCTGTCGGGTCATCAATGCAAAGCTGAGAACAGGGCCTGACGCTACAGCGTCGGTTCCCTGTCACTGAAGATTGCGAGCTCATCCCAGATTTCGTCGACGCGCGCACGTACCTTTTCATCCATCTGAATCGGACGGCCCCATTCGCGATCGGTTTCACCCGGCCATTTATTGGTGGCGTCCAGCCCCATCTTCGAACCCAGACCGGAAACCGGCGAGGCGAAGTCCAGATAGTCGATCGGCGTATTCTCCACCAGAACGGTATCCCTTGCCGGATCCATTCGTGTGGTGATCGCCCAAATTACGTCGTTCCAGTCGCGCGCATTGACGTCGTCATCGCAGACGATAACAAATTTGGTGTACATAAACTGCCGCAGGAACGACCAGACGCCCATCATCACGCGTTTCGCATGGCCGGCGTACTGTTTTTTCATGGTCACTACCGCCAGGCGGTACGAGCACCCTTCCGGTGGCAGATAGAAATCGACGATTTCCGGGAACTGTTTTTGCAGGATCGGCACGAACACTTCATTCAGCGCCACGCCCAGGATCGCCGGCTCATCCGGCGGGCGGCCGGTATAGGTCGAGTGGTAGATCGCGTTGCGACGCTGGGTGATGTGCGTGATGGTAAATACCGGGAACTGGTCGATTTCATTGTAGTAACCGGTGTGGTCGCCGTAGGGGCCTTCCGGCGCCATTTCACCCGGCTCGATATAGCCTTCCAGCACGATTTCGGCGCTGGCTGGCACTTCCAGATCGTTGGAAAGACACTTGACCACTTCGGTTTTATTGCCGCGCAGCAGCCCGGCAAAGGCATATTCAGACAGGGTATCCGGCACCGGCGTGACCGCACCGAGGATAGTGGCGGGATCGGCGCCCAGCGCCACCGCAACCGGGAAACGCTCGCCGGGGTGCGCCTGGCACCACTCCTGATAATCCAGCGCGCCGCCGCGATGCGACAGCCAGCGCATGATCACTTTATTCTTGCCCAGCACCTGCTGACGATAGATGCCGAGGTTTTGCCGTTCCTTATGCGGGCCACGGGTCACCGTCAGCCCCCAGGTGATCAGCGGCGCGGCGTCTTCCGGCCAGCAGTGCATCACCGGAATACGGCCCAGATCGACATCCTCACCCTGCCATACCTGCTCCTGACAAGGCGCGGACCCCAGCACCTTGGTCGGCATGTTCAGCACCTGCTTGAACTTCGGCATTTTGTCGAACAGATCGCGGAAGCCTTTCGGTGGCTCCGGTTCTTTGAGAAACGCCAGCAGTTTGCCGACTTCGCGCAGCGCGCTGATGTCTTCCTGCCCCATGCCCATCGCCACGCGATTGGCGGTGCCGAACAGGTTGCACAGCACCGGCATGTCGTACCCTTTCGGGTTTTCAAACAGCAATGCCGGGCCGCCTGCCCGCAGGGTGCGATCGGCAATCTCCGTCATTTCCAGGTAAGGATCGATCGGCTGGCTGATGCGTTTTAGTTCCCCTCTCTTCTCCAGCAACGAGAGGAAATCGCGTAAGTCACGGTATTTCATGCTGATCATTATAACGGCCTGTGGGGAGGGCATTATAAGCCCTCTTCACGGTTGTTGCTGCAATTTTGTTAACGCCGCCCGCTGCCGGGTGGCTCTCAGCCGCAGTTGAACGGCACCAGCGCAGCCAGCGCGCGCGTATCCTGATATTCGCGCGTCTCCTCGCCATGGCGGAACACCTTGAAGCCCTGCCCATTAGCGCTGAAGTAACGCAGCGCATTGCCTTCAACATGCAGCAGGCTGCCTTCCCGCAGCGCCACCACCGATTCGCTCGGGTTGATCGCGCAGAACTCCGCCAGGCGCTCGTCACGGGTTTCGCCCATGTGGCCGCTGATGTGCGCGTCGATGTAATGCGGGTTGATCTGTACCGGGAACAGCCCCAGCGCCGACAGCACCACGCTGCAGCGCACCGGCATGTCATTGGTGGTGCGAATGCTCGGCGTGGCCACATTGCAACCGGCGCTCCAGCCGACGTAAGGCACTTCACGCTCGCGCACCGCGCGCTGGATAGGCACGATCAGGCCTTGCTCGTGCAGCATTTGGTTCAGCAACCAGGTATTGCCGCCGCTGACCAAAATGCATTCCGCCTGCGCGATCGCCGCCGCCGGTGAAGCGGTGTGGTGGATGCTGGTGACTTCGATGCCCAGCGTTTGCGCCAGTTCCTGCGCACGCTGGTCGTAGTCGTAACGGATCAGGGCGTAAGGGATAAAGACGGCGGATTTGATGCCACGACGCGCAATCATCGCCAGCAGTTGGCTTTTAGCGTACCCCAGCAGCTCGGCTTCACCAGACAGCTTGCCGTTGCTCAACAGAAACAGCTCCATTTCTTTCTCCCTCGGTCGAAAACGATGAATAGCGTCACAGCCGGTAGCGCAACGCCTTGCCATACTGTGACGGTAACAAATTTTTAGCCCTCTGTTATACCAGCGCCGTATCGATAAGTGTGTGACCCCTCGCTAATAGCCGCAGATTCATAGAGATAGGTGATGTTACACGCTGAAACTTGCATCACTATGTATCCGGAATAGCTTTTGATATGCTTACCGGCTGGCAGAAAGGCATGTGAAACTATGGAATCCTGGTATCTACTTTATTGCAAACGCGGTCAGCTGTTGCGAGCGCAGGAACATCTGGAGCGGCAGCAGGTAAACTGCCTCAGCCCGATCATCACGCTGGAAAAGATCGTGCGTGGTAAGCGCATCGCGGTCAGCGAACCCCTGTTTCCCAACTATCTGTTTGTGGAGTTCGACCCGGAGCGCATTCACACCACCACCATCAGCGCTACCCGTGGCGTCAGCCACTTCGTGCGTTTCGGCACGTTGCCGAGCGTCATCCCGAGCAAGGTGATCGATGAACTGCGCACGCACGCCTGCGAAACCTATGTCGATCCGGAAACCCCACAGCCGGGGGATACTGTTCTGATCGTCGACGGCGTGTTCGAAGGGCTGCAGGCGATCTACACCGAGCCGGACGGCGAGGCGCGTTCCATGTTGTTGCTGAACCTGATCAACAAGCAGGTCAGTCAAAGCATCGACAACCGACAGTTCCAGAAGATGTAATGCAAAAGGCGCCCTCAGGCGCCTTTTTGTTGGCTCATGTTCCGCTTAGCGGCGCATCGCGTCGTCGTGCAGCCACTGGGCGACACGCTTGGCGAAGTAGGTCAGCACGCCGTCGGCGCCGGCGCGTTTGAAGCACATCAACGACTCCATCACCGCAGGTTGCTCCTGCAGCCAGCCGTTCTGAATCGCCGCCATGTGCATGGCGTACTCGCCGGACACTTGATAAGCGAAAGTCGGCACACCGAAGGTATCCTTCACGCGGCGCACCACGTCCAGGTAAGGCATGCCCGGTTTCACCATCACCATGTCCGCACCTTCCTGCAGATCCTGCGCAATCTCCTGCAGCGCTTCGTCACTGTTGGCCGGATCCATCTGATAGGTTTTTTTGTTGCCGCCCTTCAGGTTGCCGCTGGAACCCAGCGCATCGCGGAACGGACCGTAGTAGCAGGAAGCATACTTGGCGGAGTAGGCCATAATCTGGGTATTCACCAAACCCTGCAGTTCCAGACGATCGCGGATCGCCCCGATACGGCCGTCCATCATGTCGCTCGGCGCCACGATTTCTGCGCCTGCTTCGGCATGAGACAGCGCCTGACGCACCAGAATGTCTTTGGTCACGTCGTTAATCACGTAGCCCTGCTCATCGATCACTCCGTCCTGCCCGTGGGTGGTGTAGGGATCGAGCGCGACGTCGGTCAGAATGCCCAGCTCAGGCACCGCGTCTTTCAGCGCGCGCACCGTGCGCTGTACCAGCCCTTCTGGGTTATAGGCTTCTTCCGCATGCAGCGATTTCAGACCCGGTTCGATCACAGGGAACAGGGAGATCACCGGCACGCCGAGTTTGGCGATGGTTTCCGCTTCCTTAATCAGCAGATCGATCGTCATGCGCGATACGCCCGGCATCGAGGCCACTTCTTCCTGGCGGTTGCTGCCTTCCATGACAAACACCGGATAAATCAGGTCGTTGACCGTCAGTTGGTTCTCGGCCACCAGGCGGCGGCTGAAGTCATGACGGCGTACGCGGCGCATACGACGACCAGGGAAGGTACCCGGAAATGCATAGCTCATAGTTTTCTCCTAGCTCAAACCAGCCGGAATAGCCGGCGGGCGTTCTCATCGGTCTTTTGCCCCAGCCATTGCGGCTCTTCCTGTCGCCAGACGGCGACCTGATGCACGATGTGGGGCAGGAAACAGGGTTCGTTGCGGCGAGATGCGGGTTTAGGCTGTAAATCCCGGGGCAACAGATAAGGGGCGTCCGTTTCCAGCAGCAGACGCTCGGCCGGGATCTGCGGCAACAGGGCTCGCAGTTCCAGGCCGCGCCGCTCGTCGCAGACCCAACCGGTAATCCCGATCGACAGGCCTAGCGACAGGCAGCTTGCTAATTCTTCGGCGGTGCCGGTGAAGCAGTGCACTACGGCCGCGGGCAGTTTATCCAACCACGGCGTCAGTAGCTCGGCAAAACGTGCGTGTGCGTCGCGGCAATGAAGAAATACCGGCAGCGCCAATTCCGCCGCTAACGCCAGCTGCGCGGTGAACGCCGCTTCCTGCTGTGCGGGCGTCGAGAAATTGCGGTTGAAATCCAGGCCGCATTCGCCGATCGCCGCCACTTCTGGGTGCGCGGCCAACGCATAAATCTGCTCGGCGGTGTGTTCATCCCAACTGCTGGCGTTATGCGGATGCACGCCGGCAGTAGACCAGCAATAACCCGGATGTTGCTGCGCCAGTTTGGCGGCCTCACGGCTCTCCGGCAGATCGGTGCCGGTAATCAACATCCCGGTAACGCCCGCCGCGCGAGCGCACTCCACCACGGTCTCGCGGTCTTTGGCGAATTGGCTGCTGGTGAGGTTAACGCCGATATCAAACATGGTTTTTTCCAAAGCAAAAGCCGCCCAATGGGCGGCTTAGCAATCAAGATGGATCAGGGGGCTGGGGGTTCGTCACCCTCGTCTTCTTCTTCCGCCTGTGGACGACGTTTTCCGGTATAGAAGCGAGCGAAGAACACCCCCACTTCAAACAGCAGATACATCGGTATCGCCAACAGGGTTTGCGAGAACACGTCCGGCGGCGTCAACAACATGCCGACCACAAACGCGCCAACCAACACATACGGCCGTTTCTTCTTCAGATCTTCCGGTGAGGTGACGCCACTCCAGCACAGCAGAATGATGGCGACCGGCACTTCGAAAGCGACGCCAAACGCCATAAACAGCGCCATGACGAAATCGAGGTAGTTTTTGATATCGGTCGCAATGGTCACCCCCATTGGCGCGGTCTTGGCGAAGAAACCGAAGGCCAGCGGGAACACAATGAAGTAGGCGAAAGCCATGCCGAGGTAGAACAACAGGCTGCTGGACACCAGCAGCGGCATCATCAGGCGGCGTTCATGCTTGTACAGCGCCGGCGCGATGAATGCCCACACCTGATACAGGATCATCGGCGCAGAGACGAACACCGAGACGATCATGGTCAGCTTGATCGGCGTAAAGAACGGCGACGCCACGTCGGTAGCGATCATGCTCGCCCCGGCCGGCAGCTGCTTGAGCAGCGGCGCAGAGACCAGCTGGTAGATGTCGTTGGCGAAAAACACCAGCACCACGAACACCGCCAGCACGCAAATAATCGAGTTAAGCAGCCGCTTGCGCAGCTCTATCAGGTGACTGATAAGGGGTTGGGTATCTTCAACAGCCATGTATTAACGATCGCCACTAGGTTGGTGAGACGCTGGGGTTTTATCCGCAACAGGTTCGACAGGAGCAGGCACGGTTTCCACCGGCGCTTTAGCCGGTTGCGCCGCCACGACGGCTTCAGGTTCCACTGCCGGTTTAGGCACCGCGGCAGGCGCGCTGGCGCTGGTTGCCGCTTCCGCCGGCGTCACGCCGTCGTGCAAAGCTTCCGGATCGATGGCCTGCGGGTTATGAATGGTGTTCGCCAGCTCTTCTTTCTCGCCCCGGTAGGTGCGTTTCAAAGATTCCGTCGCGTCTTTCAGCTCATCCATCGACGCCTTCAACTCCGGCGTCAGGTTCTGCAGGCCGGCCTGTTCGGCTTTTTTCAGGCTGTCCTGCAGCTCCTGCAGCTTCAGCTCCTGAGACAGTTCGTGCTGCACCGAGGCCGCCAGCGAGCGCAGCGCGCGGATCCAGCCCGATACCGTTCTGACCGCAACCGGCAAGCGTTCCGGCCCCAGAACAACCAGGCCGATCACCAGCACCAGCAGCAGCTCACTAAACCCAATGTCAAACACGGTTTATACCTGCTCTTTGTTCTTCGACTCTTCCGGTTTCACTTCCGGCTGCTTATCGGTAATAGGCTTGGCCGAGAAGTCAGCATCATCCAGGCTGCTTTTTTCAGCCGTATTGGGGGTCGACGGCGTATCGTCACCGATCGCTTTTTTGAAGCCCTTGATCGAGGCGCCGAGATCGGAGCCCAGCGTGCGCAGTTTTTTGGTACCGAACAGCAGCACCACGATCACTGCGATGATCAACAATTGCGTAATACTAATACCGCCCATTTTAATTACCTCTAATTTTAAAGGGTCTTTTAAAGCCAGCCCGCATTATAGAGCCGACTTTACCAGAGTAACGAATTAAATCAGGTGGTTCGCTTCCAGCCAATCACCCAGCATACGATGCCGGCGGCCATCATCCAGGCGGGAAACACCTCGATTTGCCCCAGCAGCAACAGCGTGCCGCTTACCAACAGTGTAGCGCCAACGCCGAACAAATAACGTGACTGCCCCTGACGAACCCGCTGAGCCTGCATCTGGTTGGTCAGCTTATCAACGCTTTGTTGCAACAGTTTATGCTGCTGCAGGCTGTCGTAAAACAGCTCGGGCAGTTCGGGCAGTTTCTCCGCCCAGAACGGCGCTTTCTCTTTCAACGCACGCACCACGGCGGGAATGCCGACCTGATCGCGCAGCCAGCTCTCGAGGAACGGCTTGGCGGTGGTCCACAGATCCAGCTGCGGGTAGAGCTGACGCCCCAGCCCTTCAACATACAGCAAGGTCTTCTGCAATAACACCAGCTGTGGCTGCACTTCCATATTGAAGCGGCGCGCGGTGTTAAACAGATTCAGCAGCACGTTGCCGAAGGAAATCTCCGCCAGCGGCTTCTCGAAAATCGGTTCGCACACGGTACGGATAGCAAATTCGAAATCTTCCACGTTGGTGTCACGCGGCACCCAACCGGAGTCGACGTGCAGTTCCGCCACCTTGCGGTAATCGCGGTTGAAGAAGGCGATGAAGTTTTCCGCCAGATAGCGTTTGTCATCCTTGTTCAACGAACCCACGATGCCGCAGTCGATGCCGATGTAGCAGGGATCTTCCGGATGTTCGTAGCTGACGAAAATATTACCGGGATGCATGTCCGCATGGAAGAAGCTGTCGCGGAAGACCTGGGTAAAGAACACCTGAACGCCACGTTCCGCCAACAGTTTCATGTTGGTGCCCTGCTGCTCCAGCGTGGCGATGTCCGAGACCGGAATGCCGTAGATACGCTCCATCACCAACACGCTTTCGCGGCAGTAGTCGGAGTAGACTTCAGGCACGTACAGCATCGGGCTGCCGTCGAAATTGCGACGCAGCTGAATGGCGTTGGCCGCTTCACGCAGCAGATTCAATTCGTCCAGCAGGGTTTTCTCGTACTCGCGTACCACTTCGCGCGGACGCAGGCGGCGGCCGTCCGGCAACAGCTTCGGCACCCAACCGGCCAGCCGGTACATCAAGCGCACATCGGCTTTGATAATCGGCCCGATATCCGGTCGGATCACCTTCAGCACCACTTCCTGGCCGGTGGTTTTCAACCGCGCGGTATGCACCTGCGCGATCGAGGCAGAGGCCAGCGGTTGCTGATCGAAGTCGTCGAACCAGGCTTCCAGCGGGCCGCCCATCGCCAGCTCGATATGCTTGCGCGCCAGCGCACCGTCGAAAGGCGCCACCCGATCCTGCAGCAGCGTCAGCTGATCGGCAATGTGCGGCGGGAACAGATCGCGGCGGGTCGACATCATCTGGCCGAACTTGATCCAGACCGGCCCCAATTCCTGCAGCGCCAGCCGCAGACGTTCGCCCAGCGGTTTGTCCTTGTGCCGATTAGGCATCCAGAACAGCAGCCGGCGGCCGAAGCGCAGCGGCAGCGTCAAACGCATTGTCGGGATCAGCTCGTCCAGCCCATAGCTGAGAAAAACGCGGACGATAAAATACAAACGACGCAGTTCGCCTGGGGTCATCGCTTGCCCTCCAACTTATCCATGCGGGCAATCAGCGCTTCCGCGCTGCGGGCGAGCGCATCCACTTCTTCATTGAACCACACCACTTCCAGCGGCCCCGGCGCCAGACGCCACTCTTCAGTCAGCGCCTCAGCCATGTCTTGCTGCCGACGCATCAATCCGGCCTTGAGTAACGAAGCGCCTTTGCCCAGCGCCTGCGTAATGCCCTGAGCGGCGATATCGCCGATATAAGGTGCCAGCCATTCCGCCGGATCCCACTCCGCCAGATCGAGCAGGCCAACCAGCTGTTGCACCACCTGAATATCGCCTTCCACCGTTAATTCGCCGCTGCGCATCAGCACTGGCAACTGCTGGCGATCGCGCAGCTTCAGTAAGGCGGGAATGCGGCTGCGCACGGTGCAATCGGCACTGTCTTCAGACTGCCCCAGCACGTCCACACGCAGTTCGCTGAACACCAGCACCAGCGGTGAAGCCAACTCTTCCAGTTCGATGCGCAGCACCTTGCCCGCCAGGCGTTGGCGAGCGGCTTTCATGCTGCGATCGCGAAACAGCAGGTTATTCAGCGAGGTTTCCAGCGCACCGGTCAGCAGAGGGGTAAACAGCATCGGCATCTCCCTCTCAGAACTTGAAGCCGCGATGCAGGGCGACAATCCCACCGGTCAGGTTGAAATAGGTGACGTTTTCAAAACCGGCGTTGCCCATCATGCCTTTCAGGGTTTCCTGATCGGGGTGCATACGGATCGATTCCGCCAGGTAACGGTAACTGTCCGGATCTTTCACCACCAGCTCGCCGATCTTCGGCAACACATGGAAGGAGTAGGCATCATAAGCCTTGCTCAGCGGAGCCAGCAGCGGCTTGGAGAATTCCAGCACCAACAGGCGCCCGCCCGGCTTCAGCACGCGGAACATCGAGCGCAGCGCTTTGTCTTTGTCGGTCACGTTACGCAGGCCAAAGGAGATGGTGATGCAATCGAAGTAGTTATCTGGGAACGGCAACGCCTCGGCGTTGGCCTGCACGTAATTGATATTGCCGACGATGCCGCGATCGCGCAGCTTCTCCCGCCCCATCTTCAGCATCGAATCGTTGATGTCCGCCAGCACCACCTGCCCCTGCTCGCCGACCATGCGGGAGAACTTGGCCGCCAGGTCGCCGGTACCGCCGGCCAGATCCAGCACGCGCTGCCCACGGCGCACGCCGCTGCAGTCAATGGTGAAACGCTTCCAGATACGGTGGATGCCGAACGACATCAGGTCGTTCATCACGTCATACTTTGCCGCTACCGAATGAAAAACGTCCGCCACCATGGCCTGTTTTTCGTCTCTAGCGACGGTGCGAAAACCGAAATCGGTGGTTTCCTGCGGTTGATCTGCCATTGTCCTGCCTGCTATTCAGTCAATTTTGTGTTGATGAGTGTACCAGAAGCCTGGGGAATACCCCACCTCGCCACGGCCTCAGCCGTGCGAAACGAAGCCCGGCTCCCCGGCGGTATCGTCATCGTCTTTCGTCTGCGGCAGCGCGGCGACATCATCGTCGTTCGCCTCTTCCGCGTCATCGTGTTGCGCGCCGGCTTGCTGCGCCAGCAGCGGGTTGATCGGCCGTTTGACCTCAACCCCAAGCGCGCGGAAACCTTCAATTTGGCCGATAAGATTACCACGGCCTTCGCTCAGTTTGTTCATCGCCTGACGATAACTGCCCTGCGCCTTGTCCAGGCTCTGCCCCAGCGCGGACATATCGTCCACGAACAGCCGCATCTTGTCATACAGTTTCGCCGCGCGATCGGCGATGCGCTGGGCATTTTGGCTCTGATGCTCATAACGCCACAGGTTGGTGATGGTACGCAGCGCCACCAGCAGCGTGGTCGGGCTGACCAGCATGATGTTGTGCTTGAGCGCTTCGCTGATCAACTCCGGCTCGCGATCGATAGCCAGCAGGAAGGCGGGCTCGACCGGAATGAACATCAGCACATAGTCCAGCGAGCGCAGCCCCGGCAGTTGCTGATAGTCCTTGCGGCCCAGCATGCGGATGTGGCCGCGCAGCGAGGCGATATGTTCGCTCAGCGCCGCCTCGCGCTCCGCCTCATCCTCGCCGTTGAAATAGCGCTCGTAGGCGATCAGCGACATCTTGGCGTCGATCACCACATCCTTGCCCTGCGGCAGGCGTACGATCACATCGGGCTGCATGCGGCTCTGGTGATCCACCCGCACGTTGACCTGCGTTTCATACTCATGCCCTTCGCGCAGGCCAGAGGCTTCCAGCACCCGGCTCAGCACCACCTCGCCCCAGTTGCCCTGCGTTTTGTTGTCGCCTTTCAGCGCCTTGGTGAGGTTGATCGCCTCGCGCGCCATCTGCGCGTTCAACTGCTGCAGATTGCGTATCTCGTGCGTCAGCGTGTGGCGCTCCCGCGCCTCCTGGCCAAAGCTGTCCTGAACCTGGCGGCGGAAACCGTCCAGCTGTTCGCGCAGCGGCAGCAGTAAACGATCCAGGCTTTGCTTATTTTGCTCGTCCACCTTGCGGCCGCTGTGTTCAAAAATGCGATTGGCGAGATTTTCAAACTGGGTGGTGAGGCGCTGTTCGCTGTTGATCAGCAGGCGTTGCTTCTCCTCCGCCGCCATACGCGTCTCTTCCAGACGGATGGTGACTTCGCGCAGCTCGGCCTCCTGCGCGCTGTTAACCTCGCGCTGGGCGCGCAGCTCCTGATTGAGCAGTTCGCATTCGTTGCGCCAATGGTTGAGCTGTTGCAGCTTCTCATGTCCGGCTGCCAGCTGGCTGTGCAGATTGCGCAGCTCCAGCTCGCTCTGGCGCAACTGCTGCTCATGACGCTGCAGGGTATCCTGCCGCACGGCCGTTTCCTGCTGCGCCTGCTGCAACGCTTGCTCCAGCAACCGCAGTTCGGTTTCATGTTGCGCATTCGTCTGCTGCACCCGCAGACTGGCGATCAGCCACCCCAACAGCATGCCGATCGCGACGCCGCCAATCCCATAAATCAGACTGGTATCCACCCTGCCTCCTGTTGCACCTTGCCGTTCCGGCGTTTCGCACGCCCATTGCCCGTCACGTTAAGGGGAGGCTGTATGGATGTCCAGCCTGATTTTGCCCGCCGCGCACAATATTGCGCGGCGCTACGCAATTTAGCGAGAAATCAGCCCAGCCACTGGCTGAGCCACTTGATGCCGAATGCCCCCGGCGCCAGAATGCCGAACGCCCAGATCATCGCCGACGTGACGTTGGCCAGTTGGAAATAGCGCTGCGGCATGCCGCAAATGCCGCCCACCAGCGGCACCACGGCGCGCAGCGGGCCGAAAAAGCGGCCGATGAAAATGCCCAGCACGCCCCAGCGCTCAAAGAAGGCATGGCCGCGCGCCAGCAGCTGCGGATTGCGCGACAGTGGCCACATATGGGCCACGCGATCCTGATAGTGATAGCCGATCCAGTAAGAGAGCCAGTCGCCGAAAAACGCCCCGGCGGCGGCGGCGGCCCAAATCGGCCAAAAGGCGATGCCGCTTTCGCCGATCAGCGCGCCCAGCGCCAGCAGGATCACCGTGGCCGGCAGCAGCAGCGACAAAAACGCCAGCGACTCACCGAACGCCAGGAAGAAGATGATGGGAATGGCCCAGCCTTCGTGCTGACGCACGACGTCGCTGACCCAGTTGATAACGTCATTGAGGCTCAATGCAGGGCTCCTGATACGCGATGGTTCGCCGCCTAGGATAAGCCGGGGCGAGTTAAACCCCGGCTAAACACGCGGTAATTTACTCGAGGTAAAACGCCTGCAGCGCTTCGCGCTGGGCCGCGCCCAGGCCGTATTCCGCTTCCAGCCAGCGGTCAGTGGAGCCGTATTGCTGACGGATGCAGCCCAGCGCCGTCATCAGGAACTCCTCGCGCGCGCTGAGCACGTAGGCGAATTGCTCCAGCGCCGCCGCATTCAGCTTGATAGACAGCTGATCCAGCATCTGCTCGCGGAAAGTGGCCAGCGTGGTTTCAGTCAGCAGATAGTCTTCCAGCACCGTCGCTTCGTCGGCGCCCAGCGCGAACAGCACCAGCGCCGAACCGACGCCAGTGCGATCCTTGCCGACCGCGCAGTGCTGCACGATCGCGCCGCCGCCAGGGTTGCTCAACAGCTGCGCCAGCCGCTGATAGGCCGCATTGCCGAACGGCAGGCGGCGATACAGCTCCAGCATGAACGCCCGGGCGTCGAAAGCGGCCAGCGTTTCGTTGGTGAGCTTTTCCAGGTTGGCGTTAACTTCGCTGCTCAGCGGGTTAGCCGGCACGTGGTGATAGTCGGCGCCATTCCACAGAATATCCGGTTTGGCCTGCACCTCGTCGGCATCGCGGTAGTCCAGCACGGAACGTACCGGCACTCCAGCGAGGAAAGTACAGTCGTTTTCCGTCAGCCGCTCGAGAGAACCGGAGCGGAACAGCAGGCCGCGTTTGATGCGGCGCCCGTCGGCCACGCCGTTGCCACCGAAGTCGCGGAAATTGATGCCACCGTCGAGCGGCGCAAGCGAAGGATGAAGCAGGATCTGGGCGGTCATAAACGTCCTCGTTGTTTTTGTTATGACAACGCGCGGCAGCCATCGGCGCAGCGCTGAGGAGTATCACCGTAACAGATTCGCCGCGAATGGAAAAACGGGCCGCGTCAGCGGCCCGTTCAGTTCGTTGACAAAGGAGGAAAAAACGCGGTTTTTCCTCCTTTGTGGTCATCAGCCGAAAATCAATGAATTGATTTTCCCTGTTTGTTATCCGCAGCTCTTTGCAAACCCGGCAATGGCATGAGGTTGAGGGAAGGTGATTACAGCAGACGGCGGGCGGCATCCACCACGATCTGCACCGCTTTGCTTTCCGTGTTTTTCATGGTTTCGGCGTTCGGGATCTCTTGCTGGGTGCGGTTAACGATCACCCCAGCCACCATGCCGGCGCGCAGGCCCTGGCTGGCGCACATGGTCAGCAGCGTGGCGGATTCCATTTCATAGTTCATCACGCCCATCGCCTGCCACTCTTCCATCGAGCCTTTAAAACGGCTGACCACGCGGCCGGAGTAGGTGTCGTAACGTTCCTGGCCCGGGTAGAAAGTATCGGAAGAGGCGGTCACGCCAATGTGGGTGGTCGCGCCGCTGGCTTTGGCCGCTTCCACCAGCGCGGTGGTGCAGGCGAAGTCCGCGACCGCCGGAAACTCCATCGGCGCAAAGTGCAGGCTGGCACCGTCGAGGCGTACCGCCGCCGTAGTCACCAGCACGTCACCGACGTTGATATTGGCCTGAATGGCGCCGGTGGTGCCGATGCGCAGGAAGGTGCGAATGCCCAGCTGCGCCAGCTCTTCCACCGCGATAGAGGTAGACGGGCCGCCGATACCGGTGGAGCAGACGATCACCGCCTTGCCGTCCAGCTCTGCGCGCCAGGTGGTGAATTCACGATGGGAGGCCAGATGCACCGGATTTTCCATCAGCTTGGCAATCTTCTCTACGCGCTGCGGATCGCCCGGCACGATGGCAAGCTGGGCCCCTTGTAAATCGTTCTTGGTGAGGCCGAGATGAAAAACATCAGACTGAGACATACGAGACTCCTCATGGATCATGTTTATTGGGAGGAACAAAAAAGCACTCTACTGAAAATCGCCGCTTAATTTCGTGACGATAGTCACTATGAAAAGAGAAACAAATCACATGCTACATATTTTTTGTGATTTTTATCACGAAAAAAATCACTATGACGCATCCAGAACGCACCGCTAAATCTCAGTCTAGCCGACAAACCTTGCCGCTCCCTGCCCGTTGGTTGCCGACTGAAACTATTTAGCTCATCAATTCGAAATACCCCCATCTTATCGGTTGCTTAGGGACAAAAAAGCCCTCTAACGCACCTTATGGCACTTACGTGGGCCAAAACGCGTAATAACATGATAAAAAGCGCTTAAAAATGCCGCAAAGCCAGATAATTAGCCGTTTTTTATCGACTTGTCCGAAAGTGCGCCACGCAGCGCCAATAATGGGTAATCTTTCCTATAGTTAATCTCAGCGCTTTTTTCTATTGCACGGAGACCGCAATGAAAACCGAACATGTGATGACATTAGAACAGGCTCAGGGGGGATTCGCCCCGGCCGCCGCGCCGTTGGCCGCCTCCGCGATTATCACCGACGAACAGGGCATTCACGCCGGGCAAACGACCATCCCTTCTCAGGGCGACGCGCTGCCGGCCTATGTCGCCAAACCCGCCGACCATAACGGCCCCTTCCCCATCGTGCTGGTGGTACAGGAAATCTTCGGCGTCCATGAGCACATTCAGGATCTGTGCCGTCGCCTGGCCAAGCAGGGCTATCTGGCAATCGCGCCCGAGCTCTATTTCCGTCAGGGCGACGCCAACGACTACACCGATATCGGCGAACTGTTCCAGCAGTTGGTGACCAAGGTGCCGGATCGTCAGGTGCTGTCGGATCTGGATCACGCCGCGCACTGGGCTATCCGCCACGGCGGCGACGCCGGCAAGCTGGCGATCACCGGTTTCTGCTGGGGCGGCCGCATTGCCTGGCTGTACGCGGCGCACAACCCGCAGTTGAAGGCGGCGGTCGCCTGGTACGGCAAACTGGTCGGCGAGAAAACGCTGAATTCACCGAAGCATCCGGTCGATGTCGCCACCCACCTGTTAACGCCGGTGCTGGGGCTGTATGGCGGGCAGGACAGCGGCATTCCGCTGGAGACGGTGGAAACCATGCGTCAGGCGATCCGCGCCGCCAACGCCGAGGCCGAAATCGTGGTATATCCTGGCGTCGGGCACGCATTCAACGCCGACTATCGCCCCAGCTACAACGCCGAAGCGGCGGAGGACGGCTGGCAGCGCATGCTGGCGTGGTTCGCCCAGCACGGCGTCAAATAATTTCCCGCGCATAAAAAAGGGCGCCGAAGCGCCCAATCATCACACCAGTAAATCTATAAGCGGCGGTTTACCCGCCGCACGGCATCACGCGTGCTCGCGTAGGCGCTGCGCCGCCAATACCATGTTGGCCAGCGACTGCCGGGTTTCCGGCCAGCCACGGGTTTTCAGGCCGCAATCCGGATTGACCCACAGACGTTCCGCCGGGATGTTCTGCGCCGCTTTACGCAGCAACGCTTCAATCCATTCCACGCTCGGCACGTTCGGCGAGTGGATATCGTAGACACCCGGCCCGATTTCGTTCGGGTATTCGAACTCTTTGAAGGCTTCCAGCAGATCCATATCGGAACGCGAGGTCTCGATAGTGATCACATCGGCGTCCAGCGCGGCGATGGAGTCCATGATGTCGTTGAACTCGCAGTAACACATGTGGGTGTGGATCTGGGTGTCATCCTGCGCCACGGCGGCATTCAGTTTGAAGGCGTCCACCGCCCAATTCAGGTAGGCGGCCCAGTCGGATTGGCGCAGCGGCAGCCCCTCGCGCAGCGCAGGCTCGTCGATCTGGATGATGCCGATACCGGCTTTTTCCAGATCTTCCACCTCGTCGCGCAGCGCCAGCGCAATCTGCTTGGCGATCACTTCGCGGGTCACGTCTTCACGCGGGAACGACCAGCACAGGATGGTCACCGGCCCGGTCAACATGCCTTTTACCGGCTTGTCGGTCAGCGACTGGGCGAATTTGGCCCATTCGACGGTGATGGCTTCCGGGCGGCTGACGTCACCGATGATGACCGGCGGCTTCACGCAGCGGGAGCCGTAGCTCTGCACCCAGCCATTCTGGGTAAACACGAAGCCGTCCAGGTTCTCGCCGAAATATTCCACCATGTCATTGCGCTCGGCTTCACCGTGCACCAGTACGTCAAGCCCGAGGCGCTCCTGCTCGACGATCGCCTGTTTGATGTGCTCACCGATGCTGGTGCGGTAGTTGTTGCCGTCCAAACGGCCCTGTTTGAAGTCCAGACGCAGGCCGCGGATCTCGGTGGTCTGCGGGAACGAACCGATGGTGGTGGTCGGCCAGGCCGGCAGGTTGAAACGCTCGCGCTGCGTCCTGGCGCGCTCGGCGTAAGCGCTGTGGCGTTCGCTGTCCTGCGCGGTGATCGCGGCCAGCCGGCGCTCAACCTGTGGGTTATGCACGCGGCTCGACTGACGGCGGGCGCGGATCGGCGCGCTGTAGGCGTCCAGTTCAGCCTGTTTCGTCGTGTCAGGCGCGTTCAGCGCCGAGCTTAATAGCGCCAGCTCGGCGCATTTTTGCAGCGCGAAGGCGAACCAGCTTTTCACTTCTTCGTCCAGACGGCTTTCCACGCTCAGGTCGATCGGACTGTGCAGCAGTGAACAGGAGGAGCCAATCCACAGCGGGCGGGTGCCCACCAGCGGCTGCAGACGTTCAAACCAGCGGCTCAGATCGGCGCGCCAAACGTTGCGGCCGTTGATCACCCCCAGCGACAGCAGCCAGTCTTGCGGCAATGCAGTGCTCAGCGTGGCGATATCGTCATGACCGGCGACCAGATCGACATGCAGCCCCTGCACCGGCAGCGTGCGAATGGTGTCGAGGTTGTGGCCTACGCTGTCGAAATACGTGGTCAACAGCAGCTTCACCTGCCCCTGCAGCGCGTCGTAAGCCGGTTTGAACGCGTCCAGCCAGGCTTGCGGCAGCTCCAGCACCAGCGCAGGCTCGTCAATTTGCACCCACTCGACGCCGCGCTTCGCCAGCTCGGCCAGCACCTGCTGGTAAACCGGCAGGATCTCTTTCAGCAGCGACAGGCGGTCGAACGGCTCGCCCTTCACTTTCCCTAACCACAGATAAGTCACCGGGCCAAGCAGCACCGGCTTGATGCGATGGCCGAGCGCCAGCGCTTCATCCACTTCGTCCAACAGCTGAGTCCAGCCCAGTTTGAACTGCTGGCCTTGCTGGAATTCGGGCACCATGTAGTGATAGTTGGTGTTAAACCATTTGGTCATTTCCGCCGCGGCCGCCGGCTCGCCGGTCGGTGCGCGGCCACGGCCGATGCGGAACAGCGTGTCCAGATCAATAGAGCCATCCGCATTCTGATGGCGCGCCGGCACGTTGCCCAGCAGCAGGCTGGTGGTCAACACATGATCGTACCAGGCGAAATCGCCGACCGGCACCAAATCCACCCCGGCCTGCTGTTGCTGTTGCCAATGACGAGCGCGCAGCTCGCGGCCAACCGCCAACAGCTCTTCCTGCGTTGAGTTGCCGGCCCAGTAGCTTTCCTGAGCTTTTTTCAGCTCACGTCGTAGCCCAACGCGAGGAAAACCCAGTGTGTGATTCAAAATTGCCATCGTCATATTCCCCATTTAGCCGTCCAGATGTTTACACATCCATAATCAGCAGGTACTGTATTAACCACAAGCGCAATTTATTCACTGTCAATGTGAAGGACTCTCATGATCGAACTGAAACATTTACGGACGCTGCAGGCCCTGCGCAACAGCGGTTCGCTGGCGGGGGCGGCGGCCCAACTTCACCAGACGCAGTCTGCCCTGTCGCACCAGTTCAGCGATCTTGAACAACGTCTGGGCTTCAAGCTGTTCGTGCGCAAGAGCCAGCCCTTGCGCTTCACCGCCCAGGGCGAGATCCTGCTGCAGCTGGCGGAGCAGGTCCTCCCGCAGATCCAACAGGCGCTGCAGGCCTGCCACGAGCCGCATCAGACCACGCTGCGCATCGCCATCGAATGCCACAGCTGCATTCAGTGGCTGACGCCGGCGCTGGACAACTTCCGCCAGCGTTTCCCGCAGGTGGTGATGGACTTCACCTCCGGCGTCACTTTCGATCCGCAGCCGGCCCTGCAACAGGGCGAGCTGGATCTGGTGATGACGTCGGATATTCTGCCGCGCAGCGGCCTGCACTATTCGCCGATGTTCGATTTCGAGGTGCGTCTGGTGCTGGCGCCGGATCATCCGCTCGCCGGCAAGCCGCACATCGAGCCGGAAGACTTGAGCGATGAAACACTGTTGATTTACCCGGTGCAGCGCCAACGGCTGGATATCTGGCGGCATTTCCTGCAGCCGGCGGGCGTCAACCCGGCATTGAAGAACGTCGATAACACGCTGCTGCTGATCCAGATGGTATCGGCGCGGATGGGGATTGCGGCGCTGCCGCATTGGGTGGTGGAGAGTTTCGAACGGCAGGGGCTGGTGGTGACCAAAACCCTGGGTGACGGCCTGTGGAGCCGCCTGTACGCCGCCGTGCGCGACGGTGAACAGCGCCAGGCGGTGACCGAAGCCTTTATCCGCTCGGCCCGCCAGCACGCCTGCGATCATCTGCCGTTCGTGCGCGACGCCGCACGCCCTGGCGCGACCGGCGCCAAAGCGTTGGCGGCCGGCGTATAAACTGCCGGCCCCCGTTTAGCCGAGCTGCTTCGGCGCCACCCAGCGTCGATGCACCCACAGTGAAGCGACGATCACCGCCCCGCCGATGATAAAGCTCGGCCAGTGCGGCTGCTGCTGCCAGATGGCCAGGTTGACCAGCAGCCCGGCCGGCACATGCATGTTGTTCATGATGCCGAGCGTGCCGGCATCGACCTGCGTCGCGCCATAGTTCCACATGAAGTAACCCAGTCCCGACGCCACCACGCCCAGCCAGATCAGCACGCCCCACTGCAGGTTGGTGGTTGGCAGCTGCTGCGGGTTACCCCACAGGAACCAGGCCACCACCGCCACCACCGCCGCCCCCAGGTAGAACCAGGAAAAGGCGGTGTGCTGCGGCAAGGGGTGCACTTCCATCAGGCGCTTATAGCCGACCATGCCGATGGCGAAGCTGATATTCGCCGCCTGCACCAACAGCAGCCCCCACCAGAAGTGTTCACTCAGTTGGTGATAGCGAATGATCGCCGCGCCCAGCACCGCCAGCAGCGCGCTGAAGACGTAGCCCCAACGCAGGCGTCGGCCGCTCAGCAAGTCGTAGATCAACGTGATATACAACGGCGTCAACACGGTGAACAGCAGGAATTCGGGTACCGTCAGGTAGAGATAGGCGCGGAAGCTGAACAGGTACATGATGCCCAGTTGGAAGGCCCCCACCAGCATATACAGCAGGATCACCTTGAGTTTGATGTTGCGCCAACGCAGAAACGGCAGAAACACCAGCGCCGCCAGCCCGATGCGCACCAGCGCCGAGAATCCGCTGTCGACGTGGCCCGCCAGGTACTCGCCAATCAGGCTGAAAGAAAATGCCCACAGAATGGTGGTTATAACCAAAAGCAGCACGATGGGTTCACCCTAAAAAGACCGAAAGGGCGATTGTAACGGAAGATGGACGCCTAAGGGGATGAAAGGCAGTTTACATCTGAACAAAAGACAAACTACCGGCAAAATTTCACCGCTGGGTTAGGCTTAATAAAAAGGCGAGGTAACCATCATGAAAACGTCTCACATTCTGTTCGCTCTGCTGTTGCTGCCTGGGTTGGCGGCGGCGGCCAACGGCGTAACCGACCTGCGCTCACAGCAGCAGTTACTCAACCAAAACAACCAGCAAGCGCAGCAACAGCGCTTGTTGAACAACCGGCAGATGGATCAACGCCGCCTGCAGCAGCAGCGACAGTTCGACAATCAGCGGCAACAGCTGATGCAAACCACGCCGAACGGCGGGCAGTTGCTGCCTAACGGCAACCAGCCGCGCGATCCGTTCAATCGCACCGCACCGGCGGTGCCGCAGGCGCCGATGCCGGCTACGCCCGCACGCCCATAACGGTGAGGATCAGCGGCGTGGTGATCGCCGCCAGCACGGTGGACATCACCAGGCTGGTGGCGGCCGGGCCGGTGAGCGTATTGAACTGGCGCGACATCAGGTAGACGTTCACCCCCACCGCCATCGATCCAAGTAGCACAACAACGCGGGTTTCCATCGGCGGCAGATCCATCATCCAGGCCAGCAGCCAAATCACTAGCGGCTGCACCAGCAACTTCAGCACGCAGATGGCGCTGCTCAGCTGCCAGCCTTCGCTGATGCGGTACTCGGCAAGCCCCATGCCAAGCACCACCAGCGACAGCGGCGCCGCCACCTGGCCGAGCATGCTGACCGGTCGATCGACGAAGTCCGGCAGCGGCAAGCCGGTCAGGCTAAACAGCGTGCCGGACAAAATGCCGACGATCAGCGGGTTGGTCAGCACGCTGCGCGCGGTTTTAGCGAAACCGCTCAACGTCGGCGAGCCGTTGCGCGCCCATTCGATCGACACCGTCACCAGCGTCCACAGGATCAGGCCGTTGAACACCAGCACCAGCGCCACCGACGGGATCGCCGCCTGCCCCAGCATTACGCTGGCGATAGGTAAACCGAGCATCACGTTATTGGAGAAAATACCGCCTAACGCAAACACCGATCCGGCGACGCCATCCAACCGGAAGAGGTGCCGGGCGACCAGGCGGCCAAGCACAAATACGATCAGGCAGCTGCCAAAGAACGCGATCAGCAGCCGGGCGTCGACCGCCGGGCGCTGCGAGAAGTCGCACATCATGCGAAACAGCATGGCGGGCAAGGCGAGGGAAAACACGAAGCGCGTCAGGCCATCGGTGATGCTGGAGGGCCATTTCCCCCAGCGAATCAGCCCATAACCCAATGCGATCAGGACGAACAGCGGTAAAGACAGCACGATCTGGTGCCACAGTGACAGGATAAAGCCAGGCATCGCATTCCTTCCGGTGGTGCGGCGGCAAGGCTTGTCGTCGCGGGATTCATCGGCGCCGGATTAAAAAGCCGGGCCAATCAAATCTATCCGGTCGGTGCAAATGCAGTCAACGCCCCAGTCGAGCAGCAGGCGCGCGCGATCCGGTTGGTTGACGGTATACACCAAAATACGCAGCCCGGCGTCTTTCAACGCTTTCACCCGCTCGGCGGTCAGCGCTTTGTGGTCGATATGCAGCGAGACGCAGTCCAAGCGTTCGGTCAGCTCGCGCCAGTTGTCGTCCCAGGCCTCCAGCAGCAAGCCGCGCGGCAAATCCGGCACGGTGCGCTGCGCCGCCGCCAGCGCTTCTACCGAGAAGGAAGAAAGCAGCGGATCGGTCTGCCCTTGCCACAGCAACCGCGCCGCCAGCGCCACCACCCGGCCGGTTTCATCGTCGCTGCCGGTGGTCGGTTTGATCTCGATATTGGCCATCAGGCCGTGTTCCCGGCAGCGTTCCGCCACCTCCGACAGCAGCGGCAACCGCTCGCCCTTGAAGGCCGAGCTGTACCAGTTGCCGGCGTCCAGCTGCACCAGTTTGTCCCACGGCAGCTCGCCCGCCACGCCCCAACCGTTGCTGGTGCGATCCAGCGTGTCGTCGTGCAGCAGGAAAATTTGCCCGTCCTGCGCCAGCTTGGCGTCGAACTCGATCATCTTGTGGCCGTGGCGCGCGCCGACGTCGATCGCCGCCAGGGTATTTTCCGGCGCCAGAGAACCGCCGCCGCGGTGGGCAACGATATGAGGGTAAGGCCAGGGTCTTGTCATCAATCCATCCGTAATCCGCTATGGGTGTCAAAGAAGTGCAGCGCCTGAGCAGGCAGCTGCAAATATAGCGTACTGCCCGCCGTCGGCAAGGTTTCATGCGACAGCCGCGCGATCACCCCGTGACCGCCCCACTGGCCGTGCGCCAGATTGTCGGCTCCCAGCAGTTCCAGCGTCTGCAGCTGCAGCGGCACGCCCTGGCCTTGCGCCACCAATTGAATATGCTCCGGCCGAATACCCAGCGTCAACGGCCGCCCCGCCCACTGCGGCTTGGCCGCCGGCAACGGCAGCGTCATGCCGTCCGCCAACAGCAGCTGGCCGCCGTCGGCGCTCAGGGTGCCGGGCAGCAGGTTCATCGCCGGCGAGCCGATAAAGCCGGCGACGAACAGCGAAGCCGGCCGTTGGTACACTTCACTCGGGGTGCCGATCTGCTCTGCCACGCCCTTATTCATCACGATCACCCGCTGCGCCAGCGTCATCGCCTCCACCTGGTCGTGAGTCACGTACAGGCTGGTGGTTTTCAGACGGCGGTGCAGCTGTTGCAGCTCCAGGCGCATCTGCACCCGCAGCTTGGCGTCCAGGTTGGACAGCGGCTCATCGAACAGGAATACCGCCGGTTCGCGCACGATGGCGCGCCCCATCGCCACCCGCTGGCGCTGGCCGCCGGAAAGTTCGCGCGGTTTGCGCTTGAGCAGCGGCTCCAGCTCCAGGATGCGCGCCGCTTCCTCCACCCGCTGGCGGATATGCTCCTTGCCTAAACCGCGGATCTTGAGGCCGTAAGCCATGTTGTCGTACACGCTCATGTGCGGATAGAGCGCGTAGTTCTGGAACACCATCGCGATGCCGCGATCCTTGGGCTCCAGATCGGTCACGCGCCGGGTATCGATATAGATATCGCCGCTGGTAGTGCGCTCCAGCCCGGCCACCATACGCAGCAGCGTAGATTTGCCGCAGCCGGACGGGCCGACCATCACAATAAATTCACCGTCCGCCACGTCGAGGTCAATCTGTTTGATCACCGGCGTTTTACCGTCGTAAGACTTGGTGACCGCCTGTAGTTTTAATCCTGCCATCGTCGTTATTTCTCGCTATCAACCAGACCGCGCACAAACCAGCGCTGCATCAGAAGCACCACCGCCAGCGGTGGCAATAAAGTTAGAATCATCGCCGCCATCACCTGGTTCCACTGGGTCGGCGCGCCGGAAGTGGAGATCATGCTCTTGATGCCCGCCACCGCGGTGCCCATCGAAGCGTCGCTGGTGATCAGGATCGGCCACAGATATTGGTTCCAACCGTAGATAAAGGTGATGACAAACAGCGCCGCCAGATTGGTTTTCGACAGCGGCAGCACGATGTCCCAGAAGAAACGCATCGGCCCGGCGCCGTCGATGCGCGCCGCCTCCAGCAGCTCATCCGGCAGCGTCATGAAGAACTGGCGCAGCAGGAAGGTAGCGGTGGCCGAGGCCATCAGCGGCAGCGTCAGGCCGGTATAGCTGTCCAGCAGGTTGAGGTTGGAGATCACCTCCACCGTCGGGAAAATGCGCACTTCCACCGGCAACATCAGGGTGAGGAAAATCAGCCAGAAAAACAGGCTGCGCAGCGGGAAACGGAAATACACGATGGCGTAAGCCGACAGTACCGACACCGCGATTTTGCCGCAGGTGATCGCCAACGCCATGATCACGCTGTTGAGCAGCAGCAGCGAGAACGGCACCTTGAGGTTGCCCACGCCGCCCTGCCAGATATTGCGAATGTTCTCCCACAGGTGGCCGCCGGGCACCAGCGTCATCGGCACCTGAAACACCTGTTTGTCATCCAGCGTGGCGGCGACAAAGGCCACGTACAGCGGGAACAGCACCACCAGCACGCCGATAACCAGCATCACATGGCTGAAGATGTCCAGCCCGCGTCGATTCTCAATCATTGATAGCGCACCTTACGTTCAACGAAGCGGAACTGGATCACCGTCAGGCCGATCACCAACAGCATCAGGATCACCGACTGTGCGGCGGAGCTGGAGAGGTCCAGCCCGGCGAAGCCTTCGCGGTAGATCTTGTAGATCAACGTGGTGGTGGACTGCACCGGCCCGCCGCCGGTGGCGGCGTCGATCACCGGGAAGGTATCGAAGAAGGCGTACACCAGATTGACCACCAGCAGGAAGAAGCTCACCGGCGCGATCAGCGGCAGCACCAGATGGAAGAAGCGCCGCACCGGGCCGGCGCCGTCGATGGCTGCCGCTTCCACCAGCGAACGCGGGATAGACTGCAGCGCCGCGAGGAAAAACAGGAAGTTATAGCTTATCTGCTGCCATACCGAGGCCAGCACCACCAGGAACATCGCCTGGCCGCTGTTTTGCGCATGGTTCCAGTTATAGCCCAGCCCGTTGAGGAAATGGGTGATCAACCCCAGGCCGGGGTTGAACAGAAAGATCCACAATACCGCCGCCACCGCCGGCGCCACCGCGTAGGGCAGGATCATCAGCGTGCGATAGAGGCGGCTGCCGCGCAGCACGTAGTCCACCAGCGCGGCGAAGAACAGCGAAACCGCCAGCCCGATGCCCGCCACCAGGAAGCTGAAGATCAGCGTGGTGTAGAACGAGTCGAGGTAGTAAGGATCCTGGAACAGCTGTTTAAAGTTATCCAGCCCGACAAACTGGCTGGAGAGGCCGAACGGATCGAGGCTCTGCACCGAATACCACAGCGCTTCGCCGGCGGGCCATAAAAAGAAGACGGCGGTAATCAGCAGCTGCGGCAGCACCAACGCATAGGGCAACCAGCTGCAGCCGAAACCGGGACGGGAAGATGACATAGCAGTTAAACCATTGATCGGGTAAGGAAGGATCGGCGTGAAGATGCGAGCCCGGTCTGTCGGGCTCGCGACGCAGGGTTACTTGGTCGATGCTTCGAAGCGGCGCAGCAGCACGTCACCGCGCTGTACGGCGGCGTCCAACGCCTGCTGTGGCGTTTTCTTGCCGGTCCACACGCCTTCCAGCTCCTCATCCACCACGCTGCGGATCTGCGGCATGTTGCCCAGGCGCAGGCCCTTGGTGAACGCCAACGGCGGCTTGTTCAGCATCTGGCGAGTGGCGACGTCGGCACCCGGGTTCTTGTCGTAGAAGCCCTGCTGCTTGGTCAGATCGTAAGCCGCGGTGGTGATCGGCAGATAGCCGGTCTTCTGGTGCCATTCGGCGGCAATTTCCGGCTGCGCCAGGTACTGCAGGAACTCGGCCACGCCCTTGTAGGTGGCGGCATCTTTGCCGTTCATCACCCACAGGCTGGCCCCGCCGATGATGGCGTTCTGCGGCGCATTTTTCGCGTCGGCGTCGTACGGCATCATGCCGACGCCGTAGTTGAATTTGGCGTAGTGCTTGATGTCCGCCAGCGAACCGGAAGAGGCGGTGGTGATGGCGCAGTCGCCGTTATAGAACTTCTCGGTGGATTCGTCTTTGCGGCCAAAGTAGGTAAAGTCGCCCTTCTTGTTCATCGCCTCCAGCAGCGCGATGTGCTTGACCTGCAGCGGTTGGTTGAACTCCAGCTTGGCGTTGGTGCCGCCGAAACCGTTGTTTTCACTGGCGAACGGCACGCCGTGCCAAGCGCTGAAGTTCTCCAGCTGGATCCAACCCTGCCAGCCGCTGGCGTAGCCGCACTTCATGCCGGCCTCACGCAGCTTGGCGGTATCCGCCGCCAGCTCCTGCCAGGTTTTCGGCGGCTGGTCCGGGTTTAGGCCGGCCTTTTTGAAGGCATCTTTGTTGTAGTACAGCACCGGCGTGGAGCTGTTGAACGGCTGCGACAGCAGATGTCCGCTCTTGTTGTCGGTGTAATAGCCGGCCACCGTCGGCACGAACACCGACTCGTCGAAGTTGATGCCGGCCTCTTTAAACACTTCATAGACCGGTTTGATGGCTTTGCTGGCCATCATGGTGGCGGTGCCCACCTCGTAAACCTGCAGGATCGCCGGCGCCTTGCCGGAGCGGTAAGCAGCGATGCCCGCCGCCAGGCTCTGTTCGTAGTTGCCTTTATAAACCGGCACAATCTTGACGTCGCTGTGCGACTGATTGAAGCGATCCGCCAGGGAATCCACTTCCTTACCCAGTTCACCTTCCATTGAATGCCAGAACGGGATTTCTGTCGCCGCCAGCGCCTGAATGCTGACCGCCAGGGTCAACGCGACGCACAGCGTGGTTTTGCGAATAGCGTAGGTGAGCATGCCTAACTCCTGAAAAAGCTGGTGTAAAAGCGCGTGAGCGAAAAGAATCAGTTTTTTGTTCGGAAGCTAACATGCCATGCGCGGATGACAGAAAAATAACCGTTATATGACAGCCACATGACGGCAAGGTGAAGTGAAGATGGCGGTTTGATGTCGGCGGCGGGCATGGGCTCCGCCGCCGCGAGGATTACAGCGAACGGCGCAGGCGCGCCACCGCTTCTTGCATCTGCTGCTCGGTGGCGGTGGCGAACGACAGGCGGAAGGTTGAACGATCCGGGTTGTCGGAGAAGAAGTATTCCCCCGGCACGAACACCACACCCTGCTGCAAGGTCGTGTTCAGCCATTCGGTGGCGTTGAACGGCTGGCGGAAGCGCGCCCACAGGAACATGCCGCCCTTCGGCTTATCGAAGGTGATGTAGTCGCCCAGCTCCTGCTCCACCAAACCGGCCAGGATCTCGCCCTTTTGCTTGTAAGCGGCGCGGATCTTGTCGATCTGCGCCGGCAGGCGATCCAGGCCGAGATAGCATTCGACGATGCTCTGCGACAACGCGCTGGCGTGCAGATCCGCCGCCTGTTTGATGATCGCCACTTTGTGCAGCAGGAACGGCGGCAGGATCGCCCAGCCCAAGCGCAGGCCCGGCGCCAGGATCTTGGAGAAGGTCGAGGTATAGATGATGTGGTCAGTGTTGCCCAGCACCTGCTGTGACACCTGATGCAGCGTCGGGTGGCGCTCTTCGGTGAAACGCAATTCGCCGTACGGATCGTCTTCGATGATCAGGAAGTTATGTTCAGCAGCCAGCTTCACCAGCAGTTCACGGCGCGCGGCGCTGAGGGTGATGCCGCTGGGGTTGCCGAAGTTCGGCACCACGTACACGCCCTTGATGCGCTGGGTTTTCAGCAGCTCGGCCAGCTCTTCCACCACCATGCCGTCGCTGTCGGACGAGACCGACATGATGTTGGCCTCCGCCAGCTCCAGCGTTTGCAGCGCCGCCAGGTAGGTCGGGCGCTCCACCACGAACACATCGCCGGGATTGACGATGGCGCGCATCACCAAATCCAGAGCCTGCTGAGAGCCGGCGGTGACCATTACCTCTTCCGCGCCAGCGGTGACGCCGCGCTCGGCGCACAGCGCGCAAATACGCTCACGCAGCAGCGGGCTGCCTTCGGTCAGGCCATACTGGAACGCGCTTTTCGGCTGTTCGGTGATCGCCTGCTGGGTGGCGATGCTCAATCCTTCGAAATCGAACAGCGCATCAGAGGGGATGCCGCCCGCCAGCGAAATGACGTGTTCCATCTTGCTGTGCTTAAGCAATTCACGGATGGCCGAACTTTTTACGTTAACGATGCGCTGCGCGAGTAACCCTTCTGTCTTCATTTCTTCTTCTCGTACCTGATTATTTTAATTCGTAGGGGGGCGGATTAACCGCCCAGATACGCCGACCTCACTGCTTCGTTGGCTAACAATGCAGCCCCCGTATCTTCCAACACCACGCGGCCGTTTTCCAGCACATAACCGCGGTCCGCCAATTTCAGCGCCTGATTGGCGTTTTGCTCCACCAGGAAGATGGTCATGCCCTCTTCCCGCAGTTGCTGAATGATGTCGAAAATCTGCTGGATAATGATCGGCGCCAGCCCCAGCGAGGGCTCGTCGAGCAGCAGCAGCTTCGGCTGACTCATCAGCGCGCGGCCGATGGCCAACATCTGCTGTTCGCCGCCGGACATGGTGCCGGCACGCTGGCTTCGGCGCTCCAGCAGGCGCGGGAACAGCGTGAACACCCGTTCAATGCGCTGTTGATACTGCTGGCGATCGGCGAAGAAGCCGCCCATCGCCAGGTTTTCTTCCACCGTCATGCGCGAGAAGACGCGCCGCCCTTCCGGCACGATCGCCACCGCTTCGCGCATGATGCGCGAGGTTTGCCACTGGGTGATGTCCTGGTCCTGAAAGACGATGCTGCCTTCGCTGGCGCGCGGTTCGCCGCACAGGGTGCCGAGCAACGTGGTTTTACCGGCGCCGTTGGCGCCGATTAACGTCACAATTTCGCCCTGACTTATCGTGAGACTGACCTGATGCAGCGCCTGAATTTTGCCGTAATGGGCGGATACCTGATTGAATGACAACATATTATTCTTCGCCCAAATAAGCCCGGATCACGTCCGGGTTGTTGCGGATCTCCGCCGGTGTGCCCTGCGCCAGCGGCGTGCCCTGGTTCACCACGTAAATGCGGTCGGAAATGCCCATCACCAGCTTCATGTCGTGCTCGATCAGCAACACCGAGACCTTATGCCGATCGCGCAGCTCTACGATCAGGTGATCCAGCTCGTCGGTCTCTTTCGGGTTGAGGCCGGCGGCCGGTTCGTCCAGCATCAGCAGCTCCGGCCGGGTCACCATGCAGCGGGCGATCTCCAGCCGCCGCTGCTGCCCGTAGGCCAGGTTGCCCGCCGAACGGTTGGCCATCTCCAGCAGGCCGACGCGCTCCAGCCACTCCGCCGCACGCGCCAGCGCCTCGGCTTCGGCGCGGCGGAAGGCCGGGGTTTTCAGCAGCCCGGCGAACACGCCGCTTTTCAGGTGCTGATGCTGCGCCACCAGCAGGTTCTCAATCACCGTCATTTCACGGAACAGCCGCACATGCTGGAAGGTACGCACCACGCCCATGCGGGCGATGGCCTGCCCCGCCAACCCTTCCAGGTGGCGATCGCGCAATTTGATGGTGCCGCCAGTCGGGCGGTAAAAACCGGTCAGGCAGTTGAACACCGTGGTCTTACCGGCGCCGTTGGGGCCGATCAGCGACACGATTTCGCCTTCGTTCAGCGTCAGCGCCACATTGTTGACCGCCAGTAGCCCGCCGAAACGCATCGACAGGCCCTCTACCTGCAGTAAAGGTTGAACGCTCATGCCTGCTCCCCCTTGCCCGCGTGAATGTCCGCCGCCTGCAGCTTCAGCTGCGGCCGTTTCATCGGCAACAGCCCCTGCGGCCGCCAAATCATCATCAGCACCATCAGCGCACCCAGCAGCAACATGCTGTACTCATTCAGATCGCGCATCAGCTCGCGCGACACCACCAGCAGGATTGCCGCCAGAATGACCGCGAACTGCGAGCCCATACCCCCCAGTACGACGATCGCCAACACGAAGGCCGACTCGACGAAGGTGAAGGATTCCGGGCTGACGAACCCCTGGCGCGCGGCAAACAGCGTGCCGGCAAACCCGGCGAAAGCGGCGCTGATGGTAAAGGCGGTCAGCTTGATGCGCGTCGGGCTGAGGCCCAACGAGCGGCAGGCGATCTCGTCTTCGCGCAGCGCTTCCCAGGCGCGCCCGAGCGGCATGCGCAGCAGGCGGTTGATGACGAACAGCGTCAGCACCACCAGCAGCAGCGCCACCAGGTACAGGAATACGATGCGATCGCTCGGATCGTATTTCAGGCCGAAGAAGTTATGGAAGGTATCCCAGCCGCCGTCGCGCAGGCTGCGGTTGAACTCCAGGCCGAAGAAGGTCGGTTTCGGGATCTGGCTGATGCCGTTCGGCCCGCCGGTGATCTCGGTATTGTTCAGCAGCAGGATGCGCACGATTTCGCCGAAGCCGAGCGTCACGATCGCCAGATAGTCGCCGCGCAGCCGCAGCACCGGGAAACCGAGCAGGAAGCCGAAAGCGGCGGTGACGATACCCGCCAGCGGCAGGCTCTCCCAAAAGCCGAGGCCGTAATAGTGATTCAGCAGCGCATAGGTGTAGGCGCCGATGGCGTAGAAACCGCCGTAGCCGAGCACCAGCAGACCGGACAAGCCCACCACCACGTTGAGGCCGAGGCCCAGCATCACGTAGATCAGCGTCAGGGTGGCGATATCCACCGTGCCGCGCGAGACCAGGAACGGCCAGGCGACCGCCGCGACGATGAGCAAAGCCGCCAGCAGCTTTTGCCGCGGCGTGGTGCCGTCGAAGCTCGGCAGCACGAACGCCGGGCCGGAGACTTTTTTCAATCCCTGCTGCAGCAGCGGGCGCAACAGCTGGAAGAAAAAGACGATGACGCAGCCGATGCCGATCCACATCCAGCGCACTTCCGCCGCGCCGTGCACCACCAGCTTGGTGCCGTCCAGGCTGAGCTGCATGCCCATCAGGAACGACGCCATCACGAACAGCACCGCCGTGGCGATCAGCGCATTGAGCAGATTGAGTTTCATACTTTCTCAACCTCCGGACGCCCGAGGATGCCGGTCGGCATGATCAGCAGCACCACGATCAGCAGCGCGAACGACACCACGTCTTTGTATTCGGTGCTCAGGTAGGCAGAGGTCAGCGCTTCCGCCACGCCCAGTACCAGGCCGCCAATCATCGCACCGGGAATGCTGCCGATGCCGCCCAGAACCGCGGCGGTGAAGGCTTTCATACCGGCCATAAACCCGATGTAAGGGTTGATGACGCCGTAGAACTGGCCGAGCAACACCCCGGCCACCGCCGCCATCACCGCACCGATAACGAAGGTCAGCGAGATCACCCGGTCGGTGTTGATGCCCAGCAGGCTGGCCATCTTCAGATCTTCCGCACAGGCGCGGCAGGCGCGGCCCATGCGTGAATAGCGGATAAACAGCGTCAGCGCCAGCATCGCCAGGAAGGTCACGAGCCAGATGGTCAGCTGCATGGTGCTGATGGTGGCGGCGAAGCCGTTGCTTTCTCCCAGCACCCACTGGCCGGTCACTAGGCTAGGCAGCGCCAGATCGCGTGAGCCCTGCGTCAGGCTGACGTAGTTTTGCAGGAATATCGACATGCCGATGGCCGAGATCAGCGCAATCAGGCGCTTGGAGTTGCGCACCGGCTTGTAGGCCACCCGTTCGATGCTCCAGCCGTAGGCACTGGCGATAACGATCGAGACCAGGAACGCGGCGCCGATCAGCAGCCAACCGACGTCGATGCCGAGCATCATCAGGGCGGCGATAACGATAAAGGAGACATAGCTGCCGATCATGTACACCTCGCCGTGGGCGAAGTTGATCATGCCGATGATGCCGTAAACCATGGTGTAACCGATGGCGATCAATGCATAGGTGCTGCCCAACGTTAAACCGTTGAACATCTGCTGCAGAAAATAGAGGAGTTGCTCTGACATACTCTGAACCCTTGGCTGCGAAACCCGCCGGCGCAGAACCGGCGGGTAAAGGGAGACGGGGCCGGCAAGCCGGCCCGCCGGGCGCAACAAGCCGCGCCCCACCCTAATCATTATGGCTTATTTGATCGGTGTGGACGTGCCGTTGGCATGCCATTCGAACACGCCGAACTCGAAGCCTTTCAGATCGCCCTTGTCATCCCAGGTCAGCGGCCCCATCACGGTCTCCACCGGCTTGCCGGTTTTCAGATCCTTGACGATGTCCGCCGGCTCCTGGCTGCCGCTGCGCTCCATGCCGGTGGTCAGCGACTGCAGCGCAGCATAGGTGGTCCAGACGAACGGGCCGGTCGGATCCAGCTTCTTGGCTTTCAGCGCATCGACGATCGGCTGGTTGGCAGGCACCTGATCGTAGCGTTTCGGCAGCGTCACCAGCATGCCTTCCGAGGCGGCGCCGGCGATGTTGGACAGCGAGGAGTTGCCCACGCCTTCCGGCCCCATGAAGCGAGTGGTCAACCCGGCCTGCTTGGCCTGACGCAGGATCTGCCCCATTTCCGGGTAGTAACCGCCGAAGTACACGAAGTCGATATTTTCTTTCTTCAGGCGCGCCACCAAGGTGGAGAAGTCTTTGTCGCCGGCGGTGATGCCTTCGAACATCGCCACTTCGGTGCCCTGTTTTTTCAGGCTGTCGCGCACCGAGCGCGCCAGGCCTTCGCCGTATTGCTGCTTGTCGTGCACCACGGCGATGCGCTTCGGCTTGATGTCGCTGAGGATGTATTTGGCGGCGGTCGGGCCCTGATCCGAATCCAGGCCGGTGGTGCGGAGGATCATCTTGTAGCCACGGGTAGTCAGATCCGCGTTGGTGGCCGCCGGGGTAATCATGATCACGCCTTCGTCTTCATAGATATCGGACGCCGGCTGGGTGGATGAGGAGCACAGGTGGCCGATCACGTAGCGAATACCGTCGTTGATCACCTTGTTGGCGACCGCAACTGCCTGTTTCGGGTCGCAGGCGTCGTCGTATTCCACGCCGACCAGCTTGTCGCCCTTGATGCCGCCCTTGGCGTTAATGTCGGCAATCGCCTGGCGCGCGCCGGTAAACTCCATGTCGCCATACTGCGCGACCGGGCCGGACATTGCCCCGACGATCGCCACCTTGATGTCTTTCGCCATGGCCGCCTGGCTCATGGCCATCGCAATACAACCCGCCAGCAGTGCCTTACCTGTTGTTAATTTCATCCGCAAATCCCCATCTGTCGTTGTGAACGTACCTGTTGTGTTTGCCTGCGCCCGATCGTTATTGACCGCTTTTGTTATAAGTAATAATGATTTAGGCGTTTTGTCGGCATTATTTTCTAATAAGACTTTATTTTTCATGCCATTAAACAGGAATTTTCTTCTGCAAATCAACTTCATCTGGCAGAAACAAGCGGTGTAAACAGGATAAAATTCGAATTAAATCTGCGCTCTTTACCTTTAGGCGTAGTGCGTTGTGCTGGTTAACAATCCGTTTACTAACTATTTACTCGGAAAATGCCCCGTGCAAAAAACATATTGCACAGTAATCGTACAGAAAAACTTACACAACGCTCTGCACAAGATCTATTACACTGTCGACATCATTTAGCTGCGCGGAAATTCTGCATGAAACTGACCATCGAGCGCCTAACCGCGCTGTCCCCGCAAGACCTTATCGACCTCGGTAAAATTTGGCCGCACCAGCAGCCGGAACAGTGGCAAGGTTGGCTGAGCGACGACAAGGCGCTGTTTGCCGCCCGCTTCAACGAGCGTCTGCTGGGTGCGGTGAAAATTGCGCTGCAGGACGACCGCGCCGAACTACAGGATCTGCTGGTACGCGAAGTGACGCGCCGCCGCGGCGTCGGTCTTTATCTGGTGCAGGATGCACAGCGTCAGCTGCCGCAGGTCGCCCACTGGCAGCTGTCGACCGCCGGCCTGGCGCCGCGTGAACGTGGGGAAGTCGATAACTTCATGCGCGCCTGCGGCTTCGCGCCGCAGGGCGATCTCTGGCAAAAATGAAGCGCCGGCTGGCGGCGCTGGTCTTGATTGCGCTGGGGTTGGCGGCCTGGTTCGCCGGGCGCCAGCAGGCGCAGCGCCTGGCCTCAGGCTGGGATCAGCAGGTTTATGTCTGGCAGCGAGTTTGGACGCCGCAGCACGCCGATGCGCTGGCGAGCAGCCGCGATCTGTTCGCCAAGCTGCGGGTGCTGGCGTTGCAGGTGCATCCGCGTGAAGGCTGGCGGGAAATCCCGGCCGATCTCAGCCTGCTGAAGCAGGACGGCCGCCCACTCTGGCTGGTAGCCCGCCTCGACGGCCAACTGCCGCAGCTGGATCAAGAGGCCATTATCCAGCGCCTGCTGGCGCTCACCCAGCGCTGGCAGGCGGCCGGGCTGCCCGTCACCGGCATCGAGATCGATCATGATGCCGCCACCGCCCGCCTGCCGGACTACCAACGCTTTCTGCAGCGGCTGCGCCAACGGCTGCCCGCCGCTTTGCAACTCGGCATCACCGCCCTGCCGGCCTGGATCGGCTCACCCAACCTGCCCGGCGTACTGCAACAGGCCGACAGTTCCGTCCTGCAGGTGCACGCGGTGCTCTCGCCACAGCAGGGGCTGTTTGACGGCCCGCTGGCGCTGCGCTGGGTGCGGCAGTACGCTGCCGTCACACCGAAGCCGTTTCGCGTCGCGCTGCCGGCCTACGGCATGGCGTTGTTGGGTTTTGATGCGCAAGGCGCGCAGGTGGAGAGCGAATCCTCGCTGCGCATGGCGGGCAACGGGCGCGAGCTGACGGTCGCGCCGCAGCAGATCGCCGATTTTCTGCAAACGCTGGCGCAGCAAACGCCGCCCCGGCTACGCGGCATTCTCTGGTTCCGATTGCCGCTGGCGGACGATCGGCGCGCCTGGTCGCTCGCCACGCTGCGAGCGGTGATCGAGCGCCGGCCGCTGAACGTCGACTGGCAGGTAAAATTTAGGCCTCAGCCACAGCAAAACGGGCTGTATGATCTGATAATTCACAACAACGGGCCGGTGGACGCCCCGCTGCCGCAAGAGGTGGTCATCCGCGCCGACGACTGCCTGGCGGCGGACGCGGTCGGCCACTACCGGCTGGAATCCGCACCGCAACAGCAACGCTTTATTCGCATCAGCAGCGACCAACTGCGCGCCGGGCAATCCCGGCCGTTGGGTTGGCTGCGCTGCCAACAACTGACGCCAGGAGGCACCCTTGTCACACCTTGATTCGCGCGCGGCACGGAACACCCGCCGCCTTCTTCCGCTGGCCATGCTGATCGGCGCCGCGCTGGCGCTGCCGCTGAACGGCTATGCCTGCGGCCCGGATTTTCCTAACCGGCTGCTGATCGACCGCAACGGCACCCTGCTGTATATGCCGGAGGGCAATTTCGCCTTCGAAGCCGGCCGGCTGGTGCCGATGGATAAACAGTTGCCGCACTGGCAAGCCCCGCCGCCGCCGATGCCGCCGAAACCGATGCCGCAATCGCCGGAAACGATCGCGATCGGTAAAATGCGCGCAGCCAAAACGGTGGAAGAGGCTGACGCCGTCAATGCGCAGGGGTTGTCCAACGCCGCGCGTCTCTATCAACTGGGCGCCGTCGCTTTCGCCAGCCACGATCCGCGCGCCACAGACTATTTCCAGCAGGTGCTGAAGCTACCGGCCGCCGAGCAGAGCGACTGGGGACTGCGGGCGCAGTATTCGCTTGGCCGCGTCCTGATGGCTGACCACGGTACACCGGTGAATGAATCCGGTGAAGCGGTTCCCGCCGCCGAGCATCCGCCTAAAGCCGAACTTGAACAGGCGCTGACGGCATTCCAGCAGGTGATCGACCGGGTGAAAAGCGGCGCTGCCGATCCCGATCAGTTGGCGCTGAGCAGCCTTGGGCAGCAGGCGCGCATCCACCTGTGGCTGGGTGACGTCGCCCCCGCCGCCCACCTCTATGCGCAACAGGCGGCGCAGGGCGATCCGAGCGGCGGGCAGTCGCTGCAGTACGTCTCCAGCCTCCTGGTCAACCCCGACCATTTGGACACGCTGAAACAGATTATCGGCGATCCGTTGATCCAGCAGTTGGTGACCATTGAGCTGTTCGCGCGCAGCGGCAACCTGCAAATGGCAGATACCGACGGCAACGGCCGCTCCGCCCAGATCATCAGCCAGATCCTGACGCTGCTGGACGGCTCAGTGAAAAGCGGCTTCGCCGGCAGCGATCGGCTGGCGGCGTTGGCTTACCGTTCGGGGCAGTACCCGATGGCGGCGAGCCTGCTGAAAAACGCCGGCGACAGCGGCCTGGCGTGGTGGCTGCGCGCGAAAATGGCGCTGCGCGACGGCGACGTGAAAGCCGCCACTGCCGCCTACGCCAAGGCGGCAAGCGCGTTCCCCGCCGACGAAAGCTGGGGTGAACAACGCAACGCCGACTTCGTCGCAGAAACCATCGTGCCCGAGTGCCGGGTGGCCGGCGAACAGGCCATCCTGGCGCTGAACCGCGGCGACTATCTGCAGGCGATGGACCTGCTGTATCGCGGCAAAGCGCTCTACTGGGCCGACGTGGCCGACGTGGCGGAGCGGGTGCTGACCGTCGATGAGTTGAAAGGCTTTGTCGATAAGCACGCCCCGGCGCCGACGACGCCGCTCAAGCCGGTTAATCCGGACGACTACGGCGGCCAGCAGATCACGCCGGAAGTGCAGCTGCGCGAACTGCTGGCGCGGCGGCTGATGCGCGTCGGACGAGCGCCGGAAGCGCTGGCCTATTTCGATATCCCCAACTACCGGCAAGCGGCGCAGCAGTTCGCCGACGAACTGAAGGCCGCCAAGGACAAATCCGCCGCGCCGCTGACGCGCGCGCAGGCTTACTATCGCGCCGCCAACCTGCTGCGCGCCCAGGGGCTGGAGTTTACCGGGTATGAGATGACGCCGGATTACGCCATCTATGGCGCCGGCTATTCCTATCTGGGGGATGCGTTCGATACTCGCGAGCTGAAGCATAAAAGCTGGATCGACAGCGCAGAAGCGGCGCGCGCCAAGGCGGCGCTACCGGAGGAAGACAACCGTTTCCTGCACTATCGCTGGCAGGCGGTGGGGCTGGCGCAACAGGCGGCCGATCTGCTGCCGCCGAAGAGCCAGGCCTATGCCGCCGTGTTGTGTAACGCTGCCAGCTGGGTTATCAAGCGTGATGCCAAAACCGGCCGTGCGCTTTATCAGCGCTATATCAACACCGGCCCCCGTTATCCGTGGGCGGCGAAATTCGGCTACGACTGCCCGGCGCCGGACTTCACCGCCGTGGCGCCATAACGCCGAATTTCAGGCACTAAAAAGCCCGGCTTGCCGGGCTTTTTTTATCGAATCTCGCATCGACTCAGGCTTCGATCGCCATTTTGAGTTTCTTCATGGCGTTCTTTTCCAGCTGACGCACGCGTTCGGCGGAAACGCCGTACTGATCGGCCAGCTCCTGCAGCGTCGATTTGTTGTCATCATCCAGCCAACGGGCGCGGATGATATGCTGGCTGCGCTCGTCCAGACCTTCCAGCGCATAGGCCAGTTTGTCTGCGGCGTTGCTTTCCCAGTTATCTTCCTCGATGCCTTCGGCGAAGTCCGAGCTTTTGTCCTGCAGGTACAGCACCGGCGCCATCGACTGGCCATCGCGGGCCTCGTCGTCCGGAGTCGGATCGAACGTCATGTCCTGCGCCGCCATGCGAGATTCCATCTCGCGCACGTCTTTGCTGGTTACGCCCAGCTCGCGGGCCACCAGTTCCACTTCGTCCTGGTTGAACCAGCCCAAACGCTGTTTGGTTTTGCGCAGGTTAAAGAACAGCTTGCGCTGCGCTTTGGTGGTCGCCACTTTCACGATGCGCCAGTTGCGCAATACGTACTCGTGGATTTCCGCCTTAATCCAATGCACCGCAAAGGAAACCAGACGCACGCCGACTTCAGGGTTGAAGCGGCGAACGGCTTTCATCAGGCCGATATTGCCTTCCTGAATCAGATCCGCCTGCGGCAGACCATAGCCTGAATAGTTGCGGGCAATATGAGCGACAAAGCGCAGGTGAGACAGGATGAGCTGCTTAGCGGCATCCAGATCGCCCTGATAATGCAGCCGTTCAGCCAGCTCCCGCTCTTCCTCTGCCGTCAGCATCGGATAGGCGTTGGCTGCCCGGATATAGGCTTCCAAGCTACCTTGGGGTACTAAGGCTAAAGTTTGCATTTCTTTGGTCATTCAAACCCTCTCTATGAGAATACAAAATCATGCAGGTGATTATTACAGCGGGGAAATGATTGATTCTACGGCAGTTGCTGAAGCAAAAGCGGTTCCACACGCCGGGCACCTTAACATTTGCTGCAATTTTTGACCGTACTCCGCCCTATAAGTTCACCCTTTTTTGCAAGCATTGTTGCTGACAATACGTGACGAGGGTGCAGGCCGATAGGGAATTTGTGCGCTAAGAAGAGAGGGATAGTGCTGACTTCGCTTGAGGTCACTCTTCTCCCGCAACGCGATCAAAAGCAGCAGGAGAAGAGTATACCAAAAAAATCTTACTGTGGTGTAAATCGGCGTAAATGTTGCACCGTCGCCAGCCAGGCGGCGATCCAGCCGATCATCGCGGAGATGATCAGCAGCAGCAGCGCCTCATCCCAGCCCAGCCCGTGCAAGGTGAAAGTGGTGCCGAACACCTTGGCCACGCCGGCGACCACCGACTCCAGTTGCCACACCAGCGCCCCGGACAGCACCAGCGACAGCAGCGCGCCGGCAAAGCCCAGCATCGCCCCGCCGTTGAGGAACGGCCGCAGAATAAAGCCGTCGGTGGCGCCGATCAGCTTCATCACGTTGATGGTGTCGCGACGGCTGAAGATGCTCAGACGCACGCTGTTGCCGATCACCAGGAACACTGCCACGATCATCAGCACGCCGATGATCGCCGCGATCTGGCCCGCCAGCCCGGTCAGCGCCGCCAGGCGGGCAAACCAGCTGTCATCCATGCGCACTTCTTCCACGCCCTGCACCGCCGCTACGCGATCGCGCAGGGTGTTGAGGGTGTCCGAACTCTGGAAGCTCATCTTCGGCGTGACGATCGCCACCGCCGGCAACGGGTTCTCTTCCAGCATGTCCAGCGCGCCGCCAAAGCCCGACCAGTTGCGGAACTCGCCGCGCGCTTCTTCACGCGACAGGTAGTTCACCTTCTCCACGCCGGCTTCCGCCTTGATGGCGTCGAGCACTTTCAGCGCCGCGTCGTCATCGAGCGATTTATCCAGGTAGACCGTCAGTTGCGGCGTCGGGTACCACTGGCTGGCCGCGGTGCTGACGTTTTTCCACACGATGTAGCACACGCTCGGCAGCGTCAGGGAGATGGCGATCACCATCACCGTCAGCAGCGTCGCCAACGGCTGGCGCAGCATGTCTTTGATGGCGTTCATCCAGGCGTAACGCCACTGTTCGCGCCAGCCGCCGCGCAGCGCCTTGCTCTTGGCGGTTTTTGCGTTATTGGCCATGGTGAGCGCCCCCCTGCATGCGGCCCTGGCTCAGCGTCAGGATGCGGTAATTGCGACGGGCGATAAGCCCGGTGTCGTGCGTCGCCATCAGTACGGTCACGCCGACGCGGTTGAATTCTTCAAACAGGCGCAGAATGCCTTCCGACAGCGCATCATCCAGGTTACCGGTCGGTTCATCCGCCAGCAGCACCGCCGGCTTGTTCACCACCGCGCGGGCGATGCCCACGCGCTGCTGCTCACCGCCGGACAGCTGAATCGGGAAGTTTTTCGCTTTATCCAGCAAACCGACTTTGTCCAACGCGGCGGAAACGCGGCGGCGGATATCTTCGGTGCTGGCGCCGGCGATGATCAGCGGCATCGCCACGTTGTCATACACCGTGCGATCCAGCAGCAGGTGGTGATCCTGGAAGATCATGCCGATCTGCCGACGCAGGAACGGCACCTCGCGGTTTTTCAAACGGCTGATGTCGTGCCCGCCAAACCAGATGTGGCCGGCGCTGGGCCGTTCGATACCGCAAATCAGTTTCAGCAGGGTACTTTTCCCCGCGCCGGAATGGCCGGTCAGAAACGCCATTTCCGCCGGGCGCAGATGGAAATCAACCCCCTGCAGCGCTTGCCGTCCGCCCAGATAAGCTTTACTGACCTGTTCAAAGCGAATCATCCGTATTAATCCTCTCGGGCAAAAAGTGCCTCAATAAAATCGTCAGCCTTAAACGGCCGCAAATCTTCGATGCCTTCCCCGACGCCGATATAGCGGATCGGGATACCGAACTGATCGGCGATGGCGAAGATCACCCCGCCCTTGGCGGTACCGTCCAGTTTAGTCAGCGTGATGCCGGTTAAGCCCACGGCCTCATTAAATAATTTCGCCTGACTGACCGCATTCTGGCCGGTGCTGGCATCGAGCGTCAGCATAACCTCATGGGGGGCCTGGTCGTCCAGTTTTTTCATGACGCGGACGATCTTCTTCAGCTCTTCCATCAGGTGCGATTTATTCTGCAGACGGCCGGCGGTATCGGCGATCAACACATCGATGCCGCGCGCCTTGGCGGCCTGCACCGCATCGAAGATCACCGAAGCGGAATCCGCGCCGGTATGCTGCGCCACCACCGGAATGCGGTTGCGTTCGCCCCACACCTGCAGCTGCTCCACCGCGGCGGCGCGGAAGGTATCCCCCGCCGCCAGCATCACCGACTTGCCTTCCGCCTGGAACTGACGCGCCAGCTTGCCGATGGTGGTGGTTTTACCCACGCCGTTCACGCCGACCATCAGGATGACATACGGGGTTTTCCCGCTGACATCCAGCGGCTGATCGACCTTGGCCAGAATTTCGGACATTTCCTCCTTCAGCTTGCCGTACAGCGCTTCAGCGTCTTTCAGCTGCTTGCGGCTGGCGTGCTGAGTCAGGGAGGTGATGATCTTGCGCGTGGTCTCCACGCCGACGTCGGCGATCAGTAGCTGTTCTTCCAGCTCGTCGAACAGATCGTCGTCGATCTTTTTACCGCGGAACAGCCCCATAAAGCCGGAACCGAGATTTTGCTTGGTCTTCAGCAGGCTGCGTTTCAGGCGAGCGAAGAAGCCTTCTTTGGTCGGGCGTTCCTGCTCTTGCGCAGCGGCCGGCACCACAGGTTCAAGCGGCGCTTCTTCCGGCTCCGGTTCAGGTTCGACGATTGGCTCGGGTTCAACGACCGGCTCAGGTTCGACGATTGGCTCGGGTTCAACCACCGGCTCGGGTTCAACCACCGGCTCGGGCTCAACCACTGGCTCGGGTTCAACGACCGGCTCAGGTTCGACCACCGGCTCGGGTTCAACCACCGGCTCAGGCTCGACCACCGGCTCAGGTTCGACGACCGGCTCGGACTCAACCACCGGCTCAGGCTCAACCACCGGCTCAGGTTCGACGACCGGCTCAGGCTCGACGACCGGCTCAGGTTCGACGACCGGCTCAGGTTCAACCACCGGTTGCTGCTGCGCCACCACTTGCTCGGTGACGCTGACGATCTCTTCAGCCAACGCTTGCGGCGCCGCCGGATGTTCAGCCGCCGCCGGCAGGTTTTCCGCGATTTGCTCGCCGGCCTGACCGTTATCCCACTCCCCCGGGGTGTCGACGGAGGCGGCAGGTTCAGATTCCTGGGCGGGGAGCTTGTCATCCAGCTTGGCGGCGGCCGGTTCAGCCGGCGTCTCCGCGGCCTGAGGTTCCGCCTGCTCTACCGGCTGCTCAGGTTGCTGTTGCTCTTCTTCCTTTTCCTTCTGGCCAAAGCCCAGCCAGGAGAAAAACCCACGTTTCTTATCTTTTGCCATGTTATGACTCTACTCCGTACCGAAGGCTCGCTTACCCTACATACCTGAAGGATATATGCTGACAATAATCCGCCGAGTCTATCACTTTCCCTCGCGCAGCAACACGCATCCGGCATGCTTTCCGGTGTGAAATCAGACAACAACGTTTTACCGTTCCCCCCGACGCCCGTCACCGGTAGAATAGGGACAACTTTTCGTTAACCTCTGCGGCCCCGCGCCGCAAAAGAAATCAAACAACGCTTATGACAAGACTCTCGCCACGGGCCGCGGCCAAAAAGCCGCCCCAGGCCGCAGCCGGACAGATCCGCATCATCGGCGGCCAATGGCGCGGCCGCAAACTCCCGGTGCCAAACAGCCCGGGGCTGCGCCCCACCACCGATCGGGTGCGTGAAACCCTGTTCAACTGGCTGGCGCCGGTGATTCAGGGCGCGCGCTGCCTGGACTGCTTCGCCGGCAGTGGCGCATTAGGGCTGGAAGCGCTGTCGCGCTATGCCGGCAGCGCCACGCTGCTGGAATTCGAACGGCCGGTGGCTCAGCAACTGGAAAAAAATCTGGCGCTGCTGCAGGGCAAAGGGGTGGTTATCAACACCAACGCGTTGAGCTGGCTGGCGGGCGACGGTCAACCGTTTGACGTGGTGTTCCTCGATCCGCCGTTTCGCAAAGGCCTGCTGGCGGAGACCGTCTTGTTACTGGAGCAGCGTGGCTGGCTGGCCGACGAGGCGTGGATCTATGTAGAAGCCGAGGCGGAAAGCGCCGCGGCGGACGTGCCTGCCAGCTGGCAGTTGCACCGGGAGAAGGTCGCCGGTCAGGTGGCTTATCGCCTTTATCTTCGTTCGAAAGAGAAAACCGACCATGCTGATTAATCTGGGCCGCCTGCTGATGCTGTGCGTATGGGGCTTCCTGCTCTCTAACCTGTTCCATCCGTTTCCCAAGCCGCTGAAGTATTTCATCGACGTGGCGCTGTTTTTTATGGTGGTGATGCACGGCCTGCAGCTGGTGCTGTTGAAATCCACCCAGCCGAAGGATCAGCCGATCAGCTACTGGCAAGAGGCCAAGATCTTTATCTTTGGCGTGTTTGAGCTGCTGGCCTGGCAAAAGAAACAGCCGCCCATCAAGAAAAAGTGACCGCTACGGCTGAACGGTGAACGAGACGAACCGCGTGCCCTGCATGTTTAACGTGCCGTGCGCGCCTTTTTCTATCGGGTTGTACTGCCATTGCTTCAGCCGCAGCGTAATGTCTTCACCGCCCTGGTTCGGGCTGAACACCACCTCGTAATACATCGGCTCGTTGACCAACGGCTCGCGCTGCGGCGCACGGGTCTTGGCGACCGGGAAGCTCCGCTTGTCGCTCACCGTCACCTGCAGACTGCGCATCGGCGCACGATCGTTTTCCGCCTCCTGCTGGCGCTGTTTGAAGTAGCGTTGCGTGGCCAGCACGGCGATCAACGCAATGACGGCGACAAAAAATAACGGTGGCTTACTCATCGGTTTCCCATTTCCTTCACGGCCAAATCGGCGTAAACATAGCATTCTCAAGAAAGCATTGTCGATCGTCGGCAGGCTACCTACACTGAAATAAGAAGTGACATGGGTGACAGTTTGGAGCCGGTGGTTGCGGCTCCCTCCTACATAAGGATGACATCAATGAGTTGGCCGTTCCTTGCCGTATTCTTTTCCGGTTGGCTGTTCGTCGACGCCTCTTACCGCGGGCCGCGCTGGCAGCGTTGGGTGTTCAAACCCGTCACGCTGTTGCTGCTGTTGCTGCTTGCCTGGCAGGCGCCGGTGCTCAGCGCGGCGGGTTATCTGATCGTACTCGGCCTGCTGGCGACGCTGATCGGCGATGCGCTGCTCCTGCTGCCGCGCGAGCGAGTGCTGTACGCCATCGGCGCCTTTTTCCTGTCCCACTTGCTGTACACCCTGAGTTTCGCCAGCCAGATGACGTTCAGTCTGTTCTGGCCGCTGCCGCTGGCGCTGCTGGCGATCGGTGCATTGCTGCTGGCCACCCTTTGGACCCGGCTGGAAGAGATGCGCTGGCCAATCGTCACCTACGTGGCGATGACGCTGCTGATGGTCTGGCTGGCAGGCGAACAATATTTCCTGCGCAGCACCGATTTCGGCTTCTCGCTGCTGGCCGGCACCTCGCTGCTGCTGCTGGCCAACGTGGTTTGGCTGCTCAACCGCTACCGCTTCACCTTCCGCGCGGCGGACGCCATCGTGGCTTTCTGTTACTTTTCCGGCCACTTCCTGATCGTGCGTTCGCTCTACCTGTAGAGACCTGCCGCGGGTTCGGCGCGCCGAACCCGTTTCTTCATCAAGCCAGCGCTTTCAACGTCAGGGCATCACCCGCACCCAGCTGATTGCGGTACAGATCGCCGTCGCGCGAGAAGAACGCCAGCGTGCTGCCATCCGCCTGCAGCAGGGCGATGCCGTCCGGCGCCGGGCGCCAGCCCACCACCTCGGCCGCAAATACGCTTTGCAGACAACGCTGCCGATCCACCAGCTGGTAGCCGTTGGTCTCGCTTTGCTCATTGGCCAGAAACTCGATTTGGCATTGCCTTTCGCTGTCGGCTACCTGCCATTGCCCCGCCAGCGACTGCGCGGTCGGCAGCGCCAGACTGCCGGCCATCACCGCACTCGTCACCATCATGCCTCCCGCCGCCAGGGCGGCGCGCGTTAAAGTACCTTTCATACCGGCTCCCACATCACGCCCGGCCGAGACTGCGCCGGGCGCTCCGTTGCTGCGTTACACGATAAAGTCAGTGGCGACGTCTACCTGACCGACGATTTTCACCAGGAAGTCCGGCGCCTGATGCCCCCCGATGTTCACCGACAAATCGGTCACGTTGTTGGACGCGTTGTAGCTCAGCAGCGCTTCACCGGCCGCGCCGCTGAAGTGATCGACGAAGTGAATGAAGTCGCTGCTCTGCGCCTCTTTGTTGAAGAACGACAGATCAATCTTGTCGATCCCTTTCTGGAAGTCGCGGATCCAGTCTGAAGCGCCCGGTGCGGAATCGCTGGCGGCAGAGAACACGAAGATGTCTTTACCGGCACCGCCCCACAGCTCATCCGCCCCGCCGCCGCCGAACAGTACGTCGTTACCCGCGCCGCCTTTCAGCACGTTATTGGCCGCGTTGCCGACGATCACGTCGTTGCCGGAACCGCCAATGGCGTTCTCAATGGTCACACCGGCGGCGATCGACACGTTGCCCTTCAGGCCGCCCACGTCGGAGAACGACTTCTCGTTCAGGTTGATGCGTTGGTTAGCGGTGTAACCGGAGAAGTCGAAGGTATCGTTGCCGCCCGCATCCCAGGCCGCAAAGATCACTTTTTGCGAGTTGCTGGTGGTGCTGAGGAAGTCACGACCGGTGTTGGAGTTAAAGCCGTACACGGTGTCGCCGGTGCGGGTCGACAGGTTGGCGCCATACAGGTGCTGAATGGCGGCAATGTCATCCAGCAGCGGAGCCGCGGCGTAATGACCGCCGTTGTCGCCACCGGTATTGGTTTCACTCCAGTAGCTCATCAGGCTGAACTGACGAGTATCTTCCGCGTAAGTGACGTCGCGGTAGGTCGGGTTGCCTTCACCGGCGTTGTAATCGCCCGGATGGCTCAGACCCAGTGCATGGCCAATTTCATGGGTGAACGTCTGGCGGCCGTAGTCTTCGGTCGCCGGATGCTTGACGTTGGACTGATTGACGTTGTACCAGGTCTGGCCCCCCAGATCCTGGCCCTGCCAAATGGTGTTCGGCAGGAAGGCGTAGGCCTGGGTGCCGTAATCATAGTGGCCGGGGCGATCCTGGCTGTAGTTGCCGAAGGTGATATTGGCCTTTTGTCCGGCCGCCACTTCGGTGAAGGTGATATTGGCGACGTCGGCCCAGGACTGCAGCGACAGCTTAGCCTGCTGCTGCTGTTCCGCGCTGAACTTGCTCAGCCCGGTGTCGCCGGCGACGTTAGTGGAAGAGAACTTATAATCCGGGAAGGAGAAGGTTAATTTGATCGGCTGGCCAAATACCTTGTAACCGTTCCAGGTTTGGTTCTCGCGGGTAATAAACAGCCCAGCTTGCTCGTTAGAAAATGAATCCTTGCCATTAATCTGAATCCCGTTACCCCGCTCATGATAATGCAGCAGGTCGTCTACAGCATCGTAACCGGTTGTCGCGGCCGCGAGGCTGGATTCAGTAATTTCAATTGCCTTTTTAGTAGATTGCATTGGTTCGATTCCACTCATTACCTGATTGATATCAATCAGACAGATAGACATAACCTCCCCGTAAGCCACGGTTAATGAACCTCAAGCTTGCTGGAAGGGGCTTATGCGCCGTTACCGGCAGTGTGTTAGGTAGAATTAATGCATATATATCAGCAAATAAGATCACCATTAAAAAATGGTAATCGATTCCAATTATAGGCAGGACCGTAAAACTGCACATAAAATAATCAACCATTTATTATCGCAACGAAAGTTTGTTATGCTGCTTTTTAGGCTTCTTTACAAAGCAAACGAAACTTGATGAGGATAAGTTGGCACCAAACTTCAATAGCAACGCGGCCTGCAGACTCAAGCGAATCATGCTGGCTTTACTTAGGGAAAAAGGTAAATTTTGCTAAAGCGTTATAGATTAATAACTCTTTATTATTAGGTCGGGCGATTTTTTAGTTTCTATAGGAATATTATTTTCTTATTTAAACTAACGGTAGCGAGCCTTTTCGCCCAAATAGGGGATAAGAAAAGCCGATATATTTAAATTCGCATTATTCATTATTGAATGAATCCCCCCTTTTCTACGCCCGAACGCCGTTAGCAATAATTCTCATCCGGCGCTTGACTCTGGAGTGGACTCCAGGGTGTAGAGTCAGCTGAGCAAACCCGTTTAACAGCCCGAAGGGGGACGTTATGCACAATCAGCAAAACCATAATCATCAGGAACATCACCACGCCGAAGGCGGGTGCGGCTGCAACCACAGCCACAGCAAAACGCAGCATGGCTGCAGCAGTGAGCCGAAAAGCGCAGCCGTACAGGCCGAACACGCCCACCACCATCACGATCATGGCGATAGCGGCTGCTGCACCGCCGCCCCCGACGATCCGGACGAGGAAAGCGACAGGCTGGCCGCCGCTCCCCCTTCCGGCAGCCAACGTTTCAGCTGGAAAGTCACCGGTATGGACTGCCCCAGCTGCGCCAAGAAAATCGAAAATGCCGTCACCGCGCTCCCCGGCGTTGACAGCGCACGCGTATTGTTCGCCACTGAAAAACTGGTGGTCGACGCACAGTCCGATCTCAGCCTGCGGATCCAGGACGCGGTCGCCCAGGCCGGTTTTACCCTGCTCGGCACTCAGACCGCCAAAGATGCCGCGCCAAAAGCCTCGCGCTTCGGCGAATTTGCGCCGCTGCTGTTGTTAACTACCCTGATGGTGGTCAGCTGGGTGCTGGATCGGATTAACCCGGAGCTGGGTCGCATCGCCTTTATCGCCACCACGCTGGTCGGGTTGGCGCCGGTCGCCGCCAAGGCGCTACGTCTGATTCGCTCCGGCACGCCGTTCGCCATCGAAACGCTGATGAGCGTGGCGGCCATCGGCGCGCTGTTTATTGGCGCCACCGCCGAGGCGGCGATGGTGCTGCTGCTGTTTATGGTCGGCGAGCTGCTGGAATCCTACGCCGCCAACCGTGCGCGTCGCGGGGTGAAGGCGCTGATGGAGCTGGTGCCGGAAGATGCGCTGCTGCTGCAAGGCACGGAGCGCAAACGCGTGCCGGTCGCCAGCCTGCGCCCTGGCGATGTGATTGAAATCGCGCCCGGCGGGCGCCTGCCGGCCGACGCCGAGCTGCTCAATCCGTTCGCCAGCTTTGACGAAAGCGCCCTGACCGGCGAATCGGTGCCGGTCGAGCGTCAACAAGGGGAAAAAGTGGCCGCCGGCAGCCTGTCCGTCGATCAGGCGGCACAGATGAAGGTGATTTCCGAGCCCGGCAAAAATGCCATCGACCGCATTTTGCAGCTGATTGAAGAGGCCGAAGAACGCCGCGCGCCGATCGAACGCTTCCTCGATCGCTTCAGCCGCTATTACACCCCAGCCATCATGCTGCTGGCCGTCGCGGTGATCCTGGTACCGCCACTGCTGTTCTCACAGCCGTGGGAGACCTGGATCTATCGCGGCCTGACGCTGCTGCTGATCGGCTGTCCATGCGCGCTGGTGATCTCGACGCCGGCGGCCATCACATCCGGGCTGGCGGCCGCCACGCGGCGCGGCGCGCTGATTAAAGGCGGCGCGGCGCTGGAGCAACTGGGCCAGATTCAAACCATCGCCTTCGATAAAACCGGCACCCTGACCGAAGGCAAGCCGACGGTCACCGACGTGCTGCCCATCGGCGCGCTGACCGAACAACGGCTGTTGCAGCTTGCCGCCGCGGTAGAGGCCGGTTCACATCACCCGCTGGCGCAAGCGATCATCAACCGCGCCGCCGCAAGCGGGGCTGAGCTGCCGCTGGCGCAGGCGCGCCGCGCGCTGACCGGCGTCGGTGTGGAAGGGATCGTGGACGGCAAGACCGTGCTGATCAGTGCGCCGGGCAAGCTGGCGCCGGGCCTGCTCGCCACACAATGGCAGAGCCAGGTAGACAAGCTGGAAAACGCCGGTAAAACGGCGGTGGTGGTGCTGGAAGACGGCGCGCCCATCGGCTTGCTGGCGCTGCGTGATACGCTACGCAGCGACGCCAAACAGGCGATAGCCGAACTGAACGCGCTGGGTATTCGCGGCGTGATGCTGACCGGGGATAACCCGCGCGCCGCCGCAGCGATCGCCGGCGAGCTGGGCCTCGACTATCGTGCCGGTCTGTTGCCGGAAGATAAGGTCAGCGCGGTCACCGAACTGAGCGAACTGCGCCCGACGGCGATGATCGGCGACGGCATCAACGACGCCCCGGCGATGAAGGCCTCCAACATCGGCATCGCCATGGGCAGCGGCACCGACGTGGCGCTGGAGACCGCCGACGCTGCCCTGACCCACAACCGACTGGTGGGCGTCGCGGAAATGATCCGCATCTCGCGCGCCACCCACGCCAATATCCGGCAAAACATCACCATCGCGTTGGGGTTGAAAGGGGTCTTTCTGATCACCAGCCTGCTGGGGTTAACCGGGCTGTGGCTGGCGGTGCTGGCCGACTCCGGCGCCACCGCGCTGGTCACCGCCAACGCGCTGCGGCTGTTGAGAAAGCGCAGCTAAGCTCTGAAACAAACACGGGCGCGGCATACCGCGCCCGTTGTCATTTTGGGGAGGGAACTTTTAACTCGGCCGCGCCGCCGTTATACGCCTTTACGCAGCAGATAACGGTACGGCGCCTGCTCGGTCTCCTGCGCCACCAGCGTATGCTCCATAAAGCGGCAGAACCCCGGGATATCGCGGGTGGTAGCCGGATCGTCGGCAATAATCAGCAGCGTTTCGCCGTTGTCCATATGGCGCACGGTTTTACGCACCATCATCACCGGTTCTGGGCAACGCAGCCCCAGCGCGTCGAGCGTCTGGTCTGCCTGGGCAAATAAGTCAGTCATGCAATTTTCTCGTTCAAAACGATCGGCGAACGCTCGCCGCATCTCATTAGCGCCTAGTTTACGCCGGTAGTTTTTCTGCGCAAGATGCGTTAACGTTTGCGTTAAATTTAACCATTGCATTGGTTGCGCAAACGCGTATCATGCCGCCGCGCAGCGTTTTTTGCTGTTTTGACAAGACACACTGGGTTCCCTCACCCCACTGCTAAAAAGGCTACAACATGTATTCGTTTACCGCACAGCAGCGCTTCACGGCGTTGGTCTGGCTTTCGCTGTTTCATATCGCCATCATTACCTCCAGCAACTACCTGGTGCAGCTGCCGATCACCGTTTTCGGCTTCCATACCACCTGGGGCGCCTTTACCTTCCCGTTTATCTTCCTGGCGACCGATCTGACCGTGCGCATCTTCGGCGCGCCGCTGGCGCGACGTATTATCCTGGCGGTGATGGTGCCGGCGCTGTTCATCTCTTATGTGATCTCCACCGTCACCTATCAGGGAGAATGGCAGGGCTTCGCGGCGCTGAGCAGTTTTAACCTGTTCGTGGCGCGCATCGCCGTGGCCAGCTTTATGGCCTATGTGCTCGGCCAGATCCTCGACGTACACGTATTTAACCGTCTGCGCCAACGCAGCGCCTGGTGGGTGGCGCCGGCGGCGGCGATGTTCCTCGGCAACATCAGCGATACGCTGGCGTTCTTCTTCATCGCCTTCTACAAGAGCAGCGATCCCTTCATGGCCAACAACTGGGTGGAGATTGCGCTGGTGGATTACAGCTTCAAGGTGATGATCTGCCTGCTGTTCTTCTTGCCGATGTACGGCGTGTTGCTGAACATGCTGCTCAAACGCATCGCGGCGCGCAGCGGCAGCCTGCAGCCGAGCTGAGCCATGCTATTCTGGGCGGCCTTATCCTTGGAGGCCGCTCATGACCCCAATCGTCCGCACCGCCACGCTCGAAGAAATCCACCGCCTTTATCAACGCATCCCCGAATTCGGCGGCCTGCATAGCCTGGCCGATCTGCAGCAGCGCATCGGCACCGCCCCCGCCAGCCTGTTGATCGCCGAGATAGACGGGCAGCCGGCTGGTTTCAAACTCGGTTATCAACGGCAGGAAACGGTGTTTTACAGCTGGCTGGGTGGCGTGCTGCCGGCATTCCGTCGCCACGGCGTGGCGCAGGCCTTGTTGGCCGAACAGGAACGCTGGGCTCGGGCGCAGGGCTATCGCCAACTGACGGTCAAAACCCGTAACCGGTTCCGCGCCATGCTGACGATGCTGCTCACCCACCACTATCAGATTGTTCAACTGGAAAAGAAAGGCGAAGTGGCTGATTATCGGCTATTACTGGAAAAAAACTTGTGACAACATCTGCCTTGCATTTCAACCTGGAATAGGTTGCGATACGACAGTGAATCCCTACCGGAAAGGAAGAAGGAAGCCCGATGCGTAAAATAGCGAAATTGATGGGTATCAGCCTGCTGGCGCTTGGCCTCGCGGCCTGCGACGGCAACACCAAAGACACCAAGGCAGCGCCAGACGGCGCGGCAGCCAGCGCGCCGGCCGGGCAGCAGGTGAGCCTGCTGGACGGTAAACTGGCGTTCACCCTGCCGGTCGGCATGGCGGATCAGAGCGGCAAGCTGGGCAACCAGGCCAACAACATGCATGTTTACGCAGACAGCACCGGCCAGCGCGCGGTGATCGTCATCTTGGGCGACAAGACCGCCGACAGCCTGGAGACCCTGGCCAAGCGCCTGGAGAATACCCAGCGCGCGCGTGACGCCAACCTGCAGGTGATCACCAACAAGGCGCTCGACGTCAACGGCGTGCCGCTGCGTCAGCTGGACAGCATCATCACCAGCGGCGGTGAAAAGGCTTATTCTTCCGTCCTGATCGGTTCGCTGAACAACAACATGCTGACCATCCAGGTAACGCTGCCGGCGGACAATCAGCAGCAGGCGCAGACCGAAGCCGAAGGCATCATCTCCACCCTGAAGCTGAAGCAGTAATCCCACAGAGGGCCGGTTTGCCGGCCCTTTCGTTTTTATACCAGCGCCTGCGCCAGCAGGGTGATCGGATGTTCGCAGCGCTTGCTGGTGGACATTTCTATCTGCCATTTGCAGGTTTCGCAGTCGGTCACCACCAGATCCACCCCGCTCTCTTCTATCTGCCGGAACAGCGGCGCGCCGATGCCTTGCGACGTGGCGTAGTTCTCCGATTTGAACCCGTAGGTGCCGGCGATGCCGCAGCACTGCGAATCCAGCACCACCAGCTCCAGCCCCGGTATCTGCCGCAGCAGCTCCAGGGTGTAGGCGGTCCAGCCCATCTTCTCCATATGGCAAGGCGTGTGATAAGCCACCCGCAGCGGCGTGCGCTTGAGCGGCAGGCTGCGCCCCTGATTGATCAGGCGATAGAGATAGCGCGTCGCCAGCTCCACCCGATCGCGCACCGCAGTGGTGTCTACGTCCAGCAGATGAGGGTATTCGTCACGCAGGGTGAAGGTGCAGCTCGATGAGGTCGCCACCACCGGAATGCCGCGCTCCAGCACCGTTTCCTGCAGCGATTCGGCATTGACCCTGGCCTGCTTTTTAGCCTGCTCGATAAACCCGTTGGCGATCAGCGGCACGCCGCAGCATTTCTCGCGTTTCAGCAGCTGCACGCCGATATCCAGCGCGTTGAACACCCGGACCAAATCCTTGCCCAGCTGCGGGTGGTTATAGTTGACGAAGCAACCGTGGAAGAATGCCACCTGCTCGGCGTAACGCTGCTGCGCCTGCGCCTGTTGCCGGTACCAGCGGCGGAAGGTGCCGAAGGAATATTTCGGCAGCTCACGACGGTGATCAATCTTCAGCGCCTTGTCCAGCAGCTTGCGCACCGGTTTCAACCCGGTGGCGGCGTTGACGATCGGCGCGAACGGCGTCGACAGCGAGCCCATGATGTCGGTGTGGCTGAGTATGGCATCGCGCAGCGTCGGCTTGCTCTGGGCGAAGTCGGCGCGGGCGCGTTGAATAATGTCGCCGATTTTGACGTCGGACGGGCAGGCCACTTCACAACGTTTGCAGTTGGTGCAGTATTTCAGCGCTTCGTCGTACAGCGCCGGGTCTTTCAGCCGCAGCCGCTCGCCGTCCGGCCCCGCCTGTTTCGGCCCCGGGTAGAGCGGGTTCACTTTGGCGACCGGGCAGTAAGTGGTGCAGACGGTGCATTTGATGCAGCTTTCAAAGCTGTGGTCCCGATGCAGGCTCATACGTTCTCCTCCGCGGCGATCTGCTGCGCGACGTGCAGCGCGCCGATCAATGACACGCCGGCGCCGCAGCCCTGCTGCAGCGGATCGTAGCCACCGGCGACCGCGCCGATGGCGTACAGGTTGTCGAACGGCACTCCCTGCTTCATCGCCCGCAGCCTGCCGTCGGTACGCACGCCGAACTGCAGGTAAGGCTGCGGCGCGAACAGCTCGCGTCGGCTCCAGTCGGCGCGATCCGCCCGGCTGTGTACGTCCAGCCCAAAGATCGGCTCACGCACCCGGTCGAAATCGGCCACCAGCCCATTGCTGAAGAAGCTGCCGCTGGCCAGCACCACCTGCTGCGCTCGCAGCGGAATATCGCCGTGGTTGCGGGTGTACAAACCGGTGATGCGGCCGGCCTCGCTCTCGGCGCGCAGCACGCTGTCGCCGGGCATGAAAATGCCGCCCAGCTGCTGAAAACGCCGCCGCAGCGCCTGATGCAAGCGCATGCCGGGCACCGAAGGCGGCAACGTCGGCAGCAGTCGGATCGGTTTGCCGACCGCATCCTGCAACACCGCCAGCGACGCATCGTCCTCCAGGCCCAGACAGGCCGGCAGGAAGAGCGCCTCGGCCTCGCCCGCCAGCCGCCGCAGCTCTTCGGCCATCGGCGGCAGGCTTTCCATCAAATCCAGTACCCGGGCGATGTTCACCGCGCGGAACTCACTGGGGTTATTGCGCAATCTGTCCAGCGCCGGCATGTGCAGATAGGCCACGTCCGTCTGCACGCCGAGCTCGCGGCTCAGGGAATCGGCGGCCATCTGCGGCTGGAAGTCGAGGAACCCTTCGATGCCGATCACCGCGATGCGCCGCCACGGCAGTTGGCCGGTCAGCGGCAGCGTCGGGATCGCCTGCGGGCTGAGCCAGGTGGCGCGGCGCGTGCCCAGCGGCGTAATGCGCAGATGGTTATTGGTTCCCTCCCCCTGCAGGTTCAACCCGCAGCGCTCCAGCAGCCGCTGTGCGGCAGCGGACAGCGCCGCCACCCGGCCGGGCCCGATCAGGGCATACGGATGCTGCGGCGCCTGCTGCGCCAGCTGCGGCAACGCCGCCAGCGGCATCTCGACCGGCGTGCCGTCCGGCAATCTCGCCAACAGGTCGAGCGAGCCGGAGGAGAAGTAGAGCGCGCTCTGGCCAGAACTGACCACCGCGCAGCGCTTGCCCTGTTCGGCCACGGCAATGGCGCAGCTCAGGCCCGCCAGACCGCCGCCAATCACCACGACGTCAAATCGCATCATCTGCCTCCTGCTCCTGGTCGGCCTGGGCTTCAAGCCCGCATAATCCCTGGTAAACCCAGCTGGTAAATTCGCTCTCGCGCAGCGCATCGCCCCAGGCGATCGGCCGTACGCCTTTCCAGCGTTCGTTGAGGAACTGCGACAGCTGCGCGATGGATTGCTGCGGCGTGCTGACGTTAAAGCGCGTCAGCAGCCCGGCGGCGCGGCAGGCGCAGAGTTCGCCCTGGCAGGTGCCCATGCCGACGCGGGTGCGGCGGCGCAGATCCACCAGGTTATTGACGGTCAGCGAATTGACCGCATAACGCACTTCCCCGGCGGTCACCGCCTCGCATTCGCACACCAGGCTGGTGTCGAGCCGATCGGCCGCCGGCACCTGGCTGGCGCGATCGCCGTGGCGGTAAATCGCCGAACCACGGATGCTGGCGGGCAGTGAAACCACGCTGCGCACCGTTTCCTCCGCCGACTGGCGGGATCCGGGCAACGCGTCCTGCGCGGTGGTGCACGGACGGTTTACGCCAAGCTTTTCGCACACCTTGTCGGTGGCCCACTCCGCCATCAGGCGGTAGGTCATCAGCTTGCCGCCGGTGATGGTGATAAACCCTTCCAGCCCGTCGCGGGCGGCGTGATCGAGCAGCACGATGCCGCGGCTGACGTTGCGCCCGCTGGGATCGTCGTCGCTGGCGACCAGCGGCCGCACCCCGGCATAGGCGCGCAGAATACGGGTCTGCGCCAGGGTGGGCGCCAACAGCGCCCCCTCGCGGATCAGAATGTCCACCTCCTGCGGGGTCACCAGCATGTTGTCAATTTGGTCGTAGTCGATATGGGTCGAGGTGGTGCCGATCAGCGAGATGGTGTCGCCCGGCACCAGGATGTCGGCGTCCGCCGGTTTGCGGCAGCGGTTGATCACCATGTTGTTGATGCGATGGCCGAGGATCAGCAGCGCTCCCTTGGCCGGGAACATGCGAATGCGTAAATCGGCATATTCGGCGATCTGCTGGCCCCAGATACCGGCGGCGTTGACCACCACAGACGCGTGCAGCTCATAGCGCCGCTGATTCTGATGGTCGTAAACGCGCACGCCCGTTACCCGATCGCCGCTGCGCAACAATCCCACCACCTGGTGGTAGGTCAGGATCTGCGCACCGTGCTCGCGCGCGTCCAACATGTTGGCGGCGGTCAGCCGGAAGGGATCGACGGTGCCGTCCGGTACGCGCACCGCGCCGATCAGCGCCGGGTTAGCCGCCGGCTCCAGCCGCAGCGCCAGCTGCGGGTCGATCGCTTCGGCGTCGATATCGGCCTGGCGACAGGCCGCGATAAACTGCTGCTGATAGTCCAGCGAGTCTTGCGGCAAGGTGATGAACAGCCCGTCGGTGCGCTCGATACAGTGATGCGCGATGCGTTTCAGGATGCGGTTTTCTTCGATGCACTCGCGCGCCGACTCGCCGTCGGTCACCGCATAGCGCGCGCCGCTGTGCAATAAACCGTGGTTGCGGCCGGTGGCGCCGGTGGCGATGTCGTGGCGCTCCAGCAAAATGCATCGCAGGCCGCGCCGCGCACAGTCGCGGGCAATGCCTGCGCCGGTGGCGCCGCCGCCGATGATGATCACATCCGTTTCGCCGCCGTCAAAATAGCTGCTCATGTCGCTCCCTCAGGATCGGTAGTTATGAGCCTATTGAGCCACGGTTATTGGGGTCTTTGTTTGATAAGGAACAATAACGAACATAAAACGAAATAAAAATGACCACAAAAAACCATCAATGTGATCATAATCACGATTTTTGGACGTTTTTCTATTTCATAACGTTAACGAATCGCTCAAAATCCGCCGTGGTTTCATGAAAGTGTAACAATTGCGCCATTCGTCACAGCGACACCAGGCGTATTTGATGACAATGGCGCTCGTTATGGAACACAAAAACACCACATTCGATATCCGCTCAATCATCAAATGAACGTAAAAGGTCATATTGATGTGATAACAGATAAAGCCATCGGAGGCGCTCATGTTGAGTATTTTTAAGCCAGCCGCACACATCGCCCGTGTGCCGAGCGATAAGGTAGATCCGCTCTACCGTAAGCTGCGCTGGCAAATTTTCCTGGGGATCTTCTTCGGTTACGCCGCCTACTATCTGGTGCGTAAGAACTTCACCCTGGCCATGCCTTACCTGATCGAACAAGGCTTCAGCCGCGGCGACCTCGGCTTCGCGCTGTCGGGCATCTCTATCGCCTACGGCTTCTCCAAATTCATCATGGGTTCGGTTTCCGACCGTTCCAACCCGCGAGTATTCCTGCCTGCCGGCCTGATCCTGGCGGCGGCGGTGATGTTGTTCATGGGCTTCGTACCGTGGGCAACTTCCAGCATCGCGGTGATGTTCGTTCTGCTGTTCCTGTGCGGCTGGTTCCAGGGCATGGGTTGGCCGCCGTGCGGCCGCACCATGGTGCACTGGTGGTCGCAGAAAGAACGCGGTGGCATCGTCTCCATCTGGAACTGCGCCCACAACGTGGGTGGCGGCCTGCCGCCGCTGCTGTTCCTGCTGGGCATGGCCTGGTTCAACGACTGGCACGCGGCGCTGTACATGCCGGCCTTCGGCGCCATCCTGGTGGCCCTGATCGCCTTCGCCCTGATGCGCGATACCCCGCAATCCTGCGGCCTGCCGCCGATTGAAGAGTACAAAAACGACTACCCGGACGACTACAGCGAAAAAGACGAAGAAGAGCTGACCGCCAAGCAGATCTTCATGCAGTACATCCTGCCGAACAAGCTGTTGTGGTACATCGCTGTCGCCAACGTGTTCGTCTACCTGCTGCGTTACGGCATTCTGGACTGGTCACCGACCTACCTGAAAGAAGTGAAGCACTTCGCGCTGGACAAGTCTTCCTGGGCCTACTTCCTGTATGAATACGCCGGTATCCCGGGCACCCTGCTGTGCGGCTGGATGTCGGACAAAGTGTTCAAAGGCAACCGCGGCGCCACCGGCGTGTTCTTCATGACGCTGGTGACCATCGCCACCGTGGTGTTCTGGATGAACCCGGCCGGTAACCCGACCGTGGACATGATCTGTATGCTGGTCATCGGCTTCCTGATCTACGGCCCGGTGATGCTGATCGGCCTGCACGCGCTGGAGCTGGCGCCGAAGAAAGCCGCCGGCACCGCCGCGGGCTTCACCGGCCTGTTCGGCTACCTGGGCGGCTCGGTTGCGGCCAGCGCCATCGTCGGTTACACCGTAGACTTCTTCGGTTGGGACGGCGGCTTCATGGTGATGATCGGCGGCGGCGTGCTGGCGGTTATCCTGCTGCTGCTGACCATGCTGAACGAGAAGAAACACCACGCGGAAATCGCTGCCGGCAAGCGCGGCTAACCGTCACACGACTTTTGCATGATTTAAAGGCCGCCCTGCGGCCTTTTTACTACCCTGCCCCCAACAACACGGAGAAAACGGAATGCGGACTCAAGTCAAAGCCCTGCTGACAGGGATCATTCTCGCCACCTCAATGGTCAGCGCCGCCCAGGCGGCGGACAAAGTGGTGATCGCCCACCGCGGCGCCAGCGGCTACCTGCCGGAACACACTCTGCCGGCGAAGGCAATGGCCTACGCGCAGGGCGCCGATTACCTCGAACAAGATCTGGTGATGACCAAAGACAACGAGCTGGTGGTGCTGCACGACCATTACCTCGATCGCGTCACCGACGTCGCCGAACGTTTCCCGAACCGCGCACGCAAAGACGGCCGTTATTACGCCATCGACTTTACGCTGGCGGAGATCAAATCGCTGAAGTTCACCGAAGGCTTTGACATCGAAAACGGCAAGAAGGTACAGGGCTACCCTGGCCGCTTCCCGATGGGCAAATCCGACTTCCGCGTCCACACCTTCCAGGAAGAGATCGAGTTCGTGCAGGGTCTGAACCATTCGACCGGCAAAAACATCGGCATCTATCCTGAAATCAAAGCGCCTTGGTTCCACAAGCAGGAAGGCAAAGACATCTCCAGCAAAGTGCTGGCGGTGCTCAAGCAGTACGGCTACACCGGCAAGAACGACAACGTCTACCTGCAGTGCTTCGACGCCAACGAGCTCAAGCGCATCAAGAACGAGCTGGAGCCGAAGCTGGGCATGGATCTGAAGCTGGTGCAGCTGATCGCCTATAACGACTGGCAGGAAACCTACGAGCAGAAAGCCGACGGCAAGTGGGTAGAATACGACTACGACTGGATGTTCAAACCGGGTGCGATGAAGAAAATCGCTCAGTATGCCGACGGTATCGGGCCGGACTACCACATGCTGGTGGTGGCGGATCAATCCAAGCCGGGCCACATCGTGCTGACCGACATGGTGAAAGAAGCGCACGCCAGCAAGCTGGCGGTGCATCCGTTCACCATCCGCGCCGATGCGCTGCCGAAGTACGTGACCGACGTGAACCAACTGTATGACGTGATTTACAACCAGGCCGGCGTCGACGGCGTGTTCACCGACTTCCCGGACAAGGGCGTGCAGTTCCTGCAGAAGCAGGGCCAGCACAAGTAATGCCAAGGGCGCCGCAAGGCGCCCTTGTTATTTCAGAGAAACGGCCTGGTTATTTCAGAGGAACATCTTGCGCAGGTAGTGCGGCACCGCGTTATCGACATTGGAGCCGATCACTTCCAGCTCCGGCAGCATATCCTTCAGGCGCTGATGCGCGTCGCGCATGATGCAGCCCTTGCCGGCCATCGACAGCATCTCCAGATCGTTCATACCGTCGCCGAAGGCGATGCACTCTTGCAGCGTATAGCCGATGATCTTGGCCACTTCTTCCAGCGCATGCCCTTTCGACACGCCGCCCGCCATCACTTCCAGACAGGTCGGGAACGAGAAGCTGACGTTGACCCGATCGCCCCAGCGCGCGTTGATGGCGTCTTCCACCTGCAGCAACCGCTCATGATCTTCACAGGTAAAGTAAACCTTGCAGACGCCGTCGGTTTCCAGCAGGCCCGGCTCAAACAGCTGATATTTGAATACCGACTCCTGGAAGAACTCTTCCTGCTCCGGGCTTTCGCGGTTGATGAACCAGTCATCGTTACGGTAGACGTTGGTGGTTATCTCCGGATCGTCGTGCAGCATGCCGTACAGATCGCGGGCGATATCCTCGTCCAGGTTGTGGCTGAAGATCAGCTCGCCGGCCGTGTTGTGCACCCGCGCGCCGTTGGAGGTGATCATAAAGGCACTGATCTCCAGACTGTCGCGGATCTGCGCCACGTCGATGTGGTGGCGGCCGGTGGCGAACACGAAATGCACGCCGCGCTGGGTCAGCAACTTCAGCGTTTCTTTGGCGTACGGCGACAGGGTATGGTCGGGAGACAGCAGCGTGCCATCTAAATCGGAAGCGACGACGTGATACATAGCGTTATGTTCTAACCTCTGATGGAGTTGTCGGCGGCAGCGCGCCACCTAAGTGTTGAGCAAAGAAGCGCAGGATTGCGTTCAGTGCTTCGGCGCGCATCGCGTCCCGCTCGAACAGGATCTCATGGCGTGCGCCGTTGATAACCCACGGAAGCCCCCCTTCGCAAGGGCGCCCCGCGTCTGACAGAGCCTGACAAAAAGCCTGGTGCGAACGGTTGTCAACCACCCGTTCCTCACCGGCTTGCAAAAGCAACAGCGGCGTTGTTATCTCCCCGGCCTGCGCGATAATCTGCCGGCCGGCGCGGATGCTCTCCCGCACCCAATGGTAGGTCGGTCCGCCCACCTGCAGCTCGGGGTAATCGGCGTAATAGCGCAGGCTACGCCGGTAGCGTTCGCGGCTGTGGGTCAACACGTTGACCACATAAGGCAGCGGCCGCCACTGGCCGGTGCCCACCGCGTAGTAGTCGCGGATCGCCGGACGGGTCTCCGCCCAGTCGAGGATGCGGTCGGCCAGCCAGCCCGGCATCGGCAACTGGATGCCGAACATCGGCGCGCAAAACGCCGCCGCATCGAACGCCTGCGGCCGGCGTTGCAGGAACTGCGCCAGGATCGCGCCGCCCATCGAATGTGCCAGCGCGAAGCGCTGCCGGTAACCGCGCGACTCGACTTCGCGCTGCCAAAGCTGCTCGAAATCGTCCACGTAGTCGGCGAAGTTTACCACATGACCGCGGTGCGTATCCGCCAGTAAACGCCCGGAACGCCCTTGGCCGCGATGATCGACGATCACCACGTCGTAACCGCAGTGGAACAGATCGTAGGCCACCTCGGGGTATTTCACGTAGCTTTCGATGCGGCCGGGGCTGACCACCACCACGCGCTGATGCCGCGCGGAACTGAAACGCACAAAGCGGATCGGCACGCCGTCCACGCCGCTGAACTCGCCTTCTTCGCGCTGCCGCCAGAAATCCAGCAGCGGCCCGGTGGCGAAGGCAGCGAACTGCGTTTCACGCGTTAACCAGTCATCGGAGCTGAGAGTGAACGAGGTCATCGAGAGCGTTTTCCCTGTGGGGCCGGCGGAAAAATGTGACCGCTGGCACAAGAAATCATACTAGCGTATTGTGATTCAATTCTGACAAAAAACGGCGCCGCCTCGGCGCATTGTGGCACAAAACGACACTTTCAGGGAGCCGAGAACCATGACCTTGGACTGGTGGTTAACCTACCTGCTGACCACGCTTATCCTTAGCCTGTCCCCTGGATCCGGCGCCATCAACACCATGAGCACCGGCATCAGCCACGGCTATCGCGGCGCCGCCGCGTCAATCGCCGGCCTGCAGGTCGGGTTGAGCGCGCACATCGTGCTGGTGGGCATCGGTCTCGGCGCGCTGATTTCTCAATCATTGCTGGCGTTCGAACTGCTGAAATGGTTGGGCGCCGCCTACCTGGTGTGGCTCGGCATCCAGCAATGGCGCGCCGCTGGCGCGCTGGATCTGCATGCGCTGGCGGGCAGCATGCCGCGCCGCCGTCTGTTCCGCCGCGCGGTGCTGGTCAACCTGACCAACCCGAAAAGCATCGTGTTCCTCGCCGCGCTGTTCCCGCAGTTCATCTTGCCCAATCAACCGCAGGCCGAGCAGTACCTGGTGCTCGGCGTCACCACCGTGGTGGTGGATATTCTGGTGATGATCGGTTACGCCACCCTGGCGACGCGCATCGCCGGCTGGCTGAAAACGCCGCGCCAGATGCAGCTGCTTAACCGGGTGTTCGGTTCACTGTTCATTTTGGTGGCGGGGCTGCTGGCGACCGCCCGCAAAGCCTGACAAAAAAGGCCGGGCATCGCTGCTCGGCCTTGGGCATCTCACCGCCGGTCAGCGGGTAAAGATCAGGTGTAACCCGAAGCCGGTGAACAGCACGCCCGCCACCCCGTCGATCCACTTGGCCAACCGCTGATAGCCGCGGCGCATCGCCGGCAGCGCGAACACCACCGCCACCAGGCTGAACCAGACGAAGGTCTCGGCAACGATCAGCAAGAACAGCCCCCAGCGCGCGCCGGCGCCGACGCTGTCACCGACGAACAGCGAGAACACGCTGCCGAAATAGATCACCGCTTTCGGGTTGGACAAATTGGTCAGGAAGCCGCGAATAAAGCTGCGCCCGGCCTTCGGCAACGCCACCTGGGCCTCCGCCGCCGGCTGCGCTCGTTGCGCCCGCGCGGAACGCAGCAGCTGCCACCCCATCCAGCACAGGTAAATGCCGCCGCCGACCATGATGATCTGATGCAACCAGGCCATCTTCTGCAGGATCAGATGTAGCCCCATCAACGCCACGCCGGCCCAAACCACGATGCCGAGCGAAATGCCGACCACGCCCATCATCGCCTCACGGCGCGAACGGCTGGCGGCGGTTTGCGACACGAAAAAGAAGTCCGGCCCCGGGCTCATCAGCGCAATCAGATGCACCAGCGCCACGGTGAGAAACAGCATCAGCATGATTTATCGCCCTCAGTCTTCATCATTGTCGAGATGGTCGCGGATCATCGCCATAAAGGGCGCGCCGAAACGCTCCAGTTTGCGCTGGCCGACGCCGTTGACGCTCAGCAGATCGCCGGCCTTGATCGGCATCTGTTCGGCCATTTCCAGCAGCGTGGCGTCGTTGAACACCACGTAAGGCGGGATGTTTTCTTCGTCGGCGATCGATTTGCGCAGTTTGCGCAGCTTGGCGAACAGCTTGCGATCGTAATTGCCGCCGTAGGATTTCTGGTTGGCGCTGCTGCGCGACTTCAGGCTCTGAATACGCGGCACCGCCAGCTGCAGCGCCACCTCGCCGCGCAACACCGGACGCGCCGCCTCGGTCAATTGCAGCGCCGAGTGCATGGCGATGTTCTGGGTGATAAAGCCCAGGTGGATCAGCTGACGCAGCACGCTGGTCCAGTGTTCGGTGGTTTGATCGCGGCCGATGCCGTACACCGGCAGCTTGTCGTGACCGTATTCACGAATGCGTTGGTTGTTGGAGCCGCGCAGCACTTCCACGATGTACCCGAGGCCAAAGCGCTGGCCGACGCGGTACACGCAGGACAGCGCCTTGCGCGCGTCCTCCAGCCCGTCGTAGCGCTTGGGCGGATCGAGGCAGATGTCGCAGTTGCCGCAGTTCTCGTGCTTGCCTTCGCCGAAGTAGTTGAGCAGCACCAGGCGACGGCAGGTTTGCGCCTCGGCGAACGCGCCCATGGCGTTCAGCTTGTGACGCTCGATGTCCAGCTGTTGCCCGGCGGGTTTCTCCTCCAGGCAGCGGCGCAGCCAGGCCATGTCGGCCGGATCGTACAGCAGGATGGCTTCGGCCGGCAGGCCGTCGCGCCCGGCTCGGCCGGTCTCCTGATAATAGGATTCGATATTGCGCGGGATGTCGAAATGCACCACGAAGCGCACGTTGGGTTTGTTGATGCCCATGCCGAAGGCGACGGTGGCCACCACCACCTGCAGATCGTCGCGCTGGAACGCTTCCTGCACCTGCGCGCGGCGATCGTTGTCCAGCCCGGCGTGGTAGGCACCGACGCTCAGCCCGCGGCTTTGCAGGCGCGCAGCGGTGTCTTCCACCTTGGCGCGGCTGTTACAATAGATAATGCCGCTCTTGCCGCGCTGATCCTGCACGAAGCGCCACAGCTGGTCGAGCGGTTTGAATTTTTCCACCAGCGTGTAACGGATGTTCGGCCGGTCGAAGCTGCTGACCTGCACCAGCGGATCCTGCAGCGACAGCAGACGCACGATATCGCCGCGGGTGGACTCGTCGGCGGTGGCAGTCAACGCGATCACCGGCATCGACGGGAAGCGCTGTTTCAGTTGGCCCAGCGCGCGATATTCCGGCCGGAAGTCATGGCCCCACTGCGAGATGCAGTGCGCCTCATCCACCGCCAGCATTGCCGGCGGGCAGTGGTCGAGCAGGTTGAGGAAGCTTTCCATCATCAGCCGTTCCGGCGCGATGTACAGCATCTTGATGTTACCGTTGCGGCAGCCGGCCATGACGTCCAGCTGCTCCTCGCGGGTTTGCGTCGAGTTATAGCAGGCGGCGGAAACGCCGTAGGCCAACAGTTGGTCGACCTGGTCCTTCATCAGCGAGATCAGAGGGGAAACGACCAGCGTCAGGCCGTCCATCACCAGCGCCGGGATTTGGTAGCACAACGACTTGCCGCCGCCGGTCGGCATCACCACCAGGCAATCCTGCCCGCCGATCGCGGCGTTGATAATCGTTTGCTGCCCCGGACGGAATTGCTGATAGCCAAAGGTATCGCGCAATACCTGCTCGGCCAGCAACTCTCTGTTAATCACTGCTGCGGTTGACACACACTTCCCCATTTTTTCATCGGTACACACCCAGCGGGTATGATTACATAATATCGTTCAGCATGACACCAACGCCCACCCGTGTCTGCCGGAAGTTATAGTCGATCAGCGATTCGCCGTAGCCGCTGAATACCTGGGTATAGAAACGCACGTTGCGGGTGATCGGATAGCTCCAGCCCAGCTCCGCGCCGCCGTAGCCGCTGTTCCAGTTATAGTGGCTGTCGACGCTGAACACGCTGTCGCCCCAGGCGTAACCGACCTTCAACCGGTAGTATCCCATGTATTTGGTGATGTCCGGGTTGTCGTCGTTGCTCGAGCTCTCCGAGAAGCGGAACCAGGGCTTGAGATCCACCTGCCAGTTGCCGTTTTGCGCCATCAGCCGCGCATAGCCGCGATTCCAGCTGCGCGACGTCGGATCCGAGCGGCCGTTAGACTGATGGTTAACGCCGATTTCAACATCGCGCAGCGTCCAACCGGCAAAACGGTAATCGGTCGCCCACCCCACGAACAGCTGCGGCTCGTAGTTGGTTTCGCGGAACGGCGAAGACTCGCCGCGGTTGGACAATTGCCACCAGGAGCGCTGAGTATAAGACGCGCCGAGCACCGAGTTGTCGCCGGCAATGCCCCGCCACAGCGGAAACGCCAGGCTAAGTTGGTATTTCACCTCGTCCTTGCGCGCCTTGTCGCCCCAGTTGTACGTCTTGATGGCCTCTTTGTTGATATCGCTGGTGTCGGTGTACAGCAGATAATTGGGATCGTAAGGATACAGCGTGAACGGATTCTCGTGCTCCTGCAGCAGGTTGGCGATAATGCTGCCGCGCACCGCCGGCTTATCGTGAATCTGCTGCTCTTTGGCTTCCTCAGCCAATGCCAGCGCCGGCATCAGCAGCGTGGCGGAAACGATCCCTGACAAAATGCGCATAACCTCTCCTCACTCCAACGAAAAAGGGCAAGCCCGGAAAAAATCAGGCCATTTTACACACAAAGGGCGTTTTACCGCAGCGCAGGCCGGTTTTATTGGAATAGTCTGGAAAGCAACAAAGGTTAAGCATAAAATCAACATTTCATTAACCTGGACTGACCAGTTAGCTCCCTTAAAACGCAAAAGAAAAATGGAAACCCGCTATGTCGACCACACCACTGACCCTGGAAGCCGCCCGCCGCAAGATCGGCGAAATCTTTGTCTACCACATGCCGTTCAACCGCGAGCTTGGCCTGGAGCTGCGCCGCTTCGACGATGACTACGTCGAGCTGAGCTTCACCAACCAGCGCAAGCTGGTAGGCAACGCCGCACAGGAAATTCTGCACGGCGGCGTGATCGCCGCGGTGCTCGACGTCGCCGCCGGGCTGGCTTGCGCCGGCGGCGTGCTGACGCGCCTGGAGCCGCTGATCGAAGAAGAGATCGCCGCCAAACTGTCGCGCATGGGCACCATCGATCTGCGCGTCGACTATCTGCGCCCCGGCCGCGGTGAACACTTCGTCGCCTCCGCCAGCGTGCTGCGCAGCGGCAACAAGGTCGCCGTGGCGCGCGTAGAACTGCATAACCACGACGGCCTGCATATCGCGACCGCCAGCGCCACCTATCTGGTAGGCTGATGATTGTGTGCGGTGAGCGTCTTCAGTACACTCACCGCATCTTAAGTTCCCCACCAGAGTGACGTCATGGACGCAAAGCAAACGCGTCAGGGCATTTTCTTCGCCCTGGCCGCCTATTTTATGTGGGGCATTGCCCCGGCCTATTTCAAACTGATCCAGCAAGTGTCCGCGGACGAGATCCTCACCCACCGGATCATCTGGTCGTTTTTCTTCATGCTGGCGCTGATCACGCTGGGCCGCAACTGGCCTAAAGTGCGCGCCGCCTGCCAAAACCGCAAACGACTGCTGCTGCTGGCGGTCACCGCGCTGTTGATCGGCGGCAACTGGCTGCTGTTCATCTGGGCGGTGAACAATCACCATATGCTGGAAGCCAGCCTGGGCTACTTCATCAACCCGCTGGTTAACGTGCTGCTGGGGATGCTGTTTCTCGGCGAGCGCTTTCGTCGCATGCAGTGGGTGGCGGTGGCGCTGGCATTCACCGGGGTACTGGTGCAGCTCTGGCAGTTCGGCTCGTTGCCGATCATCGGTCTGGGGCTGGCGTTCAGCTTCGCTTTCTACGGCCTGCTGCGCAAGAAAATCGCCATCGACGCCCAGACCGGCATGCTGATTGAGACGCTATGGCTGCTGCCGGTGGCGGCCGCCTATCTGTTCCTGTTCGCCGACAGCCCCACCAGCCACCTGAGCGCCAACCCGTGGTCGCTGAACCTGCTGCTGGTCGCCGCCGGCATCGTCACCACCGTACCGCTGCTGTGCTTCACCGCGGCGGCTACCCGGCTGCGCCTGTCGACGCTCGGTTTCTTCCAGTATCTCGGCCCGACGCTGATGTTCCTGCTGGCGGTCACCTTCTACGGTGAGACCATCGGCCAGGACAAGCTGGTGACCTTCGGCTTTATCTGGGCGGCGCTGATCCTGTTCACCCTCGACGCGCTCTACACCCAACGCAAGCTGCGCTAAGCCCGGCGCCGCCGGGTTACAGCCAGTTTTTGCGCTTGAAGTACAGGTAAGGGGCCAGGCCGGCCAGGATCATCAGCGTGATGGCGCCCGGGTAGCCGAACGACCATTTCAGTTCCGGCATGAATTCGAAGTTCATGCCGTAGCTGGAGGCCACCAGCGTAGGCGGCAGGAATACCACCGACACCACCGAGAAGATCTTGATGATGCGGTTCTGTTCGATATTGATGAAGCCCATCGCCGCCTGCATCAGGAAGTTCACCTTCTGGAACAGCGATTCGTTGTGCGGCAGCAGGGATTCGATGTCGCGCAGCACTTCACGCGCCTGCTCCAGCTGGCCGGTCGGCAAACGCGCCTTGCGCACCAGGAAGTTGAGCGCGCGCTGGGTATCCATCAGACACAAACGCACCTTCCAGCCGATATCTTCCAGCTCCGCCAGCGTCGACAGCGCGGCGTCGTATTCGTCGCCCTGATGCCCTTCCATGATCACCCGGCTGAGCTGTTCCAGATCGCTGTAGATGTTCTCTATCTCGTCCGCCAGCTGTTCAATCTTGGTTTCGAACAGATCCAGCAGCAGTTCGTAGGCGTTGCCTTCAAGCATGGTCTGGTTGCGGGCGCGCATGCGGTACAGGCGGAACGCCGGCAGTTCACGCTCGCGCAGGGTATACAGGCGGCCGTCGCGAATGGTGAAGGCCACCGTGGAGTTGCCGGCGTGATCTTCCGCATCTTCGAAGTAGAAGAAGGAGTGGATATGCAGACCGTCTTCGTCTTCGAAGAAACGGGCGGAGGCTTCGATATCGTCCAATTCGGGACGCGTCGCCAGGCTTTGTCCCAGCTCATTCTGCACGCGCTCACGCTCGCCCTCTTCCGGCTCGACCAGATCAACCCACAGCGATGACGTGAGATCATCCGAGTCGTCCAGTTCCAGACGGGACAAGCGGCGGTTATCTAATTTAAAAGCGCTCAGCATGTGCCAAAACTCCGTGAAGGTAACGGGTGCGGACAACGCGTTGAAGCACAGAAACAGAGGGGATGCGTATCACCGATTGTTTCAGACCATGAAGAGATCTGACTCATAGCGACACTTTGCGGGGTCGCCGACAACCACGAAGGCTATCAGCAAAAACGGAGAGCCTTAGAAGTTATACCTGCGGCGCAGGTCAGTGAGCCAGTATCTACTGGGTGTGTCCAAGGCGTCTGTCCTCAATGATAATAGTGCGCGCATGTTACGCCGAGAAGAAAAAGCCTGTCAACACGTTAGGCGGGATAATTGCGCAACAAATCATCACGATGATCAATGGCAGAAATGACGCTTAAACCGTACTGAAAAAGTCGCGACGATCGCTTACCGCCACCAAGAATGTTGCTAAGATGACATCACCCTAATGGTACGACAAGCATGCGGATTTAAACGATGAAACAGATTACCGCCCATGAACTGACCGCGATGAGCGAACAGGCCGCCAGCGTGCCCCGCCTGCGCGCGCACCGCACCTTACACGAAGAGCTGAGCGACCCGGTGCAACGCCTGGCGATCGCCATGGAGCCCGGCACCTATATCCGCCCGCACCGCCACCCGCAAACCTGGGAGCTGCTGACGCCGCTGCGCGGCCGCTTTGTGGTGCTGCAGTTCAACGATGACGGCGTCGTAACACAGCGCACCCTGCTTGGCGAAGAAACCAAAGTGCTGGAGATGCCGGCCTTTACCTGGCATGCGGTGCTGTCGGTCGATGCCGGCGGCGTGGTGTTCGAAGTGAAGCAGGGCCCGTATCAGGCGCTGACCGAAGAGGACTGCATGCCATGGGCACCGCAGGAAGGCGGCGAAGGCACCGAAGCGGTGATGCGCTGGTATGCCACCGCGCAGGTCGGCGATCGCTACCCTCACTGATAATGAACGATTGCAGGGGCCTGCCCCTGCAACTCTCCCCGCTCTTTATACCGTTTCCAGGCGAGCGTAGGCCGCCACCAGCCACTTGATGCCCTCGCCCGGGAAAGCGATCTGTAACCGGCTGTGCTCGCCGCTGCCTTCCAGATTGACGATGGTGCCTTCGCCAAACTTGGGATGGCGCACGCGCTGGCCCAGCTTGTAGCCGGTTTCGTTCTCGCTGATCGGCGTGCCCATGCGGCGGTGATTGACCGGGCGCGATACGCTGGCGCGCAAGCGCACTTCTTCCACACACTCTTCCGGCAGTTCGCCGATAAAGCGCGACGGCCGATGGTAAACCTCTTTGCCGTACAGACGGCGCGTTTCGGCATAGGTCAGCGTCAGTTTCTGCATGGCGCGCGTTACGCCCACATAGGCCAGACGGCGCTCCTCCTCCAGACGGCCGCCTTCATCCAGCGACATCTGGCTCGGGAACATGCCTTCTTCCATGCCGACGATAAACACCAGCGGGAACTCCAAGCCCTTGGCCGAGTGCAGGGTCATCAGCTGCACCGCGTCCTGATAGGCGTCGGCCTGACCTTCGCCCGCTTCCAGCGCCGCATGCGACAGGAACGCCTGCAGCGGCATCAGATCCTGATCTTCTTCCTGATAGCTGAACTGACGCGTCGCCGTCACCAGTTCCTCAAGGTTTTCGATACGCGCCTGCCCCTTTTCGCCCTTTTCCTGCTCATACATGATGAACAGCCCGGAGTCGCGGATCACCCGGTCGGTCTGCACGTGCAGCGGCATGTCAGCGGTTTCATGCGCCAGCGACTCCACCAGTTCGATAAAGCGCTGCAGCGCCGACGCGGCGCGGCCGGCCAACACTTTGTCCTGCATCAGCTCGCGCGTCGCCTGCCACAGCGTCAGCTGGCGATCGCGCGCCGCCTGGCGCACCACGTCGAGGGTGCGATCGCCGATGCCGCGCGTCGGGGTGTTGACCACGCGCTCGAAGGCCGCATCGTCGTTGCGGTTGGAAATGAGGCGCAGGTAAGCCAGCGCATCCTTGATTTCCTGGCGTTCGAAGAAGCGCTGGCCACCGTAGATGCGGTACGGCATCGCCGTCTGCAGCAGCGCCTCTTCCAGCACGCGCGACTGGGCGTTGCTGCGGTACAGGATGGCGCAGTCGTTCAGCGCGCCGCCGTTGTCTTGCCAGGTCTTGATGCGGTTGACCACGAAGCGCGCTTCGTCGAGTTCGTTGAAGGCGCAGTAGAGGGAAATCGGCTCGCCTTCGCCGCCTTCGGTCCACAGATTTTTGCCCATGCGCCCGTCGTTGTTGGCGATCAGGGTGTTGGCCGCTTTCAGGATGTTGCTGGTGGAACGGTAGTTCTGCTCCAGGCGGATGGTTTCCGCGCCGGGGAAATCCTTCAGGAAGCGCTGGATGTTTTCCACCTGCGCGCCGCGCCAGCCGTAGATCGACTGGTCATCGTCGCCGACGATCATCACGTTGCTGTTGCCGCCCGCCAGCAGGCGGATCCAGGCGTACTGGATGCTGTTGGTATCCTGGAATTCGTCCACCAGCACGTTGGTGAAACGCTCGCGGTAGTGGTTGAGGATATGCGGCTTGTTCAGCCACAGTTCGTGCGCGCGCAGCAGCAGCTCGGCGAAATCCACCAGCCCGGCGCGATCGCAGGCTTCCTGATAGGCCTGATAGATGCGCAGCCAGGTGGCCTCTACCGGGTTGTTGTAGGTCTCAACGTGCTGTGGCCGCAGGCCCTCGTCTTTCTTGCCGTTGATGTACCACATCGCCTGACGCGGCGGCCACTGTTTCTCGTCGACGTTCAGCGCCTTGATGATGCGCTTGAGCAACCGCAGCTGGTCGTCGCTGTCGAGGATCTGGAAATCCTGCGGCAAGTTGGCCTCCAGGTGGTGGGCGCGCAACAGGCGGTGCGCCAGGCCGTGGAAGGTGCCGATCCACATGCCGCCCTGGCTGGTGCCGATCAGATGTTCGATACGGTGGCGCATTTCCGCCGCCGCCTTGTTGGTGAAGGTCACCGCCATGATCGAATACGGTGAGCAGTTCTCCACCGACAGCAGCCAGGCGATGCGGTGCACCAGCACCCGCGTCTTGCCGCTGCCCGCTCCGGCCAGAACCAACAGGTTGCTGCGCGGCGCCGCCACGGCTTCACGTTGTTTTTCATTCAGGCTGTCGAGCAGATCGGAGACGTCCATAGGCACCACTAATGGTTAAGGGAAAACCCGCCGGTGACGGGTTTTTCACTGGAAATTTATACAGAGTTCTGGCAGGGATTATAACAATGCTGTCAGCGATGCCAACTGCGAAATCTCAATATGCGGCAGCAAGCGGCTGTCGGCGGCCTGCATCAGGCAGCGTTGCCGATCGTTGATCCAACAGGCCTGCAGCCCCGCGCGCAGCGCGCCGGCCACGTCGGTGGTCAGATCGTCGCCCACGTGCAGGATCTGCTCGGGCGCCACGCCCAGCCGCTCAACGGCCAGGTGGTACATGTCCTGATACGGCTTGGCGCGCCCGTCCGGCCCGGAGCGCAACACGAACTGGAAATAACCGTCCAGGCCGCACAGAGACGGATCGACGTTGCCGTTGGTGATCGCCACCAGCGGGTAGCGCGCGGCCAACGCCTTCAGCGTGGCGTGGGTCGCTTCCGGCACCTCAATGCGGCTGCGCCACAGCGCGAAGTTCTGCATCGCCGCATCGGCCCCGATCGCCGCTTCGGCGTCGCGCAGCCCCTGCCGGCTCAGCGCCAGATGAATGGCGCGCCAGCGCCACTGGGTGACGTCGTGGTAGATCTCCGGTTCCTGCTCGCGCAGCTCCTGACGCAGGCGATGAAAATCCGCCGACTGAAAGCTGCTCAGGCCGGGGTGGTAACTCTGCAGGAAGGCCACCGATTGTTGTTCGGTTTGCCGGATCACCGGACGGTTATCATACAGCGTGTCGTCCAGATCGAAAGTCAGCGCCGCCAGCGGGCGCAGCGGGCGATAAAAATGCATCAGGATTTCCCCCGTTTGGCACGCGGATGCGCGGCATCGTACACGTTCGCCAGATGTTGAAAGTCGAGGTGGGTATAAATTTGCGTGGTGGTCAGGTTGGCGTGGCCGAGCAGCTCCTGCACCGCGCGCAGATCGCCGCTGGACTCCAGCATGTGGGTGGCGAAGGAGTGGCGCAGCTTGTGCGGGTGAATATGGCTGTTAACGCCCTGTTTCACGCCCCACTCGGCGAAGCGTTTTTGCACGTTGCGCGTCGAGATGCGCCGCCCCTGATTGGACAGGAACATGGCATCGTCCTGCGGCCCAAACAGATCGCGCATTGCCAACCAGTGTTCCAGCCAGGTGACGGCGGTGCGCCCGATCGGCAATTTACGCTCTTTGCTGCCTTTCCCCATCACCCACACCTCGCCGGCGGCCATATCGACATGACGGCAATCCAGCCCCACCAGCTCGGAGAGGCGCAGGCCGGCGCCGTACATCACCTCCAGCATGGCGCGATCGCGCACCGCCAGCGGATCGTTAAGATCGATCTCCAGCAGTTGGTTCATTTCATCGACGTCGATATTTTTCGGCAGATGGCGGCCGCTGCGCGGCGTGCGGATGCCCTTGGCGGGGTTGGCGTGCAGCACGCCCTGGCTGACCAGCCAATCGAGGAAGCTACGCAACGAAGAGAGCCGCAGCGCCAGGCTGGCGGACTGCAGACCGGTGCGTTTGCTGCGCGCCGCCAGCATGCGCACCCGGGCGGCGTCCAGCGCCGCCCAGTCGGTGACGCCGATCTCCTGCGCCAGGCGCATCAGCGCCGCCAGCTGGCGTGAATAGCTGAGCTGCGTCAGCGGGCTGAGTTGCCGTTCTACCTTGAGATAACGCAGAAACGCGTCCACCGGCTGCTGCAGGCTGGGCGCAATCGGCGTCATGCTCGTTCGATCCAGCGTTCCAGCAGCGCCGGCAGCATGCGCGCCAGTTGATTGAGCATCACCGTGCCCATGCCCTGCTGATAGTGTTGCGTATCGCGGCTGCTGAAGATCACCATGCCCAGCTCGCCGTCGTCGCCCAGCATCGACAGCGCCACCGAGCCAATCTGGCCGATCTGTTTGGCCTGCGGCAACAGCAGCAGCAGCTCGGGGCCGTTCAGGCCGCCGAGGTAGTGTTGTTCGCTGCCCAGCCGCTGAATGCGGAACGGCTCGAACGCCGAACGCGTCAGCGCCAGGTGGGTGAAATCGGAAGGCGCGCCGATATTCCAGCGCTCGGCGAACAGCCGAACCGTGGCACCGGCCAAACCGAAGCCGCGCGCCCAGCGCTGCAGCCGGTTGAGCATGTCCTGCAGGCTGTCGGCGGTGGCCAAATCGGCCTGCAGGTGCAGCAACCGGGCGAACAGCCCTTCGTTGGCGCTGGCCTGCTCCATCAACAGCGTGATCTCTTCTTCCAACCGTTCGATGTGATTGCGCTGGCGGGCCAGGTGCCATTCCACCAGCGAAACGGTGCCGCGCACCGGGTGCGGCACGCGCATCTGCTCAACCTGGCGCGCGTTGCGAATAAAGAAATCCGGGTTCTGCAGCAGGTACTGCATCATGGTGTCGTCATCCAGCGCCAGGCCGGCGACGCTCTGTTCTTCTACGCTTTTCATAGATGAATAAATCCGTCATAGACATGGGTTGCCGGACCGGTCATAAACAGCGGGTTGCCCGGCCCTTTCCAGCGAATATGCAGGCTGCCGCCCGGCAGTTCTACATGCACCTCTTCTGACAGCAATTCCTGTTGGATCCCCACCGCCACCGCCGCACAGGCGCCGCTGCCACAGGCCTGCGTTTCACCAGCGCCGCGTTCATAAACGCGCAGCTTGATGTGATCGCGGCTCACCACCTGCATAAAGCCGATGTTGGCCCGTTCCGGGAAGCGTTCATGCCCTTCCAGCACCGGCCCAAGCAGCTCCACCTTGGCAGTTGTTACATCGTCCACCTGCAAAACACAATGCGGGTTACCCATCGACACCACGCCGCACAGCACGGTATGTTCCGCCGCGCGCATGATGTAGGTCTTTTCAGCCTTAGTGGCGCGGAACGGCACCGCCTGCGGGTCGAAATTCGGTTCGCCCATGTTGACGCACACCAGATCGTCGTCGGTGACACTGAGCACCATGCGCCCGGTTTGGGTGCTGACACGGATGTCGCGTTTGTTGGTCAGCCCTTTCAGCCGCACGAAACGCGCGAAGCAACGCGCGCCGTTGCCGCACTGCGCCACTTCGCTGCCGTCGGCGTTAAAAATTCGGTAGTGAAAATCCAGTTCGGGATCGTAAGGCGGTTCTACCACCAGCATCTGGTCAAAGCCGACGCCCAGGTGCCGATCGGCCAACCGGCGGATCAGCTCAGGTGAAAAATAGACATTCTGTGTAACGGCATCGACCACCATAAAGTCGTTGCCCAGACCGTGCATTTTGGAGAACTGCATATCATACTCCGCTATCTGGACGCGCTATCCGTCTTGATGTTGCGGTGGCGCTCGCTACCGCAAACCGGGGTTTACTGGTCAACCATCGACGGTTTTTGCTGAGAGCCAGACTGCTCCTGCTGGTTCTTTTGCACCTGATCGCCCGTTTGCACCGGCGGCTTGGCCGGTTTCTGGCTGGCGGGATCGGCAGGCGGGAAGTAAAGCGGGCCTTTCAGACCGCAGCCGGCGAGGCCGGTAACCAGAACTGCCATCAGCGCATAGCGTAGTTGTTTTTTCATTTGCATTAATGCCTGTAATTCATGCGTCCAAGGTCTCTATAATCGCAGGTGGATCATGAAAAGCAATAGGAATTGAATATGAACGACAGTGAGTTTCACCAGTTGGCCGACCAGCTGATGCTGAATATTGAAGAGACACTGGACGATTTTGACGGCGATGCGGATATCGATTACGAAACCAATGGCGGCGTAATGACGCTGAGCTTCGAAAACGGCACCAAAATCGTCATCAACCGCCAGGAGCCGCTGCACCAGGTGTGGCTCGCCACCAAGGCCGGCGGTTATCACTTCAACTACCGCGACGGCGTTTGGCTATGCGATCGCAGCGGGCAGCCGTTTTATCAGCTGCTCAGCGAAGCGGCCAGCGCGCAGGCCGGCGAGGAACTGCATTTTTCCTGAGGCTAAGCAGGGCTCGGCAACCGAGCCCTTGCGGCGTCAATGCAGCTGGAACTGCTGTTTCAGCGGCTGAGCGGCGCCGTCGGCCACCGTCACGCACAGGCTGGACAGCACGTTGCTGCGGAACGGGATCACCTGCGTGCGCCCGTCGAGTTGCACGATCTGATAGAACTGCGGCAGATTGAAGTTGATGAAGCTGGAGCCGTAGGTGAAGCGATCGTGCGACGAGGAGTAGAAGCGGCTGACGTCGCGCACCAGCTCCTCTTTACTGCCCTCGCAGTGGTGATACACCTCCACCCGATTCGACTCATCCAGAATATAGATGTTGAAGCCCTTGTCGTCTGAGGTGTCTTCGAAGAAGAACTGGATGATCCCCTCGCTGGCGAAGCCGTCCACCACCGGCGGCAGATGCACCTGATCGGTTTCCACCTTGATAGACAGGCCGTGCAGCTTGTTGTTGGAGATGGCGCCGTAAAACTCCACCGCATTCTCCAGCTTTTGCACCGACACGCTCAGGCGCTCGAAGAACAGCCCCCAAGTCTGCCCGGCAACGCGCACCGCCTTGAAGCGGCCGGGTTCCAGCCGGGTACTGGACAGGCGCAGCTCGATGCACTCCGACACCAGCTGCTGGATACGGGTGCGGATCAGGCCGCGCAGGTGCTGGCTGTAGCAGAACACTTCCACCGACTCCGGCGGCGCGGCGTCCTGGTGCATTTTGCCGAGAATGGTCTTCAGCGCTTCCAGCACCGACTGCTCGCCGCTGAAATGCAGGGTACGCACTTCGTTCCAGGAGTTGCGATACAGCAGATCGATACTGCCCACCAAACACTGCTGCTGCTGGCCGAAGCTGAACACGTCCAGTTTGCGGAAATCGAAGTGCACCACCTGATTGCGGAAGGCGGCGGTCGGATCGTTTTCCAGATTGACGATGATGGCCAGATGGCGAATTTCGCACGGGCTGTACAGCGCTTTCGGCGTCGGCGCCGGCAGGCGCAGCGGGAAGTGATGAGAAACGTCGGCCACCAGCTCCTGCAGCTTGGCGGTGTCGCACAGGTTGCCGCTCTTGATGTGCAGGCGGGTCTGCGGCGTTAGCAGGCCGTTGAAATAGGCCCAGGCCACCAGCTTGTTCAGGTAGCGGTTATATTCCAGCGGCTGATGGCTGACGATCGAATCCATAGCCGGTGCCTGATTATACAGGTACCAGCCGGTGCGGTTGGCGCGGCCAACCGGCACGTGAATAAAGGTTAAATCGTTTTCCGACAGGTCCGGTGAGATCTGCGGGTTCACCAGCGTCACCTTGCCGGGCAGCGCTTCGAACGCCGCGTACAGTTTGCGGGTCAGCACGCCGATATCCTGCGGGCTGGCGCTGACGCTGAGGTTGTTGCGGCGAGCGAAACGGATCAGGTTGCGGTAGCTTTGCATCATCGCATCGAGCAGTTCGTTATGCGCTTCGCGCACCCGCTCGATTTTCCAGTTGGCGCGGTTATCCAGCATCGCCAGACGCTCTTCGCTCCAGCCCCACTCGCTGACCAATTGGCTGAGGATCTCGCGTCGCCAGCCGACGCAGGCCTTGGCCAGCGACAGCTTTTCACATACTTTCAGGTAAAAACAGCGGCGGGCCAGATCGAGGCGGGTGGTGTCGTTGATGTCGGTCAGGTAGCGGGTCACGCGCTCAAGCATCATGCAGTAGGCATCAAGCCCGAAGCTGACGATCTCACCCTGATGCAGCCGGTGTTTGATGTCCGTCGCCAGCAGTTGGGTATTGGGGTATTCCCAGGAATAGGCTTCCAGCAGCAGGGTCTTCAGCACCGCCTTGTAAGGCGAATCGATGCTCTTGTACAGCTGCCACAGGCTGGCGCCGAAGTACTCTTCCGCCGACAGCGAACTCAGGCCACCGAGATCCAGCCACTCGTTCGGCGTCAGCGCACCCTGCGCGTACAGCGACAGCACGTATTCATCGTAGTGCGCTTCTTCTTCACCCGGTACCATGTTCCACAGGATGCGTTTGCCAGCCAGGCGCACTGCGGTGCGATAGAATTCATCGAGCAACAGGATGTGCTGCGTCGAGCCGCAGTCTTCGCCACCCAGGCTGCCGCTTTCATTATGGCGGAAGCGGTTTTCGTCGATCAGGAAGAAGCTGACCTCCACCCCCATCGAGGCGGCCCACTTCTCAAGCAGGCTGCATTTTTGCTGCAAACGGGTGCGTTCTTCGTTGTCCAGCCAGGACTGGTGGCAGACCCAGATGTCGAGATCCGAGCTGCAGCTTTGGCCGATAGACGAGGTGCTGCCCATCGAGTAGACGCCGGTGATCGGCAGCTCGCCGCTGGCCGGCTTGTCAAACGGGCTGCCCCATTTGTCTTCTAAATCGTTCAGGTAATCTTGTTGAGTTTCATCAGGCGTGTAGAGGCAAATGCCATGGGGAACGTTACCGTTCAGGTAACCCGGCATCAGCGGGTGGTGGTGGTGCAGTAAGGTGGGCAGCAGACTGTATACCCGTTGAAACGCGGGCTTCATAGCCGCTAGGGCGCGATCGACGCGTAGCTGATTGATCGCATCCAGTCTCTGCTTCAATGTCTCGATGTAGAGGTACAAGACGTCTCGCCTGATTATCCCGGTGTTTAGAAAAAAACCCGTATTCCATAAGCGCCGTTAGTGTAAGAAGAATATTTGGCGACTTATTGCTGGAAACGTGATCAATTTAACACCTTGCTGATTGACCGTAAAGGAGGTAACGCTTCACAATTATTGTAGCGCTTCCCTAAACGATTTACCCGCAGTGTTAACTGCCCCAAAGCACATCACACGTCCCTTTGATTCCGTTGTCCTTTTTCCGCCTCCGGCTTCTTGCACTGACAGTATTGGCTCTCAGTGGTAGGATGGATGGCGAAATATAAAAACGGTAACAAGCATGTTAGACAAAATTATTCGAATTGCCACCCGACAAAGCCCGCTTGCACTCTGGCAAGCACATTATGTGCAGCAACGTCTGATGGCCAGCCATCCCGGCCTGCAGGTCGAGTTGGTGCCGATGGTGACGCGCGGCGACGTTATTCTGGATACGCCGCTGGCGAAAGTCGGCGGTAAAGGCCTGTTTGTTAAAGAACTCGAGCTCGCGCTGCTGGAAGGCCGCGCCGACATCGCCGTGCACTCGATGAAAGACGTGCCGGTCGATTTCCCTGCCGGCCTCGGTTTGACCACCATTTGCGAACGCGAAGATCCGCGCGACGCTTTTGTTTCCAATCGTTTCGCCTCGCTCGATCAGCTGCCGCAGGGCAGCGTGGTCGGCACCTCCAGCCTGCGCCGCCAGTGCCAACTGCGCGAACGCCGCCCGGACCTGATCGTACGCGACCTGCGCGGCAACGTCGGCACTCGCCTGGCCAAGCTGGACAACGGCGACTACGACGCGATTATTCTGGCGGTGGCCGGCCTGAAGCGCCTGGGGCTGGAGCAACGCATCCGCAGCCCGCTGAGCGCCGAAGAGTGCCTGCCGGCGGTCGGCCAGGGTGCGGTCGGCATTGAATGCCGTCTCGACGACAGCGTCACCCGCGCGCTGCTGGCGCCGCTGAACCATGCGGCCACCGAAACCCGCGTGCGCGCCGAGCGGGCGATGAACACCCGCCTGGAAGGCGGCTGCCAGGTGCCGATCGGCAGCTATGCCGAACTGGATGGCGACAGCCTGTGGCTGCGCGCCCTGGTCGGCGCGCCGGACGGCAGCCAGATGGTGCGCGGCGAACGCCGCGGCCCGGCCGCCGAAGCCGAACGGATGGGCGTTGAGCTGGCGGAAGAGCTGCTGGCGCGCGGCGCGCGCGAGATCCTGCGCGAAGTTTATCAGGGAAATCCGCCGGCATGACGATCCTGGTAACCCGCCCATCGCCTTCGGGAGAGCAGTTAGTGAGCCGGCTGCGCGCACTCGGCCGGGTTGCCTATCATGCACCGCTGATCGACTTCGCCCCCGGCAGCGATCTGCCGCAGCTGCCGCAGGCGTTGCAGCAGTTGAACGCCGGCGATCTGGTATTCGTGCTGTCGCAGCATTCGGTGAACTATGCCGATTCGGTCATCGGCCGCGCCGGACTGAGCTGGCCCGCTCACCTGGCCTATTACGCCATTGGCCGTACCACCGGACTGGCGCTGCACCGCATCAGCAGTTTGCCGGTGGAATACCCGCGCGAGCGCGAGATCAGCGAAACGCTGCTGCTGCTGCCGGCGCTGCAGAAACTGGCGGGCAAACGCGCGCTGATTTTACGCGGCAACGGCGGCCGCGAGTTGCTGGGCACAACGCTGAGCGAGCGCGGCGCCGACGTCAGCTATTATGAATGCTATCAACGCAGCCCGGTGCACTACGACGGCAGCGAGCAAAGCGCCCACTGGCAGCGTGCCGGTGTGGATACGCTGGTGGTGACCAGCGGTGAAATGTTACAACAGCTCTATACTTTAGTTCCTGATTACTATCGTTCTTCATGGCTGCTGCGTTGCCGCCTGGTAGTAGTGAGCGAACGCCTGGCTACCCTCGCCCGGGATTTGGGCTGGCGTACGATTCGGGTAGCTGACAACGCCGATAATGACGCGCTGATCCGCGCGCTACAATAATCTGACTATGGGATGTGCCACTATGACGGAACAAAATACCCCAGCCGCCCCGGTTGAAGAGCCAACTACCGCGGTTGAGAGCTCCCAGCAGCCAGCCGCTGCCAGCCGCAAAGGCAAGAACACCGGCCCGGTGCTCGGCGCGATCGCTATCGTGCTGGTCATCGCCCTCGGCGCGGGCGGCTATTACCACACGCACAAGCAGGCGCAACAGCTGATCGCCGCCAATCAGGCGCTGCAGCAGCAGCTTGAAGGCGTGAAGCAGAGCCAACAGCAGGAAAGAAATGCGCTGGAAGGTCTGCTGCAGCAGCAGGGTAAAACCCTGGACGCCGCCGATCGCGAGCAGGCGAATCTGGCGCGTCAACTGAGCGAGCTGCAGGAAAAAGTGGCGACCATCTCCGGCAGCGACGCCAAAACCTGGCTGCTGGCGCAGGCCGATTTCCTGGTGAAAATGGCCGGCCGCAAGCTGTGGAGCGATCAAGACGTGACCAGCGCCGCCGCGTTGCTGAAAAGCGCCGACGCCAGCCTGGCGGACATGAACGATCCTAGCCTGCTCGACGTGCGCCGCGCCATTACCGAAGACATCAGCACGCTTTCTACGCTGACCCAGGTCGATTACGACGGCATCATCCTCAAGGTCAATCAGCTGTCCAACCAGGTGGATAACCTGCGCCTGGCCGATAACGACACCGACGAAGCGCCGATGGATCAAAACAGCAGCGAGCTCTCCGGCTCGATCGGCGAATGGCGGCAGAACCTGGCCAAGAGCTGGCGCAATTTCATGGCCGACTTCATCACCATCCGCCGTCGCGATACCAGCGCCGAACCGCTGCTGGCGCCGAACCAGGACATCTACCTGCGCGAAAATATCCGTTCGCGCCTGCTGGTGGCCGCACAGGCCATCCCACGCCACCAGAACGAGACCTACAAGCAATCGCTGGAAACCGTCTCCACCTGGGTGCGCGCCTATTTCGACACCACCGATCCGGCGACCAAGGCTTTCCTGGAAGAGCTGGATAACCTGAGCCAACAGTCGATCTCGATGGACGTGCCGGATCAGCTGAAAAGCCAGCCGCTGCTCGAAAAAGTGATGCAGACCCGGGTGCGCAACCTGATGACCCAGTCCCCTGCCGCTCACCAGGAGGGTTAAGCCATGTTACGCGTGCTATTTCTGTTCCTGGTGGTGATCGCCAGCGTGGTGCTCGGGCCGATGTTGGCCGGGCATCAGGGCTACGTGCTGATCCAGACCGATAACTACAATATCGAAACCAGCGTCACCGGCCTGGTGATCATGTTGGTGCTGCTGTTCGTGGTGCTGCTGGCGATCGAGTGGATCCTGCGCCGCATCTTCCGTACCGGCGCCCGCACGCGCGGTTGGTTTATCGGCCGCAAGCGCACCCGCGCGCGCCAGCAAACCAAAGCCGCGCTGATCAAACTGGCGGAAGGCGACTATAAGCAGGTTGAGAAGCTGATGACGCGCAACGCCGATCACGCTGAACAGCCGGTGGTGAACTACCTGCTGGCCGCCGAGGCCGCGCAGCAACGCGGCGATGACTTCCGTACCAATCAATATCTGGAACGCGCCGCCGAAGCTGCCGACACCGATCAGCTGCCGGTGGATATCACCCGGGTTCGCATCCAGCTGGCGCAGGGCGAGAACCACGCCGCGCGCCACGGCGTCGATCGCCTGCTGAACCAGGCGCCGCGCCATCCGGAAGTGCTGCGCCTGGCGGAACAAGCCTATCTGCGCACCGGCGCCTACGCGTCGCTGCTGGAAGTGCTGCCGTCGATGCGTAAAATCGAACTGCACAGCGAAGAGCAGCTGCAGGCGTTGCAGCAGCAGGCTTACATCGGTCTGATGAATCAGGCGATGGCGGACGAAGGCAGTGAAGGCCTGAAGCGCTGGTGGAAAGATCAGAGCCGCAAGACGCGTCACGAGGTGCCGCTGCAAATCGCGATGGTGGAACACCTGATCGAATGCAACGACCACGAACTGGCGCAGGAGATTGTGCTCGACAGCCTGAAGCGCCAATACGACGAGCGCCTGGTGCTGTTGCTGCCGCGGCTGAAGTCCGGCAACCCCGAGCAGCTTGAGAAAGCGCTGCGTCAGCAGATGAAACAACACGGCGCGACGCCGCTGTTAAACAGCACGCTGGGGCAACTGCTGATGAAGCACGGCGAGTGGCAGCAAGCGGCCGACGCCTTCCGCGAAGCGCTGAAACAGCGTCCGGACGCCTACGATTACGCCTGGCTGGCCGATACGCTGGAGAAACTGCATCGTTCGGATGAAGCGGCGCAGATGCGGCGTGAGGGGCTGATGTTGACGCTGAAACAGAACGGCGGCGAATAACGCCCTGCCCGAGAGAGAAGAGCGCGGCCCCGATGCCGCGCTTTTTTTTTTGCTCAGGGTTTTTCTGTGGCGCAAAAAAAAACACTTGCCGTATGGCAAGTGTATAAAGAAGCAATCAGGTCTAGGACAACAGGGGCGGTGCCTCACTCAACGTTCTGCCCTGAGCGTGATGACGGGTTAGTCATCGTTCTCGTGGGCGATAGGCACCCTAAATCGGCTCTGCGTCATTCCCAGGGTTTATGAAGCCTAAGGCGAACATAAGAGGTGGAATGAGCATCTACGCTATAGATATAGCATTTGGCGTGCCAACTTTTATATTGAGTCCATCCCCATAAGAAAATAGAATTCAAAATATTGAAAATATTGATTTTTATTTAATTCCATCCTTTGCGTTGCAAACCACTTCCTGGCATTCCTTGCCAGCGGCCGTTATCAGGATGTCGCCTCAAAACGACGACTTAAGCCAAAGCCAACTTTATCTTTTTAAATCAATGAATTATTTGTCTCAACCTGACGACAGCGCTGGATGGCGTTGTCGCTGAAAACCAACACGCTTGCCAGCAGAGACAAAATGCCCATCCTTCGATACGCAAAAAACCCGCGCATTGCTGCACGGGCTTGTCGGTATTAGCTTCGTCATGCTGAGAAAACTTGCTCTCATAAACGGCAGATGTAAAAAAACCGACTTGCGTCGGTTTCTTTGAAAGTGGTCGGCGAGAGAGGATTACGCGCATCTTTGATGCGCGCCCTGCGGGCCGTTGCTAAAGCAACGTTGTCTCGCTTCGCGAGGCTCGAACCTCCTGCGGAGGTACTCATCCTCATAAACCGCAGACGAAAAAAAACCTGCTTTAAAAAGCAGGTTTTTCGAATGTGGTCGGCGAGAGAGGATTCGAACCTCCGACCCACTGGTCCCAAACCAGTTGCGCTACCAAGCTGCGCTACTCGCCGATTTGTGTTGCTCATACTACCCGATTTATCAGACCGTTGTCCATATAAATCTTATATTTATCAGATATTTTGCGTGGTGCGAAGAGAGGGACTTGAACCCTCACGTCCGTAAGAACACTAACACCTGAAGCTAGCGCGTCTACCAATTCCGCCACCTTCGCACTGTCACAAAATACTGCTAAATCTTCACTTCGTTAGGAAGTGGGGTGGCTAATGGGACTCGAACCCACGACAACTGGAATCACAATCCAGGGCTCTACCAACTGAGCTATAGCCACCATTACTACTTCTTCTTACTCACGCGGTAATATTACCACCGCAGCTCCTGCGCACAAACTTAATGGCGCGCCCGACAGGATTCGAACCTGAGACCTCTGCCTCCGGAGGGCAGCGCTCTATCCAGCTGAGCTACGGGCGCGTAGCGCCGTTGCGGGAGGGGATACTACGGATTTACGCCAATCCTGTCTAGTGCTTTTTCGCAGAAATGTTGCGTTTGATTACGCTTTGCTCACTCCTGCGCAGGAAAGCGCACTCCGTAGCCCCTTTTCACCGTTTATTGCCGCGTTTCTACCCGATTTTCAGCCGGATGATGTTTCTTATGCATACCGAAAGCGAAGTAGCACAGGCTGACGCCGGCTAAGAAAATCGCCCCGACCAGCAGGGAAATTCGCGTATCTGGGTTGATTCCCATGCCGACCAGCACGCAAACCAGAAAAGCGATGGTCAGATAGTTCACATACGGGAACATGATCGACTTAAAGCTGTGGGTTTTGATCGCTTCCTTATGGGCACGGCGGAAATAGAGCTGGCTTATCAGCACCACGAACCACGGCACCATGCCCGGCAGCACGCTGGCGCTGTAGACATACACGAACACCTGCTCCGGATTCGGGATGATGTAGTTCAGCGCGGACCCCACCAACAGACAGGCGATGGTGACGGCGATGCAGTTCACCGGCACACCGCTGGCGGAAAGCTTGGTCAACGCCGCCGGCAGTTGGCGGTTCTTGGCCAAGGCGTACAGCATGCGGCCGCCGCTGTACATGCCGCTGTTGCAACCGGAGAGCGCGGCGGTCAGCACCACAAAGTTGATAATGCCGGCGGCGGCGACGATGCCGATCTTGGCGAAGGTCAGCACAAACGGGCTGCCGGTGGTGCCGATGCCGTTCCACGGGAAGATGGTCACGATGACGAAGATTGCGCCGACATAGAAGATCAGGATGCGCCACAGGATATTGTTGATCGCGCGTTTCAGCGTCACCTGCGGGTTCTTGGCTTCCCCGGCGGTGATGCCTACCAGCTCAACCCCCTGATAGGACGCCACCACGATGCACAGCGCAAACAGGAAGCCTTTCCAGCCACCGGCAAAGAAACCGCCGTGCGCCGTCAGATTGGCGAAACCGATAGGCTCACCGCCGTTGCCGAAACCGAAGAAGATCACCCCCAGCCCCACCAGAATCATCACGATGATGGTGGTGACCTTGATCATGGCGAACCAGAACTCCAGCTCACCGTACAGGCGCACCGCCGCCAGGTTGGCCAGCGCCACCATCGCCACGGCGATCAGTGCAGGCACCCACTGCGGTATTTCCGGGAACCAGAACTGCACATACACCCCGATGGCGGTGATCTCAGAAATACCAACGGCGATCCACATAAACCAGTAACCCCAGGCGGTCAGGTAACCGAAGTAGGGATTCATGTACTTATGCGCGTAAACGGCAAACGACCCGGCGACCGGCTCGAGGAACAGCATCTCCCCCATCGAACGCATAATGAAAAACACGAACAGCCCGGCGATGATGTAAGCCAGCAGCACCGACGGCCCGGCCCATTTCAGCGTACTGGCCGAACCCATAAACAGGCCGACGCCGATGGTGCCCCCCAGAGCGATAAGCTCGATGTGCCGGGCCTCAAGGCCCCGGTGTAGCCCTTGCGGTTTCTCTTTGTGTGCCATAAATCCTCAATAATTTTTCTCGGGTTGTGTTTGCCTGCCGGCCGCTGCCGGTCGTTATTGTCATTATTAAAAGAATAAATCATCCCCTGCCGTTCGGGTTGGCATCAACGGGTAGTCGGAGCGAAGTTACCGTGAGAAGAACATCGTTCAGCGCTGTCGCATCAGGCTTCAGCGGCCGGGGATAATTTCCGGGCGGTATCGTTTCGCATTTCGCCGCTATAAGCAAACCGCAATTTAAAACTTTATGGAATAAATGCGGCTGCGTTTAGGGCTGGGGGTTATAGATATGCGGGAGAAACGTGCAAAAGCAGATTATTGGTACAGCAGACCGGAGCGGAACAGCACTTTCCGCCCCGGATGTAGAGGTTACATCTTGCCGCTGTAGTAGTAGCCGACAAACTTCAACAGCTTCAACTGCCGGCCGATGCGGCTGGGCTGGCTGAGCAGGCGGTAGAGCCACTCCAGACCGAGGTTCTGCCACACCTTGGGCGCACGCTTCACGTGGCCGGTAAAGACGTCGTAGGTGCCGCCCACGCCCATGTACAGCGCCTGCGGATGCACCTTGCGGCAGTCGCGCATCAGGATCTCCTGCTTCGGCGATCCCATCGCCACCGTCACGATAGCGGCACCGCTGGCGCGAATACGCTCGAACAGCGCCTCACGTTGCTCCGGTTTGAAATAGCCATCCTGGCTACCCACCAGGTTGACATTCCACTGGCTGCGCAGCTTTTGCTCGGTTTCCGCCAGCACCTCCGGCTTGCCGCCGACCAGGAAGACCGGCGTGCCTTCACGACCGGCGCGCTGCATCAAGGCTTCCCACAGATCGGCGCCCGCAACGCGCGAAACGTCCGCCGCCGGGTATTTGCGGCGAATCGAGCGCACCATGCTGATGCCGTCGGCGTACTTGTACTCCGCCTCATCCAGCAACGCATGCAGCGCCGGGTCCTCTTCCGCCTTCAGGATCTTTTCCGCGTTCATGGCCACCAGCGTGCCCTGTTTGACCCGGCCGCCGTCGAACAGAAAGTCCATGCAGTGCGCCATATCGCGAAAGCCCCACAGGCTGAAACCGCGCAGCTCATACTGCGGCACCGAAATCTTTGTTTCCATCGTTCTCATTACCCTTACAAAAGACCGTCCGCCCGTGGGGGAGAGGCCAGCGCGCGGGCGCGCGTCACTCTGGCCTTGATCAGCCCGGCGGTATCGAACAGCCAATACAGCAACTTCGCCAGCACCAGACAGGCGCCGAAAATAATGCAGAAGAACACCACGCGCGACACGAATGAATCCACCCCTTCGCGCGCCAACACAATCATGTTGAACACCGCTCCGAAGCAGAATCCTTGCAGGATAGCCGCCTTATAGCGGTTCGGCTCGGTTTTGCCCAACTCATACAGCCAGTCGAACCACTTGATGATCATGCCCACCAGAATCGCGCCGAGCGGGATAAACAGCGCGCCGCCCATCACCACCAGCGAACCGATCAGCGTCGGGGATATCGCCAGCCCGGAGTGGTTGTTCAGCACTTCCCAGGTGAAATAGTTGGCCGAGTTCAGCACCACGTCCGGCCGGCCCGGCCATAGCCACGTTGGGATAAAGACGTAGAAATCACGCAAGATCGGCGCCAGGCCCTGGAAATCGATCTTGTCGTAATTTTGCAGCAGCAGCGCCAGGTTTTCCCACGGCGAGAAAGTATCGCGGGTCAGATAAAGGAAGGTATAAAACGCTTCCGCGCCGCTGACGTCCAGGCTGTAGCGCTTCAACGCCAGCCAGAACATGCCGACCACACCGAATATGCCCGCCGCCGCCAACATCCACAGCGTGATCCAGCCGCGCACGATACCGATAAACAGGAACAGCGCGAAGGCGATGATGATATTGGCGCGGGTGCCGCCGACGATGACGTAGGTCAGAATGCCGAACGCCACCGTCGCCACCAGGAACAAGAACCAGGCGCGCAGATCCTGCCGCAGGAAATAGACCACCAGCATCGCCGGAATGAAGAAGTAGAAGAACCGTTTGAGCGCCACGCCGGACACGTCGCTGGAGAAGATCTGGCTGTAGGAATTGAGCTTGAACAGCAGGAAGCCGTTCTGCATGAAGAAGATACCCACGGTGCCGATCGCCACCAGGGCCAGAAGCACCCAGGTCATATGGGTTTCCACCCGGTTCATGGTGAACAGCGCCGCACGCGGCTGAGAGCGGCGCTTGCGCAGCCGGGTCTTGTAGGTGACGTAATAGATGGCGTAAAACGCCGTCGCCGACAGCAAGGCGTACAGCAGAAACTCCACCGGTACCACCTCGACGTCAAACTGAAACACTAGCAGACAGGTCAGCGGGAAGCCGAAATAAAACGTCAGCAAATACAGCAGCGAGAAGAAGACGTTGAAGTTAAAGCGCACGCGCCGAAACTCCTGGTAGGTCAGCGTCAGAATAAACGTCAGGCTGACCAGGTAGACGACGAACAGGCCGCCGAATTGCACCAACGTCATGAGAGCTCTCCCGCCGCCAGCGCCAGAGCTTGCTGCCAGCCGTCGACATAGTTCGGATTGAAGAAGGCGATCGTCTGCTTGTCCACCGCCGCCAGCTGACGCTGCGCTTCGCGCACCACCGCCTCGTCGAGCGAGTCACCGTAGAACAGCACCGGCAGGTGCTGTTCCGCCAAATCCTGCCAGAACGGGTTCTGCCGGCTGAGCACGAAAGGCACGCCAAACTGAATCAGCAGGCACAGGGTGCCTATCCCCTGCTGGCGATTGAAAATGAAATAGCCGAGATCGCAGGCGCGCAGAATATTGAGGTAGTCTTCAAATGCCACCTGCTGCGTGAGCAGCTGCAGATTTTTCTCGCCGAACAGCGGCAATCCGGCGGCACGCACCTGCTCGATGTAAGCGTCGTTATTGGCCGGATAGCCCATCGGCAGGATCACGCGCACGTCGGCGCCGAACTGCTGATGGATCGCCTGCAGTGCTTCGATATGCCGATTGCTGCGATCACCGGAGTTGCCCACCAGAATCGTCATCGGCCCGGCCAGATTTTTCTCGACGTGAACGTCGGTCAGCGCCGGATCCATGCGGGTCGGGAAGTACAGCAGCGAAGCCGGTACCCGCGCATGGCGCTGCTGGTAGTGAATCACGTCGCCGCGGGTAGCAAATACATTCCCCACCCGCCCCTGGGCAATGCGGCGCAGCAGATAAAACAGCCTGAATTTCCAGCTGGTGGCGTCTTCGTACAGATCGGCGCCCCAAATATGCCAACTGATCTGACGCGCCTTGATCTTGCCGCTCAGCAGCGCCAGCCACAGCCCCGGATTAAACTGGCCGTGTAGGAAGAAGCGCGCAGCGCGATCGGCCTGGGCGCGGGCGATCACCGCCGCCGCCAGGCTTTTCTTATCGGCGTAAGGCTCAATATTCAGGGCGGGGAAATCCCCCAGTGCCGCCACATCCTTGGCCGCCACCATAAAATGCCGCGTCTGCTCAGCCGGCAAACGCGGCACCAGCACGTCGTTGAAGAAGCGCAGCACCGTCTGGTTATGATGCGGGATATCGGATCCCAGAACGTGAATCAGTGTGGTCATACTCGTCTACGATAAATAAGAAACACGCAGCTACAGAGCGCGAAATACACGATGTAGGTTGCCATATAGGCCTGAGCCGCACCCAGCGCGCCGTGCTGCGGGATCAGCCAGTGCGAGAACAGCGTCAGCAGCAGAAACTGGCTGACTTCCGTCAGGATATAAAAGCGCAGCGACGCTTTAGCGATCACCAAATAGCCGAACACATAAGCCCCGACTTTCAGCACGTCGCCCACCAGTTGCCAGGCAAACAGATCGCGCATGGCGACGAATTTATCCGAGAACAGCAGCCAGATAGCGAAATCGCGCAGCACCCAGACCGTAAAGCTCGCTGCCGCTACCGCCGGCAGCACGAATTTCAGCGAGCGCACGATCTCCCGCGAGATGGCGCCCTTGTCCGTCAGCCGCGACAGCGTCGGCAGCAGATAGACGGTAAACGAGGCGGTGATAAACTGCAGATAGGCATCGGAAATGCTGCTGACGCCTTGCCAGATCCCCACCTCATCCCAACCGTAATGCGCGGCCAGCAGGTTTCGCATCATGACGTAGGCCACCGGCAGCGTCACCGAGGTGATCAACGCCATGACGGTGAATTTGCCGAGGTTACCGGCCACCCGTTTGTCCCAACGCAGCGCCAAATAGCGCAGCGGCAGCGTTTTGCGCCGCCACAGCATCAGCCCGGCCGGCAGCACCACCAACGCCGGCACCAGCGCCAGCCCCGCCAGCGCACCTTCATAGCCGCCCAGCTTGAAGCACAGGTAATATGCCACCACGCCGATCAGGCTACCGCCGATCACCGCCAGCGCATTGCCCATCGCGTCGCGATAGCCTTTCAGCACCGCCATGAACAGGTTGGCGTAGGCGATGCCCATCTGAATGAAAGCGACGGCGCGCACCACGCCGACGTAATCGGCATGCCCGAACAGCCCGATGCTGATCGGTTCGGCGGCGAACAGAAACACCAGCGCCAGCAAGGTCGAAAAGCCCAGCACGATGCTCGACGCGGTACCGACCGCCAGGCGCAAACGCTGCGGATCCTGATGGTACTCCGCAACGTATTTGGTTATACCGTTAAAAATACCCGCGCCGGACAGCACGCCCAGCACGGTGATCAACTGGCGAAAGTTACCCGCCTGCCCCACGCCGCTGGGGCCAAACGCTACCGCCAGCAGTTTCACCACCAAGAGCCCCACGCCAATTTTGATCAGCGTGGAGCCGGCGGTCCATATCGATGCTTTTGCCAACGACATATCAGGCAAAGAAGCTCAGGATGGTATTGATTACCGTACGCTGATTGACATCAGACATATTGTAGAACAGCGGCAAGCGCACCAGACGCGCACTTTCCTGCGTGGTGTAACGATCTTCGCCGGCAAAGCGGCCAAACTGTTCGCCGGCCGGGCAGTCATGCAGCGGGATATAGTGGAACACGGCCATGATTTCGGCTTCCTTCAGGTAGTCGATAAAGGCCGTGCGCTCTTCGATATCACGCAGCTTGATATAGAACATGTGCGCGTTATGCACGCAGTCGGCTGGGATGCTCGGCAGTTCGATGCGGCCGGCCTTTGCCAACGACAGGAAGCTGTCGTAGTACTTCTGCCACAGTGCCAAACGGCGCTGGTTGATGCGTTCCGCCACTTCCAGCTGGCCCCACAGGTAAGCGGCCTGCAGGTCAGACATCAAATAGCTGGAACCGATGTCGCGCCAGGTATATTTATCGACCTGGCCACGGAAGAACTGGCTGCGGTTGGTGCCTTTCTCGCGGATGACTTCCGCCCGATCGATCAGGGCCGGATCGTTCACCAGCGTCGCGCCGCCTTCGCCGCCGGCGGTGTAGTTTTTGGTTTCATGGAAGCTGAAGCAGCCGATATGGCCAATGGTGCCCAATGCCTTGCCTTTGTAGGTCGACATCACACCCTGCGCGGCGTCTTCCACCACGAACAGGTTATATTTCTTCGCCAGCGCCATGATGGTATCCATCTCGCAGGCAACGCCGGCATAGTGCACTGGCACAATCGCGCGGGTTTTATCGGTGATCGCCGCTTCGATTTTGGTTTCGTCGATGTTCATGGTGTCCGGACGCAGGTCGACGAACACCACTTTGGCACCGCGCAGCACAAAGGCGTTGGCGGTTGAAACGAAGGTAAAGCTCGGCATGATCACTTCGTCACCCGGCTGAATATCCAGCAGGATGGCGGCCATTTCCAACGACGCGGTGCAGGAAGGCGTCAACAACACTTTCGCGCTGCCGAAACGCTGTTCCATCCACTGCTGGCAGCGACGGGTAAAGCCGCCGTCGCCGCACAATTTGCCGCTGCCCATGGCAGCCTGCATATATTCCAGTTCAGTGCCAACAACCGGTGGAGCGTTAAATGGAATCATGTCTACCTCTGTATAACCAGTACGCGGTGCTTTCAATCACGGCACCCTGTCGTTGATAGAGTCGTAATGCGGCGATATTGCCTGTCTGGGTCGCGACCCGCAGGCGCTGCATTCCTTGCCGCCGACATTCGGCCAGCGCCGCAGTCATCAGCCGAGTGCCAATGCCCCGGCCTGATACGCCGGGGAAAGCCGCCAGCAGGCCGATACGCATTTCCTGGCCGCCAATGTCACGCAGGCTGACAAATCCCTCTGGCCGCCCCTGTTCGTCCAGCGCCAACAGGCACTGATGATCGAAGGTGCCCAGAACGGCCTTTTCGATCCACAAAGCATAAAACCGGCCGCTGTCATCAGGTTGATACCAGGGGGTACGAAAGCGGCTGACGGTGAACGCCTGAGCCGCCGCGGTGCGCAATGCCGGGATATCGGCTTCTGCCGCCAGGCGGGACGTCTGGGCGACGAAACCCGGTTCAACCACGTGATCATGCTCAAGAGCCAGAACCAGATCGACCTCGCCCTCAACCAGGCGAAATCCCAAATCAGCCAGACCGTCCGCCAACGCAAGGTGCTGAGCGGGGACTTTGGCCTGCACCAAGGCATAAGCCGCCAGATCGGCTTCGGCAAGCGCCGGAGCCGAGGAGGAGAAGCTGAGTTTCGCGCTGTCTAGCGCGAAAAACTCGCTTTCCCACGCCAAAGGCTCAATAGTGGCGTGGACGCACATGCAGCAGATCCAACAGGTACTTACCGTAACCGGTTTTCGACAAGGCGTTGGCGGCACGTTTGAGTCCCTTGTCATCCAGCCAACCGTTGCGCCAGGCAATTTCCTCTAGACAGGCGATTTTAAAGCCCTGGCGTTTTTCTACCGTCTGCACGAAGCTGCTGGCTTCCAGCAGACTGTCGTGAGTCCCGGTGTCCAACCAGGCGAAACCGCGTCCCAACAGCTCGACGGTCAGTTCACCGCGCTCCAGATACATCTGGTTGATGCTGGTGATTTCCAGCTCGCCGCGCTCAGAAGGCTTCACCTGCTTGGCAAACTCCACCACTTGGCTATCGTAGAAGTACAGACCGGTCACCGCCCAATCGGATTTCGGTTTCTTCGGTTTCTCTTCGATCGACAGCGCACGGAAGTTGCCGTCAAACTCCACGACGCCAAAGCGTTCAGGATCCATGACCTGATAACCGAACACGGTGGCCCCTTCGGTGCGGGCCGCGACGGTTTTTAATTTCGGGCTGAAAGATTGGCCGAAGAAGATGTTATCGCCCAACACCAGGCAGCAAGAATCGCCGTTGATAAACTCCTCGCCGATCAGAAACGCCTGCGCCAGACCTTCAGGCTTAGGCTGCGCAGCGTAGCTGAGATTGACGCCGAACTGTTCGCCGTTACCCAACAAACGTTCGAAGGACGGCAGATCTTCCGGGGTCGAGATGATCAAAATGTCGCGGATCCCCGCCAGCATCAGTACCGACATCGGGTAATAGATCATCGGCTTGTCATAAATCGGCAGCAGTTGCTTGGACACGCCACGAGTGATCGGATGAAGACGCGTACCGGAACCGCCAGCCAGAATAATACCTTTCATACTTACTCCAAAAACCGCCGCGCCGCCGCAGAGCGACGCGGCGTTAAATTAATCTGACAACCCTAAACGCTCGCCGGCATAAGAACCGTCTTGCACCCGGCGCCACCAGGTTTCGTTAGCCAGGTACCAGGCTACCGTCTTGCGAATGCCGCTTTCGAAGGTTTCCTGCGGCCGCCAGCCCAACTCACGATCGATTTTGCTAGCGTCGATGGCATAACGCATGTCGTGGCCCGGGCGATCCTTCACGTAAATGATGAGATCGCGGTAGTTCGCCACGCCTTCTGGTTTGTTTGGCGCCAGTTCCTCCAGCAGATCGCAAATGGTCTGTACCACTTCGATATTCTTGCGCTCGTTGTGGCCACCAATATTGTAAGTTTCGCCCACCACGCCTTCGGTCACGACCTGATAGAGCGCACGCGCGTGATCCTCGACATACAACCAGTCACGCACCTGCGCGCCGTTGCCGTATACCGGCAGCGGTTTGCCGGCTACCGCATTCAGGATCACCAACGGAATTAACTTCTCCGGGAAGTGATAAGGACCGTAGTTATTCGAACAGTTAGTCACGAGGGTCGGCAAACCGTAGGTGCGTAACCAGGCACGCACCAGATGATCGCTCGACGCCTTGGAGGCGGAATACGGACTGCTCGGCGCATAGGGCGTGGTTTCGGTGAACAGATCGTCGGTGCCGTGCAGGTCGCCGTACACTTCGTCGGTGGAGATATGATGGAAACGGAAAGCCAGCTTCTTCTCCGCCGCCAACGGCTGCCAGTAATGGCGCGCCGCTTCCAGCATCGTGTAAGTGCCAACCACGTTAGTCTCGATAAAGGCCGCCGGGCCGTCGATAGAACGATCGACGTGGCTTTCCGCCGCCAGGTGCATCACTACATCCGGTTGATACTGGGCAAATACCCGATCCAACCCGGCGCGATCGCAGATGTCGACCTGCTCAAAAGCATAGCGCTCGCTCTCGGCCACCACCGCCAGCGACTCGAGGTTACCGGCATAGGTCAGCTTATCCACCACCACCACGCTGTCGCCGGTGGCCTCGATGATGTGCCGCACAACTGCGGAGCCAATGAAACCGGCACCACCGGTAACTAAAATACGTTTCAACGCCATACTCCTTTGGTATCAACAACCCATGTTTGTTTTACATCTTCCGGCCGGATGGCCCTGAACTGTTGGTGATCGACCAACATCACGATCACATCGGCCTGCTGCAACGCCTCGGCAATCGGCGTCAACGTCACATGGCCCGCCAGCGACTTCGGCAACTGTTCGACGTTCGGTTCCACCGCCAGCGTTTCGCCGACGTGCCATTCGGCGATCAGGTGCGCCACCTCTACCGCCGGGCTTTCACGCAAATCGTCGATATTCGGCTTGAAGGCCAGGCCGAAACAGGCAATTTTCACCTCGGACGCGCGCTTGTCGGTGGCGGCCAGGCAATCGGCCACCGCCGCTTTCACACGGTCGACCACCCACAGCGGTTTGCCGTCGTTCACCAGGCGTGCGGTGTGGATCAGGCGCGCCTGCTGCGGATTCTGCGCCACGATAAACCACGGATCGACGGCAATGCAGTGACCGCCGACGCCCGGCCCCGGCTGCAGAATATTCACCCGCGGATGGCGGTTTGCCAGGCGGATAAGCTCCCAGACGTTAATCCCCTGCTCGGCGCAAATCAGCGACAGTTCGTTGGCAAAGGCGATATTCACGTCGCGGAAGCTGTTTTCCGTCAGCTTACACATCTCGGCGGTGCGCGAATTGGTGATCACGCATTCGCCCTCGAGGAAAATCTTGTACAGCGCGCTGGCGCGCTCCGAGCACTTCGGCGTCATGCCGCCGATCACGCGGTCGTTTTGAATCAGCTCCACCATCACCTGCCCCGGCAACACGCGCTCCGGGCAGTAGGCGATATTCACGTCCGCCGCTTCACCCGCGTGCTGCGGGAAGCTGAGATCGCTGCGCGCCTGCGCCAGCCATTCTGCCATTTGTTCGGTGGCGCCCACCGGCGAGGTGGACTCCAGGATCACCAGATCGCCTTTTTTCAGCACCGGCGCCAGCGATTTCGCCGCCGCTTCGACATAGGCCAGATCCGGCTCGTGATCGCCTTTGAACGGGGTAGGCACTGCGATCAGGAACGCATCGGCCGCCCGTGGTTTGGTCACCGCCTGCAGGAACCCGCCGTCGACGGCGTCCTTGACCACTTTATCCAGATCCGGCTCGACGATGTGGATCGCGCCGCGGTTAATGGTATCTACCGCATGTTGGTTAACATCTACACCCACCACTTTTTTCTTGCGGGAGGCAAACGCCGCCGCCGTTGGCAAGCCGATATAACCCAGGCCGATAACCGAAATAGTGTCAAAACTCATAGTTTCACCTGATGATTCTTTAAAGCTTCGAGGATACGCTGACAGGCATGCCCGTCACCGTACGGGTTGTGCGCCCGACTCATCGCGTGATATTCGCTTTCGTCCGTCAACAGCCGGGTCACCGCTTCAACAATTTTGGCCACATCGGTGCCGACCAGACGCACCGTGCCCGCATCTACCGCCTCCGGGCGTTCGGTGGTGTCGCGCATCACCAGCACCGGTTTGCCTAACGATGGCGCCTCTTCCTGAATGCCGCCGGAATCGGTCAGGATCATGTAAGCCTGGGTCATCAAATAGACAAACGGCAGATAATCCTGCGGTTCGATCAGCATGACGTTGTCGATGCCTTTCAAAATGCGATTCACCGGCTCACTGACGTTTGGATTGAGATGCACCGGATACACCACCTGCACTTCCGGGTGATTGCTGGCGATCTCCGCCAGCGCGCTGCAAATCCGCTCAAAGCCGCCGCCAAAGCTTTCGCGGCGATGGCCGGTGACCAAGATCAGTTTCTTGTCGGCGTCGAGGAACGGGTAACGCTGTGCCAGGCCCGCGCGCAGCGCAGCATCACTCATCACGCGGTCGCGCACCCAGAACAGCGCGTCGATTACCGTATTGCCGGTCACGAAAATGCGGTTGTCCGGCAGCAGCTCGCGCAACAGATTCTGGCGCGAGTTCTCGGTTGGCGCGAAATGGTACATCGCCAGATGGCCGGTCAGTTTGCGGTTGGCCTCTTCCGGCCAGGGAGAATACAGATTGCCGGTACGCAGCCCGGCCTCGACATGCCCAACGGGGATGCGTTGATAGAACGCCGCCAGGCTGGTCGCCAGCGTGGTGGTGGTATCGCCGTGCACCAGCACCACGTCCGGTTTGAAGTCTTCCAGCACCCCTTTCAACCCTTCCAGGATGCGACAGGTGATTTCCGTTAGCCCCTGGCCGGGTTTCATGATGTTCAGGTCGTAATCCGGCGTGATCTCAAACAACCGCAATACCTGATCCAACATCTCACGATGCTGTGCCGTTACGCAGACTCTTGCGTCAAAGGCCTCATCCTGGGCCAGTGCATGTACCAGCGGCGCCATTTTAATGGCTTCAGGTCTGGTGCCGAAAACAGTCAACACTTTCACAGCGAATCTCTTTTGGTCGGTTAATCGCAGGCACCGCCTGCGAATGGGGAGCTCACGCGCCCTGCATCAGATTATTATATTATTTTTTAACTACGCGGCCGACGCGCCAAGGCAACACCCGCGCCAACCAAAGCGCCCATCGCGCCCCACAGAATCAGCCAGAATACCCGGCGTGGGCTGTCACGTTTTACCGGCTCTTCCGGCGTGCGCAAATAACGATAGGTCTGGAACTTCTCATCCAACGTCGGGCCAACGTTCAGCGTCGCCAGCATCGCGCGGTTCTGATCGTAATCCAGATCGTAGGTCGGGCCGGAGGCCTGCAGGCCTTCCAGACGTGCCTGCAGCATTGGCCGGCCCAGCAGGAACAGATCAGAATCCGGCAGTTGCTCGGCCGGAGTGTCGGTTTGCGTGCGGCTAATCCCCTGGCTTTCAGCGATTTTCAGCGCCTGCTGCGTGGTATTCAGCTCGCGCTTGTAAACCGACTCTGCCACCGCTTCCTGACGCTTGACCTGCGCCTTCATCGAGGTGGTGCGAGCGGCCCATGCCCCTTGGATCTCTTCGTTCAGGTGCAGAGCAGCACGGTGGCTGGCGAAAGCCACGTATTGACGCAGCAGGCGGTTGGCGTCCGCGGCGGTTTCCGCCGTCAGCTTCACGCCGTCGTTCGGGACTTTTTTGTCGTCACGCGGCGTGAACAGGATGTTGTTGATCAGCTCGTCGAGCAGCGCCGCATCGGCGCGGGCATCCCCTTCCTGACGTTGCTTGTAATAATCACTCTGCAGCCAGAAATCGCGACGCGTATCGTAAGCCGCCAGTTGCATGATGAACTCATTGTACGCTTCATCCGCGATGCTCGGCTGATCGCCCGCCGCCGCCGGCAACGTGCGCACATCCAGATTGCGCAGGAACTGTTGCTGGGAGTAGTAACCGCCCAGCGCATTCACTGTGGGTTTGTCGGTGATTGCGGTCGCGCTCCATTCTTGCTTAACCAGATAAGAGACGATCAGCGCGACCGCCGCGAACAGCACCGCAATGCCGATTATCCACGGTTTGCCGCGCCACAGGGTGCAGCACAGGCCGCGGATATCGAGTTCGTTATCCACCGCCGGGGTATGCTTGTCAGACGTTGTTTCTGGATTCATCACAGCCAAAAAGCCTCTGGTCTCTGGTTAAGGTACTTGCTTGTTATCGCCCGAACGCCGCAGCCGGCGCTTGATACGCTTAATGTACCGCGCAACCCGCCAGGCGCGCTTGATGCAGTAACCGTACAGGAAGAATGCAAGCAAGAATAATGCCAACATAACCCACTCAGGGATAAAAGTCAGGCGTTCGCCGATCACGCCCACCGCCGCCAGCAATGCGGCCGCCAGGGTGATCAATACGAAAGCCTGCCGTGGCGTAAAGCCGGCGCGCATGATCAGGTGGTGAATATGTTGACGATCGGGAGAGAAGGGGCTCATCCCCTTGCGTAAACGACGATACATGATTGCTATCATGTCCATCAGCGGAATAGCGATGATCCACAGCGCAGTCACCGGGTTAATCGAGTGTGCCTTGCCCTGCGAGCTTTGCAACAGCAGCCAAATGGCGGTAAAGCCGATCAGGGTACTGCCGGCATCCCCCATGAACACCTTATAACGGCGGCCGAGGATGCCGAGGTTGAGCAAAATATAGGGAACGATGGTGGCGATCATCGCAAAGCACCAGAACGCCATCTCATGGTGACCGCTCAGGTACAGCAACAGACCCAGCGCGCCGAAGGAAACGCATGACAGCCCACCCAGCAGGCCATCAATGCCATCGACCATGTTGAAGGCGTTGATCGCCGCCCATACCGCGAACAGCGTCACCAAATAGCCGAACGGCCCCAGCAACATCTCCCAGTCGCCCAGCACATGGCCGAAGCTGCGCAGATACAGACCGGCGAACACCATCATGGCGATGCCGACCAACGCCTGCACCAGGGCGCGGATCTTAACGCTGATGTCAAAACGATCGTCGAGCGCGCCCACAAACACCAGAATGCCGGCGCAGGTGAGGTAAAGCTTGGCGTGCGCGATAGGCTGTTCGGAGATCCAAAATGCGAAGCACAATCCGGCATAAACGGAAATACCGCCGACCAGAGGAATCAGCCCCTGATGGCGTTTGCGATAATTGGGTTTATCTACCAGACCAATACGTTTTGCCGCCTTGCGGGCAACAAAGAGAAAAGCCAAAGAAAACAGGAAAACAAATAGAATTTCAGTACTCATAGTGAGTAAGTTCACAGTTAACAGATCTCTGTAGAAGATAAGGCAGCTTACCACGGGCAATAGCTTGTGCCATCGGCCCCCGCCACCTTTCGGTCATTTCCTATGACAACGGTGATTCATGCCTATTTTCTTCGCATCGGCTGACAAAACGACAGCAGCAAAGCCGACCGACGCAACGCCGACCGACAAACAAGATGAATTCTCAATAAGTCGAGGAAACAACTTACTTTTCCATTACTGCTACTTATCGTATCCGCCAAAAGCGAAAAACGCCACGACTAGGCGTGGCGTTCAGCGAATTTTTTAACGAATTATGAGCGTTTCATCATATCGAAGAATTCATCGTTGGTTTTAGTCATCGCCAACTTATTAATGAGGAACTCCATCGCGTCAATCTCACCCATCGGGTGAATGATTTTGCGCAGGATCCACATTTTTTGCAGCTCTTCGGAGGTGGTGAGCAGCTCTTCTTTACGGGTACCGGAGCGGTTGTAATCGATCGCCGGGAATACGCGTTTCTCGGCGATTTTACGCGCCAAGTGCAATTCCATGTTGCCGGTACCTTTAAATTCTTCGTAGATCACTTCGTCCATCTTCGAACCGGTATCAACCAGCGCGGTCGCGATGATGGTCAGGCTGCCGCCCTCTTCCACGTTACGTGCCGCACCGAAGAAACGCTTCGGACGATGCAGGGCGTTGGCGTCCACACCACCGGTCAGCACCTTACCGGAAGCCGGTACCACGGTGTTGTAGGCACGCGCCAGACGGGTGATAGAGTCAAGCAGAATGATCACGTCTTTCTTGTGCTCAACCAGGCGTTTGGCCTTCTCGATTACCATTTCGGCCACTTGCACGTGGCGCGAAGCCGGTTCGTCGAAGGTCGATGCGATCACTTCACCTTTCACCAGGCGCTGCATCTCGGTCACTTCTTCCGGACGTTCGTCGATCAGCAGCACCATCAGCACGCAGTCTGGGTGGTTGTAAGCGATACTCTGCGCAATGTTCTGCAGCAGCATGGTTTTACCGGCTTTCGGCGGTGCCACGATCAGGCCACGCTGGCCGCGGCCAATCGGTGCCGCCAGGTCCAGTACGCGCGCCGTCAGGTCTTCGGTCGAGCCGTTGCCGCGCTCCATCCGCAGACGGGAATTGGCGTGCAGCGGCGTCAAGTTCTCGAACAGGATCTTGCTGCGGGCGTTTTCCGGCTTGTCGTAGTTGACTTCGTTGACTTTCAACAGGGCAAAATAGCGCTCGCCTTCTTTTGGCGGACGAATCTTACCGGAAATGGTGTCACCTGTGCGGAGGTTGAAGCGGCGGATTTGGCTAGGGGATACATAGATGTCGTCGGGACCGGCGAGGTAGGAACTGTCTCCAGAGCGGAGGAAACCGAATCCATCCTGCAATATCTCGAGCACGCCGTCGCCGAAGATATCTTCTCCGCTTTTCGCATGTTGCTTCAGAATGGAGAAGATAATGTCCTGCTTGCGCATGCGGGCAAGGTTTTCCAGCCCCATATTTTCGCCGAGAGTAATCAGCTCAGAAACCGGCGTATTCTTTAATTCGGTAAGATTCATAGTGGTGGGTTCTTAAACTCGGGGTATGTCTCGAACTTGTATCGTGAATGGTATGGCAGCGAGATGCGTGCCTGTTTACTGGACGTTCGATCACCGGGCGCAGAGCCGTCGCGGTAAGAAATGGCTTACATCGGGCGCACGCATTGACGGTTGAAGATCGAAGGTACCTTAAAAATGATTTTTGCAAAACCGTTTGATTGCCAAAACACGGGCTGAGTTCAGTTTACTTTCAACGCCAGTGGTTCGACACAGAGTATAGCTTTAGATTCAAACTCTTTAGATTTAAAACTTCGGGCAAGTTCTATATGCAGTGTGGTTAAACTTAACACGCTTCTTGGCAGGCGTCTAGCGGTGAATTGAACATCACCGCCAGGCACCTGATACTGGGCTTCCCGCCCGATTACAGATTCGCGTTCAGGAAATCTTTGAGCTGACCTTTAGACAACGCGCCAACCTTGGTCGCGGCCACTTCACCGTTCTTGAACAGCAACAGCGTAGGGATGCCACGGATACCGTACTTAGGCGCGGTAGCCGGGTTCTGATCGATATTCAGCTTGGTGATGGTCAGTTTGCCTTCGAACTCTTCGGCAATCTCATCCAGAATCGGAGCAATCATCTTGCACGGCCCACACCATTCAGCCCAGAAATCGACCAGGATCGGCCCTTCCGCATTCAGCACATCGGCTTCGAAGCTGCTGTCAGTCAGGTGAATAATTTTATCGCTCATGTTCTACTCCACAGGATTATGTCTACCTTGTTGGTGTAGCATTAACCAACTCAAGGTGATTTTATTGCACCGCGTTTATTTCAACGGATGTGCTTTCGTAAAGCAATAGTTAGCTGATATTCTACCACACTATGAGCAAAACACACTTGACCGAACAGAAGTTTTCCGACTTCGCCCTGCACCCGTTAGTCCTTGAAGCCCTTGAGAAAAAAGGGTTTCACAATTGCACGCCTATCCAGGCGTTAGCATTGCCGCTCACGCTCTCCGGGCGTGACGTTGCAGGTCAGGCGCAAACCGGTACCGGAAAGACGCTGGCGTTTTTGGCGTCTACTTTTCACTATTTGCTGACTCACCCGGCGAAACAGGATCGCCAGACCAATCAGCCGCGCGCCTTGATCATGGCGCCTACGCGTGAACTGGCGGTGCAAATCCACTCCGATGCTGAAGCGCTCTCCCAGAGCACCGGCCTCAAACTGGGCCTGGCCTACGGCGGCGACGGCTACGACAAACAGCTGAAAGTGCTGGAAAGCGGCGTGGACATTCTGATTGGCACCACCGGCCGTTTAATCGATTACACCAAGCAGAACTATGTCGATCTCGGCGCGATGCAGGTTGTCGTGCTGGATGAAGCCGATCGCATGTACGATCTTGGCTTTATCAAAGACATCCGTTGGCTGTTCCGCCGTATGCCTACGGCCGATCAACGCCTGAACATGCTGTTTTCCGCTACCCTGTCCTATCGCGTACGCGAATTGGCCTTTGAGCAGATGAACAACGCCGAATATGTTGAAGTGGAACCGGAACAGAAAACCGGCCACCGCATTAAAGAAGAGCTGTTCTACCCGTCCAACGAAGAAAAAATGCGTCTGCTGCAGACGCTGATCGAAGAAGAGTGGCCGGATCGCGCCATCATCTTCGCCAACACCAAGCACCGCTGCGAAGACATCTGGGGCCATCTGGCCGCCGACGGTCACCGCGTCGGCCTGCTGACCGGTGACGTGGCGCAGAAAAAACGCCTGCGCATCCTCGACGATTTCACCAAGGGCAACCTGGATATCCTGGTCGCCACCGACGTCGCCGCGCGCGGTCTGCACATTCCCGCCGTCACGCACGTCTTCAACTACGATCTGCCTGACGACTGCGAAGACTACGTGCACCGCATCGGCCGTACCGGCCGAGCAGGCGCCAGCGGCCACTCCATCAGCCTGGCGTGTGAAGAGTACGCGCTCAACCTGCCGGCGATCGAGACCTATATCGACCACAGCATTCCGGTGAGCAAGTACAACAGCGATGCGCTGCTGACCGATCTGCCGGCGCCGAAGCGCCTGTCGCGTCCGCGCGGCGGCAACGGCCCACGTCGCAACTCCGCGCCTCGTCGCGGCGGCGCGCCGCGCAGCAACCGTAAACGCCCGAGCTGATCGCCATGCTCAGCTCCAGCACGCTTTATGCTGCCATCGATCTCGGCTCCAACAGCTTCCACATGTTGGTGGTGCGCGAGGTAGCCGGCAGCATTCAGACTCTGGCGCGGATCAAGCGCAAGGTGCGCCTGGCGGCCGGGCTGGATCAGCACAATCACCTGTCGCATGAGGCCATGCAGCGCGGCTGGCAGTGTCTGCGGCTGTTCTCTGAACGCCTGCAGGACATTCCGCGCGAGCAGATCCGCGTCGTCGCCACCGCCACGCTGCGCCTGGCGTCCAACGCCGATGAGTTCCTGCAGGTCGCCGAGCAAATCCTCGGCTGCCCGGTGCAGGTGATCAGCGGCGAAGAAGAGGCACGGCTGATTTATCACGGCGTCGCGCACACCACCGGCGGGCCGGATCAGCGGCTGGTCGTCGACATCGGCGGCGGCAGCACCGAACTGGTCACCGGCACCGGCGCACAGGCATCGCAGCTGTATAGCCTGTCGATGGGCTGCGTTACCTGGCTGGAGCGCTACTTCAGCGACCGCAACCTCGGGCAAGAAAACTTCGAGCGCGCCGAACAGGCCGCGCGCGAAATGGTGCGGCCGATCGCACCGCAGCTGCGCCAGCAAGGTTGGCAGATCTGCGTCGGCGCTTCCGGCACCGTGCAAGCGCTGCAGGAGATCATGGTGGCGCAAGGCATGGATGAACGCATCACCCTGCCCAAGCTGCGCCAGTTGAAACAGCGTGCCATTCAGTGCGGCAAGCTGGAAGAGTTGGAGATCGAAGGGTTGACGCTGGAGCGCGCGCTGGTCTTCCCGAGCGGCTTGTCCATTCTGCTGGCCATTTTCCAGGAGCTCGGCATCGAGAGCATGATGCTGGCCGGCGGAGCGCTGCGTGAAGGCCTGGTTTACGGCATGCTGCATCTGCCGGTGGAGCAGGATATTCGCATCCGCACCATCCGCAACCTGCAGCGCCGTTACCTGATCGATACCGAGCAGGCCGAACGCGTGAGCCAGCTCGCCGCCAATTTCTCGCAGCAGGTCGCCAACGAGTGGCAGCTGGACACCCGATGTCGCGAGCTATTGCACAGCGCCAGCCTGATCCACGAACTCGGCCTCAGCGTCGATTTCAAGCAGGCGCCGCAACACGCCGCCTACCTGATCCGCCACCTGGACTTACCCGGCTTTACCCCGGCGCAGAAAAAACTGCTGGCCACCCTGCTGCAAAACCAGAGCAACCCTCTCGACCTGTCGCTGTTGAACCAGCAAAACGCCCTGCCGCCGCGCACCGCGCAGCGTCTGTGCCGCATTTTGCGCCTGGCGATCATCTTCGCCAGCCGCCGCCGCGACGACACGCTGCCGGCGGTGCGTTTACGCGCCAATCAGGACGATGAACTGACGGTGATTTTGCCGCCGGGGTGGCTGGAACAGCATCCGCTGCGCGCCGAGGCGCTGGAGCAGGAAAGCCACTGGCAGAGCTACGTCCACTGGACGCTGCGGTTGGAAGAACAACGTTGAAATGACCAGGGCGCGATGAGCGCCCTGTCTTTTTAATTCCCGCCTTTGGCCTTGGCCAGCTGGGCGCGGATATTGGCCAGATGGCTCTGCCCTTTCTGCATCCGCTCCTGCGGGCTCACCACTTTGCGCTCGGTTTCCCACGCCAAATCGTCCTGCGGCAACTCCAGCAGGAAGCGGCTCGGCTCCGGCCGCACCAGCTCACCGTACTGACGGCGCTCGCGGCACAGGGTGAAGATCAGCTCTTTTTGCGCGCGGGTGATCCCCACATAGGCCAGACGCCGCTCTTCGTCGACATTGTCTTCGTCAATGCTGCTCTGGTGCGGCAGCAGGCCCTCTTCCATGCCCACCAGGAACACGTAAGGGAACTCCAGCCCCTTGGAGGCGTGCAGCGTCATCAGCTGTACCTGATCCAGTTCTTCTTCGCTTTCGCCGCGCTCCATCATGTCGCGCAGGGTGAAGCGCGTCACCACCTGGGTCAGCGTCATCGGCTCGTCCAAATCGTTGCCTTCCAGCATCTCCGTCATCCAACCGAACAGCGTGTTGACGTTCTTCATCCGCATTTCGGCGGCCTTCGGGCTGGTCGAGGTTTCAAACAGCCAGCTTTCATAATCCACGCCGCGGATCAGATCGCGCACCGCCGCCACCGGCTCACGCTCCGCCTGTTGAGCGATGCCGCCCAGCCAATGGGTGAAGCGCTGCAACGATTCCAGCCCGCGCCCGGTCAAGTGCTGGCTCAGCCCCAGATCGAAACTGGCGTGGAATAAACTCTTGTTGCGCTGGTTGGCCCATTCGCCGAGCTTCTGCAGCGTCGCCGGGCCGATCTCGCGCTTGGGGGTATTGACGATGCGCAGGAAGGCGCTGTCGTCCTCCGGGTTGGTCAGCACGCGCAGGTAGGCCAGCAGATCCTTGATCTCGGGGCGCGAGAAGAACGAGGTGCCGCCGGAAATCTTGTACGGAATGCGGTTCTGCATCAGCATCTTTTCAAACACCCGCGACTGGTGGTTGCCGCGGTACAGGATCGCATAGTCGCCGTAGTTGGTCTTTTTCACGAAGTGGTGGGCGATCAGCTCCCCCACCACCCGCTCGGCTTCGTGCTCCTCGTTGTTGGCGGTCACCACTTTCAGCTCTTCGCCATACCCCAGCTCGGAAAACAGCCGTTTTTCAAACACGTGCGGGTTATTGGCGATCAGGATATTGGCCGCCTTCAGAATGCGCTCGCTGGAACGGTAGTTTTGCTCCAGTTTGATCACCTGCAGCGCCGGGAAATCCTCCTTCAGCAGCACCAGGTTCTGCGGCCGCGCGCCGCGCCAGGAGTAGATCGACTGGTCATCGTCACCCACCACGGTAAAGCGCGCGCGGTTGCCCACTAACAGCTTCACCAGCTCGTACTGGCTGGTGTTGGTATCCTGGTATTCATCCACCAGCAGGTAGCGGATGCGCTGCTGCCAGCGTTCGCGCACCTCTTCGTTGCGTTGCAACAGCAGCGTTGGCAACAGGATCAGGTCGTCGAAGTCCAGCACGTTGCACGCCCGCATATGGGCGTGGTACAGGCCGTAGCAGTGGGCGAACAGCTTGTCGCGCTCCGAGCGCGCCAGCTCCGCCGCCCGCTGGGGATCGATCAGGTCGTTTTTCCAGTTGGAGATGGTCGAAATCAGCTGCGCCACCAGCGTTTTATCGCTTTCCAGCCACTTTTCGGTCAGCTCTTTCAACAGCGCCAGCTGATCCTGGTCGTCGAACAGCGAGAAGTTGGATTTCATCCCCAACGCCACGTATTCCCGCTTGATGATCTCCAGCCCCAGGGTATGGAAGGTGGAAATCATCAGCCCGCGCGCCTCTTTGCGCCCCAGGGTTTGCGACACGCGCTCTTTCATCTCGCGCGCGGCCTTGTTGGTAAAGGTCACGGCGGCGATGTGCCGCGCCTGGTAGCCGCAGTGGTGGATCAGGTGGGCTATCTTGTTGGTGATAACGCGCGTCTTGCCGGAACCGGCACCGGCCAACACCAGGCAGGGCCCGGTAACGAATTCGACGGCTTGTTGTTGGCTGGGGTTTAATCGCATGGTGCTGGCTTGCTCGGCTGTAAAACGTGGAAGGGAATTGTAGCAGAAAGCGCCGACGAGATTTAGCGGGTATAATCAGCGCAATTTTCGCATCGACAAAGGCAATACCATGGCAAAAACGGCGTGCGCCCTGCACATTCTGGTAGACAATGAAAAGCTGGCCAACGAGCTGCTGGCCAAGCTGAAGCGCGGCGTCAGCTTCGACACGCTGGCGCGCAAATACTCGAGCTGCCCGTCAAAACGCAACGGCGGCTCGCTGGGCGAGTTCAACAAAGGCGCGATGGTGCCGGCGTTCGATAAAGCGGTGTTCAGCATCCCGCTGCTCAAACCTTACGGCCCGGTCAAAACCCAGTTCGGTTACCACATCATCAAGGTGCTGTACCGCAACTGAGGGGGCCTGAGCCCCCCTGCGGCGAATTACTGCGCGCTGGCGTCCGTCGCCGGCGCTGCCACCGCGGCGTCGGCCGGCTTGGCTTCTTCCGTCACCACCGCCGGCGCCGGCATCATGATGCCGTCATAGGTTTCCTGCAGCTGCTTCATGCTCATTTCCGGCTCGCCCTTCGGCTGCATCAGCACTAGCGTCGCCTCCTGAGAAAGCTGCAGCTTCAGCGCCTGATTCAGCGTCTCCAGCGTCAGGCTGGACAGGAACTCCTGGCGCAGCTTCTGATACAGCTCCGGCGCGATATCCACCACCCCGCTCTGTTGCGAGCGCAGACGCTGGCTCATCAGCACATCGGTGTCGGTACGGGCGTAGGTCGCGAACAGCTTGCTCAGCTGATCGTTTTTCTGCGCCAGCAACGCATCGAATTCTTCTTTCGACAGGCCGTTGTCACGCACGTTGGCCAGCTCGCGGGCAATAAAGCCCAGGCTGCCGTTCAGATTGTTGTTCGGCGTATCCAGATGAATGGCGCACTGCCCTCGTTGATACTGCACGCGGCAGTCAAAGCCCAGATGCAGGCTCTTCTGTTCGCTTTTTTCCAGCGTCTGCTGGAGATGCCAGAACAGCGCCTCGCGGGCGAGATCGCCACGCCAGTAACGAAGCAGGCTCTGCGAATCGCGAATCGGGTGCCACGGCGAATCCCACATGATCGACAGCGTATCCTGTTTCACCTGCTCGCTGATCAGGCTCACCGGCTGCTGCGGCAGCGGTGTCAGCGTCGGCATCGGGGCCGGGGTTTCACGTTTGCCTTGCAGCGGCGAGAACGCCTTGTTGATCTGCTCGCCCAGGCTGCGGCTGTCAACCTTGCCGACCACGAACAGCGTCATGGCATCCGGGGTATACCACTGTTGGTAGAATTTCTTCAGCTGCTCGAGGTTGACCGGCCGTTTTGCCGGCTGCGCCGGATCGTGCGCCAGCAGCGTCGAGCCTTTCAGGCGGTAACGCCACCAGACGTCTTGGGTATTAGGCGGGAAAGTGCCGACCGGATTGATGCTGGAATTCATCACCGCATGCACCGTATGCTCGTCGATCGCCAATTTGCCGGTGGTATCCGCCAGCCAGGCCAGCGCTTCTTTCAGCAGGTCGGGCCGGTTGTTCGGCAGGCTGAGGTTATACATGGTGAAATCATACGAGATGATAGCCGGCGGCAGCGGCCGCTCGTTGTCCACGCTCTGCTGCCACAGGGCGCGCAGCTGCGGGGCCGTGAAGCTTTCGCTACGCGCCAACGCCAGCCGCGGCAGCAGATGAGCAAAGCCGGTCTGCTGCGAAGACTCCACCAAAGAGCCGGTATTGACGATCAACCGCAGTTCAACGCGGTCACTCGGCCGCTGCGGCGTATCGAGAATCTGCCATGAAAACCCGTTGGCCAACGCCCCCTGCTGCCAGGCAGGGTCGGGTTGTAGTGCTTCAGCCTGCACGCTGCTACTGGCTGCAGCCAATAGCAACCCACCAACTATAAGATGAATTCTGGTGCCCTGCATGTGAACCCCTACTTAATGACTATCCAATTTCTTATGCAAATGCGTGTATTCCATTCAATGGAATCATAAAAATACGCCCTGAGTTTCACGGTGGGGCGGAAAGCAGAAAGTGTACCACCGTGTTAGACCGCGCGCCTTTGCGGATGTCACTCATTAGAGTGAAAAATAATGGATTGCGGGGTTTTTAATGCAAAAAATCGTTACGAGGCAGGGGAAGAACCTCACCGGCCGCGGATGCGGCCGGTGATTTACCGCCGATATCAGGCGGAAGGCAGCGTTTTGTCCGCGCCGGTGTTTTTGTTGTTCAGCGTGTCTTTCAGCTGTTTTTCATCCAGCTGGTTACACCATTTTGCCACCACCACGGTCGCCACCCCGTTGCCCACCAAGTTGGTCAACGCACGGGCTTCCGACATGAAGCGGTCGATGCCGAGGATCAGCGCCAGGCCGGCCAGCGGCAGGTGGCCGACGGCGGAGATGGTGGCGGCCAACACGATAAAGCCGCTGCCGGTGACACCCGCCGCCCCTTTGGAGGAAAGCAGCAGCACCACCAGCAGGGTAATCTGATGCATGATGTCCATGTGGGTATTGGTCGCCTGCGCGATAAACACCGCGGCCATGGTCAGGTAGATAGAGGTGCCGTCCAGGTTGAAGGAGTACCCGGTCGGAATAACCAGACCCACCACTGATTTCTTGCAGCCCAGCTTCTCCATTTTATCCAGCATGCGCGGCAGCGCGGATTCGGACGACGAGGTCCCCAGCACGATCAGCAGCTCTTCTTTGATGTAGTTGACGAATTTGAAGATGCTGAAGCCGTTGGCGCGGGCGATGCTGCCCAACACCACCACCACGAACAGGATACAGGTGATATAGAAGCACACGATCAGTTGGCCGAGTTGCACCAGGGTGCCGACACCGTATTTACCGATGGTAAACGCCATAGCGCCGAAGGCCCCCAGCGGCGCGAGGCGCATGATCATGTTGATGATGCCGAAAATCACCCGCGAGAAGCTGTCGATCACGTTGTAGATCAGCTGCCCTTTGTCGCCCAGACGATGCAGGGCGAAGCCGAACAGTACCGCGAACAGCAGCACCTGAAGAATGTTGCCGCTGGCGAACGCGCCGATCACGCTGCCGGGGATGATGTCCAGCAGGAACGGAATGATGCCCTGCTGCTGTGCCTGCTCGGCGTAGACCGCCACCGCCTTGGCGTCCAGCGTGCCGGGATCGACGTTCATGCCGGCGCCCGGTTGCACCAGGTTGACGATCACCAGACCGATAATAAGCGCGATGGTGCTGACGATTTCAAAATACAGCAGCGCGATGGCGCCGGTGCGCCCCACCGCCTTCATGCTTTCCATGCCGGCGATGCCGGTCACCACGGTGCAGAAGATCACCGGTGCGATGATCATCTTGATCAGTTTGACGAAGCCATCGCCCAGAGGTTTCATCTCGGCGCCGAGGTCAGGGTAGAAATGGCCAAGCAGGATACCCAGCGTGATCGCCGTCAGTACCTGAAAATAGAGGCTCTTAAAGATCGTTGTTTTCATATGAACATCCTATGGGGGGAAGACACGCACCAGGCAGCAGTCTAAAAATCCAGCCTGTTCATTGCTTGCGCGGAAAATAACACCCACTTAACAACATGGAAATAATTTGTTGCACCCGCCCCTGAGGGTTGATGTGAATTTAAGAGCTGAAACGCGTCAGTCGAGGTGCAAAGCTGAAAATTGCGTAAGCCTTTGTTTGCACTAACGCAAAAGAGGTAGATAAAGAATAGCGATTTTCGGACGGGGAAAAGTACCGGAAAGGTCACGCGGCGCTCACGGCGCCGCGCGGCAAAACTCGGCTTCGAACGCTTCGCGCGGCAGCGGCCGGGCGAACAGGAATCCTTGCCCGCTGCGAATGCCGTGCTGCAGCAGCCAGTCGCGCTGCCCGGCGTTTTCCACGCCTTCGGCCATCACCGGTAACGCCAGCACTTCGGAGATCGAACTGACGATACGCGCCATCGCATCGTCGGCCGGCAGCCCCTGAATGAAGCTGCGGTCGATTTTGATCAAATCGATCGGCAGGGATTTCAACCGGTTCAGGTACTCCAGGCTGGAGTAGCCCATGCCGAAGTCATCTAGCGCGATAGACAATCCCAGATCGTGCAGCTCACGCAGCAGCGCCAGCGCGTGGTCGAGATCGTCGATGCGTACCGTCTCGGTGATCTCCAGCAGCAGCTTGCGCGGATCGATCCGATACTGCGCCAGCAGGTTTTTCAGATGCGGAACAAACGCCTCATGTTGCATCTGAATACCGGAAACGTTGACCGCCAGCGGCAGCGCAATGCCGCGTTGCTGCCAGTCCGCCAGGATGCGGCAGGACTCTTCCAACACCCAGTTGCCGAGAGGCACGATCACACCCAGCTCTTCCGCCAGCGGGATAACGTCGGCCGGCAGGGTATAGCTGCCGTCATACTGCTGCCAACGCAGCAGCGCTTCGGCGCCGATCACCTCGTTGGACTGCATATCGATCTGCGGCTGCAGGAACAGCGTGAAATGCCGCTGCTCGATGCCGTGCAAGATCTCGCTCTCCTGGGTCAACCGCTTCTGCGTGCGTTCCGTCAGGCTGGGCTCGAAGAACAGGATTTGATTTTTTCCTTCGCGGTGCGCGGACATCATCGCCGAGGTGGCGCTGCGCAGCAGCTGTTCCGCACTCTCCCCCTGATTGAGGTAGTGCGCGATGCCGATACTGGCGTTGGGCCGCAGCGCCAAACCTTCCAGCGTCAACGGCGCGTTGATCTCCGCCATGATACGCCGCGCCAGCTGCATGGCGTGGAACGGCCGCTCGATGCCCTTGGCCAGAATGGCGAATTCGGTATTGCTCAGCTGTGCCAGCACGCCGTTTTCGTCGATGCAGCCGCGCAGCTTCTTCGCCAACGCCAGCAGCAACGCTTCACGCATCGCCGGGCTCATCACGCCAGACGCTTCATGCAGCGTCTCGATGCCGATCACCAACAGGTTAAAACGCTCGGGGCGCAGGCTGGAGGCGATATGCTGTTCCAGCAACGCGTTCAGCAACGCCGGATTTGGCAATTCGGTCACCGGGTGGCGGGTGCTCAGGCGGCTCATGTCGGCATGCGCCTTGGCCAACGTCTGTTGATTGCGGTTGTAGTTGCGCACCAGCAGGCCGAGCTCGTCGTCCTGGTGCAGCGCCGGTAGCATCAGTTGGTGATAGGGCGCTTCGTCCTGCGAGATGTTCTCCAGCTCTTTGGCCATCGCGCGCAGCGGGTGCACCATCAACCGGTTCATGCACCAGGTGATGGCCACCGACAGGATCAGCGCCAGCAGCAGGTAGGTCGACAGCATGGTCGACAAAATGCTGAGGATAAACTGGTACATGCGGAACGAATCGGCCTGCAGCACCAGATAGGCCAGCGGCTGCTGGTTGGCCGGCACCCGTTCCAGCGAATAGAGCGGCACGGAAATTTGGATAGGCAGTTCAAACAGCCGGGCGATCAGCGTCGGCACCGGCCGCTCCGGCGGGAAATTGGCGTGCAGCGCCTGAAACTCGTTCGGCAAGACGATATCCGCCCGGCTGAGAATGCCGACCGGCAACAGGGTGTTCAGCACCCTTTTGGCTTCCGGCACGTCCATCCGCAGCACCGCTTCCGCCAGCGGCTGGCGCACGGAGTGAGCGATATTCTCCAGTTGCTGGGCGTAGTCATCCCTGCGCTGCTGCACAAAGTGGAATAACTGGATCACGATAAAGATGCAGATCGTGACCAGCGCCACGCCGGACACTGTCGCCATCTGCTTAATCGTTAACGAACGCCTGACCCGCAAACCTGCTCTCCGTGAAATCGGGCTAAAACAAAAAGGGGGCTGACTCTCACCCGCCCCCTCGAACCGGGCTGAGTATACTCGATCATCGGCTGTTTTTATCTGGCTATGCCGCAGGCAAAACCAAGAAAATCGCGGGTTTCAGTCTTTTCCTAAAGCGAACAAACACGACCCGGACACAGGGTAACAAAACTCCCCGGCGTCCGACACTCCGAATCTTTCCTCTTCCGACTACTTAAAGTCGGCGTAAGGCGTCAGCGGCTGCGGCGGCAAATCGAGATCCCCCTGCCAGCCGGCCAGGGAATAGCGCAGATAAATCAACGCGTGGCTCGGCGTATAGTCCTTCGCCTGTTGAATGTCGATGCCGGCGCCGAGCGTCCAGTGCGAACTGAGACGGCGTTCGACGATTGCCCGCAGGGTATAACCGACGCCGCTTGAGGAGCTGCCGTCCTCGACGGCGAACTTATCGGGCAACGAATCCGGGATCAGCCCCTGCAGTGGATAACGGCGCTGGCTGTCGGTTTTGGAATGGGACAGCGAAACCGAACCGCCCAGCTCCCACGACCAGTTCTCGGTGCGCTGACGGTAGTTGACCGGCAGCGACAGAGACAGATATTGCTGCGGGCTGTAATAGCCGCCCTGCCCCAGCGAATAACCACTCAAATCCTTCTGGTAATGCCACAGCATGGTATTGAGCCCGACGCTCAGGCGGCGATTGTCTTCGTTGATCAGCTTGTAGTAGTAACCGGCCATCAACCGCTGCCGCTGGTTGTCCGCCACATTCTTGCCGGTAATCTGGTGCGCGCTGAGATCTGCCCACACGCCGTTCGCCTCGCCGCGATCGTAGCTGGCGCTCAGGCTGACGCCGGTGGCGCGCACGCCGCCCCAGGTGATACCGGTGTTCGGATCTTTGGCACCGCCGAACGCCAGCAGCGAGCTGGAGATCGGCCGCCGCGAGGCCGCCAGCGTCCAACCGATGTGGTTCCAGTCGCCGCTGTAGGCCAGGCCGCCGGTCCAGTCGACCACCTCAAAGCCCATCGGCGTCGTGCCGATATCGGCGGCCCAGCGATCGTTTTTCCAACCGGCCGCCACGCTGGTGCCGGTGGTTTTCTGGTGTTCATCGCCGCGGCACCCTTGCGTGTTGCAAGTGCCGAAGGTCTCGTAATAGTGGCCGCTGCCGTCGGTCGAGAAGCGGCCGGCATCCAGCTGCACGGTGTCAGTGCGCAAGAAGGCGCGCCCGTCATACAGCGGCATGTCCACCTGCAGCATGGTGTCGTGCGCGTTGAAATCGGAAATGCCGCCGGTACCGCTCGAGCGCCAGTAATCGTGATCGAGCGTGACGTTCACGTCTTGCTGTCGATACAGATCCGCGGCGTCGGAGCGGATGCCGCGTTTCAGCCAGTCGTCGCCCGCGTTATTGCGCATCAAATAAGTGTAGCTGTCATTATCCTGCGGCAGCGTCGGCGTGATGCCGCCGGCCACCATCGCCTGCCGGAAATCCTGCTGCGCCCGCTCAGGCTGTTGCTGAGCCCGCTCCAGACGGGCGGCGTCACGGTAGATCAGCGCCTTGGTCTGCCCGACGGGTTCTGAAGCCGCCGCCGTTTTCAGCCGGCCGAAGAGCGCGTCGGCCTGCTGCGCATCGCCGACCGCACTCCAGGCGTTGGCAACCCGCCGTTGGCTGTTGAGCGAAGCGTCTTGCGGCTGCGGTTCGGTTTTCAGCCGCTGGCGCGCCGCGTCAAGATCTCCCTGCGCCACATAGGCTTCGATCTCGCCCAGCTGCGCATCCGGATTGTTCGGTTCACGGCGTTTCACCCGCTGATAGTCGTCCAGCGCCGCCGCATACTCCCCGCGCGCCAGCGCCCAGTCGGCGAGCAGCAAATCGATGCGGGTGTCCGCCGGCTGCCGGCGCAGATAGGCTTCCGCCGCCGGTTCGTCACCGGCCGCCCGCAGCCGTTCGGCCTGTTCGATTATCGCCTGCATTTTCAGCCGCTGCGCCAGTTCGCGCATATTGTCGTTCCACTGCGCCGCCGGCAGCGTATTGAGCTGCGCCAGCGCCTGCCTGTCGCGATCGCTGCCGGAAAGATAGAGCGCATAGGCGTAGGTCAGCTGCGGATTGGCATGCAGGCGCTGCGCCAGCTGCCGGAACAGAGCGTCCGCCTGCTGCGGCTGCCCAGCCTGACGCAGCGCCTGCGCGTAGCGATAGGTCAGCCAGACATCGTCGGGATCCATCGCCTGGGCGCGGCGATAAATTTCCACCGCCTGTTGCCACTGTTGCTGCGCCGCCAGCGCCTCCGCCTGCTGTTTCAACATATCGAGCCGCAGCCCGTCGAGGGTGCTGCGCAGCTTGGCCTGTTGGCTGCGCGGCAGGCCGCTGAGGTAGGCCAGCGCGTTTTCCGGCGACTGCCGTTGATAGATATTCACCAGGCCGCGCAGCGCGCTGCCGTTGCCGGGGTCGCGCCGCAACGCCTGCTGATAAAACCCTTCCGCCGCGGCGTCATCCTTGCTCGCCACCGCCACATCGCCCAGGCCGATAAACGCATCGCCGTCGCTGTCGTCGAGCTGGCGCGCCTGCTGATATTTCTGCCGGGCCAGCGCGAGATTGCCGGCCTTGAGCGCTTTGTCGCCCTCGTCGATCGCCAGCCAGTAGCCGGTGCTCTTGATCAGGCTTTGCCATTTGCCGCTGCCGTAGCCATTCTTGTCGGCCGCCAGCGCCTGGCGAAACAGCTTCAGCGCCTGCGGGCGGTCACCGGCGCGTGAATAGGCCTGGCCGAGCGCGCCCAGCACCTCGGCGTCGTTCGGCGTCGCCGCCAACGCCTTTTGCAACTCAGGAATGGCCGCCCGGCTGCCGCCTTTATCCACCTGTGCCAGGCCGCGCACCCGCGCCTGATAAGCCGGATCGGCCAACAGTTTCTGCTGTCTGGCCAGCTCTTCACGGGCGCGGGTCGCCTGATCGCCGGTGTCGAACACGCCGAGGAAACGGTTGAGCGCCGCCACGCTTTGCGCGCTGACCGGCATCGCTTTGACCTTGTCCAGCCACAGATCGGCGGCATCGCCGCGCCCGGCCGGATCGGCGGCGATCTTCTGCAGCAGTTCATAGGCCTGCGCGTCCTGATTCTGACTGAACAGCATACGCGCCAGCGACATGCGCAGCGCCACGTTGCCGGAATATTGCTGGTCCAGCGCCTGCAACTGCTTTAACGCCTTCGCCTCCTGCCCCGGCAAACGCGCCACCAGCCGCCAATACTCCACCGCCAGATCGAGCGTCGGCGGCTCGCCGTGGAACAGCGCATCGTACTGCGCCTTGGCCTCCGGCAGCCGGCCGGCGGTCGCCATCAGGCGGGCCTGCTGCAGCTTTTGCCGGGTTTCCGGCTGGGTCAGCAGCATGTTCATTTGCGCCTGGCGATAGGCGCTGGACTGCGGCGCGAGAGTTTTCAGCTTGTCCAACTGCTGTTGCGCCAGCGCCATGTTGCCCTGCCGCAGCGCCAAACGCATACGCGCGGCGATCACGTCCGGGTTATTCGGATCCATCAGCTCGAGCCGGTACAGCGACTGGCGCACCAGATCGTCCTTGTTGCCGGCCTCGCCAATGCGCACCTGCTCCAGCAGCCACTGCTCCGGGGCCACGGCCTCCGCGGCGCGCGCCTGCGGCAGCATCGCCAGGCTCAGCGGAATCAAATTCAGCCAGTTTATTTTGAAGTTGTGCATTGGCCGTCCCACGAGGGTTGCAATTCACCCTGACGATTAAAGCGATAACGTTGTTGATCCCACCCCTGACCGAACAGCGTCAGCGAGGCGCTGAAATAAGCGTCGTCACCCGGCGGATGTTCGCTGATGCGTTGCCGCTGTGTCGCCAGCGCCTCGGCCTGCGTCGCCAACATCGGCAGCATTGAGGCGGAAAAGCCGACCGGGCCGTCACCGGTGGTTTTGCCGCTGGCGGTATCGGTTTTCTCCGGCGGCACACCCTGTTTGGCGGTGAGCTGCGCCATCGGCTGGAAGCGTGCGAGCAGCGCCGCCTTATGCTCATCGTCGTCCGCCAGCATGCCGGCCCACAGATAGACCCGAATCGCGTCGTAGCTGCCGACGTTCGGCTTGACGGTATCCGGCTGCCAGCCGGTGCCGACTCGCCACACCACCCAGTCCGGTGAGAAGCCGTGCGGCGCGCTGTCCAGCCACAGCCGCTGATTGACCTGGCGCATCGCGCGCCACGGGCCGTTCAGCGCCGCAAAACGCGCCAGCAGCTGCGGCGGCAGGTAGCTGGGGTTCAGCCGCCAGCGATCTTCCGCCACAAACCCGACTTTGCCCGGCAGCAACATCAGGCCCAGGCCGGGGATGTCGGCCACTTCCTCGCGGCCGATGCGTTGCAGCAGCAGCGTTCCCAGGGTTTGATAACGCCGGCTTTTCCACAGGCGGCCGGCTTCGAGCAGGTTATAAGCGATCCACAGATCGGCATCTGACGCCGAGTTGGCGTCCAGCACCTTCCACTGCTTGTCGTCGCTCTCGCCCCACAGCCAGGCGGGCAAACGGGCGCTGAGATCGCCCGCCGCCAGGTTGTTCTCCGTCCAGGCCAACAGCCGATCGAAGGTCGGCCGGTCGTTGGCCACCAGAGCGAAGAACAGGCCGTAACTCTGTCCCTCGGAGGTGGTGATCTTGTTCGGACTGCTCGGATCGATCACCCGCCCCTGCGGGCTGATGTAGAATTGCTTGTACTGTTGCCAGCCCGGCCACTCGCAGACCGCCGCCGCGCTGAACGCACACAGCAGCAGCATGCCGAGCGACAGGCGTTGCAGCATCGCGCTCACCGCCGTCAATCCCGATCTTCAGGCGCCAGACGACGCCGGCTGAAGGCCTTCAGGCCGCGCCACAGCATCAGCCCCAGGATCACCACCAGCACCACCGCGATCACCGCCAGCAGGACCGGATGGGTGGAGAGGGCATACCACAGCCGCTCCCACCACGGCAGGTGGCCGACATAGTAAATATCGCCGACGCGCAGGCTGTTGACCCCTGATTCGCGGATCACCGCCACCGAACCAAACACCGCGGCGCGCTTGCCGCTGTCCAGCAGGGCATTGTTGAGCAGCTCATAGCCGCGCGGGCTGTCCGCCAACAGCGCCACGATGCTGCGCTGGTCGTTGAACGGCGACTGTACGCCGATGATCGCCGACATTGCGCCCTCGGAGCTGACGGTGGTCTTGCTGTCCGGCTTGGTGTCCTCTGCCAGCACTTCCGCACTCGGCAGCGGCGGCTGCCGCGTCGGCTGTTTCACCCAGCTTTGGGTCGCGTCCACCAGCAGACTGATTTTCTTGTCGTCGCGCAGCGCCGGCGGAATGGTGCCGACCATCAGGATGTCGTCGTCGCGATCCTTGGCCTGCGACCAGTCGTCGCTCAGCGTGAAGGCCAGCGCCGGATAACCGGTTTGCGCGCCGATCACACCCAGCGCGTTCAGCAGCGCGCTGACCTGCGCCGGCTGCGGTTTCTGGTTCACCAACACCAGCGTTTGCGACAGATCCGCCAGGCGGCTGAATGGGAAGCCGGCGTTGGCGAAGGCGCGCAGGTCCGGCATCGCCATAAAGTGGCGGTAGCCGGAGAAATCGATGGTAGACGCACCGTCGATCACCGCGTGGTTTTGCGTGAAGGAATAGGTTTCGCAGCGCCCTTCCGCGCCGCTGGCCAGCAGCGTGGTGTAGTCAAAGTCAAAGCGCAGCTGGTTGGTAGCCCCCAGCCGCAGCGCCGGGATATTGACGTTCTTGTCGGAGTCGAGCAGCCCCTGCGTCAACGGCAGGCGCAGCAGCTGCGCGCCCTGTTCGTGTTCCGGCACCAGCGAGTAAGCCTGCACGAACTGGTTGTTCAGGCTGACGCTCAGCCGCGAACCGTCCTGAATGCGCGGCGCGGTATAGCGGTATTTCAGGTGCATATCGATGCCGGTGCTGCGGATCAGGAACAGGTCCGGCGGCAGGTTCATGGTCAGCGAAATCGGGCCAGGCTCGATGCCGCTGGTTTGCAGCTGTTCGGCATATTGCTGCAGCTCGGCGAAGGTCATCGGCCGATCGGTGCGCACCCAGTTCGGCGCGTCGTAAGGCTGGCGCGGCGCGAGCTGTTCCACCTTGTCCACCGTCACGTTCTGGCCGCGGAACAGAATGTTGCCCTGCGCGATGCCCTTCACCGCGGTGATCAAATCGTTGTCGTCACGCCCCTGAATCAACAGCAGTTTGACGTACGGATTGTCGGGGTGGCTGATCATCTCCACCGTCGGGCCGTTGACCGCCGGATAATCACGCAGGAAATCCGGGCGCTGCGAGTTGGTGGCGAACACCACCGCGTGCTGCGTCGGCAGCGCGTTGTACAGCGTCGGGAAGGATTGCCCGCGCCACTGCGCCTTGCTGCCGAACCAGGAGGCCAGAATACCCGCCGCGCGCTGCTGGGTGAGGTCAGGCTGGCCGGCGAACACCATCGGCAGCGTCAGCGGCCGATTGTCACGGCTGTCGAAGAACGGCTCAGGGAAGTGCGACAGCTCGTTTTTCACCGGCAGCGTCTGGAAACGCAGCTTCAGCGCGCTGGACTTGCTGACGTCGAGCCACAGCGAGGTGCTGGCCGGGTTTTCGCAGATGTTCTGATAATGACCGACGAACACCAGCCTTACGCGGTTAAAATCGGTGATATAGCGGGGATCGATCACCATCTGGATGCGATTGGGCTTGCCCAGTTGCTCTTTGGCGAGGGTGGTTACGCCCATCAGTTCGTCGTTCAGATAGACCTTGACGTGCGACTCCACCGGGATCAGCGCCGGTGACGGCGTAAACTCCATATCGAGCATCGCCTGCGAGACCACCTCATCGCTGCGCACGCCGAATTCGATCTGTCCGTCCGGCCGGGTGCCGCGCAGAACAAAGGTGCCCGGCGGCGGCGCTATCTGCGCAAACGACAGCGATACGTCGCGCACCGGCGCATTCGGATCCTGCGGTGCGGTGGCCAGCGGTGGCGCGGTCGCCGTATCGGCCGCCGCGGCGATCGGCGGCTGGGCCGCCACGGTCGGCGCGGTGGCGGTTTCGGCCTGCGACAGGGTACTGATGCCTAAGGCCAGAGCAGTTAACCAGGTTATTTTTCGCGTCATCGTATCATCATCAATGTTGGAGCCTGTTCACCGGGCGAGTGAGCGGGCGGTTGAACTCGCAGCTAACCCACTGTTTCTTGTTGACCCAAGGTCGGATCCCTGCCGACGCCGCGCGGAATAAACGACACGACCCAGGCGGTCAGCGACGTGACCCCGACCAGCAGACCGCGCACCAGCGGCGGCGCGTAATCCGCCATGCGCACATAGCCCCGGAAGCCCAGCGCCAGCACGTCGCGCAGGCTTTCGATCGGCCGGTCTTCAGGGAACCCGTCCTGCCACAGCGCCCAGGTATCGGCGCGGGCGAAGGTGCACTGAATGAAATCGATGTGTTCACGGGTGGAGAGGTCGACCAGGCGCACCCCCACCTTGTTGCCGAAGGCGCGCGTCACCACGCAGGGGAAGCTGTACTCCTGCTGGCCACGCTTGAGCAGCAGCGAGGCTTTGTCGCCGTCTTTCAACGCGTTTTCCACTCGCATCTCAATGCCCACGCCGCCGTCGGAGTAATCGCGCAGCGTGCAGGGGTAGAGGTGGCCGTCGGCACGCGCGATCGCCGCCGGCATGGCGATCTCCACGCGGTGCGCCTGACGCACCTGCTTGGCCTCTACCGCCACCGCCACCGCGCCGCCGAGAATGGTCATGTTGTACAGCACCCACACCAGGCTGATGATCACCGTCATCACCTCGTCCGTCGGGCCATAGGCCAGCCGCCAGGCGCCGAACGCCAGCCCGGCCAGGTTAAGGATCACCAGGAACATATAAGGTCGGGTGATCACCCAGTCGACGTGCTCCTCCTCCACCAGCCCGCCCTTGGCGGTGACGTTGAATTTGCCCTTGTGCGGATTGAACAGCGCCACCGTGGTCGGCCGCGCGATATACCAGGCCAGCACCGTTTCATAGATTTCGCTCCAGAACGAATGGCGGTATTTCCCCTGGATACGCGAGTTGGTCAGGCTGGCGTGGATCATGTGTGGCAGCACATAAAGCGCGATCGCCAGCGCCGGCGCGAAGATGATGTAGGCATGCAGCAGCAAAAACGCCAGCGGTGCGGTGAGGAAGATCAGCCGCGGAATGCCCGACAGGAAGTGCAGCATGGCGTTGGCGTAGCACAGGCGCTGCGCCAGTTTCAGCCCCTTGCCCAGCAGCGGGTTGTCGAGCCGGAAGATCTGCACCATGCCGCGCGCCCAGCGAATGCGCTGGCCGATGTGCGCCGACAGGCTTTCGGTCGCCAGCCCGGCAGCCTGCGGAATGCGGATATAGGCCGAGGTATGCCCGCGCCGGTGCAAACGCAGCGAGGTGTGGGCGTCTTCGGTGACGGTTTCCACCGCGATGCCGCCGATCTCGTCCAGCGCGCTGCGGCGCAAGATGGCACAAGAGCCGCAGAAGAAGGTGGCGTCCCACATGTCGTTGCCGTCCTGCACCAGCCCGTAGAACAAGGTGCCCTCGTTGGGCGTCTGGCGGAAACGCCCCAGGTTGCGCTCGAACGGATCCGGCGAGAAGAAGTGGTGCGGGGTCTGCAGCATCGCCAGCTTTTTGTCTTTGAAGAACCAGCCCATGGTCAGCTGCAGGAAAGAGCGCGTCGGCACGTGGTCGCAGTCGAAAATCGCCACGAACTCGCCGGTGGCCTGCTTCAACGCGTTGTTGATGTTGCCGGCCTTGGCATGTTCGTGGGTCGGCCTGGCGATGTATTTCACCCCCACTTCGGCGGCGAACGCACGGAATTCGGGGCGATTACCGTCATCAAGGATATAGATATTCACCTTTTCCTTCGGCCAGTCGATGCCCAGCGCCGCATAGACGGTCGGCTTCACCACCCCGAGGTCCTCATTGTAAGTCGGCACCATCAAATCGATGGTTGGCCAGGTCGCGCTGTCAGCGGGCAACGGCACCGGCTGGCGATTAAGCGGCCAGATAGTCTGGAAATAGCCCAGCACCAGCACCACCCAGGCGTAGGTTTCCGCCACCAACAGCAACAGGCCGCACACCAGGCTAAGTGGATCGTCCCAGTTCAGCGTGGCGGTATAGCGCCACCACAGGTAACGGCAGGAGACGGTCAGCGACAGCACGATCAGCATCAGCGCAGGCAAGCGCCCCGGCACCCGGCGCACCACCATCGCGATCCCCCACAGCAGCACGACGAACACGAATTGCGCCGACAGATCGAACGGTTGCGAGATGCACAGCATGGCGAGGATCGCCGCCAGCACGCCGACCAGAATAAACAGCGCGCGTCGCATGCCGCGGTTCATGCGGCCGAGGCGCTCTACCGAACGCTGTTCCACGCCGGCGTTTTTCAGCCGCTGCGGCAGGCCCTGCAGCCAATCGGCGTAGCGCTGCTGCAGCCGACGCCACCCAGCGAAATAGTCACGCTGCACTGGCGCGCGGCCGCTGCGGAACAGCAGTAGCCACAGGCCCTGCAGCAGATAGCGCAGCGCATCCGCCGGGCGTGGGCGTTCGGCGGACAGGTGCGGGAACCAGTAAGCGCGGCCGGTACGCACACGCTGCCAGGCCGGTGATTCAAAGCGCAGCAGCATCCACCCCAGCGCCACCAGCAACGTGGCAAAAAACGCGGTCAACGCCGACGCGCCGTTGCGGCGATAGCCGCGGTAGCGCGCCTGCACCGCCTGACGCACCGGCGGCACCAGCAGCAGGCTCAGCACCCGGCTCATGGCGCAACACCCCGTTTGAGGTTGATCAGGCACCAGTTGGCCAGCGTCAGCACTTCATCCGCCGCCAGACTCTCGGGGCGGTACTCGCCCAGCGGCTGTTTGACCGCCAGCGCTTCCGCCAGCGCTTCATCGCGGTGGATCACCACCGGCAACAGACCGCTCAGGGTTTGCAGCCACAGCTGATGCAAATCCTGCTGCAGCTGGCTGGCGGAGGAGTAGTGATTGACCAGGAACCGGCAGTCGTTCGGCAGCGTCTGCTGATGGAGCCGCACTTGGCAGTTGGCGTCGGGGTTCAACAGCATGAACACGCTGTCGGCTAGCTGCAGCGCCTGCTGCGCCAGAGCGCCGTCCCCGATCGGAACATCCAATAGGATCCAGCGCTGCGGATCGCCGGCGCTCAGTTGGCGCAGGTTGTCGCGCCAGCGTTCGGGCAGCTGCTGACACTGACGCTGCACTTCCAGCCGTTCCGCCGCATTCAGGCGGCCAAACGGCAGAAAATCGAGGTTTTCACAATAACGCAGCGCGCCTTCCTGCCAACCGCCGCCGTCCTGCTCCGCGCGGGCCCAGCCGCGTGCCAGTTCGAACGGCGTGTTGAAATGCAAGCGCAGCAGATTATCCGGCGTGAAATCGATCGCCAACACCGACTCACCCAGCTGCTGCAACGCCCAGGCGAGCGCCGCCGTGACCGACGTCGTCCCCATCCCACCCCGCAGCCCTTGCAGCGCGATCACCGGCATAGATCAATGGCTCCCCGCAGTCTGCGCCAATTCGGCCAACAGTGACCAGCGCGTCATCATGTGCGTTAGCCGCTCCTGCCGCGAAATATCGACATAGCTTAATTTCGGCAATGAAAAAGCCTGGCTGAGCGCCTGCAGGTCATCCTGGCTCTCCCCAGGTGCCGCTGCACGAAAATGGGTAGGTGCGTTATTCATTCTTCCGCCTTGGCGAAAATAGGCTATGTTAATTAACTATAGCAACGATACAAAAAGAGACAGGCAATAAGATGATTCTCAACAAATATTGCCGAATAGCGTCGGATATTTGTTATTGCCAGAGTAAAAATGGCTATCTTTAAATATAAACGCCTTTAGTCGGCTTTCAACGAAAGTAGAACACATCCTATGGCGCACTCTTTTTCTCTAGGCATTCGGCAGATTTGGGAAGAGCTCTCGGTGATGCAGGCTCCGGGACTCTATTGGATCAATATCGACAGGCAAAGCGACGCCGCGTTGCTGTGTCGCCAGGTGATCGCCGCCCAGCCGGCCACTCACAAAGTCGCCCTGATCTGCAGCGGCGACAAACCCGAAAGCCTGCTGGCCGAGCTGGCTTCGCCCGCTTTGCAAAAGCTGCCGCTGTATCAATTACCAGAGAAAAAAGCCGCGCTGACGCAGCTGAGCGACGATCTGATGCGCGCCCTGCGGCCGCAGAATCGCTTGCTTATCCTGCTGGCCCACGCCAGCCTGTGGCAAACCTTCACCACCGAAGAGCTGCGCGAGTGGACACGTACCCTCGCCGCCTGGCTGCGGCGGCAGGGCTGCACGCTGTTGATCCTCAGCCACGGCGGCGGCATCAATAAGCTTAAAGGGCAGCTCAGCGCACAGCATCGTATCCTGAACGGCCTATCCAGCCTGCAATGGCAGCAGGACAGCGCGCAATATCTGGTGAACTGGTGGAGCACCGAAAACGGCATCAACGCCAATCAACTGCTGACGTTGTACGCCGCGCAAGGCGGCTGGCAAGGCGAGGATGAAAATAGTCAACCCTCCCCCACCGCCTTGCGCAGCGACGAAGGTCAGTATCTGGCCGAACGCAGCATTCTGGAGGGTGCGCCACCGCTGTCCGCCAACTGGCAGCTGTTGGACAGCAACGACGAACTGGCGCAGCACGGCATGCTGAGACTCTCGGCAACGTTGATTTTCGCGTTGTATCAAAGCGACCAAATCGATCACCTGGCGCACCAGATCCACACCCTGCGACGCAGCCGCGGCAGCGGCCTGAAAATCGCGGTGCGCGAGATGAGCGCCAGCCTGCGCTACAGCGACGAACGGCTGCTGCTGGCCTGCGGCGCCAATCTGATCGTGCCGCACGTCGCGCCGCTGTCGCGTTTTCTCACCATGCTCGAGGGCATCCAGGGGCAGCGTTTCTCTCGCCATGTGCCCGCCGACATCGATGCGTTGCTGGCCGGTTTGCGCCCGCTGCAGCTCAAAGGCTATATGCGGCCGGAGGCGTTCAGCCAGGCGGTGCTTTCGCTGATGGGCAACACGCTGCTGCCTGAGGACGGCAAAGGCGTGATGGTGGCGCTGCGCCCGGCCACCGGCCTACGCGCCGAACAGGCGATGACCCTGTGCCACCTGCGGCGGTTCGGCGACGTGATGACCGTGGTGCAGGGGCGGCTGGTGCTGTTCCTGTCCACCTGCCGCATCAACGATCTGGATACCGCGCTGAAGTTCATCTTCCGGCTGCCGGTGGATGAAGCCTTCAGCAACCGGGTGGTGTGGCACCAGGACGTCGATATCGTTTCGGAAATCAAACGCATGGCCCAGGGGCACTGGCAGCTTTCGGCTACCGGTACCGCCGGCGCCGCGCCGCGCCCCAGCGTGGCGGTGGCCGAGGAACCTGTGGAACGGCGGCAGCCGGTCGCCTTCACGCTGTCGCTTGACCCGCAGGAGGAACCGCATGCTGAACCTTAACGATATCGTGCAACTGATCCTGCTGTGCGCGCTGATCTTCATTCCGCTGGGTTACGCCTTTCACCGGCGTTTTCCGCATTTGCGTCAATACTGGCAAAACCTGTTGTTATCGCCGCGCTATTTGAAATCCGCCGGTTTGTGGGTGCGCACTGGCTCCTCATCTCAGATTAAACGTAAGAAGCAGCCATGAATCGAAACTCGAATACGCAATCCGATAACGCTCTGTGGCGCTACTGGCGTGGGCTGGGTGGCTGGAACCTTTATTTTCTGGCTAAATTCGCCCTGCTGTGGTTCGGCTACCTGAATTTCCACGCGCTGCCGAACCTGGTGTTCATGGCGTTTCTGCTGATGCCGATCCCTTCGCAACGCCTGCATCGCTGGCGCCACTACCTCGCCATCCCGATCGGCATCGCCTTGTTCTACCACGACACCTGGCTGCCGGGCATCAACAGCATTCTCAGCCAGGGGTCGCAGCTGGCCGGCTTCAGCGCCCAGTATCTGCTGGAACTGGTCAACCGCTTTATCAACTGGCAGATGATCGGCGCGGCCTTCGTACTGTTTATCGCCTACCTGTTCGTCGCGCAATGGGTGCGCGTCACCGTATTCACCGTGGCGGCGCTGGTGTGGCTCAATATCGTCAACATTGCCGGGCCGGCGGTCTCACTGCTGCCCTCGACCTCCACAGCCTCGGCCGGCAGCGCCAATACGCCGGCCACGGCCGCGCCGGCGGCGGGGGACGCTGCGCCGGCGGACAGCCTGCCGCCGACCAGCGCCAACCTGACGGCCTACCTGAACCAGTTCTACGACCGGGAAAAAGGCCGCGCCACCGCGTTCCCGACCACCTTGCCCGCCGACGCCCAGCCGTTCGATCTGCTGGTGATCAACATCTGTTCGCTGGCCTGGGCCGATATGGACGCGGTCAACCTGCAGAATCATCCGCTGTGGTCGAAGATGGATATCATGTTCGACAGCTTCAATTCGGCCACCGCCTACAGCGGCCCGGCCTCGATACGGTTGCTGCGCGCCAGCTGCGGCCAGCTTTCGCATCATGATTTGTACCAGCCGGTGAACCAGCAGTGTTACCTATTCGACAACCTGACAAAACTCGGCTTCAAGGAACAGCTGATGCTCGATCACTCCGGGGTATTCGGCAACTACCTGAAAGAGCTGCGTGAACAGGGCGACATGCAGGCGCCGTTAATGTCGCAGGCCGGCATCGGCAACGAGCTGACGTCGTTCGACAGTGAGCCGATTTATAACGATCTCGAATTGCTGACCCGCTGGCTGGATCAGCAGCAAAAAGGCGGCGACGGCCGCACCGCTACCTTCTTCAACGTCATCCCGCTGCACGACGGCAACCGCTTCGTCGGCGCCAACAAGAGCGCCGACTATCAGCCACGCGCGCAGAAGCTGTTCGATCAGCTGAACACCTTCCTCGATCAGCTGGAAAAATCCGGCCGCAAAGTGGTGGTGGTGATCGTGCCGGAACACGGGGCGGCGTTAGTGGGTGACAAGATGCAGATGTCCGGCCTGCGCGATATCCCCAGCCCGAACATCACCCATACGCCGGTCGGCATCAAACTGGTGGGCATGAAGGCACCGCATCAGGGCAGTCCACTGCAGATCAAAACGCCGAGCAGCTATCTGGCGCTGTCTGAACTGGTGTCGCGCCTGGTGGACGGCAAGGTCTTCAGCGAATCCAGCGTCGATTGGCAGACACTGACGCAGGGGCTGCCGCAGACCCCGGTCATCTCCGAAAACGACAACGCTATCGTGATGCAATATCAGGGCAAGCCTTACATTCGCCTGAACGGCGGCGACTGGGTGCCTTATCCGCAATAAGCGCGATCTCATCAACCTAAAGCACGCCGCCGGCGTGCTTTTTTATTAGGGTTTTATAATAGAAATGGCGAAACAACTCGACCGACAGAATGTTATTAACAACAAACCGTTGAATTCTATTATTCGATTATTATTTTCATGCGAAGATTCTTAAAAAATAACGATTTGTCAGAATGACGTTAAGGGAATAATTTAAAAAATGAGTTGTCGCGATCGTTTACTGACTAACCCTTTGATTGAGTAATAAAAAACGCCGGCGTGATGCCGGCGTGAATTTAAGCGATGACGTTCGACGCCTTACGCCCCCGGATGTTCGTCCTGATCGACCGCAAAGCAGGCCACCATCTGCTCACCGTACTGTTTGAGCTGCGGCTGCAGCTGTACGCAGGTGCCAAAAGCGCGGCGGCAGCGGGCATTGAACGCACAGCCCGGCGGCGGATTCATCGGGCTGGGCAGCTCGCCGGTCAATTTGATGCGCTCGCGGCGCATATCCGGGTTTAACCGCGGCGTCGCCGACAGCAGCGCCTGAGTGTACGGATGACGCGGGTTGTTGAAGATCGCCTCTTTGCTGCCCTTTTCCACGCAGCGACCGAGGTACATCACCATCACCTCGTCGGCGATGTGTTCCACCACCGACAGATCGTGCGAGATAAACACATAGGACAGCCCCAGCTCCTGCTGCAGATCCATCATCAGGTTCAGCACCTGCGCGCGCACCGACACGTCCAATGCCGACACCGGTTCATCGGCGATCACCACGTCCGGATTCAGCATCAGCCCGCGGGCAATGGCGATACGCTGGCGCTGGCCGCCGGAGAACATGTGCGGGTAGCGGTCATAATGCTCGGTCTTCAGGCCGACCTTCGCCATCATCTCCAGCGCTTTTTCCCGCCGTTCGGCGGCGCTGAGCGACGTGTTGATCAACAGCGGCTCCTCGAGGATCTGCCCGACCTTCTTGCGCGGGTTGAGCGATCCGTAAGGATTCTGGAACACGATTTGGATCTTCTGGCGTCGCAGTTTCTCGGCCGAGACGTCCGGCTTCAGCAGATCCTGCCCCTGGTAGTACAGCTCGCCGCCGGTCGGCACTTCGATCATCGTCAGCAGGCGGCCGAGCGTCGATTTGCCGCAGCCCGATTCGCCGACCACCGCCAGCGTTTTGCCGCGCTCCAGGGTGAAGGACACACCGTCGAGCGCCTTGACCAGCCGCTCCGGCGCGAACAGGCCCTTTTTCACCGGGTAATGCTTCTTCAGGTCAATCGCCTGCAGTAAAGGTTGATTCTGGCTCATACGGTCGGCCTCCCCGCATCATCCAGCGGTGTGTGACATTTAACCTGACGGCCGGGAATGCTGCGCAGTTCCGGCTCCTCGTTACGGCAGCGCTCGTTGGCGTACGGACAACGCGGATTGAGCAGGCAGCCGGTCGGGCGATCGTATTTGCCCGGCACCACGCCCGGCAGCGAAGCCAACCGCGCCTTGTCGGCGGCAAACTCCGGCAGCGCGCGCAGCAGTGCCTGGGTGTACGGGTGGCGCGGCGCGCGGAAAATCTCCGCCGCCTTGCCGGATTCCACCACCTGGCCGGCGTACATCACGATGATGTGATGCGCGGCTTCCGCCACCAGCGCCAGATCGTGGGTGATCAGCAGCAGCGCCATGTTTTCGCGCTGCTGCAGGTCCAGCAACAGCTCGATGATCTGCGCCTGGATGGTCACGTCGAGCGCGGTCGTCGGCTCATCGGCGATCAGCAGCTTCGGCCGACAGGCGATGGCCATGGCGATCATTACGCGCTGGCTCATGCCGCCGGAAAGCTGGTGCGGGTATACGTCCAGCCGCGAAGCCGGATCCGGAATGCCCACCTGGGTCAGCAGGTCGATAGCACGCTGGCGGCGAGTGCGGCGATTGCCGCCCTGATGCACCTTCAGCGCCTCCATGATCTGATAACCGACGGTATAGCACGGGTTCAGGCTGGTCATCGGATCCTGGAAGATCATCGCCACTTCGGAGCCCACCAGCTGGCGGCGCTCTTTTTCGGAGATCTTGCGCAGATCCTGGCCGTTGAACTCCAGCTTGTCGGCCATCACCTTGCCGGGGAAATCGATCAGGCCCATGATCGCCAGCGAACTGACGGATTTGCCGGAGCCGGATTCACCGACGATGCCGACCACCTGACCTTGCTCCACGCTGTAACTGATGCGGTCTACCGCGCGGAACGGGGTGCCTTCGTCACCGAAGTGCACCGAAAGCTTGTCTACATTCAATAACGCCATCTCTCTCGTCCTCTGTTACTGCTTGAGTTTGGGGTCGAGAGCGTCACGCAAACCGTCCCCCATCAGGTTGAATGCCAGCACCGTCAGCAGGATCGCCACGCCGGGGAAGGTCACCACCCACCAGGCACTTTGCGCGAACTGCAGCACGTCGGAGAGCATGGTGCCCCACTCCGGCGTCGGCGGCTGCGCGCCCATGCCCAGAAAGCCGAGCGCGGCCATGTCCAGAATGGCGTTCGAGAAACCGAGAGAAGCCTGCACGATCAAAGGCGCCAGGCAGTTAGGCAGAATATTGACGAACATCTGGCGCAGTGCGCCGGCGCCCGCCACCCGCGATGCGGTGACGTAGTCGCGGTTGACCTCCACCAGCACCGCCGCGCGCGTCAAACGTACATAGTGCGGCAGGGCGACGAAGGTCAGCGCCAGCGAAGCGTTAACGATCGACGGCCCGAATACCGCCACCAGTACCAGTGCCAACAGCAGGCTCGGCAGAGCCAGCATGATGTCGACGACGCGCATGATAATCGCGTCCACCACGCCGCCGAAGTAACCGGCCAGCAGGCCGAATATCACGCCCATGATCAGCGACAGCACTACCACCAGGCAGCCGACCAACAGCGACAGCCGTGCACCGTACATCAGGCGCGACAGGACGTCGCGGCCCACGTCGTCGGTGCCGAGGATATATTGCCAGCTGCCGCCCTCTTGCCACACCGGCGGCTTGAGCAGAGCATCGCGGAACTGGTCCGCCGGCGCATGCGGCGCCAGCACGCCGGCGCCGAGCGCGATCACCAGCATCAGAACGATATACACCAGGCCGACCACGGCCCCTTTATTGCGCTTGAAATAGTGCCAGAACTCCTGAAACGGGGTCATTGGCTTCGGCGCACCTTTAACTGCAGACTCAGTGATTTGAGACATGAGAGCGCCCCTTATTTCTTGTGGCGAATACGCGGGTTGACCACGCCGTAGAGCACGTCTACCAGCAGGTTAACCAGAATGATCATACAGGCGACCAGCAACACCCCGCCCTGCACCACCGGGTAATCGCGGCGCTGCAGCGCGTCGATCAGCCAGCGGCCCAGCCCCGGCCAGGAGAAGATGGTTTCGGTCAGAATGGCGCCGGCCAGCATGGTGCCGACCTGCAGCCCGATCACCGTCACCACCGGCAGCAGCGCGTTGCGCAGCGCGTGGACGACGATCACCCGCATACGGCTCACGCCCTTGGCGCGGGCGGTGCGAATGTAGTCTTCACCCAACACCTCCAGCATCGAGGAGCGGGTCATGCGCACGATCACCGCCAGCGGGATGGTGCCCAGCACGATGGCCGGCAGGATCATGTGCATCACCGCGTCGATAAAGTCGCCCGGCTCGCCCCAGATCAGGGTGTCTATCAGCATAAAGCCGGTCAGCGGCTGGCTGTCGTCAAGGAATACCGTGTCGCTGATGCGCCCCGACACCGGCGTCAGGTTAAGCTGCACCGACACCAGCATGATCAGCATCATGCCCCACCAGAAAATCGGCATCGAATAGCCGGTCAGCGAGATGCCCACCGCAGTATGATCGAAGACCGAGCCACGTTTGACCGCCGCCAGCACCCCGACCGGGATGCCTACCAGCACCGCGAAAAGCATCGCGCAGAAGCCCAGCTCCAGCGTGGCCTGAAAGCGCGGAACGAACTCGCTCCAGACGGAGATGCGGCTTTTGAGTGAGGTGCCCAGATCGCCGTGCAGCACGTTGGACACGTAGGAGAAATATTGTTGATAAAGCGGCTTGTCCAGCCCCATTTCCGCCATCAGCTGCGCGTGGCGCTCGGCGGAGATACCGCGTTCCCCGGCCATGATGGTCACCGGGTCGCCGGGGATCATATGGACGAATGCAAAAGTCAGCAATGTAATGCCGATAAACGTTGGGATAACTAACCCCAAACGTCGGAGTATGAACTGCAACATATCCCGAACTCTCTGTATCAATGCCCGGCAGCTCATCGTCCGCCAGGCTTATTAACGCTCACATGCCTTTGAACGATTCGACGGCCATACGCCGGAGACTGGTCAGCAGGGGCGCAAACCTGTTGCGCCCCTGCAAGTCCATTCGTGCGTCTCCGGTAAAGCGGTCGAAATCAGTCTACAGAGACATTCTCGAAGTGATGCTTACCGAGCGGATCCACGACGTAGCCTTTCACTTCCTTACGCACAGGCTCGTACACGGTGGAGTGTGCGACAATCAGCGCCGGAGCCTGATCGTGCATCACCACCTGCGCCTGTTTGTACAGTTCGATGCGCTTGTCGTGGTTGGATTCGGCGCGCGCCGGTTGAATCAGATCTTCAAACGGCTTGTAGCACCAGCGGGAGTAGTTGGAGCCGTCTTTCGCCGCCGCGCAGCTGAACAGCGTGGCGAAGAAGTTATCCGGATCCCCGTTGTCGCCGGTCCAGCCCATCATCACCGTCTGGTGCTCGCCCGCTTTGGCGCGCTTGAGGTATTCACCCCACTCATAGGTCACGATTTTGGCTTTCACGCCGATCTTGGCCCAGTCGGCCTGGATCATTTCCGCCATGCGGCGTGCGTTTGGGTTGTAAGGACGCTGTACCGGCATCGCCCACAGGTCGATGCTGAAACCGTCGGCCATGCCCGCTTCTTTCAGCAACTCTTTCGCCTTGGCCGGATCGTAAGCGTAATCCTGCACCGCGTCGTTATAGCCCCACATGGTTGGCGGGATCAGGTTCTTGGCCGCCTGGCCCGCGCCCTGATAAACCGCGTCGATGATCGCCTGCTTGTTGACCGCCATGGTCAACGCCTGGCGCACCTTCAGGTTATCCAGCGGCTTTTTCTCGACGTTGAACGACAGGTAACCCACGTTCAGGCCTGGCTGTTCCATCAGGTTGATGGACTTGTCTTGCTTCATGCGGGCGATATCGGCCGGGTTCGGGTACGGCATCACCTGACATTCGTTTTTCTGCAGTTTGGCGTAGCGCACGGAGGCGTCAGGCGTGATGGAGAACACCAGGCGATCGATCTTCGGCTTGGTGCCCCAGAAACCGTCGAATGCCTTGTACAGGATCTTGGAGTCTTTCTGGTATTGCAGCAGCTGGAACGGACCGGTGCCGATCGGATTCAGGTCGACTTTCTCCGGCGTGCCGGCTTTCATCATCACGTCGGCGTATTCGGCGGACAGGATGGACGCGAAGTCCATGCCCAGGTCAGCCAGGAACGGCGCCTCCGGGCGGTTCAGCACGAAGCGCACGGTGTTGTCGTCCACTTTTTCAATCTTGGCGATCAGCTTAGGCATGTCCATGCCTTCAAAGTATTCGTAGCTGCCGCCAGACACTTTGTGGTAGGCGTTGTTCGCATCCAACTGGCGCTCAAAGGAGAACACCACGTCGTCGGCGTTGAAATCGCGCGTCGGTTTGAAGTCTTTGTTGCTCTGCCACTTCACGCCTTTACGCAGGTGGAAGGTGTAGGTTTTGCCGTCTTCGCTGACGTCCCACTTCTCAGCCAGGCCCGGCTGCAGTTCGGTGGTGCCGATTTTGAATTCGACCAGGCGGTTGTAGATCGGTACCGAGCTGGCGTCGTAGGTGGTGCCGGAGGTAAACAGCTGCGGGTTGAACCCTTCCGGGGAACCTTCAGAACAGTAAACCAACGTCTTGGCCTGTACGCTGGCCGCCACGGTCAGCGCGATCAGCCCAATACCGAATTTCAGAATCCCCGATTTACCCAAGGAACGTGTCATCGTTAGTGCTCCATTGTGTGATGTGATGTGTGTAATTGCCGCCAGACCTGTATTTTTTATTGCGTGGCCTGTGCGATCGGCGCCCGAAGGCAGAAGGCGTACGAGGAGAGAATGCCGGATGGAACGCATCGCGGCGGGGACGTCTGAGCGCGTGGAATTCACTCAAACAACTCTCGCTCTTACCCCTGAGGCTATCAAGTTGCCAACTGTTTGGGGTGTCGTCAATATAACCAGTGGGGATTTACGCAGACTGTGAGAAACAGCAAACAAACATAAAAAAAACCTTTTGTTAACAGTTCCAGCATGAAAATTTATGCTAAGCGGCCATTTTTAGCGCATTGGTCTGACCCTAACAAAGTTACTGGTTTTTAACTCCGTTAAAAAACGCCAAAACTTTGTTGCTGAATGATGAATATCTGAACGGTTATTTTTGTGATCGCCGTTAAAGACAGGAGGAAATGCTGAAGGATTACCCAAAAGGGTGAGTCCGATGAGCGCGTTTTGCACCGGGCAGGCCCACAATCTGTGCGGCGTAAAAAAACTTTCGGCTGCGAAAAAGCCGGGGGCGAAAGGATATCCCCCGGCAACGCACTGCAACCGATTATTGAACGCCGGCGCTATTGCCCAGGCTGGCGTTCATGCTGTTAAGAATATCGCCATTGTCCGCGTCGATCTCCCAGGAGAACAGGCCACCTAACTGCTTATCCAACACGTACTTGCCTTTGGCCTGCACCGAGCGGGCATCGTCGAAGGTGATCAGATCGCCGGTGGAAGGTTTGAACACGTAAGGCGCTTCCGCCGTGGCGTCGTAGGTATACTGCCACTCGCCGCTCATGAACTGGCTGGCGATTTGGCGGTAGTCCACGATGCCATTCTCCCAGGTGCCTTTAACCGGCCCGGTGGCGGTACCGGTGAACGGAATGTTGTTCTGGTAGCCGTTCACCCCGGTCCAGCCGCGGCCATACATGGCGGTGCCGACGACGATCTTGCCCGGCTTGACGCCCTGCGTCAGCAGCGCATTCACGCCGTTCACCGTGGTGTAGGCGGTATCCGGTTTCCAGGCCGGCGCATTCAGCGCGGTCTGATGCCCCAGGTTCTTCAGATCGAAGGCGCCATAGAAGTCGTAGCTCATCAGGAAGATTTGATCCATCGAGTTCTGCGCAACGTTGTAAGCCACCTTGTCGATCTTGTCCTTGCCAGCGCTGATGGCGGAGGTCAGCTCATACTTGCGGCCGGTTTCCGCCGACAGCTGATCCAGCATCGCCCGCAGCTCCTTCATCAGCAGCACATAGGTTTCCCCGTCTTGCGGGCTGCCTAGGTTAGGGTTGGCGCCTTTGCCGCCCGGGAACTCCCAGTCGATATCCACGCCGTCGAAGAACTTCCAGGTCTGCAGGAACTCTTTTACCGAACCGACGAAGCGATCGCGCTTCACCTTGTCGCCCATGAAGAAGAACGGGTCGGACAGCGTCCAGCCGCCGATCGACGGCAGAATTTTCAGGTCAGGATGCGCCTGCTTCAGCGCCATCAGCTGGCCGAAGTTGCCCTTGTAGGGGTCATCCCAGGCGGTCACGCCCTTCTGCGCTTTTTGCAGCGCGGCGAACGGATCGTGGATCGAGACTTTGAAGTCCTCGCGGCCCTGACAGGAGCGCTGCAAGGCCTGGAAACTGCCTTCGATCTCTTTCAGGCTGTCGTTGATGCCATTGCCGCCGCAGATCGGGATAAAGCCGTACAGCAGGTGGGTCAGGTTTTGCGCCGGGATCTTGTCGACGGTGAAATTGCGCCCGTAAACGCCCCACTCGACGAAATAAGAACCGACCACTTTGCCGGAGTTCTGTTTATACGGTTTATTCTTTTCCAGCAGCGGCTCTTTCAACGGCGCCAAATGGCTGCCGTCGGTGTCGGCCACCACAATTTCGGTGGCGTCACTGGCGGTGCAGCCGTCGGCATTGCACAATGCCACCTGCATTTGATAACGGCCTCCTTTATTCACTTTAAAATTCGCCGTACCGGAAGAACCGGTTGAAGGGCCGCTCCACGCCTCTTTGCCATTTAATAAAATTTTTGCCGTCGTGCCCGCGTCGCCATTCCATAAATTCCAGGAGACAGAAACGTCGGCGGCATTTTTTACCTTCACCAGATTATTATAAGCGGTGGCCGCCTGATCGACTTCGACAATGGCGAACTTGGTGTTGCCCCAGGCGATGGTCGGCTTGCCCGGCGCGGCGGCCTGCGCCGCGGAACACAGCGTACTGCCGATCAACAGCGCCAACAGCGGTTTATTAAATTTGCGCATAACTGATTCCTTTATTCCGAGAGGATAAACATAAAAGAGTTAATCGTCGCTACGCATTGCCGAAGCGAAAAAATTCCGCAATAATCCACGAAGATTAACGTTAATAAATAATCACGGTATTTCCCACGCGACGGGAATAAGAGTTCCCGCGTTGTCCATTTAGACTATAGGTAAAAAAAACGTGAAAACAAGAGCGCTATCAATCGGGTTTTATTTGGCAAGCATGAATTTATTTAAACATGAAAATAAGAACCTAATGGGAATAAGGAATGTGAATTAATTAAGCGTAAAGGATAAATATATTTCACGAGGACGGCAGATTGAGGCACGCCATAAAGCGAAGCCGGTCGTAGCGAAGGAGGTACTCATCCTCATAAACTGCAGGCGAAAAAAAACCTGCTTTAAAAAGCAGGTTTTTCGAATGGTGGTCGGCGAGAGAGGATTACGCGCATCTTTGATGCGCGCCCTGCGGGCCGTTGCTAAAGCAACGTTGTCTCGCTTCGCGAGGCTCGAACCTCCTGCGGAGGTACTCATCCTCATAAACTACGGGCGAAAAAAAACCTGCTTTAAAAAGCAGGTTTTTCGAATGGTGGTCGGCGAGAGAGGATTCGAACCTCCGACCCACTGGTCCCAAACCAGTTGCGCTACCAAGCTGCGCTACTCGCCGATGCGGGGCGCATCTTACTGCTGGCGGTTATAGGCGTCAATCACTTTTTTTCCCCTGCATTTCAAGTGATGATAAAAGCGCCATAATGCGCTGCGCCGGGGGCTGCGCAGCGTATTTTACTCAGGCGTTGGCCGGTTTCAGTGCCGGCGTCTGCGCACGCAGGAACGGCAGCAGGAACAGCGCCGACAGGCAGGCGGCGATGGAAATCACCACGAAGAAGCCGTTCCAGTGCCAGACTTCCATCACTCGCGCAATCGGATAGCCGGACAGCGCTGCGCCCAGGTAGGCGAACAGGCCGACGAAACCGGTCGCCGCGCCCGCCGCATCCTTGTGCGAGCACTCCGCCGCCGCCATGCCGATCAGCATCTGCGGGCCGAAGATGAAGAAGCCGATGGCGAAGAAGCAGCAGGCCTGCAGCAGGTAGGTCACGCCCGGCATCAGCCACAGCGCCGCCACCGACAGGAAGATACCGATGGCGAAAATCAGGTTCATCGGGCCGCGGTTGCCGCGGAACAGCTTGTCGGAGCCCCAACCGGCCACCAGTGAACCGATAAAACCGCCCACTTCAAACAGCGAGATGGCCGAGTTGGCGGTCATCAGCGAATAGCCCTTTTCCTGCGTCAGGTAGAGGTTGCCCCAGTCGTTGATCGCGGTGCGCACGATGTACACCAGCACGTAAGAGACCGCCAACAGCCAGATGTACTTGTTGGTCAGCACGTAGCGTTTGATGATCTCGCGATTGCTCAGCCCCTGGCCTTCCGATTCCTGCACCAGCTCCATGGCGTCGTTACGCCATTTGCCGACGCTCGGCAGCCCCAGGGTAGATGGCTTGTCGCGCAAGCGCCAGCACATCAGCAGGCCAAGCACCACGCCGATGATACCGGGAATGATCATGCCGTAACGCCAGCTGAAGTGCAGCGAGATAAAGCCCACCAGCAGCGGGATCAGCGCCCCACCGACGTTGTGCGAGGTGTTCCAGATCGCCCACCAACTGCCGCGCTCGGAGCGCGAATACCAGCTGGTGAGGATTTTGGAGCACGGCGGCCAGCCCCAGCCCTGGAAGAAGGCGTTGAGGATCCACAGCGTGCCCAGCATCAGCAGCGACGAGCTGAGGCCGAAGAAGATATTCAGCACCCCGGTCATGATCAGGCCCAGCCCCATAAAGTAACGCGGGTTGGAGCGATCGCTGATCATACCGGAAATGAATTTCGAGCAGCCGTAGGTGATGTAGAACAGCGTGCCGAGGATACCGACGTCGGACATCGTCAGACCCAGATCGCTCAGCATCGCCGGCATGATGAAGTTGAAGCTTTTGCGCGTGAAGTAAAACGCAGCGTAGCCGATGTACATGGTGCACATCAGCTGGATGCGCCAGTATTTGTAGCTGGCGTCGATCTGCCGTTGATCGGTGACCTGCGGCGCGTCCGAGCGGCTTTTAAGGAAAGACCACATGTGGAACCTCAGAGGATTGAATAAAGTGCCGCTATGATGCTCCCCGCGCGCGCGGGAGGCTTACGCCGGATTCCCGACGCAGTTAGGAGTTTTTCCTAGTTTTGCGCTTGCTCCGGTGAAACTGTGGGCAAGATCACACTCAAACAGGCGCCCCGCTCCGAGGTGAGCCGCAGGCTGCCGCCGAGGGCGCTGATGCGCTCCTGCATGCCGCGCAGGCCATACCCCGGCTGATGGTTTTCCGCCTCGAAGCCCACGCCGTTGTCGCGGATGGTCAGGGCGATCAGCGGCGCGGCGCCTTTGCGCGGCTGCAGGCGTGCGTCCAGCTCCAGGCGGCTGGCGCCGGCGTGGCGGCACACATTGGTCACCCCTTCCTGACACACCCGGTACAGCGTGATTTTCAGCGTTTCATCCAGCAGCTCGTCCGGCACCTGCCATTGCAGGCTGCTCACCAGCGACGCGTCCTGCGGCAGCGATTCCCGCAGCATCGCCGCCACCGCCGCCGACAGCGGCAGGTTGTTCAGCGCCGCCGGCCACAGCTGGGTCAGCACGTCGTGCACCCCGTCGTAGACCCGCAGCGCCAACGCATCGATGGTGTCGGCGCAGCCGATCACCGCCGGTTCCGGCGCCAGGCGTTTGACGATGCTGGCTTGGGTGCGGATCACGGTGATGGTCTGCCCCACTTCATCGTGCAGCTCGCGCGCCACCTCGCGCCGGGTTTGCTCCTCCGCCGTCACCAGCGCCCGCGCCAGCTGGCGGTTCTCCGCCAGCCGCAGCCGCAGCTGTTGATTCAGTTCGCGCTGGCGCTGAATGCCGGCGCCCAGCAGCAGCCCGGTCAGGCTTTGAGCCAGCAGCGACAGCAGCAGATCGCGGTGCGACTCCGGCTGCGGCGGCTCGTTGACCATCAGCGCCACGCCGTTGAGCAGCGTCGCCAACAACGCGCCCTGCCAGCCATAGCGATAAGACATGAACACGATAGGAATGGCCAGGCAGAACGGTGCGAAACGCCGCAGCTCGGCGGCGTTCACCTGCTGCTGCAGCCAGATGCTGAATGCAAACAGCAGCAGATAGCTGGCCAGGTGGCCCAGACGCAGCTCCACCGGCTTGTGGATCAGCCCCGGCTCCAGCGGCACCCAGATTTGGCGTGCCAGATAGTGCCACAACAGCAGGCAGGTCGGCGCGATGGTGAAACCGCCGGTCAGGCCGAGCAGCAGCGCACGGGCGCCTTCGCCGCTCACCAGCTGCCACACCAGCGCCTGCAGCAAGGCGGCGGTGGCCACCACCGCGCCCTGCAACAGCGGCCATCGCCATTCTCTGTCGCTCTGCTGATGGCGCAACAGCCACGGCGAGGCCAGCAGGCTGAGCAGCACCGTCAGCACCAGCACCGCCACCGACGCCCACAGCGCCGGGCCGTAACCGAACTGGTCCGCCAGCAGCGCCATCAGCAGCAGGTCGGCCAGCAGGATCCCCGGCCAGAAACGGTACGGGCTCTGCAGCAAAATGCCCATGCGCAAGCCGAACGGGAACAACAGCAGCGCCTGCCAGGGCGGGTCGATCAGCGCGGTGCCGATGCCCCACAGGCAAAACGAGCTGGCGGCGTAGATGAAAAACAGCGCCAGCTGGGTGATCAGACGCTGCGTCACAGGTTCAGCATCCGTCTGGCCAGCTCAACGTTGTTGGTGATGCCCAGCTTGGCGAACAGGTTGGCGCGATGCACATGCACCGTCTTCGGCGACAGCCCCAAGGCGGCGGCGATCTCGCGCACCTCCTGGCCCTGCGCCAGCAATAGCGCGATCTCGCGCTCGCGGCGGGTCAATGGATCCACCTTCACCCGCGCCAACTGCTGCGCGATTTCCGGCATCAGGTAGACGCCGCCGCCGGCGACGGTGCGCACCGCGGTGATCAGATCTTCCGGTTTGCAACGCTTGGAGAGGAAACCGCTGGCGCCGCGTTCCAGCGCCATTTCCACCAGCGCCGGGTTATCGTGCATCGACAGCATCACCACGCGGATGCCGGAAGGAATGTCCGCCAGCAGATCCAGCCCGCTGCCGTCCGGCATCGAAATGTCGCAAATGCAGATTTCCGTCTCCAGCCCCGGCAGGCCGGCGCGCGCCTGCGCCGCGCTGCTGAACTCGCCCACCACCTGAATATCGGCCTCCAGCGACAGCAGCTGCACAAAGCCCGAACGCACAATGTCATGATCGTCGATAAACGCCACGCGCAGGGTCATGGAAATCTCCGGTTAGAAGGGGAAGTGCGCAAGTATACCGTATGCACACACCGGAATAATTGATGAAGAGAATGTATTGGGTGAAATTACCGGGTGCGCAAGGCAGGCACCCGGCGGGAGGGATCACAGACGGGCTGGCGCCGTTTTATCCTGTGGCAGATGGCACCAGTTGTTTTTATCCACGATGCCGCCATCGGGAGACGTGTATCCGAGGCAGCCAAGGAGGGTGTCAAACAGCTCGACGTGGCGATGCGTTTTGCCGATGCGCTGCTGCGCCTGCAGCTGCTCAAAGGCGCTGAGGTGCTGCGGGTTTTCGAGGAACTTGTCCGACGCCCACACGATCATCGGCACGCGAAATTGCTCCGGCGGCGCCATTTCGCGCGGCGTGCCGTGCAGGTGCGTATTCTCACCGATCGATTCGCCGTGATCGGCGGCATAGAACACGATGGCCTTCTTGTCCCGCACCTGGTCGATCACATTACTGATAAAGCTGTCGGTATACAGCACCGTATTGTCGAAGGCGTTGATCAACTGGGCCTTGGTGCACGAATCATCCACCCCCATGCACTCCGGCTGATAGCGCGCATAGCTGCGCGGATAGCGCTGCGAGTACAGGTAGTGCGAGCCTTTGGTATGCAGGATCACCAGGTGTTTGCCCTTCGGATAACGCGCCAGCGACTCCTTCATTTCGTCCACCAGCAGCATATCGTCGACCGCCTTACCGTCGTTGCGCTTCTCGGATGCGATCATCTCGCGGAACGAATAGTTGTTCACCTCGGTGTTGTTGTAGAACCACACCTCGCTCTGCATGGCGAACAGCTCGGAAGAGAAGCCCAGATCCTTCAGCACCGCGAACACGTTCTGCTCTTTCAGCGTGCGCTGCGGGTTGTCTTCGGTGCCGCCTTCGCGCACGAACATGCAGCGCAGCGACAGCTTGGTAGCGGTGTCACACGACTCGCCGCGGAACGCCACCAGATTCTTCTCTTTAGACAGCCGCGGCGTGGTATCACGCTCATAGCCCAGCATGCCCATGTGATCCCAGCGCGTGGTCTCACCGATGATGAACACCACGTAGGTATCGTCGATATCCGCCGGTGGTACATAAGTGAAGTGTTTGCCCGGATCGAACATCGTGCTCTGGTCCTGGCTTTCGTCATAGCGGGTGTAGGCAAACAGCCCCAGCGCCGACAGCCAGTTGGACGGCAGATACGAGTGCGCCACCACGCCGCCGTAGCTCGGCAGATCGACGTTGGAGAGCTTCTCTTGCACGCTTTGCTCATCGTCCAGCATGCGCAGCGGCAGCCAGACCAACGCCACCACCGCCAGCAAGACCAGCAGCGGTTTGATGCGATGGCCGGGGGTTTTCAGCTGTTCGATCAGGGTGTAACGCAGGCTGTTTTTCCAGATCAGCAGCAGCGGCAAGGCACTGAGCGCCACCATCCACAGCACAAAGTGCAGGCCAACCACCTCTTTCGACAGATCGATGTCGGTGGTCATCACCGACACCACGATGCCGTAGCCAATCACCACGTTGAAAAACGTCATGTAGTAGCTGGCAGCCACCGAAATCAACACCAGCAGCGAGGCGACGATGCGATAAAACAGCCGGCCGCCGAGCGATACCAGCCGCATGATGAAGAATGTGAACAGGACGATAGCGATGACTTCCGTCACCGCCGAAATAAGCTTAATCCCCTGAATGCCATGCGCCAGTGAATCAAAACGGCGATAGAAAACGGACAGGTTGAGAAAGATGCCGATATAGATCGCTAACAATAACGATAAATTCTGCTGCGATAGCGATTTAACTTTGTTCATGTAACGCGGTGGCTCCGGGGGCGGTGTAGCGGTTCTGACTCAGTCAGACACTGATTGCGGCTTCTGGTTCAGCCAACCGGCAATAAGCGTTATTTTGCGGGTAATAATCAAGAGAATTCTCACAAAACGGACAAAATTTACCGTTTTTTTGAACGATTTTCAGGCAGGGCACGCAAGAAAATGGAGGGACAAACCCTCCATTTTTTCCATATTTCGGCAAAAATCTTACTTAACGTTCAGAGTCACATCGATATTTCCACGGGTAGCGTTGGAGTATGGGCACACCACGTGCGCCTTTTTCACCAGATCTTCCGCCACGCTGCGCTCGATGCCCGGCAGCGAGATATCCAGCTGCACTTCGATGCCGAAGCCGTTCGGGATCTCACCGATGCCGACGGTGCCGTCGATCTTGGCTTCGGCCGGGATTTTGACCTTTTCCTTCGCCGCGACAAACTTCAACGCGCCGAGGAAACAGGCCGAGTAACCGGCAGCGAACAGCTGCTCGGGGTTGGTGACTTCGCCGCCGGCGCCGCCCATCTCTTTCGGCACGCCCAATTTCACGTCCAACACGCCGTCGGAGGAGGTCGCACGGCCGTCGCGGCCGCCGGTTGCGGTGGCGTGAGCGCGGTAAACCACTTTCTCAATAGACATCGTTCATTCCTTCTTGCTGGTTGGCGAGATGACTACGGCTTCCACGAGGTAAAGCCGGTCACATATTTATCTTTTGCGATTAAATCGCGCACTACTTATTTTTGACACTTATTAACCAGTGTAGACCACCCGTGCCGTTCTTGCGTCCGGCGGCGGCGGGTCAAATCTGATCGATCAGGCTGCCGCGCAGCTTTTCCAGCTGCTGTTTGAGCGAGACGATCTCGTCCAGGCTGCAGTCGGTAGCGCACATCACCGCCTCGGGCACCGATTGCGCCCGCTCGCGCAGCGCGCGGCCGGCTTCGGTGAGTGCGATGATCACCTGCCGCTCGTCGGCGGTGGCGCGATAGCGCACCAGCAAACCGGCGGTTTCCAGCCGCTTCAGCAGCGGCGTCAGCGTGGCGGAATCGAGGAACAGCCGCTCACCGATATCCGATACCGTCACCCGATCGCGTTCCCACAGCACCATCATCACCAGGTATTGCGGGTAGGTGAGTTCGAGCTGACTCAACAGCTTGCGGTAGACTTTGTGCAGCGCCAGGTTGGCGGAGTACAGCGCGAAACAGAGCTGCTGATCGAGCTGTAGCAGGTTCTTCGCCTTGGGTTGTTCGGTATCGGTGCTTTTCATGTGTACGAATATAGATAGCGCACGATGTAATCGCAAGCTATTTCTTGTGAGGTATGCTACCTTTTTTTATGCAGAGGATGCTCGGAGGGAAAGGAAATGACGAACACGCTTGTAGAACGCGCGCGCCGCTACGCTACCAAGGCGCATGCGGCCATCGATCAGCGCCGCAAATACACCGACGATCCGTATATCGTCCACCCGCAGGCGGTGATGGAGCTGGTGCGCAGCGTGCCGCACACCGAAGAGATGCTGGCGGCCGCCTGGCTGCATGATACGGTGGAAGACACACCCACCACCCTCGGCGATATCGACAGCCACTTTGGGCCAAAAGTGGCGGAACTGGTGCGGATGTTGACCAACGTCAGCCACGCCGAGGACGGCAACCGCTTCGAGCGTAAAAACCGCGATCGGCGCCACAGCGCCGGCGCGTCGCCGCAGGCCAAAACCATCAAGCTGGCGGACCTAATCGACAACACCCGCTCGCTGCTGGACTACGACAGCCACTTCGCCCAGACCTACCTGATCGAGAAACAGCGCCTGCTGGAGGTGCTGACCGAAGGCGACCCGACGCTGTGGCGCCAGGCCAGCCATATCGTTGAACAGGGGCTGCTCAGGTTGCAGCAGCCACCGCACAACGTGCCGGCCAGCTGGTTCGAACACGCCCGCCGGCGCTACCGCGAGAGCGACGCGGCCTGATCAGAAGGTCACCACCGTTTTCAACGCCGTCACCCAGGCGTCCTGCGTCTCGCTGACGCCCGCCGGGTGATGCCAGTACTGCAGGCCCGGCTGCAGCTGTAGCCACGGCGTGACGTTAACGCGGTAATACAGCTCCGCCGTCACCGAGTGGCCCGGCACTGGCCGGTAGTTCGGATCGTGATAATCACTGATGCCGCTCATCTGGTTGAGATACCGCTGATTGTCTTTATAGCGGTCGCTCAGTTTCACCACCGAGACGCCGAGCCCCAGCCAGTCGTCCGGCCGCGCATCGAACAGCCCGCGATAGCGAATGCCGGTCGAGGTAGACCAGTGCAGGTAGTTACTGCGCTGATCTCCCAGCCCCAGGCTGTAGAACACGCTCAGGCCGCGGTTGACGTCATCCGCATGGCGCGTCACCTGCTGGTTGAAACCGGTATACAGGAACCAGGTGCGATCGTGGTTGCGATAGCCCTGCGGATCGCTGGCGCCCGGCCCGCCGGACACCCCTTCATAAAGATCGCTCTGGCGCGCGTTGGTGAACAGCACGCCCAGGTTATACACCCCCGGCAGCTGGTTGACGGCGTGGGTTTTCAGCTCCAGCTCCATCGGCAACAGGAAGCCTTTGCTGCCCTTGGTGGACCAACTCCAGGCGTGGCTGCGGCTGGGGGCGCTCGGGTTCTGCTCCATCACGCCGCCCTTGAGCGTCAGGCCATCGGTCAGCTTGTACTGCAGCGTGGTGCCCCAGTAATGCACGTTCCAGTTGTACCAGGTCAACGAGTTGGCGGACTTGCCGCCGCACAGCGTCAGCGTCTGAAAATCGCAGGGGATAATCTGATCGAAATCCTGCACCTTGTTCATCATGCCGATGCGCCACTGCAGCCGGCTGTCGAGGAAAGAACGGCTGAAGGTCAACCAACCCAGCCGGGTAATCGACTGTCCGCCATAGCTCTCTTGCGACAGATCGGTCAGGCCGACGCGCGGATCCTGCAGCCGATCGCGGGTCAGGTTGTTGTCATGGTTGCGGTTGACGATATTGCCTTCGATCGCCGCGTCCGGAATGCCGGTCAGCGCCTGCAAATCCTGGCTGAAGGTCAGCGAAAATTGGTCGATATACGACGCCTGTTTATCGTGGTTGTAACCGCCGCCGGCGTTATACGACAGCTGGCTGAGGTAGCCGAGGTTATAGTGGAAGCCATGATCCTCCAGGATCGGCCTGATCCCCAGCATATCCCCCAACAGCCCAGGCTGCGGCGGTTCAAAACCGAGCGCCACCCCTTCCCATTTAGCGGTGGGGGCTTCAACGTCCTTGCCGGTTTGCAGCGTTTCCGCCTGCGCCTGGCTGCACCACAGCGCCAGCGCCGCCAGGGTCATGGAACGAGGTAATAAGCTTTTCATCATTATTATATTTCTCCGCATAACGGCTGACTGCGGGCAACAGCATTCCCTGGGAGAGAATTTCCCATCATGAACAGCAGCGAATAACGTTAGGTTAACGCCCGGCGCTTGCCGCCGGGCTGAAGGGTTAGCGTCGGTCTTTCAGACTGGCGCCATTGCTGTGGATCACATCGCGGTACCAGTAGAAACTCTTCTTGCGGCGGCGCTCGAGGCTGCCGTTGCCGGCATCGTCTCTGTCGACGTGAATGAAGCCGTAGCGCTTCGACATTTCGGCCTTCGAGGCGCTGACCAGATCGATCGGCCCCCAGCTGGTGTAGCCCATCACCTCGACGCCGTCGTCGATGGCTTCCGCCACCTGCACCAGATGGTCATTGAGGTAGTTGATGCGGTAGTCGTCGTTGATACTGCCGTCCGCCTCGACGCGGTCTTTGGCGCCCAGCCCGTTCTCGACGATGAACAGCGGCTTCTGATAGCGGTCGTACAGCACGTTGAGCAGGTAGCGTAGCCCGATCGGGTCGATTTGCCACCCCCACTCCGAGCTGGCCAAGTGCGGGTTCGGCACCATATCGAGAATGTTGCCGCGCGCCGTCTCGTACTGCTCCGGGTCGGCGGTGACGCAGCCGCTCATGTAATAGCTGAACGAGATGAAGTCGATGGTTTCGCGCAGCGTTTGCCGATCTTCCTCGGTGATCGTCACCTGAATGCCGTTTTCACGGAAAAAGCGCTGCATATAGGCCGGGTAATAGCCGCGCGCCTGCACGTCGCCGAAAAACAGCCAGTCGCGGTTTTGCCGCTGGGTTTCCAGCAGATCTTCCGGCTTGCAGCTCAGCGGGTACAGAATGCCGCCCAGCAGCATGTTGCCGATTTGGCCCTCCGGCACGATCTCGTGACAGGCCTTCACCGCTTTGGCGCTGGCCACCAACTGATGGTGGATCGCCTGATAGACGGCGCTCTTGTCGCTCTCCTGCGGCAGGCCAACCCCGGTGAAGGGCGCGTGCAGCGACATGTTGATTTCGTTGAAGGTCAGCCAGCGTTTGACCTTGTGCTTATAACGTTCGAATACGGTGCGCGCATAGCGCTCGAAGAAATCGATGGTGCGCCGATCGCCCCAGCCACCGTAGCGCTTCACCAGACCGTAAGGCATCTCATAGTGCGACAGCGTGATCAGCGGCTGAATGCCGTATTTCGCCATCTCGTCGAATAGCCGATCGTAAAACGCCAGCCCGGCTTCGTTCGGCGTCTCTTCGTCGCCCTGCGGGAAAATGCGCGTCCAGGCGATCGAGGTGCGCAGGCACTTGAAGCCCATTTCGGCGAACAGCGCGATGTCCTCCGGGTAACGATGATAGAAATCGATCGCCACGTCCTTGATGCCGCTGTCGCCCGCCATGCGCGGCGTAATGGCGCCGAAGATGCCCTGCGGCTGCAGATCGGAGGTCGACAGCCCCTTGCCGTCAGCCTGATACGCGCCTTCTACCTGGTTCGCCGCTACCGCGCCGCCCCACAGAAAATGTTGCGGAAACTTGCCGTTCATCGCTTGCTCCTCAATTAACGTAATAAAGTCAGCAGCGGCGCCTGTTCCTGCACCGGAGACAGGCCGCTGGTCAACACGTCCACGTAGTCATCGCTGTTGCTGATGATGATCGGCGTGGTGGTGTCATAGCCGGCGGCATGGATCGCCGCCTGGTCGAACTCGATCAGCAGATCGCCCGGGGCGACCCGCTCGCCTTCCCGCACGTGGGCGGTGAAATGCGCCCCGTCGAGCTTCACGGTATCGATGCCGACGTGGATAAGAATCTCCGCGCCGTCGTCCGATTCGATGCCGATGGCGTGTTTGGTTTTGAACAGCGACGCCACGCTGCCGCTGACCGGCGCCACTACGCGCCCCTGCTGCGGCGCAATCGCCACCCCTTTCCCCAGCAGGCCGCTGGCGAAGGTCGCGTCGTTCACCTGATCCAGCGGCACGATATCGCCGGCGATCGGGCTGAGAATGGCCTGTTTGCGGTTAAGCGGCGCGGCGGCTTCAGGCTGTACCGTCTCTTCCGCCGGCGCGACGCCGAACAGATAGCTGGCCAGCGCGGCGAACACGAACGACAGCAGGGTGCCGCCGATCGCGCCCCATACCGTGGCGTCGATGCCGCCGCCGGGGATAATCTGCGCAAAGGTGAATACGCTCACCAGGCCGAACGAGTAGACCGAGGTATGGAAGTAGCCAATCACCGCACCGCCCAGCGCGCCGCCGATGCAGCCGAAGATGAATGGGCGTTTGTTCGGCAGCGTGACGCCGTACACCGCCGGTTCGGTGATGCCGAAGATCCCGGCGCCGATGGCTGAAGCAGACAGCGCCCGCAGCTTGGCGTCGCGGGTGCGCAGCATCACGCCCAGCGTGGCGCCGACCTGCCCCATCACCGCCGGCAACAGCAGCGGTACCATGGTGTCGCGCCCCAGCACGCTCAAGTTGTTGATCATCAACGGCACCAATCCCCAATGCAGGCCGAAGATCACGCACACCTGCCACATCGCCCCCATAAAGGCGCCGGCAATGATCGGGTTAAAGGCGTAAATGCTCTGATAGCCGTTGGCCAGCAGGTGGCTGAGCCAGGTTGCCGCCGGGCCGATCAGCAGGAAGGTCAAGGGCACGGTGATCGCCAGGCACAGCAGCGGCGTGATGAAATTGCGCAGCGCGCTGTGGATCACCCGGTTAAACAACGGCTCCAGGCGGCAGGACACCCAGGCCGCAAAGATGATAGGGATCACCGACGAGCTGTAGTTGATAAAAGTCAGCGGAATGCCGAAGAAATATTCGCGCACCGCGCCCGGCTGCTGCGCCGCTTCGAACGCCGCCATCATCAGCGGATGCGTCAATGCGCCGCCGATCGCCATGGTGACGAAGGGGTTGCCGCCGAATTTTTTCCCGGCGGTGTAGCCGAGCATGATCGGGAAGAAGTAGAACAGCGAGTCGCTGGCGGCGAACAGCATTTTGAAGGTGCCACCGCTCTCCAGCAGCCAGCCGCAGGCCAGGCTCAGCGCCAGGAAGCCTTTCAGGATCCCCGAAGCGGCCATCACCCCGAGCAGCGGGGTAAAAATGCCGGACACCAGATCGATAAAGCGGCTGAGCAGGTTGTCTTTTTTACCGCCCGCGTCGTCGCTCGGCGCGCCCTCGGCCAATCCGCCGACCCGATTGACCGCGTCGAACACCTCCGCCACGTGGTTGCCCACCACGACCTGGAACTGGCCGCCGCTCTCCACCACCATGATGACGCCCGGGTTTTTCTTCAGCGCTGCCGCGTTGGCACGATTGTCGTCGCGCAGCTTGAACCGCAGGCGGGTGGCGCAGTGCACCAAGCTTTTCACATTGTCGCGGCCACCGACGCCGGCCAAAATCTCACTGGCTAATGTGTCATATTTCATACGGTTATCCTTAGACTTCGCGTTCTGCCGCTCCCCTCCCCGCACTGGCCTGGCGCCGGGGCGAAATGCGGCGCAAAAAAAAACCTAAACCTCGCGGCCTCTGTCCCATCGGGGAACAGAAACGCGAGGTTTAGGTTTTGCCTGCCGCAGCAGTAACAACCCTAAATCGGTTGAGCTATGACGTTAACACCGTGGATTTTGCCGGGGCAAGGCTTTGCGCCGGCAAATTGCCGAACTGTGATCGCGGGGGCAAAACGGCCTCAATGCGCGAAATAATGCATGCCGCCATCTACCGGGATCACCGCGCCGGTGATATATCGCGCGAGCGGGGAACAAAGAAACGCCGCCAGATAGGCCATATCTTCCGGTTCGCCGAAGTAGCCAATCGGGATATGTTGCGCAATGAACGCCCGGCGCGCTTCATCGCAAGCGTATAAGCGCTCGCGGATCTGTTCACTGTTGATGCGCCCCGGCTGTAACGTATTGACGGTAATCCCCTGCGCAGCCACGTCGCTGGCCAATCCTTTGGCCCACAGATGCAGCGCGCCCTTGGCGGCGCTGGCGGCGCTCAGGCTGCGCGGCTCCATCGATCCGCTGATGTTGATAATCCGGCCCCAGCCTTGCGCCTGCATGGCCGGCAACAGCGCCTGAGTCAACCGCCGGGCCGGTGTGAAGTTCAAAGCAAAGGCGTCATCCCAGCTGCGATCGCTGTCGTTCAGCGTCGTGGGGTGAAACGCACCGACCGCGTTGATCAGAATATCGACTGTCCCCGCCTGGCGCAGCGCCTGCGCCGCCAGCTGGGTTATCGCGTCGGGGTCGGTCACGTCTGCAACGGCTACCCACGGGCGCACCGCCCCTTGCCGTTCAACCTCATCCGCCAGCGCCTGCAGCCGATCACCGCGTCGTGCGGTAGCCACCACCTTGACCCCTTGAGCAGCCAATACCCTGACCATGCCGGCACCGATCCCTTCGCTGGCGCCCGTGACCAATGCCGTACGGTGTTGCAACTGTAAATTCATAAGAAAACCTAACCTAATTTTTCGATTTTAAAGGGAACGTTCACACATTGAATCACGGCGCGCTCTGTGTGAATATTCCTGAAAATTACGTCGATACCGTGCAGGAATTCACTGATGTTTGACTGGCAGGATTTAAAACACTTCGTGGCGCTGGCGCGTACCGGTTCCTTGTCGGCGGCAGCGCGGGAGCTGGGTTGCGATCACGCCACCGTCGGGCGACGCGTAGCGGCGCTGGAACAGGCGCTCGGCCTGCGTTTGATCGTGCGTCAGCCACGCAGCACGCCCTTGACCCAGGACGGGCAGGCGATTGCCGGGCTGGCGGCGGAGATCGAGGCGCAAAGCCAGGCTATTGCCCGCCATGCGCGCAGCGCCGGCGCAACGCCACAGGCCGGGGTGCGCATCAGTGCGCCGCCGTCGATCGCCGCGCATATTCTCGCGCCGCGCATTGCCGCATTTAACCAGGCTTTTCCACAGATCGTCGTCACGCTGTCGGGTGAATCGGCGCTCGCCGAGCTGGATCGCGGCGAAGCCGACATCGCCGTGCGCATGGTGCGCCCACAGCAACCGGAGCTGTTGACGCAGCGCATCGGCATGATGCGCTACGCGCTGTATGCCGCACCGGAGCACGCGGCTCTGCCCGACGCGGCGCGCCGCTTTCTCGCCTATGACCATCACTATCGGCAGCAGCCGCATCAGCAATGGTTGGTGCAGCTGTTGCAGGGGCGTCCGGTGGTCTTTCAGGCCAGCGATCTGTTTTCACTGCAACAGGCGGCGCGTTCAGGGCTAGGCGCCGCCGTTTTGCCGACGTTCGTCGCCGATGGCGATCCGGATCTGGTCGCATTGCCAACGGCCAACGCCGCGCCAACGCGTGAGCTTTGGCTGGTGACGTATCCCGATTTAGCGCGCACCGCAGCCGTGCGTGCGGTGATGAATTTCCTGGTCGAAACGCTCGGCACAACGTGCCCATTACCGGCATAAAGCATCAGAATGACTAATATAAATACTGGACAAAAGTCACGCAGGGGATTATTACTGGTCAACGCTTAATCGAGAGTAGGGATGGCAGTCACCATGGTGTTGCGTACTGATGTAGGACGGATTCTGATCACCGGCGCCGGCGGCCGGGTAGCCACGGCGTTTCGTCAGGCGATGGGCGATCGCTACCCGCTACGGTTGGCGGAACGGGATGTCAGCCTGCTGCGCGATCGGCAGCCCGGCGACGAAGTCATCAGCTTCAACATCGCCGATCTCGACGCCTGCCGCGCGGCCTGCGCCAATATCGACACCGTGTTGCATCTGGCGGCCGATCCCTCCCCCGATGCCGACTTCTGCGGTTCGTTGATGGACAACAACATTCTGGGCACCTTCAATATCTTCCGCGCGGCGAAAGACGCCGGCTGCCGCCGGGTGGTGTTCGCCAGCAGCGCGCAGGCGGTGGAAGGCTATCCCCTCGACTATCAAATCCGCCCGGATGACGCACCAAAGCCGAAAAACCTGTACGGCGCCAGCAAGGCCTTCGGCGAAGGCATCGCCGCCTACTTCGCCCATCAGGAAGGGCTTTCCGCCCTGTCGGTGCGCATCGCCAACTTCACCACCCTGAGCCGGGGCGAACAGCTTAGCGCCCGCGACATGAGCGCTTTTCTCAGCCATCGCGACGCCGCCGATCTGCTGGAGCGCTGCATTCGTGTCGAAGGGGTGCAATATGCGGTGGTGCACGGGGTTTCCAACAACCGCTACAAACGTTTATCGCTGGAAGAGACCCGACGCCTGCTCGGCTACGCCCCGCAGGACGATGCGTTCAGCCTGCTGGGCTTTGAGTGAGCACGGCGGAGAGTTCCGCCGTGCAGGTACAACTTAGTTGCTGGCGTAGGCCACTTTTTCGGCCTGACGGTGGGTGAACAGCACCAGCAGCAACGCCAATCCGGCAATAATTGCGCCCATCACCGGCACGAAGCTGTATCCCAGCCCGGCGGAGACCACCGCGCCACCGGCGGCGGCGCCCAGCGCATTGCCCAGGTTAAAGGCACCGATGTTGACCGAGGACGACAGGCCCGGCGCTTCGCTGGCGACACGCATCACGCGCATCTGCAGCGGCGGCACCACGGCAAAGGTCGCCGCGCCCCAAATCACCATGCTGACTGCCGCGCCGATTTCACTGCGCGCCAGGAACGGGATCACCAGCATAATGACCACCAACAGCAGCAAGAAGCCCTTCAGCGTCGCGCTCTCGGAGCGGTCGGCGAATTTGCCGCCCAGGTAGTTGCCGATGGAGAAACCGACGCCGATCAACACCAGCATGGACGTCACGAACAGCGGCGTCGCATCGGTGATGTGCTGCAATACCGGCGAGATATAGGTATAGAGCGTGAACATCGCGCCCGCGCCCAGCACGGTCGTCAGCAAGGCGGACAGCACCTGCGGGCGTACCAATACCGACAGTTCGCGCTTCACATCCGGGCGCGCGCCGGCGCTGCCTTTCGGCAACGAGAACCACAGCCCCAACATGGCGATCACCCCTAACCCTGCGGTGGCCAGGAACGACATGCGCCAGCCGATGGTTTCACCCAGCCAGGTCGCGGCAGGCACCCCGCCGATATTGGCGATGGTCAAGCCCATAAACATGGTCGCCACGGCGCTGGCCTGTTTCTCCTTCGGCACCACGCTGGCGGCCACCACGGAACCGAGACCAAAGAACGCGCCGTGGTTCAGGCTGGTGATGATGCGCGACAGCATCAGGGTGGTGTAGTCAGGCGCAATGGCCGACAGCACGTTACCCAGGGTAAAGATCGCCATCAGGAAGATCAGCGCGCTTCTGCGCGCCCGGTGCGAGAGCAGCAGCGTCATCAGCGGTGCGCCGACCATCACGCCAACGGCGTAGGCGCTGATCAACATGCCGGCCATCGGGATGGAGACATCCACCCCTTTGGCGATGGTCGGCAGCAACCCCATCGGGGAAAACTCGGTCGTGCCGATGCCGAACGCCCCCACCGCCAGGGCTAATAAGGGAAAGTTAATTTTCATTCAACAACTCCGGTTAACCGCTGCCGAAGCGCGGGAAAGTTAAGATGCCAAAAGTATGACATTGATCACACCAAAGATAAGCAGGCAGGAGGCTAAAAGACTTTTGCGATTTTGTTAAAAATCGTGGGGAAAAACAGCCGCCGACTCTATCTCAGCAACGCACCGACAAGCAATAGCCGCCGTCGCCCGAGCGCACATCGGGTTCATTCGCACCACCTGCGCAAGCCGCCATACCGGCCCATCGGCGGCTACCGCAACTATTGAACACAGAGCAAAAGTGTTTTGTTATTGTGCGCGTTTTTAGAATTAAACGACGAAATATAATGGCCTCAGTAAAACATCAATGCCCTACGACCTAATTCACATAGAGGGAAGCGCCATGCTTTTTGACTCGTATTCTTTAAACGGTTTATCGCTGAACAATCGCATCGTCATGCCGCCAATGACCCGCTCTCGGGCCGGCGCCGGCGACGTCGCCACCGACATGATGGCTGAATATTATGCCCAGCGCGCCAGCGCCGGGCTGATCGTCAGCGAAGGCACGCAGATCAGCCAGCAGGGCCAGGGTTATGCCTGGACACCCGGCATTTACTCCCCGGAACACATCGCCGGTTGGAAAAAAGTGACCGACGCCGTACATCAGGCCGGCGGCAAGATCTTCGCGCAGCTTTGGCACGTCGGCCGCGTGTCGCATACCATTTTACAGCCTGGCCACGCCGCGCCGGTCTCCTCCTCCGCCATCCAGGCCGACGGGGTCAAGGTGTTCGTGGATGTCGAAGGTCGCGGGCCGGAACATGGCGTGGGTGAAATGGTGCAGCACTCCGCACCGCGCGCCTTAACGCGGGAAGAAATTCCGGCGATCGTTAACGACTACGCTCAGGCGGCACGCAACGCCATCGCCGCCGGTTTCGACGGCGTAGAGCTGCACGGTGCGAATGGTTATCTGATCAATCAGTTTATCGACTCGCGGGAAAACCAGCGCGACGACGAATACGGCGGTTCACTGCAAAATCGCCTGCGTTTCCTGCGGGAAGTCGCGCAGGCGGTAGCGGATGCCATCGGCAAAGAGAAACTGGGCGTGCGCCTGGCGCCGCTGACCACCCTGATGGGCTCGCAGGACGATACCCCGGAAGCCACCTATCTGGCAGCGGCCAGCGTGCTGAACGATATCGGCGCCGCTTACATTCACATCGCCGAAGCGGACTGGGATGATGCCCCGGTGATGCCGGCAGCGTTCAAAGAATCGCTGCGCCTGATTTTCCGCGGCACGCTGATTTACTCCGGCAAATACACGCGTGAACGCGCTGAAGAAGCGCTGGCCAAAGGCTGGGCGGATCTGATCGGCTTCGGTCGCCCGTTCATCGCCAACCCGGATCTGCCCCACCGCCTGCAACACGGGCTGGCGCTGAATGCGCCAATCAAAGAGAAATTCTTCGGCGGCAGCCGGGAAGGCTACACCGATTACCCGACGATCGGATAACGACTGCCGACAACGCCGGCTCAAGCCGGCGTTATTTTTTCTGTGCTTCGATCCAGTCGAGAAATCGCATCATTCTGTCGCTAAAATCCGCGTCATTCGCCTCTCCCACCGCGTGCGCTAACCAATAGTCCATTTCATCTCGCTGCTCTGCATAAAGCGCCAACAGCTGTTCGGCATAGTCGGTTAACGTTATCGGCCAGAACGGGCTTCCCTCGGCGCGCAGCATATTGGTGGCTCGGATCAGTTTTCTGGCCGCTTCGCGCTTTAAGCGCCTCTCATCCGATACCGTCCTGGCCTGCAGCAGTTGCTCCCGATAACGCGCCAATACGCGGGGCAAATCGGCATTGACCGCCAACGCGATGCGCCGATCGGGCTGAAACAGCGGAAAAGCGGCGGACAGGTCTTCGCCCCACAGGCAGCGACAGTGATGCTTCAGCCAAAATCCCCAGGAATCGTGATGCTCCGGCGCCAACGCCTCATCAACGCTGCCGATATCAAAGTCGACCTTGCTCACGATCCGCTGCTCCAGCTGAAAGGCTTGCCGCCACGCCTCAAGGCGCTGTAACGCCTCACTATCGGCTGGCTTGTTGAGCAACAGCGTGATGTCCAGATCGGACACGCCGGGAAGGGCTTCGCCACGCGCGACGCTGCCGTAGAGGTAAATGCTGTGGATGAGTGCCGGGAATTGGCGTGGCAGCCCCGCCGTCAGCGCTTCCAGCAGCGGGATAAAAGCCCGCTGCAGCGGAAATGCCGCCACCGTGGGAATCAGCGCCACCTCATGCCCTCCCGTTGCGCACTTTGCCCGAGCGCATTTCGATGTTCCGCTGCAGTTCGCGCAGCCCGCCGGCCAGGAAGCAAGCTTCCGCCAGCACGAACAGCGGGCCGATGATCAGGCCCGTCACGTCGTCCATAAACGCCGGTTTTCGTCTCTCCCAGAAATGCCCGACAAACTGAAACAGCCAGCCGATGACGAAGCCGCCGATGCCGACGCTCAGCCACGCCGCCGTCGACAGCGACGCCACCCAGGCGCCGACCCCGAGGCACAGCAGCAGCAACGCCAACATCATGACGCCAAGGCGCAGGCTCAGCCGCAGGTAATAGAGAGCCGAAACGATAACCACCGCGCAGGCCGGCGAGAACGGCAGCCACCCCGCACCCCATGCCGGCCGGGAGAGCAGCGTCAGCAGGCTGACGACGATCAGGGGGATGCCGATAAAGTGCGTGACGATATTGCGCGCATCACGATGATAGGCGGCGTAAGCGGCAAGTTGATCTTCCAGACTTCGCATGTTGACCTCCGGTATGTACGGCCTTCGTCGCCGAACGCGCGCAGCCGCATGCGGCTGCCCTTACCCATAGCTTAGCGCGGGATCACCAATACCGGTTGGCCAATCTCATCCAGCAGGCCACGCGTGACGGAGGCGTTCAGCCAGCGCCCCAACGAAGACAGGTGGCGGTGCGAGATGATCAGCAAATCGCAGTTGAACAGCGCCATCTGTTCCGGGATCACCTCGATGGGCGTCCCCGCTGCCAGCAAGCCCTGGGCGTTGAAACCCTGCTGCTTCAGCGCCCGCGTCACCTGACCGACCTGCTTTTCCGCCAGCGCCTCTTCCCGTTGAGCGGCGGGGTACTCCTCGCGCTCATCGCTGTCGAAACGCAGGCCGCTGCGGCTGAGCGTAAAGGCATTGTCTACCACCGTCAGCACGATCACGTCGCCGATGCAGCCTTGCAGGCGCGCCATAAAATCCAGGGCATTGCCGCTGTGTTCAAAGCAGTCCACCGCCAATAACACTCTCTCAATCATAACCATCCTCACTCGCCTGAGTTAAATCGCGCCCTTGAAGTTGGCTTCGCCCTTTTTCCAATACCCCTTGGCAAACAGCGCAGCGCGGGAGATACCCATTTCGTTGATAAAGCGCGCCTTCAGGTACGCGGCAATCTGGTGTTCGCAGGCCAGCCATACCTGCCCTTCGCCGGACGGCAGTTCGCAATGGCTGACGGCCTGCACCAGCGGGCTGTTCATCACGCTGTCAAAATGTCGGGTGCGAATTTGCCAGCTGTTCACCTGCAAAAAGGAATAATCGACATCCTGAATCTCCTGCGCATCGCCCACTTCGGCGAACCACAGCACCGGCAACGGGTCGGACAGCGAGGCGAGAATGGTGCGCATGGCGGGCAACGCGGTCTCATCGCCCAGCAACAGCAGCCAGCGAGTTTGCGGCAACAATCGGAAGCCGCCGGAGCAAGGGCCGGCGAACCCCAGCTTGTCGCCCGGCATCGCGTCGCGCGCCCAGTTCGACGCCGGGCCTTCGCCGTGCAGCACCATATCGATATCGAAAGTGCGGGCGAGTTTGTCGATGCCGCTCAGGGTGTAAGCCCGTCCGGCCAGCGTGTCGCGCCACGGGAAGAACACTTTGACCCAACTGGCCGGCTCCTGCGCGCGCGGATCGGCGATAAACTTATCCACATCGTCGCCGCTCAACGTGATGCGGCGGATCCGGGCGGTGACTTGCCGCACGGCGCTCACCCGGGCCTCCCGTTTGCGGCGGGTGTCTCTTTCCAGCATCTCGTCGACAATCTTATTCAGCGTGTTGTGCATCAGCCTTCTCCTGTGGCGCCGCCGACGGGTAGGTGTGTTCCCAGCCGCCGCCCAGCGCTCGATAGATATTCACCACGGCGATCGCCGTCTCCTCCTCTGAAACAATTTGCGCGGACTGCAGATCCAGCAGCGCACGCTGCGTGCTCAGAACGTGGATAAAATCGCTCGCACCGTTCAGATAGCTGTCGCGCGCCAGCGCAAACGCGTGTCGGTTGGCGGCCAGCGCCTCGGTCAGGTGCGTCTGGCGGCGCTGCTGGGCGCGATAGCCGGAAAGCGCGTCGTCGATCTCGTGCCAGGCGCGCAGCACCGTTTGCTGGTAGGCGATGGCCATTTCCTGCTGCCGGTATTCGCTCAGGCGCACCCGTTGGGTGATTTTCCCCCCGTCGAACAGCGGCAAATACAGGGCGGGGCCGATGGCGAAGGTATGCGTGGACCAACTGCCCATATCCGCCAGCGCCAGTGCCTGATAGCCCGCATTGCCGGTCAGCGTGATGCGCGGATAGTAGTCGGCGGTGGCGATGCCGATCTCGGCGGTTGCCTGATGCAAACGCTCCGCCGCTTCGCGAATATCCGGCCTGCGCAGCGCCAGATCCGACGGCACGCCCATCGGCACCGCGCGCGCCAGCGTCGGCAGGGGCTTCGTCGGCGCCAACATCGCTTTCAGCGCGCCCGGCCGCTCGCCCAACAGCAGGCTGATGGCGTTGATCAAGCGTTCCTGCCTATCGAACAGCGTCGGCAGCAGGGCATCCACCTGCGCCAACTGCACCTGCGCCTGATCGACATCCAGTTCGTTGCCCGCGCCGCTCTGATAACGACTTTGCGTCAGCTGCAGCGTGCGCAGCGCCGTGGCGCGGTTTTCCTGCGCCACCGCCAGCTGTTGCTGCGTGGCGCGCAGGCGTAGATAGTCGCTCGCCACCTCCGCCGTCACCGACGTCAGCAGTGCGCGCCGGTTCTCCTGCGAAGCGGCAAAGCCGGCGCGCGCACTTTCCGACGCGCGACGCAGCTTGCCCCACATGTCCAGCTCCCAGGTGGCGCTGGATCCGCCGCGCCAGAGGTTATAATCCGCCTCTCCGCCGTTGCCGGACGGATCCATGCTGCCCACCGAGGTGGCGCGCTGGCGCTGATAGGCGCCGTCCAGGCTCAGATCCGGCATCAGCGCCGCCTCTGTCACGCCCAGCAAGGCGCGGCTTTGCTGCATGCGCGCCGTGGCGAGCTGCAGATCCAGGTTGCCGGCCGCCGCGCGCTGCACCAGTTGCGACAGCGACGCATCGTTGAATATCGACCACCAGGCCACCGGCAGCGCCCCGCCGCCGGCCTGCTCACCCCAGCTCTCGGGCAGCGCGTTCTGCGGCCGAGCGTAGTCCGGCCCCACCGCCCGGCAGCCGCTCAGCGCAATCAACAGCAGCGGGATCACGGCTCTGTTCATTGCAGGCCCCCGTCCAGCGTATTGATGCTGACGTCCGCAGACATGCCGACGCGCAGGGCGCTCAACAAAGCGGCGTGCTCTTTGTTGATATCAAATACAATTTTCACCGGGATGCGCTGAACGATCTTGGTGAAGTTGCCGGTGGCGTTCTCCGGCGCCACGGCCGCGAAACTGACGCCGGAAGCCGGCGCGATGCTGTCCACCTGCCCTTTCAGCGTTTGGCCGGGAAAGGTATCGATATGGATGTCTACCGACTGCCCGTGCGCAATGTTTTCCAGCTGGGTTTCCTGGTAGTTGGCGATGATGTACAGCTTGTCCTGCGGCACGATGGCCAGCAGCGCATCGCCCGGTTTGACGAACTCCCCGACCCGCAGGCTGTTCTTGCCGATCACGCCGCCGATCGGCGCGGTGATGCGGGTGTAAGACAGGTTCAGCTCGGCCATCGCTTTCTTCGCCTGCGCCAGCATCAGCTCGGCATCGCTGTCCGCCAGCTTGGCTTGCAGCACCTGCTCCATGTTTCGCGCCGCTTTAAGCGTCGCCTCCGCCTGCGCCACATTGGCGGAAAGCGTGTGCACTCGCGTTGTCGCCTGCTGCGCCGCCTGCTGTGAACCCGCGCCGCTGCTGGCCATTCTCTGGTAGCGGTTCTGCTCCTGGCGCGCAAACGCCAGCTCCGCCTGCGCCGCCTGCCGCTCCGCCTGCGCGGCGGCGATCAGCGCGCTCTGTCGGGTCAGGTTGGCCCTGGCGTCGTCCTGGCGGGCGCGGGCGGATTGCTCCTGCGCCGTCGCCTGCGCCAATGCGACGTTGAATTCACGCGGATCGATCACCGCCAGCAATTCCCCCTGTTTGACCCACTGGTTGTCCCTGACCAACACCTGCGCAATTTCACCGGCAATCTGCGGAGAAATACGCGAGATATCGGCGCGAATATAGGCGTCGTTGGTATTCTGCTGTGTCTCTTTAATAAAGAACTTATTGATTAATAACCCCAGCGTAATGACGGCAACCGCCAATACGGCGACGGCGACTTTCTTATTAGCCATAAAAGTGACTCCAATTAATATTTATTTCTGATGATAAAATGTCAGGCAGCGACCGAACGCGGCGGATAAATACGGGTCGGCATAACTAAAATCAGCGCGGTCAGTAATAACGCCAGGCCGGCAACCAACAGATAAAGATCGGCGCTGGCCAGCACGTGGCCCTGCCGGGCGGCAAGCTGCGCCAGCTGCTCCACCGACCCCGATGCGCGGCTGTAGGCCGAGCCGAAGCCGTCGGCGATCGTACCGGCGTGATAATCCCCGCGCTGCCGGCTGAGCAGCGCGATGGCGCCGCCGGCAGCGGTGGCGGCGAAACCTTTCACCGCGTTGAACCAGGCCGCCGCAAACGGCCCGTCGGTCGGCAACAGCCCGCCGGTCGCCTGCATCAGCAACGGGATGATCGCCATCGGTTGAGCGACCGCCTGCAACAGCGCGATGACGCGGAACGTGTCGCCGTTCCATTCCGGCGTCAGCTGAGCCGCCAGCACGCAGGCGGTGGCCATCAACAGCAGGCTGATCGCCAGCACCCAGCGGCAATCCACCCGCGGCGTATTGCAAATTATGGCGACGATCGGCAGCGTAATTAATTGCGGCAATGCGACCCACAGCATTAAGTCGGAGGTTTGTTCCTGACGATAACCCTGAATCGTGGCTAAATATCCCGACGTGATATTAACCAGCGACACCATAATTAACAGCACGCCACCCAGCGTAATTAAGGAGAAAGACAAATTCCTTTTGCTTAATAGCTGCAAATTAAAAAAAGGCAGCGGGTGATACCATTCGTTAATCAGAAATAACGCCAATAATCCGCCGCCGCCCAATAATAAAACGTAGATCAGCGGCGAGTTCAGCCAGTCGAGGCGCTCCCCCTGTGAAATGCCCACCGTCAACATGCCGAGCGCCATGCCGCCGAGCAGCAGGCCGCGCCAGTTGAACTGCCGCAGGCGCTCCAGCCGCAACGGATCCTGCGGCAGGCCGTAACCGATGCACACGGCGGCGATCGCCATCAGCGGCAGGTTCCAGTAGAAATACCCGCTCCAGCCCCAGTGAAAGGCAAAGGCGGCGGCGGTAGCGCCCAACGTAGCGCTCCAGGCCGAGACCCAGCCGTAGGCACCCAGCCCCAGCACCTTGATCAGCGGCGGCATAAAACGCAGCACCACCGTCATCAGCATCGGCGGCAACGCGCCGCCGGCGAAGCCCTGCAGGCTGCGCACCGCCAGCAGCACGCCATACTGATCTCCCAACCAGGGCGTCAACAGCCCACCGGCCAGGTAAATGCCGCACATCGTCAACGCCACCCGGCGCAGCGAAAAGGTCGGCCAAAAACAGGGCGTGAACCCGGAACCGATCACAAAGCCGGTGACGTAGCATGTGGTCAGCCAGCTGCCGGCATCGAAGCTCAGCAGCATGCCACCCTGTATATCCGCCAGCGCAAACTTGCTGGCGTTTTCCCCCACGCCGCTGGCCATCACCGCCAAAAACACGCCGAACAACCCCAGCCAGGTACGGCCGTTGATTTCACCGGCGCTGGCGAGCCATCGATTTTTGTGGTGCGGCGTAACAGACACCTCAACCATTCCCCACTCCTGCTGTTTCAGCCTCAATCTTTGTTGTCGTGGGCAGTATCCGGAGTTATTTCGATTGTTTAAAATGAAATGATGTAATTAACTAGTTGCACAAAACGCAACCCATTGAGCGCACCCCCCCCCCGGAGAGGCCATGCCGCAAAAAATTGATTTCAACCTGATCTATGCGCTGAATCTGCTGCTGGAAGAAGGGAGCGTGAGCGGCGCCGCCGAGAAGATGAATCTGAGCGCGCCGGCAATGAGCCGCATTCTCGGGCGCATCCGCCGGCAGTTCGACGACCCGATCATGGTCAGAGCCGGTAAGCATCTGGTGCCGACGCCGCGTGCGCTGGAGTTGAAACGCCAGCTCGGCGACATCATCGAGCAGGCCACTGCGCTGATCGCACCGAGTGATGCGTTCGAACCCGGCAAGCTGACCAGAACCTTCACCATTCGCGCCAACGATATCTTTATCGGCGCGCTGGCGGGCGGATTGCTGGAGACGCTGCGGGAATCGGCGCCGCTGAGCGGCCTGAAATTCATCGCCGAAAGCGACGGCGAGGATGACGCGCTGCGCAGCGGCAAAGTGGATCTGGTGATCGGTTCCTCACGCGACTGGCACCCGGAAATCAAGACGCAGAGCCTGTTCACCAGCACCTTTCAGGCGCTGGTGCGCCCTGGGCACCCGATCATAGGCCGGGTAACGCCCGAAACCCTGACCCATTACCCGCATATCAGCGTTTCTCGCCGCGGACGCACGCAGGGGCCGATCGACGACGCGCTGCGCGATCTCGGCCTGCAGCGCAACGTCGCCCTGACCCTGCCGGGCTTTCATTCGGCGATGATGCTGACCATGAAATCGGACTTTATCCTGCCGCTGCCGCGCCACGTGCTGCAGGGGGTGAGCAACATCCACCTGCCGTTGGCGGAGCTCGAGCTGCCGCTTGAGCTGGAATCGGTGTTTATCGTCCAGGCCTGGCACCCGCGCCTGGATCGCGATCCGGCGCACCGCTGGCTGCGGCAGACCATCAAGCAGTTCTTTTTGCAGCGGGAGTGAGGGGGTTCGCCGCCCATAATGCCCCCTTCAGCGCATTATGACACTGCCGGCAGGGGCAAGTTTATCGTGATTAACAGCCCTTTGCCGGCCGGCAGACTGGCCTTTATCGTTCCGTGATGGGCAACGCAAATCGCCTTCGCAATGGAGAGCCCGAGCCCGCTGCCGCCGGAATCGCGCGCGCGGGAAGTCTCACCGCGAGTAAAACGCTCAAACATTTGCGGCAAATAATCCTGTGCAACGCCAGGCCCCGTATCTTGAAAAGCCAACACGATTTCCTGTGCGGTCTGTTCGAGACGAATGCACATTCGATCGCCCTGGCTACAATAACGAAGCATATTTTCGATAAGTATGCTGAATACCTGACCTAATCTGAATTCATCCCCAATAAAATGAAGCGGCCCGCCCTCCTCGATAGAGATGGACATGCCCGCAGCCTCCAACTGAGGTTTAAGCCAGGCGACTCTCTCCTTTAACACGCTATTGATAGTAAAAACGTTTTTACTTAATTTCAGTTGGCCCGCACTGGCCAGAGAGAGGAAATACAGATCGTCAGTCAAATAACTCAGGTTTTTTAATTGCGTCATCACCATATTCAGCTGTGCCTGACTTGCAGGAAACACGTTGTCTATCATGCCCTGAAGGCGGCCCATAGCCCCGGTCAACGGTGAACGCAACTCATGGGCCAACGCCACATGCGACGCTTTTATTTCACGCTCGTATAAAGCCAGTTTATTGACCATCTCATTGAAATTTATTGAGAACCTTATTATTTCATCAGGACACGCCTGGACCAGCTCGGCTTGTTGCTTAAAATTTCCCTGAGCCACGGTTTCCGCAACGTCGGTGAGATTTCGGAATTGGGCGGTAAGAGGGCGTGCGATGCGCACGCACATTAACGTTATCAATGGAACGACAACGATCAGGAAAATAAGCAGCCATCCCCAATTTAAAGAAGTCAGCGAAGGTGTACTGTAATCCAGCCCCCAATACGTATCGACGATCTCATGAAACGCCTCTATGTCCAGGCTGGGGTTCTCGCGCAGCACCAAGAATCTTTCGTAAACCGATGCCGGCATTTCATGAATGACATAAAAATACTGGGCAGCAAAAATGCCCCACATCGCCAGAATAATGGTAAAAAGCGTCACGATGGCGACGATGACGATGCGAACAGACACCCAAAACAAAAGAGATTTATTTTTCCTTTTCATGATTTGCAAAACCTATAGCCGACGCCGCGCACATTAAAAATCACGTTATCAACGCCTGCCGCTTCAAGCTTTCGTCTTAGATTATAAACATGCGTATCCACCACTCTTTCGAGCGCATCGCTTTCAGGTAAACATTTTTCAAGTAATAGCTGACGACTCAGTGGCCGTGTCGACGCTTTCATTAACGTACTGAGAATGGAAAATTCGGTTAATGTTAAATCCAGAACATGGGCGCCGTCCTCGCTCGTGATGACTCTCGCTACCATATTAGCGATATCCAGTTCGAGCCTTTCCCAGCGCAATATTTCTTCGCCAGCCAGCTGACTTCCGCCGCTTCGTCTTAACACTGCCTGCACACGTGCCATAACTTCACCGGGGTTATAGGGTTTAACGATATAATCATCCGCACCATAGCGAAGAGCGCCAATTTTATCATGAGGTTCCCCCATGGCCGTGATCATGATAACCGGCGTATTCACCTTGCGCCTGAGCGCCGCCAATATTTCCGTTCCATTCATATCAGGCAACATCACATCTAGTAATATAAGATCGGGCTTCCAGGTTAAAGCCGTATTCAAACCCATCAGCCCATTCCCCACCACCGCGACATTATAGCCTTCACGCTTAAGGTAAGCCTCCAGTACATTTGCCGCATCGACATCGTCTTCAATGACTAGAACCCGTTTATTTTGCATCTCATTCCCCTGAAGGATCTTGGCTATTTATTGATTATTCATTGACGGTTAATTGACAAATCATCGGCATACTCCGCCTTGCGTGAACAGTCTTATCATACCGATACACATAATACCGAGGCTAATAATGTTAGAAAAGAAAATCATTAAAAATACGTTGGCTCTGCTGATAATATCCAGCATTCCACCCAGCCATGCAAGTAATAACGATAACAGCGGAACGGCATTTACCGTAAGCCTTGGCGCGGCATCATCGCCTAAATACAGCGGCTCAAATGAACAAACCTGGGGAGCCGCGCCGCAATTTCATTTCCAACAGGATAACTTTTTTGTCGATTCAATGAATGGTGCTGGTTTTCGTTTCCAAAGCAAGAACGGTTTATATTTCATTCCAACGATAGGCTATGATTCAGGGCGAACCGATGAAGATTCAGGTTGGCGTAAAGGATCTGACACGCTTAAAGGCATGGGAGATATTTCAGCTACCGTTAACACTGGCTTAGCTTTGGGATGGGCGGTAACGCCATGGTTGGTCTTAGAGGGAAAAGCCACCCTGCCGCTGAGTGATGGCCAGGGGATATCTTACGCGACCTCCGTCGATTTCATTCCTGTTCTGGATGAGGAGGATACCGTTGCGCTAAAAATCAGCGCATTATTTGCAGACTCTCGCTATATGAACACGTGGTACGGCGTTAATAGCACGCAAAGCGCTAACTCGGGTTACTCTCGTTATACCAGCTCAGGCGGTTATTACGGCACCGACGTGAGCCTGACGTGGGCGCATCAGTTTACCGAAACCTGGGGTGGATGGGTTGGCATTAACCATACCTGGCTGGGGGATAACGCCGCCAGTAGCCCTATCGTTAAACAAAAGGAGGGGACAACGGGAGTCGTGGCAATAAGCTACACGTTCTAAGCCAGTGCAAAAACCTGAAACCGCAAAGTGACGTTCAGAAGAGTAATGGGACTTTAAAGATCCTCCACTCAATAGCTTGCTGTAATTAAAGTTTCATTACTCTTCAACCGACGATTCAGGAAAATTTGACTGATGAAGTTAAAAACTGGGGTTTTAACGCGGTTTTCAAACGCTTTAGTAACGGTTTGAATATATAAAGCCTGGGGGCATTAACGCATTGCGGTACATCATGAGAAGAGCACGACTTGAAATCACAGGTTATTGCTCCTGCTCCGTTGCCGAGTATGGCAATACCGCTTTGAATGCCGGAACATGGGCTTTCATGACAATGAATCGCGGTGATGAATATTGATACCAGTAAAAAGATTAACGACATGGTTTTCACGATGGCTTTCCTCATTACAGTTTAACTGTCTGAATGGTTTATTCACCCAAAATGAAAGCATGCCAAAAAATCATCAACCCAGTGTCAATCCACTGCAAAGAAACGCTCAACATGGCGCCAAAGTGAAAACACCCCGGTCTTCCAGACCCGGATAGCCGGATTAAATATGCAGTTATTCATTTTCTACAAAATGAATCAGACGTTATCAAACCGAGAGTCGATACCGCAAAAACAGGATGAATTTATGTTTCTAAAGATTGCCTATTACCTTTTAACCCTATCATCAACGCTTGCGTTATCCGGCTGCGTTTCGCTTTTCTAATCGTCAGAGGCCTGAATGAAGTCACTCATTTACATTTCTATTCTGTCATCCATTTTTTTACTCAGCGGCTGTTTATCCATCGGCACGCACCTATTCAATAAGTAGCCGTAGTAATCCCTCGCGCAGCCGGACAATCTCATTGTCTGGCTGCAAGATCTCATATCCATCTAGGTGGACGGTCATTTATGCTGCAGAGCTCGGCTAACACAGAAGAACAAGGGAGACGATGATTGGCGGAAGATCACAGGAGTGATAAAAGCACATCAACTTACTGATATTTAATAAAAAAAAGCCAATAAAAAGAAAAAATATACATATGGTTATACAAAAGGAGAGCTGCTTACGGCGTAAGCAGCTCACAAAGCCTATATCCACGCCTTATAAATCTCCAGTGATCATTAGTACAGGCCAAAAAGCTTCATGAATGACATAGCTCAAATTACCATTTTCTTTTTTTATCACCCCATCCAAGAGATTTTTATTATAATTAAAGTTATAAATAAACTTGACATCTCCGGAGCTTGTTTTAATTCCTAAGAACCCATACCAAAGTAAGAGGCCCATTATTTTCTCTGAAACATCAATATCAGATTGCTGAGTGCTTATTATTCCAATGACGTCCATATAAGAAAGAGTAGCATTACATCCTATAAATGAATACAAAATATCTTCTGAGTCTTTTGATACATCACGAAGTTCATAGCCAATATCCTGTAAAAGATCTGAAGAATAAGCTGAAATACCTTTTTCAATATCTGTCTCTTCGATAATTTCATGATTTAGATTGATCGAGAAGCTTTTGCAGTGGTTAATTAGATTTAATAAAAATCTTGGTCTCATTAATGAGCGATCAATTAAATATTGCGATGTTTCCTCTCCCTTATAATGACTAATAAAAACTTTACGCCAAGCAGTAATGAAATCCATTTCCTCTGGGAGATTATTTGAAATTATTCTTAACCTAACTAACTCTCGCAATAAATCAGAATCAGTCCAATCTAATAAAACACTGGCTTCTTTCCCTCTATCTGAAGTCTCTCTGACCAAGAGTTCGTAAACATCATTCCTGAGGAAAACTACAGTATTCACATCCAGCTCATTACGGTTAAATTCCCTTTCTATTTTCCGCGTCGCATCAATTAAGGCTCTTATTATCATTAAATCGCCATGTTCAAGTCCTGACGTCGGCCAACCATTATCTATATTATCAAATAAAAGCCATAGAGATAGTTTATTCCCCATGTATCCAATTAATTTCTCTCTAAGTTTTTTCACATCATGCTTATGGATGAGTTCTGTTATCTTTGCAGCATTTAAACTCACATGTTTTTTATCTCCATAAACAGCATCATATTGAGAGTAAATCTTCTCCATTAATACCGACATTCTTTCAGAAAAATCACCTTCAGAATCATACTCATCGACATTATATAACTCTACCAGCTCTCGATACCCGTCATAAAGGGTATGATCAGTAACATGTCTCTTTCTATCTTTTTCTATTATTTTATAACAAATCTCAAGCAAAAGAACATATTCCCAAAAAGCTGTAATGGTATGTAGATACGTTCCCTCCTCTAAATGCTCTAGCATTCTCTCCTTAAATTTTATCAATTTATAACCATCTGGTTTTAAATCTAACACTATATTTTTACTTCTATTTCTTTCGCGTTCATGATCTCTTATCTGGAGAAATATAGCGGACTTTCCTGAACCTTTCCTACCAACAATAAGATGTGCCTCTCCCCTAAGTGCTTTTAGGTATTGATCTGTTTCTAAATAATACGATTCGAGATACCGCATCTCATTCTCAGCAGATGTAGCACCCAAATCTAATCTCTTCAGAAATGATTTCTCTCTATGCGATTTATCATTATCACCTTCTTGGAACGCTTTAGCCACCTCAATAGCAAAACCTCCAATCACCTCATTTACGTCTCCAGGGTGATAGGTGACATTTACTAGATCTCTATAGTCAAGAGGGACGGGTCCATCTCCATTTTGAATAAGGCATACAGCTTTATTCATTCCATGCGCTAAGCCTGCAATAAAGGCAGCCCTAATATTGTGAATCTCAAATCCCTCAGATGAATCAGAAAGCAAGGGGACCACAATTCCATATGATGATGACACTTGCTTTATTGCTTCAAAAGCTGACAAGCGAGGTTGTTCACTTGGATTAAACTCTCTATAAATATAACCAGATTTCTTTATTCTGGATATAATCCTACCAGACTAGTCTGTTTTAAATGGTGTATTTATTATATAAACTGGCGACTTTATATTTAAGTCACCATTAACATCAATAGCATTAAAGTCAACAAAATCACTAATTATTTTCTGCAACTCTTGGGAGTTTTGATACGTTTTATAACCTAATGTATCAAAAATACCCACATCAGATATCTTTATTCCTTTTTGGTTGACACTTGAATTTCTTGTCAAATAAACCCTTTTTAGCCGTCCTATTGCATACCCTATCTCATATGTGACGTTAAAATTCAGTTCAGTTATATCCGCTATTAAAAAGTCCGCTTCATTAATTCCGGATAATACCTCTCCAGATATAAAGTGCCCTATTATATCTAGCTGCTTCCATGTTTTTATTGTAACTCTACCATTAGAACTATTTACTTTCGCAGACGCCGAGTCAATACATAATCCTACTTCACTTGGTATTGAAGGGTAAGCATAGAATCCATTTAGTTTATTGCTCATATCTTCACCTTTTTAATTATTCTCTAAATAATAATTGGCAACAGCATACGGCATAAGTAATGAGATACTTGTGATTACTAATTAACCATAGAGTTTTTGCAAACACAACAACCAAATACTCTAAATGTTCCCAAAAAAAAGATTTATAGAAAAACTGGTCACAGTGTTCACTTTTGTTTTTAGTTGTTTAAAAACAATCAATTAACCGGTGATTAGTTGATGATGAGTTTGCCCTGACTGGTCACTCACAGTAACAGTCAGACCCAAAAATGCAAAATACCGGCCTGAACCGGTGATTTATTGCGCTGTGAGTGGCAGGGTGAGATTTCAGGCAGAGAAAAGGCCTGCATTGCAGGCCTGAGTAGTCACCGCTACGGGCTTCCCCGGTGTTGGGTATATGCGGTTTGTACCGCTCGACTATAAGCGCACCCGCGCAGCAGCGTCCAATGGGTTCAGTAGATCAATAAAAGCGTATTGATCGGCAGAAACGATCGTGATGCTATTCGCTCAGCACATTTCACACTTGGGGAGCCAGTCGGCTTCACAGTCTTCGCTCAATATCAGGTTGGTCTGTATCCCCTGATTGGTCTTGCGCTTCAACAGCGCTATTTCATACTCTCGCAGGGTTTGTGGCACGGCGCGCCCGAATGCGGTCAGATTCAATGGGTACTTGTGCCCCCGGGCTTCCATGTAAGAGAGGTACGCGTGATACAGGTACTTGCGTGGGTTCGCCGGGGTAATGTTGGCATTACCGATATACAAACCGTCAGGCGCACTGACCGCCAGCAGGTAGCCGCAAAAATCGACCAGCGGATCGGCGCTACGTTTAATCTCCAGTGCTTCACTCGAGTTCTGTTGCGCTTCCAACAGTGTGCGGGCGTCATCGGGCGCAGCAAAACGCTGCATCAGGTGGCGCACTATTACCGCCAGTTCACCGGTAATTTTTGCCAGCAACTGCGGGTCACGCTCGTTGGCCGGGATCACCTCCGGGAACGGCAGGATCACCCGGCGACGGGACACACCGCCGCTGCGGTCACTGAACTGCATCGGGTTGTTGTTCACCGCCAGAATGACCGCCGGAATATGCGTGGAGTAGGCATCGCGGTATTTCGGGTCGATAGCCACCGCATCGCCGCCGGTGATCGCCTTGATGCCCGCCCCGTCACCGCTCCATTTCTCTTGGTCAGGCAAGATAATCAGCGAGTACCCGACCACGGAGGCTCGCTCCCGTGAGGATTCCAGCGTATCGATGGTGGCCGAGGTGGTGTTGTCTTTCCCCGCCAGCAGGCTGGCTATCGCGGCCATCACGCTTTTGCCGCTGCCGCCGGGACCGGTGACTTCGAGGAACAGTTGCCAGTCATAGCGGTTCGCCAGCACCATAAACAGCGCGGCAAGAATACGCGCCTGCTTGTCGGGCTGCTGTCCGGCGGCGCGTGTCAGCCAGCGCCAGAAGTGAGGGGCGTGGTCGGCCAGATTTTCCCCGGCCTTGGGCAGCGTGTAGTCAACGCTGTTGACGGTGCGCAGCCAGTGCGTTTTCTGGTGTGCGCTGAATTGCCCGGTGGTGGTATCAAATACCCCGTTACGAAAGCCAATCAGGTGGCGTGCCGGCGTGCCCATTTGCGGTACCATCAGCCTGAGTGTGTCCAGAATGCTGTTGATACCCGCCGCCGAGAACGGCGCGCGGATTTTCTGAAACAGGGCGGCAATTTCCCGGCTAAGCACCCGGTACGGCAACACCTGCCATGCACCGTTTTCATAGCGGCACAGGTCTTCACCGACCTGTGGCACGGCCAGCAGGTGCTGGTAGTGCTCCGCCAGCAGTTCGGCCTTTTCACTGGCGCTCATGGCTTTCAGGTCGGCATCGCTGAGCGTATCAAACGGACTGGGTTGCTTGGGCTGGCTAAAGGCAGTCAATTGCGCAAGCGCGGCCAGCTTGCCCTGTTGCTGGTATACGTCGTTCCAGTCGCCTGTTTCTGACGGTAACGCCGGTTTACCGCCACTCAGTTGCGCGGCTTCGGCAGCGCGGGCCTGCCCGGTGCCGTTCTCGTCATTGTCGGCCGCCAGCAACAACAGCGCATCTGGATAGTGAGCGCGCAACTGCTGCGCCATCGCGGGCAGGTTATTGGCGCTGAGCGTAACGCAGACGCTTTCCCCTGTCAGGTGGTGCACAGTCAGGCCGGTGGCGTAACCCTCGGTCAGCCAGATAACGGCATTATCCTGCCCCGGCAAGAAATGGCAGGTGTTTTTCACCTGTCCTCCGGCCAGCGTGCGCTTGTCGCCCGCGGCATTAATTAACTGGACGTTGACCACATCCCCGGTGCTGTCGGTCAGTGGCAACAGCAGGTCGCCGGGCTGGTAAGTGATACCGCCGACACGCAGTGACGCCCCCTGCAATGTCAGGGCGTCAGTGTCCGGCCAGCCTTTCACAGTCAGATAGCTATTCCCGGCCAGTTGCCGGGCGCTGGCGAGCAGTTTTTTGGCCTGTTGCGCTGCATGATACCGTGCCTGCGCTTTGTCCTGCTGTACCTGCTGGGGATTGTGCTCCGGCATGGCGCTGCATGACGGTTCACCCAATATCCCGGCTACCTTCGCGGCGGCCTCTTTGGTGGTCACGGCCAGTGCTTTTTCGACCAGATTCAGGCCGTCGCCACCGCCGCACTGGTTACAGAACCATGTGCCACGGCCCTGCAGATTATCAAAGCGAAAACGGTCTTTGCCGCCGCAGACCGGACAGGGCTGCGCCCGGCCCCCTGCAGTAATGTGAATGCCCAGCGCGGTGAGTAAGACCGGCCAGTGGCCGGTCGCTGCACGTGAGGTGTGAGAAACGCTTGTTGCGGTCATTGTTTTGTTCCCTCAGTGCACGGTGGTGTTGCAGGTGACGGCCATCCGGCCACAGCACAGCTCATCCATCATCTTCTGCCCGAGCGTGGTCAGACGCGGCGGCGCCACCAGAATATCCGGCTGCACCATGTCACTGAGCATGGTACAGGCCATGTCCATGCCCACCTCTGCGCCGTGCTGGCGGACAAAATAGCCTTCAATGTCCATCGCAATCGCCATTTGCAGTTCATCCAGCGTGTAGCCGGGGTTCACCCGGTAAAAGGCGCAGGTATCGAGATAGGCATGGGCCAAAGCGCGACGGAAAACGGCGGTACGGACTTCAACGGGTAAACAAGACTGTGGGGTGTTCATGCGGCGGAAGCCTCCATGCTGGCGATGATGTGGGAGTCACAGGTTTTGACGACCTGTCCAAGCTGGTCAGTGAGTACCGCTATGACAGACGCAAAGGCGGCTTTTTGAGCGGCGTCCGGGCGCTGACCGGTCGATTCAAGGGTATCCAGCATGTCGAGGAACAGCACGCCGGTAGAATGCGCGTGCTGAAGACGCAGGAAGTCAGCATGCGGAATAGGATAGAAGGTTTCACTGTGGAAACGGGCGGCCAGCGTATTCATGCCACCCCCTGCACGGGCAGACGGCCCGCAAACGACAGAATGTAGTCACGCGCTAGCAGGCGGCGGGCGCTGTGCTCGGAATCTGCCACGGTGCGGAGCATGCACGGTGTTGCCGACAGGGCAGTACGGCGAATGGCCGCAAACAGGAAACAGAATTCAGGATGAGTCGGGGTGAGGGTCGTAGCCATGGTGGCAGCCTCCATTGAGTAATGGTTATTGCTACCACCGAAGTTCCTACACTTATGGGTGGTAGCCCAGACGGGGGTAGGAATACCGGCCTCAATGGATACCGGCCAGCCCGAAGGCTGCCCCGCCTGAGCCACCATTGTTTGACAGCCACAGTAGCATAGAAGCCACTGTGCAAAAAATGAGCGCGCTAAGGCCACGACATAAAAAAACACGCTCGGCGCGTGTTGTGTCGCCATTGAGTAACACGGGTTCCTACGCCCGGCTGCCGATTGTGCGACAGCGGGGGGACTATAGCGCAGTGCCGGACGCGGGGGCAAGCCGTAAGACGCCCCCGGACGTTCAATCGATCGCATAGTGATCAACAGTCTGTAAGCTGGTCGTTGCGGGTCTCAGCGGCGGCGCAGGTCAGCGGTACTGGCCCGGCACTGAACAGACGCGGCTCAGCCTGGCGACTCGCCAGACGAATAACGCCGTGTTTTTCGCTGCGGTGCTCCGGTAAGACAATATCCGGCTGTTTGCGTTGCAACAGGATGGCTTCTGCCACAAACAGTGCGTCGTTGTCGCTCAGGGTAAAGTGCTGGCGACCAAAGGTTAACCGCATCATGCTGCGGCCCCCTGATGACGGTTGGCGATACGTTCAGCCATCCAGCTTTCGACTTCTGATTCGAGCCACGCGACGGTTTTACCGCCAAGGGAAACTTGGGCCGGGAACTGCTTGCGGGTCATCATTTCGTAGACGGTAGAGCGTGACAGCCCGGTGGTGTAAAGCACTTCGGGCAGGCGAATGAAACGCTCATGGGGCATGTAATCGACCGGGACGGTCGGGAATGTGGAAGGGGTCTGTGTGGCAACTGCAAACATGGAATGCTACCTCGTTTATACCCGGTGGGATTTCACCGGCGCTGTGTGGGTTCGTCTGGTAGCGCCCTATTATGAGAATATTTTGCGGGGTGGCAACAAGGGGATGTTGTGTGATGGGCTAAGGAATTGCACGTAAAAACAACGAATTGCACTAAGTTGCATTAGCCCACCGCTCCTCACCCTTCCTCACTTTTAATTCATAGCTTTCAGCAATCAATAATCGATTTATAAATAGACAGGAACATCAAAAATAAATCTAACCACGGCTAGCCAGAGAAAAGGTCTTTTTTAGAAAAGTGAACAGTAGTGAACACTGGGTGACGAGTTTTAGTGAAACTATTCACTGCTTTACTAACTGATTTATCTATGTTTTTTATTATAGTGAACAGTTGTGAATAGTTTTATATAAAACTAAAAACGCTTTGATGGTTTTATCGTCATTTTTCGAGACTGTTGTCCTGCGGACAGTCCAACTGGGATGAATGGCGATGTTGTACGGCGGTCAGCAGAATAGCCTCACATTGACTGACACCGGAGATAACCCCATGAGCACCACCACCTTACCGAAATACATCACCGACAAACTGCACGCCCTGCGTGATGCTCGCGCCGCCCACGACAAAAACTATCAGGCGTTGACCGATGTGGTGACAGGCATTGCTCGCTGCCACCAACAGAAGAAAGACACCGAAGTGCAGAGCCATGAGGCAGAAAGCCAGTGGCGCACCCTGTTTCGCAAACTGCGCGGGGAAATGACACCGGAACTGCAAGCGCAGCACCACAGCCGGATTTCCAAGCGGGAGCTGGCGAAGGAGTTCGACGGTCTGATTGAGGAGATGGAGCTGGACAAAATGCAGCTTCACCTAAACTGCGGCGGCACAGCCCCGAAGGTGGTGAACGCGCACAAAGACGCCCTCACGACCTTTGCTGCCCATGCGATGCATCAGGCAGTGGATGCGCTGAGCAAGGCGCTTATCAGCCCTGACGTTATCAAGGCGTGCGCACTGGCTTCACGGGCTTACGGCGTCTATGCAGACAATCCGATGAAAATGATTGAGCAACAGGTACTGGGAACGCTACAAGGCCGTATTCACGTTGCCATGGCACAGCAAAATATCGACCACCCGGTGCTTAATGAGATTGGCCTGACGATACCGGAAGAAACGGGCGCATTGCCGGAACTGCAAAACAGTCCAGCCAAACGCATGCAGGCTGTCTCAGAACTGAAGGAAAAACGTCAACGCTTGCAGCAGAAGGGGGCCAAATCATGATGCGTTGTCCATTGTGTACTCATGCGTCCTATACCCGCACCAGTCGCTATATCACGGAGCGGACGAAAGAAGCCTATTACCAGTGCCAGAACATCGTGTGTTCCTGCACATTTAAAACGGTGGAGAGCGTCGATAAGATTTTATGTCAGCCCCTTCAAGCGGAAACGGTGACCGTTGATGATTTACCACCGCCGGAAAAAAGGACATTAAATCGTTACCGCCGTTATAGCCGAAACCAAACCCTTCATTGATTGAGCAGGCCCCGCTGCAATGCTGATTTTGCTGCGGGGCTTTACCGTTCCCCTAAGCCCGAAAACAGCCTTTTTTCTGGCTAGCCTGCCTCAAACTGCGTGTGCATGCATAGAGTGCATGATTTTGCATGAATCCCCAGCCTCTCAAAACAGCCGAAACCCCGCGCCACAAGGGCTTACAGGGCCTCTGAGTCATGCATGAAATGTGCATGATAAAGTCAGAGCGCGTAGGCGAGGGAGTATTGCGCGCGCAGAGGTTTGACCGAATTTTCATTTGGAGTGTCAGCGCCTCGCCACGTCATCTATTTATTGCTATTTAACTCAGCAAGGTACTGGCGCTATTGCACAGCTGCAGGTCGCTGAGTGCGCGTCTTGTCGATATATGAATGGAGAACAGGGCAGGTTAACGGTTATGTTTCTTTAGTATTTACACCGCAATGATATTCTAAACCTTTATAAAAATCAGACAATATCTTATCCTTATCTGGCGTATCCAAACCTAAACTGGAAAAGCCAAAACAAGCAGAAATAATCGCTCTAGCAGCTAACTGACTATATTCATGAGTGTTGATTTCGTTACCTCCCCTATATATAGACGAACTTCCATGAACTATACCAGATCTCATATCATACATTTTCTGCGCTAATAGCATCCACTTATCAAGATCACCATAATATACCGCAATTAAAGATGCCACCCTATTTTTAAAATTCAGAGTAGTTATTCCACTATTTTTATCAGTAGTTAAACTAACAAGCCTTTCTAGAGCAGCTGTTAATTTTACCACACAGAAAGCCCTATCTTTATCATACAAGGAACTACTAAACATATATATTGAGTCAATTAACCTATCAGCAATTATACTCTCACGCGATGGGTCAAGAGCCATTGCAATTAACTTTGAAATAACATCTTTCAAATTATCTTTAAAATCAGATTGAAATTTACCCCAAAAAACATCACTCCACAGCACATTACCTTTACTTGAAAAATTATAGTCTAGTTTTTTATTATTATCATTGAAATAAAAACCATTATATCTTGGCAAAGAGTTAAATGACAAAGAAATAAATTCATGTGATATATTATAATGTTCGCTGAAAATATGAAATATTCCAACTATAAATTCAGCGATATTCTTTGCCACTCTTGTTCTTAGCTTACTTGATCTTTTTGTAACATTAACAATTAAAAAGTGATTATAAGGAAATTCTCCAGAATCACAAAACTCATGGGCTTTGTTTATTATTAACTTATCAATAAAAGGTTCTGCCATATTAAAAATAGCATCTCGGCAAACTATTTTTGCGCTACCTATTTCAACATCCCGATTAAGACCCAATGCTAAAATTGGGAAATAAAAACACTCCGAATCCATTTTTTTAAATGCATTCTTTATAGTCCTATCAACTAATCGAGAGTAGCCTCTCTGATCATCGTTTCCATTATCCACTATCACATGTATGTAAAACTCATCCATCAAAAAACTGACAAACTCACTAACTGTAATATGACTACCTAATCGTTTAGAATTTATCTGCCTACGTGCAATATCAAAAAATCTGTCATGCGCCGCATAGGATAAATGCAATTGAGGATAATTACCCTCTTTGTTTTTTAGTTGAATTCGTGCAGGGGCAGTAATCATCATGCCGAGGCCACCATGCGGCCCATTATATTCTAACTTATGTTCCTCCATAATATTATCGCATGATAATCTTTTTCCGACACGCAAACATTCAGCCATAATAAAATTAAAATCAACTGTATCTAACTTAGATGCGCTCATAACACCTCAAATGATTATATCGGAATACCATTGCAACATATCCCTGCGTTTTTCCAAATACTGAGCATGATTATAAGTACCTCGAATACCATTTTTATCCACATGCGCTAGCTGCATCTCAATCCATGCAGAATCAAACCCTTGCTCATGTAGGATAGTAGACATCGTATGCCTGAAACCGTGACCGGTGGCTCGTCCTTTATATCCCAGCAGTTCTATAACCTGATTCACACTTTCCTTACTTATAGGCTTTCTTCGGTTGTTTCGTCCAATAAAAATGTAAGGATAGTGACCAGTGATCGGTTGCAGCTGTTTAAACAGTTCAACCACCTGATTAGAGAGCGGCACAATGTGCGGGCGGCGCATTTTCATACGTTCGGCGGGGATCTCCCAGATGGCACGCTCAAAATCGATCTCTTCCCACGTGGCAAAGCGCATTTCTTGCGTGCGGACGCCGGTCAGCATAACGATCTTCGCTGCATTCTTAGTGATGATGCTACCGGTATATCCTTCCAAATCCTTAACAAAGTAAGGTAGTTCCTCGGCTGAAAGGAACGGATGGTGCTTTTGTTTGGGAACGGCTAGCGCGCTGGCGAGATCTGGGGCTGGGTTATATTCCGCCCTACCGGTAATAATCGCGTAGCGGAATACCTCTCCGCAGCGCTGGCGTACCTTACGGGTCTTTTCCAATGCCCCACGCTTCTCAATGCGTCGCAGCACTTCCAGCAGCTCCAAGGGCTTAATTTCTGCAATCGGACGTTGACCAATATACGGAAACACATCCTGCTCAAAGGTGCGCATGATTTCTTCTCTGTACGCCAGAGTCCACCGGTCAGCCTTGTTCGTGTGCCATTCACGACTAATCGCTTCGAAGGAGTTCTCGACAGAAAGCTTCTGAGCGAGCTTTTGCGCCTTTTTCTCGGCTACTGGATCAATGCCATTCGCAACCTGCTTACGGGCCTCCCCACGCTTTTCTCGCGCGTCTGCCAGAGTTACCAAGGGATAGGTGCCAAAGGACATCAGCTTGGCTTTTCCGGCATAGCGATAGCGAAAACGCCAACCTTTACTCCCATCAGTATTAATAAGAAGGGACAGGCCTTGGCCGTCGTTGAGGGTGTAGGGTTTTTCCTGCGGTTTGGAACGTCGAATTTGTATGTCAGTTAGAAGCATGTGTATAAGTGGATTCTGTGTATAAAAATGTTATACGCACCATTATACACATTTATCTCGGATTCAGACGGTTATACACGGACTCCAGCGGACAAAGAAACCATACAATCAATTGATTTTATGCATTTTAATGGACTTTTCAGGAGCTACCCGGACAAGCTTTGGCGGAAGATCACAGGAGTCGAACCTGCCCAGGACCGCTGGCGGCCCCAACCGGATTTGAAGTCCGGCCGCCCCACCGGGGACGAGGATCTTCCTTGGAGAAGAGAAGAAGCAAGGCGCTGATTATAGCGCAGTTTGTTCGCTGCGCTAAGCGGGAAATGGCGGCCGCCGGCGATTCGGCGGCCGGGGAGCGCTACTTCAGGAAATCCTTCACGTCCAGCAGGATGAACTCGTTGTCATCCGCCATATTGGGTTGGCGGCTGGAGGAGAACGGGAAGTTGTTGTCGTTACCGACGATGATGTGGTTGGCGTCCACCACGTCCACGTTCTCGATGGTGAAGAACGGGAAGGTCAGCACGCCGTCGTTCAGCGGCTTGCGCGCCAGCTTGTTCGGATCCTGAATGTTCATCAGGTCGATATAGCCCAGTTTTTCGACCGGTTTGCCGACGTTGGCGTCCGAGAAAGCGATTTTATACACTCGTTTGAACTTGGCCACCTGGCTGAAGCAGTTGTCGGTTGGCGCGCCGGCGGCGCAGGCTTTATCCGGCGTGCCTTCGCCGTTGTCGCGCTCGATCACCAGCCCGTGGGTGGCGTCGATCATGTTGAAGTCGCCGATGGCGTTCTGGTTGTCTTCCAGTACGTACTGCCAGCTGCGGCCGGTCCAGGCCTGCTGTTTGACGTCGAACTCCAGCACCCGCAGGTAGCGTTTGCCGCCGACGTTCTCGAACTGTTCGCCATCCCACAGCGCCCCTTCCAGCAGCGGGTACAGCTTGCTGCCGTCCGGCGAGGCGGCCATGCCTTCAAAGCCTTTGGAACGCGCCACCTGGAAGTTCTGTTTGCCGTCCGGCGCGCCCGGCAGGGTTAGCGTCGGGTTGTCCGGCGATTTCACCACCTTGCCGTCTACCTGGGTGTCGAACACTGCCAGCACCTTGCCGTTCAGGTCAGCCTTGATCAGGTAAGGCCCAAACTCTTCACCGATCCATAAGGCATCGTCGGCAAACTGGAAGCTTTCCGGATCGAAATCGCTGCCGGTCAGATAGCGCTGCTCGGTGCTCTCGTTGATGATGTGGAACGGCACCTTTTTATCCGGATCGTGCAGGAACACCGTCTTCAGCGGCGCGACCGTGCCGTCTTTGAAATCGATCTTGTAGTGGTTGAGGTACAGCATGGCGTCCGGGGAGTTGGCCTTGCTGCCGAAACCATTGTCGGTCAGCACCCAGTAGGTGCCGTCGGGCATGTGTTTGATGCCGGAGTGGCCCTGCAGCGGCTGGCCGTTGATCGGCAGGCCGATGCCGGTCAGGCGATCGGCGGATTTACCCGCCACGCTGCCCAGCTCGGTGACGCGTTTGCCGCTGGTGTACTTACCGCTCTGCTGCAGATCGCTCGGCGCGTCCTTCGGTGTGGAAACGGCGGATTTCACCGGCAGCAGCGCATGCCCGGCCAGCGTCGCTTGCACCGGCTGCGCGTCGGCCCACAGGTTGGCGCTCAGCGCCATGCAGCCGACCAGCAGCGCCAGCCGGGTTTTGGTGTTGTGCATGTCATTGTCCCTTTTCGTTGTTATCGCCCAGAAGTAAAAGCAACGCCACTATAGGGAGCGGCAATGACAGAAATATTATTCGGCGAACGCCCGCCGGTAGCTGTGCGGATGGAAGCGCCAGGTGATGGCGATCAACACCACCACCAGCAGCGCGTGGATCTGCCAGTCCAGCACGAAGCCGCCGCTGTAGTCGCGCAGCAGGCCGGAAAGGTAGGGCGTCACACCCGCCAGCAGGAAGCCGACGCCCTGCATAAAGGCCACCAGTCGCCCGGCCGCCGCCGGCTGGTGCAGGTGATCGAGCGCCAGCACCAGGCACAGCGGGAACGCGCCGCCCAGCCCCAGCCCGGAAACCAACACCCACAGCCACGGCAGCGTCTGCGGCAGGTAAATCAGGCCGATAAAGCCGATCAGTTGCATCATCAGCGCCAGCAACAGCAGCGGCCGCCGGTCATGATTGCGCGCCAGCGCCGGCAGCAGCAGCGCGCCCACGACCTGGCCAAAGGTCATCAACGCCAGCAGCGAACCGCTGGCCTGCGGCTGCCAGCCGAGCTGCATGTAATACGGCGGCAGCCAGGCGATCAGGCTGGTATAGCCGCCGTTGATCAGGCCGAAATAGGCGCCGAGCAGCCAGGCGCGCCGGTTGCGCAGCAGGCCTGGCCCGCGGTTTTCGCCCGCCGCGCCCAGGCGAGACAGCCCGCGGCTGACCGGCCACCAGGCCAGCAGCGCCACCAGCGCCGGCAACGCCCACCAGGCCAGCGCGCTGTGCCAGTCGTGCCCTACGCTCATCAGCCACGGGGTGATCGCCGCCCCCAACCCACCGCCGCCCATCAGCGCCGCCGACCACAGCCCGGCCACCAGCGCCATGCTTTTGAGGAAATGATGCTTGATGATGCCGGGCATCACCGCCTGGATCACCCCGATGCCGAGCCCGCCCAGCACCGCGCTCATCAGCAGCTGCACGCTGCCGGGGGCCAGTTCGCGCCAAAGCGCGCCCAGCCCGATCGCCAGCAGGCTCAGCGTCACGGCGCTGCGTTCGCTGAACAGCCGGTTGATGGCGCCGCCCGCCAGCGCCATCAGCCCCATCATCAGCACCGGCAGCGTGGTCAGCAGCGCCGCGCCGCCAAAGCTCAGCCCGGTAGCCTGGCGCAGCGTCGGCAGCAACGGGCCGATCGAGGTCAACAGCGGCCGCATGTTCAGGCCGATCAACACCAGCGCCAGCAACAGGAGGTTGAACCAGCGGCGCGAGGAGGATGAATTAACAGAATGATTTAACACGGCATATTCCTGGTACTGCGAAATGAAGAGTGCGGCGTCACAGCGCGATCGCCGCAGCGTTGCGTTACTGTAGGCAACGCCGCTAGTATTGGGAAATTAAATAATAAAATAGCCAACAGTGGGAAAATGAATCGCTACCCGATGTTCAATCCACAGCTGCTGCTCAGCTTCGTCGCCGTATGCGACAGCAACAGCTTCACCCGCGCCGCAGAGCGGGTGTTTTTGTCGCAGTCCACCGTTAGCCAGCAGGTACGCCGGCTGGAAGAGATGCTGGGCAAGCCGCTGTTTGAGCGCTCCTCGCATCAGGTGCTGCTGACCGAAGAAGGCGTCAAGCTGTTGAGCTACGCGCGCCGCATTATCGCGCTAAATGAAGAAGCCCACGACGCGCTGACCGGCATCTGGCGCGACGGCGTGCTGCGGATCGGCATGCCGGAAGATTTCGCCGTGCCCACCACCGAGCTGCTGGCCGACTTCAGCCGTGAGCACCCGCACCTGCGGCTGGACGTCGCCAGCGGCCTGAGCGCCGATCTGCACAGCGCCTACGCGCGTGAAGAGCTGGATCTGATCCTGGTGAAACAGCGCCGCCGGCAACCGCCGCGCGCCGCGCGGCCGGAACCGCTGCTGTGGCTGGACAGCCTGGCCTTCCCGGCCATCGAGCAATCGCCGGTGCCGCTGGCGGTGTTTCCGCTCAACGGCCTGTACCGCGAAGAGCTGTGCCAGGCGCTGGACACCCTCGGCAAACGCTGGCGCATCGGTTACAGCAGCGCCAGCCTGGCGGCGCTGACCGCCGCTTCCGCCGCCGGGCTGGGCGTCACCCTGCTGCCGGCCGGCTGCCGTCTGCCCGCGCACCGGGTGCTGGGCGAGGCCGAAGGATTACCGCCGATAGACAGCTTCGAACTGGCGCTCTACTACCGCGACGGCGCCCCCGCCGCCACGCTGGCGCTGGCCCAGCGGCTAACGGTGTTTTGCGGGTTGAAATGAGACCGCTTACGCCACTATCTGCGGATGTTCGCGCTGCAGCCAGTCGATAATCCGTACCCACAGCGCTTCTGTCTGCTCAAGGCAAGCTTGTACCGCCGCGTCCGTCACCAAGTCGCCGGAATAATCCGCCACGTTGCGCTGTTTTCGCAATGCATCCAGGCAGATCATTGCCTCGCGCGGCAACCCTACAGTGAGCGGCAACGTTTGGATCATGGTCTGGTGATGGCCAGGCCTGCTGGTCAGCGTGCGGTATCCTTTGGCTTGCAAAGCGGCATTGGCCATTTGCATGACCGCCTTATATACCATGTCGAAACGGCTCTCATTGCTGAGCTGAGTGATACCCGCATCGCGTCGGTTGCGAGCGGCGGCGGCCAGAAATTTTTTAATCGCCCCCGCGTCAGGCGTTATCACCTCCAGTCCCAGCCCGACCAGATTGTCCAGCGTCATCCTTGTCTCCCGCAATCCAGAGTTGGGGTTTCTGCATAATGTCCTGAATAAACGCGGAGTTCTCGGCCAAAGCCGCTCGCCACTCTTCCGGCGAGTACAGTTTGGGGTTAATTTCCCGACCCAGCGTTGCCTGCAGCGGATAAACCGCCTGAATTACATCCGTAAAAGACAGTTTACCGACGATCAGAACATCGATATCACTGGCCGCCGTCGCTTTGCCACTGGCGACGGAACCAAAGATGAAAGCCCGTTCGATGTCCTCCCCAAATCCAGTCAGCACCTGCCGTAAGCGCGCAGCCGGGCCGCAGGTCTTGCGGAAAATCGCCGCCAGCTCGGGAAAAATCAGGCAATCGGCGTTAGCCTGATAGCAAATTTGGTTGCCCTGCCGCTGCCTGAGCAAGATGCCGCCTTCAGCCAGCCGGCTCAACTCTTTATGTAAAGTCCCGGCCTGAGTTGCGGTGCGCCGCGCAATTTCTCGCACATGAAACGCCTGCCCGGCTTCAATAAACAGCAGGCTTAGCACTTTTCTACGGTATTCGCTGAACAGTAATTCGAGCATCGGATCGTGCATCACGCTGACCTCAATGTAGCTTTAATGACTACAAATGTAGCCATTAAAGCTGCGAAAGAGCAAGCCAAGAGCACCATTCCGCCGGCAGACGCCGATCATTACCAAATCGAATAGTCACCAGTGGCAAATGTCGCTGCCAACCGGTCGGTTCCTCTCCTAAATTGGGGGATGTTTTCACTCCCTCACCTCTGGATTAAGGAACCGAACGTGGAAAACCCTCAGCAACCGGGCCGCAGAGCCTTCCTCAGCCAAACCGGCAAACTCACCACCGCCTGCGCGGTGATCGGCCTGACCGGCGGCATGGCGCAGGCCGCTTCGCCTGGCGGCGAGCCGTGTGCGCCAACGCCGATGACCCTGACCGATCGTCACTACTGCCTGAGCGAGGTGCGGCTGGAAGACGGCTTTGAATACGACGGCGAAACAGTGATCGGCACCCGCACCGCGCTGTACACACTGGAGATCAAAGACGGCAAGATCGCCGCCATTCACGCCGCCAACGCCGCGTTGCCCGCCGGCGTGCCCCGCTATCAGGCGCGGGGCCAGCTGCTGCTGCCGGCGTTCCGCGATATGCACATCCACCTGGACAAAACCTTCTACAGCGGCCCGTGGCAGGCGCCGCGCCCGCGCCAGGGCAAAACCATCATGGACATGATCGCGCTGGAGCAGACGCTGATCCCGAAACTGCTGCCCACCTCGCAGCAACGGGCGGAAAACCTGATCGCCTTGCTGCAGTCCAAAGGCAGCACCGTGGCGCGCAGCCATTGCAATATCGATCCGGTCAGCGGCCTGAAAAGCCTGGAGCACCTGCAGCGCGCGCTGGAAAATCACCGGGCGGATTTCAGCTGTGAAATCGTCGCCTTCCCGCAGCACGGTCTGTTGCACTCCAAGGTCGATGCGCTGATGCGCGAAGCGATGCAGATGGGCGTACAGTACGTCGGTGGTCTCGATCCGACCAACGTCGACGGTGCGATGGAGAAATCGCTCGACGCCATGTTCCAGATCGCCCTCGATACCGGCAAAGGCGTGGATATCCACCTGCATGAAACCAGCCCGGCTGGGGTCGCCGCCATTAACTACATGATCGCCACCGTGGAGAAAAACCCGGCGCTGCGCGGCAAGGTCACCATCAGCCACGCTTTCGCCCTGACCACGCTGACGCCGGGCGAACTGGCGGAAACCGCCACCCGGCTGGCGGCGCAGCAGATCACCATCGCCTCCACGGTACCGATCGGCGGCCTGATGATGCCGCTGCCGCAGCTCAGCGAGAAAGGGGTGTTCGTGATGACCGGCACCGACAGCGTGATCGACCACTGGTCGCCGTTCGGCACCGGCGACATCCTGGAGAAGGCCAATCTGTACGCCCAGCTGTACCGCGGTTCCGACGAGTATCACCTGTCGCGTGCCATGGCCATCTCCACCGGCGGCGTGCTGCCGCTGGACGATAAGGGGCAGCGCGCCTGGCCGAAAGCCGGCGATGCCGCCGAGTTCGTGCTGGTCAACGCCAGCTGTTCCGCCGAGGCGGTCGCCCGTCTGCCGGCGCGCAGCGCCACCTTCCATCAGGGGCGCCTGGTCGCCGGCCAGGTGAGCAAAGCCTAAGGTCGGTCCGTTGTTGTCATCATGATGGCCGTTTTTGGCCTTCTGCCAGAGTAAGGCGCGGCGCAAGATGGTCGCTACACACACTGATGGAGGGCCGAAAATGTCACAAAGCGCGTTATTGATCATCGATGTCCAGCAATCATTCCAGCACCGTCCATTCTGGCAGGAGGACGATCTGCCGGCGTTTCAACAGGCGCTGACGCGCCTGATCGCAGGCTGCCAACGACACGGCGCAGCGCTGGTCGACGTGCTGCACGTTTCGCCGCAGGGGCCGTTCTCTCTGGCTTCGGGCCATGTGCAGCGCCTGCCGTTCCTCACCCACCAGGCGGATATCACCGTACACAAGCATGTGCACAATGCGCTGACCGAATCCGGCCTCGACGCCTGGCTGCGCGAGCGGGATATCAACCACCTGATCGTCTCCGGCATCCGCACCGAGCAGTGCTGCGAAACCACCTCCCGGGTGGCGTCCGATCTCGGTTATCGGGTGACTTTCGTCACCGAGGCGACGTTAACCTTCCCGATGCGCCATCCCGACGGTGAAGTCTTTACCCCCGCGCAGTTGAAGCGGCATACTGAAACCGTACTGGTCGATCGTTTCGCCCGCATCGCCAGCGTGGATGAGGCGCTGGCGCAACTCGCACAGGAGTAATCATGTCGCAGGCCGTCTATTTTCTGCTGTTGCCCAACGTACTGTCGCTGGACGTCAGCGGCCCGGCGGAAACCCTGCGCCTCGCCGGGCAATTCAGCCTGCGTTACCTCAGCCCGGCGCCGCAGATCGTCTGCTCCATCGGCATGACGCTGAGCGGCCTGCAGCCGTTGCCCGAGCGCCTGGAAGACGGTGCCATCCTGGTGCTGCCGGGCGTCGGCGATTCGCAGCGCTATTTCGCCGGGGAAGAGGCCGAGCAGGCGCGCCGCTGGCTGGCGACGCTGCGGCCCGATCTGCAGCGGCAGCGCATCACCCTGGTGTGCATCTGTTCCGGCGCGCTGCTGGCGGCGCAGGCCGGGCTGCTCGACGGCTATCAGTGCACCACCCACCACGACGTTATCGAGCGTATCCGCCGGCAGGCGCCGGCGGCGCAGGTGAAAGAGAACCGCATCTTCGTCGAAGATCGCGGCGTCTACACCAGCGCGGGCATCACCACCGGCATCGATTTGGCGCTGCACCTGGTCCACCGCCACTGCGGCTCCGGCCGGGCGCGCGACGTCGCACGCGACATGGTGGTCTATTTCCGCCGCGCCGGCGACGATCCGCAGCTGTCGCCCTGGCTGCGTTACCGCAACCACCTGCACCCGGCGGTGCACCGCGCGCAGGACGTGATGGCCGCCGAGCCGGAAGCCGACTGGTCGGTGCTGCAGGTGGCGGAGAAGGCGCACGTCAGCAGCCGCCATTTGGCGCGGCTGTTTCGCAGCCATGTCGGCATCAGCGTACGGGAATATCATGAGCAGCTACGTTTGGCGGTGGCGCAACAGCGCCTGCAACAAGGGTATGGGTTGGAGAAGGCCGCGCTGGCGGCCGGTTTTTCTTCCGGGCGGCAGCTGCGCCGCGCCCAGCAGCGCCAGCACTCGCCGCTATGACACCAGCCGGCGGGTATCCAGCCGCTGCAGGCCGACAGACAGCAGCAGGCTGAGCCCCAGCGCCACGCCGAACACCCAGAAGATATCCAGCAGCGGGTGGCCGGTGAAGTCCAGGTGCCGGCTGCGCATCACGTTGACGATCAGGGCGTGAAAACCGTAGATCGCCAGCGAATGGCGGGAGAACGCGCTCAGCCAGCCGATCGGCTGCGGCAAACAGTGTTTCACCCACACCAGCAGCGCCACCGCCGCCATAAATACCAGCGGGCCGCTGTAGATGTAGTAGGTATCGGCGAAGTTGCCGTTGATGAACAATTGGTGTTTGGTGCCGCGAGCGATCAGCGCCACGCACAGCGCAAATCCCAATGCCGCCAGCCAGCCCACGGCGCGCCCGCGCGCCTCCATCATGCCAATCGCCCGCCCGGCCAGCGCATACAGCAGGTAGTAGAAGGTATCGCCGTAGATATACAGGTTAACCGGCAGCAGGTGCGCGTTGCCGAAGGTCAGCTTGTCGGTATTCGGGTTGGCGATCACCGCCAACACCACCAGCGCGGCGGCCAGGGCGTAGCGCGACACCGGTTTGACGCTGATCAGCGGCGACAGCAGGTAAATCACCGCGATGGCGTAGAAAAACCACAGATGATAGAACACCGGCTTTTGCAACATGCCGCGCAGCGATGGCCAGAAACCGATCTTGGTAAAGGCCGCGATATAGATCAGCGCGATGGCGCTGTAGAACAGAATGCAGCAGATGATGCGGGTGAAATGCCGGCGGCCGGCGCTCTTTTCGCCGAAGAACAGGTAGCCGGAAATCATAAAGAACAGCGGCACCGATACGCGCGACAGCGAGTTCAGCACGTTGGCGATATCCCAGTTGTGCAGCCCTATTGCCGCGCCGTTGGTGACGTAATAGGTGGTGGCGTGGATCATCACCACCATCATGCACGCCATCGCCCGCAGGTTGTCTATCCAGCCGATTTTCTCGCTCAAACGCTCGCCCGATCTTGTGTCATATTGATATGTTAAGAAGAGGTTATCGGGCACGGCGTTCGGCGACAACCCAAAAGCGAAATATCAGAATGCACTTAAACAACACCTTATGATTGCGAAGGTGAACAATTGGCGGCAAAATAGCCGCCATAACTCGCTCAGTTTGCGCTTCCCGCCCTGGCAGTTCCTTTTTCTCTTTTACTATCAGTACAATAATATGAAAACGACATTACCACCTGCGGCACGTTTGGGCCGACAGGCGCTTTTATTCCCTCTTTGTCTGGTGCTGTTCGAGTTCGCCACCTATATCGGCAACGATATGATTCAGCCGGGCATGCTGGCCGTCGTGGCGGATTTCAACGCCGGCGAAGAGTGGGTACCGACCTCGATGACCGCCTATCTGGCCGGCGGCATCTTCCTGCAGTGGCTGCTCGGGCCGCTGTCGGATCGCCGCGGCCGTCGCCCAGTGATGCTGGCCGGGGTGGCGTTCTTTATCGTCTCCTGCCTGGCGATCCTGCTGGTCACCACCATCGAGCAGTTCATCGCCATGCGTTTCCTGCAGGGCATCGGCCTGTGCTTTATCGGCGCGGTCGGCTACGCCACCATCCAGGAGTCGTTTGAAGAATCGGTGTGCATCAAAATCACCGCCCTGATGGCCAACGTGGCGCTGATCGCCCCGCTGCTCGGGCCGCTGGCCGGCGCGGCGCTGATCCACGTCGCGCCGTGGCAGAGCATGTTCGTGCTGTTTGCGGCGCTGGCGGCCATCGCCTTCTACGGCCTGTGGAAAGCCATGCCGGAAACCGCCACGCTGCAGGGCGAGGCGTTTTCTGCCGCCAACCTATGGCGCGACTACCGCCAGGTGTTGGGCAACCGCCGCTTCCTGTGCGGCGCCCTGGCGATCGGTTTCGCCAGCCTGCCGCTGCTGGCCTGGATCGCCCAGTCACCGGTGATCCTGATCAGTGGGGAGTCGCTGTCGACCCTGGACTACGGCCTGCTGCAAATCCCGGTGTTCGGCGCGCTGATCCTCGGCAACCTGACGCTGGCGCGTCTGACCGGCAAAAACAGCGTGGAGCGCCTGATCAAGCTGGGCGCGGGCCCGATGCTGCTGGGGCTGCTGATCGCCGCGCTGGCGACCCAGTTCTCCAGCCACGCCTACCTGTGGATGACCGCCGGCCTGAGCCTGTACGCCTTCGGCATCGGCCTCGCCAACGCCGGGCTGTACCGCCTGACGCTGTTCTCCAGCAACGTCAGCAAAGGCACCGTGTCCGCCACCATGGGCATGCTGAGCATGATGGTATTTACCGTCGGCATCGAGCTGGCCAAGGTCGCCTACGTCTGGGGCGGCAGCGGGCTGTTCAACCTGTTCAACCTCATCAGCGGCCTGTGCTGGCTGACGCTGGTGGCGCTGTTCCTCGGCAAACGCCGCAACGGCGACCCCACACCGCAGCCGACCGGCGCGGTGTAAACGCGACGATAAAACGCCGGTCCGGTTTCCCGACCGGCGTTTTTTTATGCGGCCTCAGCCGAGCAGCTCCCACAGCGCATACCCCGCTCCCACTACCGCCACCCCCAACAACAGCAACGCCGACAGGACAGAGATCGCCCGCCGCGCGCGCTGCAGCGCCGTTCCCGACAGCAGGGTGATATAGGCCAGCAAGATGGCGAAATCAGCCAGCACCCACAGCGCGGTCAGCAGCGTCAGGCTGGCGCCGACCGAAGGGGTGACGGCGATAAACTGCGGAAAAAAGGCGACGAAGAAGATGATGTCCTTGGGATTGGCGATGCCTACCAGAAAACCGTTTGCGATCGCCGAGCGTTTTTGCGACGGTGCAACGGGCTGCGCATCGGGGGTTCGTGCGGATAAATCCTCATACAGCGAGACGATCGCCATGCGGCCGATAAACAGGCAACCCAGCAGGCCTATCCACTGCAGCAAGCGCATATCCACCGCGAACAGCCCGGTGACAACCAGCGCGGCAATACCGATCAGCAACAAAGAGGCCCCATTGCTGCCCAGCGCGGTCAACAGCGCGCGCCGGGCGCCAAAGCGCGCCGCGGTGTTGGCGACCATCATCACCACCGGCCCTGGCGTGGCGATCAGCAAGAAAATGGCGGCGAAATACGCCGCCAGCAACGACAGGTTCATCTTTATTTCACTCACATTCAGGCGGTTGGCGTCGGATCATTATGATGCCGTAGCCCCCGCCTTGAAAAAGGAGTAATCCTGTCGTTTACTGTGAGCCAGACTCATTCTTAGAGACGCCGCGATGGCCAGTTCCCTTCCGCCGCTTTACGCTCTGCGCGCCTTCGAGAGCGCCGCCCGCACCGGCTCGTTCACGCTGGCCGCCGACGAGCTGCATCTCACCCCCAGCGCCGTCAGCAAGCACATCAAAACGCTGGAGCAGCACTTCGGCTGTCGGCTGTTCCAGCGCAACGGCCCACGCATCGAGGTCACCCCGCAGGGAAAAATCTTCGCCGCCGAGCTGCAGCAAGGGTTTGGCCGCATCGAACAAGCCTGCGAGCTGTTCAGAAGCCACCGCGATCTTCTGCGGATGAAGGCGCCCTCCACCCTGACCCTACGCTGGCTGCTGGACTGCCTGAGCCGATTCCGGCAAACGGCGCAGGCGTTCGAGGTGCAGGCAGCCAGCGTGTGGATGGACATCGACAGCGTGGATTTTTTCAGCGAACCCTACGACTGCGCCATCCTGCTCGGCAACGGCCATTTCGGCGCCAATACCGCCGCCGCCAAGCTGTTCGACGAATGGCTGATCCCAATTTGCGCCCCCGCGCTGCTCGCCGACGCGCAGCGCGATCTCGCCACCTGCCCGCTGATCCATCCTTCGCCCGATCGGCGCGACTGGCGGCGCTGGCTGCAAAAAAGCGGCATCGCAGCCCCGATCGATCTCACACGCGGCCAGGTATTTGATTCACTGGAACAGGGCAACGCGGCGGCCATCGCCGGGCACGGCGTTTCGATCGGCGATCTGGCGCTGAGCCTGCGGACGATTGAGGAGGGGTTATTGGCGCTGCCTTGTGACGCCGCCGTGCGTACCGGCGACGGTTACTATCTGGTTTGGCCGGAAGAATCGGCAAAACGGCCGCTGATCGAACGTTTACAGGCGTTTCTCACCGCCCAAACGCCCGACATCAGCCGGGCCGCCGTCAGGTTTATCGGGTAGGGGACTCGCTACCGAACAGCCCGCCGTCGCGCAGCAGATGCTCGTTGCCCTTGCGGCGGGTAAAGCCGCTGCGATCGAAGAACTCCAGCACCTGTATCGCCAGCTTGCGGCCGACGCCGAGCCGATCGCGGAAGTCGGCGGCGTTGGCGCCCCCGCGCTCCGCATCCAGCTCGCGGATCAGCGCCGCGAACTGATCGATGCGCCGGCTGAGGTAGTAGCGATCCACCACCACCGCCGTCACATGGCCCAGTTGAGCCGCCTTGCGCAGCAGCGCCCGTACCCGGCTCTCTTCCTCGCCCAGTTCGCTCGCCAGATCGCGCACCCACCACGGCTCGTCGCCGAACAGCGGTTCGATGCGCGCCCACAGCGGCGCCTCGTCGGCGCTGAACGCCAGGCCGTGTTCCGGCAAGTGCAGCCAGCCGCGCGTATTGCGCAGCGCGCCGGCCTTCAGCAGCCGATCGATCATCATAAACACCAGCGCTTCCGGCTGCTGAGGCAGCGCCATGCGCCGCAGGCGGGCGCGTCCTAAGCCCAGCTGATCGGCGTGCTGTTGGTGATACTCCGCCAGCACCTGCAGCAGGCGGCTTTCCGCCTGCTGCACCTGATCCTGCGCCAGAGCCCGGTCACCGACGATCAGCAGATCGCGGTTCGCCAGCAGTGCCGCCAGGCCGTCGTCGGTCAACTGACGCGCCCAGGCGAACGCCGCCAGAGACAGCGCGCCCTGCGGCAACTCAAGCGCCAGCGCCCGCACGTCGTCTTGCGCCTGCGCCAAGGCCTGCAGCCATGCCAGATAGTCCGGCTGACGCTTGCCGCGCTTGGGCGCATTCAGCCTGAGCACCCGGGCCGCGCCCAGCGTTTGCCGCGCGCCGATATCGCGCAGCACCAGCCGATCGTTTTCCGCCAGCCACAGCGGGCGATCGAGGATCAGTTCCGCCAGTCCGTCGTTCAGCAGCGAAATGCGCCCGGTGATGTGGCTGGCGGCATGGTGCAGATGCAGCGGCTGCCAATGGCGGATCGGCCGATCCGTCTCCAGCGCCACCAGAATGCGTTCCGCCGCTTCGGGCGGACGCTGCGCCAGCAGCCAATCACCGCGCGCGATCCGCTCTTTATCGACATCGCCGCTGATGTTAAGCGCGATGCGTTGCCCGGCCTGCGCCTGTTCCACGGTTTGATTCTGGGCATGCAGGCCGCGCACCCGCACCGGCGCGTCGGCGCCAGTCAGCCACAGCGAATCCCCCACCTTCACCCGGCCGCCGAGCGCGGTGCCGGTCACCACCAGCCCCGCCCCTTTGACGCTGAACGCACGGTCTACCGCCAGGCGAAAACGGCGCGTCAGCGCGTGCTCGCCGGGCGACAACGCCAGCAAATGCGCGCGCAGCGCCTCGATGCCCTCTCCCGCCGCCGCCGCGGTGACAAACAGCGGCGCATCGGGCCAGCCCTGGCGCGCCAGCTCATCACGCACTTGGCGGCGTACCTCGTCAACACGCGCCGCCTCCACCCGGTCGGCCTTGGTCAGCGCCACCGTCAGCGCCGGGCGCCCGCTCAGGCGCAGGATCGCCAAATGCTCGCGGGTCTGCGCCATCACGCCGTCATCGCAGGCCACCACCAGCAACGCATGGTCGATGCCGCCGACGCCCGCCAGCATATTGGCGAGGAATTTCTCGTGGCCGGGCACGTCGATAAAGCCCAGCACCCGGCCGTCCGGCTGCGGCCAGTAGGCGTAGCCCAGATCGATGGTCATGCCGCGGCGCTTCTCTTCCGGCAGGCGATCCGCATTGATCCCCGAGATCGCCTGCAGCAGGGTGGTTTTGCCATGATCGACATGGCCGGCGGTGGCGATGATCATGATGCGCTCAACGCGTCGATCAGCGCCCCTTCCTGTTCCAGACAGCGCAGATCCAGCCACAGCCGGCCGTCGCCGAGGCGGCCGATCACCGGCTGCGGCAGGCGGCGCCAGCGCTCAGCCAACGCTTCCAGCGTGGCGCCGCGGCCGTCGCGCGGCGTGAAGGTCAGCGCATAGCTGGGCAGGCGATCCACCGGCAGCGAACCGCTGCCAATCTGCGACCAGCACGGTTCGGCGCGCAGATCGAAATCGGCGGTAAACCGTGGCGTCAGCGCCGTCAGCAGCCGCTCGGCCGCCTGTTGCATCTCCTGCTGCGGGCGGGTCAGCAGCCGCAGCGTCGGCAGCTGCTCAGCCAGTTTTTCCGGCTGCAGATAGAGCCGCAGCGTGGCCTCCAGGGCCGCCAGCGTCAGCTTGCCGACGCGCAGCGCGCGCTTGAGCGGGTGCTGCTGCAGGCGCGCGATCAGCGCCTTCTTGCCGACGATGATGCCGGCCTGCGGGCCACCCAGCAGCTTATCGCCGGAGAACGTCACCAGATCGACGCCGGCGGCCAGCAGCCGCTGCGGCATCGGTTCGGCGGGCAGGCCGTACTGCGCCATATCGATCAGTGAGCCGCTGCCCAGATCGGTGGCGGTCGGCACGCCCTGTTCGGCCCCGAGCTGCGCCAGTTCAGCCTCGTCGACCGCCGCGGTAAAGCCCTGAATGCTGTAGTTGCTGGTGTGCACTTTCATCAACAGGCCAGTCTGCTCGCTGATGGCCTGGCGGTAATCTTTCAGATGGGTGCGGTTGGTGGTGCCGACTTCCACCAATTGGCAGCCGGCCTGACGCATCACGTCGGGAATGCGAAACGCGCCGCCGATTTCCACCAGCTCGCCGCGCGACACCACTACCTCTTTGCCGGGGGCGATCGCCGCCAACATCAGCAATACCGCCGCCGCGTTGTTATTGACGATGCAGGCGTCTTCCGCGCCCGTCAGCCGGCACAGCAGACTCGCCACAGCCCGATCGCGATGACCGCGCCCGGCGCCGTCCAGATCGTACTCCAGCGTCACCGCCTCTCCCATCACCGCGCTGACCGCGTCCTTCACCGGCTGCGCCAGCAGGGCGCGCCCGAGGTTGGTGTGCAGCACGGTGCCGCTGAGGTTGAACACCGGCAATAACGCCGGGCGTTGCTGCCGGGCCAGCTCCGCCCGCAGCGCCTGCGGCCAGTCGCCGCACCAGGCCGGTAAACGTTGCTGCTGTTTTATCGCGTCGCGCGCCTGGGCCTGCAGCCGGCGCAACAGTTCGCCGATCAGCGTCTGGCCATGCTGAGCCACCAGCGGTTCAATCGCGGGTTCACGCAGCAGACGGTCGATGGCGGGCAGTTGACTGTAAAGAAGGTGGGATTCAGTGCTCATGGTCGCTCGGTTTTCAATTTAGACGTATCGGCATAGCAAAACCCCGCCGCGGCGGGGAGAAAAGAACGTTCAGGGCGGTGCCGTGCGGGCGAAACTTTCGCGGGCGAACAGGCGTTCGGCCAGCTTGACCAGCGCCGGACGTTGGACGCACCAGTTGGGCAGAATGTGGCGGAAATTGAGGTAGCCCAACGCGCAGCCGGTGGCGATATCCGCCAGCGTCAGCCGCTCGGCATTGAGCCACGTTTTTTCCTGCGCCAGCGCCTCCAATGCGTCCAGGCCCTGCGTCAGCTTGTCACGCTGGCGCAGCATCCAGTTTTCGTCCTGCTTTTCCGGCGCGCGCCGGCTTTCGCGGAACAGCGTCGCCGCCGCTTCAGTCACGCCGTCCGCCAGTGCCGCCACCCGGCGGACGCGCAGCGCGGTGGCGCGATCGGCCGGCAAAAACGCCGGCTCCACCGTCAGCAGTTCGAGGTATTCGGCCACGATCGGCGAGTCGTAAAACACCTCGCCATCATCAGCGATCAGCACCGGTACTTTGCCGAGCGGGTTCAGCTCCTTCACCCGGCTGCCGGGCTCATACGGCGGATCGTTGACGAATTCAAACGCGATCCCCTTCTCCAGCAGCATCACGGAAATCTTGCGCACAAAGGGGCTGGTGTAACTGCCGATAAGCTTCATCCGGTCTCCTCCGCTTCGTCCTGGCCGCGGCGCAATGCCCTTACTTCACCGCCAGAGTATCGATAATCCGCTGCACCAGCGCCTGATGCACTTCCGGCGTTTTGGCCGGCGACAGCATTTGCAGCGTCACTACTCGCTTGTTGAACACCGTCAACACCAGGGTGGAAACCACCTTTTGCCCGTTGACGGTCTGCTCGGTATCCACCCGGCGAAACTTCTGTTTGCCGACGGTGAAATTCTCTTCTTTGGTGGTCTGGATATTCTGATAGCGCTCGGCCAGCACCGTGATGGCGCTCTGCGTCAGCTCTTTCAGCATTTTGTCGCTGGTGTTGATCTTCATTCCGTCCGGCGGGATCACTTCGGACGAAACCGCGCTCTGGCGCGACTTGCCATCGAGGAAGCGCTGGATGGTGGAGGTACTGTCATTGACGATGCCGCTGTTCAGCGTTTGATCGCTAAAGCCTGGCGGCAACTCGAAGGTGATTTTGCCCTTCTGCAGCGACACGTTCAGCCCCGGCGGCGCGGGCGGGGTTTCTACCGGCGCAGGCGGCGGTGGCGCGGGCTGCGTCACGGTCGGTTTGGTATCCGGTGGCGGCACCGCCGGTTTGGTGTCATCCTTGTTGTCGCAGGCCGCCAGCCCCATCGCCAGCACAGCGACCGCGGTCAGTTTTGCCAGGGTATTTAACATCGTGGTTCCTTTCGCTTGGCGCGTCATGGCCTAAACGTAGCAACTCGCCCGGGCGAATGCCAGAAGCCCGTTCTTAAATTGCGGGTCCGGCCCCGCGCGAACGGGGCCGGGCGGTTACTCCGCCGGGAACAGGAACGGATTGATGCTGCTGCGGCCGAAGCCTTCCTCTTCCATGCGGGCGTCCAGCACCAGCGAAGCCAGATCGTCAGCCACCGCTTCGACCTGCGGGTCTTTTTCCTGATAGAGGATCTTCAGGTAAGTGCCGCAGTCGCCGCAGCTTTCCGCCTTCACCGCCGCCTGCTCGCTGTCCAGCGACCAGTAGTTGAGATCGCGGGTCTGCTCGCAGTTGCTGCACTTCACCCGCACCACGTGCCATTCGCTTTCGCACAGGTTGCAGTGCAGGTAGCGCAGGCCGTTAACGGTGCCGATATGCACCATGCTGGAAACCGGGATGCTGCCGCACACCGGGCAGAACTGGCGCTGCTCGCCGTATTCGGCGCGCGCCTTGCCGGGGATCAGGCTGGCCATCTGCGCCCAATAGAGCGACAGCGCGGCCCAGAGGAACGGCGCCTTCTCGCTGCCCACCTTGCCGAACTCGCGGTTGAGCAAGGCGTCGGCCATCAGCTCCAGCTCGTGCGCCGAGGCTTTCTCCAGGTTGTCCAGCACCGCCAGAATGTGCTCCGGCGCCTGCGGACGCAGCTCGGCGATCAGCGACGTCAGCAGCTTGCGCCAGTGCTCGCTGCGCGGGAACACGCTCAGATCGAGCGGCGGTTTGCCGCTGACGGCGCCCTGCGCCAACGCTTCGCTCAGATCGAGCGCCAGCGGATTATCGTGCAGCGCATGCTGCTGCGCCTGCGCCAGTTCGGCGGCGAAGTTAAGGTAGTCGCCCAGCGGGTTGTCGACCGCCAGCTGACGCAGACGGTCGGCGCGGCGGCTGTACAGGCTTTTCAGGTTGGCGAAAAGTAACGGCGGGATGTTCTCCGCCGTTGTGGACTTCTCACGCTGTGCCCCTAACTGCTCTTTAGGAACGATGCGGATACTCATCAGGGTTTATCTTCCTGTCGTTTCTCGCGGACCTCACGGTACCAGCGCGGATGATGTTTCTTGGCCCAGGCCGCCGGCACCCAGCCTTCCACCATCGCGGTAATGGTGCCTTTTACCCACAATGCGGCGTAAATGTGCACCATAATCACGATGATAAGGCCGACCGCGGCCAGCGAATGCACCAGCAGCGCGATGCGGATCAGCGGGATGGAGAACGACGGCGCGAAATACGGCCGCCAGATCACCACGCCACTGGCCAGCAGCAGCACCAGGCTGATAATCGCCGCCCAGAACACGCACTTCTGGCCGAAATTATAGCGCCCGGTGTCACCCACTTCCTCGTTCATGGCGATTTTGTGGATGTTCTTGGCCCAGACGATATCTTCCCGGTTGATCAGGTTATGCTTCCAGTAGCGCAGGAACATCAGCAGGAACGCGGCGAACATGATGACCCCGACAAACGGGTGCAGAATGCGCGCCAGCTGCGGCGTCCCGAAGATGTTCATCAGCCAGTTGAAGGAGGGGAAGAAGAACCCCAGCCCGCTGATGGCGGCGAACACGAAGCAGAACGCCACTATCCAGTGGTTGATGCGCTCCGGCGCGCTGTAACGCTGAATGGGCTTTTCCTTTCTCATTTGCGCGTCTCCTCGTCGTGCGACTCGTCGTCCTCATCCTCGACGCGGTTAGGCCCGACGCCGACATAGTGGAACACGCTGGCCGCGAAGGTGGCGGCAAAACCGATGGCCGCCAGGGGTTTCCACACGCCCTTCCAGAAGGTCACCGCCGGGCTGATGCTCGGGTTGTCCGGCAAACCGTGGTACAGCTGCGGTTTGTCGGCGTGGTGCAACACGTACATCACGTGCGTGCCGCCCACCCCCGCCGGATCGTACAGACCGGCGTTCTGGTAGCCGCGGGTGTTCAGCTCGCTGACGCGATCCGCCGCCACCTGCTTCATCGCTTCCTTGGTGCCGAAGTGAATGGCGCCGGTCGGGCAGGTTTTCACGCAGGCCGGTTCCTGGCCGACGTCCACGCGGTCGACGCACAGGGTGCACTTGTACACCCGGTTGTCGTCCTTGTTCATGCGCGGCACGTCGAACGGGCAACCGGCGATGCAGTAGCCGCAGCCGATGCAGTGCTCGGACTGGAAGTCGACGATGCCGTTGGCGTACTGAATGATTGCGCCTTCCGACGGGCAGGCCTTCAGGCAGCCCGGATCGGCGCAGTGCATGCAGCCATCCTTGCGGATCAGCCATTCCAGCTTGCCGTTTTCCTCCACCTCGGAGAAGCGCATCACCGTCCACGACTTGGCGGTCAGATCGGCGGGGTTATCGTACACCCCGACGTTGTGCCCCACTTCGTCGCGGATGTCGTTCCATTCGGAACAGGCCACCTGACAGGCCTTGCAGCCGATACAGGTGGTGACATCGATCAGTTTGGCCACTTCTTCCTGGTGGTCACGGGCGCGCGGCGCCGGCGTGAAGCCATTGGTGGCGGATTTACGAATGATGTCTTGAGATTGCATGGCCATAATTCGTCTCCGTTACACCTTTTCCACGTTGACCAGGAACGCCTTGAACTCCGGCGTTTGCGTATTGGCGTCGCCGACGAACGGCGTCAGCGTGTTGGCGATAAAGCCTTTCTTCGCCACCCCTTCGTAACCCCAGTGAATCGGGATGCCGATGGTGTCGACTTCCTGGCCGTGCACCTGCAGCGTGCGAATACGCTTGGTCACCACCGCCTTGGCCTTGATGTAGCCGCGGTTGGAACTGACCTTCACGGTATCGCCCTGCTTGATGCCCTTCTTCTCCGCCAGCTTTTCGCCGATCTCCACAAACTGCTCCGGCTGCGCGATGGCGTTCAGCCGCGCGTGCTTGGTCCAGTAGTGGAAGTGCTCGGTCAGACGATAGGTGGTGCCGACGTACGGGAACTTGTCGGATTTGCCCATCGCCGCCAGATCGTCCTTGAACACGCGCGCCGCCGGGTTGGACACCACATTCGGGTGCAGCGGGTTGGTGCCGAGCGGCGTTTCGAACGGCTCGTAGTGTTCAGGGAACGGCCCTTCCGCCATCTTGTCGGTGGCGAACAGGCGGCCCATGCCTTCCGGCTGCATGATGAACGGCCCGACGTCGCTGCCCGGCGCGGCGGTGCTGTAGTCCGGGATATCGGCCCCGACCCACTTGGCGCCGTCCCACTCCAGCAGTTGGCGTTTCGGATCCCACGGTTTCCCCTGCGGATCCGCCGAGGCGCGGTTGTACAGAATGCGGCGGTTGAGCGGCCATGCCCAGGCCCAGCCCAGCGTATTGCCGAGGCCGGACGGATCGGCGTTGTCGCGCCGCGCCATCTGGTTGCCGGCCGGCGTCCAGCTGCCGGCGAAGATCCAGCAACCGCTGGCGGTGGTGCCGTCGTCGCGCAGCTGCGCGAACGAGCTGAGCAGCTCGCCTTTTTTCACCAGCACTTTGCCGTCGGCATCCAGCAGATCCGCCAGCGCCTTGCCGTTGTTCTCCTGCGCCACCTCTTCCGGCGCCGGGTTGTCCGGCGTCAGGTAGTCCCAGGTCATGTTCAGCACCTGTTCAGGCACCGCACCGCCGTCGCGCGCATACATCTCGCGCAGGCGGCTGAAGATGCCCGCCAGGATCTCACCGTCGTTCAGCGCTTCGCCCGGGGCGTCCGCGCCTTTCCAGTGCCACTGCAGCCAGCGGCCGGAGTTGACGATCGAACCGTTCTCTTCGGCGAAGCAGGTGGACGGCAGGCGGAACACTTCGGTCTGGATCTGCGAGGAATCCACCTCGTTGAACTCGCCGTGGTTCTGCCAGAAGTTGGAGGTCTCGGTGTTCAACGGATCGATGGTCACCAGGAACTTCAGCTTGGACAGCGAAGCCACCACCTTGTTTTTGTTCGGGAACGACGCCACCGGGTTAAAGCCCTGGCAGAAGTAGCCGTTGACCTTGCCCTGCGACATCATCTCGAAGTACTGCAGCACGTCGTAGCCCTTGTCCCACTTCGGCAACCAGTCAAAGCCCCAGCTGTTGTCCTTCTGCGCCTTGTCACCGTAGAAGGTCTTCATCATGCTGACGAAGAATTTCGGGTAGTTGCCCCAGTAGTTCACCTGGCCCGGCAGCAGCGCCTTCGGCGTGTTGGCCTTCAGGTAGGTCTCGAGATCGGTCTGTTTCTCCGACGGCAGCGTCAGGTAGCCCGGCAGGCTCTGCGACAGCAGGCCGAGATCGGTCAGCCCCTGGATGTTGGAGTGGCCGCGCAGCGCGTTGACGCCGCCGCCCGCCATGCCCATGTTGCCGAGCAGCAGCTGGATCATCGCCATGGTGCGGATGTTCTGCGCGCCGACCGAGTGCTGAGTCCAGCCCAGGGCGTACAGGAACGAAGCGGTCTTATCCGCGACGCAGGTTTCGGCGATGTATTCGCACACCTTGAGGAAATCGTCCTTCGGCGTGCCGCAGATGTTGGTCACCACGTCAGGCGTGTAGCGGCTCACGTGCTGCTTCAGCAGGTTCCACACGCAGCGCGGATCCTGCAGCGTGACGTCGCGCTTGGCGAAGCCGTTCTCGTCGAACTGGTAGTTCCAGGTGGTTTTGTCGTACTTGCGGTTTTCCGCGTCGTAGCCGCTGAACAAGCCGTCTTCGAAGGCAAAGTCTTCCCGCACCAGCAGGCTGGCGTTGGTGTAGGCCTCGACGTACTCGCGGTTAAACTTGTTGTTGGTCATCAGATACAGCAACACGCCCGACAGGAAAGCAATGTCGGTCCCGGAGCGGATCGGCGTGTAGAAGTCCGCCACCGATGCGGTTCGGGTAAAGCGCGGATCGATCACGATCAGCTTGGCATTGTTGTGTATTTTGGCTTCCATCGCCCAGCGGAACCCCACCGGATGCGCTTCCGCCGCATTACCGCCCATGACGATAATCAAATTCGCGTTCTTGATATCAACCCAGTGGTTGGTCATCGCACCGCGACCAAATGTTGGAGCAAGACTTGCTACCGTTGGTCCGTGTCAGACACGCGCCTGGTTGTCTACGGCAAGCATGCCGAGAGCGCGACTAAATTTTTGCGACAGAAAACCGGTTTCGTTGCTGGCGGCCGAGGCGCACAGCATGCCGGTGGTCAGCCAACGGTTGACGGTAACGCCCTGGTCGTTGGTTTTGATGAAGTTGGCATCGCGGTCTTCTTTCACCAGCTTGGCGATGCGGGTGAAGGCGTCGTCCCAGCTGATGCGTTGCCATTTGTCCGACCCCGGTGCCCGGTATTCCGGGTACTTGAGGCGGCTTTCACTGTGGATAAAGTCAACCAGGCCGGCGCCTTTCGGGCAAAGCGCGCCGCGGTTTACCGGGTGATCCGGATCCCCTTCTATATGGAAAATGCTTTCTTTGGCGTTCTTGGCGCCATCACCAAGGCTGTACATCAACAGCCCACAGCCGACGGAACAATACGTACAGGTATTACGGGTCTCACGGGCGCGCAGCAGTTTGTACTGCCGGGTTTCCGCCAACGCCACTTCGGGGGCAAAGCCCAGCGCGGCCACCGTCGTTCCTGCCATACCGCCAGCGCAGATCTTAAAGAACTGCCTTCTGCTGACCTGCATGGGGGTCTCCTTTACTCTCGATTGTCACATTGTTCAAATGCGCCTGCCCCGCTAGCGCGGCAAACGCGAATGTCACTGTTGTTATGCTTGCTACGAACGCCGGCCATATTACCACAGCGTGCTTGTGGTTGTTACACACTCGTGCTCATTCAGTGAACGCATTGGCACATTTCGATACATTTCGACCTTGGCGCTCTCTACAGTATAGAGAGTAACCCACGTGCCGGGGCGATGGCTTGACGCGGCCACCCGCCGCCCTCTCCTATCAGTATGTTAGCGCATCGATTTGTACATTAACCACACACTTCACAGGGCATTGATAATCATTTTCAATATCATTTAATTAACTATAATGATCCGACTGCTTACGCGGTGCTCGCCCTTTGCGCCGCCCATACACCACTGGAGATGATGATTATGAGTTATTCACTGCCATCCCTGCCGTACGCTTACGACGCACTGGAACCGCATTTCGACAAGCAGACGATGGAAATCCATCACACCAAACACCACCAGACCTACGTCAACAACGCCAACACCGTGCTGGAAGCCTACCCTGAGCTGGCCAAATACAGCGTTGAAGAGCTGATCCAGGATCTGGATAAAGTGCCTGCCGACAAACGCACCTTCATGCGCAACAACGCCGGCGGCCACGCCAACCACAGCTTCTTCTGGAAAAACCTGAAAACCGGCACCACGCTGGGCGGCGATCTGAAAGCGGCCATCGAGCGCGATTTCGGCAGCGTTGAGAAATTCCAGGAAGAGTTCGAGAAAGCCGCAGCCACCCGCTTCGGTTCCGGTTGGGCCTGGCTGGTGCTGAAAGACGGCAAGCTGGCCGTGGTGTCTACCGCCAACCAGGACAGCCCGCTGATGGGCGAAGCCGTCGCCGGCGCTTCCGGTTTCCCAATCATCGGCCTGGACGTGTGGGAACACGCTTACTACCTGAAATACCAGAACAAACGCCCTGACTACATCAAGGCGTTCTGGAACGTGGTCAACTGGGACGAAGCCGCCGCACGCTTCGCCGCGAAGAAGTAATTCGCCCCCGTTGATGAAGATGCCCGCCGCCGGCGGGTATTTTTTTGCCTGAAATCCGCTAAAGTTTGACCACTTCTTGCCGATGGTTTGTTCAATTGACGTTCGCCCGGAGAAGGAAAAACGCTATGGCGGCATTGCAAGCATTAGCAGGAAAGTTCACTCATCTCACCGTAGGTAAAAAGCTCGGCCTCGGCTTCGCGCTGTTGCTGCTGTTGGCGGTCGTCATCGCCGGCACCGGGGCGCAATACCTGCACATCATCGAATCCCGCGCCGATCGCATCGACTTCAGCAACCGGCTGAACGAGGAGATCAACCAGGCCAAATACAACCGCGCCATGTACGGCCAGACCTACCAGCCGGAGTATCTGCAGAACAATCGCGCCAATATCGATAACGCCGTCAAACTGATAGACCAGGGCCAGGCGTTGGACTGGGACGCCCAAAGCCGCAAGGATCTGCAGCGTCTGGTGACGCTGATTGGGGAATATCAGCAACAGCAAAAAATCTTTGAGCAGGCGGTCTCGGCGAAAGACGCGGTGCGCCAGAGCTGGAACATGTCGGAAGTGCAGGCCAGCCTGAGCCAGGTGGAGCGCCAGCTCACCAACGGCGATCTGCAGTTGGCCTTCATTCAACTGAACCAGAAGCTGACCCAGGTGCGCTACGGCGCGCGCGGTCTGCTGCTGAGCCTGAACAAGGAAACCGAAGCGCCGCTGATGGCGGCCATCGACGACGCGCGCGACGCGGCCAACGCCCTGAGCCGCCGGGTCAGCGACGCGCAGCGCCCGCAGCTGCAACCGCTGCTGGCCGCCCTGGACGATTACAAAAACCGCATCGCGGCCTACCTGCCGGCCTATGAGCACGAACAGCAGATCAGCCGGCAGCTCGGCGAACGCGCGCATGAGATCGGCACGCTGGTGAACGCCTTTATGCAGGACGAATTGGCGCAGACGCGCAGCAACATCAACCTGGCGCAGCTGCAGATGGGCATCACCACCCTGATCGCCATCATCGCCGGGATACTTATCGCCTGGCGTATCACGCTGCAGATCACCCGTCCGCTGCACAGCACGCTGGCGATGGCGGAACGCATCGCCAGCGGCGATCTGCGCCAGGCGCAGACCAGTACCCGCCGCGACGAGCTGGGACAACTGCTGAACGCGGTGGCGGCGATGAGCCAAAATCTGCGCACTATGATTGAGAAGATCCAGATGGGGGTCAGCCAGGTCTCCACCGCCTCCGCGGAAATCGCCGCCGGCAACACCGATCTCTCCTCCCGCACCGAACAGCAGGCGGCGGCGGTTGAAGAAACCGCGGCCAGCATGGAACAGCTGACCGCCACGGTGAAACAAAACGCCGACAATGCCCATCACGCCAATCAGCTGGCCACCGACGCTTCGCAGACCGCGCAACAGGGCGGCAAGCTGGTGGAGAACGTGGTCAGCACCATGCGCGATATCTCCAGCAGTTCGCAGCGTATCGCTGAAATTACCACCCTGATCAACGGTATTGCCTTCCAGACCAACATCCTGGCGCTCAACGCCGCGGTGGAAGCGGCGCGCGCCGGCGAACAGGGACGCGGCTTCTCGGTGGTCGCCAGCGAAGTGCGCAGCCTGGCGAGCCGCAGCGCCCAAGCGGCCAAGGAGATCGAAGGGCTGATCGCCGAGTCGGTCAGCCGGGTGAAAACCGGCACCGAACTGGTGGAAAGCACCGGCAACACCATGGAACAGATCGTCCGCTCGGTCACCCACGTGCGCGACATCATGGCTGAAATCGCCGCCGCCTCCGATGAGCAGACGCGCGGCATCGCCCAGATTGGCCAGGCGATCGTCGAGATGGATCACACCACCCAGCAGAACGCCGCGCTGGTGGAAGAGTCCGCCGCCGCCGCCGATTCGCTGGAAGAACAGGCCGACATGCTGCTGCAGAGCGTTTCGGTGTTCCGTTTGGCGGAGCAGACCGAACCCACCGCCGTGAAAACCGCCGCGCCGAAAGCGCCTGCCGTAAAAACCGCGGCCGCCAACGCCGCAGCGGAGGAGAACTGGACCACCTTCTGACGCCACGCCCCCGCTCGAGGATTTTCGGGCGGGTTGTTATGTCCCCCTGACACAACTCAGGCTATGCTGAGCCCTCGACGCGAGACACGGAGGCGCACATGCATCACCCAGACGTTTACATCGGCAATATTCAACCCTATGAAGGCGGGCGCCCCAGCGCCATCGCCAAACGCCAGGTGGATGGCGCCATCCGGCTCACGCCGCTCGGCCTGGAAGGCGACGAGCAAGCCGAGAAAAGCTACCACGGCGGGCCGGATCGCGCGCTGTGCCACTACCCGCGCGAGCATTATGCCCACTGGCGCGAACAGTTTCCGGCGCAGGCCGAGCAGTTTTGCGCCCCGGCCTTCGGCGAGAATATCTCCACCGAAGGACTGACCGAACACAATGTGTTTATGGGCGACATCTTCCGCTGGGGCGAAGCGCTGATCCAGGTCACCCAGCCGCGCTCGCCGTGCTTCAAGCTCAACTACCACTTCGCCATCGAGGATATTTCGGTGCTGATGCAGCAAAGCGGCCGTTGCGGCTGGCTGTATCGGGTGGTCTCGCCGGGTGCGGTCAGCGGCGATCGTCCGCTGGAGCTGGCGGCGCGCAACAGCGACGTGTCGGTGGCCGAAGCCATCGCCATCGCCTGGCACATGCCGTTCGACGCGGAACAATATCGCCGCCTGTTGGCGGTGGCCGGCCTCTCCGCCAGCTGGAGCAAGACCATGCTCACGCGGCTTGCCGAAGGGCGCCTCGAGGACTTCAACCGTCGCCTGCTCGGCCGTTGAAATCGCTGGCGGAAAAGATGAAAAACGTGCGCCGAATGCCGCGTTAACCCTCTTCTTCCGCCTATACTGTAGCCGCGTGTTTTTCAGCCAGGAGCCAGGTATATGACCACCCCGACCCATTCGATTCATCACGCCGCCGCCGAGGGCTATCAGGCCAACGCCGATCGCTATGTGAAAGGCCGGCCGGATTACCCGCCGGAAATCGCCGCCTGGCTGCGTGAGTCTATCGGCCTGCACGCCGGCATGACGGTCATCGATCTCGGCGCCGGTACCGGCAAGTTCACTCCGCGCCTGCTGGAAACCGGCGCGCAGGTGATCGCCGTCGAACCGGTGCCGCAAATGCTGGAAAAATTGTCGGCGGCGCTGCCGCAGGTGAAAACGCTGGCGGGCACCGCCGACGCGATCCCGCTACCGGACGAGTCGGTCGATGCCGTGGTGTGCGCCCAGTCCTTCCACTGGTTCGCCACGCCGCAGGCGCTGGCGGAAATCCAGCGTATTCTCAAGCCCGGCGGCAAACTCGGTCTGGTGTGGAACATGCGCGATGCGCGCGTCGGTTGGGTGCGTAAACTGAATCAGATCGTCGACAGCCACGAAGGGGATGCGCCGCGTTTCTATACCGGCGAATGGCGCAAATTCTTCCCGTTCAAAGGCTTTGAACCGCTGCAGGAGCAGGTCTTTATGCTGGGCCACCGCGGCGCGGTGGAGGACGTGATCTACAACCGGGTACGTTCAACCAGCTTTATCGCCGCACTGCCACAGGCGCAACAGGAGCAGGTTATCGATCGGTTGCGCCAGCTGGTGGCGGAAGAAGAGGAGTTGCAGGGCCAGGACACGGTCACCATGCCCTATCAGACCAAGGCGTATTTCACCACCAAGGTCTGACGCCCAGGGGTTCAGAACGCTTTCTTGGCGTAACCGGTGACCGCTTTCAGGCCCATCTCGCGGCCCAGCGCGGTCATCGGGTGCACCACAATCAGCCCGCGCGCGCTTTTCTTCAGCGCGCCCATATCGGCCTGCTCTTTCTTGGTGATCTCGCGGCTGAACGGCAGCTTGCTCAGCTTCTGCGCTTCGGCGCTCAGCTTCTCGCCACGCACGTCTTTCAGGCGCTCGATCTCCGTCGCCAGTTTCTCTTTTTCTTTGGTGTGCTGCGCGATCAACTCAGGGTTGCCCTGTTGGATCACGGTGGCGTCTTTGTGGTTCAAGGCGTCCAGCAGGTCGCTCAGGCGCTTGATCTCTGCCTTTTCTTTCTCTTTCATGGTCTCTGGCCCGTTGTGCCCAAAATGGCACGCTAATCAATGATACCGGCATTGTAGCAAAAGGCGCGCGCCGTTACCCGTCCTGCGCAATACCGGGCGGCAGGCCGCTCATCTCGCAGGCCTTGGCGCCGAGCCGGGCCAACGCCTGGGTGTAGCGCGCGTTGAACGGGTAGCAGCAGGAGAGCCGCAGCGCATTGCGGTAGCGCCCGCTGGGGGAATACAGGGTGCCCGGCGTCAAACAGATCTGCTCCTCCAACAGCTGGTGGAACAGCGCCACGCTGTCCACGCCGGGAGGGAATTCGACCCAGAACACGAAGCCGCCCGCCGGCTGCGTGGCCAGCGTGCCGCGTGGGAAATGCCGGGCGATCAGCGCCCTCGCCTCGTCGACCTGCGCCGCATAGCGCTTGCGCAGGTTGCGCAAATGGTGATCGTAGCCTCCGCTCTCCAGGAAGGTCGCCAGCGTTTCCGACAGCAGCTGCGACTCGGACATCGACGACACCGCCTTCAGCTTGCGCAACGCCTCGTGAAAACGGCCGCCGCAGATCCAGCCGACGCGAAAATCCGGCGCCAGCGTTTTGGTGAAGCTGGAGCAAAACAGCACCCAGCCGTCGCGATCGAACGCCTTCACCGCCGGCGACAGCGCGCCGCCGAACTGGATCTCGGCATACAGCCCGTCTTCAATCAACGGCACCTGATGATCGTTCATCAGCCGCGCCAGCCGCTTTTTCGCCGCCAGCGGCATGGTGCAACCCAGCGGGTTTTGCACCGTCGGCATGGCGATCACCGCGTTCAGCCGCTTCTCGTTCAATAGCAACTCGAGCGCGTCCAGCGACAGCCCCAGCTGCGGATCGGTGGGGATTTCCAGCGCTTTCAGCCCCAGGCTGGCCAGCAGCGGCAGCAGATAGAAATAGGTTGGCGACTCCAGCCCGACGCAGTCACCCGGTTTGGTGGTGACGCGCAGCGCCAGCTGCAGCGCCTCCATGCAGCCATGGGTCAGCACTACGTCGCCCGGCTCCAGCAACATGCCCAGCGTCATCGAGCGGCGGGCGATCTGCTGGCGCAGCCGTAGGCTGCCGGGCGGCAACGGATACTGCCCGATCAGATCCGGCTGGCGGCGCAGCTGAGAAGACAACATACGCCCCAGCTTGCCGCCGGGATAGAAGTCGCTGGTCTGCGGGCAGGCCAGCGCAATGTTAGTGAAGGCCGGATTCTGCTGGGCGGCGAATACCGTATCGATCAGCGCCAGCACGTCGTCCGCCGGCGGCTCGATGCGGCCGCTGGGCGCCGAGGCCATCTTCAGTGCCGGCAGCGTGCTGCGGACATAAAACCCCGACTGCGGTCGCGCTTCGATCAGCCCGCGATCCTCCAGCGTGCGGTAAGCCGACACCACGGTATTGATGCTGACGCGGTGCGTTTGCGCACAGCGCCGCACCGAAGGCAAGCGGTCACCGGGTAGCAGCGTGCCGCGTCGAATGGCCTCGGCCAACGTATCCGCCAGCTGCAGGTAACGGGTATCCGGGGTTTCATCGAGCAAGGTCACAGTTTCTCTCCAAGTAATGGGTACAGTTTACATTTTGCACAACTGTAACCATGACAATATCCGATTTGTGGTTCTGTCACCATCCCATTGCAGCGATTATGCTGATCCTCTCGTTATCACCGTCATTTTCAAGGAACCTGCCATGCTGGACTCCGCCTTTGTCAGCTACGTCACCGTCATGTCGATCACCCCCGGCCCCAACAACCTGCTGCTGGCCTCGTCGGGCGTCAACTTCGGCCTGCGCCGCACCCTGCCGATGCTGTTTGGCATCTGTGTCGGTTGTGCGGTACAGCTGGCGATCATTATCCCGCTGCTGGCGCTGGCGTTGAGCTGGGCCGGCGTCATCCGCCTCCCGCTGGCGGTGATCGGCTGCGCCTATCTGCTGTGGCTGTCATGGAAGCTGTTTCAGGCGGCCTCGCCGGACGCCAAAGAGCAGGCGCAGCCGATGAGCCTGCTCAACGGTGCACTGTTTCAGGCGGTCAACCCCAAAGCCTGGCTGATGGTGATCAACGTGGCGATCCTGTTCACCCCGCGCGAAGGCGCCACCTTCGTCCATACGCTGTCGGTCATCGCCGGTTTCGCGCTGCTGAACCTGCCGTGCGTGCTGCTGTGGGCGGTGCTGGGCGACCGGTTGCGCAACGCGCTGCGAGTGACCTGGAAACTGCGCGCCTTCAACGGCGTGATGTCCGGACTGATGGCCTCCACCGCGCTGTGGCTGTTGTTCGACGAGTGGCGCGCGGCCTTTGCTTAGCCGCGGCCGAGAGGAGAGAGTCGGGAAGGTTGTTTGGCGCCGATGCCGGCGATCAGATCGGTAATGGACAGCACCATGGTGGAGCGCACCATCTGCTGATAGCGCTGGCGCTGCATGGCGATCAGCGCTTCATCCGCCTCGCCCGGCTGCAGGAAGGTCGGCACCGGCGGCAGCGCGGCCACGCAGTGCAGCTCGCCGAACGGCCCGAGAATTTCGTCATCGACGAAGCGGTATTCCGACCCGTCGTGGTTCAGCTCTTCGCGCATCGCCATCAGCAGCTCGGCGTCTTCATATTCGTGGCGGGAAATCACCCCCAGGCCGTACATCAGCTTCAGGCGCACCGACAGCTCCCCCAGCGGGCCGCTGCCGGACAATAGCGGTTCGACGGCATATTTCACCGCGTAGTCATCCTTGCGGAATACCTGCACCACCAGCACGTTGAGCGCTTCCGCCAGCAGCTCTACCGCTGCGATCAGGAAGCTGCGCACCGTTTTGCCCGCGTTCAGCTTTTCCAGAACCTGGTTTTCAAATGCCTGTGCTTCTTCCATCGTCGCTTTTCGAAAGGCGTGGGGAGGGCCGTCGATGCCGAACTCGGGTTGCAGGAGCGCAGCAAGCTGCGCTCGGGTGTTCATCATCACGATTCTACTTGTGCATGGCGTTATACACAGCAACGGCCTCTTCTACAACCTCGCTTTCCGCCGGCAGGCCGGAAATTTGCGCCAGCGCGGCTTTCGGCCCGAGCGTGTTCAGCAGTTCCGCCAGTTCCTGCGCCTGCGGATCCTGTTCGCTGCGGTAGCTCATGGCGGCGGCGATGCCCTGGATCAGGTTGGCATGCGGCAGGCCGTATTCCAGCGTGCCCAGCAGCGGTTTGATCAGGCGATCGCCGGCGCTCAGTTTGCGCAGCGGTTGGCGCCCTACGCGCTCGACGTCGTCGTGCAGATACGGATTTTCAAAGCGGCCGAGGATTTTGTTGATGTAGGCGGCATGCTTGTCGGCGTCGAAGCCGTAACGCTTGATCAGCACCGCGCCGCTCTCTTCCATCGCCCCTTTCACCACGCGGCGGATCACTAGGTCGAGAATGGCGTCGCGAATGGTTTGCAGCCCGGTCTGTTGGCCGAGGTAGGCGGTGATGGCGTGACCGGTGTTGAGGGTGAACAGCTTGCGCTCGACGAACGCCATCAGGTTATCGGTCAACTCCATGCCGGCGATCGCCGGGGGCTGGCCTTTGAACTGGGTCTGATCGACGATCCATTCGCTGAAGGTTTCCACCGTCACTTCCAACGGGTCGTTGCTGTCCGCCGGCGGCACAATGCGATCGACCGCCGAATCGACGAAGCCGACATGCTGCTCAGCCCATGCCTGCTCATCCTGCGGCAGCGCGGCGAACACATGCTGTTTCAGCTGGCTGGTGCCGCGCACCATGTTCTCGCAGGCGATGATGTTCAGCGGTTGCACATTGCCCTGCTGATGACGCAGCACCAGCCCTTTGGCGATCGTGCCGGCGATTTTGGCGAGAATTTGCGGGCCAACGGCGGTGGTCACCAGATCCGCTTCGGCGATCAGCGCCACCGCCGCCTCACTGCCGCTGTTGACGGCGCTGACGTTGTTGACGCGCTCCACGCGTTCTTGCTCGCCCACCACGTGCACCGCGTAGCTTTTACGGCTGTTCAGCAGATCCAGCACCGTTTGATTGACGTCGGCGAAGGTCAGTTCAACCCCGGCGTCCGCCAGCAGCTTGCCGATAAAACCGCGGCCGATATTCCCTGCGCCAAAATGTAATGCTTTCATAACTCTACCTTCTTAATGTCGAAGGGTGCAGCAAGCTGCACCCTTTAAAATGATTCTGTTATCCAGCTTTTTTGCCGCCGAGCAGGTCCAGCACTTCCTGGACGCTGGTGGTATTCGCCAGCCGCTCAATCACGCTCTCGTCATCCAGCGCGTTGGTCAGGCTGGTGATCACCTGAATATGCTCGTTGTTGCGCGCGGCGATGCCGATCACCAGGCGAGCCACTTCATCCTCTTCATCGCCGAAGCGCACGCCCTGCGGGTACTGGCAGAACACCACGCCGGTGCGCAGCACCCGGTCTTTGGCCTCGATGGTGCCGTGCGGCACGGCGATCGACTCGCCCAGGTAGGTGGAGGTGAGCTTTTCGCGCTCCAGCATCGCCGGCACGTACTCCGCCTCGACGTAGCCGCCTTTCACCAGCTGCTCGCCGGCGAAACGGATCGCCTGCTCTTTGTCGCTAGCCTGCAGGTTGAGGAACACATTGCTTTCGCTCAGCTTGAACAGGTTCGGTTCCCCGGCTTCGAAGCTGTCGTCCAGCGCGCCCAGCACCTTCTGCTGGTTGTCGGTGGTTTTGTTGACCGCTACCAAACGGTCGACCAGATCGCTGTACAGCTTGCTGTCGAGGAAGTTGGTCAGCGAGATGTGCTGGGCCTGCGGCGCGTGGCGCATCGCGCGCTCGGTCAGATCGCGGTGCGTGATGACCAGATCCACATCGTCCGGCAGGCTGTTGATGGCGCTGTTAGTCACCGAGATGTTCTTCAGCCCGGCGTCCGCCACTTTCTTGCGCAACACCCCGGCGCCCATGGCGCTGGAACCCATGCCCGCATCGCAGGCGACGATGATTTTGCGCACGGTGCTCAGATCGCCGTCGACCGACGCTGGCGCCGCTGCGCCGCCTTTGGACTGCGATTTCATCTCTTGCATGCGGCGGGTCGCGGCTTCCAGATCGTCATCCTCTTTCACTTTGGAGGTTTTCAGCAGGAAAGCGGACACCACGAAGGAGACGGCAAAGGCTGCGCACACCGCCGCAATGTTGGCGAAGTAGGCGCCTTTCGGCGTCATCGCCAGCACCGCCAGGATCGAACCCGGGGAAGCTGGAGAAACCAGGCCGCCGTTCAGCATCGTCAGGGTGAATACGCCGGTCATGCCGCCCAGGATCACCGCCAGCAGCAGACGTGGATTCATCAGCACGTAAGGGAAGTAGATTTCGTGGATGCCGCCCAGGAAGTGAATGATCGCCGCACCGCCGGCGGATTGCTTGGCGCTGCCGCGGCCGAAGAACATGTAGGCCATCAGCACGCCCATGCCCGGGCCTGGGTTGGCTTCAATCAGGAAGAACACCGACTTGCCGGCTTCCGTGGCCTGCTGGATACCCAGCGGCGAGAAGATGCCGTGGTTGATGGCGTTGTTCAGGAACAGGATTTTCGCCGGTTCAACGAAGATGGACGCCAGTGGCAGCAGGTTGTTCTTCACCATCACGTGCACGCCCGCCGCCAGCAGCTTGGAGAGCACCTCCACCAGCGGCCCGATGCCCAGGAAGGCCAGGATCGCCAGCAGCATGCCGATGATGCCGGCGGAGAAGTTGTTCACCAGCATTTCAAAGCCGCTTTTGATCTTGCCGTCCACCCAGCGGTCGAAATGCTTGATAGCCCAGCCACCCAGCGGGCCGGCGATCATCGAGCCGAGGAACATCGGCATGTCGGCACCGACGATGACGCCCATGGTGGTGATGGCACCCACGACGCCGCCGCGATCGCCGCCCACCAGCCGCCCGCCGGTATAACCGATCAGCAGCGGCAGCAGGTAGGTGATCATCGGGCCGACCAGCTTGGCTAAGGTTTCATTCGGCAGCCAGCCGGTTGGAATGAATAGCGCGGTGATAATCCCCCAGGCGATAAAGGCGCCGATGTTGGGCATCACCATGTTGCTCAGGAAGCGGCCAAAGTTTTGCACTTTAACCTTGATGTCTGGTGAAAACATAAAACACACCCCTATTGTTACGCGCTGACAATAGAGCGCGTGATTATTGTTGTGACGATCCAGCCGTGTTGCCGCTGTATGCGAAACGGACTCTATCACGCTGTTTTTGTCACGCGAACTTCACGAATTTTTTGTGATACAAGTCACATACAACACCCCAACAAACCCTCATTTATAGTGATAAAGATCACATTTATGACGTGTAAAAAAAGCACAGTGAGAAAAAAGTCGCCACAAAACCCCCAATAAAGTGACTATGATCACATTTTTAAATTGGCGTTTTGTTTTTGAATTGTGACATTAGTCACAATTTATTTTTAGCTGCAGCGCCGATCGCAACGCTCTGTTTGATCTTCCCTGTGAGCACTCATCCCGCCGGGAACTAGCGAAGTGATGAATGAAAGAAAACTACATTGCCTAATGAATGGATTAATTGAAGTGTAGTACAGAAGCCTGCGCAATAAACCAGCAAGCTATTGGAAACGCTGAGGGGAAATAAAACAGGCCGGCAATGCCGGCCTGTTTCGCGCCTGGACGCGTTATTATTGCGTCACGCTTTGAATGGTCTTCTGCGCATTCATCAGGTTCTGCTGTTTGGCCACCAGATTCGACATCATGGTGTTGTACTGCGCCACCTGCTGCGCGGTACGGAACTGCACGCCGTTGTTGTTGAAGCTGACCTGATTTCCCTGGCTCTGCAGGAAATCGCCGACCTGCACCAGATCCTGCACAAAGCTGGCGGTGGTCGGGATCGCCGGCATCAAGGCGTTGGCCGGTGCGGTGACGATTTTGTCATAGGCCTGGTTGTACACCGCCTTCAGATCGTCAGGCTGTTTCAGCGCCGCGTGAGCAGTATCCGCCTGCGATTTGGCCGACTGGATCTGCTGGCCCAGCAGGTTCAACGCCCCGACCGATTGCTGCAGCGCATCGCGTTTGTTCAGATAGTCCTGCGCGGTGCGGATCTGGTTAATCTGATCCAACGCCGGGGTCAGGCTGGCGCCGACCGACTTGGACAGCTGCTGTGAAAAGCCGACCAAAATCGCGTAATCGCCGGCATAGTTGCCGAACTTCTGCTTCTGGTCTTCGCTCAGCGTGGGGATATTCGCCCCGCTGCGCATCACGGTATTCTGTAAGTAATCGATAAATGCTTTGCGCTGTTCCGGCTCTTTATCGCCGCAGGCGGTCAATTGCATGACCACCAACAATGCCAATACCGGTGCCAACCAACGCGCGAAACCTCTGCTCTGGATCCCTACCGCCATGTGACATAACTCCTGTTATAAACCTGCTTTTTCATTGGACTCCGCCCCTTTTTGCGCACTCCGTGCGCCTATAAGAATAGATCAACTGGCGGCGTTCCGATACGCGATTCCGTTTGCGGTGAACATTGTCTCGGCCGGAGGCGGTTGAACATCGTGCGCAAAACGCACTGAGGTTCATTGCCGTCGGCGACCGGACGCTTCAATTTCCCCAAGTCGCCCCCCAAGTCGCCCCCCAAGTCGCCAGGCGACCTTGCCTTCGCACCCAGGAAACGGAAATAAAAAAGGCGCCCGCAGGCGCCTTTTCACAGCACAGAGCCGTTTACTGCAGTACGGAGATATCCGCCACCTGCAGGAACAGTTCACGCAATTTGCTCAGCAGCGTCAGGCGGTTTACGCGCACTTCCGCATCGTCCGCCATTACCATCACGTTGTCGAAGAACGCATCCACCGGCTCACGCAGCGCGGCCAGTTCCACCAGCGCTTCCTGGTAGTTGCCCGCCGCGAAGTACGGCTGCAGCTTGTCGCGCAGCACCACCAGGTGAGTCGCCAGCTGGATCTCCGCCGCGTCCTTCAGCACCGAGGCGCGCACGCTGTCGTTCAGCGTTTCGGTAGACTTCGCCAGAATGTTGGAGACGCGTTTGTTGGCCGCAGCCAGCGCCGCCGCCTCGTCCAGCGTGCGGAAGTGGGATACCGCCTTGACGCGCGCGTCGAAGTCGGCCGGCTTGGTCGGACGGCGCGCCAACACCGCCTGAATGGTATCGACCGCGTGGCCTTCTTCCTGATACCAGGCGCGGAAGCGGCCCAGCATGAATTCCACCACCTCGTCGACTACCTTGGCATTGGTCAGCTTGCTGCCGTACAGGCGCACGGCCTCTTCGGTCAGTGTCTGCAGATCCAGCGGCAGGTTTTTCTCGACGATGATACGCAACACGCCCAGCGCGGCACGGCGCAGCGCAAACGGGTCTTTATCGCCCTTCGGATGCTGACCGATGCCGAAGATGCCGGCCAGGGTGTCCATCTTGTCGGCGATCGCCAGGGAACAGGCCACCAGCGACTGCGGCAGCGCATCGCCGGCGTAGCGCGGCTGATACTGCTCGTTCAGCGCAACGGCGACGTCTTCCGCCTCACCGTCGTGGCGCGCGTAGTGCATGCCCATCACGCCCTGGGTGTCGGTGAATTCGAACACCATGTTGGTCATCAGGTCGCACTTCGACAGCAGGCCCGCGCGGGTGGCGTGGTTGACGTCAGCGCCGATCTGGCCGGCAACCCAGCCCGCCAGCGCCTGAATGCGGTCGGTCTTGTCGCGCAGGGTGCCCAGCTGCTGTTGGAACAGCACGGTTTCCAGGCGCGGCAGGTTGTCTTCCAGACGCTTCTTGCGGTCGGTGTTGAAGAAGAACTCGGCGTCGGCCAGACGCGGACGCACCACCTTCTCGTTACCGGAGATGATCTGCTGCGGGTCTTTCGACTCGATGTTGGCTACGAAGATAAAGTTCGGCAGCAGTTTGCCCGCGGCGTCGTACACCGGGAAATACTTCTGGTCGCCCTTCATGGTGTACACCAGCGCTTCCGCCGGCACCGCCAGGAATTTCTCTTCGAATTTGGCGGTCAGCACCACCGGCCATTCCACCAGCGAAGCCACTTCTTCCAGCAGGCTTTCACTCAGATCGGCCTTGCCGCCAATCTTCTGCGCCGCCAGTTCGGCATCGCGCTTGATGAGGGCTTTACGCGCTTCGTAGTCGGCGACCACTTTGCCGCGCTCCAGCAGGATCTGCGGGTATTGGTCGGCATTGTCGAGGGTGAACTCGGCTTCGCCCATGAAGCGGTGGCCGCGCACGGTGCGCGCGGATTCGATGCCCAGCACGGTGCCTGGGATCAGATCGGCGCCCAGCAGCATCGTGACGGTGTGCACCGGACGCACGAACTGCACGTCGGAATCGCCCCAGCGCATCAGTTTCGGGATCGGCAGCTTGCCGAGCGCGGTGCTGACCATGCCGGCCAGCAGTTGTTGCGCCGACTGACCTTTGACGTGGGCGCGGTACATCAACCACTCGCCCTTGTCGGTCACCAGGCGTTCAGCCTGATCGACGGTGATGCCGCAGCCGCGCGCCCAGCCTTCGGCCGCTTTGCTCGGTTTACCTTCGGCGTCGAACGCCTGGGCGATCGCCGGGCCGCGTTTTTCAATTTCGCGATCGGCCTGTGCCGCGCTCAGGTTGGCCACTTTCAGCGCCAGGCGGCGCGGTGCGGCGAACCAGCTCACGTCACCGTGTTCCAGGCCGGCGTTGTCCAGCTCGGCGGTGAAGTTGGCGGCGAAAGATTCCGCCAGGGAACGAAGCGCCTTCGGCGGCAGCTCTTCCGTGCCGATTTCCACCAGGAAAGTCTGTTGAGTCATGGCTGCCTCTTAGTTCTCGTTCTTCTTGTTGCACATCGGGAAGCCCAGCGCTTCGCGGGAAGCGTAGTAGGCTTCGGCAACGGCTTTGGTCAGCGTGCGGATGCGCAGAATGTAGCGTTGACGCTCGGTCACCGAAATCGCCTTGCGCGCGTCCAGCAGGTTAAAGGTATGGCCCGCCTTCAGGATGCGTTCGTAGGCCGGCAGCGGCAGCGGTTTTTCCAGCGCCAGCAGCGATTGGGCTTCTTTCTCGTACTGCTCGAAGCAGGAGAACAGGAAGTCGACGTCGGCGTATTCGAAGTTGTAGGTGGATTGCTCCACTTCGTTCTGGTGGAACACGTCGCCGTAGGTGGTGACACCCAGCGGGCCGTTGCTCCACACCAGATCGTATACGCTGTCCACGCCCTGGATGTACATCGCCAGACGCTCCAGACCATAGGTGATCTCGCCGGTTACCGGCTTGCACTCCAGGCCGCCGACCTGCTGGAAGTAGGTGAACTGCGTCACTTCCATGCCGTTCAGCCACACTTCCCAACCCAGGCCCCAGGCGCCGAGCGTCGGGTTTTCCCAGTTGTCTTCCACGAAGCGAATGTCGTGGATGGTCGGATCCAGACCCAGCTCTTTCAGCGAGCCCAGGTAGAGTTCCTGAATGTTGTCCGGCGATGGCTTAATCACCACCTGGAACTGGTAGTAGTGCTGCAGACGGTTCGGGTTTTCGCCGTAGCGGCCGTCGGTCGGGCGACGGGATGGCTGCACATAGGCGGTCGCCATCGGCTCCGGCCCCAGTGCGCGCAGGCACGTCATCGGGTGTGAGGTTCCCGCGCCGACTTCCATGTCCAATGGTTGAACGATGGTGCAGCCCTGGCGCGCCCAATAATCCTGCAGTGTCAGGATCAGGCCCTGGAAGGTCTTGGTATCAAACTTTTGCATGTTGAATTCGCACGCGATACAAGTGGATTTAGATGGAATGCGCCAGTATACCCTTTGACCGTAAGATATACAGCCAGAATCCGGCAACAAGTGCGAATCGGGGTGAGAAGCGCTGGATTTTCACGCGGCGGGCACCGAGGGAAGGACAACGCGCCGGCCGGTCGCCTCGCCGTTCAGAAAGACACACCCGGCAAAAACATTAGAGTATCTAAACAAAAATATCACTCATCGCCGTTTAAATAGTCAATTAGCTGAACGCTATTTCTCCCCTCGCCGGTCAAATTCAGGCTGATTTCCGTGCGTGTATCTTTATATTTGCCACGAGATAAAGTTGCGACAATGTTATTTTTGTTAATTTTATCAACTAAAAAACTCCCCTCATCGAGAGATAATGTGATCAAGTGCCAGATTATTTCTTATTATCGTGAACAATAAGGCGATATCACGCGGCGTGCCGACGGTCGGGGCATGGGAGGAACGGCCAGGGATGAAAGACGGCGCTAACGGGCCACAGAAACAAATTGACAGTTAATCTTTGGTTATACAATAATAAATAAAATTTTCCCTGGTGTTGGCCAAGTGGCTACCTGATCCTTTCATAGGATCAGTTTTTTTTTGTATTTCCGCCAACGTCATTGCGGCCCGCATAATTCCCCCCAGGCCGCCTTCCTCATAAATCCCTTATCAGACCTTATGACTATCCTGCGCCCTTGAGCGCGCCGATGGCCAATTCAAAAACGTGCGCTGACGCCGACGTTATACATAAACTGCTCGCCGCTGCTCAGCCCGCCGGTTTGCGAAACGGTGGCGAAGGCCGATACCCTGTCCGTCAACGGCATGTTGGCCCCCAGCGTGACATCCACCCAGTTTTTGTCCTGGCCCGCACTGTCGCGGGTAAACGAGGTTTGCGTCGATTTCAGGCCGCCGCCGGCGCGGTAGACGTCATCGCCGAACTGATGCTGATAACTCACTTCCGCATAGGGGTTAAACACGCCGAATTGCGTATCCAGCCGCCAGCCCAACGCGCCGATCTGCGAGTGATAGGTTTGATCGTTGAAGCGCATGGCGGTGCTGTCATCGCCATCTTCGCTGTAGCCGGAAACGCGGCTGTAGTCCCAGGCGAACTGCGCCACCGGCCCGGTGGTCAGGTAAGAGGCGATCGGGAAGTCATAGCCGGCGGTCACGCGCGCGCCCCACTGCTTGCCGGTGGTCGACCCGGTTTCGGTACGCGTCAGCGGCCCCAGCCGCATGCTGCGGCGGATGTCGTCATAATCCATCCTCGCATAGTGCAGATCGGCGTTGACCCAACCGTGCTCGAACAGCGCCAGCGAACTGAAGGCTGACAGCAGCAGCCCACGCGCCTTGTAATCAAAACGGCTGGAAGGATGCTGATCGTCGTTGGAACCGGCGATCAACGCACCGATCAACCAGCTGTCGGTCAGTTGATAGTCCACGCCGACGGTCAGGTTGTGGGTGGTGGCGTTGCCGTCCCCCGCCGCCCGATTATCGGCATAGTCGTAGTGCTGGCCGGCGTAGCCGCCGAACACGCCCAGCGAGCCCTGCGGGTTGTCGCCGTTGCGCAGCTGCTGGAAACGGCTGTCGAGCGTGGCGCGGCTGTCACGCGCCATCGCCGCCGTCGCCTGATTCAGCGCCACCACCTGCGCCGGGCCATCCAACACCGCCTGAATATAATCCGTAATCAGCAGGTGCGCCTGCGGGCTGGGGTGGAAATGGTCGGAGAACAGATAGGACTGGCCAGCGTCGAAGCCGGGCATGTCGGAACGGCAAACCGCCGAGGAAACGCCCGCCGGGCAAGCCATGCCGGCCGTGTTGGCGAAGCCGAACTGCGCCGGATTGGCGATCGCTTCGGCGAACAGCTTGTTGACGTCCACCCGCACGATATTGCCGCCCCCCTGCGCCAGCAGACGGTCTTCACTTTGATTATAGAAATCGGTCAGCTGAGCGGCCTGCGCGCTCAGGCTGTCATACGCCGCGATAAGCTGCGCGGCGATCGCCTGCTGCACCTGAGGAATGGCACTGCCCTGCTTCGCCGCGGCGGCCAACGCCGCGTGGATCGCCTGCGTGCGCGAAGCGTTGTCCGGGGTAGCCACCGAATTAAGCGTGGCATAGGCCGCCTGGATCGCCGCCCCCTGTACCGGCGGCAGCGCCTGCTGAATGATCAGTTCCATCAGCTGCGGCGTGGAGCCGATGTTCGGCACCGTCGGCACGATCACCGTGCCGGCACCGGCGTTCAGCAGCGAATGCACCTGCGCGGCGGCGGCCGCGGCACTGTTATAGGCCACGCCGGGCGCGGTAGCGGCATTCAGCGCCGCCGCCGCCAAATCGTTACCGCCGATCCAGTGAATATACAAACCGTCGCCATCGGCCTGGCCGTTAACCCGATTCAGGTAGCGCTGCACCTGATCCTGGGTGTTGTCGACCGGGTTCAGGCCCGGCACCGCCACGGCGCCGCCGGCGGCGTAGTTTTCACCGCCGTTGTCCGAGGCCACCAGCGCCGCGCCGATGCGTTGCGCCAACGCTTCGTCGTACAGCAGGTGCTGACTGCCGTCATAGGTGAACCGGCCGTTGTTGCCGGTATCGCTCAGGCTATCGCCAAAGACGTACAGTTGATCGTACGCCTGAGCCGGAAGGGTCATACTGCAAAGCAACGCCACTGCAAGCGCCGCCGGGCGGGGCATGCACGTTATTTTTAGAGGCATGAATCGACTCCTGAGAGCCTGCAAATGAAGGCAATGTCGTTTTTATCGTTGGCCGGTTTTCCACCGGCCATGTAGTAACTATTGTCGGCTTTTTCACCACGTCAAGCGGGCTGATGACAAAACAATCAGAGGCTTGCCAAGTTCGGCGCTTCGAGCGATGATTACTGTTCATAAACACAGCATAAGGACAGTCAGGATGGCAGACGAACGTTGCGGTTGGGTGACGGCCGATCCGTTGTATCTCGAGTATCACGACAAGGAATGGGGCGCGCCCACCACCGACGCGCGCGAGCTGTTTGAAATGCTGTGCCTGGAGGGGCAGCAGGCCGGCCTTTCCTGGATCACCGTCCTGAAAAAGCGCGAGAATTACCGGCGTGCTTTCCATGGTTTCGATCCGCAGCGGGTCGCCGCCATGACCGAGCAGGACGTGGAAAACCTGCTGCAGGACAGCGGCATCATCCGCCACCGCGGCAAGATAGAAGCCATCATCACCAACGCCAAAGCCTATCTGGCGATGGAGGCGTCCGGCGAGAATTTCGTTACCTTCATCTGGGACTTCGTCGGCGGCCGGCCGCAGCTCAACCGCTGGCAGGCGCTGAGCCAGGTGCCGGCTAAAACCGAGCAGTCCGACGCCATGTCCAAAGCGTTGAAAAAGCGCGGCTTCAAGTTTATCGGCTCCACGATCTGTTACGCCTTCATGCAGGCCAGCGGGCTGGTGAACGATCATCTCACGGGGTGCATGTGCTACCCAAAGCCACGGTGATCCGCCCCTGTGGCCCAGAGGATATCGAACGGCTGATGGCGCTGTGGCTGCCCAGCACCATCGCCGCCCATCCGTTCGTGGCGGAAAAATACTGGCATGAGAGCGCCGCACTGGTGCGGGAAAACTACCTGCCGCGCGCGCAAAGCTGGGCCTGCTGGCATAACGACGAGATCGTCGGCTTTATCAGCGTGCTGGACGAGCAGTTCATCGGCGCGCTGTTCGTCGATCGGGCGTATCACGGCCGCGGCGTCGCCCAGGCGCTGATGACACACGTGCAGCAGCGCTACCGCCGGCTCAGCCTGGAGGTGTATCAGCAGAACCTGCGAGCCTGCGCGTTCTACCACAAGCACGGTTTTCAGGTGACGCAACGCCTGTTTAACGACGAAACCCAGGCCTATACGCTGATCATGAGCTGGCCGGCAATCGAGAATTCAACCGGTTACGGTTAAAAAAGGCGCATTCGCGCCCTGGCGGCGCGCAATTAGGAATCCGCTGCATAGCGCCGCCCGGCGTTTTATCGCATAACTCCCCCAGCACTTACCCGCGCTCATCATTTGTCACGTTTTTCTCCGGAACTGCCGGTGAGCCAACGCGTCATAGTAGCGCGGTGATGCGGGCCCCACCTGCGTCGCCTACTTTTTGCGCCCCCGTGTTGGGCCGGCGCGTACAGAATTGATGCCATTAAGGACAAGAACATGAAAAAACGCATTGCAATTATTGCCGGCGCAGTGAGCGTCGCGCTCACGCTGTCGGCCTGTACCACCAACCCTTACACCGGCGAATCCGAAGTCGGTAAATCCGGCATCGGCGCGGGCCTCGGTGCCGCACTGGGCGCCGGCGTCGGCGTGCTGTCCTCTTCCAAGAAAGATCGCGGCAAGGGCGCGCTGATCGGCGCAGCGGCCGGTGCAGCCCTCGGCGGCGGCGCAGGCTATTACATGGACGTGCAGGAAGCCAAACTGCGCGACAAGATGAAAGGTACCGGCGTCAGCGTCACCCGCCAGGGCGACAACATCGTGCTGAACATGCCGAATAATGTGACCTTCGACAGCAGCAGCGCCACGCTCAAACCGGCGGGCGCCAACACCCTGACCGGCGTCGCCATGGTGCTGAAAGAGTATCCGAAAACCGCGGTCAACGTGGTCGGCTACACCGACAGCACCGGCTCCCGCTCGCTCAACATGAACCTGTCGCAGCAGCGCGCCGACGGCGTAGCCAGCGCGCTGATCACCCAGGGCGTGGCGGCGAACCGTATCCGCACCACCGGTGCCGGCCCGGACAACCCGATCGCCTCCAACAGCACCGCGGAAGGCAAGGCGCAAAACCGCCGCGTCGAGATCACCCTCAGCCCGCTGCAGTAATCCCGTGCGGGGCGCCACCGGTGCCCCGCCGCTTCCTCCCGACTTTCTCCTTATCCTTCAATATTCCCGCTCGCACATCGGGTATGGTAGTCTCCTTGGCAATTAACCGCAGGAGGGATCGGCTGTGAGCACAGGCAAGGCAACGCGCACCTCAGGACGCGCCACCATCAGCGATGTGGCCAGCATCGCCAAAACCGGCAAGACCAGCGTGTCGCGCTATCTGAATGGTGAACAGCACCTGCTTTCCGACGATCTCAAACAGCGCATCGAACAGGCTATCCAGCAGCTCGACTACCGGCCAAGCCAGATGGCGCGCAGCCTGAAGGGCGGCCAGACCCGCCTGATCGGCCTGATCCTCGCCGATATCACCAACCCCTATTCGGTGGACGTGATGCGCGGCATCGAGGCCGCCTGCCGTCAACACGGTTTTACCCTGCTGGTGTGTAACACCAACAACGAAGTCAATCAGGAACAGCACTACCTGCAGCTGCTCAGCAGTTACCGGGTAGAAGGCATCGTGGTCAACGCGGTCGGCATGCGCGAGGAAGCATTATCCACGCTGCAACAGTCGATGCTGCCGATGGTGCTGATCGATCGAAAAATCCCCGACTTCGCCTGCGACGTGGTGGGTCTGAACAACCGCGAAGCCGCCACCGTCGCCACCGAACACCTGCTGCAACAAGGTTTCGAAGCGATCCTGTTCCTCAGCGAGCCGCTCGGTACGGTCAATACCCGTCTCGAACGCCTGCACGCTTTCAGACATACCATGGCGCAGCACCCCGCGCTGTTGGCGGAGCAGGCCGAAACGCCGCTCAACGATCGGCAGAAGCTGGAGCAGGTGCTGAGCGATTTCAGCGGCCGTCATCGCGGCATGCGCAAGGCGGTGATCTCCGCCAACGGCGCCCTGACGCTGCAGGTGGCGCGCGCCATGCGCCGGCTCGGCATCCAGTGGGGCAACGACATCGGCCTGCTGGGCTTCGACGAGCTGGAGTGGGCGGAACTGGCGGGCGTCGGCATCACCACGCTGAAACAACCCACCTACCAAATGGGACACGCGGCGCTGGAGCGGCTGGTGCAGCGCATTCAGGGCCTGGCCACCCCCAGCGGCGAGCAGATGTTCTCCGGCGAGCTGATCGTCCGCGGCTCCACCACCCGCTAATCCACCTTCTCCGGGGCCGTTGACCGCCCCGCCTCTATCTGAGTCGGCTGTTTTTTGCTCAGCTTCGTGATTGCGATCATATTTTTACACTCTGTCGCTTTTCGCTGGAACCGGTTCCATTTAACGTACCGGTAACAGCAGCGGCGGCGACAATGCCGCCTCAGGAGTCAAAATGAAAACAGAAATCATCGTGGTCACCGGCGCCTACGGCACCGATACCGTCAAACAACACGGCGGCCAGCGCGCGCTGTTGCCCATCATCGCCGGCGCGGGCGCCGACGGAGTGGAGATCCGCCGCGAACTGTTCACCGCCGGTGAACTGGACAGCCTGCCGGCGCTGGCGCAAGAGATCGATCGCCAGCAGCTGTTCGCCGTCTATTCCGCCCCTGAGGCGCTGTTCACACCGCAACATACGCTGAACCCCAACCTGTCGGCGCTGCTGGCGGAAGCGCAGGCGCTGAACGCGCGCCAGCTGAAGCTCTCCCTCGGCCATTTCCGCCCCGGCTTTGATTTTACCGAGTTGAAAGTGGCGCTGGAGCAACACCCGGTCAAGCTGGTGGTCGAGAACGACCAAACGCCGGACTGCGGCATTTTGTCGATGCTGAACGCCTTTTTCCACGCCGCGGAAGATAGCCACCTGCCGGTCAGCATGACCTTCGATATGGCCAACTGGCTGTGGGTGGGGCAAGACGCCTTCGCCGCCGCCGAACGCCTGGCCCGCCACGTCGGTTACGTGCACGTCAAAGCCGCCACCCAAGGCCCGCGCGGCTGGCGCGCCATCGCGCTGGACGAGACCGACGGCAGCTGGCGCGACCTGTTGGCCCGTCTGCCGCACGATGCGCCGCGCGGTATCGAATTCCCGTTGCAGGGCGATGACCTGGAAGCCGTCACCCGCCATTACGTCAATATCTTGCGTGCGGAGTAACCCCATGATGACAACGTTAACGGCAACGACGGCGCAGCAGGCGCCCCTGGATGTGGTCACGCTGGGTGAAGCCATGGCGATGTTCGTGGCGGCACAAACCGGCGATCTGGCGGAGGTGGAAACCTTCACCAAACGCATCGCCGGCGCCGAACTGAACGTGGCGATCGGCCTGGCGCGTCTGGGTATGAACGTCGGCTGGGTCAGCCGCGTCGGCAACGATTCGTTCGGGCGCTTCACCCTGCAGCAGTTGAAAAAAGAAGGCATCAATTACCGGCAGGTGACGGTCGACGGCCACTACCCCACCGGTTTTCAGGTGAAATCCAAAACCACCGATGGTACCGATCCCAGTGTGGAGTATTTCCGCAAGGGCTCGGCGGCCAGCCAGCTGTCGATTGCCGATTTCAACCGCGAGTATTTCGGTTCCGCGCGCCACCTGCACCTGAGCGGCGTGGCGGCGGCGCTGTCCAGCGAGTCGCTGGCGCTGTGCCACCATGCGGCGCGCGAGATGCGTGCCATGGGTAAAACCATTTCGTTCGATCCCAATCTGCGCCCGGTGCTGTGGCCCAGCCGCGAGGTGATGATCGAGCAGCTGAACCAGCTGGCGTTCGCCGCCGACTGGGTTCTGCCGGGGTTGAAAGAGGGACAGATCCTCACCGGCCAGTCGACGCCGGAAGGCATCGCCGATTTCTATCTGGAGCGCGGCGTGCAGGCGGTGATCATCAAAACCGGCCCGGACGGCGCCTGGTTTAAAACCGCCGCCGGCGATAAAGCGGCAGTGGCCGCGGTCAAGGTCGACAACGTAGTGGATACCGTCGGCGCCGGTGACGGCTTTGCCGTCGGCACCCTCAGCGCCCTGCTGGAAGGCAAAACGCTAATACAGGCGGTGCAGCGCGGCAACAAAATCGGCTCGCTGGCGATCCAGGCCATCGGCGACAGCGAAGGCCTGCCGACCCGTGCGGCGCTGGCCGAATAACAATAAAAAAAACGACTTCTCCGCATGACGTCAGCCTCTGGCCCTACAACCGGGACGCGTCGGGAGAGCATCTGCCCCTTCGTCTTTCACGCCCAGCGTGCCGGGCGAAGGGGATGCAACACCACTGAAGGATACTGAACATGAACAAAGCGACTGTCGCGGCCAAACGCTGGTGGTACATCATGCCCATCGTGTTTATCACCTACAGCCTGGCCTATCTCGATCGCGCCAACTTCAGCTTCGCCTCTGCCGCCGGTATCAATGAAGATCTCGGCATCACCAAAGGCATGGCCTCGCTGCTGGGCGCGCTGTTTTTCCTCGGTTATTTCTTCTTCCAAATTCCCGGCGCTATCTACGCCGAACGTCGCAGCGTCAAAAAACTGATCTTCTGGTGCCTGATCCTGTGGGGCGGCTGCGCCTCGTTGACCGGCGTGGTCAGCAATATCCCGATGCTGGCCGCCATCCGCTTTATCCTGGGTGTGGTGGAAGCGGCGGTGATGCCGGCGATGCTGATCTACATCAGCAACTGGTTCACCAAATCGGAGCGGTCACGCGCCAATACTTTCCTGATCCTCGGCAACCCGGTGACGGTGCTGTGGATGTCGGTGGTGTCCGGTTACCTGATCCACGCCTTCGGCTGGCGTGAAATGTTCATCATCGAGGGCATTCCGGCGGTTATCTGGGCGTTCTGCTGGTGGGTGCTGGCGAAAGACAAACCGGCGCAGGCCGGCTGGCTGAGCGCCGATGAGAAACAGGCGCTGCAGCAGCAGCTGGACGAAGAGCAAAAAGGCATCAAGGCCGTGCGCAACTACGGCGAAGCCTTCCGCTCACGCAACGTGATCCTGCTGTGCGTGCAGTACTTCGCCTGGAGCATCGGCGTGTACGGCTTCGTGCTGTGGCTGCCTTCCATCCTGCGCAGCGGCATGCAGATGGGCATGGTGGAAGCCGGCTGGCTGTCGGCGGTGCCTTACCTGGCGGCAACCATCGCCATGATCGTGGTCTCCTGGGCGTCGGACAAAATGCAAAACCGCAAGCTGTTCGTCTGGCCGCTGCTGCTGATCGGCGCGCTGGCGTTCTTCGGTTCTTACGCCGTCGGCGCCAACCACTTCTGGATCTCCTACGGCCTGCTGGTGGTCGCCGGCGCCGCGATGTACGCCCCCTACGGGCCGTTCTTCGCCATCATTCCGGAAATGCTGCCGAAAAACGTTGCCGGGGGCGCCATGGCGCTGATCAACAGCATGGGCGCGCTGGGTTCGTTCTTCGGTTCGTGGTTCGTCGGCTATCTGAATGGCGCCACCGGCAGCCCGGCGGCTTCCTACATGTTCATGGCCATCGCACTGGTGGTGGCGGTGGTGCTGACGCTGATCGTCAAGCCCGCCCGCAACGAGATCCAGCCGCAATTGGCTTGATCCAGTTATACTTTTTATCTGTTAACCCAACCGGGGGGGCACCATGCCCCCTTTGGCCCAGCTGGAGTTCGTGATGAAGCCTTCTATCGTATTGTACAAAAGCCTGCCCGCCGATCTGCTTGAACGTCTGGAACAGCACTTCACCGTGCACGCCTTCAACGGCCTGCAGCCGGAGAACCGCGACGAACTGCGCCAGGCGTTGCAGCAGGCCGAAGGGATCATCGGTTCCGGCGGTAAAATTGACGAAGCCTTCCTGCAGCAGGCGCCCAAACTGCGCGCGGCCTCGACCGTTTCCGTCGGCTACGACAACTTCGACGTCGAGGCGCTCAACGCCCATAACGTGCTGTTGATGCACACCCCGACGGTGTTGACCGAAACCGTCGCCGACACCATCATGAGCCTGGTGCTGGCGACCGCGCGCCGGGTGGTGGAAGTGGCGGAGCGGGTGAAGGCCGGCGAATGGCGCGGCAGCATCGGGCCGGACTGGTTCGGCGTCGACGTGCACCACAAAACCATCGGCATCCTCGGCATGGGCCGCATCGGCCTGGCGCTGGCGCAGCGCGCGCACTTCGGCTTCGGCATGCCGGTGCTCTACAACGCCCGCCGCACGCACGAAGAGGCGGAGCAACGCTTCAACGCCCGTCGCTGCGATCTGGATACCCTGCTGGCCGAGTCGGATTTCGTTTGCATCACGCTGCCGCTGACCGAACAAACCTTCCACATGATCGGCCGCGAACAGCTGGCGAAAATGAAGAAAAGCGGCATTCTGATCAACGCCGGCCGCGGGCCGGTAGTGGATGAGCAGGCGCTGATCGAAGCGCTGCAAAACGGCGTGATCCACGCCGCCGGGTTGGATGTGTTCGAGAAAGAGCCGCTGCCGGCCAACTCGCCGCTGCTCAGCATGCCGAACGTGGTGGCGTTGCCGCACATCGGCTCCGCCACCCATGAAACGCGCTACGGCATGGCCGCCTGCGCGGTGGATAATTTGATCGCCGCGTTGACCGGCACGGTGAAAGAAAACTGCGTCAACCCGCAGCTGTTGCGGAAATAACTCAGCGCGGCCGGTGGTCTGAGGATAACCGGCCGTGTTGCTCTTCCTGCTGCGGCGCGAACAGCGCCTGCAGCTGATGTTCTTCGGCGAAGTGCTGCAATTCGGCATCCTGAATTGCCTGAACGATCTCTTCTCGCCAGTTTTTGTCCGTCATCGCTAACCTCCTTTGATGTTCACCGTTTAATCTGCCGCAGCGCGCGCACAAAGCCAAGCCGAATCAATCCGAAAACGCTCCGCCCTTCCTCTCCTCCTCGAAAAACCCTCGCAGGGAGGAGGCCATTTTTCCGTCGTTTGCCACACTGGGCGCTACCCTGCGAGAAAAACGCTTCCTGCCGCGCGTAAGGAGAGCCATGAAACTATTACCCCTGCCCTTATTGATGCTGCTGTCGCCTTCGGCGCTGGCCAGCTGGACACTGCCGGGTTTCCCGGCCTTCGACGAAACGGCCGCCGGGCTGTTCACCAGCCAGGCCACGCTGCCCAAAGGCCAGCTGCCGCTGCGCCTGTATCAGGATAACCGCTGCTGGCAACCGGCGGAGGCGGTAAAACTTAACCAGACGCTGTCGCTGCACCCGTGCGACGCCAACCCGCCGGTCAGCTGGCGGCAGTTCCGCGCCGGCGACTATCAGGTGCGCGTCGATACGCGCAGCGGCACGCCGACGCTGCAGCTCAGCCTGAGCAGCGCGCCGGAAAGCGCCGCCGTTGCCGTCCGCAGCTGCCCGCGCTGGGACGGTAAGCCGGTCACGGTCGACGTCACCTCCACCTTCACCGAAGGCGAAACGCTGCGCGATTTCTATTCCGGCCAAACGGCGCAGGTGAGCCAGGGAAAAATCACGCTGCAGCCCGCCCCCGCCAGCGGCGGCCTGTTGCTGCTGGAATCCGCCGCCACGGCGAAACCGGCGGCGTTCAGCTGGCATAACGCCACGGTCTACTTCGTGCTGACCGATCGCTTTGAGAACGGCAATCCGGCCAATGACCACAGCTACGGGCGCCGCAGCGACGGCCTGCAGGAAATAGGCACCTTTCACGGCGGCGATCTGGCCGGCCTGACGCAGAAGCTGGATTATCTGCAGCAGCTCGGCGTCAACACCTTGTGGATCAGCTCGCCGCTGGAGCAGATCCACGGCTGGGTCGGCGGCGGCACCCAAGGTGATTTCCCGCATTACGCCTATCACGGCTATTACGCGCTGGACTGGACTCGCCTCGACGCCAACATGGGCACCGAACAGGAGCTGCGCACGCTGGTCGAGCAGGCGCATCGCCGCGGCATTCGCATTCTGTTCGACGTGGTGGTGAACCACGTCGGCTACGCCACGCTGGCGGATATGCAGACGTTCCACTTCGGCTCGCTGTATCTGCAAGGCGCAGAGGTGGAGAAAACCCTGGGGAAAAACTGGAGCGACTGGCGCCCCGGGCCAGGGCAAAACTGGCACAGCTTCAACGACTACATCAACTTCAGCGACAAGGCGGGCTGGCGCCCATGGTGGGGGAAAAATTGGATCCGCACCGACATCGGCGACTATGACGCGCCGGGCTATGACGATCTGACGATGTCACTGGCCTTCCTGCCGGATATCAAAACCGAAGCGCCCGGCGCCAGCGGCCTGCCGCTGTTCTATCGCCACAAACCCGACACCGCCGCGCGCGACATGCCCGGCGCCACCACCCGCGATTACCTGACCGTCTGGCTCAGCCAGTGGGTGCGCGATTACGGCATCGACGGTTTTCGCGTCGATACCGCCAAGCACGTGGAAAAACCGACGCTGGCGCTGTTGAAACAGCGCGCCACGGCGGCATTGGCGGCATGGAAAGCGGAGCATCCGCAGCAGGCGTTGGATGATGCGCCGTTTTGGATGACTGGCGAGGCCTGGGGCCACGGGGTGATGAAAAGCGACTATTACCAAAACGGCTTCGACGCGATGATCAACTTCGATTTCCAGGACCAGGCGTCGCAGGCGCTGGGCTGCTTTGCTGACATCGATGCCACCTACCGGCAGATGGCCGAGCGGCTGCAGGATTTCAACGTGCTGAGCTATCTCTCTTCACACGACACCCGGCTGTTCTTCGCCAGCGACGCCAAAGGCTCGCTGCCTCGCCAACAGCGGGCGGCGAACCTGCTGTTGCTGGCGCCGGGCGCGGTGCAGATTTACTACGGCGATGAAAGCGGCCGCCCGCTCGGCCCAACCGGTTCCGATCCGCTGCAGGGTACCCGCTCCGACATGAACTGGCGTGAGCTGCAGGGAGAAAAAGCCCCGCTGCTGGCCCACTGGCAACGGTTAGGGCAGTTCCGCGCTCGCCATCCGGCGATCGGCGGCGGCGTGCAAACCCCGCAGCCGCATGCCGCCTACTATGCCTTCAGCCGTCGGCTCGGCGACGATAAGGTGATGGTGGTATGGGCCGGCGAACGGTCACAATAATCCAGCGCAATATGCTGCTAATCGGCCAATGAGCGAAGTTTTTGCCCATTGGCCGATTTGTCGGCCGCATTGCAGCGGGATTTGTCTGGCGGTATGGTGGGTGATTACCTGCTAAGAAACAGTACTGCTGCACCTATGACTTTCTCACTTTTCGGCGAAAAATTTACCCGTTATGCGGGCATTACCCGTTTGATGGACGACCTGAACGAAGGCCTGCGCACCCCCGGTGCCATCATGCTCGGCGGCGGCAATCCGGCGCAGATCCCAGAGATGGAAGCCTACTTCAAACAGCTGTGCCAGGAGATGCTCGACCAGGGCAAACTGACCGAGGCGCTGTGCAACTACGACGGCCCGCAAGGCAAAGACGCGCTGCTGAAAGCGCTGGCCAATCTGCTGCGCGACGAGCTCGGCTGGGAGATTTCGCCACAGAATATTGCACTGACTAACGGCAGCCAAAGCGCGTTTTTCTACTTGTTCAACCTGTTCGCCGGCCGCTACGCCGACGGTTCGCGCCGCCGCGTGCTGTTCCCATTGGCGCCGGAATATATCGGCTATGCCGACGCCGGGCTGGACGAAGGGCTGTTCGTCTCCGCCAAACCGAACATCGAGCTGCTGCCGGACGGCCAGTTCAAGTATCACGTCGATTTCGAACATCTCACCATCGGCGATGACATCGGCATGATCTGCGTTTCACGGCCGACCAACCCGACCGGCAACGTGATCACCGACGAAGAGCTGATGAAGCTCGACCTGCTGGCGCAGCAGCGTGATATTCCGCTGGTGATCGACAACGCCTACGGCGTGCCGTTCCCCGGCATCATCTTCAGCGACGCCACGCCGCTGTGGAACCCGAACACCATCCTGTGCATGAGCCTGTCCAAGCTCGGCCTGCCGGGCTCGCGCTGCGGCATCGTGATCGCCGACGAGAAGGTGATCACCGCGCTAACCAACATGAACGGCATCATCAGCCTGTCGCCAGGCAGCATGGGGCCGGCGATGGCGACGGAAATGATCGCGCGCGGCGATCTGCTGCGCCTGTCGAACGAGGTCATTCGCCCGTTCTACAAACAGCGCGTCGAGCACACCATCGAGATTATTCGCCGCTACCTGTCGCCGGAGCGCTGCCTGATCCACAAACCGGAAGGGGCTATCTTCCTCTGGCTGTGGTTCAAGGATCTGCCGATCACCACCGAAGTGCTGTATCAGCGCCTGAAAAAGCGCGGCGTGCTGATGGTGCCGGGCCACTACTTCTTCCCAGGGCTGGAGCATGAATGGCCGCACACCCACCAGTGCATGCGCATGAACTACGTGCCCGATCCGGAGAAAATCGAGCGCGGCGTGGCGATCCTGGCGGAAGAGATCGAGCGCGCACATCAGAAAGGCTAACGCCGACTGATTGAAAATTGACCGACAAAGATATACGATGCATATATCGTATATCTTTTTTTGGAGGGCCAACGATGACTCGCATCGTGATCGATTTACCTGAAGAAGACCTGCGGCAGCTCGATAATCTGAAAAATATCCGCCACGTTCCGCGGGCCGAGATCATTCGTCAAGCAGTCTCCCGCTATCTGACGGAGAACCACGTGGAAGATCCCAGCAACGCTTTCGGGCTCTGGTCCGGGGCGATGGGAGATGGCGTGGAGTACGAAAATCGTCAGCGCGAGGAGTGGGAATAATGGTGGCTCAACGGGCGTTATTCGACACCAATATCCTGATCGATTATCTCAACGGCATTCCTCAAGCCAGGGACGTTCTGGTCGAGTATCACATCAATCCGGCCATCAGCGCCATCACCTGGATGGAAGTGATGGTAGGTGCTAAAAAACAGGGTCCGGCACTGGAGCTGAAAACACGTCAGTTTTTAGGGCAATTTCTGCTGCTGCCTATTACCGATGAAGTCGCTGAACGCGCCGTAGAACTGCGCCACTCACAGCATGTGAAACTGCCAGACGCCATTATCTGGGCCACAGCGCAGGTGGGATTCCGGATGCTCATCTCCCGCAACCCCAAAGATTTCGGCACTGACAATGGCGTGTTGATGCCTTATCGGCTGTAGACGATCCGCACTACAACGTCCAGAACAGCACCGCCAGCAGCTGCGGCGACATGATGCGCAGGAACATCGCCAACGGATACACGGTGGCGTAAGACAGCGCGGCAGCGCCGCTGGTGGGATGCAGACCGTTGGCGAAGGCCAGCGCCGGCGGATCGGTCATCGATCCCGCCAGCATGCCGGACAGCGTCAGGTAGTTCATCTTGCCCACCGTGCGTGCCAGAATACCGACGCTCAGCAGCGGAATGGCGGTGATTAACGCGCCATAACCAATCCATGTCAGCCCCTCGCCGTGCAGCAACGTATCGATAAAATTGCCGCCCGATTTTAAACCGACCACCGCCAGAAACAGCACGATGCCCAGTTCGCGCAGCGCCAGGTTGGCGCTCGGCGGCATAAACCAATACAGCTTGCCGATACTGCCGATGCGCCCCAGGATCAGCGCCGCCACCAACGGCCCGCCGGCCAGCCCCAGCCGCAATGCCGCCGGGAAGCCGGGCACAAACAGCGGAATGGAGCCCAGTAGCACACCGAGGCCGATGCCGATAAAGACCGGCAGCATCTGCACCTGCTGCAGTTTTTGTTGGGCGTTGCCGACGATTGCCGTCACCGCGTCGATGGCCTCCGGCCGGCCGACCAGGTTGAGAATGTCGCCAAACTGCAGCGTCACGTTGCTGCCGGCCACCAGCTCGACGCCGGCGCGGTTGAGGCGTGAAATTACCACGTCATACTTCTGCTTCAGGTTCAGATCGCGGATTTTCTTGCCCAGCACCTGCTCGTTGGTCACCACCGCCCTCACCACCTGCAGCGCGGTGCCGCGCGTCGACAGCGAGGCGTCCACCTCTTCGCCTATCACCAGCCGGGCGTTCTCCAGATCTTCACGCTTGCCCACCAGATGCAGGTAGTCACCAAGTTCCAGCCGCTCGTGTGGCGCCGGCACCATCAGCAGCTCTCCGCGCTTGAGGCGCGAACAGACGATCGCTTCACCGTTGAGCAACGGCACCTGCTTAATCGCCATGCCCTGCAGGTTGGGATTGCGCACCGCCACGTTGATGGTGTGCAGCAGCTCACGCTGATTGCCCAGGCTGTTTTCAAACGCCTGCGCCTCGCGCTCGATGTTGATGCGGAAAACCAATCGGATCAGCCACATCACCAGCAAGATGCCGCAAATGCCGAACGGGTAGGCCATGGCGTAGCCCATCCCCATGCCGTCCACCAACGCCGGATCGGAACCGAGATCGGTCAGGATTTGTTGACCGGCGCCCAGCGCCGGGGTGTTGGTGACCGCGCCGGAGAACACGCCGAGGATGATCGGCAGCGGCACGTCGAACAGCTTGTGCACCGCCGCCGCCACGACGCCGCCGGTCAGTACCAGCAGCACCGCGAAGGCGTTGAGGCGCAGACCAGAGACGCGCAGCGAAGAGAAGAAACCGGGACCGACCTGGATGCCGATGGTGTAAACGAACAGGATCAGGCCAAACTCCTGGATAAAGTGCAGCATGTCACCATTCAGGCTGATTTGCCCGCTCTGGGCAAAGTGGCCGACCAGAATACCGCCGAACAGCACGCCGCCGATGCCCAGCCCGACGCCGTACAGCTTCCAGTTCCCCATCCACAGCCCAATGACGGCCGCCAGCGCCAACATGCTGACGGTCAGGGCGATATCGCTCATAGGTCACATCCTTGCCAAAATTGAAGAGGGAATTTGCGGCCAAAGACACACAATTAATAAGGATTATGACATCGGACTGTCGGGGGGACTGTGGCGTGCGCCACATAACGCAACGGGGGAGATCCGTCTGGATCTCCCCCGCATGATGATGACCGTTTTTCAGTCGGTTATTTGGCTTCCAGCTCCGGCGTCGCACCGATGGCGATGCGCTGCGGCTGTAAGGCTTCCGGCACCTGACGCACCAGATCGATGTGCAGCAGGCCATTTTCAAATTTGGCCTCGGACACCTGCAGATGTTCCGCCAGGGTAAAGGTCAACTGGAACTCTTTGCACACCAGCCCCTGATGCAGGTACTCGACCTGTTTTTCCGGCGGCGTGGGTTTACCGCTGACGGTCAGCCGCGGCCCTTCCACTTCGATATTCAGTTCGCTCTGCCGGAAACCGGCCAGCGCCAGAGAAATACGGTAGTGATTGTCATCGCTTTTCTCGATGTTATACGGCGGGAACCCCTGGGGTTCCTGGCCGCCCATTGAACTGGCCAATTTATCAAAACCAATCCATTGACGCAGAAGCGGGGATAGATCGTAATTACGCATAGGAACAACTCCTTTCATTAAGCGAGATGTGTTTATTCAGCCCCCTGACGGCAGGCGGATTGTTACTGCATATTTGCCGACAGCGTTCCTGCCGGCGAAAAGGGAATTATTTAATTTCGATACGGCGCGGTTTTAATGTTTCCGGCACGATGCGCTGCATATCGATATACAGCAGGCCGTTTTCCAGTTTGGCGCCTTTAATTTGAATATGTTCGGCCAGCTGGAATTTACGCTCGAAATTACGCTCAGCGATGCCCTGATATAAATAGGTTTTTTCTGCCGGTTCGTTATTGTGCGCACCGCGCACGATCAGCAGATTATCTTGCGTGGTGATCTCCAGCTCCTGCTCGGCAAACCCGGCTACCGCAATGGCGATGCGATAATGATTTTCGTCCACCAGCTCGACATTATAAGGGGGATAACCGCCGTTGCCCTGGCTCTGGCCGGCCTCCAGCGCGTTGAACAGGCGATCGAAACCAATGGCGGAACGGTATAGTGGAGAAAGATCGAAATTACGCATAAAACAGCCTCCTAAGGCACTTCAGCGAGGTTGAAATAAATACGCCTTCCATTCTGGACAGGCTAATTAAGCCAGAATTCCCTTACGGCAAATTCTCAATCCGGCTCTGATGATAAAATGGGGGTTGATTTCATCAATTCAACGGGCGAGGATCAAAAAAAGCGCTTTTCGGTTAGGTGAAAGTTTTTTTACCACTTACACTAAAGTGAGAGAGCCGCCACAGAGCGGGATTTTGCTTCTTTTAAAGCAGCAACAGGATGTTATAAATCAGCTTAATTTAGGGGCACAGCAACCCTGCAGGATGGATTAATGACGACGATGAAAGCGATAGCGACGGGCTGCATGTTGTTGGCGACCAGCGGTTGCTCCAGCGTGATGAGCCATACCGGCCCGAATCAGGGTTACTATCCCGGCACCCGCGCCAGCGTGGACATGCTGAAGGACGACAACACCAGCTGGGCGATGATGCCGCTGGTGGCGCTGGATCTGCCGTTCTCCGCAGTGATGGATACCGTGCTGCTGCCTTACGACTATCTGCGTTCAGGCAATGACGCCACCGCAGACTCGCCAAAAGCGCGCATCCTGCGCAGCGAGCAACAGAATCTGGCGGCAACCGGCAACCCCGGCGAGGGCAACAACAGCACCGCCACACACTAATCACGCACGCAGCGGGCCATCAGGCCCGCCTTACGCCTCAACCACAAAGATCTGGTTGAATCCGGCAATCTCGCGCATAAATGCCACTTTCTTGCCATCCGGCGAAAACACCACGGCATCCCCCGACGGCGGCTGCAGGCTGCGCTGCGTTAAACGCTGCAGGCGGCCGCTGGCGACCTCACACAGCATCACGCTGTTGTCACACACCAGGGCTATCGTCCCGCCCTGCGGGTGCCAGCTGAACGCCGACTGGATGTCATGCTCGCCGCGGCTGACCTGGCGCGGCTCACCGCCGTTCGGCGACACCGTCCACAGTTGCACCACGCCGCCGTCATCCTTCATCAGAAAAGCTATCTGGCTGCCGTCCGGCGAGCTGCGCAGCCAATGGCGCGGCGCACCGACCACGCCCGGAAAACGGCGTTCATCGGTAAAGGTCACCCGCCGCTGCCTGACGCCAAGCGGCGGCGCCGGCAGCTCGCTTTCCGTCCCCTGCAGCGGCACCGTGCCGGCCCTGGCGTAGTCGGCGTCGTTCTCCGGCAGATCGACGATAAACACCTCCGGCAGTTTCTCGCCGGCGGCGGACAGCGTATCGCCGATGAACGCCAGCGCCCAACGCTGCCGACTGCCGTCGGCCTTACGGTAGCCTTCGCGGCCAATCCAGCCCTCTTCGTAGGCGCGATTGATCTGATCGCTGCCCGGCTGCGGCTGCGGCACGGTCTCGCTAACCAGCACGCAATAGTGGCTGCCGTCATATTCACGGGGATGCTGTTTCGGCGGATTGACCCCGTGCAGCGGCACAGCCACGCCGACGTTGCGCAGATCGCGCGCCGGATCGCATTCATGCATCACGTGATCGTTGTAGGTAAAGCTGAGGCGGCTGCCGTCCGGGCTGAAAACGTGCACATGGCTGCCGCCGCGCAGCGCACCGGGCGTGTAGGGCGCCGTGATATCCAGCGCGTCGAGGGTAATGGCCAACTCGCGATCCGGTTCGCTGACGATCACCCCGCGGCGGTGGTGAAAATCATACTGCCAGGCGCTGTCCGGATGTTCCGGGCCGTGGATGAAGACGTAACGTGCCGGCGCATCGGGGCTGACCGTAACCACACCGACGTGGGCACCGTGCTGGGCGCGATAAACCACCTCCACCGCGCCGCTGGTGACGTTGACCCGCTCGATGCTAAGGCCGGTGAAAGAGGCGCCGCGCGGGCGCACGTCATAAGCCAGCCATTGGCTATCCGGCGTCCAGACGTTGATATTGGTTAACTGATGCCCGCGTGGGTCGAAAGTCAGTTGTTTTTCCCGATGGCTCATGGCGGCTCTCCTGCGCATGCTGGCACTGAACGGCCATCTTACCGGATCGGCGGCAGCGTTTCATATGGCCAGCGAGAGGCGCTCGGGGGCATTTTGGCGCAATTATTTTTCAGCGTCTTATCATTTAAGCCGCTCGGCGGCGCCGGCAGGAAATAAACGCCCGGGTAGGCGGCTGCATTCCAGGCAGCGAAACTCAGCGGCGCCCATGCCGTATAGGCAGATGCCGCGAGCGCTATTTTTTCATTCTCATATCCTTCATCAAAATAATTCAGCGGCAGCACCTTCCTTAACGCAAATAAATAAAAAATCGTGTCGCTAAACGACAGGTAATGTTTATTTTCACCGCCAACCCGATGCGCTTCTCCGGCCGTTGCCGCTTGTTGGCCGGCCTGCCCGCCGGTCGGGCGACGGGGTTTACAATCAATACAAAAAAGTACAATATGGATTTTTAAGTCCAAAATATTCTGGAGCCGGTATGAATCCCCTCTTCAATGCCATTGTTTCTGCCCATCAGCAACTGCGCCCTCAGGTACGGGTCACGCCATTGGAGCGCAGCGTGCTGCTTTCTCAGCAATTGGGCTGCGAGCTGTATTTGAAATGCGATCACCTGCAGCACACCGGTTCCTTTAAATTTCGCGGCGCCAGCAACAAGCTGCGGCTGCTGGATAACGAGCAACGCCGGCGCGGCGTGATCGCCGCCTCAACCGGCAACCACGGCCAGGCGGTCGCCCTGGCGGGGCACCTGATGGGGGTTGGCGTCACGGTTTATGCGCCAGAGACGGCCGCGAGCATCAAGCTCGACACCATTCGTGCACTGGGCGGCACCGTGGAATTGGTGCCGGGCGATGCGCTGAACGCCGAACTGGCGGGGGAGCAGGCCGCACGCGAACAGGGAAAAACCTATATCTCGCCGTATAACGACGAGCAGGTGATCGCCGGCCAGGGCACCTGCGGCATGGAGCTGGTTGAACAACTCACCGATCTGGACGCGGTGTTCGTGGCGGTGGGCGGCGGTGGCTATATCGCAGGTATCGGCACCGTTCTGCGGCAACTGTCGCCGAACACGCAGCTTATCGCCTGCTGGCCGGAAAACGCCACCAGCCTGTACAGCGCGTTGGAAGCGGGCCATATCTTCCCGGTGGAAGAGCAAGAAACCCTGTCCGACGGCACCGCCGGCGGCGTCGAGCCGGGCGCCGTGACCTTTCCGCTGTGCCAACAGCTGATCGACCGCAAAGTGCTGGTTAGCGAGGCAGAGATCAAACACGCGATGCGCCGGATCGCCGCCAGCGATCGCTGGATTATCGAAGGCGCGGCCGGCGTGGCGCTGGCGGCGGCGATCAAACTGGCGCCGGAATACCAGGGTAAAAAGGTGGCGGTGGTACTGTGCGGCAAGAACATCGTGCTGGAGAAATACCTCAAGGCCATCGCCGATGCACATCCTTAATCGGCAGCAAATCCTCGCCGCGTTCGACGCCGAGACCATAACGCCGCTGCTGAAGCAGGGTTTTATCGCCTACTCGCAACAGCGAGTGCAACAACCGCCGGTGCAGCATTTCCTGTTCGAGCGTGCCGCCGGCGACTGCTGCATCAAGTCCGCCTGGCTGGAAGGTGACGAACTGTTCGTGGTCAAGATCTCCGCCGGTTTCTATCGCAACGCCGAACACGGTCTGCCGAGCAATCAGGGGCTGGTGATGGCGTTCTCCGCCCAGACCGGCGAACCGCAGGCGCTGCTGCAGGATGAAGGTTGGCTGACCGCGTTGCGCACCGCCCTGGCCGGCCGCATCGCCGCCGAGCTGTGCGCACCGCCGCATATTCAGGCGATCGGCATGGTCGGCACGGGTCTGCAGGCGCGGCTGCAGCTGCAATGCCTGAAACCGGTGACCGATTGCCGAGACGTATGGGTGTGGGGACGAGACGAACAGGCGCTGGCGGCGTATCGGCGCGATGCCGAAGCCGAGGGTTTTCGGGTGCGGGTTACGCAGAATGCGGCGGAACTGGCAGCGCACTGTCGGCTGATCGTGACTACCACGCCCAGCCGCGAACCGATATTGCAGGCGGCGGATATTCGGCCCGGCACGCACATCACCGCCGTGGGCGCCGACGCGCCCGGCAAGCAGGAACTGGCGACCGATTTGGTGGCCAACGCAGACGCGCTGCTGGTCGATGCCCTGACGCAGTGCGCGGACTATGGCGAGATCGCGACGGCTTATCGGCAAAACAGGCTGATTTCAACGCCAATCGTCGAAATGGGCGCCGTCTTGGCGCAGGGAGGGCGGGTACGACGCGAGCCGCAGCACATCACCATCGCCGATCTCACCGGCTTGGCGATTCAGGATCTGCAGATCGCCAAAGGGGTGTTGGCGAAAGTATAAAGGGGCGCCGCAGCGCCCACGCGTTATCAGGCGTTGAGCACGAACTTCTCGATAGCGCGCGCCACGCCGTCCTCTGTATTGGCGCTGGTGACAAACTGCGCCACCGCTTTCAGTTCGGGAATGGCGTTGCCCATCGCTACGCCGACGCCGGCATATTCGATCATCGCCGTATCGTTGGCCTGATCCCCCAGCGTCATGATGTTTTCCCGCGCCACGCCCAAATGCTCGGCCAGCATTCTCACCCCGGCGCCCTTATCGACGTTCTTGTGCAGGATCTCGAGGAAATAAGGCGCGCTTTTCAGGATGGTATAACGCTCGCGCGTTTCCGCCGGGATGCGCGCGATAGCGCGGTCCAACAGCTCCGGCTCGTCGATCATCATCACTTTAGGGAAACGCATCTGGCGATCCATCTCTTCCACGCTGCGGTATTTCAGCGGAATACCGGTCATTTCCGCCTCGTGTATGGTGTACTTGCCGATATCCTTGTTCGGGGTATACAGGGTATCGAAATCAAACGCCTGGTAGTGAACGCCGAACTCGCGCGCCATCTGCTCAAAGTGCAGATAATCCTCAAAGCCCAGCGTTTCTTGCAGAATGCAGGCGCCGTCAACCGCACGCAGCACCAGCGCGCCGTTATAGGTGATACAGAAATCGCCGGGGCCCTGAATGTCCAACTGGCGCAGATAATCCTGCACGCCGACATAAGGCCGCCCGGTGGCCAACACCACGTGCACCCCTTTGCGCCGCGCCGCCGCGATAGCCTGCTTTACCGCCGGCGTGATTTGGTGCTGCGGATCCAGCAACGTGCCGTCCATGTCGATCGCAATCAGTTCAATAGCCATTCAACGCTTCTCCCAGTGGTTTTTTCCCATGCTAACGCGTTTCAGCCTCGGCTGTCAGCGCCAAAAAAGGCGCAAAAAAAATCCGCGCGGGTCGCCCGGCGCGGATTTTCACAGCCATTAACGCATCAGATATCGATGTTCGCCGCTTTCAGGGCGTTTTCTTCGATAAAGGCGCGGCGCGGTTCAACCGCATCGCCCATCAGCGTGGTGAACAGCTGATCGGCAGCGATGGCATCCTTGACGGTCACGCGCAGCATACGGCGGCTTTCAGGATCCATGGTGGTTTCCCACAGCTGCTCCGGGTTCATCTCGCCCAGACCTTTATAACGCTGCACCGACAGGCCGCGGCGCGACTCTTTCACCAGCCACTCCAACGCCTGCTCGAAGCTGTCTACCGGCTGACGGCGTTCGCCGCGCTCGATGAACGCGCCCTCTTCGACCAGCCCGCGCAGCTTCTCGCCCAGCTGACAGATCTTGCGGTATTCGCCGCCGTGGATGAAGTCGAAGTCCAGCTTATAGTCGGTATCCACGCCGTGGGTGCGGATGCGCAGCGCCGGCTCGAACATCTGGCGCTCGCGGTTCTCGAAGATAACGAAGTCATAGCTGCTGCCGTGCTGCTCTTTGTCGTTCAGCGCCTGCACCAGCGAAGCAATCCAGGTTTTCACCTTGGCTTCATCGCTGAGATCGCCTTCGTTCAGCGTCGGCTGATAGATCAGGCTGTTCAGCAGCGCGCGCGGGTAGCGGCGCTCCATGCGGCCGATCAGCTTCTGCACGCCATAGTGCTCAGCCACCAGTTTTTCCAGCTGTTCGCCACCCAGCGCCGGTGCGCTGGCATTGGTGTGCAGCGTAGCGCCGTCCATCGCAATAGCGATCTGGTACTGATCCATCGCCTCGTCATCTTTGATGTACTGCTCTTGCTTACCTTTCTTCACCTTGTACAGCGGCGGCTGTGCGATGAACACGTGGCCACGCTCGATGATTTCCGGCATCTGGCGATAGAAGAAGGTCAACAGCAGCGTACGGATGTGCGAACCGTCGACGTCGGCATCGGTCATGATAATGATGCTGTGATAACGCAGCTTGTCCGGGCTGTACTCGTCGCGGCCGATGCCGCAACCCAGCGCGGTGATCAGCGTCGCCACTTCCTGCGAGGAGAGCATTTTGTCGAAACGCGCTTTCTCGACGTTGAGGATTTTCCCCTTCAGCGGCAAGATAGCCTGGTTCTTGCGGTTGCGCCCCTGCTTGGCAGAGCCGCCCGCGGAGTCCCCTTCCACCAGGTACAGTTCGGACAACGCCGGGTCGCGTTCCTGGCAGTCCGCCAGCTTGCCCGGCAGGCCGGCCAGATCCAGTGCGCCTTTGCGGCGGGTCATCTCACGCGCTTTACGCGCCGCTTCGCGCGCGCGCGCCGCGTCGATGATTTTGCCGACCACGATTTTCGCGTCGCCTGGATTCTCCATCAGGTAATCCACCAGCTTCTCGTTCATCAGCGTTTCAACCGCGGTTTTCACCTCGGAAGAGACCAGCTTGTCCTTGGTCTGAGAAGAGAACTTCGGATCCGGCACCTTCACCGAGACCACGGCGATCAGGCCTTCACGTGCGTCATCGCCGGTGGCACTGACCTTGGCCTTCTTGCTGTAGCCTTCCTTCTCCATGTAGCTGTTCAGCGTACGGGTCATCGCGGTACGGAAACCGACCAGGTGCGTGCCGCCGTCGCGCTGCGGGATGTTGTTGGTGAAGCAGTAGATGTTTTCCTGGAAACCGTCGTTCCACTGCAGCGCCACTTCCACGCCGATGTCGTCTTTCACGGTCGAGAAGTAGAACACGTTCGGGTGGATCGGGGTTTTGTTCTTGTTCAGGTACTCGACAAACGCCTTGATGCCGCCTTCGTAATGGAAGTGGTCTTCACGGTCGGTACGCTTGTCCTTCAGGCGGATAGACACGCCGGAGTTGAGGAAGGACAGCTCGCGCAGACGCTTGGCCAGAATGTCATACTCGAACTCGGTCACATTGGTGAAGGTCTGGTGGCTCGGCCAGAAGCGCACCATGGTGCCGGTCTGCTCGGTTTCGCCCACCACGTTCAGCGGCGCCTGCGGCTCGCCGTGGCTGTAAGTTTGTTCGTGCACTTTGCCTTCGCGGCGGATCACCAGCTCCAGTTTCTCCGACAGGGCGTTAACCACCGAGACGCCCACGCCGTGCAGGCCGCCGGAAACTTTATAGGAGTTGTCGTCGAATTTACCGCCGGCGTGCAGCACGGTCATGATGACCTCTGCGGCTGAAACCCCTTCTTCAGGGTGAATGCCGGTCGGAATGCCGCGGCCGTCATCCTGCACCGATACCGAGTTGTCGGCATGGATGGTGACCTGAATGTCACTACAGTGGCCCGCGAGCGCTTCGTCGATAGCGTTGTCCACAACCTCGAATACCATGTGGTGCAGACCGGTGCCGTCATCGGTATCGCCGATATACATGCCCGGGCGCTTGCGCACCGCATCCAGCCCTTTTAATACCTTGATACTTGAGGAGTCATAAGAATTCGACATCAACGTTTCTCGCTCATTTTAGTCCTGTGGTTGAACCTCTATTTTACCCTGTTCCACGCGGAACATCTTGCCCTTTTCACCGGCCATGTCGGTCACTTGTTCAGCGCTGACTGCGCTGACAAAAACCTGGGCCTGGGTGGCTTTCAGGCGATCGGCCAGCAACCGGCGACGGCCGGTGTCCAGCTCAGAGGCAAAATCATCAATCAGATACAGGCAACGCCGCCCGCTCTGCCGGGTGAGAAACTCACCCTGCGCCAAGCGCAACGCGCACATCAGCAGCTTAAGCTGACCGCGCGATAACAAATCCTCTACCGGCGTGCCGTCGGCACGAATGCGAAAGTCCGCTTTATGCGGCCCCACCGCGGTATAGGTCAACGCCCTGTCGCGCTCAAACTGGCGCTCCAGCAGCTCGCCGTAGTCGCTCTCTTTGTCCCAGCCGCGTTGGAAGGAGAAGCTCAGGCCGAATTCAGGCAGAAACTGCGCACAGGTCGCGGTGATATCCGCGGCGATCGCGTCGCTGTATTCCGCCCGCCATTCGCTGATGCGCTCCGCGAGCGGGATCAGTTCCTGATCCCAAGCGCGGATCTGCGCATAGCGACTCACCTGGCGCAGCGCGGCATTGCGCTGCTTCAGTAACCGTTTCAGGTTGCTCCAGGCGGTGAAAAAACCGGGTTCGTTATGAAAACAGCCCCAGTCCAGGAAGGCGCGCCGGAATTTCGGCCCGCCGTTCAGCAGGGTAAAACCTTCGGGGGTGATCAGCTGCATGGGCAGCAGCTGCGCCAGCTCGGCCACCTTGTGGCCGTCGCTGCCATCGATGCGTACTTTGCTGTCACCCTGACGGCTCTTACTCAATCCTACCGACAGCTCGCGCTCCGCACCTTCGATGCGGCCATGCAACACGAACTCCGGTTGGTCGTGGCGAATCACCCGACCAGCCTGCAGGCTGCGAAAGGCACGGCCGTGGCCGAGCGTATACACCGCTTCCAGCACGCTGGTCTTGCCGCTGCCGTTGGCGCCAACCAGGAAGTTGAATCCCGGCGCTAGCGCCAAATCCGCCGCCTCGATATTGCGGAAATCTTTAATCAATAAACGCGTCAGAGCCATGCAATCTCTTTACCGATGACGGTGCTGTAATTCAAGGTAACGAGACTACAACCGCATTGGCATGACAACGTAGGCCGCCGCCTGGCTGGCGCCGTCTTCGATCTGCACGCTGGAGACCGAGTCGGTCAACAGCAGGCGCACGTCTTCACACTTGAGCGCGTTCAACACATCCAGCACGTAGCTGACGTTGAAACCGATCTCCATCTCCGCGCCGTCGTAGCTGACGTCGAGGATCTCTTCCGCCTCTTCCTGTTCGGGGTTGTTGGCGGTGATCTTCAGCTGGTTCTGGCTGACGTACAGCCGCACGCCGCGGAATTTCTCGTTCGAGAGAATGGCCGCACGGGCAAACGCCTGCTTGAGCAGATCGCAGCCGGCTTCCAGCGTTTTATCCGGGTTCTTCGGCAAGACGCGACGATAGTCCGGGAAACGGCCGTCAACCAGCTTCGACGTGAAGATGAAATCGCCGACGTGGGCGCGAATGTTGTTGCTGCCGATCTGCAACTGCAGCAGCGAATCGCCGCCGTCCAGCAGGCGCACCAGCTCCATCACCCCTTTACGCGGCACGATCACCGAATGCGACGGCAGCTGCTGGCCGATCGGCATCGAGCACACCGCCAGGCGGTGGCCGTCGGTCGCGACGGTGCGCAGCTCTTCGCCTTCGGTTTCAAACAGCATGCCGTTCAGGTAGTAACGCACGTCCTGATGGGCCATCGAGAACTGGGTAGCTTCGATCAGGCGCTTCAGCGTCGCCTGCGGCAAGGTGAACTCCACCTCGCTCTGCCAGTCGTCCAGGTTCGGGAAGTCCGCCGCCGGCAGCGTAGACAGTGAGAAACGGCTGCGGCCGGACCGCACCAGCATGCGCTCGCTCTCCAGCGTGACGGCGATCTCCGCCCCTTCCGGCAGGCCACGGCAGATATCAAAGAATTTGCGCGCAGGCACGGTGGTCGCGCCCGGCTCATGCGGTTGGGACAGGGCGACGCGCGCCACCATCTCCATCTCCAGATCGGTGCCAGTCAGCAGCAGGGAGCCTTCCGTCACCTGCAACAGCAGGTTGCCCAGGATCGGCAAGGTCGGGCGGCCGCCCAGCGGGCTGCTCACCTGTTGCAGCGGTTTTAGCAGATGCTCACGTTCAACGATAAATTTCATAGCGCTATGAAGATAATGTTCTGATTAAATTGGAGAAATCTTCTTTGATGTCGTGACTTTCCTCACGCAGCTGCTCGATCTTCCGGCAGGCGTGCAACACCGTGGTATGGTCGCGGCCACCAAACGCATCGCCGATTTCCGGCAGACTGTGGTTGGTGAGTTCCTTCGCCAGCGCCATCGCCATCTGGCGCGGGCGGGCAACGGATCGCGAACGCCGCTTGGACAGCAAATCCGCGACTTTAATCTTGTAATACTCCGCCACCGTCTTTTGGATATTGTCGATGGTGACCAGCTTTTCCTGCAGCGCCAGCAGATCGCGCAGCGCTTCGCGCACGAAATCAATGGTGATAGCCCGGCCGGTAAAGTTGGCGTTGGCGATCACGCGGTTCAATGCCCCTTCGAGCTCACGCACGTTGGAACGCAGGCGCTTGGCGATGAAGAACGCCACTTCGCCCGGCAGGCGAATGTCGTTTTCGTCGGCCTTTTTCATCAGGATCGCCACGCGGGTTTCCAGCTCCGGCGGCTCGATCGCCACCGTCAGCCCCCAACCGAAGCGGGACTTCAAGCGATCTTCCACCCCGTTGATCTCTTTAGGGTAGCGATCCGAGGTCAGGATGATCTGCTGATTGCCTTCCAACAGGGCGTTAAAGGTATGGAAGAACTCTTCCTGCGAACGCTCCTTGTTGGCGAAAAATTGGATGTCATCGATAAGTAAGGCGTCGACCGAACGGTAGTAGCGCTTAAACTCTTCGATGGCATTATTTTGCAACGCTTTGACCATGTCCTGCACGAAGCGTTCCGAGTGCATGTAGACCACTTTGGCGTTGGCCTTGCGCGCCATGATGCCGTTGCCGACCGCGTGCAGCAGGTGAGTTTTACCCAGGCCGGTACCGCCATACAGGAACAAAGGGTTGTAGGCGCCGCCCGGATTGTCCGCCACCTGGCGAGCCGCCGCGCGCGCCAGCTGGTTGGACTTACCCTCGACGAAGTTGTCGAAGGTGTGTTTAGGATTGACGTTGGAGCGGTAAGAGAGCTCGGGCTGCGCCGCCGCGTTGTCCCAGCTCGGGCGCAAAGGTGCAGCCGTACGCGCCGCCGGGGCCGCAGGGGCGCTGCTGACGCTGGCGGTCACGGTCTGGCTGATCACCTGCGTGATCGGCTTGCTGCCGACCTCAAAACGCAGCAAAGGCGCGTCCGTGCCGCAGAAATCATTCAGCAGACCATTGATGTTGTTTAAGTACTTATCGCGAACCCAATCCAGCACAAAACGGTTAGGCGCGTACAGCGCCAGGGTGTTGTCACTCAGTTCCGCCTGCAATGGGCGAATCCACATACTAAATTCTGTGGCAGGTAACTCATCCTGCAATCGGGCAAGACACTGCTGCCAAAGCGAAAGTGACACGGCGGACTCCACTCGAACAAGATCAATAAAGAAAAGAAACGGGCAACTTTTTTATAACTCATGATTTTTGACACATACCCGGCATCGGCTGTTTGCCTGTGGGGGATGCGAACCGCCTTTCACGGTTTGTGTCCCTCACGATCCCGGCATGAGGGATCGCGATCGGAATGACGGATCATAGCGCAATCCGAGCAAGAGATCCTCCCCTTCCTCACAGATTAGATCCATTTTATCCACAGGCCGCGGCCGGCGGCGATCTTTTCACCGCCAACGCCGAATGACCGCGCAGATCCCGGCCGCTGCGCCGCGTTTTTTACATTGTCAACCGGTTATACCCTGTTATCCACGTCGGATCCTGGGATCGCGCGCAAAGGATCTCACGGGGATCCTTGCGATTTCACCCCGAGTCCGTATAATCTTCGCCCTACGTGTGATACCTGGTTCCTTATGGTGCGTCATTAGCCAGACAGGATTCTGCGGTGACCACGGGCCAAGACCGGATTTTGTTCCGTTATTGGCAGACAACCAGGTAGGCTGGCGCGATGCGAATTGACTCAGGACTGTACAATTATTACAATCCCGCTTCTTTATGTATTGCGATTGAGGCGTCGGTCATCTTCACGCCGAGTAGCCAAACGCGTTTACTGATCAGTAATTATTTTAAGTTTAGGTAGAAATCGCTATGAAACGCACTTTCCAACCGTCCGTATTGAAGCGCAACCGTAGCCACGGTTTCCGTGCTCGTATGGCCACCAAAAATGGTCGTCAAGTTCTGGCCCGCCGTCGTGCGAAAGGCCGTGCTCGTCTGACTGTTTCTAAGTAATAAAGCTAACCCGCTGAGTGGTTAAGCTCGCTTTTCCCAGGGAGTTACGTTTGTTAACTCCCACTCATTTCACTTTCGTCTTCCAGCAGCCACAACGGGCTGGCACGCCGCAAATCACCATCCTCGGCCGCCTGAACCAGCTGGGGCATCCCCGCATCGGTCTTACCGTCGCCAAAAAACACGTCAAACGCGCGCACGAGCGTAATCGGATCAAACGCCTAACCCGCGAAAGCTTCCGCTTGCGTCAGCACGAATTACCGGCGATGGATTTTGTCGTGGTGGCCAAAAAGGGGATAGCGGATTTGGATAACCGCGCGCTGACGGAAGCTTTGGATAAATTATGGCGTCGCCACTGTCGCCAGGCTCCCGCATCCTGATCGGGCTGGTGCGGGCCTATCAGCTCGTCATCAGTCCGCTGCTAGGGCCTCGTTGTCGCTTCCAGCCGACATGCTCTCATTACGCAATTGAGGCATTAAGCAGGTTTGGCATGATAAAAGGCAGTTGGTTAGCATTGAAACGCGTATTAAAATGCCACCCTTTGAACCCAGGTGGCGATGATCCGGTGCCGCCAAAAACCGACGATAACAGAGAACACTAACGATGGATTCGCAACGCAATCTTCTCCTCATCGCTCTGCTGTTCGTGTCTTTCATGATCTGGCAGGCATGGCAAACGGACAATGCTCCGCAGCCGGCCGCACAGACCACGCAACAGACTTCGAACGCAGTAGCCGGTGATGCCGCCAGCCAGGCCGTGCCAGCCAGTGGTCAGGGTAAGCTGATTACCGTGAACACCGACGTGCTGTCACTGACCATCAACACCCGTGGTGGCGATATCGAGCAGGCTAAACTGTTGGCCTACCCGGATACCCTGGGTTCATCGACTCCGTTCCAACTGCTGGAAACCACTCCGTCGTTCGTCTATCAGGCACAAAGCGGCCTGACCGGTAAAAACGGCCCGGACAACCCGGCCAACGGCGAGCGCCCGCTGTATCAGGCGGCGCAGGACAGCTACACCCTGCCGGAAGGCCAGGACGAGCTGCGCATCCCGCTGACCTACACCGATAAAGACGGCGCGATCTACACCAAGACCTTCGTGCTCAAACGCAATCACTATGCGGTCGGCGTGGATTACAGCATCGACAACAAAGGCGCGACGCCGCTGGAGCTGACCCTGTTCGGCCAGCTGAAGCAGACCACCGAATTGCCTAAGCACCGCGACACCGGCAGCAGCAACTTCGCGCTGCACACCTTCCGCGGCGCGGCGTACTCGTCCAGCGAGGACAAGTACCAGAAATACGCGTTCGACAAAGACGAAAACCTGAGCGTCACCACCAAAGACGGTTGGGTCGCCATGCTGCAGCAGTACTTCGCCACCGCGTGGGTACCGGCGACCAAGGGTGACAACACCTTCTACACCGCCAAACCGGGTGACAACCTGTCCACCATCGGCTTCAAATCTACCCCGGTCGTGGTGCAGCCTGGCGCTCAGCAGCAGCTGAACGCGACCCTGTGGGTCGGACCGGAGCTGCAGGATCAGATGGCCCAGTTGGCGCCGCACCTGGACCTGACCGTGGATTACGGCTGGCTGTGGTTCATCTCCCAGCCGCTGTTCAAACTGCTGAAGTTCATCCACGGCTTTATCGGTAACTGGGGCTTCTCCATCATCATCATCACCTTCATCGTGCGCGGCATCATGTACCCGCTGACCAAGGCGCAGTACACCTCGATGGCGAAAATGCGCATGCTGCAGCCGAAGCTGCAGGCGATGCGCGAGCGCATCGGCGATGACAAACAGCGCATGAGCCAAGAGATGATGGCGCTGTACAAGTCGGAGAAAGTGAACCCGCTCGGCGGCTGCCTGCCGCTGATCATTCAGATGCCGATCTTCCTGGCGCTGTACTACATGCTGATGGGCTCGGTCGAGCTGCGCCACGCGCCGTTCGCCCTGTGGATCCATGACCTGTCGGCGCAAGACCCGTACTACATCCTGCCAATCCTGATGGGCGTGACGATGTTCTTCATTCAGAAGATGTCGCCAACCACCGTGACTGACCCGATGCAGCAGAAAATCATGACCTTCATGCCGGTGATCTTCACAGTGTTCTTCCTGTGGTTCCCGTCCGGTCTGGTGCTGTATTACATCGTCAGTAACCTGGTGACCATCCTGCAGCAGCAGCTGATTTACCGTGGTCTGGAAAAACGCGGTCTGCACAGCCGCGACAAGAAAAAAAGCTAAGCGTATTGTAGGGGTTCGGCGCGCCGACCCTTGCAGTCACCCCAAAGGCGGTCATTAGACCGCCTTTTTGCATCTTAATCGTCAGAGAGAACCGTTATGAGCACCACCGATACCATCGTTGCCCAAGCCACCCCGCCGGGACGCGGCGGCGTCGGCATTCTGCGCATTTCCGGAAGCAAGGCCAAAGACGTCGCCCAGGCGTTGCTCGGCAAGCTGCCGAAGCCGCGCTACGCTGACTATCTGCCGTTCCGCGACGCCACGGGCGCCACCCTCGATCAGGGCATCGCGCTGTGGTTCCCGGGGCCGAACTCCTTTACCGGCGAAGACGTGCTGGAACTGCAGGGCCACGGCGGGCCGGTGATCCTCGATCTGTTGCTCAAGCGCGTGCTGGCGCTCCCTGACGTGCGCATCGCACGGCCCGGCGAGTTCTCCGAGCGCGCATTTCTCAACGACAAACTCGATTTGGCGCAGGCCGAAGCGATTGCCGATCTGATCGACGCCAGCTCCGAGCAGGCGGCACGTTCGGCGATGAACTCGCTGCAAGGCGCGTTTTCCACCCGCATCCACCAGCTCGTGGAAGCGCTCACTCACCTGCGAATCTACGTGGAAGCGGCAATCGACTTCCCGGACGAAGAAATCGACTTCCTGTCCGACGGTAAAATCGAGGCGCAGCTCAACGACGTAATGGCGGATCTGGACAACGTGCGCGGCGAAGCGCGCCAGGGCAGCCTGCTGCGCGAAGGGATGAAGGTGGTGATCGCCGGGCGCCCCAACGCAGGTAAATCGAGCCTGCTCAATGCGTTGGCCGGGCGCGAGGCGGCGATCGTGACCGATATCGCCGGCACCACTCGCGACGTCTTGCGCGAACATATCCATATCGACGGCATGCCGCTGCACATCATCGACACCGCCGGCCTGCGCGACGCCAGCGACGAAGTGGAACGCATCGGCATCGAACGTGCGTGGAACGAGATTGAACAGGCCGACAGAGTGCTGTTTATGGTTGACGGCACCACCACCGCCGCCACCGAGCCGGCGGCGATCTGGCCGGAGTTTATGGCGCGCCTGCCAGGCACGCTACCTATCACCGTGGTGCGCAACAAGGCCGACATCACCGGTGAAGCGCTGGGTCTGACGGAAGTGAACAACCACTCACTTATTCGCCTGTCGGCCCGCACCGGCGAAGGCGTCGATGTGCTGCGCGATCATCTTAAACAGAGCATGGGCTTCACCAGCAATATGGAAGGCGGCTTCCTGGCGCGCCGTCGCCACCTGCAGGCACTGGAACTGGCGGCACAGCATCTGGTGCAGGGTAAAGAACAGTTAGTGAGCGCTTACGCGGGGGAGCTGCTGGCCGAGGAACTGCGCCAGGCGCAGCTGGCCCTAAGTGAAATCACCGGCGAATTCACCTCCGACGATCTGCTGGGCCGTATCTTCTCAAGCTTCTGTATCGGGAAATAATCGACTGCGAGCGCCGTATCCTACTCGGCGCCCGCATGTTACTTCTCCCGGCGGCATCAAAACTCACCTAAGCTTATCTCATCAATTTTGCTGCGTGAGAGATAAGCTTACATGAACGAACCTTTAGACTTGATCGGCGTGGGGTTGGGGCCTTTCAATCTCAGTCTAGCCGCTCTGGCCGCCGAAAGCGGCGCCGTCAATTATACCTTTCTCGATCGTAACGCCAGCTTCCGTTGGCATCCCGGTATGCTGTTGCCCTCAGCTTATATGCAAACCTATGTACTTCAGGATCTGGTTACCGCCATCAGCCCACGCAGCCAATTTTCATTTATTAATTACTTGGTCGAACAGAAAAAAATTTATCGTTTTTTAATCACCGAGCAGCAAATTATCAGCCGGGAAGAATTCTCCGACTACCTGAGTTGGGCCTGCGAAAGGTTAGACGGGCTACAGTTTTCACAGTCCGTAGAGCGTATTGATTTCGACGATGAAAAAGGTTTGTTCAAGGTATGTACCCACAACCAGACCCTGTGGGCGAAAAATATCTGTCTGGGTACCGGACATGACCCTTGGTTGCCGGAAGCATTTTACCCGGCGCTGGGTGAAAACTGCATGCATGCCGCCGAAATAGCCCTGCGCAATCCAGACTTCAGCGGCAAGCGGGTTATGGTGGTGGGCGGCGGCCAAAGCGGCGCCGATGTTTTTTTGAACGCGTTGCAGGGACACTGGGGCGAGCCGGCACAGCTGGATTGGCTCTCGCGTCGTCCCAATTTTCAGCCGCTGGACGAGTCCCCCTTCACCAACGAATATTTCACTCCTGAATACGTCGACTATTTCTATACGCTGCCGGCCGAGATCCGCGCACGTGAAATCAAAACACAGAAATTGCCGGCAGACGGCATCAGCAATCATACGCTGCGAACCTTGTACCGTGAGCTTTATATGCGTTTTGACGTGATGCGCCAGACACGCAATGTGCGTTTACTGCCCCATCGTACTCTACTGACCGTCGAATCAATGGATGAGGCTTTTCATCTGCGCACGCTTCACGGTCTGGAAAATCGCCGGGAAAGTTTCAGGGCTGATATCGTCATTCTCGCCACCGGCTATCGCGCCTCTCTGCCCGCGTACCTGAAACCCTTGGTGCCACGCATCCCGCTCGATTCGAAGCAGCATCTACCGCTGCTGCCGAATTTTAATCTTGAATGGCTCGGGCCGGAGCAAAATCGAATTTATGCGGTAAATGCCGGGATACACAGCCACGGCAGCGCAGAAGGCGGACTGAGCCTGATGGCCTGGCGTTCAGCGCGCATCCTCAATCACTTGCTGGGCAAGCCATACTTTGATTTGGCACCGAACGCATCAATGATCCAATGGTGGAGCGATGCCGCGTCGGACGATACCTCTTCCATCGTTAATAAATAGGATAATCCGCATAGTGTTTTTTGATGATAAATCCTCAACTTAGTCTTAATCTAACACCCCTGCGTTCTTAGCGACCCTCTGTCATGGAGTGAACAATGGCGTGTCATTTTGCCCGATGGACCCCGGCCTCCGCTGTCCTGGATACCCAGAGACTCTCCGACGAAGTGATAGCCGCCACCCGCACCTTTTCCGTTAAGCGCCGCACGCGCTACCTGCAAGGGCGCATTCTGCTCGCCGAAATGATGTTCTACCTGTACGGCTTGCCGACGCTCCCCCCTATAGCCACCACGCCGACCGGCCGCCCCTGTTTCGCCGATCATCAGCTGCCCGATTTTAGCCTCGCCTACGCCAGCAACACCGTGGGCGTACTGCTTAGCGACGAGGGCAAGGTCGGACTGGATATCGAAGTGATGCGGGCGCGCGGCACCCGGCAAAGCGCGCTGCAACACGCGCATCAGACACCGGCAGAAAGTGCCTGGATCGGTGCGCAGGACGATCGGCTGGAGGCAGAAACTCAGCTGTGGAGCATCCGGCAAAGCGTGCTGAAAATTTCCGGCCTCGGTAACAGCGGCCAGTCTACGCTGCGTCTGCATCCCTTCTCCGGCCACCTGCGCTCCAGTGCCACGCCGGACGTTCAGGTGATGAGCGACGCCGACGAATACCTGAGCTGGGCCTGCGCCGGCAGCCCTGGGCTGGATCGCCTGCTGTGCTGGCGCTACGAAGAGCGCGGTGGACTGCACAAAGACGGGGAAATCTCACCGCGCAGCCCGGCGGCGTCCTCGCGCTTCGTTAAACTGACGGGCCTGAAGACGCCCGGTTAACGCGGCGCAAAGCGGATAACGCTGTCTTTACCGCTCGAGTCGCTGGATTAAATTGTAAAGACAGCTAAATGTTGAGCAATCGCCTATTCTCGACCCGCGCTTTAGCCTACTATTCGCCCATGTTGTACGCTGAATCTGCTCATTCGAAAGGGAGAATCATCATGTCAGACCAAGCCTTAAAAATCGTCACTCTGCTCGGCAGCCTGCGTAAAGGCTCTTACAACGCCATGGTGGCCCGCGCCCTGCCAGGGCTGGCTCCGCAGGGCGTCACCATTGAAGCGCTACCTTCCATCCGCGATATCCCACTGTACGACGCCGACATGCAACAGGGTGAAGGCTTCCCTGCCGCTGTCGAGGCGATCGCCGAACAGATCCGCCAGGCCGACGGCGTGATCATCGTCACCCCTGAATATAACTATTCCGTGCCCGGCGGGTTGAAGAACGCCATCGACTGGCTGTCTCGCTTGCCGAATCAGCCGCTGGCCGGCAAGCCGGTCGCCATTCAAACCAGCTCGATGGGGCCGATCGGCGGCGCGCGCTGCCAATACCATCTGCGCCAGATCCTGGTATTCCTCGATGCGATGGTAATGAACAAGCCTGAGTTTATGGGCGGCGTGATCCAGAGCAAGGTCGATGAACAGGCCGGTGAACTGAGCGATCAGGGAACGCTGGACTTCCTGACCGGCCAGCTGTCCGCGTTCAGCGATTTTATTCGCCGCGTGGAGTGACCGTCTCGCGGCGCCCACCGGGCGCCGCAACAGGACATGAAGTCCGTCAATTCATTGAAAATTAAAGCCATAGCATCATGTATTTTTTCATTTTAGCGTTATTTTTTGTTTCCATCACCAGTCCCGCTTTCGCCGCAGACATGCGTTATCCCGCCGGTGAAGAACCGCTGGAGCTGCCGGCACACAGTGCGCTCAACGCCCAGCTGTCGCGATCCGCGCAAAACCAGGAAGACAAAAAGCTGGGCGCCATGTCGCTGTACCTGACGCTGATGCGCGAAGACGGCCGCAATGTCTGGGCGCCCTACCAGTTGGCGGTGTCGTCGGCAGAGAAAGGGCAAACCGAGCTGGCGGAACGCTACCTGCAGCTGAGCGCCGACCGCGGCCTGTGGTACTACTACAACCTGCTGGAGGACGACGCCTTCAACAGCATTCAACATTCCGCCACCTACCAATCCATTTTGGCCGCCACCAAAGCGCGCTATCTGCAGCACGCTCGCCGCTATGAAGGCAAAGCCAGCTACGCGATGCCGGACGGCGAAGCACCGCCCGAAGGCTGGCCAACGGTGATCTTCCTGCATACCTACGGCAAAGCCGCCGCTATCAGCCCCGAAGAACGGCTGCTGTTCGGCGAAATGGGCGTAGCCTACATCGAGATCAACGGCACGCAGATGCTGTCGGAAAACAGCTTCCGCTGGTCGAATTACAGCGATGAGAGCACCCAAACCGCCATTCAGCGTACGCTGCAACAGCTGGCTCCGCAGCTAAAGCTGAATACCCAACGGATTTACCTCAGCGCCCGCGGCCAGGGTGCACTGCACGCCGCCAACCTGATCGCGAAGTACCCGCAGTTTTACGCCGGCGCGCTCCTGATCGCCCCCAACGGGGAGATCAAGCCGGCCCAGCAGTCGCTGGCGGCGCAAAAGAAAATCGTGATGGCGTATTACGATCGGCAGAACTTCAGCGAGCAGGCGCTGGCGTTGCACTTCGCCAATCTGTTTGGAGAGGATAACCAGGTAGAGACGCTGCACTTCGCCCAGGGGGAGGATGCCGCCGGCAGTTGGCAGGCGCGCTTCAGGCGGCCGTTGCAATGGGTGCTGGATCGGGCGCCGGATGCGACGCCGGGAGTCTAGGGTTTCAGGGCCGACGGACGTCGGCCCTTTGGCTGTCAATGGCCGTCGACGAAGACGATCTTCAGCACGAACAGCAGCGCCACGACCACCACGCACGGGCTGATTTCACGCCAGCGGCCGGTGCCGAGCTTCATCACGCAGTAGGAGATAAAGCCGAGCGCAATGCCTTCGGTGATCGAGAAGCTGAACGGCATCATCACCGCGGTGACAAACGCCGGTACCGCTTCGGTCAGATCGTCCCATTTCACCCGCGCCAGGCTGGAGGTCATCAGCACGCCGACGTAGATCAGCGCGCCAGCGGCGGCATACGCCGGCACCATACCCGCCAGCGGCGACAGGAAGATCACCAGCAGGAACAGCAGGCCGGTGACCACTGCCGTCAAACCGGTGCGGCCGCCCACGGCGACGCCGGATGAGCTTTCGATGTAAGCGGTCACGGAAGAAGTGCCCGCCAGCGAACCGGCCACCGAGCTGATGCTGTCAACGTACAGCGCCTGCTTCATGCGCGGGAACTTGCCCTGATTGTCGGTCAAACCGGCTTTATCGGTGACGCCGATCAGGGTGCCGGAGGAGTCGAACAGGTTCACCAGCATAAACGAGAAGATGACCCCGGCCAGCCCGATGTTCAGCGCGCCGGCCACGTCGACCTGGCCCACTACCGAGGTGATGCTCGGCGGCAAGGAGAACAGGCCGCCGTATTTCACGTCGCCCAGCATCCAGCCGATCAGGGTAGTGACCACGATCGATACCAGCACCGCCGCGTGGAAGTTACGCGAAGAGAGCACGGCGATGATGAAGAAGCCGAGCGCCCCCAGCAGCACGTTGTGCGAGGTCAGGCTGCCGATGGTCACCAGCGTGTCCGGGTTAGCCACCACGATGCCGGCGTTTTTCAGCCCCATCATGCCGATGAACAGACCGATGCCGCTGGTAATGCCGACCCGCAGGCTGACCGGAATGTTAGCGATCATCCAATAGCGAATGCGGAAAATGGTCAGCAACAGCAGGCCGACCGCCCCCCAGAAGATGGCGCCCATGCCCACCTGCCAGGAGATGCCCATCGCGCCAACCACCACGAAGGCGAAGAAGGCGTTCAGGCCCATCGCCGGCGCCAGCGCCACCGGCAGGTTCGCCAGCAGGCCCATAAAGATGCTGCCGAAGGCGGCGATCAAACAGGTGGTGACAAATACCGCCTGGGTATCCATGCCCGCCGCGCCCAAAATTTGCGGGTTAACGAACACGATATACACCATGGTGAGAAAGGTGGTGATACCGGCAATCGTTTCCGTACGCGCCGTCGTGCCATGTTGCTTGAGTTTAAACACGCGCCCAAGCAAGCCTTGCTCAGCGTCAAGGCCAGATACTGGTTTGGTCATTATCAGAATTCCGAAAATGGGAATGGACAGTCGCCGGCTATCCTATAACAAAAAGTGGGGCTTTTGATGTCGGTCACAGGTTTTTTTCGCCGTCTTTACGGCTAAACGCATCAACGGCTTGTATTTACAGGCATTCATCCCCCTTGCCGCCCGCTGCGTTGCCGTTTGCCGGCACGGCCGATAAAATGGCCTATCGCCCCTCTATCCCTATCCGTTAAAAACAGGAGCCCGCATGTCTTCGACCTTTATCGATAAGCTGGCGTTGATCGCGCTGAAAGATGACAAAGTGGCGCTGGTGCGCTCACACAATAAGACGCTGTTTTATATGCCGGGCGGAAAGCGCGAAGCGGGCGAAACCGACGAACAGGCGCTGTGCCGCGAAATCGACGAAGAGCTGACCGTTGCGCTGCTGTCGCAATCCATCGCGTTTTACGGCGAATTCACCGGCCCGGCGGACGGCAAGCAGGACGGCACCCAGGTGCGCATTCGCTGCTACCAGGCCGACTTTACCGGGCAGCTGCAGCCGGCCGCCGAAATCGCCGAGCTGAAGTGGTGCGACAGTCGCGATCTGCCGCAGTGCTCACACGTCGCCGCGCTGATTTTGCACGATCTCAAGGCGCGTAACCTGATCAAGTGATCGCTGAGCGGCCTCAGCGGCGTTAACCCGAAGGAACCTGTCCCGCATGAATCAGATTGACTGCATTTTGTTCGACTGCGATGGCACACTGGTAGACAGCGAAGTGCTGTGCAGCAAAGCCTATGTGCACATGTTCGCCCACTACGGCATTCATCTGTCGCTGGAAGAGGTATTCAAGAAATACAAAGGGGTGAAGCTGTACGAGATCATCGATCGGGTCAACGCCGAGCAGGGCACTGACCTGGCCAAAGAGACACTGGAGCCGCTGTATCGGCAGGAAGTGGCGCGGTTGTTCGACAGCGAACTGCAACAGATTGCCGGCGCCCGTGAGCTGCTGGCGCAGATAACGGTGCCTGTCTGCACCGTCTCCAACGGGCCGGTCAGCAAGATGCAGCATTCGCTCGGCCTGACCGGCATGCTGCCTTATTTTGATGACCGGTTATTCAGCGGCTATGACATTCAGCGCTGGAAGCCGGATCCGGCGATCGTGTTTCACGCCGCCGAACAGATGCAGGTGCCGGTGACGCGCTGCATCCTGGTGGACGATTCGCCCGCCGGCGCGCAGGCCGGCATCCATGCCGGCATCCCGGTCTTTTACTTCTGCGCCGATCCGCATAACCCGCCGATTGACCACCCGCTGGTGACCACGTTTGACGACCTGGCCCAACTGCCCGCGCTGTGGCGCGAACGAGGCTGGCGGCTCACGGCCGATTAACTGGCCGGCAACGGCGGCTTGTTGCGCCACCAGCGCCAGGACCGTTTCAGCGCGCGGGTTTGCGCGCCGAAGCGGCGGTTGACCGCGTTGGCCAACAGATCGAGCGCCAGGCAGAACACGAAATAAACCAGCGCCACAAACAGGAACACTTCCATCGGATAGACCATGCTGCGGTTGTTGACCTGGGTCGCCAGGAAGGTCAATTCGCCAACGCCGACGATATAAGCCAACGAGGTGTCTTTGATCAGAGAAATCCACTGGTTGATGAACGACGGCACCATCATGCGCAGCGCCTGCGGCAGCACGATCATGCGCAGCGTCTGCCAGCGCGTCAGCCCCAGAGAAAGCCCGGCCTGCCACTGGCCGGGGCCGATCGCGGCGATGCCGGCCTTCACCGCATGGGCCAGATAGGCCGAGGCGATCAACGCCAGCGCGCACACCACGGTGGTGATTTCCGGGATCTCGACGCCAAACACCATCGGCAGCAGGAAATAGGTCCAGAAGATCAGCATGATGACCGGAATGGCGCGGAAAAAGCCCAACACCGCCGCCAGCAGCCCGGCGGCGACGCCGCGCGACATCGCCAGCGCCACGCCGAGTAAAGTGCCGAGCACCGCTGAGGCCACGCCGGCCATCAGGCTGATCGCCAACGTCAGCGCCGCGCCGCCCAGCGGCCCGTCCGGCCAGGTGCCCCACAGCAGGTAACCCAGGTTGTCGTGAATCACGCTGAAATCCATCTCAGTGTCCTCCCAGCGGTTTACGCTGTTGTCGCCACATGCCCCAGCCTTCCAGCAGCGCGATGATGGCGATATACAGCACCGTCGCCACGCCGAACGCCTGGAAGGTGCGCAGGGTTTCGGTTTCGACCTGACGCGAGGCGTAAGAGAGTTCGGCCACGCCGATCGCCATGGTCAGCGACGAGTTCTTGATCACGTTCATGTATTGCCCCAGCAGCGGCGGCAGCGCGATTTTCAGCGCCTGCGGCAGCACCACGTAGCGCATCGCCTGCCAGCCGGTCAGCCCCAGCGCCTGAGCGGCATATTTCTGCCCGCCGGCGACGCCGCGAATGCCGGAGCGGATCTCTTCGGCGATAAAGGCGGTGGAGTAGAGCGTCAGGCCAAAAAAACCGGCGAGAAACTCGAACGACGGCCACTCAAGCGGGCCGACCTGATGTGAGCTGTTCAGCCACTGCATGGCGGCGGACGGCAGGATCTGCCCGGCGGCGAAGTACCAGAAGAACAGCTGCACCAGCAGCGGCGTATTGCGAAACAGCGAGCTGTACCCCATCGCCAGCCAACGCAACGGCCGCAGGCTGCTGTCGCGCATCGCCGCCAGCACAAAGCCCAGCAACGTGGCCGCCAGGCCCGCGCAGGCGGAAAGCCACAGCGTCAGCAGAAAGCCATGCCACAGCCAGCTCAGGTATTGCGGCGCCAGCAGCCAGTCCAGGTTCATGTTCAATCCTTGTCTTGCAGAATGCATCAGGGGCGCAGCAAGCTGCGCCCCTCCGTGCCTATCTCACCGCAAGCGGTTAAGTCAGGCTTTTGGTTGCTGATCCAAAGGCGCGATTTTGAAATCGCCGCGCGGTTGAGCGGATTTGGTTTCCGGCCCGAACCAGCGATCGTAAATCTTAACCGCTTCGCCGTCTTTTTCCAGCTTGATCAGCGTCTCGTTCACCGCAGCGGTCAGGCGATCTTCGCCCTTGGGAATGCCCACGCCCTGATACTCTTTGGTCAGGCTGAACGGCGAAATTTCAAACTCCGCCTTTTGCGCCGCCGGCAGGTTACCGAGCAGGCCGACCAGCTTGGCGTCGTCCTGAGTGATCGCCTGCACGTTGCCGTTACGCAGCGCCACGAACGCCAGCGGGGTATCATCGTAGGAGATCACTTTCGCCGTCGGGAAACGCTCGCGCAGGGTGATTTCCTGCACCGTGCCCTTATCCGCGCCGATGCGCAGTTTCTTGATGTCTTCCGGCGTTTTCAGCACGCCTTTGCGGGCGATGAATTTCTGCCCAGTGGCGAAGTACGGCACGCTGAAGTTCACTTCCTTGGCGCGCTCGTCGGTAATGGTGAAGTTGGCGGCAATCAGGTCAACCTTCTTCGACACCAGCAGCGGAATGCGGTTGGCCGGGTTGGTGGCGCGCAGCTCCACTTTCACCCCCAGCGCTTTGCCGATCGCGTCGGCGACGTCCACATCGTAGCCCACCAGCTTCTTGCTCTGCGGATCGATGTAGCCGAACGGCGGGTTACTGTCGAACACCGCGATGCGCACCACGCCGGCTTGCTTGATATCGTCAAGTTTGTCCGCGTGCGCGGCGCCGGCGGCGAAACCGGTCAGACTGGCTAACAACGTTAAGGCCAAAGCGCGATGTTTCATAGAAAGCTCCTAAGTGGTTGATGTCCTGCTGGCGGATAAGCTAGCAAGCGCCACATAGGTCAGGAAATAATATAAAAAGCTATATTTATAACCTTTTTATCTTTACGCGTTTAAGATGGAATAAAGGCGCGGGAAACCGCGCCTTTGAAGGATATTACCCGGAAAGGGTTAGTCGGCTTTGTCGTCTTTACCGCCCGGGGAGAGCAGCTTTTCCAGGGCATCGCCACCCAAATGACGGAAATCCTGCCCTTTGACGAAATAGAAGATAAATTCGCAGATGTTCTGGCAGCGGTCGCCGATACGCTCGATAGAACGGGCGCAGAACAGCGCGGTCAGCACGCTCGGAATGGTGCGCGAATCTTCCATCATGTAGGTCATCAGCTGACGCACGATGCCTTCGTATTCCTGGTCGACTTTTTTATCTTCCCGGTAAATACGGATCGCCTCGTCCAGATCCATGCGCGCGAAGGCGTCCAGCACGTCGTGCAGCATCTGCACGGTGTGGCGCCCCAGCGACTCCAGGCTGACCAGCAGCGGCTGGTGCTGGTGCGAGAACTTCTCCAGCGCGGTGCGGCAGATCTTGTCCGCCACGTCGCCGATGCGCTCCAGCTCGGAAATGGTTTTGATGATCGCCATCACCAGACGCAGATCGCTGGCGGTCGGCTGGCGCTTGGCGATAATGCGCACGCAAGCTTCATCGATCGCCACTTCCATCATGTTGACCTTGGCGTCGCCTTCGATCACGCGCTTGGCCAGCTCGCCATCCTGATTGTGCATCGCGGTGATGGCGTCGGTCAGCTGCTGCTCCACCAGCCCGCCCATGGTCAGCACCTGGGTGCGGATATGCTCGAGCTCTGCGTTGAACTGGCCGGAAATGTGTTTGTTTAAATTCAGGTTATCCATGATGCTTCCTATCAACCATAACGGCCAGTGATGTAGTCTTCAGTCTGCTTTTTCTGCGGCGCAGTGAACAGGTTATCAGTATCACTGAACTCGATCAGCTCGCCCAGATACATAAATGCGGTAGAGTCGGAGCAGCGCGCCGCCTGCTGCATGTTGTGCGTCACGATCACCACGGTGTAATCAGCCTTCAGCTCGCTGATCAGCTCTTCAATCTTGCCGGTGGAGATCGGATCCAGCGCCGAGCAAGGCTCATCCAGCAACAACACTTCCGGACGAATGGCGATGCCGCGGGCGATGCACAAACGCTGCTGCTGGCCGCCGGAGAGGCTGTAGCCGCTCTGGTGCAGCTTGTCCTTGGTTTCATTCCACAGCGCCGCCTTGGTCAGCGCCCACTGCACGCGCTCGTCCATATCGGCGCGCGACAGCTTTTCAAACAGGCGAACGCCGAAGGCGATGTTGTCGTAAATCGACATCGGGAACGGCGTCGGCTTCTGGAACACCATGCCGACCTTGGCACGCAGCAGCGCGATATCCGAGTTGTCGGTCAGGATGTTCTGGCCGTCCAGCAGGATGCCGCCTTCCGCACGCTGTTCCGGGTACAGCTGGTACATCTTGTTGAAGGTGCGCAGCAGGGTAGATTTGCCGCAGCCGGACGGGCCGATAAACGCGGTGACCTTGTTCTTGGCGATATCCAGCGTGATGTTCTTCAGCGCATGGAATTTGCCATAGTAGAAGTTCAGATCGCGTACCTGAATTTTGCTGCTGGAAGCGTCAGTAACCATACTCATCAAGACTTCTCTCTTTTCATCAGCGCCGCCAAAGCGGCGCTCAAAATTTTATGAATGCTTTTTCTTGGCGAAAACCACGCGCGCCAGGATATTCAGTAACAGTACGCACAGGGTGATCAACAGCACCCCGGCCCAGGCCAGCTGTTGCCATTCGGCGAACGGGCTCATGGCGAATTTGAAGATGGTCACCGGCAGGTTGGCGATCGGCTGCATCAGGTCGGTGCTCCAGAACTGGTTCGACAGCGAAGTGAACAGCAGCGGTGCGGTTTCCCCCGCGATGCGTGCAATCGCCAGCAGCACGCCGGTGATGATGCCGGACACCGACGCCTTCAGCGTGATGGCGGAAATCATGCGCCATTTCGGCGTACCCAGGGCATAAGCGGCCTCGCGCAGCGTATCCGGTACCAGTTTCAGCATGTTCTCGGTGGTACGAATGACGATCGGCACCTGCAGCAGCGCCAGCGCCACGATGCCGGCCCAGCCGGAGAAGTGTTCCATCTTCGCCACCACGATGGTGTAAACGAACAGGCCCACCACGATCGACGGTGCGGACAAAAGAATGTCGTTGATAAAGCGGATCACTTCCGCCAGCCAGGATTTACGGCCGTATTCCGCCAGGTAGATGCCGGCCATGATGCCCAGCGGCGTACCGAAAAGGGTCGCCCACAGGATCAACAGGCCGCTGCCGGCGATAGCGTTGGCCAAGCCGCCGCCTGCGGTATTCGGCGGCGGGGTCATCTCGGTGAACAGCGCCAGCGACATGCCGTCGAAGCCTTTGGTGACGGTGGCGATCAGGATCCAGATCAGCCAGAACAACCCGAACGCCATGGTCGCCATCGACAGGAACAGCGCGAGGCGGTTTTTCTGCCGGCGCCAGGCCTGCATTTTGCGGCGGCTTTCCGCCAGAACGACTGCGTTTTGCATATCCATCGTCGCCATGTTAACGCCCCTCATTCTTGGCCAGACGCATGATCATCAGTTTCGACAGCGCCAGCACGATAAAGGTGATAACAAACAGAATCAGGCCCAGCTCCATCAACGCGGCGGTGTGCACGCCGGACTCAGCTTCGGCGAATTCGTTGGCCAGCGCCGAGGTGATGCTGTTGCCCGGCATATACAGCGAAGCGCTGTCGAGCTGGTAGGTGTTGCCGATGATAAAGGTCACCGCCATGGTTTCCCCCAGCGCACGGCCCAGGCCCAGCATCACGCCGCCGATGACGCCGTTTTTGGTGAACGGCAGCACGATGCGCCAGATGACTTCCCAAGTGGTGCAGCCGATGCCGTAGGCCGACTCTTTCATCATTACCGGCGTCTGTTCGAACACGTCGCGCATCACCGCAGCGATGTAAGGAATGATCATGATCGCCAGGATCACCCCGGCAGCCAGGATACCGATGCCGAAGGCCGGGCCGGAGAACAGCTCGCCGACGATAGGAATGCCCGACAGCACGTCGCCCACCGGCGTCTGGAAGTATTCGGCGAACAGCGGGGCGAACACAAACAGGCCCCACATGCCGTAGACGATGCTCGGGATGGCCGCCAGCAGCTCAATGGCGATGCCCAGCGGCCGCTTCAACCAGTTCGGCGCCAGTTCGGTCAGGAACAGCGCGATGCCGAAACTCACCGGCACGGCGATGATCAGCGCGATGAGCGAGGTGACCACGGTACCGTAGATAGGCACCAGCGCGCCGAACTGCTCCGCCGGTGCGTCCCACTCTTTGGTCCACAGGAAGGCGAAGCCGAATTTCTGCATGCTTGGCCAGGAGGCGAAGATCAGCGAAACGATGATGCCGCCCAGCAACAATAGGGTAATCAGCGCAGCCAGTCTCACCAGCGCGCTGAAAATGATGTCACCGTTTTTGCCCGGTGCTTTGATGGTCGGCTTGTACTCAGCCATAGATTACTCTCTGTTTGAACCCTGGCAGCCCCAACCGGGATCGGAGCCTGAAGAACTGTGTGGGGCGCGGCGAACCCGCGCCCCTGCGTTGTTAGTACAGCGCTTTACCTGAACTGTCTTTTACGTTGGTTTTCCAGGCCGCGCGCACCTGCTCAACCACTTCTGTCGGCAGGGTGGCGTAATCCAGCTCGTTCGCCTGCTTGGCGCCGGTTTTATAAGCCCAGTCGAAGAACTTCAGCACTTCGGCACCCTGAGCAGGGTTTTTCTGCTCTTTGTGCACCAAAATGAAGGTGGTGGAGGTGATTGGCCACACGTTGTCGCCTTTCTGGTCAGTCAGATCCTGAGCGAAGGTCTTGCTCCAATCCACGCCTTTGGCCGCGTTGCTGAAGCTCTCTTCGGTCGGGCTAACCGGTTTGCCGTCGGCGGATACCAGCTTGGTGTAAGCCAGGTTATTCTGTTTGGCGTAAGCGTATTCTACGTAGCCGATAGAGCCAGGCAGACGCTGAACGAAGGCGGCGATGCCGTCGTTGCCTTTGCCGCCCAGACCGGTCGGCCAGTTAACGGTAGAACCGGCGCCAATCTTCTCTTTCCACTGCGCGTTGGCCTTGGACAGGTAGCTGGTAAACACGAACGAGGTGCCGGAACCGTCGGCGCGGCGCACTACGGCGATGTTCTGGTCAGGCAGTTTCACGCCAGGGTTCAGCTTGGTGATAGCCGGATCGTTCCACTTTTTGACGTTGCCCAGGTAGATATCGCCCAGGGTTTTACCGTCCAGCGTCAGTTCGCCGGATTTGATGCCCGGGATATTCACCGCCAGTACCACGCCGCCGATCACGGTCGGGAACTGGAACAGGCCATCGGCCGCCAGTTTGTCGTCAGACAGCGGAGCATCGGAAGCGCCAAAGTCAACGGTGTTGGCCACGATTTGCTTCACGCCGCCAGAGGAGCCGATGCCCTGATAGTTAACTTTGTTGCCGGTTTCTTTCTGATAAGAATCTGCCCACTTAGCGTAAACCGGAGCGGGGAATGTCGCACCTGCACCGGTCAGGCTGGCAGCAGCGAACGCGGACACGGCGGTCAGGGAGAAGGTCGCTGCCACAATACTGGCGACGGTGGTACGCATCAGTTTCATAATCCCTCCTAATGGGATACTTAAAATCGACTTCGAGTCGTTTTAATCAGAGTAAGTATTGCTGCAGGAGGGAAAATAGGACAGTTTGGTGACAGAAAAATGTACGCAATATGACAGTTATATTACAGTGCGTTTGATGGGTATTGTTTTATCTATAAATCAAAAAGTTAGTTGTGAAACAGCACATTTGCCAAGCAATAAAAAAACCGTTTTGGCGCGGCCTATCCGCTTGAATATGACAACGTTTATCGCCGAATCGGTCGCGCTGTCATCTTTAAGGCCGCTCATGAAAAAAGCCGGCGCGAAGGCCGGCTTTTGCAGTTTACCTGCGGCAAATTACTCTACGGTGACAGACTTCGCCAGGTTGCGTGGCTGGTCAACGTCGGTGCCTTTGATCAGCGCCACGTGGTAAGACAGCAGCTGCAACGGCACGGTGTAGAAGATCGGCGCGACGATTTCCTCGACGTGCGGCAGAGGAATGATGGTCATGCCTTCGCTGCTGACAAAGCCGGCGTCCTGATCGGCGAACACGTACAGCTGGCCGCCGCGCGCGCGTACTTCTTCAATGTTGGACTTCAGCTTTTCCAGCAGTTCGTTGTTTGGCGCCACCACGATCACCGGCATATCGGCGTCGATCAGCGCCAGCGGGCCGTGTTTCAACTCGCCCGCCGCATAAGCTTCGGCGTGAATATAGGAGATCTCTTTCAGCTTCAGCGCCCCTTCCATGGCGATCGGATACTGATCGCCGCGGCCGAGGAACAGCGCATGGTGCTTGTCGGAGAAGCCTTCCGCCAGCGCTTCGATCTCTTTATCCATCGACAGCATCTGCTCGATACGCGCCGGCAGCGCCTGCAGGCCGTGCACGATCTCCTGCTCCACGCTTTCCGCCATGCCTTTCAGGCGGCCCAGGCGCGCCACCAGCATCAACAGCACGGTAAGCTGGGTGGTGAAGGCTTTGGTCGAGGCTACGCCGATTTCCGTGCCCGCTTTGGTCATCAACGCCAGATCGGATTCACGCACCAGCGAAGAGCCCGCAACGTTACAAACGGCCAGCGAACCAAGATAACCCAGCTCTTTGGACAGGCGCAGCGCCGCTAACGTGTCGGCGGTTTCGCCGGACTGCGACAGGGTGATGATCAGGCTACCCGGACGCACCGCCGATTTGCGGTAACGGAATTCGGACGCGATCTCGACGTCGCACGGCACGCCGGCCAACGCTTCAAACCAGTAGCGCGCCACCATCCCGGAGTGGTAAGAAGTCCCACAGGCGATGATCTGCACGTGTTGCACCTTGGCCAGCAGCTCGTCGGCGTGCGGGCCCAGCTCGCTCAGGTTGATTTGGCCATGGCTGAAACGCCCTTCCAGGGTGTTTTTCAGCGCCAGCGGCTGTTCGTAGATCTCTTTTTGCATGTAGTGACGGTAAGCGCCCTTGTCGCCGGCGTCATACTGCACCTGGGATTCGATCTCAGGACGCTCGATGGCGTTGCCCTGCTTGTCGAAGATGTTGACGGTGCGGCGAGTCACTTCCACCACGTCGCCTTCTTCCAGGAAGATGAAGCGGCGGGTGACCGGCAGCAGCGCCAGCTGATCGGAGGCGATGAAGTTTTCCCCAACGCCGCGGCCGATAACCAGCGGGCTGCCGGAGCGCGCCGCGACCAATACGCTCGGATCGCGGCTGTCCATCACCACGGTGCCGTAAGCGCCGCGCAGCTGTGGGATCACGCGCTGAACCACTTCCAGCAGCGTACCGCCCTGCAACTGTTCCCAGTGCACCAGGTGCGCGATCACTTCGGTGTCGGTTTCGGAGCTGAAACGGTAACCACGTTCGATCAGCAGCTCGCGCAGCGGTTCGTGGTTTTCGATGATGCCGTTATGCACCACGGTAATGTAGTCGGAAACATGCGGGTGCGCGTTCGCTTCGGTCGGTTCACCGTGCGTTGCCCAGCGGGTGTGAGCGATGCCGGTACCGCCGTGCAGATCGGTTTGCTCCGCCGCTTCGGCCAGTTTTTGTACCTTGCCTACGCGACGCAGGCGACTGACGTTGCCTTTTTCATCGACCACCGCCAGACCGGCGGAGTCATAACCGCGGTACTCAAGACGACGTAAACCTTCCAACAGGATTTCTGCGATATCACGTTGCGCTACTGCGCCTACAATTCCACACATCAGTTATATTCCTAATGAACGCCCTTCATGGGCGCTTTCGATGCCCTTGACCTGATTTTTGCCGGTTTTTACCGTGCGTCCCCCGAGCCTGTAGATGGTGGGGGTTATTATGTTTTGTATTGGGCTCGTGAACAGAGCCCAACGCAAAACACACTATGACTTCTTCTTCACCGGACGTTGCCAGCCCTGAATGTGCACCTGCTTGACGCGGCTCAGCACCAATTCGTTCTCGGCAATATCGCGCGTCACCGTGGTGCCTGCGGCGATGGTGGAGCCTTTGCCGACCGATACCGGCGCCACCAGCTGAGTATCGGAACCGACGAACACCCCATCGCCGATCAGCGTCTTGTGCTTGTTGGCGCCATCGTAGTTACAGGTGATGGTGCCGGCGCCGATATTCACGTCATCGCCGATTTCGGCATCGCCCAGGTAGCTGAGGTGGCCGGCCTTGGAGCCTTTGCCCAGACGCGCCTTTTTCATTTCCACGAAGTTGCCGACGTGGGCCCCTGCCGCCAGCTCCGCGCCTGGGCGCAGGCGGGCAAATGGCCCCACGGTGCAGCCGACTTCCAGCACGCTGTCTTCCAGCACGCTGTAAGGACTGATCTCGCAATCATTACCGATCACGCAGTTTTTCAGCACGCAGCCGGCGCCGATTTTCACCCGATCGCCCAACTTGACGTGACCTTCGATAATCACATTCGCATCAATAGTGATGTCGCGGCCGTGAACAAGTTCCCCGCGCAAATCGAAACGCGCCGGATCCAGCAGCATCACGCCGGCCAACAGCAGCTTTTCAGACTGTTCCGACTGGAATACGCGTTCCAGGGTCGCCAGTTGCAGGCGGTTGTTCACACCTTCCACTTCACTCAGGCGCGACGGGTGTACAGCCTCGATTTTCTTGCCGTCGGCATGGGCCAACGCAATGATATCGGTGATGTAAAACTCGCCCTGTGCGTTGTCGTTGTTCAGCATCCCCAGCCAGCGCTTCAGATCGCGCCCGTTCGCCACCAGGATGCCGGTATTGATCTCATTAATCTGACGCTGTGCCTCGCTGGCGTCCTTGTGTTCAACGATGCCCACCACGTTGCCCTGCTCGCGCACGATGCGGCCGTAACCGCTCGGATCGTCCAGTTTCACCGTCAGCAGACCGATGCCGCCCTGCGGCTTGGCCGCAATCAGGCGTTGCAGCGTATCCACGGAAATCAAAGGCACGTCACCGTACAGCATCAGCACGTCTTCATCGTCGGCAAAATGCGGCGCCGCCTGCTGCATTGCATGGCCGGTGCCCAATTGCTCCGCCTGCAGCACCCAGTTCAGCGCGCCGTCCGTCAGCGTGCTTTTCAATAAATCGCCGCCGTGGCCGTATACCAGGTGAACATGTTGCGCGCCCAGTTTCATCGCGGCATCAATGACGTGCTGCACCATCGGCTTACCGGCCAACGGATGCAACACTTTGGGAAGATCGGAATACATGCGCGTACCCTTGCCCGCGGCGAGGATGACCACGCTCATTGCGCTGTTCGACATAAGCAACCTGATAACTCCATTTTGATAGACGAAAGTAAAACCGTTTAGCGACGATATTACTACATATTTCTCATCACGAACCCGGCGCAGGCCGCGCGCCTCTTGGCCTGCCGCCATCATGGCCGATTCGGCTTCAGGACGAAAAAACTGTCGGCGTTCGGCGACGTTTCTTTCCCGATATCAGGGGTTATACACCACACCGCCCGCCGGGCTGAAATGCTTATTTTAAAGTAAAAAAAAAGCGACCCTATAGGCCGCTTTCTTAAAGTTGGGTGCAGAGCACCCAAACATTACATCGCTTTTCTGGTGAGCTCGATAACGCGCAGTTTTGCGATCGCTTTCGCCAGTTCAGCGGATGCCTGAGCATAGTCGACATCGCCATGAGAGCTGCGAATGTGTTCTTCAGCTTTACGCTTAGCTTCCAACGCTCTCGCTTCGTCGAGGTCAGTACCACGGATAGCAGTGTCCGCCAGCACGGTAACCACGCTCGGCTGCACCTCGAGGATGCCGCCGGACAGGTAGATGAACTCTTCTTCACCGTGCTGCTTAACAATACGCACCATGCCAGGCTTGATGGCAGTCAGCAGCGGCGCATGGCCAGGGAAGATCCCCAGTTCACCTTCGCTGCCTGTCACCTGGATCTTCTGCACCAGGCCGGAAAACATCTGTTTTTCCGCGCTGACTACATCCAGATGGTAAGTCATAGCCATATCACCCTCCTCTCAAGGCGTTACAGTTTCTTGGCTTTTTCCACTGCTTCTTCAATGGTGCCAACCATGTAGAACGCCTGCTCCGGCAGGTGGTCATAGTCGCCGTCCATAATGCCTTTGAAACCACGGATGGTGTCTTTCAGCGATACGAACTTGCCCGGAGAACCGGTGAAGACTTCTGCCACGAAGAACGGCTGAGACAGGAAGCGTTGGATCTTACGCGCACGGGATACGACCAGTTTGTCTTCTTCAGACAGCTCGTCCATACCCAGGATCGCGATGATATCTTTCAGTTCCTGGTAGCGTTGCAGAATGGACTGCACGCCACGCGCTACGTCGTAGTGCTCCTGGCCAACAACCAGCGGATCCAGCTGACGGCTGGTAGAATCCAGCGGGTCAACGGCCGGGTAGATACCCAGAGAAGCGATGTTACGGCTCAGTACCACGGTTGCGTCCAAGTGCGCAAAGGTGGTGGCTGGTGACGGGTCAGTCAAGTCATCCGCAGGAACGTAAACGGCCTGTACGGAAGTGATGGAACCGGTCTTGGTCGAGGTGATACGTTCTTGCAGAACGCCCATCTCTTCCGCCAGCGTTGGCTGATAACCTACCGCGGATGGCATACGGCCCAGAAGTGCGGACACTTCGGTACCGGCCAGGGTGTAACGGTAGATGTTGTCAACGAACAGCAGAACGTCACGGCCTTCGTCACGGAATTTCTCCGCCATGGTCAGACCGGTCAGCGCAACGCGCAGACGGTTACCTGGTGGCTCGTTCATCTGGCCGTAAACCAGGGATACTTTGTCCAGAACGTTGGAGTCGGTCATTTCGTGGTAGAAGTCGTTACCCTCACGAGTACGCTCGCCCACGCCCGCAAACACGGAATAACCGGAGTGCTCGATCGCGATGTTACGGATCAGCTCCATCATGTTTACGGTTTTACCTACGCCCGCACCGCCGAACAGACCAACTTTACCGCCCTTGGCGAACGGACAAATCAGGTCCATTACCTTGATACCGGTTTCCAGCAGTTCCTGGGAGCTGGACAGCTCTTCGTAGCTTGGCGCCGCGCGGTGAATAGCCCAACGCTCTTCTTCGCCGATGTCGCCTTTCATGTCGATCGGTTGGCCCAATACGTTCATGATACGGCCCAGGGTAGCTTTACCCACCGGCACTTCAATCGGGTGGTCCAGGTTGTTCACTTTCAGACCGCGACGCAGACCGTCGGAGGTCCCCATTGCGATACAGCGAACCACGCCACCGCCCAGCTGTTGCTGAACTTCCAACACCAGTTTTTCGGTGCCGTTTTCTACCTCAAGGGCATCGTACACTTTTGGTACGGCATCCTGAGGGAACTCGACGTCCACCACGGCGCCGATTACCTGGATAATCTTTCCAGTAGCCATCTTGAATCCTCTACGTAATTCGTAAACCTAGCTTAAACCGCGGAGGCTCCCGAAACGATCTCGGTGAGTTCCTGAGTGATGCTGGCCTGACGCGCCTTGTTGTATACCAACTGCAGCTCTTTGATCAGGCTACCGCCGTTATCGGTTGCGGCTTTCATCGCGACCATTCGTGCGGCCTGCTCGCTGGCCAGGTTTTCCACGACGCCCTGATAAACCTGCGACTCCACATAGCGGCGCAGCAAGGTATCAAGCAGCACTTTTGGATCGGGTTCATACAGGTAATCCCAAGGCGTTTTCTTCAGCTCTTCGTCATCGGCTGGCGGTAACGGCAGCAGCTGAAGCACCTGTGGCTCTTGGGACATCGTATTAACAAATTTGTTGCTGACAATGTACAGCTTGTCCAAACGACCTTCGTCGTAGGCCTGCAGCATCACTTTCACCGGCCCGATCAGATCCGACAGGGAAGGTTTGTCCCCCATGCCGGTCACCTGGGCAACCACGTTGCCGCCCACGGAACCAAAGAAAGAGGCCGCTTTAGAGCCAATCAGCGCCAAATCGGTTTCGACGCCTTTTTCGGACCAGGCTTTCATCTCCGCCAGCAGCTTTTTGAACAGGTTGATGTTCAAGCCGCCGCAGAGACCACGGTCAGTAGACACCACCAGATACCCGACGCGCTTAACGTCACGCTCATCCAGGTACGGGTGCTTGTACTCCAGATTCCCTAACGCAAGGTGACCAATCACTTTGCGCATGGTCTCTGCATAAGGACGGCTGGCCGCCATGCGATCCTGCGATTTACGCATTTTGGAGGCGGCGACCATTTCCATCGCTTTAGTGATCTTTTGCGTGTTTTGCACGCTAGCGATCTTACTACGTATCTCTTTTGCGCCGGCCATCTCTGCTTCTCCTCAGTGCCAGACGGCCTGCTGTCTTTCAACAGCAGGACCGTTCGGCGTTACCAGGACTGGGTTTTCTTGAAGGTCTCGAGGACGTCTTTCAACTTGCCCTCGATCTCATCATTGAAGTTGCCAGTTTGGTTGATGTGGTTCAGCAGTTCGGCGTGCTCGCGGTCCGCATAGGCGACCAGCGCGGCTTCGAAGCTCACCACTTTGGCGACTTCGACGTCGTTCAGGTAACCGCGTTCTGCGGCAAACAGCACCAGAGACTGTTGTGCAACCGACATCGGCGCATACTGTTTCTGTTTCAGCAGCTCGGTCACTTTCTGACCGTGGCTCAGCTGTTTGCGGGTCGCGTCGTCCAGATCGGAGGCGAACTGGGAGAACGCAGCCAGCTCACGATACTGTGCCAGCGCGGTACGGATACCACCGGACAGTTTCTTCATGATCTTGGTCTGCGCGGCGCCACCAACACGGGATACGGAGATACCCGGGTTAACTGCCGGACGAATACCGGAGTTGAACAGGTTGGATTCCAGGAAGATCTGACCATCGGTAATCGAGATTACGTTGGTCGGAACGAACGCGGAAACGTCACCCGCCTGGGTTTCAATGATCGGCAGAGCGGTCAGTGAACCGGTTTGGCCTTTAACTTCACCTTTGGTGAAGGCTTCAACGTATTCGGCGTTAACGCGCGCTGCACGCTCCAGCAAGCGGGAGTGCAGGTAGAATACGTCGCCTGGGTAAGCTTCACGACCTGGCGGACGACGAAGCAGCAGGGAAATCTGGCGGTAAGCAACGGCCTGTTTGGACAGGTCATCGTACACGATCAGCGCATCTTCACCGCGGTCACGGAAGTATTCGCCCATTGCGCAACCGGCGTATGGCGCCAGGTATTGCAGTGCAGCGGATTCGGAAGCGGTCGCCACAACCACAATGGTGTTGGCCAGTGCGCCGTGCTCTTCCAGTTTGCGCACCACGTTAGCGATGGTGGACGCTTTCTGGCCGATAGCCACGTAAACGCATTTGATGCCGGAGTCGCGTTGGTTGATGATCGCATCGATCGCCAGCGCGGTTTTACCGGTCTGACGGTCACCGATCACCAGCTCACGCTGGCCACGGCCGATTGGAATCATGGCGTCAACGGATTTGTAGCCAGTTTGAACCGGCTGATCAACGGACTGACGCTCGATAACGCCTGGCGCGATAGCTTCTACCGGAGAGAAGCCGTCGTTTTCAATCGGGCCTTTGCCGTCGATAGGTGCGCCCAGGGTGTTAACTACGCGGCCCAGCAGACCACGACCGACTGGAACTTCCAGGATACGGCCAGTACATTTAACCTTCATGCCTTCGGCCAGATCCGAGTACGGACCCATGACCACGGCACCGACGGAGTCGCGCTCCAGGTTCAATGCGATTGCGTAACGGTTGCCAGGCAGCGCGATCATTTCGCCCTGCATAACTTCGGCCAGGCCGTGTACGCGGATGATCCCGTCGCTGACGGAAACGATAGTACCTTCATTGTGAGCTTCGCTCACTACATTGAACTGAGCAATGCGCTGCTTGATCAGTTCGCTGATTTCGGTGGAATTCAGTTGCATGCTCCAGTCCCCTTAAGACTGCAAGACGTCTGTCAGGCGTTCAAGACGACCGCGAACGCTGCCATCAATCACCATATCGCCGGCGCGAACAACGATGCCGGCCAGTACAGACTTGTCAATTTTGCAATTCAGCTTAACTTTGCGTGACAGACGTTTTTCCATCGCAGCGGCGATTTTCGCCTGCTGTTCGTCGCTCAGCGCGCTCGCAGAGAGCACTTCGACTTCGACGGTGGATTCCAGCGAGGCGCGCAGTTCGATGAACTGCTGCAGCACGGCAGGAAGAACCAGTAAACGTCCATTTTCGGCCATTACACGGATAAAGTTCTGGCCATGTTCGTCGAGCCGATCGCCACAAACCGCGATGAACGTCTTGGACAGCGTTTCTGGCGCAACCGCGCCAGACAGCAGTTCAGAAATCTGTTCATTGCGAGTGACTTCAGCCGTAAACGCCAGCATCTCCTGCCAGCGCTCTACGCTTTGGTGCTCAACGGCAAAGTCAAAAGCTGCTTTGGCGTAGGGGCGAGCTACAGTTACAAATTCAGACATCAGCCCCTCCCTCCTTACAGTTCAGCGACCAGTTTATCAACGATGTCGCTGTTAGCAGCTTCATCCACGGAACGTTCGATGATCTTCTCGGCGCCGGCAATTGCCAGCATCGCGACTTGCTTACGCAACTCTTCACGAGCGCGCTTACGTTCGGCTTCGATCTCAGCCTGAGCCTGCGCCACGATTTTGTTACGTTCCTGCTCGGCTTCGGCTTTCGCTTCATCCATGATCTGAGCTTTGCGTTTGTTCGCTTGCTCGATGATCACCTGAGCTTCTGCTTTAGCAGTTTTCAGCTGGTCGGTCGCATTGGCTTGCGCTAAGTCCAGATCTTTTTTGGCACGCTCTGCAGAAGCGAGGCCGTCAGCGATTTCTTTCTGACGTTTCTCGATGGCAGCCATGATCGGCGGCCATACGTACTTCATGCAGAACCAGACAAACAGAACGAACGCGATGGCCTGGCCGAGGATTGTTGCGTTAAGATTCACAGCACAATGCCTCTTTAAAAGTTAATAGTTTGGTTACGTCGTAGAGGGTTACTCTACTTACGCGACGGCGAACATCACGTACAGACCCAGACCTACAGCGATCATCGGGATGGCGTCGACCAGACCCATAACGATAAAGAACTGTGTACGCAGCAGAGGAATCAGGTCAGGCTGACGAGCAGCGCCTTCCAAGAATTTACCACCCAGGATGCCGATACCGATCGCAGCACCGATTGCCGCTAAACCCATCATCACAGCGGCAGCCATGTACAGCAGATCCATACTCAGGTTTTCCATGACAGTCTCCAGTTTGTTTCAGTTTAAAAGTGCAAGTGTTTTAAGAAAATCAGTGCTCTTCAGACGCCATCGACAGATAGACGATCGTCAGAACCATGAAAATAAAGGCTTGAAGCGTAATGATCAGGATGTGGAAGATAGCCCAAGGCAAGCTCAGGACCCACTGTGACCACCACGGCAACAGGCCGGCAATCAGGATGAAGATCAACTCACCCGCATACATGTTGCCGAACAGTCGCAGACCCAGTGAAACAGGTTTGGACAGCAGGCTGACACCTTCAAGAATCAGGTTGATAGGAATGAATACAGGGTGGTTGAACGGCTGCATGGTCAACTCTTTAACGAACCCGCCAACGCCTTTCATTTTGATGCTATAGAACAGAATCAGGATAAACACGCCCAGCGCCATAGACAGCGTGACGTTCACGTCAGCGGTAGGCACCACGCGCAGCGCAGGCAGACCGAGATGCGCCCCGATGAACGGCAGGAAGTCTACCGGAATCAGGTCCATCAGGTTCATCAGGAACACCCAGACGAACACGGTCAGCGCCAACGGCGCAATCACCTTGCTCTTGCCGTGGTACATGTCGCGCACGCTGCTGTCGACGAAACCAACCACCAGCTCCACGGCGGTTTGCAGTTTACCCGGCACGCCGCTGGTGGCGTTTTTAGCCACTTTGCGGAAAATCACCAGGAACAAAACCCCGAGGACGACGGAGAAAAACATCGAGTCGAGGTTAATCGACCAAAACCCAGTCCCGACCTGAAGCTGCGTCAGGTGGTGACCGATATACTCCTGTGGACTGTTGTATCCCTCTGCAGACATGATGCCTCTACCCTTTATTTAGTTAATTTCGGTAACTGTTAATCACGGCCGGTGCCACTATCTGCACCACTAACACCGCTAAATAGGTCAGGCCAAGCGGTATAAACTCCGCCTTGAACACCCCCAGCGCCACGATCAGCAAAACGATGGTGATCACGACCTTTAGCCCCTCGCCGATGGCGAACGACCAGGCAACCCTACCGGGCGCCGGCGTTTGCGCCTGATGGCGCAAGGCAAACAGCATAAACATTGCACTCGGCAACCAGGCGGCGAGACCGCCTGCCAGCGCCGAAGCGCTCCATTCCGGGCTTTTCAGCCAGAAAGCAACGCTGATCAGAACAAAAGTCATTAACTGCAAAAACAGCAGTTTGCGTGCGACTTTCCCGCTGTAAAGGGACACAGACATGACGTTTGTTCTCTCCGTACCCCTGAGGGGGTATGCTGAGTGACGTATACAACTGTTTTTGCTGTCCTGAGTCAAGCAGCAAAAAACGAGCAAATTATACGGGGCATACCAACGAATTCAATCGATAAGTAGCGAAAAGGTGAACAATTATTTAAATTTCCCTATTCCAGCCTATTTTCACAAGAAAACGGTCGGAATAATAGGACGCATTTAATTGTCTGATTATTCCAGCGTTGCGTTTAGAAACGCGAAGCCGATCACAGTAATACCCCTTCCTGATTTATAGCCGATGGTCAACCAAACCGTCTTTAGCAATTTGAGCGATCAAAAGATTATATAAATCAAAACATTATCAGTTAACTGTTCAAAAACAATCCGTATACCCGACGAAAACCTTTTATTGACAAGCAGCGAGGCAATATTCCAACAGCCAATTAACATTAGCAGCAAAGGCCAATCTTTCGCACATGATTGCTAACGTGACTATTTCCAAATGCAATTACTCTATTGTCGCTAATTAGCCGCGTTTTTTGTGTTAATAGAAAGTAAATTAACTAAAAAAAGCGACCAATTAATTAGCCTGCTTATCTTTACGCTTAGTACTACCTTTAATTCACGCTTGTTTGATCAAAAACAAACTCAGTTTGCCTTAAGCACCACCAGATGGCGTTCACCTTCCAATTCAGGCACCTGAAGCCGCACGATGGATTCCAGGCTGACGCCTTCCGGCAAGTGCGCCAGTTCTTCATCCGGGCGCACGCCTTTCAACGCGTAAAAACGCCCCTGCCCTTTCGCCGGCAGGTGATGACACCAGGACAGCATATCCTGCAACGAAGCGAACGCCCGGCTTATCACGCCGTCGAACGGCGGCTCGGCGGGGAACGCTTCGACGCGGCTCTGCACCGGCTCGATATTGTTCAGACCCAGCTCATGCTGCACCTGGCGCAGGAAACGCACGCGCTTGCCCAGGCTGTCGAGCAGCGTGAAATGCGCGTCCGGGCGCACGATCGCCAGCGGAATGCCCGGTAAACCGGGGCCGGTGCCGACATCGATGAAACGCGAGCCTTGCAGATGCGGGTTGACCACGATGCTGTCGAGAATGTGGCGCACCAGCATTTGCTGCGGATCGCGCACCGACGTGAGGTTATAAGCCTTGTTCCACTTATCCAGCATGCCGACATAGCCCAGCAGCTGCTGTTTCTGCTGATCGGGCAGCTCAATGCCAGCTGCCGCAAGCAGCGAGTCTAATTTTTTTTGCACAACGGATCCTCTGGCAGGCGCTGAACGACCAGCGGATGGTTAGCTGGCGCAATGAGGCGACTATGATAATTCAGGGCGCAAGTGATGTCAGCGGCCGTTTGGCTACGGGATGAACAAACGGCCGCCTGGATGCAAGATTTATGCGCTGCGGCGCAGCAGTCCCTGCTTTTTCAGCCAGATCAGCAAAATCGAGATCGCCGCCGGCGTAATGCCGGAGATGCGCGAAGCCTGGCCGATGGAGTTCGGTTTGTGATCGTTCAACTTGGCGATCACCTCGTTCGACAGTCCCGAAACCTGACGGTAGTCGAGATCCAACGGCAGCAAGGTATTCTCGTTGCGCTGCTGTTTTTCGATCTCTTCCTGCTGACGAGCGATGTAGCCCTCGTATTTGACCTGGATCTCGACCTGTTCAGCCGCTTGTACGTCGCCCAGCGGCGGCGCGAAGGCGTCGGTGCCGGTTAACTGCGCGTAATCCATCTCCGGACGGCGCAGCAGCTCTTCGCCGTTCGCTTCACGCGACAGCGGCGCTTTCAGCAGCGCATTGACCTGTTCGACGTTCTCGGCGTGCGGGTGCATCCAGATGTCGCGCAGGCGCTGGCGTTCGCGTTCGATTCGCTCCAACTTCTCGCTGTAACGTGCCCAACGCACGTCGTCCACCAGGCCCAGTTCACGGCCTTTTTCCGTCAGGCGGAGATCGGCGTTGTCTTCGCGCAGCATCAGACGATACTCGGCGCGTGAGGTAAACATGCGGTACGGCTCTTTGGTGCCGAGGGTGCTGAGATCGTCCACCAGCACGCCCAGGTAAGCCTGATCGCGACGTGGCGCCCAGCCTTCTTGTTCGTCGGCGAAGCGCCCGGCGTTTAAACCGGCCAGCAGGCCCTGCGCAGCGGCTTCTTCATACCCGGTGGTGCCGTTGATCTGACCGGCGAAGAACAGCCCCTGAATGAATTTGCTTTCCAGCGTCGGCTTCAGATCGCGTGGATCGAAGAAATCGTACTCGATAGCATAACCAGGGCGAATAATACGCGCGTTTTGCATTCCTTCCATCGAACGGACGATCTGCATCTGCACGTCGAACGGCAGGCTGGTGGAAATCCCGTTAGGGTAAATCTCGTTGCTGGTCAGGCCTTCCGGCTCGAGGAAGATCTGGTGCGCATTGCGATCGGCAAAGCGCATGACCTTGTCTTCGATCGACGGGCAGTAACGTGGGCCGATCCCTTCGATGATCCCGGCATACATCGGGCTGCGATCGAGGTTATTGCGGATCACGTCATGGGTTTTTTCATTGGTGTGGGTGATGTAGCACGCCATTTGTTCCGGGTGTTGGCTGGCATCGCCCAGGAACGAAAATACCGGTACCGGCGTATCGCCGTGTTGCGGCGCCAGTACGCTGAAATCGATAGTGCGGGCGTCGATGCGCGGTGGCGTACCGGTTTTCAAGCGGTTAACGCGCAGCGGCAGTTCTCGCAAACGTTGCGACAGCGAGATCGAAGGTGGATCCCCGGCGCGGCCGCCGCTGTAGTTTTCCAGACCGATATGGATCTTGCCATCCAGGAAGGTGCCTACGGTCAATACCACCGCCTTGGCGCGGAATTTCAGGCCCATTTGGGTGACGGCGCCGACTACGCGATCGTTTTCGACGATCAGATCCTCAACAGGTTGTTGGAAGATCATCAGGTTGGGCTGGTTCTCCAACGCGGTACGGATCGCCTGGCGATACAGTACGCGATCCGCCTGAGCGCGTGTGGCACGAACGGCTGGGCCTTTGCTGGCGTTTAGTATCCTAAACTGGATGCCGGCGTGGTCGATCGCCGTCGCCATCAGGCCGCCGAGTGCATCAATTTCCTTAACCAGATGCCCTTTACCAATACCGCCAATCGCCGGGTTACAGGACATCTGTCCCAGCGTATCGATATTGTGTGTCAATAATAAAGTCTGACGTCCCATGCGTGCCGCGGCCATGGCGGCCTCGGTACCTGCATGGCCACCACCGATGATGATGACGTCAAATTGATCTGGATAAAACATGGAACTGCACCTCGCCGTATTGCGAACGATCGTATTTGCCCTGGGGTCGGGGATTCTACTCAAGTTTAGACGATCGACCAAGTGGTCAGGATCGTCGGTAATTAAAAGAAGATCTTTTTTATTTAAAGATCTCTTTATTAGATCTCTTATTAGGATCGCGATCCTCTGTGGATAAGTGACTATTCACGATGAAGATCAGCGGATTAAGGAGGATCGTTTGCTGTGAATGATCGGTGATCCCGACGCAGATAAGCTGGGATCTAAAAGGCTTGTTATGCACAGGACAAAAAGCGCACTACGGTTGTTATTGGGATAACTACGGCTTTTACCCTGCTTTTAAGCTTAGTTATCCACAATCGTTCGCGCGATCTTTAGACGAATTAGAGTAAATTAATCCAGGTTTTTACCCATTCCTCGGCCGGATCCTCGGGAATTTCATGCTCGGTCACGTCGATCTCGAGACGATCGCCGATCCTTTTAGCGCCTCTGGCGATCAACAGATCGTCGATCTGTTTGATCGCGCCGCAGAAGGTGTCGTATTCCGAACTGCCCAAACCGACGGCGCCGAACTGCACCTCGGAAAGATCCGGCTGCTGCTCTGCGATCTGTTCCAACAGCGGCTGAAGGTTATCCGGCAGTTCGCCGGCGCCGTGCGTGGAAGAGACCACCAGCCAGCGGCCGGTCAACGGCAGTTCATCCAGTTCAGGGCCGTGCAGCATCTCGGTAGAGAAACCCGCGTCTTCCAGCTTTTCAGCCAAATGTTCAGCCACGTATTCGGCGCTGCCAAGCGTACTGCCACTGATCAGAGTAATGTCTGCCATGAACCAACGATCCCAACCTTCTCACTCAAAGTGGCTGCATTGTACGCTGTGAATCGGCTGGGATCTACCTGTGGATAATGTGGGTATGCAATTTGGCGGGTTACGGCACGATGGTGCGCATAATGGGGTTCTGCAGCGAGATCAGCGTTTCGGTAGACTGGATCTCGTCGATGGTCTGGATCTTGTTGATAAGTACCTGTTGCAACGCGTCGATCGATCGGCACATTACCTTAATAAAGACGCTGTAGTGGCCGGTGGTGTAATAGGCTTCTACCACTTCTTCCAGGCTTTCCAGCTTCTTCAGGGCCGAAGGGTAGTCCTTGGCGCTCTTTAATATGATGCCGATAAAGCAGCACACGTCGTAGCCCAGTTGTTTGGGGCTGACGTCGATGCGCGCGCCGGTGATGATCCCGGCCTGTTTCATCTTCTCCACCCGCACATGAATGGTGCCGGGGCTGACGGCGAAGTTTTTCGCCAGTTCGGCGTACGGTGTGCGCGCATTGTCCATCAGGGCGTTGAGGATGCCGCGATCGAGATTATCGATCTGATAAATTTCCGCCATTTAATCCCCCATTAATTAACGATTGTTGAATTCTGTCCGGGTAAAAATGAACGATTAAAAGTGAAAAGGCAATATTGATTAATGGATATTGAATTGACGTGTCATTTTGTTGCTTAATCGATGTCAACAGAGACAGGTTTACAAGAGATACGGCAATGAAAAAACAGTTTATCCAAAAACAACAACAAATCAGCCAGGTCAAATCCTTCTTCTCCCGCCAGCTGGAGCAACAGCTCGGCCTGATCGAAGTGCAAGCGCCGATCCTCAGCCGTTTGGGCGACGGCACGCAGGATAACCTCTCCGGCAGCGAGAAAGCGGTGCAGGTTAAGGTCAAAACTCTGCCTGACGCCACCTTCGAAGTGGTGCATTCACTGGCGAAATGGAAACGCAAAACCCTGGGCAGCTACGATTTCGGCGCCGGCGAGGGCCTGTATACCCATATGAAGGCGCTGCGCCCGGATGAGGACCGCCTGACGCCAATCCACTCGGTGTACGTCGATCAGTGGGACTGGGAGCGGGTGATGGGCGACGGTGAGCGCAGCCTGGACTACCTGAAAAGCACCGTGCGCAGCATTTACGCCGCGATCAAGGCGACGGAAGCGGAAGTCAGCCGTGAGCATGGCCTGACCCCGTTCCTGCCGGAACAGATCCACTTCGTACACAGCGAAACCCTGCTGCAGCGCTATCCGGATCTGGACGCCAAAGGGCGTGAGCGGGCGATCGCCAAAGAATTGGGCGCGGTGTTCCTGATCGGCATCGGTGGCAAGCTGTCGCACGGCAAATCGCACGATGTGCGGGCGCCGGATTATGATGACTGGACCACGCCGGCGACGGATGGACTGGCGGGCCTGAACGGCGATATCGTGGTGTGGAACCCGGTGCTGCAGGACGCTTTCGAGCTGTCTTCCATGGGCATCCGCGTCGACGCCACGGCGCTGAAACATCAGCTGGCGCTGACCGGCGATGAAGAACGCATGAAGCTGGAATGGCACCAGTCGCTGTTGCGCGGCGATATGCCGCAGACCATCGGCGGCGGCATCGGTCAGTCGCGTTTGGTGATGCTGCTGTTGCAGCTGTCGCATATCGGCCAGGTGCAGTGCGGCGTGTGGTCGCCGGAAGTGCGCGGGGCGGTCGAAGGCCTGCTCTAACCGCCTAGCGCCGCCAGCGGCGCATCAAACGGCTTTTCAGCCCGGTATCGAAGCGCCAGATATGATCGAAGATGCGCATGATGCCGGGTTTGCCGTAGGCGGACATCGCCACCGCATGGAAACGCTGCTGGTGGCTTTGCTGCTGTTGTTTCACCTTCTTTATTACCTCCTCCGGCAACCGCTGGGCGATAAAATCGGAAATGATCACCGCATCGGCGTCGAACCAGCCGCTCTCCGCCATTTTGGTGACGGTGGCGTTCAAGCAGGCCGCCAGATCGGTGCCGCCGCGAAACTGCTGACCGAGAAAACGCACGGCCTGCTCGATGCCGCTGGCGGTGGTGAGCTCGTAATGCACGATCTGGTTGGCGAACAGCATGATGTAGCAGCGGCGGTTGTCCGCCAGCGCAATGCGCAGCAGCGCCAGACAGAACGCCTTGGCGCACTGTTCGTTGAAGCCGCCCATCGATCCTGAGGTGTCCACGCAGACGATAAACGGCCCGCGCGGCTGCTGATCCTGCTGCTGGTGGGTGACCTGACGGATCAGGATCTGTTCCTGCCAGACGTCGCCCTGCAGACGGTAGCTCAGCAGTCGCTTTTCCAACAGACGGCGATAAAACTCGAATTCCAGCTCTTCAATCCCCAGCGTCGCCAGCTCCGGCGGCAGCAGACGCAGGATGTCGTCGCTCTGATGAATGCCGCTCACTTCTTCCGGCAGCGTGGCCGGCACCTGCACCATGACCCTGAACGGCTCCGGCTGCGCGTCCTGTTGCTGCACCGCCTTGGCCTGATAGCTGCGGCCCAGCTGCTGCGCCAGCTTTTTCAGCTCCGGCTGCTGCTGCAAAAAGTTGCCATACTCCACCAGCCGCTGGTAATCGCCGCGCTGCAGCTGGCCTTTGCTCATGTCCCACAGCCTGCCGGCGGCGGTGTCGTTTTCCGACAGCAGCGGCTCCAGCGCGCCGCTCAGCGCCAGGCGCTCCTGCAGTTCCGCCATCAGCTGCTCGCGCTCTTGTTCCAGCAACTGGTGGTGCAGCATAGTGGCCTGCAGCGTCAGGCTGATGCGCCAGCGCTGCAAGAACAGGGTTTGGAAGCTGTCGTCCAGCGGGTGATTGGGCAGATCGGCGGCGTCCACCAGCGCGCGTGCCTGTTCATAAAACGGCGAGACCAGCTGACGCAGAAGCTCCATCGTGTCATTGAGGTTGTGATAGAACTGGGTGTTGTTCTCCAGCTGGCACTGCTGGTAGCGGTAAAACTCCTGCGCCAGCGCCGGCGGCACCATAGCCTCCTGCAGACGCTCCTTGAGCTGCAGTTTCCAGCGTGGCAGATCGCGATCCAGCGCCCGGCGAAGGGCCGGAAACTTTTTAAAGAACACCGACAGCTGCGGCGCCGCCAGCATGCCGACGATCATCTCCTCGATCATCTCGCCTTCGGTGATCGCCAGAAGCAGATCGAGCGTCTCCAGACTGAGCATGGTTACTGGCCGCGCATTTGCTGCTGTTGCTGTTTAACCTGTTCCGCCACTTGCAGCAGACTGGCTTCGATCTTGGCCAGGCCAGCGGCAGGCGTGAACAGACAGGGCTGATGTTGGCTGAAGGCGCGGCGCTGCTCCGCCAGGCGCTGGGCCAACGCGTCCATTTCATCCAGCAGCGCCTGCGGCGTGGCGGTGGCCTGTTTGCCCGGCAGCGCCAGCAGCGAAGGCTGGCGGCTGACGTCCAGCACCGTCAGGTGCAGTTGGTCATCGACGTCCAAATCGATCGGCTGCGCGAAGCCAATGCCGTTCAGCTTGGCGCGCACGTCGCCGCCTTTTTGCAGCCAGTTATCCAGCACGCTGCTCTCAATGCTCAGATGGTTGACCTGAATGTCATGCAGCTGCAGCGGTTTTTGCAGCAGCAGGGTGAGGGTGCCGCCGGCGAACGGCGTGGCCGGCGCATATTGCGGTTTGCGGCTGAACATGCCGCCCTTTTTCACCAGGCTGATGGCCTGCCGATCGCTTTGCTGCTGCTGGTCCTGCAGCCAGCGGGTATGGATCTGTTGCAACTGGATCAGCATCGACTGCTGCTGATAGGCCGACTCGGTCAGCAGCTGATCGATCTGCTGTTGCAGCAGCTTCAGCGAGGTGAGATCGTGCCACAGGCAGTCTTTCAATAGCATCAGGTCGAGCGGGGCGATGGCATCGCGCCCGCTGAAGAAGGCGCAGGCCTGCAGCAGACGCAGGGCTTTTTTCCAGCGCCGATCGGAGACGTATGGCGCCTGCTCCAGCGCGTCCAGCCGCTGACGCAGCTGGAAAATCAGCTCAAAGCAGGCTTCCGGCAGCGCCACCTTGTCGATCTGCGGCTGCCACTGCAGAAACTCTTCGTCGCTGATGCTCAGCGCCGCCGGCACCGGGTTTTGGCTTTCGCTCTGGCGGTTGACCAGCAGCGAGCGGAAATTCTGTTTATCCTGCACCTTGTCCAGCCACAGGCGGATAAGCATGCGGTCATATAAGGCTTCGAGGCTGTTGTCCGCTTCGGGCAGTTCGTTGGAGGCGGTGACCAGCAGGCGCAGCGGGATCGGTTCTTCGCTGTTGCCGTTGCGAAAGCGCCGTTCGTTGATCGCCGTCAGCAGGGTGTTGAGGATCGCCGGGCCGGCCTTCCAGATCTCGTCCAGAAACACGATCTCCGCTTCCGGCAGATAGCCGGCGGTCAGACGCTGATAGCGCCCTTCGTCTTTCAGCGCCTGAATCGAGAGCGGGCCGAAGACCTCTTCCGGCGTGGAAAAGCGCGTCATCAGGTATTCAAAGGAGCGGGCGTTGCGGAAGGCAAACTTCAGCCGGCGCGCGATCAGGCTCTTGGCGATGCCGGGCGGGCCGAGCAAGAATACGCTTTCGCCGCTCAGCGCCGCCAGCAGGCACAGGCGGATTGCCTCTTGCCGCTCATAGAGGCCGCTCTCCAGCGCGCTGCTGAGGCGGGAAATTCGTTCTGCCAGAAGGGATGATGGCGTCATATAATCGTCGTATTGTCCGAGAGTTAGCCAATCTTGGTCGATAATTCGATGATAAACCACCATTATTTTTAATGGTATAGCTTATTGATTAGTAAAATTTTTCTCAGTTGAGTCGGATATCCGGTTCACATTTTGTTTATTTTTCGGCTCTGATATAAGGGTAGGCAAGCCGTATAAATGGTGCATACTGTGCGGCTTTCTGGTGGGCGTGACGGATCTTTGAGCCCGTATTTTGCCTGATGCGGATGCATCGCTAACGGATGTTCTGATAAAGAAACGAATTATGAGCGCAGAGCATAAGCAGTCCCTATCGGCGGTAACCCTGGCTGCCATCGGCGTGGTCTACGGTGATATCGGCACCAGTCCTCTCTATACGTTGAGAGAGTGTTTCTCCGGCCATTACGGCTTCGATGTTCGTCCAGACGTGGTTTTCGGCTTCCTGTCGCTGATTTTCTGGATGCTGATCGTGATCGTTTCCCTCAAATATCTTACCTACGTGATGCGGGCGGACAACGCCGGCGAAGGCGGCATTTTGACGCTGATGTCGCTGGCCGGGCGAAATACCTCGGCGCGCACCACCGCAGTGCTGGTGATACTGGGCCTGATCGGCGGCAGCTTCTTCTATGGCGAGGTGGTGATCACCCCGGCGATCTCGGTGATGTCGGCGATAGAGGGGTTGGAAATCGCCGCGCCTGCGCTCGACGCCTATATCGTCCCGCTCTCGATTCTGGTGCTGACCCTGCTGTTCGTTATCCAAAAACACGGCACCGGCAGCGTCGGCAAGCTGTTCGCCCCGGTAATGCTGCTGTGGTTCATCGTGTTGGCGGTGCTGGGCGCGCGCAGCATCATTTCGAACCCGGAAGTGCTGCAGGCGCTGAATCCCAAATGGGCGCTCAACTTCTTTATGGAATATAAGAAGGTGTCGTTCTTCGCGCTGGGGGCGGTGGTGCTGTCCATCACCGGCGTCGAGGCGCTGTATGCCGATATGGGGCACTTCGGCAAGTTCCCGATCCGCCTGGCCTGGTTCACCGTGGTGCTGCCTTCGCTGGTGCTCAATTACTTCGGCCAGGGGGCGCTGCTGCTGAAAAACCCTGAGGCGATCAAAAACCCGTTCTTCCTGCTGGCGCCCGACTGGGCGCTGATCCCGCTGCTGATTTTGGCGACTCTGGCGACGGTTATCGCTTCGCAGGCGGTGATTTCCGGCGTCTTCTCGCTGACCCGCCAGGCGGTGCGCCTGGGGTATTTGTCGCCGATGCGCATCATTCACACCTCGGAAATGGAATCTGGCCAGATCTACATTCCGGTGATCAACTGGACGCTGTACATCTCGGTGGTGCTGGTGATCATCGGGTTCGAGCACTCCAGCAACCTGGCGGCGGCTTATGGCATCGCCGTCACCGGCACCATGGTGCTGACCAGCATTCTGGTCACTTCGGTGGCGATTAATAACTGGCACTGGAACCGCTTCCTGGCGATCGGCATCGTGACCATATTGCTGATCATCGACGTGCCGATGTTCTCCGCCAACGCCCTGAAGCTGTTCTCTGGCGGTTGGTTGCCGCTGACCTTGGCGCTGGTGATGTTCATCATTATGACTACCTGGAAGAGCGAGCGCTTCCGCCTGTTGCGCCGTCTGCATGAGCACGGCAACTCGCTGGAGGCGATGATCGCCTCGCTGGAGAAATCGCCGCCGGTACGGGTGCCGGGCACCGCGGTCTTCTTGTCGCGCGCCACCAATGTCATTCCTTTTGCGCTGTTGCATAACCTGAAACACAATAAGGTGCTGCATGAGCGCGTGGTGCTGCTGACGCTGCGCACCGAGGATGCGCCTTACGTGCACAACGTGCGCCGGGTGACCATCGAGCAGCTGTCGCCGACCTTCTGGCGGGTGGTGGCCAGCTACGGCTGGCGCGAAACGCCGAACGTGGAGGAAGTGTTCCACCGCTGCGGGCTGGAAGGGTTGCCGTGCCGCATGTCGGAGACGTCGTTCTTCATGTCCCATGAATCGCTGATCCTCACCAAGCGGCCATGGTACCTCTACCTGCGCGGCAAGCTGTTCGTCGCTCTGAGCCGCAACGCGCTGCGCGCGCCGGATCAGTTTGAGATCCCGCCGAACCGGGTCATCGAGCTCGGCACGCAGGTCGAGATCTAACCCACCTGACAGGGGTTCAGCATGGCTGAGCCCCTTTTGTTTGCGCTTTTTCCGCGCGCGAACGAAACGTTTCGATAGCGATCACACTTCTGCATTGTCCCGGTTGCCTTCCCCTGCCGTTTTTTTAAACTCCTCCAGAGAGCGAAACGTTTCGCTAGCGGAGTGAGAAGATGAAAAAAGGCGTATTACTGAATTCCGACGTGTCTGCCGTGATTGCCCGGCTGGGGCACACCGATCAGCTCACCTTGTGCGATGCGGGCCTGCCGATACCGGCGGCGACGCAGCGCATCGATCTAGCGCTGACGCAGGGCGTGCCGACCTTCATGCAGGTGTTCGCGGCGGTCACGCAAGAGATGCAGGTAGAAAACGCCATCCTGGCGGAAGAGATCGTGAAACAAAATCCGTCGCTCCACGAGGCATTGTTGGCTGAACTGACCGCACTGGGCCAACGCCAGGGCAATACCATCAGCGTGCGCTATATCAGCCATCAGGCGTTTAAAGCGCAAACCGAGCACAGCCGGGCGGTGATCCGCAGCGGAGAGTGTTCGCCTTACGCGAACGTGATCCTGTGCGGCGGCGTAACTTTCTGAGGCGCGTATGCAACCTTTACTGCAACTGAAAGGGATTGATAAAGCCTTTCCCGGCGTGAAGGCGCTTTCCGGCGCCGCCCTCAGCGTCTATCCCGGCAAGGTGATGGCGCTGGTGGGGGAAAACGGCGCCGGGAAGTCCACCATGATGAAAGTGCTGACCGGCATCTACCAGAAAGACGCCGGCAGTCAGTATTTTCTCGGTAAAGAGGTGGTATTCAACGGGCCTAAAGATTCGCAGGAAGCGGGCATCGGCATTATTCATCAGGAGCTGAACCTGATCCCGCAGCTGACGATTGCGGAAAACATCTTCCTCGGCCGCGAGTTCGTCAACCGTTTCGGCCGCATTGACTGGAAGCGCATGTACGCCGAGGCCGATCGCTTGTTGGCGCGCCTCAACCTGCGCTACAGCAGCCACCGGCTGGTGGGGGAGCTGTCGATCGGCGATCAGCAGATGGTGGAGATCGCCAAGGTACTGAGCTTCGAATCGAAAGTGATCATCATGGACGAACCGACCGATGCGCTGACCGACACCGAAACCGCCTCGCTGTTCAAGGTGATCAACGAGCTGAAGGCCGAAGGGCGCGGCATCGTTTATATCTCGCACCGCCTGAAAGAGATTTTTGAAATCTGCGACGACGTGACCGTGTTCCGCGACGGGCAGTTCATCGCTGAGCGGCCGGTGAGCGAGCTGCAGGAAGATTCGCTGATAGAGATGATGGTCGGCCGCAAGCTGGAAGAACAATACCCGCGCCTTGATTTGCCGCGCGGGGAAAAGCGGCTGGACGTCAGCCACCTTTCCGGACCCGGCGTTGAAGACGTCAGCTTTACGCTGTACCGCGGCGAGATCCTCGGCGTGGCCGGGCTGATGGGCGCCGGGCGCACTGAATTGATGAAGATCCTGTACGGCGCCGCGCCGCGTAAGGCCGGCACCGTCAGCCTGGACGGCCGCGACGTGGTCACCCACTCGCCGCAGGACGGGTTGGCGAACGGCATCGTCTATATCTCGGAAGACCGCAAGCGCGACGGCCTGGTGCTGGGCATGTCGGTGAAGGAAAACATGTCGCTGACCGCGCTGCGCTACTTCAGCCGCGCCGACGGCAGCCTGAAACAGGCCGACGAGCGGCAGGCGGTGGGGGATTTCATCCGCCTGTTCAATATCAAAACGCCGTCGATGGAGCAGCCGATCGGCCTGCTTTCCGGCGGCAACCAGCAAAAAGTGGCGATCGCCCGTGGTTTGATGACCCGGCCGAAAGTGCTGATCCTCGATGAGCCGACGCGCGGTGTCGACGTCGGGGCCAAAAAAGAGATCTATCAGTTAATCAACCAGTTCAAGCAGGAAGGGCTGAGCATCATTCTGGTGTCTTCGGAAATGCCGGAGGTGATGGGCATGAGCGATCGCATTCTGGTGATGCACGAAGGGCATCTCAGCGGCGAGTTCCCGATTGAACAGGCCACCCAGGAAGCGTTGATGGCGGCAGCCGTCGGCAAGCAATACGGCGTAAAGCAGGAGTAATCAGATATGAGTTCCCAGACTATCGCAGCCAAGCGCTGGTTCAGTAAAGAGTGGCTGTTAGAGCAGAAGTCGTTGATTGCGCTGCTGGTGCTGATCGCCGTGGTCTCTTCCATGAGCCCGAACTTCTTCACCCTGAACAACCTGTTCAATATTCTGCAGCAGACTTCGGTGAACGCCATCATGGCGGTGGGGATGACGCTGGTGATCCTCACGTCCGGCATCGATCTGTCGGTAGGATCGCTGTTGGCCCTGACCGGCGCGGTGGCGGCGTCGATCGTCGGCTTTGAGGTCAACGCGCTGGTGGCGGTGGCGGCGGCATTGGCGCTGGGCGCCGCGATTGGCGCCTGCACCGGGGTGATCGTCGCCAAAGGCAAAGTGCAGGCCTTTATCGCCACGCTGGTGATGATGCTGCTGCTGCGCGGCGTCACCATGGTGTACACCAACGGTAGCCCGGTCAATACCGGTTTCACCGACGTGGCCGACACCTTCGGCTGGTTCGGTATCGGCCGCCCGCTGGGCGTGCCTACACCGATCTGGATCATGGCGATCGTGTTCATCGCCGCCTGGTATATGCTGCACCATACGCGCCTGGGCCGCTATATTTATGCCCTGGGCGGCAACGAAGCAGCGACCCGCCTGTCCGGCATCAGCGTCGATAAAGTGAAGATTATCGTCTACTCGCTGTGCGGCCTGCTGGCGGCGCTGGCCGGGGTGATCGAAGTGGCGCGCCTGTCGTCGGCGCAGCCGACCGCCGGCACCGGCTATGAGCTGGACGCCATCGCCGCCGTGGTGCTGGGCGGCACCAGCCTGGCCGGCGGCAAGGGGCGCATCGTCGGCACGCTGATCGGGGCGCTGATCCTCGGCTTCCTGAACAACGGCCTGAATTTATTGGGTGTTTCTTCCTACTACCAAATGATCGTGAAGGCAGTGGTGATACTGCTGGCGGTTCTGGTAGATAACAAAAGCAACAAGTAACCTCCCCCTACAGGAATCACGATGATGAAAATGAAAAAACTGGCAACCTTAGCTTCCGCCATCGCGCTGAGCGCCACCCTGAGCGCCAATGCCATGGCCAAAGACACCATCGCGCTGGTGGTGTCCACCCTCAACAACCCGTTCTTCGTCTCGATGAAGGATGGGGCGCAGCAAGAGGCCAACAAGCTGGGCTACAACCTGGTGGTGCTGGATTCCCAGAACAACCCGGCGAAAGAGCTGGCCAACGTGCAGGATCTGATGGTGCGGGCGCCCAAGCTGCTGTTGATCAACCCGACCGACTCCGATGCGGTGGGTAACGCCATCAAGATGGCCAACCAGGCTAAGATCCCGGTCATCACGCTGGACCGCGTGGCGAGCAAGGGTGACGTGGTGAGCCACATCGCTTCGGATAACCGCGTGGGCGGCAAAATGGCCGGTGATTTCATCGCCAAGAAAGCGGGCGCCGATGCCAAGGTGATTCAGCTGGAAGGCATCGCCGGCACCTCTGCCGCGCGTGAACGCGGTGAAGGCTTCAAGCAGTCGCTGGATCAGAATAAATTCAAACTGTTGGCCAGTCAGCCGGCCGATTTCGATCGCACCAAGGGCCTGAACGTGATGCAGAACCTGCTGACCGCGCACCCGGATGTGCAGGCGGTGTTCGCCCAGAACGATGAAATGGCACTGGGTGCGCTGCGCGCGCTGCAAACCGCCGGTAAAACCGACGTGATCGTGGTAGGCTTCGACGGCACCGCTGACGGCGTGAAAGCGGTCGAAGGCGGCAAGCTGGCGGCGACGGTGGCGCAGCGTCCCGATCAGATCGGCGTGATCGGCGTGGAAACCGCCGATAAAGTGCTGAAAGGCGAAAAAGTGCCGGCGACCATCCCGGTCGATTTGAAACTGGTCACTCAGTAAGTCATACCAGCGCCATCGGAACGGGGCGTTTACGATGGCGCGCAATTCAGGAATCAATGCGATGGAAACAGGTAAGCTGGTGGTTCTTGGCAGCATCAATGCCGACCATATCCTCAATATTGAACAGTTCCCTCACCCGGGCGAAACGGTGATCGGGAAACAGTATAAGGTGGCGTTTGGCGGCAAGGGCGCGAATCAGGCGGTGGCGGCCGGGCGCAGCGGGGCGAAGATCGCCTTTATCGCCTGCGTGGGCGCCGACGATATCGGCGAACGTGTCCGCCGGCAGCTGGCGAGCGATCGCATTGATACCCAGCCGATTGAAGCCATCGCCGACAGCACCACCGGCGTGGCGCTGATCTTCGTCAACGCCGAAGGCGAGAACGTGATCGGCATTGATGCCGGCGCCAACGCCGCGGTGACGCCGGATTACCTGGCGCGCTACCAACAAAAAGTGATCGACGCCGATGCCCTGCTGATGCAGCTGGAGTCGCCGCTGGAGACGGTGATTGCCGCCGCCCGCCTGGCGAAGCAACATCACACGCAGGTGATCCTCAACCCGGCTCCGGCGCGCGAGCTACCTGACGAGCTGCTGGGCATGATCGATATGATCACCCCGAATGAAACCGAAGCCCAGCGCCTGACCGGCATCGCCGTGGACAACGACGTCGATGCGGCGCGTGCGGCGCAGGCGCTGCACGACAAGGGCATCGCGACGGTGATCATCACCCTCGGTAGCCGCGGCGTGTGGCTGAGCGAAAACGGCAACGGCAAATTGGTGCCCGGTTTCAAGGTGCAAGCGGTGGATACCATCGCCGCCGGCGATACCTTTAACGGCGCGCTGGTGACCGCCCTGCTGGAAGGCAAGGTCATGGCCGACGCGGTGCGTTTCGCCCATGCGGCGGCGGCGATCGCCGTGACCCGCCCCGGCGCGCAGCCTTCGGTGCCGTGGCGTGAAGAGATCGACGCCTTCTTGCAGCAGCAGGGGTGATCCTTTGGCCACCATGAAAGATGTCGCCCGCCTGGCGGGCGTTTCAACCTCTACCGTTTCGCATGTGGTCAACAACAATCGCTTTGTCAGCGACAGCGTGCGCGACAAGGTCATGGCGGCCGTGGAACAGCTGAACTATGCGCCTTCTGCGCTGGCGCGCAGCCTGAAGCTCAATCAGACGCGCACTATCGGCATGCTGGTGACCGCCAGCAACAACCCGTTTTATGCCGAAGTAGTGCGCGGCGTAGAGCGCAGCTGCTATGAACGCGGCTACAGCCTGATCCTGTGCAACACCGAAGAAGACGCCGCGCGCATGAACCGCAGCATGGAGACGCTGCTGCAAAAGCGCGTCGACGGTTTGCTGTTGATGTGCACCGAAAACCACCGGCCATCGCAAGATGCCCTGAGCCGCTACCCGTCATTGCCGATCGTGATGATGGACTGGGCGCCGTTCGAGGGCGCCAACGACATTATTCAGGATAACTCGCTGCTGGGCGGCGAGATGGCGACCGATCATTTGATCGCCCGCGGCTACCGCAAGATTGCCTGCATTGCTGGCCCGGAGGATAAAACCACCGCTCGTCACCGACTGGAAGGCTATCGCAACGCAATGCGTCGCGCCGGATTGCCGGTTTCGCCAGGGTATGAAGTGCATTGCGATTTTGAGTTTGAGGGCGGGGTAAACGCCATGCGCCAACTGCTGGCGCTGGACGAGCCGCCGCATGCGGTGTTCGCTGGCAACGACGCGGTGGCGGTAGGCGTTTATCAGGCGCTGTATCAGGCCGGGCTTTCCGTGCCGCAGGATATGGCGGTGATGGGCTACGATGACATTGAGTTGGCCCGTTATCTGGCGCCGCCGCTGAGCACCATTCATCAGCCGAAGGATTCGCTGGGCGAACTGGCGATCGATGCGCTGATCAACCGCCTGCAAAACCCGGAGCGCGCGCCCCAGGTGCTGGTGCTGACGCCCGAGCTGGTGGAACGCGCCTCGGTGGGCCGCCGTTAGCTCGCCACCTTCGCTTCTTTCTTGCTTTCCTGGCCGCTGATCAAATTGCGGCCATCTTTCCTTCTCAGCAACATAAACACCAGCGCCGACGCCACGGTGACGATCCCCATGGTGATAAAGGTGTAATGGAAGTGGTCGATCATGGTGCCTAACGACAGGGATTCGTAAAAACGCAGCACCGCTGCGCTGATCGCCACGCCGAAGCTGATGGACAGCTGCTGGGTGACCGCCAGGACGCTGTTGCCGGCGCTGGCGTTGGCGTCGTTCAAATCCGCCAGGCTGATGGTGTTCATGGCGGTAAACTGGGTGGACATCGCCATGCCCAGCACGAACAGCGGCAGGATCATTAGCCACAGCGGCATGCCCGGGCTTTGCAGGGCGAACTGGGCGATCAGCACTCCGATGATAACGGTAATGCCGACCAGCGTTTTACGGTAGCCGAACCAGCGCAGCACCTGAGTGACGGTGGATTTCGCCATCAGCGAGCCGATGGCGGTTGGCGCCATCATGCAACCGGCGACGATCGCCGTATAGCCGAATCCCACCTGCAGCATGAGCGGCATTAAAAATGGCACGCAGCCGGTGCCCAGCCTGGAGGCGACGTTGCCAGCGATACCGACCGAGAAGGTACGGGTTTTGAACAGGTCGAGACCGATCAGCGGCTGAGGGTGACGGCGGGCGTGCGCGATGTAGCCGAACAGCATCACAAAGCCGCTGAGCAGAATACCCAGCGAAACGTAGCTTGCCAGTACCCGCTCGCCAAACAGCTCCAGCCCGGTGGAGATCAGCACCAGGCTCAGGCCGAACAGCATGAAGCCAAGAAAATCGAAGCGGCGTTTGGGCGTAGTGAAGTCCGGCATGTATTTGCGCGCATAGAAGATGCCGAGCAGGCCGATAGGGATATTGATCAGGAAAATCCAGTGCCAGGTGGCGTAGGTGACCAGCCACCCGCCCAGCAGCGGCCCCAGAATCGGCCCGACCAGGCCGGGCATGGTGACGAAGTTCAGCACCGGCAGCAGTTCGCTGCGCGGGTAGGCGCGCAGCAGCGCCAACCGCGCGACCGGCATCATCATCGCGCCGCCGATGCCCTGCAGCACGCGAGAGGCGACCAGCGCGCTCAACGTGGGGGAGAGGGCGCACAGCAGCGAGCCGAGGGTGAATAGCGTGACGGCGAAGATGAACACGCGCCGGGTGCCGAAGCGGTCCGCCAGCCAGCCGCTGACCGGGATCAGCATTGCCACCGTCAGCGTGTAGCTGATGACGGCCGATTGCATCGCCAGCGGCGATCGCCCCAGGCTTTGGGCGATCGCCGGTAGCGCCGTGTTGAGGATGGTGGCGTCCAGCGCCTGCATAAAGAACGCCATTGCGGCGATCCACGGTAGCCCTGCCATACTGCGCGCGGATTGGGTCATGGTCGGTCCTGGTTAAATGGTCGTCTGTCCCTCGTCTCTTTCTTCTATATATAAGCGGGGAGCGTGTCTAGTCTTTCTCTTTCAGCAGCACCTGGCAGGCGACGAGCGCGCCGGCGCTGTCCCCGGCGAGTATCGCATCGACGATAGCCTGATGATGGCGCAGCTTAATGACTTCATTGCCGGTGATGGCGCGGAAGTAGCTTTGGTACACCGAACTGAACAGGTTGGCGAACGAGGTCAGGAACGGGTTGCCGCTGGCCTCATAGATGAGCTGGTGGAATTGGGTATCGACCTGGATCCAGCGCTCGCGGTCAAACTGGGTATGCAGCGCGCGCATTTCCGCCATCAGTTCCGCCAGCAGCTTGGTTTGCTGCGGGCTGGCGTGGTCTGCCGCCAACGCGCAGGCCTGTGGCTCCAGCGAGGTGCGCAAGATAAGGAAGTGTTGCATCACCTGATCGAAGTTTTCCCGCGTCATCCACCAGGTCAGTAAATCCTGATCGAGGAAATTCCATTGGCTCTGCGGCATCACGCGGGTGCCGATGCGCGGGCGCGGTAGCAACATGCCTTTGGCGGCTAACATCTTTACCGCTTCGCGTACTGCGGTGCGGCTGACGCCGAATTGCTCGCCCAGTTCCATTTCACCGGGCAGGATGCTGCCGGCCTGATAATCGCCCGCCAGAATTTGTTGGCCGAGTTTCTCTGCAAGCAGATAAGAAAGATTGCGTTGGGCGGCCTGTTGTTGTGCATTTAACGGCATGGCTGCGGGTCCTTACTGACATCGTTATTTCTATTTTACTCCAGCGATCGCCAGCTTTTATGGCTGTTTGCCTGAAAAAGTGACATAAATTCGTCGCTTTTTCGCCC
>NZ_JAXCHC010000004.1:0-612631 GCF_037027545.1 Serratia sp. 201 | reverse complement strand
ATTTACTGCATGAATTTTACTTCAGTTAGTCACTCTTCAAGACTTGATATTTTTTTGCATCCGAAGATGCTGGATATCGTCTTGTGGAGTGCCCACACAGATTGTCTGATAAATTGTTAAAGAGCAGCACCGAGAAACTCATCGGCGCGGGCTGCGTATATTACGCTTTTCGCCCTGAGAGTCAAGCGTTTATTTCGCTTTCCTCTCGCTGACCCGGCGGCTTGTCAGTCGTTGTTCCCGGTCAGTGGAGGCGCATTATAGGGAGTTCTCGGCGGGCCGCAACCCCTAAATGCAAAAAACCTTTCAAGCGTTCAAATAATCACCAAAAACGCCTTTTTAGGATGTTTATTAGTCAGAAAATACCGGTTTTAGCACAGTAATAGCGGCAAACCCTGTAAACAGGGACAAACGAAGGTAAAGAAAAGGGAGCGGCCACCCGCTCCCTTTCATCTTTATTACGCTTAATTGTCGTTATTGGCGTGCAACGATATGGTCGTTTTCCACATCCAGCGTTACCAGCTTGCCGGGGATCAGCTTGCCAGACAGGATTTGCTGCGCCAGCGGGTTCTCGATCTCCTGCTGAATAGCACGCTTCAACGGACGCGCACCATACACAGGGTCGTAACCGGTTTTGCTCAACAGAGCCAGGGCCGGTTCGGTCATGGTCACTTCGTAACCGCGCTCTTCCAAACGCTTATACAGACGCGACAGCTGAATCTTGGCGATCGCGGCAATGTGTTTCTCGCCCAGCGGGTGGAACACCACCACTTCGTCGATACGGTTGATGAACTCCGGACGGAAGTGGTGACTCACCATCTCCATCACCGACTCTTTCATCTGCGCGTAGTTCATCTGACCGAAATGCTCCTGGATCAGATCGGACCCCAGGTTGGACGTCATGATCACCACAGTATTGCGGAAATCGACGGTACGGCCTTGACCATCGGTCAGGCGGCCGTCATCCAACACCTGCAACAGAATATTGAACACGTCCGGATGCGCTTTCTCGACTTCATCCAGCAGAATCACCGAATAAGGCCGGCGACGTACGGCTTCCGTCAGGTAGCCGCCCTCTTCATAACCGACATAACCTGGAGGCGCACCGACCAGACGCGACACGGAGTGTTTCTCCATAAACTCGGACATATCGATACGCACCATAGCGTCGTCGCTGTCGAACAGGAACGAAGCCAGTGCCTTGCAGAGCTCGGTTTTCCCCACCCCGGTCGGGCCGAGGAACAGGAACGAACCGATCGGCCGATTAGGATCGGACAGCCCCGCACGGCTGCGGCGGATCGCATTGGAGACCGCGCTGACCGCTTCGTCTTGGCCAATCACTCGCGAATGCAGTTCTTGCTCCAGGCGCAGCAGCTTGTCGCGCTCACCTTCCAGCATTCTGGCCACCGGGATCCCGGTGGCACGCGCCAGCACTTCAGCAATCTCCGCATCGGTCACCCGGTTACGCAACAGCTTCATGCTCTTGCCTTCGGCCTGCGTAGCGGCGGCGAGCTGTTTCTCCAGCTCAGGGATCTTGCCGTACTGCAGTTCCGACATCCGCCCCAGATCGCCGACGCGGCGCGCCTGCTCCAGGGTGATTTTGGCCTGCTCGAGTTCAGCCTTGATGTTCTGGGTGCCGGAGAGCGACGCTTTTTCCGCCTTCCACTCTTCTTCCAGCTCAGAATATTCGCGCTCTTTCTGCCCCAGCTCATCGCTGAGCATGTCCAGGCGTTTCTTGCTGGCGTCGTCAGACTCTTTATTCAGCGCCTGCTGTTCCAGCTTCAATTGGATGATGCGGCGCTCAAGCCTGTCGAGCGACTCCGGCTTAGAGTCCATCTGCATGCGAATGCTGGACGCCGCTTCGTCGATAAGGTCAATAGCCTTGTCCGGCAATTGACGATCGGCGATATAGCGGTGCGAAAGCGTTGCCGCCGCCACGATGGCCGGGTCGGTGATTTGCACGTGGTGGTGCAGTTCATAACGCTCTTTCAGGCCGCGCAGGATAGCGATGGTGTCTTCCACGCTCGGCTCCGCCACATACACTTTCTGGAAACGACGTTCGAGCGCCGCATCCTTCTCTATATATTGACGATACTCGTCGAGCGTAGTCGCGCCAACGCAGTGCAGCTCGCCGCGCGCCAGCGCCGGCTTCAGCATGTTGCCTGCATCCATCGCGCCATCCGCCTTACCGGCGCCGACCATGGTGTGCAATTCGTCGATAAACAGGATAACGCTGCCTTCCTGCTTGGCCAGATCGTTGAGCACGCCTTTCAGACGCTCTTCAAACTCGCCGCGATATTTGGCCCCGGCGATCAAGGCGCCCATATCGAGGGACAATACGCGCTTGTGCTTCAGCCCTTCCGGCACTTCGCCGTTGATGATGCGCTGCGCCAGGCCTTCGACGATGGCGGTTTTACCCACGCCAGGCTCGCCGATCAGCACCGGGTTGTTTTTGGTACGACGTTGCAGCACCTGGATGGTGCGGCGGATCTCTTCGTCACGGCCGATCACCGGATCAAGCTTGCCCTGCTCGGCGCGCTCGGTCAGATCGATCGTGTATTTCTTCAATGCTTGCCGTTGGTCTTCGGCGCCTTGATCTTCCACGCTGTCACCGCCTCTCATTTGTTCAATGGCTTTGCTGATTTTGTCGGCCGTCGCGCCGGCCGCTTTCAACAAGTCGGTCAACGAGCCGCGATCTTCCAGCACCGCAAGCACAAACAGCTCGGAAGAAATGAATTTGTCCGCGCGCTTCTGCGCCAGCTTGTCGCACAGGTTCAGGACGCGCACCAGCTCGTGGGACGGTTGAACGTCGCCACCGGTGCCTTCTACCTGCGGTAAACGGGACAGCGCCTGTTCGATCTCGGTGCGCACACGCCCGGCATCGATACCTGCGGAAGTTAATAGTGGACGAACCGTGCCCCCTTCCTGATTGAGCAGGGCGCTCATCAGATGTAGCGGTTCAATAAACTGGTTGTCGTGCCCAAGGGCTAGTGACTGGGCATCGGCGAGGGCAAGCTGGAATTTGTTGGTAAGACGATCCAGACGCATAACACCTCCAAGATGGGTCGAAATTGCTACTGGAGATTAAATGAGGTCATCCCTCAAATTTTCAAGGTTATCTCGACGCTAAATTTTCGGTACAACGCCATGCGTCGTTGGATCGTCCTAATTCAATAGGTTATATCAGCCAGATTAAACTTGCCAGACGTCCGGTTATTCCGTCGCGTCGATAGGAGAAAAAATGGCTCGTTTCGTTAACCGTGCAGCGATCGCCACCATAGATGGCCTGAACGCCTGCACGCAACAAGCGTTGGCGAGCCAGCAGGTAGATATTAGCCAAAAACTTATCGCCGTGCGGGGTAAATGCCGCTGCCGCTTCAGCATCTTCCGCCATGAAAGCGGCCCGCACCTCTGGCCCGACCTCAAACTGCTGCGGACCGATCGCCGGCCCCAGCCAGGCGCTAATCTGGCTCGGTGCGGCGCTGAACGCCGCCACGGTTTGCTCCAGCACGCCGTGGCACAATCCGCGCCAGCCGGCGTGGGCGGCAGCCACTTCGTCACCGTGCTGCGAGCAGAACAACACCGGCAGACAATCCGCCGTCATCACGGCACACACCTGCCCCGGCACGTTGCTGTACACCGCATCCGCCCGCAAATCGGCAGGTGCTTTCCCCGTCAACGTCACCACACGAGTGCCGTGCACCTGCTCGAGCCACACCGGCATCTGCGGCAAACCGGCGGCAATAACCAATCGTTCCCGATTGCGTGTCACCGCTTGCTCCTCGTCACCGACGTGGGTGCCGAGGTTCAGCGAGTCATAAGGCGGCAGGCTGACGCCGCCGCCGCGCGTGGTACTGCAAGCTTTAACGCCGGGAGGCAACGGCCAGTCAGGCAGAATGAGCGAGCTCATTACCAGTCCATCTGATCTTTGAATTCTTCGGTGTCCGCCTTCAGCGCGTTGATCAGATCAACCATGTCCTGCGGCAGCGGCGCATGCCACTCCATCTGGATGCCGCTGATCGGATGATACAAACGCAGCATGGTGGCGTGCAGCGCCTGACGGTCAAAGCCGCGCAGCGTGCTGATGAAGGCTTCCGAAGCACCTTTCGGCGGACGTGGACGGCCGCCGTACAGCGGATCGCCCACCAGCGGATGGCTGATATAGGCCATGTGCACGCGGATCTGGTGAGTACGGCCGGTTTCCAGGCGCAGGCGCAGGCGAGTATGCGCACGGAAGTGTTCCATGATGCGGTAGTGCGTTACCGCCGGCTTACCCATCGGGTGCACCGCCATGTGGGTACGCTTGGTGGAATGGCGCGCGATAGGCTCTTCTACCGTACCGCCGGCGGTCATGGTACCGATCGCCACCGCTTCGTATTCACGGGTGATTTCACGCGCCTGCAGCGCCTCCACCAGCCGGGTTTGCGCCGGCACGGTTTTCGCCACCACCATCAGGCCGGTGGTGTCTTTATCCAGACGGTGCACGATGCCGGCACGCGGCACGTCGGCAATTTCCGGGTAGTGATACAACAGCGCATTGAGCACCGTACCATCCGGGTTACCGGCGCCGGGATGCACCACCAAATCGCGCGGCTTGTTGATCACCAGGATGTCGCTGTCTTCATAGACAATATCCAGCGCGATATCCTGTGGCTCCCAACGCGCCTCTTCTTCAATCTGTGCATCGATGGCGACTGTCTCTCCGCCCAGCACCTTCTCTTTCGGTTTGTTTGACGTTTTGCCATTGACCTTCACCCGATCGCCCAGGATCCACTCTTTTATGCGAGATCGTGAATAATCAGGGAACAATTCGGCCAAAGCCTGATCTAAACGTTGTCCGAGTTGAGATTCGGCCACCGTTGCGGTGAGTTGTACTTGTTGTGCCATATGCAGCTTCTTCGTTAACGTTGGGTTTTCACGGCGATGCCGTTTAATATAATGTGCTATTGTACCTGGTCTTTGTCGGGAGCTTAACGGACAGTCTCCCGGAATAACACCCTGAGGATAATCAAAACGTCATGACGCGTATGAAATATCTGGTGGCGGCAGCCACGTTGAGCCTGGCGCTGGCAGGTTGCTCCACATCCAAGGATGCGGTTCCCGACAACCCACCTTCGGAAATCTATGCTACCGCGCAGCAAAAACTGCAGGACGGTAACTTCAAGGGCGCGATTACGCAACTCGAAGCGTTAGATAACCGCTATCCTTTCGGGCCGTATTCCCAGCAGGTCCAGCTGGATTTGATTTACGCCTACTATAAGGCCGCCGACTTGCCGATGGCTCAGGCATCCATCGATCGCTTCATGCGTCTGAACCCGACGCACCCGAACATCGATTACGTGATGTACATGCGCGGCCTGACCGACATGGCGCTCGATGACAGCGCGCTGCAGGGCTTCTTCGGGGTTGACCGTTCTGACCGCGATCCTCAGCACGCTCGCGCTGCGTTCCGCGACTTCAGCCAGTTGATTCAGCAATACCCGAACAGCCAATACGCGACCGACGCCAACAAGCGTTTGGTGTATTTGAAAGACCGCTTGGCCAAGTATGAGCTTTCGGTGGCGGAATACTACACTAAACGCGGTGCTTACGTCGCGGTCGTTAATCGCGCCGAACAGATGTTGCGTGAATTCCCGGATACCAAAGCGACGCACGACGTGTTGCCGCTGATGGAAAATGCCTACAAGCAGCTGCAGCTGAACGGCCAGGCTGACAAAGTGGCCAAAGTGATCGCCGCCAACCCGCAATAAGCGCGCGTCGGTAACGGCAGAAAAACAAAACGGCAGCCTCGGCTGCCGTTTTCATTGGCGTCGACCTGGTTTTCACTGGAAAAATACACAAGTAAAAACACGGTGTTAGCTAGCGCTCCTCACCGGTCAACTCATCGATAATGCGCCATCCGGCGGCAACTCTCAAGCATTAGATAGCCAATTCAAATGCTGAATCACAGATTGAACTAACTTTGCAAAAAGTGACAAAAAATCGTGATTTACATCACGCATTTAAACAAAAAGCGGGGTATGCTGGGTTCACCAAGACGGAAAGACAGAGAGGTAAGTTATATGACATTGAACATTACCAGCAAACAAATGGATATCACTCCCGCAATCCGCAATCACGTCGAAGACCGTCTCACCAAACTGGAAAAATGGCAGACCCAGCTGATAAACCCACATATCGTCTTATCTAAAGAACCGCAGGGGTTTGTCGCCGACGCTACCATTACCACGCCTAACGGCCCGCTGGTCGCCAGCGCCAAACATGATGACATGTACACCGCCGTTAATGAGCTGATCGCCAAGCTGGAACGCCAGTTGAACAAGGTGCAGCATAAAGGCGAAGCGCGCCGCTGCAATGCCAGCGTGAAAGACATCGTGCCGGAAGTCACGCAAGAGCAGGAATAACCGTCCGACAGCGATTGCCGCATCAAACGCGCCCGAGGGCGCGTTTTTTGTCGGGTATTTTTGTTGACGGGGTAAAAGCCAGCGGTTACTTTAAAACCTGTTCGCATTAACCTTAGGTAGACCATGCCACGCACACCGTTTTTCTTCGCATTCTTTTTTACCTTCCCCTGACTGGGAGGCGTTTCGTCGTGTAAGAAAGAATGCGAAGACGAACAACAAAGCCTCCTGGAAACAGGAGGCTTTTTTTATGGCTGTTTTACAACGAATAAGAACTGAAGGCGGAAGCTGATTATGACTGACAACCCGTTATTGGTGCTGCGCGAGCGCATCAGCGCACTGGACTTGAAACTGTTGGCCCTGCTGGCGGAACGCCGTGAGCTGGCGATCGAAGTCGGCAAGACCAAGCTGCACTCTCATCGCCCGATCCGCGATAAAGAGCGCGAGCGCGATCTGCTGGATGCGCTGATCGCCGCCGCCAAGCCTTACGACCTGGACGGCTTTTACGTCACCCGCCTGTTTCAACTGATCATCGAAGATTCCGTCCTGACCCAGCAGGCGTTGCTACAGCACCAGCTCAACCCCGTCAGCCAACATTCCGCCCGCATCGCCTTCCTCGGCCCAAAAGGCTCTTACTCACATCTGGCAGCACGCCAATACGCTGCCCGCCACTTCGATCAGCTGATCGAATGCGGCTGCCAGAAGTTTCAGGATATCTTCACCCAGGTGGAAACCGGCCAGGCGGACTATGCGATTCTGCCTATCGAGAACACCAGCTCCGGGTCGATTAACGAGGTGTACGATCTGCTGCAGCACACCAGCCTGTCGATCGTCGGCGAACTGACCAACCCGATCAACCACTGCGTTCTGATTGCCGGCGACAGCGATCTGAGCCAGATTGAAACCGTCTACAGCCACCCGCAACCGTTCCAGCAGTGCAGTCAGTTCCTGAACCGCTTCCCACACTGGAAAATCGAATACACTGAAAGCACAGCGGCCGCGATGGAGAAAGTCGCCAAGCTGAATTCGCCGAAGGTGGCTGCTCTGGGCAGCGAAGCCGGCGGCGCACTGTATGGGCTGCAGGTGCTGGAACACAACCTCGCCAACCAGCAGCAGAACATCACCCGTTTTATCGTCCTGGCGCGCAAAGCGATCGACGTCTCCGAACAGGTGCCGGCCAAAACCACGCTGATCATGGCGACCGGCCAACAATCCGGCGCACTGGTCGAAGCGCTGCTGGTACTGCGCGACAACGGCATCATCATGACCAAGCTGGAGTCACGCCCGATCAACGGCAATCCGTGGGAAGAGATGTTTTATATCGATGTGCAGGCCAACCTACGCGCCGAGGCGATGCAAAAAGCGCTGCGCGATCTGACGCCAATCACCCGCTCGCTGAAGGTGCTGGGCTGTTACCCGAGCGACACAGTGGTGCCGGTCAACCCATCCTGAAACCATAAAAAAGGGTTCGGCTTGGCCGAACCCTTTACGTTTACTGCCCGCGTTTCACTGCCGGCTGTCGTTAGCCTGCCGCAACAGCGTGCGGCTCTCCACCAGAAAGCGCTGGGCGTAATCGCCGAACCAATGCTCTACCTTGCGGAAGCTATCGATAAACGCCTGTTTGTCGCCATGCTCCAACAGCTTGATCGCCTCGCCGAAGCGCTGGTAGTAACGCTTAATCAGCGCCACGTTTTCTTCCGACGACATGATGATGTCAGCGTACAGCTGCGGATCCTGCGCGAACAGTCGGCCAACCATCGCCAGCTCCAGCCGGTAGATCGGCGAGGAGAGCGCCAGCAGCTGCTCCAGTTGCACGTTCTCTTCCGCCAGGTGCAGCCCGTAGGCGAAGGTGGCGAAGTGCCGCAGCGCCTGAATAAACGCCATATTCTGATCGTGTTCGACCGCGCTGATACGATGCAGCCGCGCCCCCCACACCTGCAGCTGTTCAAGCAGCCATTGGTAAGCCTCCGGTTGGCGGCCATCGCAGTAAACCACCACCTGCTTCGCCACGCTGCCCACGTCCGGACCAAACATCGGATGCAACCCCACCACCGGGCCGCTGTGCGCCGCCAACATCGCATGCAGCGGACGATTCTTCACCGACGCCAAATCCACCAGAATACAGTCGTCAGGCAACGGCGGCAGGCGGCTTATCACCTGCTCGGTCACGTGGATCGGCACGCTGACGATCACCATACCGGCATCCGCCAACAGCTGTTCCGCCTGCGGCCAATCTTCCTGATCCAATACCCTGACCTGATAACCCGACAGCGTCAGCAGACGGTTGAACAGCCGGCCCATCTGGCCGTTGCCGCCGATGATGACGATCGGCCGCAGCTGCGGGCACAGAGTTTTAAAACCTTTATCGTTCTCGCTGACGTACGATTCGCGCATCACACGGCGCAAGACGTCCTCGATCAAATCCGGCGGCACGCCGAGGTTTTCCGCCTCCTGGCGGCGCGAGGCCAGCATCGCCGCCTCGCGCTCCGGCACATAAACCGGTAAACCGTGGCGGCTTTTCACCTCCCCCACTTCCGCTACCAGATGCAGGCGTTTCGCCAGCAGATCCAGCAACGCTTTGTCCACCTCGTCGATTTGATCGCGCAGCGCGGTCAGTTCTGCCACCATAACTTACTTTTCTCCCGTGCGTGCCTTCAGCGCAGCGCCGAGTTCCTGATGCATGTGGCGCAGCAGCGTTTCCGTCCTCTCCCAGTCGATGCAGGCGTCGGTGACGGATACGCCGTAACGCATGTCAGCACGCGGCTGTTCGGAAGACTGATTGCCCTCATGCAGATGGCTCTCCAGCATAATGCCGGTAATCGAGCGGTTACCCGCTTTAATCTGCTCCACCACGGACTCGGCCACCGCCGGCTGACGGCGATAGTCTTTATTCGAGTTGCCATGGCTGCAATCTATCATCAAGGACGGATGGAGTCCCGCCTCGAGCATCTGTTTTTCACAGGCCGCAACGTGCTCGGCGCTGTAGTTCGGGGTTTTACCGCCGCGCAGGATCACGTGCCCGTCCGGATTGCCCTGAGTCTGCAGCAGGCAAACCTGGCCCGCCTGGTTGATGCCGACGAAGCGATGCGGCATGGCAGCGGCGCGCATGGCGTTGATGGCGGTGCCCAGGCTGCCGTCGGTGCCGTTTTTGAACCCGACCGGCATCGACAGGCCAGAAGCCATTTCACGGTGGGTCTGCGATTCGGTGGTACGCGCACCGATCGCCGACCAGCTGAACAAATCCCCCAGGTACTGCGGGCTGTTCGGATCCAACGCTTCGGTAGCCAACGGCAAGCCCATGCCCACCAGATCCAGCAACAGGCGACGCGCGATATGCAAGCCTGCTTCAACGTCAAACGAACCGTCCATGTACGGATCGTTGATCAAACCTTTCCAGCCGACAGTGGTTCTGGGTTTTTCAAAATAAACGCGCATAACGATATACAGCTGATCGCTCAAGTCAGCCGCCAGGGTTTTCAAACGACGGGCGTAGTCCAGTGCCGCATCCGGATCGTGGATCGAACAAGGCCCACACACGACCAACAGGCGATGATCGCGCCCCTGCAAAATGTTGGCGATGGTGTTACGCGCGGTGGCGATTTCATTTTCGTCGTCGGCGCTGAGCGGGAACTGGTTCTTCAGCTCCTCCGGCGTGATGAGAACCTGTTCTGCACTGATGTGTACGTTATTGAGCGCGTCTTTTTGCATGATGCTATTCCTGTCGTTTGGCGTTATGCGTTGAAATGGAACATTGAGCGTTTCAGGGCTCTACCCTATCACGATATGTAAAGTTTTCAATCCAATTTCCGTAAATAAAAAATTACCATAATTTCTCTTATGAGAGAACATGCATAAACACATCAAGAAAATACAATAAAAACAAACAAATTCAATTAAATAATAAATTCACGAGCGCCTCAAAACGCACCTGTTCGCCTTCCCGGCGAAAGCCCCACACCGTAAACATATATGTACAACTTGTTTTACAGGCAAGATACGCCGCCCGTCTCGGCGCCAACGAACGGGCAGGCGCGGATACCGTCAGACTCAGCACGAAATGCCGCCGAAAGCGATGAATTTCAGTAGAAGAAAAGCGAATAAATGAGGAATAAAAATTAAAAACTTAAGCTAATAGCGGCTATTTTTGTCGCTGAAATGAACCGATATAATGTGACCGTCATCAACAATAACCACCCTTAACAACTGGATCCAAGATGCTCTCTTCTCGCGCTCGTCGCGCTTTTCCGCTGTATATTTGCTGCTTAACGACTTTCACCAGTGTTTCAGCCTTTGCCGACAATACGCTTTTCACCGCGATGGACGATCCGGCCACCGCCAAGAAACCATTCGAAGGCAACGTGCAGGCGGGCTACAACGCCCAGTCAGGCAACTCGCAGAGCTCCACCCTGCTTGCCAACACCAACATGACCTGGTTCAACAGCGATGCGGCGTACAGCCTGTGGGGGGCGGCTAACAACACCACCTCCTCCAACGTGCGCTCGTCCGAAAAATACCAGGCCGGTGGCCGTACGCGCTATAACCTGACCGATCGCAACTACCTGTTCGGCCAGGCCGGCTGGCTGAGCGACCGTTTCAACGGTTACGACTCACGCTCCACGCTGACCGGCGGCTACGGCCGTCAACTCCTCAACGGGCCGCTTAGCGATCTGCGGGTGGAATTCGGTCCCGGCGTGCGCCATGACGAATACCATGGCGGCGGCCGCTCGACCAAAGGGTTGGCCTATGGCGCGGCCAACTATTCCTATCAGCTGACCGACAACACCAAGTTCATTCAGGGCGTTTCCGCACTGGCGAACGAAGAAACCACGCTGAACTCGGAAAGCGCGTTGAACGTGGCGATCAACGATCGCTTCTCGCTGCGCGTGGCTTACACCGTGACCTACAACAGCAAACCGCCGGCCTCGGCGCCGAAGAACACCGACACGACGACCTCGGTCACGCTGGTCTACGGCCTGTAATTTCCCCCCAATATTTCTCAAAGCCCATCATTGATGGGCTTTTTTTATGCCTGCCGCCCTCTTTTGCACAATCTGCTAAAAATATTCACCCCACCCATTGACGACTTTAGCAAATAGCTTAATACTGTATGCATATACAGTAATTATTATACAGCCTCGGGGCATGATGGATTTCGATAGAGAGTGGCCAGAAACGCATCGATAGCCGCCACAGCTCCCGAGAGACTGTAAACAAAGCGAGCATAAGCTATGGAGAAAATCACCTCATTCATCACCTACGCCATGGCGTTGTTTCTCGCCTGGCTCGGCAAGCTGTCACCGCAGGACATTGCCTTTCTAGTCGGTGCGGCGGTAGGCATCGGCACGTTTCTGGTGAACTGGTACTACCGACGTAAAAGCCTGCAGATCTTGAAGGCTATTGAACGCAATGCGGCATCACGGAGGAAAATTTACGATGAATGCAATCGTTAAGCGCTGCAGCGTCGCCACCGTTTTGGCCATCGCCGTGCTATTGCCGTCATTTGGCGAGCTGCAAACCTCAGAAGCCGGCCTCAGGCTGATCGCCGATCTCGAAGGCTGCCGCCTGTCGCCTTACCAGTGTAGCGCCGGGGTGTGGACACAGGGCATTGGACACACTGCCGGCGTCATCCCAGACAAGATGATAGATGAACGCAAAGCCGCGGTGGATTTGGTAGACGATGTTCGCCGCACCGAACGCGGCATGGCCGCTTGCCTGCCGCATACGCTCTCGCAACAAACCTATGACGCAGTAATCGCCTTCGCCTTCAATGTGGGCGTCGGCGCAGCCTGCCACTCTACGCTGGTCGCGCTGCTGCAACAGCGCCAGTGGCGGCAGGCCTGCGATCAGTTACCACGCTGGATTTACGTAAACGGAAAGAAAAATAAGGGGCTGGAACAGCGACGCGCCATGGAACGCGCACTGTGCTTGCAGGGGATTGCCTCATCATGACGAGTTCGCTCGCCAAAGGGTGATGCCACAACAATTTCACTTAATTTGTTCAAGGGGGTTCTTATGATGCACTGTCCACTATGCGGTCACGTGGCCCACACTCGCTCCAGCCGCTATCTGAGCGAGTCGACCAAAGAGCGTTACCATCAATGCCGCAACATCAATTGCAGCTGCACGTTCGCCACGCACGAGTCCGTCGCGCGGGTGATCGTCAAACCTGGCGATGACATTATCCCGGCGCAGCCTCACCCGCCGGAGAGTCAGCATAAACAAAGCGCCGCGGCGCTATAATGCAAAAAGCCTGCTTATGCAGGCTTTATTATGTTGGCGGCGCGCAGACGAAATCTCGCAAATGTAACCAGTCGAGATTTAAGATAAAAAAAGGGGTTGGCATAATGCCAACCCCTGATAACTATTAACTTTTGGATGCAGCGTTAGCCAACGCGGTTCAGACGCTCTTTGATACGAGCAGCCTTACCAGTACGCTCACGCAGGTAGTACAGTTTAGCTTTACGAACGGCACCACGACGTTTCACAGCAATGCTGTCGATTACTGGGGAGTGAGTCTGGAATACGCGCTCAACACCTTCGCCGTTGGAAATCTTACGAACAGTGAATGCAGAGTGCAGACCGCGGTTACGGATAGCGATAACCACGCCCTCGAATGCCTGCAGACGTTTTTTGCTACCTTCAACGACCCATACCTTCACTTCCACGGAATCACCCGGACGGAATGCAGGTACGTCTTGTTTCATCTGCTCTTGTTCAAGTTGCTTAATAATGTTGCTCATAATATGTCTCTTACCCTAGGTAAACTGATATATCGGTCCCGTCTGTTGTCAGACGTTTCCTTCATAGTCCTGTTGCCTGGCCTGATGTTCCCGTTGGAACTCAGCCAGCAACACCGCTTGCTCGTCAGTCAGAGCTAGGCTTTCTAGAAGTTCAGGTCTTCTAAGCCAGGTTCGGCCCAGCGACTGCTTTAAGCGCCAGCGACGTATCTCGGCATGGTTACCCGACAGCAGAACTGGCGGTACCTCCATCCCTTCCAACACCTCTGGGCGGGTATAGTGCGGGCAGTCCAGCAATCCGTCGGCGAAGGAGTCTTCCTCCGCTGAGGCCTGATGGCCCAGCACACCCGGTATGAAACGGGCGACTGAATCAATCAGGGTCATTGCCGGCAGTTCCCCGCCGCTGAGAACGTAATCGCCGATTGACCATTCTTCGTCAATTTCGGCTTGGATTACGCGCTCGTCTATCCCTTCGTAACGGCCGCATACCAGAATCATCTTCTGATTGGCCGCCAGTTCGCACACGCCGGTTTGATCCAGCTTGCGCCCCTGAGGTGACAGATAAATCACCTTTGCTCCCTCGCCTGCCGCTGCTTTAGCCGCATGAATGGCTTCCCGTAAAGGTTGCACCATCATCAGCATTCCCGGGCCGCCGCCGTAAGGGCGATCGTCCACGGTACGATGCCGGTCGTAGGTGAAGTCGCGAGGACTCCAACACTGCACGCTCAGCAGGCCATTTTTTACTGCCCGGCCAGTCACCCCGTAATCGGTGATAGCGCGGAACATCTCAGGAAACAGGCTTACAATACCGATGAACACAAGCCAATCCCCTTACCGTTATTCCACTTGCTTCGACCGTTTGATCCGGGGGTCAAAAACCAGGATCCCAATCTGCCTCAATCACGCGGGCAGTGAGATCGACTTTCTTGATAACCTGCCCATGAAGAAACGGAATCAACCGCTCCTTCATGCCGAACGCATCTTTCAGGTTCGCTTTCACAACCATCACATCGTTCGAGCCGGTTTCCATCATATCGATGACTTTACCCAGCTCGTAGCCGGCGGTGGTGACTACCTGGCAGCCCATCAGGTCTTTCCAGTAGTAATCGTCACCCTCCAGCGGAGGAAGTTGCTCAGAATCCACCATAATCTCGCGATTAGTCAGCAGATTCGCCGCGTCCCGATCGTCAATGCCTTTGACCTTGATGATCAGATCCTGACTGTGGCGCTTCCAGTCTTCCAACTCGATATGCTGCCACTGACCCGCCTGCTGGATAAACCACGGCTGATAGTCAAAAATGCTTTCGGCGTTCTCGGTGGATGAAAACACTCTGAGCCAACCACGAATGCCGTAAGCGGACCCCATTTTACCGAGTACAATCGGCTGCTTAGGCGCTACCGGTTTGAGTTGCTTGCTCATTGCCACCACCGCGACAGATTAAGCTGCTTTCTTAGCGTCTTTGATCAGCGCGTGAACGCGATCAGAAACGGTTGCACCCAGACCAACCCAGTGCTCGATGCGGTCCAGGTCCAGACGCAGTGCTTCAGCCTGACCGGAAGCGATCGGGTTGAAGAAGCCAACGCGCTCGATGAAACGACCATCACGAGCGTTGCGGCTGTCGGTCACTACTACTTGATAGAACGGACGCTTTTTAGCGCCGCCACGTGCCAAACGAATTGTTACCATAACATCCTCTTTAGTTAATAAAACAGCCGGGCCCCATTGAGGGACGGGGCCCGGTTGCAATATAAAAAGCCCGAAAATTTTACTCATTTTGGCGCAAAAAGCAATCTAAAGCGTCGATCGCAGGGGACAACTTTTGCAGCCTGTCAAATTTCGGGCGGTTTTCACCGCGAACGGCGAATGCTGAAAGCGCCCGCACTCAGCGTGCGGAGGCCCATTAGCGGCCTGGGAAGCCCGGCGGCATCATACCTTTCATGCCGCGCATCATCTTCGCCATACCGCCTTTCTTCATCTTCTTCATCATACGCTGCATTTCGTCGAACTGCTTCAGCAAGCGGTTGACGTCCTGCACCTGCATGCCGGCCCCCATCGCGATGCGGCGCTTGCGCGAGCCCTTGATGATTTCAGGTTTGGCGCGCTCTTTCAGCGTCATCGAGTTGATGATCGCCTCCATGCGCACCAGCACTTTGTCGTCCATCTGCGATTTGACGTTGTCCGGCAGCTGGCCCGCGCCCGGCAGCTTGCTCAACATGTTGGCCATACCGCCCATGTTGCGCATCTGCTTGAGCTGCTCCAGGAAGTCGGTCAGATCGAAACCGTCGCCCTTCTTCAGCTTGTTGGCCAGTTTCTCCGCCTGCTCGCGGTCGACCTTGCTTTCGATATCTTCGATCAGTGACAGCACGTCGCCCATGCCCAGGATGCGTGATGCCACGCGATCCGGGTAGAACGGCTCCAGCGCTTCGGTCTTCTCGCCCACGCCGAGGAATTTGATCGGCTTGCCGGTGATATGGCGGATGGACAATGCGGCACCGCCGCGCGCGTCGCCGTCGACCTTGGTCAGCACCACGCCGGTCAGCGGCAGCGCTTCGTTAAACGCCTTGGCGGTATTGGCGGCGTCCTGGCCGGTCATGGCGTCAACCACGAACAGGGTTTCCACCGGCTTGATCGCCGCATGCACCTGTTTGATCTCGTCCATCATCGCTTCGTCAACGTGCAGACGGCCGGCGGTATCGACGATCAGTACGTCGTAGAATTTCAGCTTGGCCTGTTGCAGCGCGCGATTGACGATGTCGATCGGTTTTTCTTTAACGTCAGACGGGAAGAAATCGATGCCGACACCTTCCGCCAGCGTTTCCAGCTGTTTGATCGCCGCTGGGCGATAAACGTCCGCGGAAACCACCAACACTTTCTTCTTCTGTTTTTCTTTCAGGAACTTGCCGAGCTTACCGACGCTGGTGGTTTTACCGGCGCCCTGCAGGCCCGCCATCAGCACCACCGCCGGCGGCTGGGCCGCCAGATTCAGCTCGGTGTTGACTTCGCCCATCGCGGCGATCAGCTCACCCTTGACGATCTTGACGAACTCCTGCCCCGGCGTCAGGCTCTTGTTGACTTCATGACCAACCGCGCTCTCTTTGACGCGGTTGATGAAGTCGCGCACCACCGGCAGCGCAACGTCCGCTTCCAGCAATGCCATACGCACTTCACGCAGGGTTTCCTTGATATTCTCTTCGGTCAGCCGCCCGCGGCCGCTGATATTGCGCAACGTGCGCGACAATCGATCGGTTAAATTTTCAAACATCGTCTCATGCTCAACGTGTAATGACAGGCCGCTCCGGCGACACAATTGCGCCGATGATAACACGAAGCGCGCAGGATCTCTGCCTCAGCGTTGGAGATAGGTTGGAGTGAAACGCGCGCAACGTTATACTGACACTCCTATTAACCACGCCGAAGCAAAATTAAACGCTATGCCAGTTTTCTCCATTGTGGCTTTGATGGCCTACCTGCTCAGCCTTGGACTGATCATTCCCAGCTTGTTGCGGAAGAACAGCGCATACCGTCGACTGGCCCTCGTCTCGGCGGTGGTGGCGCTGATTTGCCACGCCATCGCGCTGCAGCAGCGCATCTTTGACGTCAGCGCCGGGCAGAATCTCAGCCTGCTGAACATTGGTTCTATCGTCAGCCTGATCATCTGCTCGGTGATGACCTTCGTCGCTTCACGCGATCGCGGCTGGTTCCTGCTGCCGATCGTCTACAGCTTCGCGATGATCAATCTGGCCTTCGCCAGCTTCATGCCCGGCGAGTTCATCACTCACCTGGAGGCCAGCCCGGAATTGATGGTGCATATCGGCCTGGCGCTATTCTCTTACGCCACCCTGATCATCGCCGCGCTCTACGCCTTACAGCTCGCCTGGCTCGACTACCTGTTGAAAAACAAGAAGCTGACCTTCAGCGCCGACATGCCGCCGCTGATGAGCATCGAGCGCAAGATGTTCCATATCACCCAGATCGGCGTGGTGCTGCTGACGCTCACCCTGTGCACCGGCCTGCTGTACATGGATAACCTGTTCAGCAAAGAGAACGTGCATAAAGCCGTGCTGTCGATCATGGCCTGGTTCGTGTATATCGTGCTGTTGTGGGGCCATTACCATGAAGGCTGGCGCGGCCGCCGCGTCGTCTGGTTCAGCTTCGCCGGCGCCTTCCTGCTGACGCTCGCCTATTTCGGCAGCCGTCTGATTCAGCAGGTGATGGTGCGCTAGGCCAGCCTGGCTCAATTCTCCCTCTCTATAAGGAATACTGCATTGGAGCATGTGTCGACGGGGACCCTCATCATTATCCTGGTGATCATGATCGTGGTCTCCGCTTACTTCTCCGCCTCCGAAACCGGCATGATGACGCTCAACCGTTATCGCCTGCGTCATCTGTCCAAACAGGGCAACCGCTCGGCGCGTCGGGTGGAGAAGCTGCTGCAAAAACCGGATCGGCTGATCGGCCTGGTGCTGATCGGCAACAACCTGGTCAACATCCTCGCCTCGGCGCTGGCGACCATCGTCGGCATGCGGCTGTATGGCGATCTCGGCGTGGCGATCGCGACCGGCATACTGACCTTCGCCGTGCTGCTGTTCGCCGAAGTGCTGCCGAAGACCTTCGCCGCCCTCTATCCGGAACGTATTGCCTTCCCCAGCAGCGTCCTGCTGGCCCCGTTGCAAAAGGTGATGTTCCCGCTGGTCTGGCTGCTCAACGGCATCACCAGCCTGACCTTGCGCCTGTTCGGCATTCGCACCAACGTGCGCATCAGCGACGCCGTCAGCAAGGATGAGCTGCGTACCATCGTGCGCGAATCCCAGTCGCAGATCTCACGCCGCAATCAGGACATGCTGATCTCGGTGCTGGATCTGGAAAAGGTGACGGTCAACGACATCATGGTGCCGCGCACCGAGATCGTCGGCATCGACGTCAACGACGACTGGAAGTCGATCATGCGCCAGCTGACCCACTCGCCGCACGGCCGCATCGTGCTGTATCGCAGCTCGTTGGACGATGCGATCGGCATGCTGCGCGTGCGCGAAGCCTACCGCCTGATGACCGAGAAAAAAGAGTTCAACAAAGAGAACCTGCTGCGCGCCGCCGATGAGATCTACTTCGTACCGGAAGGCACGCCGCTCAACGTTCAGTTGGTGAAATTCCAGCGCAATAAAGAGAAGGTCGGCATCGTGGTCGACGAGTACGGCGACATTCAGGGCCTGGTTACGGTGGAAGACATCCTCGAGGAGATCGTCGGCGACTTCACCACCTCGATGTCACCGACGCTGGCGGAAGAAGTCACGCCGCAGAGCGACGGTTCGGTCTTGATCGACGGCACCGCCAACGTACGGGAGCTGAACAAAGCCTTCAACTGGACCTTGCCGGCCAATGAAGCCCGTACCGTCAACGGTATGCTGCTGGAAGAACTGGAAGAGATCCCCGAAATCGGCACCCGGGTGCGTATCGGCCATTACGATATCGACATTCTCGACGTACAGGGCAACATGATCAAACAGGTGCGAGTCACGCCGATCACCTCGCTGCAGTCCAGCGTCGGCCATCACTGACCGCCGGCCAGAACGTAAAAAAGACGCGAAATCGCGTCTTTTTTGTTTCTGCGGGAAACGTACGGTCAGATATGCAGCTCCTGCAGCTTCTCTTTCGGCAGCGCCAGCTCGTCGTTGTGGTTCACCACCACGCCGTTATCCAGAATGTGCTTGGCGATTTCCTGCGCTTCTTCCAGCGAGTGCATGTGGTAGGTACCACACTGGTACTCGTTCAGCTCAGGGATCTTGCGCTGGTCGGTCACTTTCAGCACGTCGGCCATCGCCGCTTTCCAGGCATCGGCAACGCGCTGCTCTTCCGGCACGCCGATCAGGCTCATGTAGAAACCGGTGCGGCAGCCCATTGGGGAGATGTCGATAATCTCCACGCCCTGGCCGTTCAGGTGGTCGCGCATAAAGCCGGCGAACAGGTGTTCCAGCGTGTGAATGCCGCGTTCGGGCATCACTTCCAGGTTCGGGCGGCAAAAGCGCAGATCAAATACCGTGATGGTATCGCCATGAGGCGTTTTCATGGTTTTCGCAACGCGGACAGCCGGGGCTGCCATACGGGTATGATCGACGGTAAAGCTATCCAGCAATGGCATTTCGCTACCTCCTCGTAAAAGAGCATTTATTTCGAAACTTTTTTTCCTAACCGGGAAACCTTTTCCAACCCTGCGAGTCTGAGTATGTGAAAGACGCGCATTTGTTATCATCATCCCTGTCATCAGAGATGCATATTTGGCCACATTGATGTGGCCTTTTTCTTTTTCAGCTTCCGCCGTTTTGCTTCAGGAACGCTTCAAAGCTTAGCGTATCATTGGCTTCTATGTCGCGTTGGCGCTGCCACGAGGCTTCCCGCTCTTTATCCAGCTCGGCCTCATTCAGGATTTCCAACGGTTCTTCCAGCAACGTCTGGCGATACTGCTCCGCCAGCTGCAGACCGACGCGCCCAGTGCCTTCCGCCTTCATCGCCTTCAGAATGCGCGCGGAGAAGGTCAGCTCAGGATCGTCGAACGCGGCGACCAGCTCATCGCACACCTGCTGGTATTGACGGTTGCCGGCTTCGCCGTCCAACACTTCCGCCACCCGACGCAGATCGGCGAACAGCGCCTTACCCACTTTTTCCAGCGGCTCATGGCTGGCACCACAGCCGATGCCGATGGTCTGGCCCGGCTTGCGCCCTTCGAGGATCACCCGGTTCCAGTTCTTGCGCGTGCACAGCAGTTCATCGCTGCTCATCTCCGGCGCATCGGCCAGCGCGCACCACACCAGGAACAGATCCAGGAAACGCGCCTGCACCGCATCCACGCCGATCGGCGAGAACGGGTTGATATCCAGCGAACGCACTTCGATGTATTCGATACCGCCGCGCAGCAACGCGTCTGACGGTGTCTCGCCGCTTTGGGTCACGCGCTTCGGCCGGATCGGCGCATACAGCTCGTTCTCGATTTGCAGCACGTTGCTGTTCAGCTGCAGGTAGCGATCGCCCTCTTTCACGCCCAGCTTGGCGAACTCTTCGGAAGGCGTAGCAATCGCCCGTTTCAGACCGGCCACATAGCTGTGCAGATCGTTGAAGGTGATGCCCAAATTGCTCTGCGACTTATTGGTGTAGCCCAGGTCGCTCAGACGCAGCGAGGTGGCGTACGGCAGGTAGCACATCCCCTGCTCGGTGCGCTCGAACGGCAGAGTGGTCTCGCGCCCTTTGAGGAACGAAGAACAAATGGCCGGCGATGCGCCAAACAGATATGGGATCACCCAGCCGAAACGATAATAGTTGCGGATCAGGCGGAAATACCCCGCCGAGATTTGCTCTTTACCGCTTTCTGCGTCCTGCACGCCGGCCCAGGCCTGCCAAAATTCCAGCGGCAGCGAGAAGTTGTAGTGCACACCGGAAATAGTCTGCATCAGCGCGCCATAGCGATTCTTCAGCCCTTCACGGTACAGCGTCTTCATGCGGCCGATGTTCGACGAACCGAACTGCGCCAGCTCGATGTCCTGCTCGGCTTCGATAAAACACGGCATGCTGAGCGGCCACATGCGCTCATCGCCAATGTTGCGCGCCACGTAGCGATGAATATCGCGCAGGAACGTCAGCAGGTGATCGATATTGTCATCAACCGGCGTAATAAACTCTAACAGCGCCTCGGCGAAGTCCGTGGTGATCCAGTGGTGCGTCAATGCCGCCCCCAGCTTTTCCGGATGCCCGGTGGTCGCCAAGGTGCCGGTCGGCGTGACTCGCAGCGTTTCACGCTCGATGCCGCGACGAATGCCTTTTAATGCCTGAGGATGGGCTTCCAACCAAGAAAGCGCCTGTGATACGTCCGGGATCAAATTGACCTCCCGCTTCTAAAAACAATAACTCGTAAGCATACTGAATCCGCACCCGAGAGAATATTGAGTTATATTCACTTGGTTACTGCCACCAGGCAATGCCCTGTACCGTTATCATAGCCAAAACGATGTAACGCAGCGCCTTTCCGATACACAGAAACAGCGCGACAGAGCCCCAGGGCATGCGCAGCCAACCTGCCAACACGCACAACAAATCGCCCACCACCGGCACCCAGCTGAGCAACAGCGCAGCCGGGCCGAAGCGTTGCAGCCACCCGAGCGCCGTTGCCAGCCCCCGCTGTGGTTTCAACGCCGGTAACAGGCGCCCGATAATGACATTGGTCAAGCCGCCCAGCGTGTTGCCCAAGGTCGCGGCCAATACCAGCAATTCCGGCGAGACGCGACTCTGGGTCAGCAAGGCGACCAGAACGATTTCTGAATTTCCCGGCAGCAGCGTCGCACTGAGGAAGCTACTGCCAAATAACGATATTACGGCTAGCGTACTACTCACAGCGTGCGGACGTCTACCACAGCCATACCGGCACTTTTCGCCGCCTGAATGCCAAATTCGGCATCTTCAAACACCACGCATTTTTCCGGCGGCACGCCGATCAGTTCAGCACAGCGTAAGAAGGTATCCGGCTCCGGTTTATGGCGCTGTACGTCGTCCGCGCCGACGATCGCGTCGAAGCAGTCGAACAGGCCGAGATGACGCAGCAGCATTTCAGCCATGCGGTGCTCGCTGCCGGTACCGACCGCCATCGGACGGCGGCCGTGATAGGACTTCACCACCTCGATCAACGGCAATGGACGCACGCTATCCAGCAGCATCGCTTCCACCGCGCGGGTTTTCTCCGCCGCCAGGTGATGGGGATCGAGGTCGGCCTGATGGCTGGCGATAATCGCCTGAGCGATGCGCCAGGTCGGCGAACCGCTCAGCGCCACCATGGCCGTTTCATCAAACGTCATGCCATAACGGGACAGCACTTCATGCCACGCTTTACGGTGCGTTGGCTCGGTGTCCAGAATCGTGCCGTCCATGTCGAAAATAAGACCCTGATAGCGGTCGTACATCGTTACTCCATGATCGTTGAGGAAAGAAAACTACTTTAGCGTAAAGCCGATGGGTTGTCGCTGACTGCGTCATAGCGGAATGTGCTGTGCCTAATCGTGCACAAAGGGGAAAGGGGGGGAGATAGATAAAGGCTGAAAAGCGAAAAACCCGCCGAGGCGGGTTTCTCTTAGATGGTGCATCCAGGAGGATTCGAACCTCCGACCGCTCGGTTCGTAGCCGAGTACTCTATCCAGCTGAGCTATGGATGCATGTCTATTTTTTACTGCTTGCCTGCTTCGCTAACGAAACACGACAGAAAGAATGGTGCATCCAGGAGGATTCGAACCTCCGACCGCTCGGTTCGTAGCCGAGTACTCTATCCAGCTGAGCTATGGATGCACAGGAATTCTTTTTTGATACCGTATGGTACGTTGTTACTACCCCACCATACTGCAAAATATGGTGCATCCAGGAGGATTCGAACCTCCGACCGCTCGGTTCGTAGCCGAGTACTCTATCCAGCTGAGCTATGGATGCAAATGGCGGTGAGGCGGGGATTCGAACCCCGGATGCAGCTTTTGACCGCATACTCCCTTAGCAGGGGAGCGCCTTCAGCCTCTCGGCCACCTCACCATACGCTTCTTTCGAATTGTGCCTAACTTGCTTTGGAGAAGCTCATCGGCACTGCGTGGCGCACATATTACTTTCTCCGACTTTTAAGTCAAACAATTTTTCCCAACTCATGCGCGTTTGCACAATTCACACCCAACATGGGCGATTTCACGGCAAAAAGGGCGTTTTATCAACAGGCAACCGCAGCGTCTGTGGCAACAAAGCAGGAAACTCACCGGGAAAATAATCACGAAAAAGAGAGGGGGGAACGAAAGAAGTGGGTAAAACGATGCAGTAGCGTCTCGTCTGGCAACGAGACGCTGCTTCGGAATCAGTAAGTCGTCTGCTGAGACTTCTCTGCCTGAATGCGCTGATAGATTTCTTCACGGTGAACCGAAACCTCTTTGGGGGCATTCACACCAATACGCACCTGGTTGCCTTTTACCCCTAGCACAGTGACCGTAACCTCATCGCCAATCATGAGGGTTTCACCAACTCGACGAGTCAGAATTAACATTCTTTGCTCCTTGAAAGATTAAAAGAGTCGGGTCTCTCAGTTTCCCCGTCATTATCCATCATATGTGGTGAAAACGTAAGCCGCGCAATCCACAATAAGTGTAAGCAGACTTGGTCCCACCTCAGATAATGGTAAGTTTAGCCGACCTGAAAAACTTTGTTCCCGCAATTGTAACTAAATTGTGTTAGCACAGTATGAAAACGCCATAATCAACAAAGTATTATGGCGTTTGTGCGTGCTATTTATTTATGTTCACAGCTTCGAGGCCACCCAGGCTTCTACGCTGTTTAACGCCGCTGGCAGGGCGTTGATATCCGTCCCCCCCGCCATCGCCATATCAGGGCGACCACCGCCCTTGCCGCCGACCTGCTGCGCCACGTTGCCGATCAACTCGCCGGCTTTCACGCGGTCAGTCAGATCCTTGGTCACGCCCGCGACCAGGCTGACTTTGTCATCAGCCGTCGTCGCCAACACGATAATGGCCGAACCCAATTGATTTTTCAGGTCATCCACCATAGTGCGCAGCATTTTGGCTTCGACATTGTCCAACTGGCTGACCAACAGCTTCACGCCGTTAACCACTTTCGCCTGACTGGACAGCGACGCGCTTTCCTGCGCCGCCTGCTGATCTTTCAGTTGCTGCAGTTCTTTTTCCAGCACGCGGGTGCGATCGAGCACCGAGCGCACTTTATCGGTCAGGTTGTTGCTATCGCCCTTCACCAACTGCGCAACGTCTTGCAACAAATCGCTTTGCTGATGCAGCGTAGCTATAGCGCCAGCACCAGTTACCGCTTCAATACGGCGAATGCCCGCCGCGGTGCCCGACTCGCTCAGAATGCGGAACAGGCCGATATCGCCGGTGCGGCTGGCGTGGGTGCCGCCGCACAGCTCGGTGGAGAAGTCGCCCATGGTCAGCACGCGAACGTTGTCGTCGTACTTCTCACCGAACAGCGCCATCGCACCCTTCTCTTTGGCATCTTCCAACGCCATCAGCTCGGTCTGCACCGGCAGGTTACGACGCACCTGCTGGTTAACCAGATCTTCCACCGCGCGAATTTGTTCCGGCTTCATCGCTTCGAAATGCGAGAAGTCGAAGCGCAGGTATTTGTCGTTAACCAGAGAGCCTTTCTGCGCAACGTGCTCGCCCAACGTTTGGCGCAGCGCAGCGTGTAGCAGGTGGGTCGCGGAGTGGTTCAGGCGGATGCTGTTGCGGCGCTCAGTGTCGATCTGCGCGTCCACGCGATCGTTCAGCTTCAGCGAACCTTGCGCCAGCTTGCCTTGATGGCCGATAGCCTGACCGTATTTCTGGGTGTCGTTGACCACAAACTCGGCGCCTGCGGTTTTCAGCACGCCTTTATCGCCGACCTGGCCGCCGGATTCACCGTAGAACGGCGTCTCGTCCAGCACCACCACCGCCTCTTCGCCAGCGTTGATCTGATCGACCGGCTGGCCGTCGCGGAACAGCGCAATGACCATCGCCTGCTGCTCGTCGTGATCGTAGCCGCTGAACTGGCTGCTGCCGTCCACACGGATCAGGCTGTTGTAGTCGGCGCCGAAACCGCTGGATTCGCGCGCGCGGCGGCGCTGTGCTTCCATCGCCTCTTCAAAGCCCGCTTCGTCGACTTTCAGACCGCGCTCGCGGCAGACGTCAGCGGTCAGGTCCACCGGGAAGCCGTAGGTATCGTACAGACGGAAAGCGGTTTCGCCGTCCAGGGTATCGCCCTGCAGCTTGGCCAGCTCTTCGTCCAGCAGCGCCAGACCACGCTCCAGCGTACGGGCAAACTGCTCTTCTTCGGTTTTCAGCACCTGCTCCACCAGCGACTGCTGGCGTTTCAGTTCATCGGCCGCCGGGCCCATCACTTCGATCAGCGGCGCCACCAGCTTGTAGAAGAAGGTGTCTTTCGCGCCCAGCATGTTGCCATGGCGGATCGCACGACGAATGATGCGACGCAGCACGTAGCCGCGGTTTTCGTTAGACGGGATCACGCCGTCAGACACCAGGAAGGCGCAGGAACGGATGTGGTCGGCGATAACGCGCAGAGATTTATTGTCCAGATCGGTCGCACCGGTCACTTTCGCCACGGCGGCAATCAGGGTGCGGAACAGGTCGATCTCATAGTTGGAGTTCACATGCTGCAACACCGCCGCGATGCGTTCCAGGCCCATACCGGTATCCACCGAAGGTTTCGGCAGCGGCAACATGGTGCCGTCGGACTGACGGTTGAACTGCATGAAAACGATGTTCCAGATCTCGATGTAGCGATCGCCGTCTTCTTCCGGGCTGCCCGGAGGACCACCCCAAATGTGATCGCCGTGATCGTAGAAAATCTCGGTGCACGGGCCGCATGGGCCGGTATCGCCCATCTGCCAGAAGTTATCAGAAGCGAAAGGCGCGCCCTTGTTGTCGCCGATGCGGATAATGCGCTCGGCCGGTACGCCGATTTGCTTCTGCCAGATGTCGAATGCTTCGTCATCGGTTTCATACACGGTGACCCACAGTCGCTCTTTCGGCAGGTTGAACCAGTTTTCACCGGTCAGCAGTTCCCACGCGTAGCTGATCGCGTCGTGCTTGAAGTAATCGCCGAAGCTGAAGTTGCCCAGCATTTCAAAGAAGGTGTGGTGACGAGCGGTATACCCGACGTTTTCCAGGTCGTTATGCTTGCCGCCTGCGCGCACGCAGCGCTGCGAGGTGGTGGCGCGGGAATAGGCGCGTTTGTCGAGCCCCAGGAAAACATCCTTAAATTGGTTCATGCCGGCATTGGTAAACAGCAATGTCGGATCATTGTTAGGCACCAGGGAGCTGCTTGCTACAACCTGATGACCCTTACTATGAAAGAAATCGAGAAACGCTTGACGGATCTCAGCGGTGCTCTTGCTCATAATTTTCCTGGAAAGGCTAGAATAACGACACGTGAGCCGGTGGCGCGTCATCCCGACGATGACAACCAGCTCACGAACAAAAAGTGGGGATAAGATAAATTTTCTTCAGAGGGAAGTAAAACCCCGTGTGCGCTCATTGCGCAAAATCACGGTAAATTGACTGAATTTCTTCCTGGAAAAAGCCGCGATAGAGCAGATAACGCTGCACTTTGGCTTTCTCTTTCCAGTCGGTTGGCAACGCATCGCCAAATTTTCGCTGCGCCACCTGTTTTGCCTGTTCGCACCAGTCGATATCGCATTCCGCCAGCGCGTCCTGTACCAGCGCTTTGTCGACGCCCTTTTGCATCAGTTCGCTGCGGATGCGCTGCGCGCCGTAACCTTTGCGGCTGCGGCTGCCGATGTAACTGTGGGCGAAACGCGTATCGTCCAGCCAGTTGTGCTGGTAACAGTAGCCGATGACCTGCTCGATCAGCGCGGGATCCACCGGCTCTTCAGCCACCGGCGGTGATGCCGGTGCATGTGGTCCCTTGCCGCCAAAACGGGCTTTCGCCACAAACGGCTGCGCCGCAAGTTTGCGGCGCAGTTCAGCTTCACTATGATCGCGTTGCGACAGCAGGCGCATGGCGCGGCTTAGCAAGTCATTCATCATTTGAGCCTGAATTCAGGGGATGTGCGCCACATAAACGGCGGCGCACATCTTCAGCGATTAAAACTGCTCGCTGGTTTCCGCTTCGTCATCTTCGAAGTCGTCACCGGAGGCAGCCACCAACTCACCGCCGCTGTGCAGCAGCAGGTCGCGCAGTTTCTTATCCAGCTCGGCGGCGATAGCCGGGTTTTCTTTCAGGAAGTTACAGGCGTTCGCCTTGCCCTGACCGATCTTCTCGCCGTTATAGCTGTACCAGGCGCCGGCTTTTTCGATCATCTTGTGCTTCACGCCCAGATCGACCAGCTCACCACGGCTGTTGATGCCTTCGCCGTACATGATTTGGAATTCAGCCTGTTTGAACGGCGCAGCGATTTTGTTCTTCACCACTTTCACGCGGGTTTCGCTGCCCACCACTTCGTCGCCCTCTTTGATGGCGCCGATACGACGGATATCCAGGCGTACCGAAGCGTAGAACTTCAGGGCGTTACCACCGGTGGTGGTTTCCGGGTTGCCGAACATCACACCGATCTTCATACGGATCTGGTTGATGAAGATCAGCAGGGTATTGGCGTTTTTCAGGTTGCCGGCCAGCTTACGCATCGCCTGGCTCATCATGCGCGCCGCCAGACCCATGTGCGAATCGCCGATTTCACCTTCGATTTCCGCCTTCGGCGTCAACGCCGCCACGGAATCGACGATGATGACGTCAACCGCGCCGGAGCGGGTCAGCGCATCACAGATTTCCAGCGCCTGCTCGCCGGTGTCCGGCTGGGAGCACAGCAGGTTGTCGATATCAACGCCCAGCTTTTTCGCATAGATAGGATCCAGCGCATGCTCAGCATCGATGAACGCACAGGTTTTGCCTTCGCGCTGCGCAGCGGCGATCACCTGCAGCGTCAGGGTAGTTTTACCGGACGATTCCGGGCCGTAGATTTCGACGATGCGGCCCATCGGCAGGCCGCCGGCGCCCAGAGCGATATCGAGTGACAGTGAGCCGGTGGAGATCGTTTCCACGTCCATGGAGCGGTCTTCACCCAGGCGCATGATGGAGCCTTTGCCGAACTGTTTCTCAATCTGGCCCAGTGCCGCAGCTAACGCCTTTTGCTTGTTCTCATCAATAGCCATTTTTGCTCCTTCGTTTCGCAATGCCGGTGTTACCCCACACTGCCACTGAATGTATGTTGTGCAGGAAATGTCACTAATTATACTGTATGGTCATACAGTATCAAGCCTAATTTACAAAAATTCGTCGATGGCGGTTTGCAGCGCGAAAATCGTCGCCTGCAGCCGCACCGCATCGCGGTCGCCCTCGAATTGCATCTTGCGCGACAGCCCCCGGCCATCGCTGCCGGCGAAACCGAACCACACGGTGCCGACCGGCTTTTCCGCGCTGCCGCCGTCCGGGCCGGCGATGCCGCTCACCGACAGCGCCAGATCGGCCTGCGCCGCCCGCAGCGCCCCTATCGCCATCTCGCGCACCACCTCTTCGCTGACCGCGCCGTGCGCCGCCAACGTCGCTTCGCTCACCCCCAGCAGGTCATGCTTTGCCGCATTGCTGTAGGTGACGAAACCGCGATCGAAATAGGCGGAGCTGCCGGCGATATCGGTAATGGCCTTGGCGATCCCCCCCCCGGTGCAGGATTCCGCACAGGTGATCCAGAGGCCCTGAGCCTTCAGTTTCTCCCCTGCCAGCACGCTGAGCTGACGCAGTTGGTTTTCACTCATAATCCCTCCCTCGCGAATTCAGGTATATGCGCCCGATAGTAGCATTTATCAAGGCGCTGCAGCGGCTGGCGCGCAGAAATGCGCAGCGCCTCGCAGGAGGTGCGGTTTTAAGCGCCCAGCCAAGCTGCTAGTATCAAAAGAAGCGCCCCATCGAGCGGCGGCGCACCAGCACAAGGAACATCACGGAGGCGGCACGCTGCGGCGGCGGCCTCAGGGCGCACCAGAAGAGATTAGGATGATAGCGTGAAAAAAACGTTGGGCGTATTTTTGCCGTTGTACACCACCACCCTGCTGCTGCTGTTGGGCTCGGGCCTGCTCACCACCTACGTCTCGCTGCGGCTGACCTCCATCCACGTCAGCAGCGCGTTGATCGGCGCTATCATCGCCGCCAACTACATCGGGTTGGTGATCGGCGGCAAGGTCGGCCACTTTCTCATCGCCCGCGTCGGGCATATCCGCGCCTACGTGGCCTGCGCCGGCATCATCACCGCCGCGGTGCTGGGGCACGGCCTGACGGAGTTCATTCCCGCCTGGGTCGCGCTGCGTCTGGTGATCGGGCTGTGCATGATGTGCCAGTATATGGTGCTGGAAAGCTGGCTGAACGACCAGGCGGAATCCAACCAGCGCGGCATGGTGTTCGGCTTCTATATGGCGGCGACCTATCTCGGCATGTCGCTGGGCCAGATCGTGCTGATGCTGCAAAGCAATCTGGGCATCACCACGCTGCTGGTGATCGCACTGTGTTTCGCGCTCTGTCTGGTGCCGATCGCTCTCACCACCCGCACCAATGCGCGCCACATGTCGCCGGCCCCGATGGAGCTGCGTTACTTTGTCGGCGCCATTCCCAAGGTGCTGGCCACCACGTTGGTGATCGGCATGGTGGTGGGCTCGTTTTACGGCCTGGCGCCGGTCTACGCCAGCCTGCAATCCTTAACCACTCAGCAAACCGGCCTGTTCATGGCGCTGGCCATCTTCGCCGGGTTGGTGGCGCAGTTCCCGCTCAGTTGGCTGTCGGATCGCTATAACCGCCCGTTGCTGATGCGCTTCAACGCCATTTTGTTGATCGTGGCGGCGCTGCCGCTGGCGCTGCTGCCGCACATCGATTTCCCGCTGCTGCTGGCGGTGGGGTTCGTCGTCAGCATGCTGCAGTTTACGCTCTATCCGCTGGTGGTGGCATTGGCCAACGATCTGATCGAGCCGGAGCGCCGCGTCTCGCTGGCCGCCTGTCTGCTGATGGCGTTCGGCGTCGGCGCCAGCATCGGGCCGTTGGCGGTCGGCGCACTGATCGAGCCGCTTGGCGGCAACATCCTGTACGCCTTCTTCGCTCTGTGCGGCGTACTGCTGGCGGCCCTCGGCCGTACGGCGAAAGCGGAGGAACCGCAGCTGGCACAGGACGCGCCGGTGCCGCACATTGCGCTGCCAGACAGCCTCGCCAGTTCACCGCTGTCGCCGGCGCTCAATCCGACCTTCGATGAGCAGATCATTCACGACACCATGCCGCCGCCGGAAGCGGCGCCCGATGTCGAGGAGCCACAGCCCGAAGAACAAGAGGAGGAACCCTTGCCTCAGGGAGCCGATCCGCACGAGGACACCGGCCTGAAAAAGGCGCACGCCATGCTGTAAACGGTGGTGCTACAGATCCTGGAAGGAGCCCAGCATAAAACCGCGTTCGGCGATCGCCGCTTTCAGCGTCGGCGCGGTCAACACATCCAGCTCGACGAGCCGCGGGTGGCAGTATTTGCTCTGCAGGATCGTCGCATCGAGGAACGCCGGGTGGCACATCATTTCCAATGACTCGGCGCCCTGCGCGTCGGCGCGCGCCAACCTCTGCAGGAACAAGGCTTCGGAAATCGTTTCACCGTAGAATCCCGCGTCAAACGCGTCGGTGCTGTAGGGCGTCTGCAACGCAATACCGCGCCGTTTCGCCTCTTCGCGATCGAGGCGCAGCGGCAGACCCTGTGCCTGCGCAAACGCCTCCACCAGCGGGTAAATCTGCGGCTGCATATGCACATGGTGGTGGCTGTCGATGTGCGTTGGCGCCCTGCCGAACAGCGTCACAAACCGCGTGAACTGGCGCTGCAGCTCCTCCTGAATCTCGTCCAGCTGCAGCTCGCCGGCCTCGGCGCGGTGCCACAGCCATTTGCCCAGCTCGCCATGCTCATTGACCAGCGAAGGCATGGCGCCCAGCGGCCTGCCATGGGTCAAAACGAAATGCAGCCCGATCGGCAATCCGGGATATTGCCGGCTGAGCGCTGCAGCATGCTCCGCGCCGCCGCCGTTCACCATCGCCGTGGTGGAGGAAACGACGCCATGCTGATACGCCTCGACGACGCCGTAGTTCTGTCCTTTGCTCAGGCCGAAGTCGTCGGCATTCACGATCAGTAGTTTTTCCATAATGGCTCCCGCAGGATGAATTTTCGGCAAGGAAAGGCCGACCGACCGGCGCGGCATTCCCCTTCTCGAAGGTAAAAATCGAATGATTAACCGGCCGGCGGCCTAAAGCTCATCGGCATATCGGCGTTAATACTGATCGGGAGCGGCCCTAAAGAGGGCCGTAACACTTTTTTCGGTAGTTGCCTGGGGTCACGTCGGTGAGCCGCTTGAAGTTTTTAATGAACAGACTGACGTCGCCATAGCCAGAATCAAAGGCGATATCGGAAACTGAATAGTTGGTGACCTCCAGCTGCGTCTTGGCGAAGTTGATGCGGATCTCGTTGATCACCTGCATCGGCGTCTTCTGGTAGTAGCGCCGCATCGCCCGGGTCAGATATTCCTGGGTTTTCCCCGACAGCGCCACCATGTTCGCCAACGCCCTTTCGCCGAACATCGCCTTGTCATGCATGCCGGCGAGGGTGTTCTTCAGCCACTGCGGGATATCATCGCCGCCGTCATTGTCTTCTTTATAGTGACGAATACGGCTGATCACATAGAAGGTCAGCGTTTCGAGAAATTCGGCGAAGTCATCCTCGCGAAACTGTGGCGAACTCACCACCGACTCGATGTAGGCCAAGAACTCGCTTCTCAGGCTGTAGGCCTGCGAGGCGACAAAGCAACGCGGCAGCTGCTGCAAATAGTGCTCTTCAAAGAACGCTTTGCTGACCGCCACGTTGAAGATTTTCGTCGCGCCGAACTCGTAAAAGCTCTGGTGGTAGGAGCCGATAGGGATAAAGACGAAATCCCCGCGTTCCAGCAGCACCCGCTTGCCGTTGATCTCCTGATAACATTTGCCGCTCAGCACGATGGTGAACTCGTAATAATCGTGCTGATGCAGCCCGGTGGCGCTTTCCACCTTGTTGTAGATGAACAGGTGAAAGTCTTTGCAGTTAAAGAAATCCTGCTCGCGAATCAGCTTCACGTCGTTGGCACTCAGCGAAATTCGGTTATCGGACACGGCGCCGGCCTCCCGTTAGTCAAACCCGTTGCGTCTGGCCGCCTCGGCAAACCAGTAGCCGCTTTTTTTGATGGTGCGGCGCTGATCCGCCCGAACCAGCCGCACCAGCCCATAACGATTCTTGTAGGCATTCAGCCAGGACCAGCAGTCGATAAAGGTCCACAGATGATAGCCCTTGCACTGCGAGCCTTCCGCCAGCGCGCGGTGCAGCCACTTCAGATGCTCGCGAATAAAGTCGATGCGGTAATCGTCCTCCACCCGCCCATCGGCGCCGATAAACGCCTCTTCGCCCTCGACGCCCATGCCGTTTTCGGAAATATAACAAGGCAGATTGCCGTAGTTCTCTTTCAGATCCATCAGGATGTCGTACAGCCCCTTCTCGTAGATCTCCCAGCCGCGGTGCGGATTGATTTTGCGGCCCGGCATTGCATAGTAACTGAACAAATCCTCCGGCGATGCGATCGGCCCCTCGGCACGACGCCCCGCTTTCGCCTGTACCCTGCGCGGCTGGTAGTAATTGACGCCGAGGATATCCACCACGCCGCCTTCGATCAGCGGCGCATCCTGCGGCTCGCAGTAGGGCATCAGCCCATGGCGCTCCAGCAAGTGCAGCAACGCCGCCGGATAACGCCCTTTGGCGACCGGATCGAGGAAACTGCGGTTGAGCAGCAGATCGGCGTCGTGTGCGGCCTGCCGATCCTCCGGCGCGTCGGAGCGCGGATAGGTCGGGCTCAGATTCAGAATAATGCCGATGCTCCCCGGCAGCCCGCGCGCTCTGAAACGCTGCACCGCCATGGCGTGCGCCAGTACGCTGTGATACGCCACGGTGATCGCCCGTTTGAAATCCACCACGCAAGGGTAATGCAGGTCATTCAGGTAACCGGCCTCCACCGGCACGATCGGCTCGTTGAAGGTGAACCAGTGGGTGATCCGATCGCCAAACAGACCGAAGCAGATGTCGGCATAACGCGCATAGGCTTCGACCACTGCCCGGTTTTCCCAGCCGCCGCGCTGCTGCATGCACAGCGGCATATCGAAGTGATAGAGATTGATAAACGGGGTGATGCCCTGCGCCAGCAGCTCGTCGATCATCGCGTTATAGAAGGCCACCGCCTGCGGGTTCACCTCGCCGTCGCCGTCCGGGATCAGCCGCGACCACGAAATCGAGGTTCTGAAGGTATTGTGGCCCAGCGTTTTGAGCAGCCCGATATCGGTACGGAAATGGTCGTAAAAGGTCGAGGCCTCGGCCGGCCCCACCCGATCGTGAAAGCGCTCGGGCGCAATCTCGTACCAATAATCGAAGATATTGCGGCTCTTGCCGTCCCGCGCTGCCGCACCTTCAGACTGCGGCGCGGAGGTGGCGCTGCCCCACCAGAACCCGTCGGCAAATTGATATTCCATACTCGTGTCCCTCGCGGGGCGGCCGCGCCGCCCCGTTCCACAGTTAGAATTTCAGCGCCTTGGCGATGTCTTCTTCGCTTTCCGTCGCCGCGTCGATCTGGCTCTGCGCCTTGTTGGAGATCGCCACGAACGGCAGATAAATCACGGTGGCGACCGCCAGGTTGAACAGGCTCAGCAACATGGCCATGATGCTGCCGTTGGTGTTGAAGAATGCCCCCAGGCCGACCGGCATGGTCCAGGGCGCAATGTTGGTGATCGGCGGGATCAGCCCGGGGTAATAAGCCAGCGAGGTGATAATGGTCAGTACCGGCTGCACCAGGATGAACGGAATGAACATCACCGGGTTCATGATCACCGGCAGGCCGAACAGAATCGGTTCGTTGATCTGGAAGATGCCGGACGGCGTCGCCAGCTTGGCGACCTGGCGGTAATCTTCGCGGCGCGAGGCGATGAAGATGGCGATAATCAGACCCAGCGTCGAGCCGGTGCCGCCAAGGTAGATGTAGGAGTCGACGAACGGTTTCGCCCACATATGGAACTCTTTGCCGGCGGCCACCGCCGCTTCGACCGAACCGTATTTGTTGTACAGCTCCACGTTTTCCAGCGCGAACGGCGTCATGATGCCGCTGTCCAGCGCCGCCAGCGCCATGGAGCCGTGCACCCCGAAGAACCACAGCAGCGAGGAGAACAGCACGTAAACCCAGCCCACCACGCTGCCCATCTTGGCCAGCGGCGCCGAAATGCCGTCCATGATGATCTGGTGGAAGTTGGTGCCCCAGTGCGCCAGCGCGAACGCCACCAGCCCCATGATGGAGAGGATGATGAAACCGGGGATCAGCGCCGAGAAAGAGCGCGACACCGAAGCCGGCACGCTGTCCGGCAAGCTGATCACCCAGTTGCGCCGTACGATGAAAGCAAACATCTCAGCCACCGCCAGCCCGATCACCATACCGGAAATGATGTTGGCGCCGCCCAGCCAATTGGCGCCCACCGCATAGGCCTCGCCGACGTTGAACGGCGTGACGGTCATGAAGGCCGCCACCGCCAGCAGCGCCGAGGCCAGTGGATCGACCTTGCGCTCTTCGGCCAACGCCATGCTGATAAAGAACGGCGTCATCAGGGACATGATCCCTAGCGTACCGTTATAAACGCTGCCACCAATGCTCTTCAGGCTATTCAGCGTCTCGATGGTGGAGGCGTCCAACCTTACACCCAACGAATAGAAAAACGATCCCTCGCCGAAGCTCAGGAACACGTTGTTGATCAACACGAACATCGCCCCGGTCAAGGTCAGCGGCATCAGGCGGATAAAGCCGTTCTTGATGGCGTTGACATGGGGCTGCTTACCGATTTTTACGGCGAAAGGCAGGATAACCTTCTCGAGCGAGGCAATGAGGGTATTCACGGCGGCCTCCTGTTATTGATTGGCTTTCTTGATGGCGGCCACCGCGGCCTTCAGTACGCCCAGCCCATCGACCTTGCCGTACAACAGCGGATCGATGACTTCAACAGGTTTATTGGGCAGCTGTTTCTGCACTTCCGGCAGGGTGTAGGCGATCTGCGGCCCCAGCAGGATCAGATCCGCTTCAACGCCTTTCTCCGCGGCCAGCGCTTCCGGATAGGCGGCGATGATCACCGGCACTTCATATTTTTCGGCCTGCGCCTTCATTTTTGATACCAACAGGGAAGTGGACATACCGGCAGAACAAAACAGATAGATTTTTTTCTTTTCCATACCAAGCACCTCAGATAATCAAAAAAACCCGGTGTTATTTGTATGCCAGATGCAATCACGATTGCTTCACGCACATTCCTTATGAAAATTTCCGTCACGTTGCCCTGGTTACAGACAGTATACGGAGCATGAAAAACGGATCGGTAAGCCAAGAGGAGACAGAACCGTCTCTCATTGACCTGATGGATTGACCCTCTTCACATTTTGCACAAAAAAATAGTGTGACCGGGCTCTCAAATAACCGCTAAAAACTAAGAATATTCTTAATAAATAATCAAATGACAATTATAAACAGCAAGTTATGAACTCGCTGAGAATTTAAGAGGTTATTTGCGCCTGAACAAACGGCGAGGGAGTAAAAATAGTTCAAGCTTGATTCGGCTGCTGCCATCCGAACGCGACGGCAGCAGGCGAAGAGGATTACATGGGCAGACGCAGCAACTCGATCACCGTGGCCAGCGCCACGGAATGGTTCCTGCGGTTGGGGTAATAGAGGTAAAAACCGGGAAACGGCGCGCACCAGTCGGCCAGCACCCGCCGCAGCCGCCCGCTCGCCAGGTATTCTTCCACCTCCTGCTCGATGGCAAAAGCGATGCCGACGTTCGCCAGCGCCGCCTGCACCATCATCCTGCCGTCATCGAGTATCAACGGGCTGTTAACCGCCACAGAAAATCGCTGCTCCCCCTGCTGAAAAGCCCATTTGTAGCGCTCGCCTGAAGAGGCTTTGCGCCAACCGATGCAACGGTGCTGCAGTAAATCCCGCGGATGCGTCGGCTCGCCGTGCCGCTGAAAATAGTCCGGCGTGGCGACGATGGCAAAACGCAGATCCGGCGTCAGGCGCACCGCGCGCATATCGTTGTGCAGATCCTCGCCGAGCCGGATGCCGGCGTCAAAGCCTTGCTCGACGATGTTGGCGAACCCCTCGTCCGCCACCACTTCCAGCGTAATGCCGGGGTATTCGCTGGCCAGCCGTCCCAGATGCGGCACGATGGCGAGATCGATCGCCGAACGCGGCGCGTTGATGCGCACCAGGCCGCGTGGTCCTTCGCGAAACGCATTCAGGCTCTCCAGCGCGGCGTCGATGTGGGTAAAAGCCGGCACCAGCTGCGCCAGCAGATGCTCTCCGGCCTCCGTCGGCGAGACGTTGCGGGTGGTGCGGTTCAGCAGGCGAATGCCCACCTGCGCTTCAAGTTCGCGCAGGGTGTGGGTCAGCGTCGGCGGCGTCACGCCCAATCGGGCGGCGGCACGGCGGAAGCTGCGTTCACTGGCGATAGCCACGAAGGCCGCCAGGCCGGACAGTTCGGGTTTCTTCATGCTATTGATATAAATTATCTAATAGTGAGATGAATTTTTAGCGGATAGTTATCCGTCATCTAACAACATAGCATTGCGATCGAACCCATTACCAGGTATCGATGCGATGATTAATGCTACAGCTCCAACCCATGAAACGCCGCGCCGTCTGGCAGACAAAGTCGTACTGGTGAGCGGCGGCGGTACCGGTATCGGCCGCGCTGCGGCGCTGGCCTATGCCCGCGAGGGCGCCAAAGTCGCACTGGTCGGCCGGCGCGCGGCGGAGATCGAAGCCACGGCGCGCGATATCGCGCTGGCCGGCGGTGACGCCCTGCCCATCGTGGCCGACGTCTCCCTGGAAGACGATATCCGTAGGCTGCTCGCCGCAGTGACCGCCCACTACGGCCGGCTCGACGTCGCTTTCAACAACGCCGGCATCATCGGCAACTTCGCCCCCATCACCGAACAGAGCAGCGAGGATTTTGACCGCGTGATCGCCATTAACCTCAGAGGCGTCTGGCTGGCGATGAAATACGAGATTGAAACCTTCCTGGCACAGCATTCAGGCGGCGTGATCATCAACACCTCCTCCTGGCTGACCCACGGCGCGCTGGCCGGCTCATCCAGCTACTCCGCCAGCAAAAGCGCGCTCGATGCGATGATCCGCGCGGTGGCGCTCGAATACAGCGGCCAGGGCATCCGCGTCAACAACATCAACCCCGGCATCATCGACACGCCGATGGCGCGCGGCAGCGTGGCCGACAGCGCGGCGTTCGCGCCCTTTATCGCCCATACGCCCGCCGGCCGCTTGGGCGAATCAGAAGACATCGGCGATGTGGCGCTGTGGTTGGCGACGGACGAGGCCCGCTTCATCACCGGCCAAAGCCTGTTGGTGGACGGCGGTTACACCATCGCCGGCATGCGCTGAGGAGACGATGCCATGAACTACGTTCGGCTTGGCGACAGCGGCCTGAAAGTGTCTCGTCTCTGCCTGGGCTGCATGACCTATGGCGATCCGGCCTGGCGCCCCTGGGTGCTGAAGGAAGATGAAGCGCGCCCCTTTATCCGCGAAACGCTGGAAGCGGGCATCAATTTTTTCGATACCGCCAACATTTACTCCGGCGGAGAAAGCGAGCGCATTCTCGGCCGCGCCCTGAAGGCGTTCTCCCGCCGCGAAGACGTGGTGATCGCCACCAAGGCCTACTTTCCGATGGACGCGCAGCCGAACAGCCGAGGGCTGTCGCGCAAGCACCTGCTGCACAGCGTCGACGCCTCTTTGCAGCGGTTGGGGACGGATTACCTCGATCTGTTTGTACTGCACCGCTTCGACACCGAAACGCCGATCGAAGAAACCACCGATACCCTCGATGGCCTGGTGCGGGCGGGCAAGATCCGCTATCTCGGCGCCTCCTCGCTGCACGCCTGGCGCCTGATGAAAATGCTGGCCTTTCAACGTCAGCACCGCCTGGCGCCGTTTATTTCGCTGCAGAGCCAATACAACCTGGTGACGCGTGAAGATGAAGAGGAGCTGATCCCGCTGTGTCTGGAGGAGGGGCTCAGCCTGACGCCCTGGTCGCCGCTGGCCCGCGGCGTGCTGGCCGGCTCCGGCAACGCCGGCACGCTGCGCGCCGCCACCGACGAACAGGCGCCCCGTTGGTACGGCGGCAGAAACGAAGTGGAACGCACCGTCGCGGCGGTCGCGGAGGTGGCGGCCGCGCGCGGCGTTCCACCGGCGCAGATCGCGCTGGCCTGGCTGCTGGCCAAACCCGGCGTGGCGTCGCCGCTGGTGGGCATGTCCAAGCCGCACCATCTGCAGGATGCGCTGGCGGCGCTCAATCTCAGCTTATCGCCGCAAGACGTGGCCGCGCTGGAGGCGCCGATGGCGCACGCTGCCCGTCCCGATCGCTGGTAGCCCCTTTTCCGTCATTCCAGGAGAGAAGACATGTCATATGCGCTTACCGCGCGAGCAGCGTTGTTCACCCTCGCCGCCGCACTCCCCCTGACCACTCCGGCGCAGGCCGCCGCCAATACCCACTGCGCCGAAAGCAGCATGACGCTGCCGCCCGGCGCGCTTTATCCCAACGGCATCGCCCGCGCGGCGGACGGCACGTTGTATGTCGGCCTGATCACCAGCGGCAACGTGCTGCGCAAGCGGCCGGGTAAAGCGTGGGAAACCTTTTTCCCTGGCGCTGACACGGTGTTCGCCTCAAACGCGCTGCGGCTGGACGAACGGCGCGGGTTGCTGTGGGGCAATTCGCCGGACTTCCTTTCCGGCGGCAAAACGCGCGCCAACCGCATCTATGCGCTGAACGTCGCGGATGGCACGCTCAACCGCAGCCTGGCACTGCCGACGGGGGAAATGGGCAACGATATCGTGCTCGGCGCAGACGGCACGGTGTACGTGACAGAAACCCGCGGCGGCGGCATCCTGCGCCTGCGGCCTGGCGAAGCGGCATTCAGTACGCTGTTTCAGGATGCGCGATTGGCGGCCCCCAGCGGGCTGGGCGCCGCCGGGATCGTGCTGCTCGACGATCGGCTGATGGCTGTCGCCAATTTCGGCACCGGTAAGCTTTATACCCTCAGCTATAACGATCCGCAGCCGCAGCTGACGGAAATGCAGCTGCCGCGCCTGATTGAAAACCCGGACGGGATGGGATTAGCGCCGGACGGCGCGCTGATCGTGCTGGAAAACGGGATCCAGAGCGGCCAAGGGCGGATCCTGCGGATCCCGTCACCCAAGGCGGCAGGGATGCACCAACTTGAGGTCTTGCGCGAAGGCATGGAGTCGCCGGTTAACCTGACTATCACCCCACAAGGCTGCGCCTTCGTCAGCGAGTCGCGCATCCGCCACCGTCTGCTGCCCGGCCATGAAACCGAAGTGCCCGACAGTTTCCGCCTCTATCAACTGCCCCTGCCTCTCACCGCCGCGCAATAAAGTCGCCCCCCCACTGCGGGCGGCGACTTGCGTTGTATCGTTAACATCCAATAAATTGAAACTATTTACTTCGATGCCATTAATCAGACTTATGATTAATCCTAACTTAATAACCTGATTTTAATTAAATTGTTCCGCCGCGTATCGCTGATTATACTTGCCTTATCTCCCGCCTCATTTATCGAGCGTAAGCATGAGCCGATACCATGTTTCCAGCAGCGAAGGCCAATATGAGAAAGAATCCGGCGAGCAAGTTCTAGCCAACAAGCTGGGTATTGCCGATAGCAATGAACTCGACGATGCCGAATTGGTATTGCTGGAACAGCTCTACCATTCCATTTTCGAACAGCATTTTCCATTAGGGAAAATCACCGTCGAGATGATCAAGGGCTGGCATCGCCGCTGGTTAGGCAATATCTATGCATGGGCTGGTCAAGCAAGAACTGTCAATATCAGCAAAGGGGGCTTTATGTTTGCCCCTTCGACGCGATTGCCCAAACTACTGGACGATTTCGAGGTGGAATACCTGGCCCGTTACACACCTTGCTCAGCCATGAGCGAAGAACAGCTGATAGAAGCGATTGCGATAATCCATGTTGAACTGATACTCATACACCCTTTCAGAGAAGGGAATGGCCGTTTGTCACGGCTGTTGGCCGATGTGATGGCGGTTCAGGGCGGGCATAAACCGTTGGATTATCAAAGCTGGGAGCAAAACAGAGCCCAGTATATCTCAGCGATTCACTCAGGTATGAACATGAACTACGAACCAATGAAACACTGGGTCAGTCAAGCACTAAGAATATATTAGGCAAGGCGCAAATGAGCAAATTTTTTACGCGCTTCTTCTAAAGAAGCTTCAACTCTGGCTGAGGGTTGACCTGTTTCAACCGCCGTTGATGTCGCCACGGAACGCGCAATGTCCGTACGGGACGGCTTGGCATAACCCACCTGCACTTTTTTGCTGTTACTCATGACAACCTCTGTTCGCAAATTTGTTGAAGACATTATATCAAGGAATGTACAGGACTTCATTCCCTTGCCTCTCACTCCCGAGCCATAGCCTCACCACCACTCCGTGCGGCAACACTTGCGTTGTTGCCCGCAGGCGAACAACAATCTCGCTGCGTTACAAACCGGCCTTGCGCAGCGCTTCCCATTTTTACCTGTGACAGCCGATTGCCCGCTAGGCTAGTATAAGCGTCTGTGCAAACCTCGGGTTTGAGCGCGCCGTTTGGCGTTTTGATGATTTGATTTGCGCCGCCCGGCAAGCGCTAAAAGGGGCGGCGTCTGCTGAAACAATGTGATAGCGAATGACGACAATGAAAATCACAGTTCCCTTTACATTCAATGGATTGGAAAAATAATCGCATGAATAGCACCGATAAACTCGATTCGCACACGCCGATGATGCAGCAGTACCTGCGCCTCAAGGCCCAGCATCCTGAAATCCTGCTGTTCTACCGCATGGGCGACTTCTACGAGCTGTTTTACGATGACGCCAAGCGCGCTTCCCAACTGCTGGATATCTCGCTGACCAAACGCGGCGCTTCGGCGGGTGAACCGATCCCGATGGCCGGCGTGCCGCACCACGCGGTGGAGAACTACCTGGCCAAGCTGGTGCAGCTCGGCGAGTCCGTCGCCATCTGCGAACAGATCGGCGATCCGGCCACCAGCAAAGGGCCGGTCGAGCGCAAAGTGGTGCGTATCGTCACCCCCGGTACCATCACCGACGAAGCGCTGCTGCAAGAACGCCAGGACAACCTGCTGGCGGCGATCTGGCAGGATGCGCGTGGCTTCGGTTATGCCACGCTGGACGTCAGCTCCGGCCGCTTCCGCGTCGCCGAGCCGCAGGATTTGGAAACCATGGCTGCCGAGCTGCAGCGCACCAATCCAGCCGAGCTGCTCTACCCGGAAACCTTCGAACACATGGCGCTGATCGAACAACGCCACGGCCTGCGCCGCCGCCCGCTGTGGGAATTCGAACTGGAGACCGCACGCCAGCAGCTCAACCTGCAGTTCGGCACCCGCGACTTGACCGGTTTCGGCGTCGAGCAGTCACATCAGGCGCTGCGCGCCGCCGGCTGCCTGCTGCAATACGTCAAAGATACCCAGCGTACTTCGCTGCCGCATATTCGCGGCATCACTATGGAGCGCCAGCAGGACGGCATCATCATGGACGCCGCGACCCGCCGCAACCTGGAGCTGACGCAGAGCCTGTCCGGCGGCAGCGACAACACGCTGGCGGCGATCCTCGATCGCACAGTCACGCCGATGGGCAGCCGCATGCTGAAACGCTGGCTGCACATGCCGACCCGAGACATCAAGGTGCTGACCGCCCGCCAGCAGGCGATCGGCGCATTGCAGGAACTGTTCGCCGATCTGCAGCCTTCGCTGCGTCAGGTGGGCGATCAGGAGCGAATTTTGGCGCGCCTGGCGCTGCGTACCGCGCGTCCGCGCGATCTGGCGCGCATGCGTCATGCTTTCCAGCAATTGCCGGACATCCGCGCGCTGCTGCAAGACGTGGACACCCCGCACGTGCAGCAGTTGCTGGCGCAGGTGGGCCAGTTTGACGAGCTGCGCGAGCTGCTGGAGCGCGCGGTGATTGAATCGCCGCCGGTATTGGTGCGCGACGGCGGCGTGATCGCCCCCGGTTACAACAGCGAGCTGGACGAGTGGCGCGCGCTGGCCGATGGCGCCAGCGACTACCTCGACCGGCTGGAGATCCGCGAGCGTGAAAAGCTGGGGCTGGATACGCTCAAGGTCGGTTTTAACGGCGTACATGGCTACTACATTCAGGTGAGCCGCGGCCAAAGCCATCTGGTGCCGATCCACTATGTGCGCCGCCAGACGTTGAAAAACGCCGAGCGCTACATCATCCCGGAATTGAAAGAGTACGAAGACAAAGTGCTCACCTCCAAGGGCAAGGCGTTGGCGATCGAGAAAAGCCTGTACGACGAACTGTTCGATCTGCTGCTGCCGCACCTGGCGGAGCTGCAGCAGAGCGCCACCGCACTGGCCGAGCTGGACGTGCTGGCCAACCTGGCCGAGCGCGCCGATACCCTGAACTACGCTTGCCCGACCATGAGTGAGCAGCCGGGGATCCGCATTACCGAAGGCCGCCACCCGGTGGTGGAGCAGGTGCTGAGCGAACCGTTTATCTCCAACCCGCTCACCCTGTCGCCGCAGCGCCGCATGCTGATCATTACCGGCCCAAACATGGGCGGTAAAAGCACCTATATGCGACAAACGGCGCTGATCGTGCTGATGGCGCACATCGGCAGTTACGTGCCGGCCACCAAGGCCACCATCGGCCCGGTGGATCGCATCTTCACCCGCGTCGGCGCGGCGGACGATCTGGCTTCCGGCCGCTCCACCTTCATGGTGGAGATGACCGAAACCGCCAACATCCTGCACAACGCCACCGAGCACAGCCTGGTGTTGATGGATGAAATCGGCCGCGGTACCTCCACCTACGACGGCCTGTCGCTGGCCTGGGCCTGCGCCGAGAACCTGGCTAACCGCATCAAGGCGATGACACTGTTCGCCACCCACTACTTCGAACTGACGACCCTACCGGAGAAAATGGAGGGCGTGGTCAACGTGCATCTGGACGCGCTCGAACATGGCGACACCATCGCTTTTATGCACAGCGTACAGGACGGGGCTGCCAGCAAAAGCTATGGCCTGGCGGTCGCCGCGCTTGCCGGCGTGCCGCGCGACGTCATCAAGCGCGCCCGCCAGAAGCTGCGCGAGCTGGAGTCTATCTCCAGCCACACCGCGTCGGGCAGCGTCGATGCCACCCAGATGACGCTGCTGCAGGAAGAGGCCTCGCCGGCGGTTGAAGCCCTGGAAGCGCTGGATCCGGATTCCCTGTCACCGCGCCAGGCGCTGGAATGGATCTACCGGCTGAAAAATATGGTGTAGTCAGGCGCCAGACGCAGGCATAAAAAAACGGTGAGCATCATGCTCACCGTTTTTATTTGATGCGGTTCAACAACCGGCGTTATTCGCGGAACAGCGCCTCAATGCTCAGGCCCTGCATCTGCAGAATCTCACGCAGACGGCGCAGACCTTCAACCTGAATCTGACGGACGCGCTCGCGCGTCAGGCCAATCTCCCGGCCTACGTCTTCCAGCGTCGCCGCTTCATAGCCCAGCAGGCCGAAACGACGCGCCAACACTTCACGTTGTTTGGCGTTCAGTTCGAACAACCATTTGACGATGCTTTGTTTCATATCGTCATCTTGCGTGGTATCTTCAGGCCCGTTGTCCTTCTCGTCGGCCAGAATGTCCAGCAGCGCTTTCTCCGAATCCCCGCCCAGCGGCGTATCCACCGAAGTGATGCGCTCATTCAGGCGCAGCATGCGGCTGACGTCATCCACCGGCTTGTCGAGTTGCTCGGCAATCTCTTCAGCGCTCGGTTCATGATCCAGTTTATGGGAAAGCTCACGCGCGGTGCGCAGATAGACATTCAGTTCTTTGACGATATGGATAGGCAAACGAATAGTACGGGTTTGGTTCATGATCGCCCGTTCAATCGTCTGACGGATCCACCAGGTTGCATAAGTGGAGAAGCGGAAACCGCGTTCCGGGTCGAATTTTTCCACTGCGCGAATCAAACCGAGGTTACCTTCTTCGATCAGATCCAGCAGCGCCAGACCACGGTTGCTGTAGCGGCGGGCGATTTTCACCACCAGCCGCAGGTTGCTTTCAATCATGCGACGGCGGGACGGCACGTCACCGCGCAGAGCACGCCGCGCAAAATAGACTTCTTCCTCTGCGGTCAGCAGAGGTGAATAACCGATCTCACCCAGATAGAGCTGCGTCGCATCCAATACGCGTTGCGTAACGCCTTGAGACAACAGCTCTTCTTCCGCTAAATCGTTCTCGCTGGTCTCTTCTTCTACCAGCGCTTTTTCATCAAACGACTCGGCCTCAGCTCCATTCTCGTCGAAATCCGCATCATCATGTAACTCGTTAACTTTCAGCGTATTTTGGCTCATATGCTGCTCCTACCCGTGATACCGCGAGCAGAATCTCAGCGTATTCTGCCCAATCTATCGCTGCGGAAGATAACGCAGCGGGTTTACGGATTTCCCCTTGTAACGAATTTCAAAATGCAAACGTACTGAACTGGTACCGGTGCTACCCATGGTGGCTATTTTTTGACCCGCCTTCACTTCTTGTTGTTCCCGGACCAGCATTGTGTCGTTATGAGCGTAGGCGCTCAGGTAATCATCATTATGTTTGATGATGATTAGATTACCGTAACCCCGTAAAGCGTTGCCTGCATACACTACGCGACCATCGGCGGTAGCAAAGATAGGCTGCCCACGAGAACCGGCGATATCAACACCTTTATTCCCACCTTCTGATGAGGAAAAGTTATCAATAACCTTACCGTCAGTCGGCCATCTCCAGGTACTGACCGGAGCGCTGTTGCTGACGGTGCTGCTCACGGGTGGAGCGGCTTCCGGCGCGGTAACAGGCGCAGTCGCGGTCCCAACCGCTGCGGCACCTGCTGCAGGTAACATCTTACCTACATTCTGTTTACCCGAGTTTTCAGAATACGCGTTAGTTGATTGAGAATCAACCGTTGCCGTCTGGATCTGGGCGCTGGAAGGTGGCTTCGGAACGCCGCCTTTGGTCGCGTCTGTCGTCGCCAACATGCCGCCGCCGTTGGCAGAACCATTACCAAGCTGAATGGTTTGACCAACATTCAGGCTGTATGGCTCGGGAATATTGTTGCGCTGAGCCAGGTCGCGGAAATCATTGCCGGTGATCCAGGCGATGTAAAACAGCGTGTCGCCGCGCTTGACCGTATAAGTTTCACCGCCGCTGTAGCTCCCTTTTGGGATGGCGTTATAACTACGATTATAGACAATGCGGCCCTCTGGGCTGGCCTGCTGCACTCCGCCATTATTATTGCCGGATGGAACGGCGCCGCCGCCCACACTGCTGATAGGGGCCGACGTCGAGGCCGTATTCGTACAACCCGCCAACCACAAACTTACCATCGTACACACCGCTACCCGGCGTAACGTAATCATTGGGCTTCCCGTGCTCATGCTTCCCCCATGACAGCAATATCAGTGATATATCCAAAATACCCTTTACATCGTAGCCGAGCTTTTGCCACTTCCCAGTTTCTGCGATGTAAAGGCGCCGCCGGCCGATCCCTGAACGCCAGGTCATCTCCCGCCGGAGCATCAAAACGCGCGCCAATGCTAACCACATTGGCGTCGCCGCACCATAAGACAACTACGTAGAAAGGCCAATTCTAGTGAAAATTAGCCTGATTGGAACGAGAAAACCTTATCCGCACGTGATGAAAGTGCAACAGATTTTGCAGACGGTCGAAAAATCAGACAATCGCTAGGCCAATTCGCCTTTCACCAACGGCACAAAGCGCACCGCTTCTACCGCATCGACCACGAAATCGTTGCCATAACGCTGAATGCGTTTGAGGGTTTGGGCCTGCTCGCCCACCGGCAACACCAAAATGCCGCCGTCGTCCAGCTGCTCCACCAGCGCCTGCGGGATCTCCGGCGGCGCGGCAGTGACGATGATCGCATCGAATGGGCCGCGCGACGCCCAGCCCTGCCAGCCGTCGCCGTGGCGAGTGGAAACATTATGAAGATCGAGCTGCTTCAGGCGGCGCTTGGCCTGCCACTGCAGCCCCTTGATGCGCTCGACAGAACAAACGTGTTGCACCAGATGCGCCAGGATGGCGGTTTGATAACCGGAACCGGTGCCGATCTCCAGCACTCTTGAGGTGGGCTTCAGATTCAGCAGCTCGGTCATCCGCGCCACCATATAAGGCTGAGAAATGGTCTGGCCAGAGCCGATCGGTAATGCAGTGTTTTCGTAGGCTTTGTGATCCAGCGCTTCGTCGACAAAACGCTCGCGCGGCACCGCCTCGATCGCTCTCAGCAGCTTTTCGTCCCGGATCCCTTGCTGACGCAGCTGCGTCAGCAATGTTTGCATACGCTTGTTCACCATTCCCCGCTAACCTCTGCCTTGGTTAACCATGTTGTCACGACTTCCTGCGCCGCGTAGGCGGTCAAATCCACCTGTAGCGGCGTGATCGCCACATAGCCTTGTTCCACCGCCGCAAAGTCGGTATCCGGCCCGACATCAAATTTATCACCAGGCGGCCCGATCCAGTAGAGATTTTGTCCACGCGGATCCTGCTGGCAGAAGACCTTATCGGCAGGATGGCGGCTACCACAGCGAGTGACGCGCAGGCCTTTGACCTCCGCCAGTGGCAAATCCGGCACATTGATATTCAGGATTTTTCCGGTGCGTAACGGTTCACGCTGCAGCGCACGCAGGATGCGGCAGGTAATGGCCGCTGCGGTTGCGTAGTGTTGGTGGCCGTTCAGAGACACCGCCAGCGCGGGCAGCCCCAGGTGTCGGCCCTCCATCGCCGCCGCGACGGTGCCGGAATAGATGACGTCATCGCCTAAATTCGGTCCGGCGTTAATGCCGGAGACGACGATATCCGGCGCCGGGCGCATCAATGCGTTGACGCCAAGGTAAACACAGTCGGTCGGCGTCCCCTGCAGCACCGCGATATCGCCGTTGGCCAGCGTCTGCGTGCGCAGCGGCGACTCCAGCGTCAGGGCGTTGGAAGAACCGCTGCGGTTACGATCCGGCGCCACGACCTGCACCTCGGCGAACTCCCGCAGCGCCGCCGCCAGTACCTGAATGCCCGGGGCGCTGACGCCGTCATCGTTACTCAGCAATATCCGCATTGTAGACTCAACCCCTTGTTGTCATGACAAGCAAACTTAAAACCGCACTCTTGTTATCCGGTTATTGTCCGGCTGCGGGTTCATTGGATCACCCTGGTTCACTTTGTCCCGAATTATAACCGAACTTGATTGTGTTACTAGCGCGTCAAACTCATGTCAGCGCCCTCCGAACTCATCGTAGAAACGGCGAGCGCAGCACAGCGGCGGTAAACCGTGCCTGCACAGCATGCGCCGCCGTTCTCACCAACACGGCATACGGAACGCCCAGTCATGCACAAAAACGCCCATGGAAATAAATTCAATTTAAATAATAACCAATCCAAATAAAACACAAAGCACTTTCTCAGCATACATGTCGCTTTCCATCTATATTTTACAGGTTCCTAAGCCACAGTACCTTAAATATTTAACCCCATTATTCACAAAGGGAAAACCATTATGACTCATTTATCAATGACTGATTATCCAGTTGAACTGACACCGGAAACAGAAAAACTGTCGTTCACCAACATCAACAATACCAATGTAATCATCTCTCCAACATCAGACTTAACGATTTCCAAAGCACAGATAAAGATAGGCAGCGGTTTTAATATGCTAAGTTGGGCAGGAAACTCGTCCCTCGGTGGGCCAAACATTGTCAGCGCTAATTTTCGCGCCAATGGCAGCGCTGAATATGGCACAAATAATACGACGATCCTTTCCGCCAACTTCATCACCAAAGATATCCTGATTTCGACCGCCGCCAATGGCGCGAAATCCGCGGTCATCAACAGCAACATCGGCAACTTCGATCAATTTAGCCATATCGATCTCGCCGGCTATGTCGGCACCGGCAGCATATACCTCGATGGGCACCCCGTAGCGACCGAGGGAGCCCACACTTTTGACGCTGGCGTTATCTTCGGCAAGGCCATCATCAACAACAACGCTTATGCTAATGTCAGCAACATCGAGCAATCTCCCTACTTCCCCAGTGCGCCGCTTACTTTTGCCCTTAGCGGATTTGCTGATAACGTCCATTTAATTAACGCTAACGCCTCTTACTCCGCCGGGCAATATATCCCCACTACCATTCGTATATTTGATGACGCAACGGCTGCCAGTAAATTACATGTCGAGCTGGCGAAAGCTCAGGGAAGCAATGTCACGACCGATTTAAATATTGATATCGGCAAAGAGTTCAATCCTTATACCGACACGCCTCCCGCCTACAGCAACCAGAAAATCAACGGCGGTACCTTCGCCGTCACCAGTCATTACACGAATAGTCTGGTGAAGGAAATATTAAATATCACCTCCAACCTTACCCATTCTGAATTAACGTTATCCGGCGGAAGCAATCACATCACGGATATCAGCCTCAACGGTTTCGCACTGGGTGGTGCGAATAATTATGTACTGAAGCTCAATGTCAAAGCGGGCTTTACCGATTCGCTGGCCCACATCTACGTGGGCGAGTTGAGCAACCCTAACGGCAATCTCGCGCCAATCAGCGTGGACATTCACAGTGAAATCGGCGGGACCGGCGGCGGTGACTTTTATAACACACTGACCAGCCTGCAAAACAGCGGGCAGTTCAGCACAGTTATCAATACGCTGGTCGGCAAGCAATTGGTGGTAGAAGGCGCTTCGCAAGACGACCGTTTCAGCGTGATCGGCAACACGACCATCACCGGACATGGCTCGGGTGTGCATGGCGACACGATCAATTTCGCTCAAAGCTCCATTTCCAGCCAGGTCAAAATCACTGATTATAATGCGGCCAACGACCGGATCAATGCAGGCGACGCCGCACAGCAATGGACGTTCTCAGCGGCCGGCGGCAAATCGTTGGTTACCTATGGCGACTACGGTAATGCGAGCAATTTGAATACCTTATTCTCCACGTTGGGTGGCGGTGCCGATGCACAATCCCTATTCAGCGCCGCGCTTAGTAAAGCCACCGGCGGCGCCAGCGAACATGCGCTGGCGGAAGTCGGAGCCATAAAGCTGGGCAATGCGCTGTATATCATCATCGACAGCAATGGCAACCACGGCTTTGACAGTCAGGATATCGTCTTCTCGTTAGGTAACCGCGATCTGCAACAAACGGTGGCGGACATGCATTACAATTCACCGTCGATCGAGCTGAGTGGTATGGCCGCACCGCAGTTGGATGCACTGGCATAAAAATGCAAAAGCCCCGGCTTGGCCGGCCGGGGCTTTTGGGGATTGTCAAAGCCTAAACGGGTATTCTCCGTTACACACTGATATCCGCATCACCATCATCGGGAAGCATAATTTCACGCACTACGCTGGTGGCGAAGCTGCCTGCTGGCAGCCAGAAGCGCAGTTCCACGGTAACGTCATCCCACCAGTTCCACTGCAAATTTTGCGGCTGCAACAGCAGGGCCCGACGAGCGGGTTCGACACGCTCGCGCTTTAAAAGCGTAAGCAATTCCGGTTGTTCCGCCAAGCATTGTTGTTCAAAAGCCAAGGCTTTGCCGGCGGTGCCTGGCTCACCGTCGCCCGGCAACGCCGCGGTGACAACCAACTCGCCGGCATCCAGCCGTTGCTGCAACGTCTCCAGCTCATCGGCCTTGGCGACGAACCAGCTGCCGCGGCCGCTCAACTGCAGGGCGTCCCCCTCCAGCACGGTGCGCTGCAGGCCGTCGGCCAGGCGCCGGCCGACTATCAGATTGAACAGCGCGCTGCGGCTGGCGGAAAGGTAGAAGCTGCGTTTGCTGCGCTCTTTGACGCGGATTTCGTCGTTTGCCCAGCGACGCGCCATCACCAGATTGTTGCCGCCGCGGCCGAAGCGCTGGCTGCCGAAATAGTTTGGCACGCCCTGCGCGGCGATAGCCTGCAGACGGTTTTCCACGTCCTGACGATCGGAAATGTGGCGCAGCACCAGCGTAAAGTGGTTACCCTTCAGGTTGCCGATGCGCATTTTGCGCAGGTGGCGGGCGAACGAGAGCACCTCGCAGCCTTCCAGCGCAAACTGTGAGAAATCCGGCGTGTCCTTGCCCGGCATATGCAGGCAGAACCACTGTTCGGTCACCGCGTGGCGATCCTTCAAGCCGGCATAGCTGACGGAACGGGCGTGAATACCGGCGAAGCGCGCCAGATAGTCGGCCACGAACTGGGTATTGCAGCCGTTTTTACGGATGTTCACCAGCACGTGCTCGCCTTCGCCGTCCGGCGCAAAGCCCAGGTCTTCCACCACCACGAAATCTTCCGGATTGGCTTTCAACACCCCGGTGCTCTGCGGCCGGCCATGCAGCCAGGTCAGATTCGCCATATCCATGCAGTTATTCCTTAATCAGCAAGGCGACCGCTTCGCACGCGATGCCCTCGCCGCGCCCGGTGAAGCCGAGCTGCTCGGTGGTCGTGGCCTTCACGTTGACGTCATCCATATGGCACTGCAGATCTTCCGCCAGGAAGACGCGCATCTGCGGGATGTGCGGCGCCATTTTCGGCGCCTGAGCGATAATCGTGATATCGAGGTTACCGAGGCGGTATCCTTTGGCGCGGATACGTTTCCAGGCTTCGCGCAGCAGCTCGCGGCTGTCCGCGCCCTTGAAAGCCGGATCGGTATCGGGGAACAGCTTGCCGATATCACCCAGCGCCGCAGCGCCCAGCAAGGCGTCGGTCGCGGCGTGCAGCGCAACGTCGCCGTCGGAATGGGCCAGCAAACCTTTGTCGTAAGGGATGCGAACGCCACCGATCACCAACGGGCCTTCGCCGCCGAATTTATGTACGTCAAAACCGTGACCGATACGCATGGTGCGCTCCTTAATTGTCTAACTGAGTCAAATAGAACGCCGCCAGCGCCAAATCCTCCGGCCGCGTTACTTTAATGTTGTCCGCCCGGCCGGCGATCAGCTGCGGATGATAACCGCAATGCTCCAGCGCCGAGGCTTCGTCGGTGACGTTAGCGCCTTCATCCAGCGCGCGCTGCAGGCACTGCTTGAGCAGCGGCAGCGGAAACAGCTGCGGCGTCAGCGCATGCCACAGATCCTGCCGTTCGACGGTGTGGGCGATGGTGTCGCGGCCAGGTTCGGCGCGTTTCATGGTGTCACGCACCGGCGCGGCAAGAATGCCGCCGACCTTGCTGTGTGCGGTGATCGCCAGCAGGCGCTCGAGATCGTCGGCGTGCAGGCAGGGGCGCGCAGCGTCATGCACCAGCACCCAGTCCGCATCGCCCGCGAGCTTCAGCCCGGCCATCACCGAATCAGCGCGCTGTTTGCCGCCCTGAGTGACGGTCACCCGCGGATCCTGGGCGATGGGCAGCCGTTCGAACTGGCGATCTTCCGGGCTAATCGCCACGATCACCCGTTCAATGCGCGGGTGGCGCAACAGGGCATGGATAGCGTGTTCGACGATGCTGTGCCGGCCGATGGTTAAATATTGCTTCGGGCATTCCGCCTGCATGCGGCTGCCGATACCGGCAGCGGGCAGGACGGCAATCACCGAGGGAAAGGTGCCTGCGGAGTGATTCATGCGTTATTTTTGTGCGTTATTTTGCGAGGAAGACGCCGCGTTGCGTCTGGATTGGTCAGGAACCAGACGATAGAAAGTCTCACCGGGCTTGATCATGCCCAGCTCATTACGCGCTCGCTCTTCGATCGCTTCCTGACCGCCGTTCAAATCATCGATTTCGGCAAACAGCTGATCGTTACGCGCTTTCAACTTGGCGTTACTGCCCTGTTGGACCGCAACGTCTTCATTGACTCGCACGTAATCGTGAATACCATTTTTGCCCAGCCACAGTGAATACTGTAACCAACCGAGCAATGCCAGCAATAGCAGCGTAAGTTTTCCCATCTCCGCCCCCTGAAAAACCGACCAATCATCCCACAACTTCTCGTTGGACTCCACACTGAGAGCGGCATTTCAACGCCAAATTCAGAATACGGATGAAGGATTCTCGACTTTATCGCCTAATTCCGCCGCGAAAGCGGTAAAAAAAGCCCCTTTGCCCGGCACGCGCGGCGCATTTTCCGATGAGACATACACTGCCCTCCCCCCATTATGCAGCAAGAACCACTGCATCGCCGCTTGCTGACCCATCGCTTACGCCAAAACAACGTCAAAAGTGAATATTTAACACCATAGAAAGAATAATTCTCCTGCAGTGGTTGCACTTTCATTCATTGGAGCTTATTTTTATGCACTCATAGTGCATAAATAATTCCAATATATAACCATTCATTATCGGGGATCGCGATGTTAAAACGTTTAGTTCTGATCGGCGCCTGCCTGGCCGCCACCTTCTCCACCGCCGTATTGGCGGCTGAAACGACCTACGTCGTCGGCTCCGGCGGCACCTATCGGCCGTTTGAGTTTGAAAACAGCCAAAAGCAGCTGGAAGGTTTCGACATCGACATCATCAAAGCGGTAGCCAAGGCCGAAGGTTTCCAGATCAAACTGATCAATACGCCATGGGAAGGGATCTTCGCCACATTGAATTCCGGCGATCGCGATATCATCATTTCCGGCATCACCATCACCGACAAGCGCAAGCAAATGGTTGATTTCTCGGCGCCATACTTCCCGGCCGAGCAGGCTATCGTGGTGCCGCAAGACTCGACGGTAGACTCCATCGCCGCGCTGAAAGCGCTGAAGGTCGGCGTGGTGAACTCCAGCACCGGCGACATCGTGGTGTCCGATGTGCTGGGCAAAAACAGCACTGCCATCAAGCGCTTCGACAATACCCCGCTGATGCTGCAGGAACTGTATGAAGACGGCATCGGCGCGGCGGTCGGCGACGTCGGCGTGGCCAAGTTCTACATCAAGACCCACCCTGAGAAAGCCTTCAAGCTGGTACCCGACGCCAAGTTCGAGCGCCAGTATTTCGGCATCGCCGTCGCCAAAGGCAACGACGAACTGCGCAACAAGATCAACGCCGGCCTGAAGAAAATCGTCGCCGACGGCACCTACGCCAAGATCTACCAAACCTGGTTCGACAGCAACCTACCGACGCTGCCGGCGGAATAATGCCCTGTCGCCGGCGCCCACCAGGCCGCCGGCGCACCACCGTTTCAGCCTACCAAGAAGGAACGCCCTTTGAACTTCCGCTGGGAGATCATCCAGGAATACGCGCCGCTGTTTATGGAAGGCGCCTGGATGACCATCAAATGCACCATTATCTGCGTGCTGCTGGGCACCACCTGGGGATTGATCCTCGGGCTGGGCCGTTTGGCGCAGGCGCCGCACGGCATCTGGAAACCCATCCTGCATTACGGCGTTCAGTGGCCGGTACGCATTTACATCAGCGCCTTTCGCGGCACGCCGCTGTTCGTACAAATCATGGTCGTGCATTTCGCTCTGGTGCCGCTGTTCATCAATCCGCGCGACGGCCTGTTGGTCACCAGCGGCCTGATGAGCGTCGATTTCGCCCGTGCTCTGCGCGCCGACTACGGTGCCTTTCTTTCCTGCGTGGTGGCGATCACGCTCAACGCCGGCGCCTATGTGTCGGAGATCTTCCGCGCCGGGATCCAATCGATCGATCGCGGCCAGATGGAGGCTTCGCGTTCGCTGGGCATGAGCTACGGCAAGACCATGCGACAGGTTATCTTGCCGCAGGCCTTCCGCCGCATGCTGCCGCCGCTGGGCAACAACGCCATCGCGATCGTCAAGGATTCGTCGCTGGCCTCCGCCATCGGCCTGGCGGATCTGGCCTATGCCGCCCGTACCGTCTCCGGCGCCTACGCCACTTACTGGGAGCCCTATCTGACCATTTCGCTGGTCTATTGGGTCATCACCTTCCTGCTCTCGCTGCTGGTGCAACACATGGAAAAGAGGTTCGGTAAAAGTGATTCGCGTACATAACCTGCAAAAACAGTTCGGCGAGAGCCACGTGCTGCGCGGCATTTCCTGTCAGATCGCCGCCAACGAAGTGGTGTGCGTCATCGGCCCTTCCGGCTCAGGGAAGAGCACCTTCCTGCGCTGCATCAACGCGCTGGAAACGCTCTCCGGCGGCGAGATCGAGGTGAATGGCTTCGCCGTCCACGATCAGAAAACCGACCTGAACAAAATGCGTGAAAGCGTGGGCATGGTATTTCAGCGCTTCAACCTGTTCCCGCACATGACGGTGTTGGAAAACATCATCATGGCACCGGTAAGCGTGAAGAAACTGCCTCGCGCCGAAGCCATTACGCAAGCTGAACAGCTGCTGCGCAAGGTCGGCCTGCTCGACAAGATTGACGCCTACCCCAACAGCCTGTCCGGCGGCCAGCAGCAGCGGGTGGCGATCGCCCGCGCGCTGGCGATGGAGCCGAAGATCATGCTGTTCGACGAACCGACCTCCGCGCTCGATCCGGAGCTGGTGGGGGAAGTATTGGCAGTGATGAAATCGCTGGCCCACGAGGGCATGACCATGGTGGTGGTAACGCATGAGATGGGCTTTGCCCGCGAGGTGGCCGACCGGGTGCTGTTTATCGATCAGGGGATCATTCAGGAGGAAGGCGCACCGCAGCAGATCTTCAGCCATCCGACTAATCCGCGCACTCAGGCATTTCTAAGCAAAGTTTTGTAACCTTCGGCACCGCTTTGCAATCCTTCGGGCGCCGGCATCGGCGCCCGCTCCCTCACCACCCGGTCAGGAAGCTGAACACCAGCCAAAACAGGCACAGCACAATGGTGCCGGTCAACAGCAGCGTCAAGATCAGACGACCGCGCAGCAGCATGCTGAGGGTGATGCCGATCAACACCGACAGCGGCATCAGCGCCAGGAAGAATGGCCAAGTATAAAGCAGGAAAAACAGCGTGTTGGAACCGTAAACCAGAAACGGCAACGCGAACGCCAGCCAGTAGAAAACAAAGCCGCTGACGCCGCCCAGGAAAGAATAAGAAGGCTCCTCTCTCTCCTGTTTTGATTGCTTGGCGTCGATCAAGATAGGCGTGACATTTTGCATAGTGATCCCTGGTTATTCGGCTCGCTCTGCGGCGGCTTAGAGTAAAAAGCGCATGGCGAAAAACGCCACACGCTTTTTTTGAATTCAGGGTTTGATAATAGCCTGACCACGCAACACGTCTAACAATTGCGCAATCAAATTTGTTACCAATTGTTGGCCATCAAGGTGAATTTCCGGCTGCTGCGGCGCCTCGTAAACCGCGTCGATACCGGTGAAATTGCGCAGCTCGCCGGCGCGCGCTTTCTTATACAATCCCTTCGGATCGCGCGCCTCGCAGATCGCCAACGGCGTATCGACAAACACCTCGATAAAGCGATCGTCGCCGAGCATCTCGCGCACCATTTGCCGCTCGGCGCGGTGCGGCGAAATGAACGCGGTCAGCACCACCAGCCCGGCGTCCACCATCAGCTTGGCCACTTCCCCCACCCGGCGAATGTTCTCGCGCCGATCCTCGTCGGAGAAGCCGAGATCGCGGCACAGGCCATGGCGCACGTTATCGCCGTCCAGCAGGTAGGTGCTGACGCCGAGCCCATGCAGCGCCTGCTCCAGCGTGCCGGCGACGGTGGATTTGCCCGAGCCGGACAGCCCGGTAAACCACAGCACCGCGCCGCGATGGCCGTTGCGCGCTTCGCGATCCGCGCGCGTCACCGCGTGCGGATGCCAAACCACATTTTCGTCGTCCGGCCCGGTCGCCCTCAGTTCAACGGCCACCTTATCGGCCACCGAGCAGATCGCGCGCGCCCCAGTGCGGGAAGTGCTTGCGCACCAGCGCATTCAGCTCCAGCTCGAAGGCGCTGAATTCGCCGCGCGCCGCCGATGCGGCCTGCAGCGTCTCACGCACCAGACCGGCACCAACCGTCACGTTGCTCATGCGATCGATAAAGATCAGCCCGCCGGTGTCGTGATTGTTCTGGTAGCTGTCCAGCACCAGCGGTTCGTCGAAGGTCAGTTCCACCAATCCGATGCCGTTGAGCGGCAACGTGTCGGCCGGATGCTGCGTCAGCGTATTGATCTCCACCTGATGACGGATGCTCTCCACGCGTGCGCGGGTCTTTTTACCGGCGATCTTGATGTCGTAGCTCTGACCCGGCACCAACGGCTGCTCGGCCATCCATACTACGTCCACCAGCGCGCTCTGCGCCGCCTGCAGACTTTCGCCGGCGTCGACCAGCAGATCGCCCCGGCTGATGTCCACTTCATCCTTCAGCACCAGCGTAATCGCCTCGCCCGGCACCGCTTCTTGCAGATCGCCGTCGAAGGTCACGATGCGCGCCACGCTGGACTCCACACCGGAAGGCAGCACTTTGACCCGTTGCCCCACCCGCACCACGCCGGCAGACAGCGTGCCGGCATAGCCGCGAAAATCGAGGTTCGGGCGGTTGACGTACTGCACCGGGAAACGCAGCGGCTGGTTTTCTCGCTCGCTGATCACGTCAACGCTCTCCAGCACTTCCAGCAGCGTCGGGCCGCTGTACCACGGCATATGGGCGCTTTCGCTCGCCACGTTGTCGCCGTCCAGCGCCGACAGCGGCACAAATTTGATGTCCAGGTCGCCTGGCAGCTGCTGGGCGAAGGTCAGGTAATCCTGTTTGAACTGCTCGAACACCGCTTCCTGATAGTCCACCAGATCCATCTTGTTCACCGCGACCACCAGATGGCGAATGCCCAGCAGGGTCGCGATAAAGCTGTGGCGGCGAGTCTGATCCAGCACCCCTTTGCGCGCGTCGATCAACAGGATCGCCAGATCGCAGGTCGAGGCGCCGGTGGCCATGTTGCGGGTGTACTGCTCATGCCCCGGGGTATCGGCGATGATAAACTTGCGTTTTTCGGTCGAGAAGTAGCGATAGGCCACGTCGATGGTGATGCCTTGTTCGCGCTCGGCCTGCAGGCCGTCCACCAGCAGCGCCAGATCGAGCTTCTCGCCCTGGGTGCCGATGCGTTTGCTGTCGCTGTGCAGCGTCGACAGCTGATCCTCGTAGATCTGGCGGGTATCGTGCAGCAGGCGGCCGATCAGGGTGCTTTTGCCGTCGTCGACGCTGCCGCAGGTCAGAAAGCGCAGCAGGCTCTTGTGCTGCTGCGCGTGCAGATAGGACTCGACGCCGCCCTGGTCAGCGATTTGTTGTGCAATTGCGTTGTTCATCCGGCGGCTCCTTAGAAATACCCTTGACGCTTTTTCAGCTCCATCGAGCCGGACTGATCGCGATCGATCATCCGCCCCTGGCGTTCACTGGTGGTGGAGACCAGCATTTCTTCGATGATCTCCGGCAGGGTTTGCGCCTGCGAGTCCACCGCGCCGGTCAGCGGCCAGCACCCCAGGGTGCGGAAACGCACCATGCGCTGGCTGATCACTTCGCCCGGCTGCAGATCGATGCGATCGTCGTCCACCATCATCAGCATGCCGTCGCGCTCCACCACCGGGCGTGGTTTCGCCAGGTACAGCGGCACGATGTCGATCTTTTCCAGGAAGATGTACTGCCAGATATCCAGCTCGGTCCAGTTCGACAGCGGGAAGACGCGGATGCTCTCCCCTTTGTTGATCTGGCCGTTGTAGTTGTGCCACAGCTCCGGCCGCTGGTTTTTCGGATCCCAGCGGTGGAAGCGATCGCGGAACGAATAGATGCGCTCTTTGGCGCGCGATTTCTCCTCGTCGCGCCGCGCACCGCCGAAGGCGGCGTCGAAACCGTACTTGTTCAGCGCCTGCTTCAGGCCCTCGGTCTTCATGATGTCGGTATGCTTGGCGCTGCCGTGCACGAACGGGTTAATGCCCATCGCCACCCCTTCCGGGTTTTTATGCACCAGCAGCTCGAAGCCGTACTCCTTCGCGGTGCGATCGCGGAATTCGTACATTTCGCGGAATTTCCAGCCGGTATCGACGTGCAGCAGCGGGAACGGCAGCGTGCCGGGGAAGAACGCCTTGCGCGCCAGATGCAGCATCACGGAAGAGTCTTTGCCGATGGAATACAGCATCACCGGGTTGGCGAATTCAGCGGCGACTTCACGGATGATATGGATACTCTCCGCCTCCAATTGCCGCAAATGAGTGAGTCGTTTTTCGTCCATAACAGGTCCTTAAAAGCCTTGCCTATGCCAAATTCACGACGGCCGGGCGCGCTGCCCCTTCCGTCTGCGATTGATGCCCGAACCAGGCGATTTGATGGTGCAGTTCCACCACTTCGCCGATCACCAACAGCGCCGGCAGCGGCGCCTGTTGGGCCAGGTGTTCCAGTTGTTCCAGCGTGCCGATCTGCACCTGCTGATCGGCGCGCGTGCCGCGGCTGATCACCGCCACCGGCGTCGCGGCAGCGCGACCGTGGGCGATCAGCCGCTGGCTAATGTCCGCCCCCTTCATCGTGCCCATGTAGATAGCCAACGTCTGCCGCGCCCGAGCCAGATCGGCCCAGTCCAGGCCATCGCCGTCGGGGCGGCAGTGGCCGGTGATAAAGGTCACGCTCTGCGCGTGGTCGCGGTGCGTCAGCGGAATGCCGGCGTAGGCGGTCGCCCCCGCGGCGGCCGTGACGCCCGGCACCACCTGGAAAGGAATGCCGGCGGCGGCGGCCACCTGCAGCTCTTCGCCGCCGCGGCCAAAGATGAACGGATCGCCACCCTTGAGGCGCACCACGCGTTTGCCCTGCTGCGCCAGTTCCACCAGCAGCCGATTGGTCTCCTCCTGGATCACCGAGTGCGCGCCGGCGCGCTTGCCCACGCAGATGCGTTCGGCGTCACGGCGCACCAGATCGAGGATTTCGCCGCTGACCAGATGGTCATACAGCACCACGTCCGCCTGCTGCATCACCTGCAGCCCACGCAGGGTCAACAGCCCCACGTCGCCCGGCCCGGCGCCCACCAACGCTATCTCGCCCTGGGCGCCCTCATCGCCTGCGGCGAAGCGGTGTAAATCCTGCTCCAGCTGGCGTTCCGCCTGCGCCGTCTGGCCGTTGGCCACCAGCGTGGCGAAACGGCCGCCGAAGGTTTTTTCCCAGAAACGGCGGCGTTCGCCGATCGAAGCCAACCGCTGTTTGACCTGGCCGCGCCAGCGGCCCGCCACCTGCGCCATCTGCCCCAAACTGGCGGGTAGCAACGCCTCCAGCTTTTCGCGCAGCAACCGCGCCAGCACCGGCGCCTGGCCGCTGGACGATACGGCCACCACCAGCGGCGAGCGATCGATGATCGACGGGAAGATGAACGAACAACGCGGCTGATCGTCCACCACGTTGGCCAGCACCCGGCGTTTATCCGCCTCGGCGAACACCGCGGCGTTCAACGCGTTGTCGTCCGTGGCGGCGATCGCCAGAAACACGTCGTCCAGCTGCTGCGGATCAAAGCTTTTCCCCAGCCAGAGCACCTGCCCTTGCTGACGTTGTTGTTCCAGTTCCGGTGAGAGCGACTGCGCAACTATCCGTATTTCAGCCCCGGCGCGCTGAAGCAGATCGACTTTGCGCGCCGCCACGTCACCACCGCCAACGACCAGTACCGGACGTTGTTTCAGGTCGGCGAATATTGGTAGATAGTCCACAACAGCCTTTTCATATAACAGAAAGATAGTGTGACTATACGGGCTGAGATTTAGCCTCTGAAATGACGAAAAGGAATGATTAGTTCCTTTATGGAATATAGGCCGCAACGCCGAAGGCAAACGGTGATACTCACGACAGCAGTTTGCGCGTTGGCGCGAAAATTAAGAGACAGGGAAATTGTGTAATGCCGCCCGGCGTCTCATACTGGGTGCCGAAGAAAAATGATCGGCAGCGCCGATAGCAAAGAAGGATTTTTCGGTATGTTTTCCCGTTTTTACCTGAAGACCAGCCTGCTGGCCCTCGCACTCGGCGGCGTCTTCAGCGTGTGTGCCGCACAGCCCGTAAAAGACGCGCCAATGGGCCGTTTCGCCGCCGAACAGACCCGCCACATCGCCACTTACTTCCCCGGCCGCATGGCGGGCAGCCCGGCCGAATTGCTCACCGCCGACTACCTGAAGCAGCAATTCAGCAAGATGGGTTACCAAAGCGATATTCGCAGCGTCAATACGCGCTATCTCTACACCAGCAAAGATGGCAAGAAGAACTGGAACAACGTCACCGCCAGCTCGGTGATCGCCGCCCGCAACGGCGACAGCCCGAAACAAATCGTGGTCGTCGCCCACTTCGACACCTATACGCCGCAGAGCGACGAGGATCTGGATAACAACCTCGGTGGCTTGACGCTGCAGGGCGTCGACGACAACGCCTCCGGCATCGGCGTAATGCTGGAACTGGCGGAACGCCTGAAGAACATCCCCACCGCCTACGGCCTGCGCTTCGTCGCCACCAGCGCCGAAGAGCTCGGTTCGCTGGGGGCGCAGAACTACCTGCATCGAATGAGTGCGGAAGAGAAAAGCAACACCGTGCTGGTGATCAATCTCGACAGCCTGATCACTGGCGATCGGCTGTACTTCAACGCCGGGCGCAACACGCCGCCGCAGATGGCGAAGCGCTCCCGCGATCGCGCGCTGGATATCGCCCATCGCTACGGCATCGCCGCCGCCACCAATCCAGGCAGCGCACAGCATCCGCAGGGCACCGGCTGCTGCTCCGATCAAGAGGTGTTCGATGCCGCAGGCATCCCGGTATTGTCGGTAGAGGCCACCAACTGGTCGTTGGGGGAGAAGGACGGCTATCAGCAGCGCGCCGTCAGCCCGCACTTCCCGCAGGGCATCACCTGGCACCGCCCGCAATACGACAACCTGCAGTATCTGGATCGCTATCTGCCGGGGCGGATCGACAAACGCAGCCGCGACAGCGTGCAGATCCTGCTGCCGCTGATCAAAGAGTTGGCGCAGGCACACCCGCCGAAAGCACAAAAGAAAAAGTAGCCTACAAAAAAGCAGGGCCCAGCATTGCTGAGCCCTGTCGGGTGATTCGCCTCTTTTAGCCTTCGTGCAGACCGCACTCGCGCTTCAGGCCGAAGAAACGCGTCTCTTCCTCACTCATGCCCGGCTCCCATTTCTGGGTGGTGTGGGTATCGCCTACCGACAGGTAGCCCTGTTCCCACAGCGGGTGATAACTCAGCCCGTGTTCGGTCAGATACTGGTAAATCTTGCGGTTGTCCCAGTCGATGATCGGCAGGATCTTGAACACCCCACGCTGCACCGCCAGCACCGGCAGATTGGCGCGGCTACCGGACTGCTCGCGCCGCAGACCGGCGAACCAGCTCTGCGCCCCCAGCGTCTCCAGCGCGCGGTTCATCGGCTCAACCTTGTTGATCTGGTTGTACTTTTCAATCCCTTCCACGCCCTGTTCCCACAGCTTGCCATAGCGCGCCTCTTGCCAGGCGGGAGACTGTTCGGCGCGGAACACCTGCAGATTCAGCTTCAGCTGGTCGGTCAGTTGATCGATAAAGCGATAGGTTTCCGGGAACAGGTAACCGGTGTCGGTCAGGATCACCGGGATATCCGGCCGGATGCGCGTCACCAGGTGCAGACATACCGCCGCCTGAATGCCGAAACTGGACGAGAGTACGAACTCGCCGGGCAGATGCTCCAGCGCCCATGCAACGCGCTGTTCGGCGCTGAGGGTCTCCAGTTGGCCGTTGACTACCGCCAATGCCAGCGCCTGCCCGGATTTGGGCAACGCGTTCAGCGCCGCCAGATCGAATTCAGCCATGTTGTCTCTCCTGATGCTTGAAATTACCTGCGCGGCCCCTCTGCCCAGAGGCCGCCCGGCCTCACTCCCAGAAATCTCGCGCCGGATCCAGCACCGGTTTGACGATGCCCGCACGCACGGTGAAGTCGCCGAAGCCTTCGCCGCCGTTGCGCTCCTCCGCCCAGCGCCCCACCAACAGGTCGATCTCGTTCAGGATCTCGTCTTCGTTGATGTTCTCGCGGTACATGCGCGGAATGCGCGTGCCTTCGCGGTTGCCGCCCAAATGCAGGTTATAACGGCCGACCGCCTTGCCCACCAGCCCCAGCTCCGCCAGCAGCGCGCGGCCGCAGCCGTTCGGGCAGCCGGTAATGCGCAGCACGATATGCTCGTCGCCCACCCCGTGCCGATGCATGATCCCCTCCACCTTGGTGACGAACTGCGGCAGGAAGCGCTCGGCCTCCGCCATCGCCAGCGGACAGGTCGGGAACGACACGCAGGCCATCGAATTCTTGCGTTGCTCGCTGATCTCGTCGTCGATCAGGCCATGATCGCGCGCTAGGGCTTCGATCTTCGCCTTCTCGCTTTCCGGCACGCCGGCGATGATCACGTTTTGGTTCGCCGTCAGACGGAAGTCACCTTTATGGATCTTGGCGATCTCCGCCATGCCGGTCTTCAGCGGGCGCCCCGGATAGTCCAGCAGGCGGCCGTTCTCGATAAACAGCGTCAGGTGCCATTGATCGTCGATGCCCTTCACCCAACCGATGCGATCGCCGCGGCCGGTGAATTCATACGGCCGGATCGGCGCGAAAGTAATGCCGGCGCGCTTTTCCACTTCGGCGCGGAAAACATCTACCCCGACGCGCTCCAGCGTGTATTTGGTCTTGGCGTTCTTGCGATCGGTGCGGTTGCCCCAGTCGCGCTGCGTGGTCACCACCGCTTCCGCTACCGCCAGCGTATGTTCGAGCGGAATGTAGCCGAACTCGCTGGCCTGGCGCGCGTAGGTTTTCTTGTTGCCGTGTTCGATGGACAGCCCGCCGCCCACCAGCAGGTTGAAGCCTACCAGCTTGCCGTTTTCGGCGATCGCCACAAAGTTCATGTCGTTGGCGTGCAGATCGACGTCGTTCTGTGGCGGGATCACCACCGTGGTTTTAAATTTGCGCGGCAGGTAGGTCGGCCCCAGAATCGGTTCTTCGTCGGTGGTGGCCACCTTTTCCTGATCCAGCCACACCTCGGCGTAGGCGCGGGTGCGCGGCAGCAGGTGTTCGGAGATCTTCTTCGCCCACTCGTAGGCTTCCTGATGCAGCTCGGACTCCACCGGATTGGAGGTGCACAGCACGTTGCGGTTCACGTCGTTGGCGGTCGCCAGCGCGTCCAGCCCCAGGCGGTTCAGCAGCTGGTGCACCGGTTTGACGTTGCCTTTCAGGATGCCGTGAAACTGGAACGTCTGGCGGTTGGTGATGCGAATGCTGCCGTACAGCGTGCTCTCCTGCGCGAACTTGTCGATGCCCAGCCACTGCTGTGGGCTGATGACGCCGCCCGGCAGGCGGCAGCGCAGCATCATGGCGTGGCGCGGCTCCAGCTTCTGCTCGGCGCGTTCGGCACGAATGTCACGGTCATCCTGCTGGTACATGCCGTGAAAACGGATCAGCAGGAAGTTGTCGCCGTTGAAGCCGCCGGTCAGGCCGTCGTTCAAATCTTCGGCGATGGTGCCACGCAGGAAGTTGCTTTCCTTCTTCATGCGCTCCGCATCGGCCAGTTTGCCTTCGACTACCAAAGGCCCGGGGTGTTTATCACTCATCAGTAAACATCTCGCTGATAACGGCGCTCAAGGCGCAGCTCACTTAAAAATTCATCCGCCTGCTCGGTATCCATGCCACCGTGCTCGGCCACCAGTTCCAGTAATGTGTTTTCCACGTCTTTCGCCATGCGATTGGCATCGCCGCAGACGTAAATGTGCGCGCCTTCCTGAATCCAGCGCCACACTTCTGCGCCCTGTTCGCGCAGTTTGTCTTGTACGTATATTTTATGTTGCTGGTCACGGGACCAGGCCAGATCGATGCGGGTCAGCAGGCCGTCTTTCACGTAGCGCTGCCATTCGACCTGGTACAGGAAATCTTCGGTAAAGTGCGGGTTGCCGAAGAACAGCCAGTTCTTGCCGCCGGCGCCGTCGGCGTCGCGCTGCTGCATAAAGGCGCGGAACGGCGCGATGCCGGTGCCCGGGCCGATCATGATCACCGGCGCTTCCGGATTGGCCGGCAGGCGGAAGTTGTCGTTGTGCTCGATAAACACCCGCACGTCACCGTCTTCCTCCAGGCGATCTGCCAGGAAGCCGGAGGCGCCGCCGCTGCGGGCGCGCCCGTCGATGTCGTAACGCACCACGCCCACGGTGATGTGCACTTCGCTTTCGTTCTCCGCCTGCGAAGAGGCGATGGAGTACAGGCGCGGCGTCAGCGGACGCAGCAGCCCGACCAGCTGTTCGGCGCTCAGATCCGCCGGCGCCTGGCGCACCATGTCGACGATCGGCGTGTTGTGCGCATACTGCTGTAGCGCAGCCTTATCCGCCAACAGACCGATCAGCGTTTCGTCGCGCGACAGCGCGGCGTATTTATCGACGATCGGCGTGGTGTTCTGCGTCAGTTCGAAATGGCTGCGCAGCGCCTGCGCCAGCGGAAGGGTCTGCCCTTCCACCTCGACCGGCTCGTCGCCTTTCAGCCACAACAGCTGCACCAGTTCGTCCACCAGCGCCGGATCGTTGTCGAACCATACGCCGAGCGCATCGCCCGGCTGATAGCGCAGGCCGGAGTCGCCCAGATCGATCTCGATATGGCGCACGTCTTTATCCGACGCGCGGCCGGTAATTTTCTGCTTGACCGCCAGTTGGGCGGTGAGCGGTTGTTCCTTGCTGTACGGACTGCTGTCGATCAGGTCAACCGCGCCGCTGGCCAACACGCCCGGCGCAGCGCTTTCCGCCGGCGCGCGCGCCTTCAGCACCGACACCACCTGTTTGCGCCAGGCGGCGGCCAGCTCCTGGTACTCCACGTCGGCATCTACGCGCTCCACCAGGCGCTCGGCACCCAGCTCGGCCAGCTTGCCGTCGAAATCTTTACCTGACTGGCAGAAATTCTCATAAGAGGTGTCGCCTAACCCGAACACCGCAAACGCGGTGTCATTGAGCTTCGGCGCCTTCTTCGAGAACAGGAATTTATGCAGCGCCACCGCTTCTTCCGCCGGTTCGCCTTCCCCTTGTGTGGAGGCGACGATCACCAACAGGCGCTCTTGCGCTATCTGTTTGAACTTGTAGTCGCCGGCGCTGACCAACGTGGCGCTCAGATTGGCGGCCAACAGATCGTCGCGCAACTGCTCCGCCAGGCGGCGCGCATTGCCGGTCTGCGAAGCGGAAATGATGGTGATGGCGGCCGCAGCCGCAGGGGCGGCAGGCGCAATGGCCACGGCTCCGGGCTGTTGATTGACCATGCCCCAAAAATAACCGGACAGCCACGCCAGCTGCGTCGGCGAATAGTCGCCGATCGTCGCCTGTAAGCGCGCCAGCTGTTCGGGCGTCAGCGGGAGCAAAGATGTTGGAGGAGCCTGAGTCGTCATTGCTGTACTTATTTCCTATACTTAGCGCCTTTCCTGCCAGGCGCGCGCCAGTGCCAGTCGCTGTCTCTTCGCTGCGTCGGGTGTGCGGAAAAGATCAGGAGAGTTTGTAAGGTTACCGAGCAGAATAGCAACGATTAAATAAGGGATAGCAATAAATCATAACCAAAATGACTAAGCTGTTTTTCTGGTAAGTGATAACGCTTAAACCGTTAAACAAAGTTTTTTATCCAGATGAAAATAAAGCACTTTTTTTCATCATTTTTTCACCGTTCAACATTTCGGCTCATAACCCCAGCCGATAGGTGCCGCAGACACCAAACAAAAAAAGTGTTAACCGGGTGCGTTTGCCGTGGCGGTAGACCATAACGGTATAAATGGCAAGCAGGCGCGCTTTCCGGTACTATGCGGCGGTTTTTGAGTCAATGAGGCCGTAATAATGGCAACCACGCTGTTTAAAGATTTTCAGTTTGAAGCCGCACACCGTTTGCCGCATGTACCGGAGGGCCACAAATGCGGCCGTCTGCATGGGCATTCGTTTATGGTGCGTCTGGAAGTGACCGGTGACGTGGATCCCCACACCGGTTGGGTGATGGATTTCGCCGAGCTCAAGGCTGTGTTTTCCCCGATCTGGGAGCGGCTGGATCACCATTATCTGAACGATATTCCAGGATTGGAAAATCCCACCAGCGAAGTGCTCGCCGCCTGGATTTGGCAGCAGCTCAAGCCTCAGTTACCGGAACTGACTGCGGTGATGGTGAAAGAGACCTGTACGGCGGGATGCGTATATAAAGGTTGATGCCGTGAGGGTATGTGCAGATACCCTCACACTACCTCGCCTTGCAGATCCAGGCGCCGCGCCACCCAGGGCCTTTCCGACAGGCTCAGCACCATTCCCCCGCGATAGACAAACGTTTTGCTCTCGCCATCCTCAATGAACGCCGTCTCGTTTTCCATCGCCCGATAGCCGGCGCCGGTATAGTACTTTTCGCTTACCGCAAACAGTATGGAATACGCGATCCCTTTACTGCGCAAATAGTCATGCGCCTTCACCAGCATGTTTGCGGCCACGCCGCGGCGCCGATACGTGTGTGCCACGGCCACCAGCCCGATGATGCCGATCACCTCGGCCTCACCGTCAATCAACACCGGCCGCTCATGCACCGCCAGTTGGCCGACGATCGCCTCGCCTTCCGCGGCGGTCACCAGGCAAGCCGGCACCTGCTGCAGATAAAATCCGTCGGTTATCTCGGGGAAAGCGTCGGACAACAGCGAGCGAATCGAACGCAATTCCGCTTCCGTCACCGCCTCGAATGCGCGCGATAAAATCTTCACCGACAACTCCTGTCTCGTTCGAACGCTTCCGGCCAATAAACTCAGGCGATATTCAGATATTTGTGGGTCTGCATCGACAGCCGCCAGTTGCGCGCAATGCAGGTTTCGATGCACAGGCGGGTCGCCTCTTCTTTCTGGCTGATCGGTTGCAGCGCGATAATGCGCGCCTTATCGTCCTGCAGCGTCGCCAGCAGCGCATCCAGCGCCTCGATGTCGCGCTCGCGCGCCACCGGATGCTTCACCTCGTCAGCGCGCCGCAGCGCCTGATCCAGCACCTTCATGCCGCCGCGCATATTCACCTTGGGCGAAACCGTCACCCAGGTGTTGGCGGAGCAGCGAATTTCGTGGGTGCCGCTGGTCTCAATCTGGCAACGGTAGCCGTGCTGTTCGAACAGCTCGGTCAGCGGCGCCAGATCGTAAATGCAGGGTTCGCCGCCGGTGATCACCACATGACGCGCGGTGTAGCCTTGTTGGCGCATCACCGCCAACAGCTGCTCGGCGCTGGCATTGCCCCAGGCGTCGCTCTCTTCTGTTTTGACCAGGATCCGTTGCAGGTCGACTTCCCGATGGGCTTCCTTTTCCCAGGTATGTTTGGTGTCGCACCAGCTGCAGCCTACCGGGCAGCCCTGCAGGCGGATGAAAATGGCCGGCACGCCGGTGAAAAAGCCTTCGCCCTGCAAGGTTTGGAACATCTCGTTGATCGGGTACTGCATCGGTTTCTCAATCTGGAAAAGTAAAAAGCGATTATCGCAGATTCCGGCCCGGCGACCAAACGGCCAAAATTGTATTAAATTTTATCCTCCGCGCCGCCATCAGCATATCTCACCGCCAATGGCGTTCATTTAATTTGTTAACCGGTCTTTGGCCTTTCATCGGCGGTGCAACCTGCTCCACAGAAAACAACACGCAGTTAACAAATAAGATAATTATATTTGACATAAAGCGCTGACGCGCAGATGTATATACAAGCAAACACAAGCCGAGCGCCAGTTTCGGCCACGTTCCATCACGACTACATCTGCGTTTAGAGGGTGCCATGACTCATTCCACCAGCGAGTTAAACATTCAACAGGCCATCGACGACAGCAAGTTTTCGCTGTTTCACTGGACCCTGATCATTCTCGGATTCCTGATCCTCGCCATCGACGGTTTCGATACCGCCGCCATGGGCTATATCGCCCCCTCGGTCGCCAAAGACTGGGGCATCGTCAAACAGGATCTGGGGCCGGTGCTGAGCGCCGCGCTGCTGGGGCTGTCGCTCGGCGCGCTGATCGCCGGGCCGATCTCCGACCGCATCGGCCGCAAGCGCGTGCTGGTGTTTTCCTGCCTGTTCTTCGGCCTGTCGAGTTTGGCCACCGCCTACGCCGGTTCGCTCAACAGCCTGACGCTGTGGCGCTTCCTCACCGGCCTCGGGCTGGGGGCGGCGATGCCCAACGCCATTACCTTGATCTCCGAATACGCGCCGCAGCGCTGCCGTTCGCTGGCGATCAACACCATGTACTGCGGCTTTCCGCTGGGCGCAGCCGGCGGCGGCGCCATTTCATCGTGGCTGATCCCGAGCTACGGCTGGCACAGTGTGCTGCTGCTCGGCGCCATTGCGCCGCTGGTATTGACGGTTCTGCTGATCCTGCTGCTGCCGGAGTCGGTTAAATATATGGTTAACCGCGGCCAGGATGCGGCGAAGATCAAACGCATCGCGCAGCGTTTCGTCAACCGGAGCCTCGACGGCGTGACGCGTTTTTACCTGTACGAAGAGAAGCTGGCGCAGACCAAAACCAGCGTCGGCCTGCTGTTCAGCCGCCCCTATCTGCTCGGCACGCTGATGCTGTGGCTGACCTACTTTATGGGGTTGGTGATCTACTACGTGTTGCTGAGCTGGATGCCGATCCTGATGCAGGGATTGGGTTACCAGTTGGAACAATCGGCGATGCTCACCTCGCTGTTCACCTTCGGCGGCACGCTGGGCATCCTGGTGGCCGGCTGGCTGATGGATCGCTGGAATGCGCATAAAGTGGTCTCGAGCGGCTTTGTCGTCACCGCCCTGCTGATCGTGGCGATGGCCACCGAAGATAAACAGATCGTGCTGCTGGGCGCCTTCATCTTCCTGATGGGCGTCACCATGAACGGCGCGCAGTCCGGGCTGCAAACGCTGGCGGCGACCTTCTACCCGACCCACAGCCGCGCCACCGGCATCGCCTGGATGCAGGGCATCGGCCGCTTCGGCGGCGTCGCCGGCACCATGATGGGCGCCCAACTGCTGGCGATGCAGTGGGAAGTGCAGAGCATCCTGATGTTCCTGTGCGTGCCGGCGCTGATCGCCGCCATCGCCACGGTGTGCAAGATGAGCCGCAAACCGACGCTGCAGCCGGCCGCCTGACCCTTGCAAGCCCGCCCACGGCGGGCTTTCTTCCTTCGGTGATAGGGCTTTTTTATCCTGCGCCGTCAACTGTAATCAGACTGTAAAAATATTGTGACTAGCCGCCCAAAAATGAGTCAATTTTAATTAATTTTTGCCGAACAGCTCACTTTTCTCCGGCTTTCCGTACGTGAGACCGGCGGTAAAAAATCTCATATCAACCTGATATAAAAAGAAAATAACTTTTTCTTATGCCACTTTTCAGCGGCAACTGGTCAGTGTTGCATATGCTTGTACATACAAGTATATGTTAATAAGCCCTATGCATTGTTATGCCGTGGTACTCATCCCCACCGCGGCATGGAATCTGCACCGATACTGTTTGAGGAAACTGCTGTGACTACAAATAACAAAGTTCGCAATGTCGATGTACGCGCGCCACGCGGCACACAATTAAACGCAAAAAGCTGGCTGACCGAAGCGCCGTTACGCATGCTGATGAACAACCTCGATCCTGAAGTTGCGGAGAACCCACACGAGCTGGTGGTGTACGGCGGCATCGGCCGCGCCGCGCGCGACTGGGATTGCTACGACAAGATCGTCGAAACCCTGAAAACGCTGGAAGAAGACGAAACCCTGCTGGTGCAGTCCGGCAAACCGGTCGGCGTCTTCAAAACCCACAGCAACGCGCCGCGCGTGCTGATCGCCAACTCCAACCTGGTGCCGCACTGGGCAACCTGGGAACACTTCAACGAGCTGGACGCCAAAGGCCTGGCGATGTACGGCCAGATGACCGCCGGCAGCTGGATCTACATCGGCAGCCAGGGCATCGTTCAGGGCACCTATGAAACCTTCGTTGAAGCGGGCCGCCAGCACTACGACGGCAGCCTGCAGGGGCGCTGGGTGCTGACCGCCGGTCTGGGCGGCATGGGCGGCGCGCAGCCGCTGGCCGCGACGCTGGCGGGCGCCTGCTCGCTGAACATCGAATGTCAGCAGAGCCGCATCGATTTCCGTCTGAAAACCCGCTACGTCGATGAGCAGGCCAAAGATCTGGACGACGCGCTGGCCCGCATCAAGAAATACACCTCAGAAGGCAAAGCCATCTCTATCGCTCTGTGCGGCAACGCGGCGGAAATCCTGCCTGAGCTGGTGCGCCGCGGCGTGCGCCCGGACATGGTCACCGACCAGACCAGCGCCCACGATCCGCTGAACGGCTACCTGCCGAAGGGCTGGAGCTGGGAAGAGTATCGCCAGCGCGCGCAAACCGAGCCGGCCAAAGTGGTCGCCGCCGCCAAGCAGTCGATGGCCGATCACGTCAAAGCCATGCTGGCGTTCCAGCAGATGGGCGTGCCAACCTTCGACTACGGCAACAATATTCGCCAGATGGCGAAAGAAACCGGCGTCGACAACGCCTTCGACTTCCCGGGCTTCGTGCCGGCCTACATCCGTCCGCTGTTCTGCCGCGGTATCGGGCCGTTCCGCTGGGCGGCGCTGTCCGGCGATCCGCAGGACATCTACAAAACCGACGCCATGGTGAAAGAGCTGATCCCGGATGACGAACACCTGCACCGCTGGCTGGACATGGCGCGCGAGCGCATCAGCTTCCAGGGCCTGCCGGCGCGCATCTGCTGGGTTGGCCTCGGCCAGCGCGCCAAGCTGGGCCTGGCGTTCAACGAGATGGTGCGCCGCGGCGAACTGTCCGCCCCGATCGTCATCGGCCGCGACCACCTGGATTCCGGCTCCGTTTCCAGCCCGAACCGTGAAACCGAAGCGATGAAAGACGGTTCCGATGCGGTTTCCGACTGGCCGCTGCTGAACGCCCTGCTGAACACCGCCAGCGGCGCCACCTGGGTTTCCCTGCACCACGGCGGCGGCGTCGGCATGGGCTTCTCCCAACACTCCGGCATGGTGATCGTCTGCGACGGCACCGACGAGGCCGCCGAGCGCATCGCCCGCGTCTTGCACAATGACCCGGCTACCGGGGTCATGCGTCACGCCGACGCCGGTTACGATATCGCTATCGACTGCGCCCGCGAGCAAGGCCTGAACCTGCCGATGGTTGCCGCGACCCAAGGAGAAAAAGCATGAAAGCGCTGACTATTCGCCCAGGCAAACTGACGCTGGCCCAGCTACGCGACGTGTATCAACACCCGGTGACGCTGACGCTGGACGACAACGCCTACGGCCCTATCCAGCAGAGCGTGGCCTGCGTGGAACGCATCGTTGAAGAAAACCGCACCACTTACGGCATCAACACCGGGTTTGGCCTGCTGGCTTCGACGCGCATCGCCCGCGACGATCTGGAAAACCTGCAGCGTTCGATCGTGCTGTCACACGCCGCCGGCGTGGGCGAGCCCACCGATGACAATCTGGTGCGCCTGATCATGGTGCTGAAAATCAACAGCCTGTCGCGCGGCTTCTCCGGCATTCGTCTGGAAGTCATCCAGGCGCTGATCGCGCTGGTCAACGCCGAAGTTTATCCGCATATCCCGCTGAAGGGCTCGGTCGGCGCCTCCGGCGACCTGGCGCCGCTGGCGCACATGAGCCTGGTGCTGCTGGGCGAAGGCCAGGCGCGCCATCAGGGCCAATGGCTGCCGGCGACCGAAGCGCTGGCCAAGGCCGGTCTGAAACCGCTGACGCTGGCGGCGAAAGAGGGCCTGGCGCTGCTGAACGGCACCCAGGTCTCCGCCGCCTTCGCGCTGCGCGGCCTGTTCGATGCCGAAGATCTGTTCGCCGCCGCGACCGTGGCGGGCAGCCTGACGGTGGAAGCGGCGCTGGGCTCCCGTAGCCCGTTCGATGCGCGTATCCATGAGGTGCGCGGCCAGCGCGGCCAGATCGACGCCGCCCTCGCCTACCGCCACCTGCTCGGCGCGCGCAGCGAAGTCTCCGACTCGCACCGCAACTGCGAAAAAGTGCAGGATCCTTACTCCCTGCGCTGCCAGCCACAGGTGATGGGCGCCTGCCTGACGCAGATCCGCCAGGCCGCCGAGGTGCTGGAAATCGAAGCCAACGCCGTCTCCGATAACCCGCTGGTGTTCGCCGAACAGGGCGACGTGCTGTCCGGCGGCAACTTCCACGCCGAACCGGTAGCGATGGCCGCCGATAACCTGGCGCTGGCGTTTGCCGAAATCGGTTCGCTGTCCGAACGCCGCATCTCGCTGATGATGGACAAACACATGTCGCAACTGCCGCCGTTCCTGGTGGAAAACGGCGGCGTGAACTCCGGCTTCATGATCGCCCAGGTCACCGCCGCGGCGCTGGCCAGCGAAAACAAAGCGCTGGCGCATCCGTCGAGCGTCGACAGCATCCCGACCTCCGCCAACCAGGAAGACCACGTCTCCATGGCGCCGGCCGCCGGTCGCCGCCTGTGGAGCATGGCGGACAACGTGCGCGGCATTCTGGCGGTCGAATGGCTGGCCGCCTGCCAGGGCCTGGATTTCCGCAACGGCCTGAAGACCTCGGAAGGTCTGGAGCAGGCGCGCCGTCTGCTGCGCGAGCATGTCAGTTTCTACGACAAGGATCGTTTCTTCGCCCCCGACATTGAAGCCGCCAGCCAACTTTTGGCGGCCGGTCACCTGACATCGCTGCTGCCTGCGGCGCTGCTGCCTAGCCAGGCATAATCATCACACACTGAATCACGCAGTTTGTTCTGCCCCGCCGGGTGCATTCCACCCGGCGCGGGCAGCGCGTGCCTGTTCGGCAAACACTTAACGGGAAACAACATGCGTAACGAAACGACACAACTCAGACGCGGACTAAACGCGCGGCATATCCGTTTCATGGCTCTCGGCTCGGCGATCGGCACCGGCCTGTTCTACGGCTCCGCCGGCGCCATCCAGCTGGCCGGCCCGGCCGTGCTGCTGGCCTACCTGGTGGGCGGCGCGGCGGTGTTCATGGTGATGCGCGCGCTGGGTGAAATGGCGGTGCACCAGCCGGTTTCCGGCTCGTTCGGCCACTACGCCAGCCACTACCTCGGCCCGCTGGCCGGGTTCCTCACCGGCTGGACCTACACCTTTGAAATGGTGATCGTCGCCCTGGCGGACGTCACCGCCTTCGGCATCTATATGGGGCTGTGGTTCCCGGACGTCGCTCAGTGGGTTTGGGTGCTCAGCATCATCCTGTTTATTGGCGCGCTCAACCTGTGCAGCGTCAAGGTCTTCGGCGAGCTGGAGTTCTGGCTGTCGCTGGTCAAGGTCGCCGCCATCGTGGCGATGATCGTCGGCGGTGCGGCGGTGATGCTGTTCGGTTTCGGGCAAACCCAACACGCCACCGGTATCAGCAACCTGTGGCAACACGGCGGCTTTATGCCTAACGGCTTCGGCGGCGTGGTCGCGTCATTAGCGGTGGTGATGTTCGCCTTCGGCGGCATCGAGATCATCGGCATTACCGCCAGCGAGGCGAAAGACCCCGCCAAAGTGCTGCCGAAGGCGATCAACGCCGTACCGGTGCGCATCCTGCTGTTTTACGTGCTGACGCTGACGGTGCTGATGGCGATCTATCCGTGGAACAGTATCGGCCAGAACGGCAGCCCGTTCGTCGAGATTTTCAGCAACCTTGGCATCAGTTCCGCCGCCAACGTGCTGAACGTGGTGGTGATCACCGCGGCCATTTCGGCCATCAACAGCGACATCTTCGGCGCCGGCCGCATGATGTACGGCATGGCGCAGGACGGCCAGGCGCCGCGCAGCTTCACCAAACTGACCGCCAGCGGCGTGCCGTGGATGACGGTGCTGGTGATGTCAGTCGCCCTGCTGCTGGCGGTGGTGCTCAACTACCTGATCCCGGAGAAGGTCTTCATGATCATCGCCTCGATCGCCACCTTCGCCACCGTCTGGGTGTGGCTGATGATCCTGCTGTCGCAGATCGTCATGCGCCGCACGCTGTCGCCGGAAGAAACTCGTCAGTTGAGCTTCCCGGTGCCGTGGTGGCCGGTGGCGCCGGCATTGGCGACCGCCTTTATGGCGTTCGTCATCGGTCTGCTCGGCTACTTCGAAGAGAGCCGCATCGCGCTGTACGTCGGGCTGGTGTGGATCGCTTTACTCACCGTGGCTTACTGGCTGTGGGTGCGCAAAAAAGGCGGCGGCTCGCCGGTGACCGCGGCGACGCAACAGATGTAACGCCCGCTGTTGATAAAACCCGCTGCGGCGGGTTTTTTTATTGCGCTTGCGCCAGCGCCTGCAGGATATCGGCCTGCAGATCGTCAAACGCCTCCAGCCCGGCGGACAGCCGCACCAGCCCCTCGCTGATGTGGTGCCGTTTCCGCTCTTCCGGCGTGTAGGCCGAGTGCGTCATGCTGGCCGGGTGTTGCGCCAGGCTTTCGCAATCGCCCAGGCTGACCGCGCGCAAAATGAGCTGCAGCGCATTGAGGAAGCGAATGCCTGCACGCATGCCGCCCCGCAGTTCAAACGCCAGCATGCCGCCGGGGCGCGCCATTTGCCGCTGCGCCAACGCATGCTGCGGGAAGTTCGCCAGGCCGGGGTAATACACCCGCTCGACCGCCGGATGCTCCGCCAACATCTCTGCCAGGCGCTGCGCGTTATCGCAATGACGTTCCATACGCAGCGGCAAGGTTTTCATCCCACGCAGCACCAGCGCGGCATCCTGCGCCGACAGTACCGCCCCGTTCATGTCCTTTAGCCCCTCCAGACGGATCGCCTCGGCCAACGCCTGGCGCGTCACCGCTATCCCGGCCAAGAGATCGCCGTGCCCGCCGAGGTACTTGGTCGCCGAGTGCACCACGATATCGGCACCTAACGCCAAGGGCCGCTGTAGATAGGGCGTGCAGTAGGTATTGTCCACCAGCAGCAGCGCCTGATGCCGATGGGCGATCTCCGCTACGGCGGCGATATCGACCAAGCGCATATTGGGATTGGCCGGGGTTTCGCAATACACCAGTCGGGTATGCGGACCCATGGCCGACGCTAGCCGCTCCGGCCGGGTCAGGTCAACGTGGGTTATCTTGACGCCGAAGCGTGCCAGGCCATGATGAAAGTAGCTGAAGGTACAGCCATAGACGGTTTCATCGACAATCAGCTCATCGCCCGGTCTGAGCAGCGTCCAGCAACACGCGGTGATCGCCCCCATACCGGAAGCGAACGCCACCGCCGCCTCCCCCTCCTCCAGGTTGGCGATGCGTTGCTCGAGCAGGGTTAACGTCGGATTGGCGATGCGCGAATAAAAGTACCCCGGCTCGGTGCCGGCAAAGCAGGCACCGCCGTATTCCGCGGTGGGAAAAGCAAACGTAGAGCTCATAAACACCGGCGGAGACAGTGCCCCCTGATACCGCTGAGGATCGTAGCCGTAATGAATAGCCCGGGTGGCAAAGTCGTGGCCAACTGCTGTAGCGGACATAACACAACTCCTTACCTGAGTGGGTGAAGCTTAATTCGTTGATTCATCCGAAAGGGCCGGCGGCAATGCGCTGTCTCGCGTGCGCTGGCCGATGATTTGTAAAGTACGCAGCAGCAGCGTCAACCCCAGCAGGGTATCCGGCTGCTTCAGCAAGGCGTACAGCGCGCGAAAACTGGCCGGCGGAGGATTCAATTGCAGCTCGCTGTGCGCCATCTGCAACGCAGTCCCCCCCTCCCAACCGACCGTAACCAGCCCTTCAAACACGCCGGCCAGTTTCTCCACCAGCGCGTTGTCGGCGATATCCACCACGTCCGACAACAGCGACAACAGATCGACCACGTTATCCAACCGCCCGCCCGCCAGCAGCGGCTGCAATTTCTCGAGCAACGCCGCCAATGATTGCAGGTCCGCCGCATGCACCGTGCTTTCCGTCATATCAGCCCCCTTACCGTGGCCCAGTAAAGGCCGCGGTTAAACCCATTACGCAGCATGCCGCCTACCTTGGTGGCGGGCGTCGGCAGTACGTCATGCCGGTAGTCGTAGACCAGCGGCATGCCGGCATTCAGCCCCATTTGCGCGACCGCCTGCACCTTGCCATCGTAATGGCTCACGGGCTGGCCCAGCCGCATTTCCGCCACGATGTTGTCGGCAATGACCGGCGCCTGATTATGGCAAGAGCCGCCGGCCTTGCTGACCGGCAAATCCACGGTATCGCCGATCACATATACGCCCTGCTGGCCGTAGACCTGCAGCGTTTGATGATCGGTTGGCAGCCAGCCTTCGCCGTTTTGACTCTCGCTCAACCCGGTATTGCGCACCGCCTCGACTGCGCGAATCGGCGGCGTTGCCATCAGAATGTCGAACGGCTGTTCTTCCCCTTCGGCGGAATAGGCGATGTTACGCTGGGCGTCTACCCGGCTGAGGGTAAACCCACGCTGGTGGCGAATGTCGCGCGCGGCAAAAATGGCGGGCAGCGCTTCGCCGGTCGGCCGCTGCAAAAACAGGCAGTTGCGCAGCAGTTGGGAAATGGTCGGGTAGGTGTACACAATCTCTACCGCCTTGCGCACGCCGCGCCGCCGCAGGTAGTCGTCCAGCATCAAGGTGGTTTCGATCGGCGCAATGCCGCACTGATGGGGCACGTTGGGCGTTTCGGGGAAGGACACGGTGATGAAAATTCGGCCTTTTTCGATCGTCGCCAGCTTATGCGCCAGCCGCCTGGCGGCCTGATACTGATAAAAATGATCGCCCGCCTGCGCCAATCCTTCGATGCGTTCTGGCCAAGGGACACAGCCGGTAGCAAAGACCAGAAAGTCATAGGAATAAATTTTACCGCTTTGCGTAGCTATACTTCGCTGTTTTAAATCGAAAGATTGCGCTTTATCAACAATAAACTGTATTTCAGGCCGCAATAAACTCCGCTGTGAACGCGTGAGCTCTTGCTTGAAAAAAGCATTGAACGCCACATACATAAACGCCGGCTTGTAATAATGCAGCGGCGAATCCGATATCATTAATAACTCGACTTTATTATTAATAATCTCTTGGTGTAATTTTGCGGCCAATAAATTGGCCAGGATGGTGCCGCCGGTTCCACCGCCGATAATGATGATTCGCTGTCGCATCAAGCCCCCGCTCAACCGGCCAGCAAGCCGGCAGTATTAAGGTATGGTGATGATGAAGTTCTACGGCAGAACGGCGAGAAATAAACTGCCTTATTGGCAGTCTAGTAACGAATAGTTATAAAGCAAATAAAATGGGAATATAAAAACGGGAAAGAGAGATATCGGAATAAATTTACCCCGTTAAAAACTACCGTTTTTAATAAATAACTACTGGTTAATATATCGGTTATAGCCACAAAAAAACCCGCCGCAGCGGGTTTTTATTTAACAACCGAATCGGTCGAACTTACTGGCCTTTAACTTCTTTCAGGCCGTTGAATGGCGCACGGTCACCCAGCGCTTCTTCGATACGGATCAGTTGGTTGTATTTAGCAACGCGGTCAGAACGGCTCATGGAGCCGGTTTTGATCTGGCCAGCCGCAGTCCCTACCGCCAGGTCGGCGATGGTCGCGTCTTCGGTTTCACCGGAACGGTGAGAGATCACCGCGGTGTAACCAGCGTCTTTCGCCATCTTGATTGCAGCCAGAGTTTCGGTCAGAGAACCGATCTGGTTGAATTTGATCAGGATGGAGTTAGCGATGCCTTTCTCGATGCCTTCTTTCAGGATCTTGGTGTTGGTCACGAACAGGTCGTCGCCCACCAGCTGAATTTTGTCGCCCAGCACTTTGGTCTGGTAAGCGAAGCCCGCCCAGTCAGATTCATCCAGGCCGTCTTCGATAGACACGATTGGGTACTGTTTGGTCAGCTCTTCCAGGAAGTGAGTGAACTCTTCGGAAGTGAAGGCTTTATTGCCTTCGCCGGCCAGCACGTATTTACCGTCTTTGTAGAATTCGGAAGCCGCGCAGTCCATCGCCAGAGTAACGTCTTTGCCCAGCTCGTAGCCCGCCGCTTTTACCGCTTCAGCGATAACGGCCAGCGCTTCGGCGTTGGAACCCAGGTTTGGCGCGTAGCCGCCTTCGTCGCCCACGGCGGTGTTCATGCCTTTGGCTTTCAGAACTTTCGCCAGGTGGTGGAACACTTCAGAACCGATGCGCACCGCTTCTTTCAGGGTCTTCGCGCCAACCGGCTGAATCATGAATTCCTGAATGTCGACGTTGTTGTCAGCGTGCTCGCCGCCGTTGATGATGTTCATCATCGGCAGTGGCATGGAGAATTTGCCTGGGGTGCCGTTCAGCTCAGCGATGTGCTCGTACAGCGGCATGCCTTTAGAGGCTGCGGCCGCTTTCGCTGCTGCCAGGGAAACCGCCAAAATGGCGTTGGCGCCGAAGTTGGATTTGTTTTCGGTGCCGTCCAGATCGATCATGATCTTGTCGATGTTCGCCTGGTCTTTGGCATCTTTACCCAGTACTGCCTGAGCAATCGGACCGTTTACTGCAGCAACGGCTTTCAGTACGCCTTTACCCAGGAAACGAGACTTGTCACCGTCACGCAGTTCCAGCGCTTCGCGGGAACCGGTAGAAGCACCTGACGGCGCAGCAGCCAAGCCGACGAAACCGCCTTCCAGATGAACTTCGGCTTCAACAGTCGGGTTACCGCGGGAGTCGATGATTTCACGACCGATGACTTTAACGATTTTGGACATTAGGTTTTCCTCAGTACAAGTTAAACTAAAACTCCAGACAAACAGCGCGCGGTTCTCACCGCGCGCCGCCCACCAAATATTTTATTTCACCTGGCGCTTCTGATGCTCGCCTGCGGCTTTCACGAAGCCGGCGAACAGCGGATGCCCATCACGCGGCGTAGACGTAAATTCCGGGTGGAACTGACAGGCTACAAACCACGGGTGATTCGGCAGTTCAATGATCTCGACCAGCTTGTTGTCGGCGGAACGACCGGCGACACGCAGCCCTGCGGCTTCGATCTGCTTCAACAGCATGTTGTTAACTTCGTAACGGTGACGATGACGCTCGACAATGGTCGGTTCGCCGTACAGCTGACGCACCAGGCTGTTGTCGCTCAGGTTGCACTGTTGGCCACCTACGCGCATCGTGCCGCCCAAATCGCTTTCTTCGCTGCGCACTTCGACGTTGCCGTCTTCGTCGCGCCATTCGGTGATCAACGCCACCACCGGGTACTTACAGTCTGGCATAAACTCGGTGGAGTTGGCGTTTTCCATGCCGGCCACGTTGCGAGCGAACTCCATCAACGCCACCTGCATGCCCAGGCAAATGCCCAGGTAAGGAATGTTGTTCTCGCGCGCATAGCGTGCGGTCATCACTTTGCCTTCCACGCCGCGGTAGCCGAAGCCGCCCGGGATCAGGATCGCATCCAGCCCTTTCAGCACTTCCACGCCGCGGGTTTCTACGTCCTGCGAGTCGATCAGCTTGATGTTCACGGTCAGACGGTTTTTCAGCCCGCCGTGTTTCAGCGCTTCGATCACCGACTTGTAGGCATCCGGCAGCTCAACGTATTTGCCGACCATACCGATGGTCACTTCGCCGCCCGGATTGGCTTCTTCGTAGATCACCTGTTCCCATTCGGCCAGGTTGGCTTCCGGTGCGTTCAAGCTGAATCGTTTACAAATATAATCGTCCAGCCCCTGAGATTTCAATAGGCCTGGGATTTTATAAATAGAATCAACGTCTTTCAGAGAGATAACCGCTTTTTCTGGCACGTTACAGAAAAGCGCGATTTTCGCGCGTTCGTTAGCAGGAACCGCGCGATCGGAACGGCAAATCAGCACATCAGGCTGAATACCGATGGAAAGCAGCTCTTTTACAGAATGCTGGGTCGGCTTGGTTTTCACTTCGCCCGCCGCCGCCATGTAAGGCACCAGCGTCAGGTGCATGTACAGGGTGTGCTCGCGGCCCACTTCCACCGCCATCTGACGGATGGCTTCGAGGAACGGCAGCGATTCGATATCGCCGACGGTGCCGCCGATTTCCACCAGCACCACATCGTGGCCTTCGCCGCCTTCGATGATGCGTTCTTTGATCGCGTTGGTGATGTGCGGAATGACCTGCACGGTCGCGCCCAGATAGTCGCCGCGACGTTCTTTACGCAGCACGTCGGAGTAGATGCGGCCGGTGGTGAAGTTGTTGCGACGCGACATTTTGGTGCGGATGAAGCGCTCGTAGTGACCCAAATCCAGATCGGTTTCTGCGCCGTCTTCGGTGACGAAAACTTCCCCATGCTGAATCGGGCTCATGGTGCCCGGATCCACGTTGATGTACGGGTCCAGTTTCATGATGGTAACGTTGAGGCCACGGGCTTCAAGAATAGCCGCCAGAGAGGCTGCGGCAATGCCTTTACCCAGAGAGGATACGACCCCGCCGGTCACAAAAATATAATTAGTTGTCATGCTGAACCTGAGAGTTTAGGTTTAAAGACGATGGAAGAACCAGGACGGGAAAGTAGTATACCCGAACCTCTCCTGACCTACAAACGATCGTTTTGCTGTCCATCATCTCGGCCGCCCTCCCGTGTTCATCAGGGTTTACTCCGCCGGCGCCGCCTAAACCCTCTAGGAAATACAAAGAGTTAGCGGAGAAAATTTCTTTTTACCGCCCCTATCGAGCGATAAAACGCCTTAGATTTCAGTTTGTTGGCCTTTTGCTGCCGACGGCAGCCATACGCCTGTGACCTGACTGCAAGCTTAACCGTTTCAGCCTGAGTGAACCTTGTTTGCGATCAACATTGTCGTTGCAGCGATTCAACTTTCCTTGCGCTTCACCTGCTGCCAGGCGTCTTCCATCTGCTCCAGCGTGGCGTCTTCAAGCCGCAGCCCGCGTTGCTGGACGATCGCCTCCACCTCCCGGAAGCGGCGTTCGAACTTGCGGTTCGCCGCCTGCAGCGCGTTCTCGGCCTTGTGGCCCAAATGGCGCGACAGGTTCACGGTGGCGAACAGCAGATCACCGATCTCCTCTTCCAGCTTGCGCTCATCGACCACCGCCTGGCGGGCTTCGTGCATCACTTCGTCGATCTCTTCGTACACTTTGTCCAGCACCGGGCCCAAAGTGTTCCAGTCGAAGCCGACCGAGGCGCAGCGTTTCTGGATCTTGTGCGCTTTCATCAACGCCGGCAACGCCTGCGGAATATCGTCCAGCACCGAGTGCAGCGCTTTTTCGGCGCGCTCGCCGGCCTTCAGCTGCTCCCAGCGCGCCGCCACGGCTTCGCTGTCTCCGCCCTCGGCGTCGCCGAAGATGTGCGGATGTCGGCGCTCCAGCTTGTCGCTGATGGCGGTGCACACCTCATCAAAATCGAACAGCCCCTGCTCCTGCCCCATCTGGGCGTAGAACACCACCTGAAACAGCAAGTCGCCCAGCTCGTCGCGCAGATCGGCGTAGTCCTGCCGTTCGATGGCGTCCAGCACTTCGTAAGTCTCTTCCAACGTATAAGGCGCAATGGTGGCGAAGGTTTGCTTGCGGTCCCACGAGCAGCCGAGCTGCGGGTCGCGCAGCGTTTTCATGATGTTCAGCAGACGCTGCAGCGGAGTGGATTGGGTCATAAAAAATCTCTGAGAAAGAATGGGGGCGCAGGGGAGCGCCCGCAGAGTTCATGGATTTCGGGCCGCATCCGCTATCGATACGGCCCGAAAGGCGATATGGGCTTAGTTGCCGTGCAAACGCTTGGCGTCTATCACGTCCGGCAGCTGATTCAATTTCGCCAGTACCCGGCTCAACACCTGCTGGTTGTAGATTTCGATATCCATGTCGATAGTGGCCAACTGCTTCTTGGTATCGCTGCGGCTGGCGACGCCCAGCACGTTGACCTTTTCGTTGGCCAGAATGGTGGTGATATCGCGCAGCAGCCCGCTGCGATCGTTGGCCATCACGCGCACCACCAGCGAATAACCGCTGGAGTAGCTTTCACCCCACACCGCATCGACGATGCGCTCCGGCGCATGCGATTGCAGATCGACCAGCTGATCGCAGTCCGCACGGTGGATCGAAATACCGCGCCCCTGGGTAATAAAACCGACGATGTCGTCGCCCGGGATCGGCTGGCAGCAGCGGGCGATGTGGTGCATCAGGTTGCCCACGCCCTCCACCACCACGCGGCCGTTATCCTTGTTGCGGGTCGGCGGCGGCGCTTTCTGCTGCACCAGCTGGCGCAGCGCCTCGCGATCCTGCTCTTCGGCGCTCGGCTTGTTGAACTTGCCCTGTAGGTAATTCACCATCTGGTTCAGGCGAATGTCCCCGCCGCCGATCGCCGCCAACACCTCGTCCAGCGAGTTCATGTTGTAGCGCGGGATCAACAGCTTCTCAGCCTCTTTCAGGCTGATGCCGAGATGCTCCAGTTCGTTGTCCAGCATCTGGCGGCCGGCGAGAATGTTCTTGTCGCGATCCTGCTTGCGGAACCAGTTGTGGATCTTCGAGCGCCCGCGGCTGGTGGTCACGTAGCCCAGGTTCGGGTTCAGCCAGTCGCGGCTCGGGTTTGGCTGTTTCTGGGTGATGATCTCAATCTGATCGCCCATCTTCAGCTGATAGGTAAACGGCACGATGCGGCCGCCGATCTTGGCGCCGATACAGCGGTGACCGACGTCGCTGTGAATGTGGTAAGCGAAATCGAGCGGCGTGGAGCCGGCCGGCAGATCCACCACGTCGCCTTTCGGGGTAAAGACATAGACCCGATCGTCGAACACCTGGCTGCGCACTTCGTCGAGCATTTCGCCGGAGTCCGCCATCTCTTCCTGCCAGGCGATGAGCTTACGCAGCCAGGCGATGCGCTCTTCGTAGCCGGAGCGCACGGTCACGCCCGCGCCCTCTTTGTACTTCCAGTGTGCGGCCACGCCCAGCTCGGCGTCTTCATGCATTTGCCGGGTGCGGATCTGAATCTCGACGGTTTTGCCGCGCGGCCCCAGCACCACAGTGTGGATCGACTGGTAGCCGTTGGGTTTCGGGTTGGCGACGTAGTCGTCGAACTCGTCCGGCAGGTGGCGGAAGTGGGTATGTACGATGCCCAACGCCGCGTAGCAATCCTGTAGACGCTCCGCCACGATGCGCACCGCGCGCACGTCGAACAGTTCGTCAAACGCCAGGTGCTTTTTCTGCATCTTGCGCCAGATGCTGTAGATGTGTTTCGGCCGGCCGTAAATCTCCACCCGAATGCCTTCTTTGGCCATCTCGGCGCGCAGCCCGGCGACGAAGTCGTCGATGAACTGTTCGCGATCGATGCGGCGCTCATGCAACAGCTTGGCGATGCGCTTGTATTCTTCCGGGTGCAGGTAGCGGAAGCAGAAATCTTCCAGCTCCCACTTCAGTTGGCCGATGCCGAGCCGGTTAGCCAGCGGGGCGTAGATGTTGGAACACTCTTTCGCCGCCAACACGCGTTCGTCTTCCGGCGCGTCTTTCACCTCGCGCAGGTGGGCGATACGTTCCGCCAGCTTGATGACCACGCAGCGGAAATCCTCCACCATCGCCAACAGCATGCGGCGCACGTTGTCGACCTGTTCGGAGGCCATCGAGTCGTTTTGGGTGGCTTTCAGTTGACGAATGGCGTCCATGTCGCGCACGCCGTGCACCAGCGCGACGATGCCATTGCCGAACGCTTCGGTCAGGGTCTCTTCCTGCACGATGCCGGCGTCCACCAGCGGGAACAGCAGCGCGGCGCGCATACTGTCGTTGTCCATGCTCAGCGTCGAGAGGATTTCCACCATCTCCAGGCCGCGCCACAGCAGCAGCGAGGCGTCGGGATGGTTTTGGGTCTGCTGCTCACAATAACGCCAGGTTGCGGCCAATCGCTCACATGACTGCGGGTTAGGTAGCCCCAAGCCGGCGATCCACTCATCGAGAGCGAACTCACCCGCCGTATTCAGATGTGCACTTCTTACCGCAACCATAACTTCTCCCTACTTTGCAGCGACCTCTGGCGCGCGCTCGTTGATAAACAGCGCCATTGATTCAAGATGCCCCGTGTGCGGAAACATATCCAACATCCGCACGCGCGCAAGACGATAACCGGCGTTCAACAGCACTTTGCTGTCGCGAGCCAGCGTGGTGGGGTTACAGGAAACATACACCACCCGCGCCGGCGCCAGTTTTACAATGTGTGACATCACCCCGGCCGCACCGGCGCGGGCGGGATCCAGCATCACCTTATCAAACCCTTGTGCTGCCCAAGGTTGCCGCTCAACGTCGTCCTCCAGATTCTCATGGAAGAACGACGCATTATTCAGCTTATTCTTATGTGCATTATATTGCCCATTCGCTACCAGCGTGGCAACACCTTCGATGCCCACCACCGCAGCGGCGCGGCGCGCCAGCGGCAGGGTGAAATTCCCCATGCCGCAGAACAGGTCCAGCACCCGATCATTGGGTTGAATGTCGAGCCATTCAAGGGCCTGCGCCACCATTTGTTGGTTTACGGCGTCATTGACCTGAATAAAGTCGCGCGGACTGAAGTCTAAGCGTAGCCCGTCAACCTGATAATACGGCGTTTCACCGCACAGTTTTTCCACGCGGTCGCTGTCCGGCGCCAGATAAACAGCGACGTTTTCCCGCTCGCCAAACGCCAACAGCGCCTGGCGATCCGCCTCTTTCAGGGCATCGAGATGGCGCAGCACCAGCAGCGGGCCGTTATCCGCCAGCACCAGCTCCACATGCCCCAGCCGCCGCACCGCCTGCAGCCCGCTCAGGCAGGCGCGCACCGGCGCCAGCAGCTGTTCCAGCTCCGGGCGCAGCACCGGGCAGTGCTCCACCGCTACCAGCTCGCTGGAGGCCGCCTGTCGAAACCCCATCATCAGGCGCTGCAGCTTCGGCTGCCACGCCAGGCTCAGGCGGGCGCGGCGGCGATAGCCGTATTCCGGGCCGGCGATCACCGGTTCCTGCTGCGGGGTCACCCCGGTTTCGCGGGCGATCATGCGCACCAGCGCCGCCGCCTTGCTCTGCTGCTGCAGCGCCTCATCCGCATGCTGCTGCTGGCAGCCGCCACACACGCCGAAATGCGGGCAGCGCGGTGCCACCCGCTGCGGGCTGCGGCTCAGCAGGCGCTTGAGCTTGCCTTTGGCGAACTGGCGCTTGTCTTCGGTCAGCTGGATTTCCGCCTGCTCGCCCGGCAATACGCCCGGCACGAACACCGCTTTGCCGTCGTGGCGCGCCACGCCCTGGCCGAAAGGATCGAGATCGCTCACCGTCACGGTGAAGATTTGTGAGCTCTGCCGGGTCGTCACGCGGCGTTTGGGAGAGTAGAATTGCGCCATATTTGTCGATTGTGTGCTGGTTCATTAAGCTAGTGTCAGCTGTCAATTCTCCCACATTGGAATCCCATGACCAAATACAGCCTGCGTGCGCGCATGATGATCCTGATTCTGGCCCCGACCTTGCTGATTGGTTTGCTGCTCAGCACCTTCTTCGTGGTGCACCGCTATAACGAGCTGCAGGAGCAATTGGTCGACGCCGGCGCCAGCATCATCGAGCCGCTGGCGGTGGCCAGCGAGTACGGCATGACGTTCCGCAGCCGCGAATCGGTCAGGCAGTTGGTCAGCCTGTTGCACCGCCGCCATTCGGACATCGTGCGTTCGATCACCGTGTTCGATGCGCAGAACAATTTGTTCGTCACCTCCAATTATCATCACAACTTCGCTCAGCTGCAGCTGCCGAAAGGCGTGCCGTTGCCCACCGAGCTGATGCTCACCCGACGCGGCGATTCGCTGATCCTCCGCACGCCGATCCTGTCGGAAAACCAATATCCGGATGAAACCGCTGACGGCGGCAGCCACCCCGACAACAACCTGGGCTATGTGGCGATCGAGCTGGATCTGCAGTCGGTGCGGTTGCAGCAATATAAAGAGGTGTTCGTCTCCACCCTGCTGCTGTTGCTGTGCATGTGTATCGCCATCCTGTTTGCTTACCGGCTGATGCGCGACGTGACCGGCCCGATCCGCAACATGGTGAACACCGTCGACCGCATCCGCCGCGGCCAGCTCGACAGCCGCGTGGAGGGCTACATGCTCGGCGAGCTGCACATGCTGAAGAACGGCATCAACTCGATGGCGATGTCGCTTACCGCCTATCACGAAGAGATGCAGCAGAACATCGATCAGGCCACCTCCGACCTGCGTGAAACGCTGGAGCAAATGGAGATCCAGAACGTCGAGCTGGATTTGGCGAAAAAACGCGCGCAGGAGGCAGCGCGCATCAAGTCCGAATTCCTGGCCAACATGTCGCACGAGCTGCGTACCCCGCTCAACGGCGTGATCGGTTTTACCCGCCAGATGCTGAAAACCGATCTGAGCGCAACCCAAACCGATTATTTGCAGACCATCGAACGCTCGGCCAACAACCTGCTGACCATCATCAACGATGTGCTGGACTTCTCCAAGCTGGAGGCCGGCAAGCTGGTGCTGGAGCATATTCCGTTCGCCCTGCGCGAAACGCTGGACGAAGTGGTGGTGCTGCTGGCCCCCAGCGCCCACGACAAAGGGCTGGAGCTGACGCTGGATGTGCACAACGACGTGCCGGAGCAGGTGATCGGCGACTCGCTGCGCCTGCAGCAAATCATCACCAACCTGCTGGGGAACGCCATCAAGTTCACCGAAACCGGCAATATCGATATCCGCGTCGAGCTGCGCAAACAGCTGGATCGCCGGGTGGAAGTGGAAGTGCAGATCCACGACACCGGCATCGGCATCTCCGAACGCCAGCAGTCGCAGCTGTTCCAGGCATTCCGTCAGGCAGACGCCAGCATCTCCCGCCGCCACGGCGGCACCGGGCTAGGGTTGGTGATCACGCAAAAGCTGGTGAAGGAGATGGGCGGCGACATCTGCTTCCACAGCCAACTGAATCGCGGCTCGACCTTCTGGTTCCACATCACGCTGGATCTGAACGAGGGCATGCTGTCGCTGGCGCCGAGCCTGCCGGATCTGAACGGCAAAACGCTGGCCTATATCGAGTCCAACCCGACGGCGGCACAGGCGACACTCAACATGCTCAGCGTCACGCAGCTGGTGATCACCCACTCGCCGACGCTGGGCCAGCTGCCGTCAGGCCATTACGATTTCCTGCTGGCCGGCGTGCCGATCCCGTTCCGCGACAACATGGCGCAGCATCAGGACAAATTGTTGGCCTCGCTGAAGCTGGCCGATCGGGTGATTCTGGCGCTGCCGTGCCAGGCGCAGATCGACGCCGAACTGCTCAAGCAACAAGGTGCGCTTGGCTGCCTGATCAAGCCTATCACCAGCACGCGTCTGTTCCCGCTGCTGAGAATGGAGACGCCCGATCGGCTCGCCGCCCCACCTGAGCGTAAACGTCTGCCGCTGACGGTGATGGCGGTGGACGACAACCCGGCCAACCTGAAGCTGATCGGCACGCTGCTGGGCGAACAGGTGGAAAAAACGCTGCTGTGCGAGAGCGGTGAGGAAGCGCTGGCGCTGGCGCGCAACAACGTGCTGGATCTGATCCTGATGGACATTCAAATGCCGAAGATGGACGGCATTCACGCCAGCGAACTGATCCGCCAACTGCCGCACCACAACTCCACGCCGATCGTCGCCGTCACTGCCCATGCCGCCAGCGGCGAACGCGAGCATCTGCTACAGGCCGGGATGGACGACTACCTGGCCAAGCCGATCGACGAGAAAATGCTGACCCGCGTGCTGTCGCGCTACCACAGCGGCGACGTGGAAAGCGCCGTTGCCGACGATGCCCCGCTGTCGCTCGACTGGCCGCTGGCGCTGCGCCAGGCGGCCAATAAACCGGATCTGGCGCGCGATCTGCTGCAAATGCTGCTCGATTTCCTGCCGCAGGTGCGCGAACGGGTGCAGGCGCTGCTCGAGGGGCAACACGACGACGAGATCCTCGACCTGGTCCATAAGCTGCACGGCAGCTGCAGCTACAGCGGCGTGCCGCGCCTCAAGCAGCTGTGTTTCTACCTCGAGCGGCAGCTGCGCCAGGGCATCACCAACGACGAACTGGAGCCGGAGTGGCTGGAGCTGTTGGATGAGATTGAACTGGTGATCCACGCGGCGCGCGCGCATCTGGCGCAACCGGCCTGAATCCTCAGGCCATAATGCAAAAAGGCACGCCGTAGCGTGCCTTTGTTGCTTTTAGCGCCTGATGTTTATCACTGCGCCAGCAGGTACAGTTGGCTATCGCCACGCTGAATATTCAACGCCAGCACCGACGGTTTGCTGTCGAGGATTTTACGCAGCTCGCCCAGGTTCTGGATCGGCTGTTGGTTCACGCCCAGGATCACGTCGCCCTTTTTCAGGCCGATGCGCGCGGCGGCGCTGCCGGCTTTCACGCTGTCGACCTTGACGCCTTTCACGTTGCCGACCTGGGTATTGCTCAGCTCGGCGCCTTCAATGCCGGTGTAGATATTGCCCGAGGCCACCTGGGTCTGCGCGCTTTGCTCCAGCGTGACGTCAATCGTTACCGGCTTGCCGTCGCGAATAATGCCCAGCGACATCTTGCTGCCGACCGGCAGCGTGCCGATCTCCGCCCGGAACGAGGCGAAGCTGGAGATGGCCTTGCCGTTCATGGTGACGATCACGTCGCCGGCCTTGATGCCCGCCTTCGCGGCGGAAGATTTCGGCATTACCTGGCTGACGAAGGCCCCGCGCTGCGCATCGACCTTCATCGCCTTGGCCAGCTCAGAGTTCAGCTCGGTGCCCATGATGCCCAGCTCGCCGCGTTTCACCTGGCCATACTCGACCATTTGCGCCGTCAGGTTTTTCACCATGTTGCTCGGAATAGCGAAGCCGATACCGATATTGCCGCCGTCCGGCGCCAGGATCGCGGTGTTGATGCCGATCAGCTCGCCGTTCAGGTTAACCAGCGCGCCGCCGGAGTTACCGCGGTTGATCGCCGCATCGGTCTGGATAAAGTTTTCGTAGTTTTCGATGTTCAGGCCGCTGCGCCCCAGGGCGGACACGATGCCCGAGGTGGCGGTTTCACCCAACCCGTACGGGTTGCCGATCGCCACGGTGTAATCGCCGACGCGCAGCTGATCGGAGTCCGCCATCTTGATCGCCGTCAGGTTCTTGAAGTCTTTCAGCTGGATCAACGCGATATCGGAACGCGGATCCTTGCCGATCACTTTGGCGTCGAAGCGGCGTCCGTCGCTCAGCTGCACCTGGATCTTGTTGGCGTTGTCCACCACGTGGTTATTGGTCACCACATAGCCCTTGGTGGCATCGATGACCACCCCGGCGCCCAGCGCCTGGAATTTCTGCTGCGTGCCCTGCGGCTGGCCATCCGGCCCTGGCTGTTCACCGCCCTGACACATCGGCGAGCCTTGGAACGGCGAACCGTCCTGGCAGAACGGCGAATCCTCACCGAAGAACTGTTGGAACTGCTGCGGCATGCGCGGCGTATTGACCGTGGTGCTGCCCTCAACGTTAATGCTCACGACGGAAGGCATCACCTTCTCCAGCATCGGTGCCAGGCTCGGCAGCTGTTGGGTGCTGGAAGAGGCGGTTTCAGCGGCGCTGACCGTCGCCGGGCCCATCGCCATACCGATACTGAATGCCAGTGCGCTCAGAACTAATGCGGTTTTTTTCATCTGTGTGTCTCTTATAAAGTCGTTCAAAAAGAATGGCCGTCTTGCGTGCTTATTCAGAGTTAATTAATAGCCCGAAGTTCCGGCACAGATGATTGGCAATAGTAAACAAATATTGTCCGTCTTTACAAAACTCGAGACAGCCAACCGGTTGGAATTGCTGGCAATTATTCTTCAGCTCAATTATTCCGCCGCCATCAATCGACGATATTCATCATAGGCGTACAGGTCGGTCATTCCGCTGATATAGTCCTGCAATAAACGCGCGCGGAAATAATATTCCCGAATGCCTTGCTGCTCCGGCGATAAATGCTGCAGCCCTTCTACCGCCTCCGCATACGCTAGCCGATGCTTGGTGGACAGCTTGTGGAACAGGCGTGTTTCAATCGGATAAGCGCGATGGCTGTCCTCGCGCACCAGCTGGCTGAAGTCCGCCAGCGACATCGCCAACAGCGGGCTGTAAATGTCCAGCAGGCCGCTGATCACCCGATAGCCTTGCAGCTCGAGCTGCTCGACCTCAGGGTGGTTGAACACGTGCTTGAACGCCACATTTTTAAATATCTTCAGTAGCCGATAGGCCGGGCTGGAATCCTCCAGCAGCGCCTGATTGAAACTGCCCTGATAGACCGCGTCCAGATTGTCGATAAAGCGCTGCGCCGCATGCGGCACCAGCCGCGCCACGGTAAACACCCGCAGATACATGAAGAACTGATCTTCCGCGCTGCGCCGCGCGCCGCCGCGATCGATCTTGCGAAACGCGCTGGCGACGGTCTTGTCGAACAGATCGCCCGGCACCACCTCGCCCCACTCCTGAATCAGGTGCTGATACAGCTGCTCGACGGTGAAAATGCTCTTCTCCACCGCGTCTTCCAGATCGGCCACGCAGTACGAGATATCGTCGGCGGCCTCCATAATATAGGTCAGCGGGAAACGATCGAACTCGCCCATGTGCAGCTCGCGCCGCAACCGATCGACGAAGGCCTCTTCCGCCAGATAGTAGCCGGGCTTTTTCATCAGGTAACTGTGGCTGGCAGGGATGTCGCTCGCCCAGTAGGCCGGGCGGGTGTATTTCAAAATGCAGCCGACCTGCGCGTAGGTCAGGTTGAGCTTGAGCAGGCTGTACACCATGCGGATCGCCTGGGCGTTGCCCTCGAAGTGGCTGAGATCCTGACGGATCCGGCTGCGCAGCCGGTTCAGATCGCCCTCCCCTTCATGCAGGCGCAGCGTCGCCACCTGGCAGCGATCGTGGCTGCCCGGCTCGCTGCCGCAGCTGGCGGGATCGAGCCGCTGGGCGAACCAGTCGTTGATCGCCGACTCGCCGAAGTGTCCGAACGGCGGATTACCGATGTCGTGCATCAGGCAGGCCATTTCCACGATGCTTTCAAACGGATCGAGCAGCCGGGTCAAGCCGAGCTCATCAATTCTCCCCGCCTGTTTGAAGCGATTGAGGATCTCTTTGGCGATGTGGCGCCCAACCTGCTGCACCTCCATCGAGTGCGTCAGGCGGCTGCGCACCGCCGCGTTGCGCTCCAGTGGAAACACCTGGGTTTTTTGCTGCAGACGGCGAATGGCGGCCGAGTTGACGATGCGCCCGCGATCGCTCTCGAACTGCCGCACAATGTCGTACTCTTCCTCGGCCTCGATCGGTTTGCTGAAAGGCCGTTGGAAGCTGATTTTTTGCTTGAAGTCGATCCCGGACATCTGTTTCTCCGCCGTTGCGCCCTGCCCCCGTGATAACAATTCCCGGCAGCGGATGCAACGCATTATCTCTGATACACAGCCATGATAGACTATGCCGCAATTCTCACGGCCAATCAGCGAGTGTTATTTATGAAAGTAGGCATCATCGGCGCAATGGAGCAGGAAGTCACCCTGCTGCGCGATCAAATCGAAAACCGTCAAACCATCCAGCGCGCGGGCTGCGAAATCTACACCGGCCAGATCGGCGGCGTTGACGTGGCCTTGCTGAAATCCGGCATCGGCAAAGTCTCTGCGGCCATGGGCACCACCCTGCTACTGGAACACTGCAGCCCGGATCTGGTGATCAACACCGGTTCCGCCGGCGGCTTGGCCAGCACGCTGCGCGTGGGCGATATCGTGGTGTCGGAAGAAGTGCGCTACCACGACGCCGACGTCACCGCCTTCGGCTACGAGCCGGGCCAGATGGCCGGCTGCCCGGCGGCGTTCGTCGCCGACGACGCGCTGATCGCGCTGGCGGAAAGCTGCATCAAACAGCTGGATCTGCACGCGGTGCGCGGCCTGATCTGCAGCGGTGACGCCTTCATCAACGGCGCCGAGCCGCTGGCGCGCATCCGCGCCACTTTCCCGCGCGTCGCCGCCGTGGAAATGGAAGCCGCGGCGATCGCCCACGTCTGCCATCTGTTCGGCACGCCGTTCGTGGTGGTGCGCGCCATTTCCGACGTCGCCGACAGCGAGTCGCACATGAGCTTCGACGAGTTCCTGGTGGTAGCGGCCAAGCAGTCTACGCTGATGGTCAATGCCATGCTGCAAACCCTGGCCAAGCGCGGTTGATGTGAGGCTGCGCTTCACCTCGATGCTCTGTCTGTTGGCGCTCTGGCTGGCCCTGCCGGTCGACGCCGCCCAGCGGGTGATTAGCCTGGCGCCCAACGCCACCGAGCTCGCCTATGCCGCCGGCATGGGCGAGGTGCTGGTGGCGGCGAGCGCCTATTCCGATTACCCGCCGCAGGCCGCCAAGCTGGAGCAGGTGGCCTCCTGGCAGGGCATCAACCTGGAGCGGGTGCTGGCGCTCAAGCCGGACCTGATCCTCGCCTGGCGCGGCGGCAATCCGCAGCGCGTGCTGGATCAGCTCGCCGCGTTCGGCATCCCGATCTTCTATGCGGACGCCGACAACCTCGGGGGGATCGCCGGCTTGCTGGATAAGCTGGCGCAATACAGCCCGCACCCGGATCAGGCGCATCAGGCGGCAGACGACCTTCGCCGCCAGTTCGCCGCTCTCAAGCAACAATACGCCGCTAACTCACCACGGCGCGTGCTGCTGCAGTTCGGCACCCAGCCGCTGTTCACCAGCTCCGGCGCCACATTGCAAAGCCAGGTGCTGGCGCTGTGCGGCGGGCAGAACGTCTTCGCCGATAGCCGCACCCCTTGGCCGCAGATCAGCCGCGAGCAGGTGCTGGCGCGTCAACCCCAGGCCATCGTCATCACCGGCGGCGCGAAAGAGGCCGCCAATGTGAAAGCCTTCTGGGCGCCGCAGCTGCAGGTGCCGGTGATCGCGCTGAACGAAGACTGGTTCAATCGCGGCGGGCCGCGCCTGCTGTTGGCGGCGCAGCAGCTGTGCCGCCAGCTGGCGGAGATCCGCTGATGCTGGTGTTCTGGTTGGATATTCTCGGCACGGCGGTGTTCGCCGTCTCCGGCGTACTGTTAGCCGGCAAGCTGCGCATGGATCCGTTCGGCGTACTGGTATTGGGCGTGGTCACCGCGGTCGGCGGCGGCACCATCCGCGATATGGCGCTGGCCAACGGCCCGGTGTTCTGGGTCAAGGATCCCACCGATCTGGTGGTGGCGATGATCACCTGCGTCTTGACGCTGCTGCTGGTGCGCCAGCCGCGCCGCCTGCCGAAATGGGTGCTGCCGGTGCTCGACGCCGTCGGGCTGGCGGTGTTCGTCGGCATCGGCGTCAACAAGGCTTTCGCGGCCGGCACCGGCCCGCTGGTGGCGATCTGCATGGGAGTGATCACCGGCGTCGGCGGCGGCATTATCCGCGACGTGCTGGCGCGCGAGATCCCGATGATCCTGCGCACCGAAATTTACGCCACCGCCTGCATCATCGGCGGCATCGTGCACGCTACGGCGTTTTACACCTTCCACATGCCGCTGCAACAGGCCATGATGCTGGGCATGATCATCACGCTGGCCATTCGGCTGGCGGCCATCCGCTGGCACCTCAAGCTGCCCGCCTTTATTCTCGAACGCTGAGCCGTCGCCCTGCGGGGCGACGCGTGGCAACGCCGCACCGGGTGATTTATTAGACTAAAAACGGGTTCAGTGGTATTATTTTCGTCCAAAAAATAGCGTAGTGTCGATGTAAAATTCTGTTACCCGCAGGTTAATCCCTTCCCCACGCTGTTAAAACTTTTTAACTTTTTGCCGATAAGTCATCACAAGATGGCTTACGGATGACTATTCCCGCAATGATGAAAAAAATTCTGCTTGCCTGCTGTGGCGCCCTGCTGAGTGGCGCCGCGTATGCCGATGCCGTCAGCGGCCAGATCGGCGTTACCCTGACCATTGAACCGCAATGCGCCGTGCGCCTCGAAGCCGCCGTCCCCCAGGCCGAATGCAGCCACGCGACGGCGCAGCCGAAGATCATCCGCAACCCACCGACGCAGCAGAACGGTGCGGAAGTGATCCTCGTGGAATGGTAATGGTAGGCATAAAAAAACCCGCCGGCCTAAGGCGAGCGGGTTGATGTTCTGACAGGCAAACTCAGATGCTGAACGACGAACCGCAACCGCAGGTGGTTTTGGCATTCGGGTTGGTCACCACGAAGCGCGACCCTTCCAGCCCTTCGGTGTAGTCCACCGAACCGCCGACCAGATACTGCAGGCTCATCGGATCGACCACCAGCGCCACGCCCTGCTTCTCGATGGTCATGTCGCCATCGTTGACCTTGTCGTCAAAAGTGAAGCCGTACTGGAATCCGCTGCAGCCGCCGCCGGTAATGTAAACCCGCAACTTCAGGTTCGGGTTTTCTTCGTCAGCAATCAGGAACTTAACCTTGTTTGCTGCTGCCTCGGTAAATTGCAGGGGCAGTGCCGTTTGATCACTCATACTCTTTACTCCCAACATTGTTCAGCATCAGATCGCGACTATGGCTGCCTGATTAATATTAACGATTATCCGATACCTGAGTGTTGCGTTCAAGTATTCACCGCATTTGTTGTATTTTCTTTACCTGTTTTCTCCGCCGCTTCCCGTGCCAGCTGCGCCTCCTGCCTTTGCAGGGTGCGAGCCAAGATCGATGAATACAGCGGCTTGCCGCCGAGCAGCTGCGCCACTACCGTGGCGCCGAGGCAGGTGATGATCATCGGTAAAATCAGCTGGTAGTTGTCGGTCATTTCCAGCACCAGCACGATACCGGTCAACGGGGCCCGCACCGTGGCGGCGAACAGCGCCCCCATACCGGCGATGGCGAAGGTGCCCGCTTCGATGCCGTATTGCGGGAACAGATGCGCCCCCGCCAGCCCGAAGGCGGTGCCGAACAGCGTGCCCAGCGCCAGCATCGGCGCAAAGATGCCACCCGGCGCGCCGGAACCGAAGCACAGCAGCGTGGTGAAGATGCGGGTAATGAAGATAAACATCAACATGCCGACGCTGTAATTGCCCGCCGCGGCGATCGGGATCAGCCCAAAGCCGCCGCCCGCCGCCTCTGGCTGAATCAACCCCAGAATGCCACACACGCCGCCGAGCAACCCACCCATCAACAAGATATTGCGCATTCTGCCGCCGTGCAGGCGCGCGAACATGTCTTGGGTGCGGAAGATCAGCGCGTTGAACCCCACGCCCACCGCGCCGAATATCGCCCCCAGCACCAGATAGAGCCACAGGGTGTTGATGGGCGCCGAAGAAAGTTTGTCGACCGCGATCACCGAGCCCTGGCCGTTAAACAGCTGGTACACCACGCTCGACATGATAACGCCGATAAACACCGCTTTAATCGAGATCAGGTTGTAGCGAAACTGCGGCCGCATCTCTTCGATGATAAACAGAATGCCGGCCAGCGGCGCGTTGAACGCGGCGGACAGCCCGGCGGCGGCCCCGGTCGCCAGCAGCGAATGACGCGCCTCGGCGCCGCGAATGCGCAGCACGTCCAATACCATGCGCCCGACGTTGCCGCCCATTTGCACCGTGGGCCCTTCGCGCCCCAGCACCATACCCGCCCCCAGCGTGCCCATGCCGCCGATGAATTTCACCGGTATCACGCGCCACCAGCGCACCGGCCGCAGCTCCTCCAGCGCGCCTTCGATCTCCGGAATGCCCGAGCCGCCCGCCTCAGGCGCAAAGCGCCGCACCAGGTAATAGCCCAGCGCCGCCAGCGCGGCGGACAGGATAAACGCCAGCGGCCACACCAGGATCCAGGAGTCGGCGACCTGCGCCAGCGAAGCCAGCCGCTGCTGCTGCACCCACTCCACCGCTTTATCGAAGGCCACGCCAAGCAAACCAGCCAGCGTCCCCACCAGCGCGGCCATCAACAAGATCGCCACCGGCGTTTTATCGCGGCGGATAAACTGGCGCACTGCATCGCTGCGGCTAAGGCGCGGGCTCAACGTCCCGACGGGCTGTGAGTATGATTCTGTCATCGCGAATAATTCGTCAGGTAATTTGTAATACAAATAGGCAGGGCGATAATTCTACCCCAACCCGGCGGCGGGCGCTGCCGTTAATGGTATCTGACTGTGATCGTTTCATAACGCGGCGCTCTCCTCTAGAATAGCGCGGTCAAATCATTCAAAAGAGAATCCAGGAGCCGATTTATGAGCCTACACAGCAAGTCCGAAAGTCTGTACGCCCAGGCGCAACAGTTGATCCCCGGCGGGGTAAACTCTCCGGTGCGTGCATTCACCGGCGTAGGCGGTGTGCCGCTGTTTATCGAGCGCGCAGACGGGGCTTACCTGTTCGATGCCGACGGCAAGGCCTATATCGACTATGTCGGTTCCTGGGGGCCGATGGTGCTGGGGCATAACCACCCGGCGATCCGCGACGCGGTGATCGAAGCGGCGCAGCGCGGCCTGAGCTTCGGCGCGCCGACCGAGATGGAAGTCAAAATGGCGCAGCTGGTCACCGAGCTGGTGCCGACGATGGATATGGTGCGCATGGTGAACTCGGGCACCGAAGCCACCATGAGCGCCATCCGCCTGGCGCGCGGCTACACCAACCGCGATAAAATCATCAAGTTCGAAGGCTGCTACCACGGCCACGCCGACTGCCTGCTGGTGAAAGCCGGCTCCGGCGCGCTGACCCTCGGCCAGCCGAACTCACCGGGCGTGCCGGCCGACTTCGCCAAACACACTCTGACCTGCACCTATAACGATCTGGATTCGGTGCGCGCCGCCTTCGAACAGTACCCGTCAGAGATCGCCTGTATCATCGTCGAGCCGGTCGCCGGCAACATGAACTGCGTGCCGCCGCTGCCGGAATTCCTGCCGGGCCTGCGCGCCCTGTGCGACAAGTACGGCGCGCTCTTGATCATCGACGAAGTGATGACCGGCTTCCGCGTCGCGCTGGCCGGCGCGCAGTCCTATTACGGCGTTGAGCCGGATCTGACCTGCCTCGGCAAAATCATCGGCGGGGGTATGCCGGTGGGCGCCTTCGGCGGCCGTCGCGACGTGATGGAGGCGCTGGCGCCGACCGGTCCGGTCTACCAGGCGGGCACCCTGTCCGGCAACCCGATCGCCATGGCGGCGGGCTACGCTTGCCTGACCGAAGTGTCGCAGGTTGGCGTGCACCAGACGCTGACCGAACTGACCGAGATGCTGGCCGCAGGCCTGCTGCATGCGGCGCAGGAAGAGAATATCCCGTTGGTGGTCAACAACGTCGGCGGCATGTTCGGCCTGTTCTTCACCGACGCGCCGGCGGTCACCTGCTACCAGGACGTGATGCAGTGCGACGTGGAACGCTTCAAGCGCTTCTTCCACCTGATGTTGGAAGAAGGGGTGTATCTGGCACCGTCCGCCTTCGAAGCGGGCTTCATGTCCGTGGCGCACAGCAAGGAAGACATCCAGCGCACCATCGACGCCGCGCGTCGCTGCTTCGCCAAGCTGTAATCCCGGCCGGATGGCCAAAAAAATGGGCGCCTCAGCGCCCGTTTTGTTTTTCGCTGCGGCTTAAAGCAGCGTGCCGTAAATGGTCAACAGCGCCACCACCACCACGATGATCATCGTCACCTTGCGCGCCAGCGTCACCGCCGCGCGCGGCGTTTGCACCGGATCCATATGCGGATCGCGCGCCAGCGAGAACTGCGCCAGCCGCGTCAACACCTGATACGACGACGAATGCCGATCCCCCAGCGAGGCGAACCAAGCCGGCAGCGCCCGCTCGCCGTGGCCAAACAGCGCATAGGCCACCCCGGCCAAACGCACCGGGATCCAGTCCAGCCAGTTCAGCAGATGATCGATGCCCGACTGCGAACGCTCCAGCGGCGTATTGTGGCGCGCCAGCCAGGTTTGATAGGCGCGCAGGAAGGCATATCCCGCCAGCGCGATCGGCCCGTACGGCCCAAAGACCACGAACCAGAACAGCGGCGCCAGGTAATAGCGGAAGTTGATCCACAGCAGCGCGTTTTGCAGCTCGCGCAGGCGCAGCTCCTCACTGCAGTCCACCGGCAAACCGTGGATCAACGCCAGCTCTTCCGCCATCTGATCGCTGGCATGGGTATCCCCCTGCCGCGCCGCTTTCAGGTAGGCGCGATAGTGTTTGCGCTTGATGCCGGCACCGACGCACAGCAGATCGATGACGATCCACAGCAGCAGCGTCACCACGCCGAAGAATAACCCGTGCGACAACCACAGAACGCCCCAGACGACAACCATCCAGGCGGCGGTCATCGCCAGCGTCTGCGCCAGCGAAACCCGATGCAGCCGCTGAAATACCACTTCGAGGCGATGATCCAGCTGCCAGTGTTCCCCCAGCTTGAACAGGCGCTCCCAGGCCAAAACCAGCAACAGCGTAAACAGCGTCATTAGCGATTCCTCTCCCTTTTTCTTGTCTCAAGCATAGCGTCGGCGGGCGCGCCGCGTTGTTCCAGAGATGCCAGATAGCGATCCCAATCGAACGCCGGCCCGGGATCGGTTTTGCGGCCGGGGGCGATATCGCAATGCCCGGCGATATGCGCCGCCAACGGCGGATAATGTTCGGCCAGCAGCGCGGTGACCGCCTGCAGCGTGCGATATTGCGCCTCGGTGTAGGCTAACTGGTCGGTGCCTTCCAGCTCGATGCCGATGGAGAAATCGTTGCACCGTTCGCGCCCCTGATACAGAGAAACGCCCGCGTGCCACGCGCGCTGGTCGAAGGGCACATACTGCACGATCTCCCCATCGCGGCGGATCAGGCAGTGCGCAGACACTCGCAGCTGATGGATCTCGGCGAAATAAGGGTGCTGCGCGGGATCGAGCGTGCCGGTGAACAGCTGGTCGATATAGGGGCCACCGAATTCGCCGGGCGGCAGGCTGATGTTATGGATGACCAGCAGCGAGGGCGGCTCGTCATCCGGGCGACGATCGCAGTGCGGCGAAACCACTCGCGTCACCCCGACAATCCAGCCATTTTCCAACTGCATCAGACACCTCTCTGCGGTGGTACTTATTCCTGCAACAGAGTAGCATGTTCCCCTACGATCTAACCGTCCATTTCGGAGTTTTCCATGCCGACACGCCGCTACAGTGCCGACCGTCGCCGTACCGAGCTTCTTGAACGTATTGAAAGTGATATTCCCTATTCCGTCGCCCAGGCGCTGCGCGAAGACCTGGGAGGTGAAGTTGACGCCGGGCGCGATATTACCGCGCAATTGTTACCGGCGGACAAGCAGGCCGAAGCCACCGTCATTACCCGCGAAGCCGGCGTGTTCTGTGGCCGCCGCTGGCTGAACGAAGTCTTTATTCAGTTGGGCAACCAGGTGCAGGTGGAGTGGCTGGTGGCAGACGGCGACCGTCTGATACCGAACCAACCGCTTTGCCGGCTGCGCGGCCCTGCGCGGGTGCTGTTGACCGGCGAGCGCACCGCGCTGAACTTCGTGCAGATGCTCTCCGGCGTGGCGACCGAGGTCAGCCGCTATGTGGCTCTGCTGGAAGGCACCCAGACTCGCCTGCTCGATACCCGCAAGACCTTGCCCGGCCTGCGCACCGCGTTGAAATATGCCGTACTGTGCGGGGGCGGCAGCAACCACCGGCTGGGGCTGTCCGATGCCTTCCTGATCAAGGAAAACCACATCATCGCCTCCGGCTCGATCAAAAACGCGGTGGAAAAAGCCTTCTGGCTGCACGCCGACGTGCCGGTGGAAGTGGAAGTCGAATCGCTTGATGAACTGCAGCAGGCGCTGGACGCCGGCGCCGACATCATCATGCTGGACAACTTCAGCGTCGAGATGATGCGTCAGGCGGTTGCCCAAACCCAGGGCCGCGCCCAGTTGGAGGTATCCGGCAACGTCACCAGCGAGACGCTGCGCACCTTCGCCGAGACCGGCGTGGATTACATTTCGGTCGGCGCGCTGACCAAACATGTGACCGCGCTCGATCTGTCGATGCGCTTCAAATGATCCCCTCGCCCCCGGCCGCCGCCGGGGGCGTTACCGCAGATTTGCGAAGCCCCTCGCACCGTTTTTCCCTCCGCTGCAAACGGCATCATTACTGATGGAAGCATGCCGAGAAACGCGTAAAACCCGCTCGCCGTTCCCCCGCGCAAACCGCTACCGTTGTTTTCCACACCCTTATGGAGGAAACAACGCATGGAAACGCAACGCGGCTTTAGCCTGATCGAACTGATGGTGGTGATCGCCATCATCGCCATCCTCAGCGCCATCGGCATTCCTGCCTACCAGCGCTACATCCAGAAAGCGGCGATGACCGACATGCTGCAAACCATGGCGCCGTATAAACTGGCGGTCGAACTGTGCGTGCTGGATGAAGGCGCGCCCGCCGGCTGTGACGCTGGCAGCAAAGGCATTCCCACCGGCGGCGCGTCGCGTTACGTCAGCGGGGTGAAAGTCGTTAAAGGCGTCATCACGCTGACCGGCGCCCAAACGCTGCAGGGGCTGGCGGTGGCGTTAACCCCCAAATCGAACGCCGATGGGCTGACCCACTGGACCCGGCTGTGCAGCAGCGAAAACGCGACGCTGGTTGAGGTGTGCCGGGAAGTCTTCCGCTTCGACGACGCAGCGGAGTAGCAGCGATGAACGCGCAAATCAGCGAAGAGGTTCACACCCTGTGTCGGCGCTATCAGGCGCTGGCGCTGAGCGAAGACCCGACCACCCTGACGGTCGCGCTCAGCGAAGAAGCGCCGCAGGGGCTGCTGGCGGCGCTGCGTTTCGCCACCGGCAAACGCATCCATCTGGAACAATGGCCGGCGGCCAGGTTGGAGCTGGCGCTTAACCAGCGCCACGAGCCGCTCTCGGCACCGCTGGCGGCCGAAGAGGACACAACCGATATCGCCTACCCCGACGACGGCGATGCGCCGGTGGTACAGTTCATCAACCAGACGCTGCGCCTGGCCATTCAGCGCCGCGCCTCGGACATCCACTTCGAGCCCTTTCGGCAGCATTTTCGCATTCGTCTGCGCATCGACGGCGTGCTGCAAACCCTCGCCTCACCGCCGCCGCAGCTGACCGCGCGCCTCATCGCCCGGCTGAAGATCCTCGGCCAGTTGGATATCGCCGAGCGCCGTCAGCCTCAAGACGGGCAGCTCAGCCTGACGCTGGACAGCGCGCGCTATGCCATGCGTATCGCCACCCTGCCGACGCTGCACGGCGAAAAGGTGGTGCTGCGCGTCCAGCAGGGTGAGCAGCAGGAGCTGCCGCTGGATAAACTGGGCATGAGCCGGGCGGATCTGGCGCGCTACGCGACGGCGCTGGCCTGCCCGCAAGGGTTAATCCTGGTGACCGGCCCGACCGGCAGCGGCAAGACGGTGACGCTGTACAGCGGTCTGCGCCAGTTGAACGATGCGCAAAGCAACCTATGCAGCGTCGAGGATCCGGTCGAGATCCCGCTGTTCGGCATTAATCAGACCCAGATCAACGCCAAAACCGAGCTGAGCTTCGCCCGGGTGCTGCGCGCCCTACTGCGCCAGGATCCGGACGTCATCATGATCGGCGAGATCCGCGATACGGAAACCGCCGAGATCGCGGTCAAGGCCGCGCAAACTGGCCACCTGGTGCTGTCAACGCTGCATACCAACTCCACTGGCGAAACCCTGACGCGGCTGATGCACATGGGGATCCCCGGCTACCTGCTCGCCGGCTGCCTGAAGCTGATCGTCGCGCAGCGGTTGGTGCGCAGGCTGTGCCGCCACTGCCGCTATCCGCAAAGCCAGCCGACGCATTTTCCCACCGCTATCTGGCCAGAACCGCTGACCGCCTGGCGCGCCGACGGCTGCGAGCACTGCTTCGGCGGCTACTATGGGCGCATCGGCGTGTATGAGCTGTTGGCCATTACGCCGGAAATACAGGCGGCGCTGCTGGCGAACGCTGCTCCTAGCCTGCTGGCGAATATCGCCCGTGACCAGGGGCAGCTTTCGCTGCTGCAGGCCGGGCTGACTCTGGCCGCCGAAGGCTCGACCTCGCTGGAAGAACTGTATCGCGTGATCGACGTCGTCCAGCTCGGCGCAACCACGTCATGAAAGCGCGCCGCCTTTTTCTGTGGCAGGCTTTCGACGCTCAGGGCGCCTTACACCGCGGCGAACTGATGAGCGAAGAAAAACGGCAGGTGAGCCGATTACTGATTGAGCAAGGCATGCAACCGTGCCGAATCGGGCACGGCAAACGCGTTACGCCCGGCCAATGGCGTGGAGAACCCTTAATCCACTTCACCCGCCAGCTCGCCACTCTGCTGCAGGCGGGGTTGCCGCTGGTCGATGCGCTGCAGTTGCTGGCAGCAGAGCATCCTTCGGCAGCCTGGCGCTGCCTGCTGCGCCAGCTGGCCGACCAGGTGCGCGAAGGGCAACCGCTTTCCGAAACCCTCACCGAACAACCGGGGATTTTTCCCCTGATCTACCGCCAGCTGATCGCCATCGGTGAACTGACCGGCAACCTCGATCGCTGCTGCCTGCAGCTGGCGCAACAACAGGAGGCCCAGCTGTTGCTGCGCCGCAAGGTGACCAAAGCGCTGCGGTATCCCCTCTTCATCTGCGCGGTGGCGCTGATGGTCAGCATGCTGATGCTGGTGATGGTGCTGCCGGAATTCGCCAAGGTTTATCAATCGTTCGATGCGCCACTGCCCTGGTTTACCCAAGGGCTATTGAAGTTGTCCGCGCTGCTGATCGCCGTTGGCCCCTATTTGGCGCTGCTGCTCGGCGCATCGCTGTTCGGCTACTGCCGCTGGCTGCATCCGCGCCCGCCGTGGCGCAGACGTGAACAGGCACTCTTGCTTCGCCTGCCGCTGATCGCCCGGCTGGTGAGCGGCGGCGCGCTGAGCCAAACATTTCGCATCCTGACCATGACCCAACGCGCCGGGCTGACGCTGGTGGAAGGCTTGAGCGCGGCGGCGCTGGCGGCTGACCATCTGCTGTACCGACAGGCGCTGGAGCAGGTGCGACGGCAGATCGCCGAAGGCGAAGCCTTTCATCAAGCCATGGGCCTGCAACCGCTGTTTCCGCCGCTGTGCCGGCAGTTGGTGCGGGTGGGCGAAGAGTCCGGTTCGCTGGACGCCTTGCTGGATAAGTTGGCGCACTGGTATGAACGGCAGACGCACGAGCTGGCCGATACGCTGGCGCAAACGCTGGAGCCGCTGCTGATGCTGGTGGTGGGCGGGATTGTCGGCGCTTTGGTGATCGCCATGTATCTGCCTATCTTTCAACTGGGCAGCGTGTTGGGATAAGGGGAAAAGGATAGCGGGCGCCGCGGTGTGCTGCGCCCGAATGCAAAGTGCGGCTTATTTGCTGCCGAAGACGCGGTTTTCCTGCTCTGCCACGCGGATAAAGGTGGTGCGCTTGGTCAGCTCTTTCAAACGCTCGGCGCCGACGTAGGTGCAGGCGGAACGCAGACCACCGAGGATATCGCGCACGGTAAACTCCACCTCGCCCCTCAGCGGCAGCTTGACGGTTTTCCCTTCGGCCGCGCGATACTCCGCTACGCCGCCGACATGGCGCTTCATCGCTGACTCGGAGCTCATGCCGTAGAACAGCATGAACTTCTCGCCTTTCTCTTCCACCACGGTGCCTTCGCACTCGTCGTGGCCGGCCAGCATGCCGCCCAGCATCACGAAGTCCGCGCCGCCGCCGAAGGCTTTGGCGACATCGCCCGGCACCGAGCAGCCGCCGTCGCTGACGATTTGGCCGCCCAGCCCGTGGGCCGCATCGGCGCATTCGATTACCGCCGACAGCTGCGGATAGCCCACGCCGGTTTTCACGCGGGTGGTGCATACCGACCCCGGGCCAATGCCGACTTTAACGATGTCGGCGCCGGAGAGGATCAACTCTTCCACCATCTCGCCGGTCACTACGTTGCCGGCGCAGATCACGTGATTCGGGCAGGCTTCGCGCGCTTTCTGCAGGAAGGCGACGAAGTGTTCAGAGTAGCCGTTGGCCACGTCGATACAGATGAATTTCAGCGCCGGAGACAGGGCCAGGATCTGCTGCATTTTGGTGAAGTCGGCTTCGGAAGTGCCGGTGGACACCATCACGTGGCGCAGCACCGATTCCGGCATGCGCTGCACGAAATCAGCCCATTGCTCGACGCTGTAATGTTTGTGTACGGCGGTGAGAACATCGAAAGAAGCCAGGGCCTCGGCCATGCGGAAGGTGCCCACCGTGTCCATGTTGGCGGCGATAATCGGCACGCCGGACCAGCTGCAACCTGAATGCTTGAAGGTAAACTGACGTTCCAGTTCAACCTCGGAACGGCTTTTCAGCGTGGAGCGCTTAGGGCGGATCAACACGTCTTTAAAGCCCAACTTCAAATCTTCTTCAATACGCATGACTTATGATTTCCTGGTTAATGGCGACGGATCGCAAGGAGGATGTTCGAACCTCTGCCCGACGGCTTTCCCGTGGCGCGGAAAGATGACGGCGAGATTAATGCCAGTTCCAGTGACGTTATAATACGCGCTAATAATCGCCGAACAAGACTGCGAATTCGCCTTTATTTACGCTACAATCCGACAAATTTACCTGCATAATCGCAGTGTGATTGCCCGCTCATTTCTGCCGTGCCGCTGCGCTTTTTCTCGCCGCCCGAACGGGGCCGAGGCGCAAGCGCCGCCTGCCGACTTGCACTTCTGCGCGATCGCTTTATGATTCGTCTATTATTTTTTTATGAACATCGGATGCACCTAACACCATGGCCTACATTGTTGCGTTGACCGGGGGCATAGGCAGCGGCAAAACGACCGTTGCGAACGCCTTTGCGCGCCACGGCGCAGCCATTGTCGATGCCGACGTGATCGCCCGTCAGGTCGTTGAGCCGGGCACCCCTGCTCTGGCCGCGATCGCCGAGCGATTTGGTAATGAAATGTTGCTGCCGGACGGCGCGCTCAACCGCGCTGCTCTGCGTCAGCGCATCTTCAGCCACCCCGATGATAAAACCTGGCTGAACCAACTACTGCATCCGCTGATACACCGCGAGACCCAACGCCAACTGGCGCAGGCGGCCAGCCCGTACGCGCTGTGGGTCGTGCCGCTGCTGGTGGAAAACGGCCTGCAGGATCGCGCCGATCGGGTGCTGGTGATCGACGTCGACACCGAAACCCAGTTGGCTCGCACCATCGCGCGCGACGGCATCAGCCGCGAGCAAGCGCAGAGCATTCTCGCCGCCCAGGCCACGCGCCAGCAGCGCCTCGCCGTGGCGGATGACATTATTGACAACAGCGGCGCCGCTCAGGGGATAGAGCCACGGGTCGCCGCACTGCATCGTCGCTACCTTGAACTGGCGGCAACAGCGCCCCAACAGGATTAAACTGCATGAGTGATGTTTCCCCAACCGTTCTCTTTGAACACCCGCTGAACGAAAAAATGCGCACCTGGCTGCGCATCGAGTTTTTACTGCAACAGCTGCACGGCCAGCGCGCCCTGAGCGAAACCGCCATCGCCCTTACCTTTTTCCGCACCGTCTCCGATTTGCTGGACGTGCTGGAGCGCGGCGAAGTGCGCACCGAACTGCTCAAAGAGCTGGAGCGCCAGCAGCAAAAACTGTTGGCCTGGGCCGATGTGCCGGGCGTGGATATGGCGCTGATCGATCAGCTGCGCGGCCAGTTGAAGTCGCGCTCATCGGCGCTGATGGCGGCGCCGCGCCTCGGTCAGGCGCTGCGTGAAGACCGGCTGATCGGCCTGGTGCGCCAGCGGCTGAACATTCCCGGCGGCTGCTGCAGCTTCGATCTGCCAACCCTGCACATGTGGATGCACGCGCCGCAGCAGGATCGCGACGCCGACGTCGCCGCCTGGCTGCAATCGTTGGATCCGCTGAACCAGGCGCTGATCATGGTGCTGGATCTGATCCGTCAGTCGGGGCCGTTCCGCAATCAAATCAGCCTGAACGGCTTTTTCCAGGACAACGCCGAAGGGGCGGATCTGCTACGCCTGCGCCTCCATCTGGCGCCGCAGCTTTATCCGCAGATTTCTGGCCACAAGACGCGTTATGCCATTCGTTTCCTGCCGCTGGACAGCGAAAATGGCGTGGTGCCTGAACGCCTGACGTTCGAATTGGCCTGTTGTTGAACTCATGAAAGCAAGCCTTCTCAGCACTGACAGAAGGCGTAAGGAACCGTTATGACGACCGTAGTGAAATGCCCAACCTGTGGCACCGGCGTGGTTTGGGGTGAAGTCAGCCCGTTCCGGCCGTTTTGCAGCAAGCGCTGCCAGCTGATTGATCTTGGCGAGTGGGCCGATGAAGAGAAGCGCATTCCGAGCAACAGCGATCTGTCGGAAAGCGAAGACTGGAGCGAACTCGACGACCGCTAGTCGCCGGTTGAAGGCCTGGCGGACGCCAGGCCAATCTTGTTATTGCGCGGCGTTCGCCTGCGCTACCAGCAGTTGAATAATGCCGACGTTGGCTTCCGGGAACTCGTCTTCACGCAGATCGGCCTGTTTTACCCAGCGCATCGGCTGCCCCTCACGGCCAAACGGCTCGCCCGCCCAACGCTCCACCAGATAAAAATTCAGTGTCACGATGCGATCGCTGAAACGATGTTCCACCACCTCCAACAGTTCGGCCCGCTCGGCTTCGATACCGGTCTCTTCACGCAACTCGCGGCTCAGGGCCTGTTCCGGCGTCTCACCCGGTTCGATCTTGCCGCCGGGAAACTCCCAAAATCCGGCCATGTGCGTGTCAGCGGCGCGGCGGGTAATAAAGATTTCCCGTTGAGCATTGCGGATGATGCCCACGGCGATATTCAGATGTTTCATCTCACCCTCCTGATGGGTGCCAAAAAACAGGGGCTCAGCAAGCTGAACCCCTGGGTGTTATCGGTTAACCGCAGCCGGCATTACTGCAGGCGGCCGTGGCACTGCTTGTATTTCTTGCCGGAACCGCATGGGCAAGGATCGTTGCGGCCCACTTTGCGCTCGGCGGTCGCCGGCGCGTTCGGATCTTCGGTCACCAGCGCGTTCTCGTCGTGGTGGCTCAGCTGTTGCTGCTGCGCCAGGCGCTCAGCCTCTTCACGACGCTGCTGTTCCAGCGCTTCCACTTCTTCCGGCATCCGCACCTGTACCTTGCTCAGCACGCTGATCACTTCATATTTCAGCGATTCCAGCATGGTGGCGAACATGTTGAAGGATTCGCGCTTGTACTCCTGCTTCGGATCCTTCTGCGCATAGCCGCGCAGGTGGATGCCCTGACGCAGGTAGTCCATCGCCGCCAGGTGCTCTTTCCACAGGGAATCCAGCGTCTGCAGCATCACGCCCTTCTCGAAGTTGCGCATCATTTCGCTGCCGACCACGTCTTCCTTACGCAGGTACTGCTCTTTGGCGTTCTCCAGAATACGTTCGCGCAGCGTCTCTTCGTGCAGCTCCGGCTCTTTGTCCAGCCACTGGGCAATTGGCATCTCCAGATCGAAGTCGTTCTTCAGGCGCTCTTCCAGCCCCTGAATGTCCCACTCTTCTTCCAGCGACTGCGGCGTGATGTAGTTGTCGATGGTGCTCTTGAACACGTCCTCGCGGATGCTGGCGATGGTTTCGCTCACGTCGGACACGTCCAGCAATTCGTTACGCTGGCTGTAGATAGCGCGGCGCTGATCGTTGGCGACATCGTCGTATTCCAGCAGCTGCTTACGGATATCGAAGTTGCGGCTCTCCACCTTGCGCTGGGCGTTGGCGATCGCCTTGGTCACCCACGGGTGCTCAATCGCTTCGCCTTCTTTCATGCCCAGTTTACGCATCATGCCAGACACGCGATCCGAGGCGAAGATACGCATCAGGGCATCTTCCATCGACAGGTAGAAGCGAGATGAACCGGCGTCGCCCTGACGACCGGAACGGCCGCGCAGCTGGTTATCGATACGGCGCGATTCATGGCGCTCGGTGCCGATAATATGCAGACCGCCCGCCGCCAGCACCGCGTCGTGGCGCACTTTCCAGGCGGCTTTGATGGCTTCAATTTGCTCTTCTGTCGGTTCTTCCAGCAGCGCCACTTCGGCCTGCCAGCTGCCGCCCAGCACGATATCGGTACCACGGCCCGCCATGTTGGTGGCGATGGTCACCGCACCGCTCTGACCCGCCTGGGCGACGATGTCCGCCTCCATGGCGTGGAATTTGGCGTTCAGCACCTTGTGCTCGATACCCGCTTTGGTCAGCTCATGGGAAACCACTTCGGATTTCTCGATTGAGATGGTACCCACCAGCACCGGCTGGCCTTTGGCGGTACGCTCGCGGATGTCTTCGATGATGGCACCGATCTTCTCTTTCTCGGTCATGTACACCAGATCCGGCATATCCTTACGGATCATCGGACGGTTGGTTGGCACCACGATGGTGTCCAGCTTGTAGATCGAGCTGAATTCGAAGGCTTCGGTATCGGCGGTACCGGTCATCCCGGCCAGCTTCTCGTACAGACGGAAGTAGTTCTGGAAGGTGATCGAAGCCAGCGTCTGGTTCTCGTTCTGGATCTCCACGCCTTCTTTGGCTTCCACCGCCTGGTGCAGACCGTCGGACCAGCGGCGGCCCTGCATGGTACGGCCGGTGTGCTCATCGACGATGATCACTTCGCCGTCTTTCACGATGTAGTCCACGTCGCGGGTAAACAGCACGTGGGCACGCAGCGCGGCGGTAACGTGGTGCATCAGCATGATGTTGGTCGGCGAGTACAGCGATTCGCCTTCATCCATGATGCCAGCTTCCACCAGCATCTCTTCGATCAGGATCAGACCGCGTTCGGTCAGGTGGACCTGACGCGCCTTCTCATCCACCGAGAAGTGCCCTTCACCCTTGAAGGTGTCGGAGTCTTCTTTTTCCTGGCGGATCAGTTTAGGGATCAGCTTGTTGACCTTGATGTACATCTCGGAGCTGTCTTCTGCCGGGCCGGAGATGATCAGCGGCGTACGCGCTTCATCGATCAGGATGGAGTCCACCTCATCCACCAGCGCATAGTGCAGTTTGCGCTGCACGCGCTCTTCCGGGCTGAACGCCATGTTGTCGCGCAGGTAGTCGAAGCCGTATTCGTTGTTGGTGCCGTAGGTGATGTCGGCGGCGTAAGCTTCACGCTTGGCCGGCGCCGGCATGCCCGGCAGGTTGATACCGATGCTCAGGCCGAGGAACTCGAACAACGGACGGTTGTTTTCGGCGTCACGCTGCGCCAGATAGTCGTTGACGGTCACGACGTGCACGCCGCGGCCGCTCAGGGCGTTCAGATAAGCCGGCAGCGTCGCGGTCAGGGTTTTACCTTCACCGGTGCGCATCTCGGCGATGCAGCGATCGTTCAGCACCATGCCGCCCAGCAGCTGCACGTCGAAGTGACGCATGCCGAACACGCGCTTGCTCGCCTCACGCACCACGGCGAAGGCTTCCGGGATCAGGCTGTCCAACGACTCGCCTTTCTCCAGGCGCGCGCGGAACTCGTTGGTTTTCGCTTTCAGCTCGTCATCGGACAGTTTTTCCATGTCCGGTTCCATGCGGTTGATCTGCTCAACCACTTTGCGCATGCGGCGCAGGGTACGATCGTTACGGCTGCCAAAAACTTTGGTTAATAATTTCACTAACATGATGTTTGATATCTCTGTCATGACGGCCGAGCACGGCAGTCAACTTGCTATTATTTATGGTTTTTGTGCCCGAAGGGCGAAGTCAGACGAGTGCGGCGGGCCCGGCACGAATGCCTTGCACCTGCGCCACCCACAGGCCGGTCTGGTGGCGCGCCAGCGTGGGCAGCACCTCAAGGTGGGTGTGGCGAATGATGGTCGGCGGCTTCGGCTCGTGCGTCAGCAGCGCGTTGAGAGTAGAAAGCAGCGCCAGTTGCGCTACCTGCAAAGGGGGTTCCGCTTCGGCTTCGCTTTCCTGCACCCGCGCATAAACCGCCTGCGGCGCCAGCGCGAAAGAGAGGTGACGAATGACGGTGCGCAGCGCATGTTGCTGCCAATAATCTACGCTGAAGGTAGGACGGCGATGTGCGTCCTGCAGCAGGGCCAGGCTGTTGAAGGTGCCGTTGGCCGAATTTTGCCGGTTAAGGCTGGACGATGTGCTCGGCAGTGCGGCCTGATCGGGGGCGCCGGACAAATTGGAAGGTGCGCCAAGCGTGGCCGCAACCATCCCTAACAGGAGATGGGGCCAGAAATAACGTCTGCCAAATTGTCGCCAACGATTTAGAATACCGATCACGAGTTTATAATCCGCCGGAGCCCATTATGCGCGATAGCCGTCCACAATTATTAGATGTCCTGTTCGACGACGCGTCTGCCGGCAGCAAAGGGACGCTGCAAAACGTCCAGCAACGCGCGGTGGCGCTGCTCAAGCTTAACCGTGCAGTGAAGGGCCTGTTGCCCGCTCCCCTGCATCCCTGGTGCCGCGTCGCGAATTTCCGACAGGGTATTTTAGTGCTCGAAACGGCAAATGCCAGTTGGATGATGCGCTTGCGCTACGAACAACCCGCTTTGCTGTCTGCACTACGAGCGCAAATTCTACCATCATTGTCGTCGATCGACATCAGGATTAATCCGGCCTTGATGGCGAAAGGCAGCAACCAGGTGCAAAACGCCGAAAAAGCGCCGGAAAAACCCGTGCCAATGCGGCATTTGAGTCTGGAAAGTGCGGAGGAACTGAGAGGATTGGCAAGCCGTAGCCCGGAGAAGCTGCGCAAAATATTGGAACGGCTGGCTGCATTGGCCGGAGAGGGTACCAACACAACCAGTCGTGATAAGTAATCAGCGACACGAACTGCAAAACACCCGACAGCCGGCATCACACCATCGCGAGCCTGAATTCTCAGGCTCTCAGGGGATGCGCCTGCCGTTATTCGCAGGCGAGGAATTCAGACCTTACGCCAATACGGTAGACGGTGCCTTGAATGCCAATGGCATTTCGGCTTCGTCCTGGAAGGTCACGTATTCCCACGCTTCCTGCTTGGCCAACACGGCCTGCAGCAGTTTGTTGTTCAGCGCGTGGCCAGACTTGAACGCGGTGAACGCGCCAATGATGTTGTGGCCGCACATGAACAGGTCGCCGATGGCGTCCAGCATTTTGTGACGTACGAATTCGTCTTCGAAACGCAGACCGTCTTCGTTCAGCACGCGGTAGTCGTCTACCACGATGGCGCAATCGAAACTGCCGCCCAAGGCCAGGCCACGGGACTGCAGGTATTCGATGTCACGCATAAACCCGAAGGTGCGCGCGCGGCTGATTTGACGCACGAACGACTCAGCCGAGAAATCAAGGCGATAGCGCTGAGAGCTGGCGTCAATAGCCGGGTGGTTGAAATCGATGGTGAAGTCCAAGCGGAACCCGTTATGCGGGGACAGCTCGGCCCATTTATCGCCATCTTCAACACGCACAGTCTCTTTCAGACGCAGGAATTTCTTCGCCGAGTTCAGTTCTTCGATGCCGGCATCCAGCAGCAAGAACACGAACGGACTGGCGCTGCCGTCCATGATTGGGATTTCAGCGGCGTCGACTTCAATGACGATGTTGTCGATGCCCAGCCCAGCCAGCGCGGCGTTGAGGTGCTCAACGGTCGAAATACGCACGTCATGCTCATTCACCAGGCAAGTACAGAGCATGGTATCACGCACGGATTTTGCATCAGCCGGAAAATCAACCGGTGGATTCAAGTCAGTGCGACGATAGATGACCCCGGTATTAGCCGGCGCTGGGCGCATTGTCAGCGTGACTTTCTTGCCGGTATGCAAACCGACGCCAGTCGCCTGAACAATACGTTTTAATGTCCTTTGTTTGATCATCGTTTTATCTCGCAATGTTATCCATCCTACCAGCCAAGCATACAGCATGGCTGGCGGGACAGTTTAGCACAAAGAGCGGAGATTCCAAATTCTCAGGATATTCTTAGTCTGCCTGCTTACGCAGGAAGGCTGGAATATCAAGATAGTCGGGCTCTTTATTCGGCTGCGCAGCTTGGTCGTTGACCACCTTCGCGGCAGGTTTCACTTCCTGCGGCAGAGGCGACATGCCGTGCTGCTGATAACGGTGATCCATCACCGGCTGGCTGGCCTGCTTATTGGTCACCAGGGTGATTTCAGGACGCTTGTCCATACCGATACCGGTTGCAACCACGGTTACGCGCAGTTCGTCGTTCATTTCTGGATCCAGCGAGGTACCGATAACCACGGTAGCGTTGTCGGAAGCGAACGCGCGGATGGTGTTACCCACGGTTTCGAACTCATCCAGACGCAGGTCGAAGCCAGCGGTAATGTTGACCAACACGCCGCGCGCGCCGGACAGGTCGATGTCTTCCAGCAGTGGGCTGGAGATCGCCATTTCGGCCGCTTCTTCGGCGCGGTCTTCACCGCAAGCCACGCCGGAACCCATCATCGCGTAGCCCATTTCGGACATCACGGTGCGCACGTCGGCGAAGTCGACGTTCATCAGGCCCGGACGGGTGATCAGCTCGGCGATACCCTGCACCGCGCCTTTCAGCACGTCGTTGGCAGCGCCGAACGCGTCCAGCAGGGAAATGCCGCGACCCAGAACTTTCAACAGCTTGTCGTTCGGGATAGTGATCAGCGAGTCCACGTGTTTGGACAGCTCAGCGATACCCTGCTCCGCGAATGCCATGCGCTTCTTGCCTTCGAAGTTGAAAGGCTTGGTCACCACGGCCACGGTCAGAATACCCAAATCTTTAGCCACTTCAGCCACCACTGGCGCTGCACCGGTACCGGTACCGCCGCCCATGCCGGCTGCGATGAAGACCATGTCTGCGCCGTCCAGCGCTGCGCGCAGGGCTTCGCGGTCTTCTTCCGCTGAATTGCGACCCACTTCAGGGTTCGCGCCCGCACCCAGACCTTTGGTAATACCGCTACCAATCTGGATGGTTTGGCCAACCGCCGTTTTGCGGAGCGCCTGGGCGTCCGTGTTCACAGCGAAGAATTCAACACCTTCGATGCGCTCGCGCACCATGTGTTCAACGGCGTTGCCACCGCCGCCGCCGACGCCGATGACTTTAATCACCGCGTCATTGGTTAGTTCCATTGGTTCAAACATAGTTTCTCTCCGTTTTGTGCCTGTCGCTGCGAGATCATAAAAAGATTACTCAGCATGATCTCTTTGTTGAAACATTAAAACTCTTTTCTCAGCCAGCTATTGATGCGTTTAAACCAATTGCCCACCGAGGCGCGTTTTTCTACCTCTGTCTCACCGCTCAGGTGAGACTCTTTTCCATAGTGCAGCAGACCTACCGCCGTCGAGTAGTAAGGCTCCTGCGCATAATCCGTCAGACCCGTGATGTTCAAGGGTTGGCCGATGCGTACCTGGGTGTGGAACACCCGTTGCGCACAGGCTGCCAGGCCATCAATCTGGGCGGCGCCACCGGTCAGCACGATACCTGCCGCCAGATGATGCTTCACCCCTTGCTGACGCAGTTGCTCCTGCAATTGCAAAATTTCATCGTTAACCAGATTCAACAGTTCGGTGTAGCGTGGCTCAATGACTTCAGCCAGCGTCTGTCTTTGCAGACTGCGCGGAGGACGTCCCCCGACGCTAGGCACCTCTACATTCTCATCCTTGCTAACAATCGACCCAAGCGCACAACCGTGTCGAACTTTAATCGCTTCCGCGTCGGTCGGCGGCGTGCCGAAGGCGTAAGCGATATCGCTGGTGACCACGTTCCCGGCGTAAGGGATCACTTTGGTGTGGCGCAGCGCACCGCCGGTGTACACCGCCATATCCATGGTGCCGCCGCCGATATCCACCACGCAAACGCCGAGTTCGCGTTCATCTTCGGTCAGCACCGCGTAGCTCGCGGCCAGACCGGCGAAAATAAGTTGGTCAACTTTCAGGCCGCAACGTTCCACGGCCTTGACGATGTTCTTCGCCATATCGTTATGGCAGGTAATCAGATGCACCTTGGCCTGCATGCGCACGCCGGACAGCCCAACCGGGTTTTTGATGCCTTCCTGATAATCGATGGCGTATTCCTGAGGAATCACGTGCAGGATGCGGTGTTCGTCGCGCACGCGCACCGATTTGGCGGTGTGCACCACGTTCTCCACGTCGTCCTGCGTCACTTCCTCTTCCGAGATCGGCACCATGCCGATTTCGTTCTGGCAGCTGATGTGCTTGCCCGACAGCGCCAGGTACACCGACGAGATCTGGCAGTCCGCCATCAGCTCGGCCTGATCAATGGCGCGCTGTACGCACTTCACCACCGACTCCAGGTCGTTTACGCCGCCCTTATCCATGCCGCGAGACGGGCAGCTGCCCACCCCGATAATGTTGACCATGCCATCGGGCAGAACTTCCCCTACCAACGCGGAGACTTTTGCAGTACCGATCTCCAGTCCAACTACCAGTTTTCTGTCCGTCGACTTGATCATTGTTGTTTTGCCTGTGCCTGATTCTGTTGCTGATTACTGTTTTGCTGACCGCCAAGCGCCTGCGGATCGACCAACACCGGAGCCCACCCTACCGAAGCGCCGGACTCGTAGCGCAGATCGACATAGCTGACACGCTTGCTCTCCGCCTGGCCCTGCTGCTGCAATACCGGGTAAAGCTCAATAAACCGCTGCAAACGCCCGTTGCGGTCATCGCGCCCCAGCTCAAGCCGGACATCGTTGTCCAGCGCCAGCTGCCAGGAATGGCGCGCGGTCATCGCCGCCATTTTCAGCGTATATTTGCTGGCCGCCAACGTGGCGCTCATCGCCCGATAGCCCTCCAGCACATCCTGCTCGCTCCCTTCCGGCCCGTAGAGCAGCGGCAACTTCTGCTTGCCCGCCCGCTCCGCCGGCACGCTGAACGCTTTGCCCTCGGCGTCCACCATGTGCAAATCGTTCCAGCGCGCCACCGGGACATACTCCACCAGATGGATCTTCAGCTCATCCGGCCATTGTTTGCGCACGCTGGCCTGCTTGATCCACGGCAGACGTTCGATCTGCTGCTGGATAACGTCCACATCCTGCGTCATAAAGGTGCCGGGCGCTCCCAGCGCCAGGATCGCCTGACGAATATCATCGTTGGTGGTGTAATGGCGTTCGCCGGTCACCACCAGCCTTGAGAGCGGCAGGCGACTGGCGTCTTTCATCCAGCCAAGCACCGCCCAACCGCTCCACACGACCGTTCCCAACACCATCAGCAGGAAAATCATTCCCGCCAACTGGGTTCCATTGCTGCGGCGCGGGCCGTTATCCACCTCGCGATCGCGCGCATTCAGGGCAGCTTGCGACATATCAGTCGGCCAACTCCAAAATTCTCGCCACTAGCTGCGAGAAGCTTAATCCAAACTGGCGCGCCGCCATCGGCACCAGGCTATGACTGGTCATGCCCGGAGAGGTGTTCACCTCAAGCAGATAGAAGCTGCCATCGCTGTCTTGCATCACATCGACGCGGCCCCAGCCGCTGCAGTCCAGACCGCGGTAGGCGCGCAGCGCCAACGCCGCCATCTCGGCTTCCTGCTCGGCGCTCAAACCGCTCGGGCAGAAGTACTGCGTATCGTCCGAAATGTACTTGGCCTGGTAGTCGTAAAACACACCGGCCGGCTGGATACGTATAGACGGCAGCACCTGGTCGCCCAGCATCGCCACGGTGTATTCCGGCCCGCTCAACCACTTCTCCACCAGCACATCGTCGTCATGGCGGAAGGCTTCTTCCAACGCCGCTGCCAACGCCGCGCTTTCGGTGACCTTGCTCATGCCGACGCTGGAGCCTTCACGGCTCGGCTTGACGATCACCGGCAGCCCGAGATCCGCCACGCGCGCCAGCAGCGCCGCTTTTTCGGCGCCGAGGTACAGCTGGCGATTCAACGCCACGTAAGGCGCCACCGGCAAGCCCATCGATTGCCACACCATCTTGGTGCGCCATTTGTCCATGGTCAGCGCCGAGGCCATCACGCCGCTGCCGGTATAAGGCAACTCGAGAAACTCCAGCAGCCCCTGCAGGGTGCCGTCCTCGCCGCCGCGGCCGTGCAGCGCGATAAACACTTTGGTGAACCCCAGCTCTTTCAGCTGGGTCACCGGGAAATCGCGGGTATCGACGCCGTGCGCATCGATACCGGCTTCGCGCAACCCGGCCAGCACCGCGGCGCCGGACTGCAGAGAAACGTCACGTTCAGCGGAGGTGCCGCCCAGCAGAACTGCAACTTTATCAGCCATGGTGCTCCTCCTCTTTCTTCGGCGGCTGCAGCTTCAGCTCAGCCAGTTTACGGGCGATTTTGCCCACGTTGCCGGCGCCTTGCACCAGCACCAAGTCTTCATCCTGCAGCTGCTGCGCCAGCGTTTCCGGCACGGTATCGGCATCGGAAACCAGGATCGGATCCAGCTTGCCGCGGCTGCGGATGGTGCGGCACAGCGAGCGGCTGTCCGCGCCCGGGATCGGCGCTTCACCGGCGGCGTACACGTCAAGCATCAGCAGCACATCCACCTGCGACAGCACGTTGGCGAAATCGTCGTACAGATCGCGAGTACGCGTGTAGCGGTGCGGCTGGAAGATCATCACCAGACGCTTGTCCGGCCAGCCGGCGCGCGCCGCTTTCAGCGTGGCGTCCACTTCGGTCGGATGGTGGCCATAATCGTCCACCAGCATCGCGCTGCCCGCTTTGCCGTTGACCGGCTCCAGCGGAAACTCGCCGAGGAAATCGAAGCGGCGCCCAGTGCCCTGGAAGCCCGCCAGCGCGCGCAGGATATCTTCGTCGTCGATGCCTTCTTCGGTCGCTACCGCCACCGCCGCCGCTGCGTTCAACGCATTGTGGCGGCCCGGCGCGTTCAGCGTCACCGTCAGCAACGGTTTGTCCTGACGGCTCAGGGTAAAGTGCCCCTGCGGCCCAATCTGCCGGTAGTCTTCGATGCGCACGTCGGCATCTTCACTGAAGCCGTAGGTGGTGATGTGGCGCCCCACGCGCGGCAACAGCTCGCGCACCACCGGATCGTCGATGCACATCACTGCGCGGCCATAGAACGGCAGGTTGTGCAAGAAATTGATAAACGTCTGCTTCAGGTTCTCGAAGTCGCCCTGGTAGGTGTCCATGTGGTCGGCTTCGATGTTGGTGACCACGGCCACCATCGGCTGCAGATGCAGGAACGACGCATCGCTCTCATCCGCTTCCGCGATCAGATAACGGCTGGACCCCAGTCGCGCGTGGGTTCCCGCCGCCTTCACCAGCCCGCCATTGACGAAGGTCGGGTCCAGGCGGGCTTCGGCGTAAATGCTCGAGACCATCGCCGTGGTGGTGGTTTTGCCGTGCGTGCCGGCGATAGCGATACCGTGGCGAAAACGCATCAGCTCCGCCAGCATTTCAGCGCGGCGGATCACCGGGATGCGCGCTTCACGAGCGGCGACGATCTCCGGGTTGTCGGCGGAGATGGCGGTAGACACCACCACCACGCTCGCATCCAGCACGTTTTCCGGACGGTGATTGAAATAAATCGTCGCCCCGAGCGCGCTCAACTGTTGGGTGACCGGATTCGGCGCCAGGTCGGAGCCGCTGATCTGATACCCTTCGTTTGCCAACACTTCGGCGATACCACCCATGCCGGCACCACCGATGCCGACAAAGTGAATGTGCCGGACGCGACGCATCTCGGGCACGATAGTACGTAGTTTCGCCAGTTGTTGTGTATTCATCACTCTCTCTAATCCGGATCCGGTACCCCGGCCCTACATCACATTGCTTTTATTCAGGTTCGGCGCGCCGAACCCCTGCACTCGTTACTTGGCGAGCCGCACCAGCTCCGCCGCCACGCGCTCGGTGGCATCCGGAATGGCGACCGCACGCGCTTTCTCGGCCATGGCCAGCAGCGTCTTGCGATCCCAACTCGCCAGCAGTTCGGCCACCACATCGGCGTTAAACTGCGGCTGTTCGATAATCTTCGCTGCGCCGGCTTCTTCCAGCGGGCGTGCGTTCCAGTACTGCTGACGATCCTTGTGCATGAACGGCACGAAGATCGCCGGCAGCCCCGCCGCCGCGATTTCACTGACGGTCAACGCGCCGGAGCGGCAGACCACCACGTCGGCCCAGGCATAGGCGGCGGCCATGTCGTCGATGAACTCGGTCACTTTGTGCTGCGTCTGCCCTACCCTTTCGTAGTCGCGCAGCACCGTTTCCAGCGCGCCCTTGCCAACCTGATGCCAGAGCGTAATTCTATCGCCCAAACGCGCCGCGACTTCAGGAACTGTCTGATTCAGCACGCGGGCGCCCTGACTTCCGCCAATCACCAGCACGCGGATCGGGCCTTCGCGCCCTTGCAACCGCTCTGCCGGCAGTGGCAGCGCCAACACGTCGGTACGCACCGGGTTGCCCACCACCTCGGCGTTCGGGAACGCGCCGGGGAAGGCCTGCATCACTTTGGCGGCGATGCGCGCCAGCCAGCGGTTGGTCAAACCGGCGATGCCGTTCTGCTCGTGCAGCACCACCGGGATGCCGCACTGCCAGGCTGCCAGGCCGCCGGGACCGGAGACGTAACCGCCCATTCCCAGCACCACATCCGGCTGATAGCTGCGCATAATGGCTTTCGCCTGGCGCACCGCCTGCCAGATCCGCAGCGGTGCGGTCAATTGAGCCTTCAGGCCCTTGCCGCGCAGGCCGGAGATGCGGATAAAATCGATCTCGATCCCGTGCTTCGGCACCAGATCGGCTTCCATTCGGTCTGCGGTTCCGAGCCAGCGCACCTGCCAGCCCTGCGCCATCAGATGATGCGCGACCGCCAGCCCCGGGAACACGTGCCCGCCGGTACCGCCTGCCATCACCATTAAACGCTTAGGTTTCCCGCTCATCCCTTACCTCTTCACAAACGCCTGAGCCTTGGTCAGGCGCGTTTCATAATCAATTCGCAGCAACAGCACGATCGCCGTCGACATAATCAGCAAGCTCGAACCGCCGTAACTGATCAGCGGCAGCGTCAGACCTTTGGTCGGCAGCATGCCCGCGGCGGCGCCGACGTTAACCAGCGCCTGGAAGCTGAACCACACGCCGATCGCGCAGGCCAGGAAGCCGGAGAAGCGTTGGTCGATCTCCAGCGCGCGGCGCCCGATGGACATCGCGCGAAAAGCGACGAAGAATACCATTAACAGGGCTAAAACCACACCGATATAGCCCAGTTCTTCCCCCAAAATGGAGAAGATGAAGTCGGTGTGTGCCTCTGGCAAATACTCCAGTTTCTGCACCGAGTTGCCGAGCCCCTGCCCCCAGAACTCGCCGCGGCCGAACGCCATCAGCGACTGGGTCAGCTGGTAGCCGCTGCCGAACGGGTCGGCCCACGGGTTCCAGAACGACGTCACGCGGCGCATACGGTACGGTTCCGCGATGATCAGCAGCACCACGGCGAACACGCCGGAGCCGATGATCGCCAGGAACTGCCACATTTTCGCACCGGCCAGGAACAGCATTGCTAGCGTGGTGATGAACAGCACCACCACGGTACCGAGGTCCGGCTGCGCCAGCAGCAGCACCGCCAGCACCACCATCACGCCCATCGGCTTGCAGAAGCCCCAGAAGTTGCTGCGCACCTCTTCCACCTTGCGCACCAGATAGCTCGCCAGGTAGCAGAACAGCGACAGCTTGGACAGCTCCGCGGGCTGAATACGCAACGGGCCGAGTGCGATCCAACGCGAGGCCCCGTTTACCGAGCTCCCCACCACCAGGACGATCAGCAGCATCACGATCGACATCAGCAGCATCACGTTGCTGTAGCGCTGCCAAATTTCCATCGGGATGCGCAGCGTCACCAGCGACAGGCCGAACGCCAGGCCGAGGTACAGCGCGTCACGTTTGGCGAACAGGAACGGATCGTCCGCCAGGCGTTGGCCGATCGGCATCGAGGCCGAGGTCACCATCACGAAGCCGATGATCGCCAAGCCGAAGGTCAACCACAGCAGGGTGCGATCGTACAGCACCATGTTGACCGCGTCGTTGTCGCGCGCGCCGGTCACCCAGTCTTTCAGCCGTTCTGTCAGCCCGAAGTTCGGCAAGCGTAGTTTCATCCGCCAAGCTCCTGCGCCAGGCGGGCGAACTCATCGCCGCGCACTTCAAAATTACGGAACTGATCGAGGCTAGCGCAAGCCGGCGACAACAGCACCATATCGCCGGGCATTACGCGGCCGGCGATGGTGCGCATCGCCTGCTCCATGGTCTCGGTCAACGTCGCCACTTCCGGCCGCAGCTGTGCCAGCTGAGCGCCGTCACGGCCAAAACAATACAGACGCACGTTGTCGCCCTGCAGATAGCGCGCCAGCGGCGAGAAATCGGCGGACTTGCCGTCGCCGCCCAGCAGCAGATGCAGCGTGCCGTCCACCTGCAGGCCGTTCAGCGCCGCTTCGGTGCTGCCGACGTTGGTTGCTTTGGAATCGTTGATCCAACGCACGCCGTTGTGCTCCCAGGCTAGCTGGAAGCGGTGCGCCAGGCCGGTGAAGGTGGTCAGCGCCTTCAGGCTGGACGCACGCGGGATATTGACCGCATCCGCCAACGCCAGCGCCGCCAGGGCGTTGGTGTAATTGTGGCGGCCGGTCAGCTTCATTTCGCGCGTATTCAGCACCTTCTCACCGCGCACCCGCAGCCAGGTTTCCCCCTGCTGGCGGTTCAAGTGATAGTCGCCTACGTCCGCGCCGAAGCTGACACAGCGTTCGTCGGCGCCGCGCACCGGCATGGTCAGCGCGTCGTCCGCGTTCACCACGCACACCGCGGCGTTTTCATACACGCGCAGCTTGGCACCGCGATACTGCTGCAGACCGAACGGATAGCGATCCATATGATCTTCGGTCACGTTCAGGATGGTCGCCGCCGCCGCCCGCAGGCTATACGTCGTTTCCAGCTGGAAGCTGGACAGCTCCAGCACGTAAAGCTGACATTCCTGACGCAACAGGCTCAGCGCCGGCAGGCCGATATTGCCGCCCACGCCCACCGCCCAACCGGCGGCTTTCGCCATCTCGCCCACCAGGGTGGTGACGGTGCTCTTGCCGTTGGAGCCGGTAATCGCCACGATCGGCGCCTGCGCCTCGCGGCAGAACAGTTCGACGTCGCCGACGATTTCGACGCCGGCTTCCGCCGCGGCGCTCAATGCCGGGGTCGCCAGCGCGACGCCCGGGCTGGCGACGATCAGATCCGCCGCCAGCAGCCAGTCTTGATTCAGATCGCCCAGATGGCGCTCCACGCTTTCAGGCAGTTTGTCCAACCCTGGCGGCGCGATACGGGTATCCATCACGCGCGGCGTCACGCCGCGCGCCATGAAGAAATCGACACAGGACAGGCCGGTGAGGCCCAACCCGATGATGACGACTTTTCTACCCTGATAGTCTGCCATGATTAACGCACCTTCAGCGTTGCCAGGCCAATCAGCACTAGCATCAGCGAAATGATCCAGAAGCGCACGATCACGCGCGGCTCCGGCCAGCCTTTCAATTCATAGTGGTGGTGAATCGGCGCCATGCGGAAAATGCGTTGTCCGCGCAGCTTGAACGATCCCACCTGCAGGATCACCGACAGCGTCTCTACCACAAACACGCCGCCCATGATCACCAACAAAAACTCCTGGCGCAGCAGCACCGCGATGGTGCCCAGCGCGCCGCCCAGCGCCAGCGAACCGACGTCGCCCATAAACACCTGAGCCGGGTAGGTGTTGAACCACAGGAAGCCGAGGCCGGCACCGACGATGGCGGTACACACGATCACCAACTCACCGGCATGACGCAGATACGGAATGTGCAGGTAGTTGGCGAAGTTCATATTACCGGTCGCCCAGGCCACCAGCGCGAAGCCGGCCGCCACGAATACCGTCGGCATGATCGCCAGGCCGTCCAGGCCGTCGGTCAGGTTAACCGCGTTGCTGGTGCCGACGATGACGAAATAGGCCAGCAGGATGTACAGCAGGCCCAGCTGCGGCATCACGTCCTTAAAGAACGGCACAACCAGCTCGGTGGCTGGCGTGTCTTTTCCTACGGCGTACATGGCGAATGCGACAATCAGCGCAATCACCGATTGCCAGAAATACTTCCAGCGGGCGATCAGCCCTTTGGTGTCCTTACGCACCACCTTGCGGTAGTCGTCAACGAAGCCAACGATGCCGTAACCCACCAGCACAAACAGCACGCACCAGACATATGGGTTGGACGGGTAGGCCCACATCAGCACCGAAATGGTGATGGAGGTCAGGATCATGATGCCGCCCATGGTCGGCGTGCCGCGCTTGCTGAAGTGCGACTCGGGGCCGTCGTTGCGCACCACCTGACCGAAGGACATTTCTTGCAGGCGCTTGATCACCCGCGGGCCCATCCACAGCGACAGGAACAGCGCGGTCAGCAGGCTGACAATGGCTCGGAACGTCAGATAAGAAAAGACGTTGAAGCCTGAGTAATACTTGACCAAATGTTCGGCCAGCCAAACTAACATGGTGCTTTCTCCTGTAACGCGCGTACTACCTGCTCCATTGCGGCACTACGTGAACCTTTGATTAACACGGTGATGACCGCATGTTCCGACAGTAATTCCGCCACGCGCGCGATCACTGCTGTCTTGTCCTGATAATGTTCGCCGTTGCCGGACGCTTCGCTCAGCACGCGGCTCAACCCGCCGACGCTGATCACTTTATCGACCCCGGCCAGGCGGGCGGCTTCACCCACCTGACGATGGCACTCTTCCGCTTCTGCGCCCAGCTCGGCCATATCGCCGACCACCATCACGCGGTAGCCCGGCATTTCCGCCAGCACCTGCGCCGCCGCGGTCATCGACCCGACGTTGGCGTTATAGCTGTCGTCCAGCAGCAGCTTGCCTTCGGCCAGCGCCACCGGGAACAAGCGCCCCGGCACCGCCTGCAATTGTTTCAACCCCTGACGCACCGCTTCGAGCGTCGCGCCCACCGACATCGCCAGCGCCGTGGCCGCCAGCGCGTTGGCCACGTTGTGGCGCCCCGGCAGCGGCAGTGCGATCTCGGCGGTGCCGAACGGGCTGTGCAGCGTGAACTGCGTACCTGCGCCATTCACCCGCACGTTGTCCGCGAAGAAGTCCACACCTTCGGCGGCCTGCGGCGAGAAGCGCCAGACGGTTTTGCCGACCAGTATGCTCTGCCAGTGCGGCCAATCGTTGTTATCGGCGTTGATGATCGCCACGCCGTCGGCCGGCAGGCCGGTAAAGATTTCACCTTTCGCCTGAGCGACGCCGGCCAGCGAGCCGAAGCCTTCCAGGTGCGCCGCCGCCAGGTTATTCACCAAAGCGGTCTGCGGACGCGTCAATGCGGTGGTGTAAGCGATTTCGCCAATGTGGTTAGCGCCCAGCTCTATCACGGCAAAATCATGCTGCGGCTCCAGACGCAACAGCGTCAGCGGCACGCCGATGTCGTTATTGAAGTTACCGGCGGTATACAGCACTTCGCCGCATTCACGCAGAATGGCGGCGGTCATTTCTTTCACCGATGTCTTGCCCGAGGAGCCGGTCAGCGCCACCACGCGCGCCGGCACCTGCTGACGCACCCAGGCGCCAAGCTGCCCCAGCGCCAAACGGGTGTCTTCCACCACCAGCTGCGGCACGTCCACCAATAAGCGCTTACTGACCAGCAACGCCCCGGCGCCTGCGGCTACGGCATCCGCCGCGAAGTCGTGAGCGTCGAAACGCTCACCTTTCAGCGCCACAAACAGGCAACCGGCGGTCACCTTGCGGGTGTCTGTCGTCACCTCGACAATTTGGCAATCGGCGCCGATCGGTTCAGCGCTCAATACCTCAGCCAGTGTCTGAAGAGAGACAGGGATCATGCCAGCACCCCCAGCAGTCGGGCGACCGTCGTGCGGTCGGAGTAATCCAGGCGGCGGTTGCCCACCAGCTGATAATCTTCATGGCCCTTGCCCGCCACCAACACCACATCCTGCGCCTGCGCTTGCATGATGGCGCTGGTTACCGCTTCGGCGCGGCCGTGGATCACCAGCGCCTGCCCGGCGTCCAGCAATCCGGTCAGGATGTCGTTGATAATTGCGCGCGGCTCTTCGGTACGCGGGTTGTCATCGGTGATCACCACGCGATCGGCGAACTGCTCGGCAATACCGCCCATCAGCGGACGCTTGCCCTTGTCGCGATCGCCGCCGCAGCCGAAGACGCACCACAGCTGCCCCTGGCAGTGCAGGCGCGCGGCTTCCAGCGCTTTCTCCAGCGCATCCGGCGTGTGGGCGTAATCCACCACCACCGTCGGTTTGCCCGGCGCGTTAAACACTTCCATGCGGCCGCAGACCGGCTGCAGACGGCTGCCGGTTTCCACCAGCGCCTCCAGCGGGTAGCCCAGCGACAGCAGCGTGGCCAAGGCCAACAGCAGGTTGCTGACGTTGAACGCGCCCATCAGGCGGCTTTCGATCTCGCCGTCGCCCCAGCTGGAGCTGAAACGAACCGTGGCGCCGTTGTCGTGATAATCGATCGCCGTGGTTTTCAACCAGCGGCCGTGGCAGCCCGGCTGCAGGTTGCCCTGCATCGTCACCGCTATCGCATCCGGCAGCTTGCTCAGCCAGCGCTGACCGACTTCATCGTCGGCGTTGATGATTGCCTGCCCTACGCTATGGGCGGCGAACAGCGACCATTTGGCCGCTTCGTAATTGGCCATGTCACCGTGGTAATCCAGGTGATCGCGGCTCAGGTTGGTGAAAACCGCCGCAGCGAACGGCAGCGCCGCCACCCGGTGTTGCACCAGACCGTGGGATGAGACTTCCATCGCGGCGAAGGTCGCGCCCTGTTCCGCCAAGTCGTTTAATACGTGTTGAACATCCACCGCAGAACCGGTGGTATTCTCCGTCGGACACACCTGGCCCAGCAGGCCGTTGCCGACGGTGCCCATCACCGCGCTGGTTTCGCCCAGCAGTTGGCTCCACTGCGCCAGCAGCTGCGTGGTGGTGGTTTTGCCGTTGGTGCCGGTCACGCCGACCAGGCGCAGACGCTCGCCCGGCTGATGGTAAAAACGCCCTGCCAGCGCGGAAAGGCGCTGGTTCAGTTGGCTCAGGTAGATCACCGGTACGCCGTGCATTTCAACGATGGCGCCGTCTTCGGCCTGGCCGTCAGCTTCGGCGATCACGGCGGCGACGCCCTGCGCAATGGCCTGCGGAATATAGCGGCGTCCATCCGTTTGATGGCCGACAACGGCGATAAACAGATCCCCGGCAGCCGCCACACGGCTGTCTAATGTCATTTCCCGCAGCGCGCGCCCGGGTGCCGTCGGCACCCACGGGGCGAGTAAGTCGCGCAAATTACGATCTGCCACCTGAACCCTCTTTCTTGTTAATCACTAATTCGCTTTTGTCACCGGTAGGCAACGCGTCAGGCTCGACGTTCATGGTGCGTAATACGCCGCCCATGATGGCGCCGAACACCGGCGCGGAGATTGCGCCACCATAGTATTTCCCACCCTGTGGGTCGTTGATGACGACCACCAGGGCAAAACGGGGGTTACTTGCCGGCGCGACGCCGGCGGTATAAGCGATATATCGGTTGACGTATTTGCCGTCCGGGCCCACTTTTTTCGCGGTACCGGTTTTGATGGCGATACGGTACCCCTTGATGGCGGCTTTCACGCCGCCGCCGCCCGGCAAGGCCACGCTTTCCATCATGTGCACCACGGTGCGCACCAGAGGTTCAGGGAAAACGCGTTCGCCGGCGACCGGAGGGTCAACCTTGGTGATCGACAATGGGCGATACACGCCCAGGCTGCCGATCGTTGCATAGACTCGCGCCAACTGTAACGGAGTTACCATCAGCCCGTAGCCGAAAGAGAAGGTGGCCCTCTCTATGTCAGACCACCGTTGTTTTTTTGGGTATATGCCACTGCTTTCTCCGACCAGCCCCAAATTGGTCGCTTTTCCCAGCCCAAAACGAGAGTAAGTATCTACTAACGCTGAGGACGGCATCGCTAACGCCAGCTTTGAAACACCGACGTTACTCGACTTCTGCAAGATCCCGGTCAATGACAGCTCCGAGTACCGCGCCACGTCTTTGATCTCGTGGCCCTGGATGCGGTACGGGATGGTGTTCAGCACGCTGTTTTCTCTCACCACGCCGTTTTGCAGCGCGGTCATCACCACCATCGGCTTCACGGTTGAACCGGGTTCAAAAATATCGGTGATAGCACGGTTACGCATGGTTTCTTTCGGCGTACCGGCCATATTGTTCGGGTTGTAAGACGGGCTGTTGGCCATCGCCAGCACTTCGCCGGTGTTCACGTCGATCAGCACCGCGGTGCCTGACTCGGCCTTGTTGAACGCCACCGCGTTGTTCAGCTCGCGATACACCAGCGCCTGCAGGCGCTCATCGACGCTCAACACCAGGTTATGCGCCGCCTGGCTGTCGACGGAGGAGATATCTTCGATCACCCGGCCGAAGCGGTCCTTACGCACCGTTCTTTCGCCCGGTTGCCCGGTCAGCCAGCGGTCGAAGCTCTTCTCGACGCCTTCGATGCCTTGCCCGTCGATGTTGGTCACGCCAATGATGTGCGACGTCACCTGCCCAGCCGGGTAGTAACGGCGCGACTCCTGCCGCAGATAGATCCCCGGCAGCTTGAGTTTGTGGATGTAGTCGCCAATCGCCGGGTTCACCTGGCGAGCCAGATAAACGAAGCGCCCTTTCGGGTTGGCGTTGATGCGGTTGGAAAGCTGGTCCAGCGGGATGTTGAGCGCATCAGAAAGCGCTTTCCAACGGCTGTCCAGCGTGATACCGCCGCGCTCGTTCAGCTCTTTCGGATCCGCCCACACCGCATTGACCGGCACGCTGACCGCCAACGGACGGCCGGCGCGATCGCTGATCATGCCGCGCGCGGTCGGCACTTCCTGCACGCGCAGCGAACGCATGTCGCCTTCTTTCACCAGACGATCGGGGTTGATGACCTGCAGGTACGCGACGCGCAGCATCAGGCCAACCATCGCCAGCAAAATGCAGCCGCACAGCAACGCAAAACGCCAGCTGACAAAGCTGGCCTGATCTTCCTGGCGTCTCAACTTACCGGGGCGCGCTGCTTTCATGCGTTTCCTTTCTACTCCGTGTCATTATTCCGGTTAAACCATTCATTGTTTAACGATGATATTTTCCTGCGATGGATCAACATGTTGCATCTGCAGTTTTTCTGTCGCGATACGTTCAACCCGGCTGTGATCGCCGAGGGCGTTCTCTTCTAAAATCAGGTTGCGCCACTCGATATCCAGCGCATCACGCTCCAGAACCAGCTGTTCGCGCTCGGCGGTCAGCAGGCGGGTGCGGTGCGCGGTGGTCACCACGAAAACCGCGGAGACCAGTGACGCAATCAGTAAAATCATGGGGATCTTGGCGTTGCGCAGCAGATCGCCGCCAATCACCCCGACCAGGCCGTGACGTTCGTTGCCGATCACGCGGGCATCCTCTCAGCAATACGCAGCACCGAGCTGCGCGCACGCGGGTTGTCCGCCACTTCCGCTTCCGACGGCATCATTTTGCCCAGCGCTTTCAGCGTTCGTCCGCCCATGCTGCGCAGTTGCTCTTCGGTCAACGGAATGCCCGCCGGCACCTGAGCGCCGCGGCTGTGGTGACGCATAAAGCGTTTGACGATGCGGTCTTCCAGCGAGTGGAAACTTATGATCGACAAACGGCCCTGTGGGGCCAGCACTTCCAGCGCGCCGTCGAGCGCACGCTCGATCTCTTCCAGCTCGCTGTTGATATAGATGCGGATCGCCTGGAAGCTGCGCGTCGCCGGATGCTTGTGCTTTTCACGGAACGGGCTGGCATCGGCAATCAGATCCGCCAACTCTTTGGTGCGCGTCATCGGCTCCACGCGGTTTCTTTCGACGATGGCGCGTGCGATGCGCTTGGCGAAACGCTCTTCGCCAAAGGTTTTCAGCACCCAGGCGATATCGTCCGCCTCGGCCTTCATCAGCCAATCCGCGGCGGACAGGCCGGTGGACGGATCCATGCGCATGTCCAGCGGACCGTCGCGCATGAAGGAGAACCCGCGCTCTGCGTCGTCAAGCTGCGGCGAGGAAACGCCCAGATCGAGCAGAACGCCGTCGATCTTGCCGACCAGTTCGCGCTCCCGCACATAGTGCGACAACTCGGAAAATGGGCCGTGTACGATGGTGAAACGAGGATCTTCAATAGATTTGGCGGCTGCAATCGCCTGAGGGTCACGGTCAATTGCCAGCAAGCGCCCTTCCGGCCCCAGCTGGGACAGAATCAGACGAGAATGGCCACCGCGACCAAAAGTACCGTCGATATATATGCCGTTGCTGCGGATGTTGAGGCCGTTGACGGCTTCGTCCAGCAGGACGGTGGTGTGTTTATAGTTTTCCAACATGCTTATAGCGACAAGTCCTGTAGCCGCTCAGACAACGGTTCCTGAGTCGACTGTTCAGCGTCAATATCATCCTTGACTTGTTGATACCAGGTCTGTTCATCCCACAGTTCAAACTTGTTGAACTGACCGACCAGCATCACTTCTTTTGTGAGCCCGGCGTGTTGCCGCAGCGTATTGGCAAGCAGCAAACGACCGGCACTATCCATCTGACACTCACTGGCATGCCCCAACAGCAGGCGCTGAACGCGGCGCTCGGCGGGATTCATGCTCGACAGACGTGATAATTTTTGTTCAATAATTTCCCATTCGGGCAAAGGATAAAGCAGCAGGCAGGGCTGATGGAGGTCAATGGTACAGACCATTTGGCCTTGCGATTCCTCGTTGAGCAATTCCCGATATCGGGTAGGTACGGCGAGCCGCCCTTTGCTGTCGAGGTTGACCATCGTCGCTCCACGGAACATTCCTGAGCTACCCCTTAGTGACCGTTTTCACCACTTTACCCCACAAATTCCCACACAATGGAGTTTACGGAGGGTATGAAAACCTTGTCAAGCCAGAGCGCCAGCGCTTTGGCAATATTTCTCTGGTCATTTTGGGAGCTGACTCGCGAAAGAAACTCTGATTATTCGACGATTAAAAATTAACACCATGATAAACGGAGAGAATTTTCTAAGCGGAAAGAATCTGATTAAAAACCTGACGAACTGGCGATTAATTAACTCATTACTTCCTTCTGCAAGCCATGTCTCATTTTTCAGCTCGGCAATCTCAGGGCTGTAACCGCTGCCGCCCCGCGCCCGCCAAGGCTCAGCGCCTGGCGAATCGACCGAAGAATAAGGCCATAACCCCTTGAGTTAATAACGCTCAATCGTTATTCACCGTGAAACTGCGCGCTATTTTACTTCAATTTGTCCCGCCCTGATGAGAGCACGATAAAAATAAATGGCTCGGATATTACGAGCAGAAGTAATTTCGATTTAAATCAATTTGGTAAGATTATTCCCAAAATACCTGTTTACAATTATGGTTTCATTTTCTTACACCTTTATTTCCACAATTTTTGCCGGAAAAAAACCTCTTCAAACACCAAAAATCGCAACTGCATGTTTTTAATGAATTTATTTAAATTCACCGATTTTAATCTCCCTGTCCCATCCAGTGCCCCTGTTCTGCGGGACAAAAACCGAACAAATGTTAAAAATAAAAATTTAAATCCAGTTAAAAAACACAATACAGATTAGTACACTATATGAAGCGCAAAAAACCAGAACTAACAACTGCAAATAAATAATTTAACAGAACATTAACCAAAAAAAGGAGAGAGTGCATGCTTTCGCCCGCCCCTCACTGGCGTAGCGCCGCTGCCGATACGTTCGCACTGGTGGTGTACTGCTTTATCGCCGGCATGGCGATAGAAGTGTTGATCTCCGGCATGAGCTTCCAGCAATCCCTCTCTTCGCGCCTGCTGTCGATCCCGGTCAACATCCTGATCGCCTGGCCTTACGGCCGCTATCGCGATCTGTTTATCCGCACGGCACGCCGCTGCCCACGCGGCCAATTCCTACTGCGCAACCTCGCCGATCTGCTGGCTTACGTCAGTTTCCAGTCGCCGGTTTATGCCGCCATTCTGTGGAGCGTGGGCGCCGACGGCCAACAAATGCTGGCGGCGGTGACCAGCAATGCGCTGGTCTCCATGGCGATGGGCGTGGTGTATGGCTATTTCCTGGAATATTGCCGACGGCTGTTTCGGGTCGCGGGTTACGTCTAAACCAGGAGCCCGACAACGCGGGCTCCTGTAGAGCGGCCTATTTGCGGCTCAGGCTACCGCGGCGGAACAGATTACGGCGGATCCGCGTCAGTCCCGGTTTGGGTTTACGCGGTTCGTCCAGGCTGGCCAACACCAGCTCCAGCACGCGTTCGGCCACGTCGCGATGGCGCTGCGCTACCGCGAGCACCGGGCACTCCAGAAAATCCAACAGCTCATGGTCGCCGAAGGTGGCAATCGCCAGATCGGTCGGCAAACGGCCGCGTTGCTTCAGCGTCACGTCCATCACGCCCTGCAATAAAGAGAACGACGTGGTGAACAGCGCCTGCGGCATCGGGTGCGTTTTCAGCCATTCGGCAAACAGCGCGCCGGCGGCCTCACGCTCATAGCTGTTGGCGTACAGATAATCGACATGGCGAGGATCCTCTTGCCAGGCCTGACGGAAGCCCTGCTCACGCAGGAAGCTGACCGAAAGCTCCGGCAAGGCGCCCAGGTACAGTACCGACTCCGCCGGGAAGGTGCGCAGCTCCTGCGCCAGCGCAAAGGCATCTTCCTCGTCGGCCCCGACGACGCTGATGAAATGCTCGCGATCCAACGCGCGGTCCAGTGCGATGATCGGCAGCGGATCGTTGGCCCAGCGTTGATAGAAGGGGTGCTCCGGCGGCAAGGCGGTGGAAACGATGATGGCGTCCACCTGACGCTGCAGCAAGTGCTCGATACAGCGCATTTCGTTGTCCGGCTGATCTTCGGAGCAGGCGATCAGCAATTGATAACCACGCTGGCGCGCCTGACGCTCCAGGTAGTTGGCGATACGGGTATAGCTGGTATTTTCCAGATCCGGGATCACCAGACCGATAGAACGGGTGCGCCCAGCGCGCAGCCCTGCCGCGACGGCATTCGGGTGGTAGTTATGCTCCCTGACCACGGCCATCACTTTCTCGACGGTTTTATCGCTGACACGATACTGCTTCGCCTTGCCGTTGATGACATAACTGGCCGTCGTGCGCGAAACGCCCGCGAGACGCGCGATTTCATCCAGTTTCACATTAACCCCTTAATGACGCTGAAAATAGAAGTGAAGGCTGTGCTCGGATTAACCATGACATCCCGTGCGGTTATTCAATCCAGCCTCTGCGATCTAACAGCAGAAAACACTACCTAGCAACCGCTTTTGCCTAAAGGTGCCAGCAATTGGGCAAAAAAATGCCGAAAAACAAAGGGCGCAGCCATGCCGCGCCCCGATTATTCGCCACTAAACCGCGCTCAGCGCATGATTTTGTCGCCGCGCGACACGCCGACCACGCCGGAACGCGCCACTTCCACAATCTCGGCCACTTCACGCACCGCGCTCAGGAAGGCGTCGAGCTTGTCGCTGGTGCCGGCCAGCTGTACCGTGTACAGCGTCGCCGTCACATCGACGATCTGGCCGCGGAAAATGTCGGCGCAGCGTTTCACCTCTTCACGGCCATAACCGCTGGCCTGCAGCTTCACCAGCATGATCTCGCGCTCGACGTGAGCGCCTTGCACCAGCTCGCTGACGCGCAGCACGTCCACCAGCTTGTGCAGCTGTTTCTCAATCTGCTCCAGCACTTTCTCGTCGCCGACGGTCTGGATAGTCATGCGCGACAGCGTCGGATCGTCGGTCGGCGCCACCGTCAGGCTTTCAATGTTATAACCGCGCTGGGAGAACAGCCCGACCACGCGCGACAAGGCGCCGGATTCGTTTTCCAGCAAGACAGATAAAATACGGCGCATGATCAGGTCCTCTCCGTTTTGCTAAGCCACATTTCGTCCATGCTTCCGCCGCGGATCTGCATCGGGTAAACATGTTCGGTTTCATCGACGGTCACGTCGACGAACACCAGCCGCTCTTTTTCCGCCAGCGCCTGCGCCAGCTTGCTTTCCAGCTCATCCGGCGTGCGGATGGCGATGCCGACATGGCCGTAAGCCTCGGCCAGCTTGACGAAGTCCGGCAGCGAATCCATGTAAGACTGCGAATGGCGGCCGGAATAAATCATGTCCTGCCACTGCTTCACCATGCCCAGATAACGGTTATTGAGGTTCACCACCACCACCGGCAGGTTATATTGCAGCGCAGTGGACAGCTCCTGAATATTCATCTGAATGCTGCCGTCGCCGGTCACGCACACCACGGTTTCTTCCGGCAGCGCCAGCTTGACGCCCAATGCCGCCGGCAGGCCGAAGCCCATGGTGCCGAGGCCGCCGGAGTTGATCCAGCGGCGCGGTTTGTCGAACGGATAATAGAGCGCGGCGAACATCTGGTGCTGGCCCACGTCCGAGGTGACGTAGGCGTCGCCTTTGGTCAGGCGGTGCAGGGTTTCGATCACCGCCTGCGGCTTGATGGTGCCGCTGTGCTTGTCGTAACCCAGGCAGTCGCGGGCACGCCACTGCTCGATAGACTGCCACCAGTCGCGCAGCGCATCGTGATCCTGCGCTTTCTCATCCTGCGCCAGCAGCTCCAGCATTTGAACCAACACCTGCTTGGCATCGCCGACGATCGGAATATCGGCGTCCACCGTTTTGGAGATCGAAGTCGGATCGATATCAATGTGCAGCACGGTGGCGTCCGGGCAGTATTTAGCCAGATTGTTGGTGGTGCGATCGTCGAAGCGCACGCCTACGGCGAAGATCACGTCGGCATGGTGCATGGTTTTGTTGGCTTCATAGGTTCCGTGCATGCCGAGCATACCGACGCTCTGACGATGGGTGCCGGGGAAAGCGCCCAATCCCATCAGGCTGCTGGTTACCGGCAGGTTCAGCTGCTCCGCCAACGACAGTAATTCAGCTTCACAACCGGCGTTGATCGCGCCGCCGCCGACGTACATCACCGGCTTTTTGGCCGCCAGAATGGTTTGTAACGCGCGTTTGATCTGCCCGCGGTGGCCCTGCACCGTCGGGTTATAAGAACGCATGCTCACGTCCTGCGGGTAGGCATAAGGCATCCGCACCGCCGGACCGACAATATCTTTCGGCAGATCGATCACTACCGGGCCTGGGCGGCCGCTGGAAGCCAGGTAGAACGCCTTCTTCAACACCGCCGGGATGTCTTCGGTGCGTTTTACCAGGAAGCTGTGCTTCACCACCGGACGCGAAATCCCCACCATATCGCACTCCTGGAAGGCGTCGTAGCCGATCAGCGAGCTGGGCACCTGTCCCGACAGCACCACCATCGGGATCGAATCCATATAGGCGGTGGCAATACCGGTAATGGCATTGGTGGCGCCGGGGCCTGAGGTCACCAACACCACGCCCACTTCACCGGTGGCGCGCGCGTAACCGTCGGCCATGTGCACCGCACCTTGCTCGTGGCGCACCAGAATATGATCGATCCCTCCGACCGTATGCAGGGCGTCGTAGATATCGAGCACCGCCCCGCCGGGATAGCCGAATACATGCTTAACGCCCTGATCGATCAACGATCGGACGACCATCTCGGCTCCTGACAACATCTCCATGGGTTTGCCTCCAGGCTTGCTTATTCTTCTCTGGCGCCGGAACGTAGCGCCTGCTGCGGGGCAATGCCCCTAAATTTTTATGGGTTGTCGCTATCGAATTAACATAACGTCAGAAGATGGGGCAGGCAAACGGCAAAATGGCTTAACGGCGGCGGGGTTATTGCCAAGCGGCTGGAGATCGCGGCTTTATAAAAACAATGCGCTAGCCCCAGAGGCGTCAGGCTAGGCATTGTTTCGAACAGAGGGAAAATTACAGAACTAAATCAGGCGAGGTATATGCCGTTTTTTTCGCCGGACGCGCGATCCGGCGGCGGCGTCAAGCCTGTTCCTGGTACATTGAGTCGATTTCACGCTGATAGCGCTGCAGGATCACTTTGCGGCGCAGCTTCAGCGTTGGCGTCAGCTCTCCCAGCTCCATGGAAAAGGCCGCCGGCAGCAGAGTGAACTTCTTCACCTGTTCGAAGCGCGCCAGCTCCTTTTGCATCTCGCGCAGACGCTTTTCGAACATCTCGAGAATTTCACCGTTGCGCAGCAGTTCCAGACGATCTTGGTACTTCAGGTTGACTGACTTCGCGTACTCTTCCAGCGACTCAAAGCACGGCACGATCAGCGCGGAAACGAACTTGCGCGCATCGGCGATGATCGCCACCTGTTCGATAAAACGGTCCTGCGCCAGCGTACCTTCCAGCATCTGCGGCGCGATGTATTTGCCGCCGGAGGTTTTCATCAAATCCTTCAGGCGCTCGGTGATGAACAGATTGCCCTCTTCATCGATCGCCCCGGCATCGCCGGTTTTCAGCCAGCCGTCTGCGGTAAAGGTCGCGGCGGTTTCCAATGGCTTGTTGAAATAGCCGCGCATCACGATCGGCCCTCGCACCTGGATTTCATTTTCTTCACCGATGCGCACCTCGACCTCCGGCAGCGGTTTGCCGATGGAGCCGAAACGGAAATGCCCTTCTTCCCAGCAGGACACGGTCGCACAGGTTTCGGTCATGCCGTAGCCGTACTTGATGTTGACGCCCATCGCCTGGAAGAACAGGATCACATTGTCATCCAGCTTGGCACCCGCCGCCGGTAGAAAGCGCACCCGGCCGCCGAGGATGCCGCGCAACTTGCTCAATACCAGCTTGTCGGCCCAGCGATGGGAGAGTTCGAACAGTTTACCCAACGGTTTGCCGGCCCGCTCTTGAAGGAACTTGCGCTCCCCGCAGACGATCGCCCAGTGGAACAGCGCGCGGCGCAGCCAAGGGGCGCGCGCCACTTTTTCATGCACCGCGCTGAAAATCTTCTCGTAGAAACGCGGTACCGCGCACATCAGCGTCGGGCGGACCTGCCCCATCGCTTCCCGCACCCAGTCGGTGTTCGGCAGGAAGACGTTCTGCGCGCCGGAATGCATCACAAAGAAGCTCCAGGCACGCTCGAACACGTGCGACAGCGGCAGGAAACTGAGCGACACATCTTCTTCGCCGACCGTCAGCCTTTCATCATGCAGGTAGAGCTGCGCCGCCAGATTGCGGTAGTCCAGCATCACCCCCTTAGGCTCACCGGTGGTGCCCGAGGTATAGATCAGGGTGAAGAGATCCTGAAGGTCGCACTCTTCAATGCGCTGCCGACGTTGAACGATAAAAGCCGCCGGATCGGCGGCACGCTCGAAGGCGCTCAGATGCTGTGCGATCTCGCAGCCGCGCAGATCGGCATCCTCGTCAAACACGATAATATGGCGCAGCTGTGGGCAAACGCCGCGCAGCGCGATGGCGGCGTCAAGCTGCGCCTGCTCGCCGACGAACAGTATACGGATGTCGGCGTCGTTGATGACAAATGCCGCCTGCGCCGGCGTATTGGTGGAATACAGCGGCACGCTGACGCCGCGCAGATGCAGGATAGCGAGATCGGCCAACGACCAGGCTATGCCGTTATTGGCGAATATACCTATGCGCTCTTGCACTTCGGCCCCAAGGGCCAACAGCCCGGCGGCAATGCGATCGATGCGGGTGGCAGCCTCTCCCCAGGTCAGTTGAAACTCGCCGTTGGGCGACCATTGGCGAAAAGCTGTGCGATCGGCTCGATGGGTGATTTGATGCTGTATACGATGGATAAGATGGTATTGCAGCAGATTAGTGATCATAGTGCTCTAAGCCTGAAATGAATCATACAGTTAAGCCTGAACGACGCCTTGCGGCCCTCATCTCAGCTTACACGTGTTTACTTTTTTCCGCGCAGTCTACCTACTCTCAGGCAGAGGGAAAAGTGATTTCAGCGTAGAAGTGTGAGCCAAAACTCAGGCCGGCTTTCGTGCTTTCATGGGTTGGACAGAACGGGAAGGAAAAGGTTGGGTGGCAGCAATAAAACGCGGCCCATCCGGGCCGCCGCATCGAATTAGTTTAAAATACCAGCCGAAAAGTAAAAATCAGAATATTAATTTATATTAATTATTTTTGGTAAACGAACCAACCCACCCTGAAAATAAGTTATTTTATCGCCGCAAAACCAAGAAACATCTTAATAAAAACCCAGATAGTTCTTAGCTTTTATCATGAGAAAAAAACGCTCAGTTGAATATTATTTTTGTATGACCCCATTTTTTATCGCGTTACTTTGGGTTACCGGCCTCAATCAGAACGGATTTCATCCACTGGTGGCCTTTATCCCGCTCGGAGGATTCATGCCAGGAGAGATAGCAAGTAGCTTTATTATCGTTGCCACATAAAGGAACCGACTTTATTTTCAACGCTTCCGTCTGTTGCCGCACCAGCCAGGCGGGCGCAATCGCCACCATGTCCGTTTGCGACACCATATTCAACACGCTGTAGAGATCCGTGCACTGTTGTGTCACGGTGCGCAGCATCGGTTCCTCTAAATAAAAAGGTTTACTGAAAGAACCAAAACTTTCCAGGGAAACTGCCGCGTGCTGTTCGGCCAACATTTTCTCCGGCGTCACCTCCTCCCCTATTCGCGGGTGCGCCTGCGCGACCGCCAGCACTAATTCGTCGTCGAACATTGCCAGGCTGCGAAACTCCGCCGACTCGAAACGGCTGTAGCCGATGACAAACTCGACGTCCTGATAACGCAATTGATGTTCGATATTATTGTTAATGTATGACTTTATTTGCAGGTTAAGCTGCGGCGCGATCTGTTTGACGTGATTGATTATTCCAGCGCCCAGACGTAAATCGAGCGGGCTGCACAGCGACAAGGAGAACGCTCGCGTGCTGGTCAGCGGCTCAAACTCAGATCCCGGCAACTCATTTTGCACCAGCTGCAGCGCTTGCCGCACCGGCCCGAACAGCTGCCTGGCGCGCATAGTGGGCTGAATCCCGCGCCCGCAGCGCACAAACAGTTCATCGTTGAACATCACCTTCAGGCGCGCCACCGCGTTACTCACCGCCGGCTGCGACATCCCCAACGAATTAGCGGCTCGCGTAATATTTTGCATTTGCATCACGGCGTCAAACACCGTCAGCAAATTAAGATCGACGCTGCGCAAATGGATGTCCGCCGGCTCTTTGACCATGGCGATTTCTGAATCATATTCAGCCATATTTCACTCCACTAAATCCTGTGTAGATAATCTAATCCTTATGCTCGAAAAACAATGAAACGCCGCATTGTCTTATCTTTGCACGACAAATCCTGCTATTACCGTCATGAGCCGATAAAAAACCTCGTGTTATCGACACGATATAAGTCGTATATGGAATGCATGTCAGTCACTTATCCCGTCAGCAGGAAGAATGCTACCTGGGTGGTACCAACAATTAGGTATTAACAATGATTAATACAATTAAACAACGTAACCGCACTGTATGAGACAAACTATAAAAACACATCATAAGCAATCAAACCATCTAAAAACACTGCTCACTTTGTGTAAAATCGCATTATTTTGTTATATTATGACTAAAACAATCAATTAATCATATGAATCCAATTTCAATCATTTGAATTAAAAATGTTATTTTGTTGCCTCCCGTGATTAATCTCTCTTAATTTTCATCACAAATCTTAACCCAACAAAATCCAGAAGCAATTAGCGCAGTCTCTATTCGATTCGTTTATGCTAAGCAACGCGCAAACTGCGCCCCACTTTTTCTCTAGAGCACCGCATTTTTACCGAATGTTCCTCTGTTTGGCCACTTAGCCGGTGCATTGTCCCCGCATTCAATCAGGTGTTGACATCGCCAGGCCAATCACGTATCAAATTAGGCAGACACCCAATTTAAGAGAAGCTGAACCCTTATGATCCGTACCCACCGTCTACTAGGCCTACTACTCAACGCATCTTGTTTGCGCGGTATGCCTGTGGATGAAGTTCGGAGCTGACTCAGCCGATCACCCATAAGAAACCCGCGCTACTGCGCGGGTTTTTTTTTGCCCGCTTAGCGTGAAATCAACACGATAAGGAATGCACCGATGAGCCAACAAGTCATTATTTTCGATACCACGCTGCGTGACGGCGAACAGGCATTGCAGGCCAGCCTGAGCGTAAAAGAGAAGATTCAGATTGCGCTGGCGCTGGAAAGAATGGGCGTTGACGTGATGGAAGTCGGCTTCCCGGTCTCTTCGCCGGGCGACTTCGAATCGGTGCAAACCATCGCGCGCCAGATCAAGAACAGTCGCGTCTGCGGCCTGGCCCGCTGCGTGGACAAAGACATCGACGTGGCCGCCGAAGCGCTGCGCGTCGCTGAAGCGTTCCGCATCCACGTGTTCCTGGCCACCTCCACCCTGCATATCGAATCGAAGCTGAAGCGCTCGTTCGACGAAGTGTTGGAGATGGCGGTGCGCTCGGTCAAACGCGCCCGCAACTACACCGACGACGTAGAGTTCTCCTGTGAAGACGCCGGCCGCACGCCGATCGACAATCTGTGCCGCGTGGTCGAAGCCGCCATCAACGCCGGCGCCACCACCATCAATATTCCGGACACCGTCGGCTACACCACGCCGAACCAGTTCGGCGGCATCATCACCACCTTGTATGACCGCGTGCCGAACATCGACAAAGCCATCATTTCCGTACACTGCCACGACGATTTGGGCATGGCGGTCGGCAACTCCATTGCCGCGGTCCAGGCCGGCGCCCGTCAGGTGGAAGGCACCCTGAACGGCATCGGTGAGCGCGCCGGCAACTGTTCACTGGAAGAGGTGATCATGGCGATTAAAGTGCGCCAGGACATCATGAACGTGCACACCAACATCAATCATCAGGAAATCTTCCGCACCAGCCAGATCGTCAGCCAGCTGTGCAACATGCCGATTCCGGCCAACAAGGCGATCGTCGGCTCCAACGCCTTCGCCCACTCCTCCGGCATTCACCAGGACGGCGTGCTGAAGAACCGCGAAAACTACGAAATCATGACCCCGCAGTCGATCGGCCTGAAGGACGTGCAGTTGAACCTGACCTCCCGCTCCGGCCGCGCGGCGGTGAAACACCGCATGGAAGAGATGGGCTACCAGGAGCAGGACTACAACCTGGATACCCTGTATGCCGCCTTCCTGAAGCTGGCCGACAAAAAAGGCCAGGTGTTCGACTATGACCTGGAGGCGCTGGCCTTCATCAATAAACAGCAGGAAGAGCCGGAGCACTTCAGCCTGGGCTACTTCAGCGTGCAGTCCGGCAGCAGCATCATGGCCACCGCCTCGGTGAAACTGATCTGCGGCGGCGAAGAGAAAGCCGAAGCCGCCACCGGCAACGGCCCGGTCGATGCGGTCTATCAGGCGATCAATCGCATCACCGATTACCCGATCGAACTGGTGAAGTACCAGTTGACCGCCAAGGGCCATGGCCGCGACGCGCTGGGCCAGGTGGATATCGTCGTCTCTTACAACGGCCGCCGCTTCCACGGCGTAGGCCTGGCGACCGACATCGTCGAATCCTCTGCCAAGGCAATGGTGCACGTGTTGAACAATATTTGGCGCTCACAGCAGGTAGAAAAAGAAAAGCAGCGCCTGCAGCAAAACAAACATCAAAATAATCAGGAAACGGTGTGAACATGACGAAGACTTATCACATTGCCGTCTTGCCCGGAGACGGCATCGGCCCGGAAGTAATGGCTCAGGCGCGCAAAGTATTGGACGCGGTGCGTCAACGCTTTGATATTCGCATCACCACCGCCGAGTACGACGTCGGCGGCATCGCCATCGATCGCCACGGCAGCCCGTTGCCGGCGGCGACCGTCGCCGGCTGCGAGCAGGCCGACGCCATCCTGTTCGGCTCGGTGGGCGGCCCGAAATGGGAACACCTGCCGCCGGCCGAGCAGCCGGAACGCGGCGCGCTGTTGCCGCTGCGCAAGCACTTCAAACTGTTCAGCAACCTGCGCCCGGCCCGCCTGTATCAAGGGCTGGAGGCATTCTGCCCGCTGCGCGCCGACATCGCCGCCCGCGGCTTCGACATTCTGTGCGTGCGCGAACTGACCGGTGGCATCTACTTTGGCCAACCGAAGGGCCGCGAAGGCCAGGGCATGCAGGAGCGCGCTTTCGATACCGAGGTGTATCACCGTTTCGAGATTGAACGCATCGCACGCATCGCCTTCGAATCCGCCCGCAAGCGCCGCCACAAGGTGACGTCGATCGACAAGGCCAACGTACTGCAAAGCTCCATCCTGTGGCGTGAAGTGGTCAATCAGGTTGCCAAGGATTACCCGGACGTGTCGCTGTCGCACATGTATATCGACAACGCCACCATGCAGCTGATCAAGGATCCGTCCCAATTCGACGTGCTGCTGTGCTCCAACCTGTTCGGCGACATCCTGTCCGACGAATGCGCGATGATCACCGGCTCGATGGGCATGTTGCCATCCGCCAGCCTGAACGAGCAAGGCTTCGGCCTGTACGAACCGGCGGGCGGTTCCGCGCCGGATATTGCAGGCAAAGGCATCGCCAACCCAATTGCGCAGATCCTGTCCGCCACCCTGCTGCTGCGTTACAGCCTGGGCGCCGATGAAGCGGCCGACGCCGTGGAGCGCGCCATCAACCAGGCGTTGGAACAGGGCTACCGCACCGCCGATCTGGCCGGTGACGGCAAAGCCGTCAGCACCGATGAAATGGGCGACATCATCGCTCGCTTTGTAGCTCAGGGGGCATAACATGGCCAAGACCTTATATCAGAAGCTGTACGACGCCCACGTGGTGTACGAAGCGCCGAACGAAACGCCGTTGCTGTATATCGACCGTCACCTGGTGCACGAAGTCACCTCGCCGCAGGCGTTCGACGGCCTGCGCGCCATGGGCCGCAAGGTACGCCAGCCCGGCAAAACCTTCGCCACCATGGATCACAACGTGTCGACCCAGACCAAAGACATCAACGCCAGCGGCGAGATGGCACGTATCCAGATGCAGGAGTTGATCAAGAACTGCGCGGAATTCGGTGTTTCGTTGTATGACCTGAATCACCCCTTCCAGGGCATCGTGCACGTGATCGGGCCTGAGCAAGGCATGACGCTGCCGGGCATGACCATCGTCTGCGGCGACTCGCACACCGCCACCCACGGCGCTTTCGGCTCGCTGGCGTTCGGCATCGGCACCTCCGAAGTGGAACACGTGCTGGCGACCCAGACTCTGAAGCAGGGCCGGGCCAAAACCATGAAGATTGAAGTCACCGGCGACGCCGCCGAGGGCATCACCGCCAAAGACATCGTGCTGGCGGTGATCGGCAAAACCGGCAGCGCCGGCGGCACCGGCCACGTGGTGGAGTTCTGCGGCAAGGCGATCGAAGCGTTGAGCATGGAAGGCCGCATGACCCTGTGCAACATGGCGATCGAAATGGGCGCCAAAGCCGGCTTAGTGGCGCCGGACGACACCACCTTCGCCTACCTGAAGGGGCGCCAGTTCGCGCCAACCGGCGAAAACTGGGAGCAGGCGGTCGCTTACTGGCGCACGTTGAAGTCCGACGCCGACGCCCAGTTCGATACCGTGGTGACGCTGCGCGCCGAAGAGATCGCGCCGCAGGTCACCTGGGGCACCAACCCCGGCCAGGTGATCGCCGTCAATCAGGCGATCCCGGCGCCGGAATCGTTCAACGATCCGGTCGAGCGCGCCTCCGCCGAGAAAGCGCTGGCCTACATGGATTTGAAGCCGGGCATCAAATTGACCGACGTGCCGATCGACAAAGTGTTCATCGGCTCCTGCACCAACTCCCGCATCGAAGATCTGCGCGCGGCGGCGGCGATCGCCAAAGGGCGCAAGGTCGCCAGCGGCGTGCAGGCCATCGTGGTGCCGGGATCCGGCCCGGTGAAGGCCCAGGCGGAAGCCGAAGGGTTGGACAAAATCTTTATCGAAGCCGGTTTCGAATGGCGTTTGCCGGGTTGCTCAATGTGTCTGGCGATGAACAACGACCGTCTGAATCCGGGCGAGCGCTGCGCATCCACCAGCAACCGTAATTTTGAAGGGCGTCAGGGCCGCGGTGGGCGCACCCACCTGGTCAGCCCGGCGATGGCCGCCGCGGCCGCCGTCGCCGGTCACTTCGCCGACATCCGTGATATTCACTAAGGGGCTAACGTGGCTAAATTTACTCAACATACCGGCTTAGTGGTGCCTTTGGATGCGGCCAACGTCGACACCGACGCCATTATTCCCAAGCAGTTCTTACAGAAGGTCACCCGCACCGGTTTCGGCCAGCATCTGTTCAACGACTGGCGCTTCCTCGACGATGCCGGCCAGCAACCGAACCCGGCGTTCGTGCTGAACAAACCGCGCTATAAAGGCGCCAGCATCCTGTTGGCGCGGGAGAACTTCGGCTGCGGCTCCTCGCGCGAACACGCCCCTTGGGCGCTGACCGACTACGGGTTCAAAGTGGTGATCGCGCCGAGCTTCGCCGATATCTTCTACGGCAACTCATTTAACAACCAGCTGTTGCCGGTAACGCTGAGCGAGCAGCAGGTGGATGAACTGTTCAAACTGGTAGACGCCAACGAAGGGACGGAGTTCGTGGTGGATCTGGAGAACCAGACGGTCAACGCCGGCGGCAAAAGCTATCCGTTCGAAATCGACAGCTTCCGCCGCCACTGCATGATCAACGGGCTGGACAGCATCGGCCTGACGCTGCAGCACGAAGCGGACATCTCCCGCTACGAAGCGCAGCAGCCGGCGTTTCTGAATTAATCCCCTTCACCCGCCGCCCGGCGGGTGAATTTTTTCCTCACCAGTAGCCCAGCAGCTTCCACCACGCCCCGCCGATCAGCATCCAGATCAGCAGGTTAACCACACTCATCACCCATCCCGCTTTCCACCATTCTCCCAGCGTCACATAGCCGGAGCCAAAGATGATCGGCGCGGTGCCGGTGCCGTAATGCGTCAGCGACATCATCAGCGAAGAAGAAAACGCCAGGATCAGGCCCAGCAGCGCCGGTGGCGCGCCAAGCGCGATGCCGGCGGCGAAGAAGGCGGCGAACATCGCCGTCACGTGCGCGGTGGTGCTGGCGAAGAAATAGTGCGAATACAAGTAGATGAGAGTCAGCAAGATCGTACCGCCCACCCAGCTCATACCCATATGGTCAATGCCGTTGCCCACGGTCTGCGACAGCCAGCCGATCAGCCCCAGCTTGCCGAGGAAACTGGCCATCATCACCAGCGCCGAGAACCACACCACGGTGTCCCAGGCCCCTTTATGCTTCAGCACATCCTCCCAGCTCAGCACGCCGGTGGCCAGCAGCACCGCCAAGCCGATCAGCGCCGCGGTGGTGGGATTGACCGCCAGCGCCGGGCCGAAGATCATCGCCGGAATGCCGGCCCACAGTATCAGCAACAGCGCGAACACCCCGAGGGTAATTTTTTCCGGCAGCGTCACCGGCCCCAACGCCTGCAGTTTTTCGCGCGCGAAGCGCGGCGCGTCCGGGGTGCTTTTCACCTCCGGCGGATACAACAGGTAGATGACCAGCGGCATCACGAGCAGCGAACACAGCCCCGGGACCAGGGCGGCAATCGCCCACATCGACCAGGACAGCTCGAAGCTGCCATGGGTGCCTTTGGCGATCAGGCTGACGATCAATGGGTTAGGCGCAGTGGCGGTGATAAACATCGCCGAGGTGACCGGGTTGATGTTGTAGTTCACCAGCGACAGGTAGCGGCCGATCTTGCCGGAGGTATTGAGCTCCGGTTTTGAACCGAAACTGTCGGCGATCGATTTCATGATCGGGTGAATGATGCCGCCGCCGCGCGCGGTGTTGCTCGGCGTCACCGGCGCCAGCGTGGTTTCCGCCAGCGTCAGCGCATAGGCGATGCCCAGCGTTTTTTTGCCGAACAGCGAAATAAAATAGTAGCCGATGCGCGCGCCCAGCCCGGTTTTGTTCAGGCTGAGGGAGATCATGATCGAAAAGCCGATCAGCCAGATCAGCTGGTTGGAAAAACCGCTGAGTGCATCGTCCAGCGCGGCGCCCGGCTTGCCGGGATTGGTGACGCCGGTCACCGCCACCAGGGCGATGGCGATCACTGAGACCGCGCCAATCGGCATCGCTTTGCCGATAATGGCGATGATGGTGCCGATAAACAGCGCCAGCAGCTGCCAGGCGTTGGGCGCAACGCCCTCCGGTACGGGAATGAGGAACCAGATAATCAGCGTGGCGGCGAGGGCGCACAGGGAAGGAAGCGGTTTGAGCGGTGTGAGTTTATCCATAACGTTCCCACTGTTCTAAACAACAAGGCGGCATCTCAATAGCGAGACGGGCGTGGGCGCAACGATCGCGCTCCATATGCCTTCAGCTTGGGCGTCCGCTTCAGCCTTCTCAATGACTTGCATCAAGAATGCCGTCGTTTAACCTCACACTTCACGCACTTTGGCGCTCATCCCGAGCGCCGCCAGCGCCAACAGCGCCGCCATCCAATACACCGAGCCATGACCGAGGTTCTCCACCAGTGCGCCCTGCAGCACCCCGGCCAGGATCACCCCGGTCGAGATACTGTTGGTGAACAGCGTGGTGGCGGCGCCCGGTCGGCCCGGCATCAAATCCTGAAAATAGAGCATGCCGATACCGGCGACGATACCGATAAACACCGCGTTGAGCAGCTGCAGCGCGATCAGGGCCGGCTTGCTCTCCAGTACCGTCAGCCCGAGGTAAAACAGCACGCCTGCCACCACCGCCAGCAGCATCATGTTGCGCTTGCCGAAACGTTTGACGTAGTAACCGGCCAGCAGCATCGCCGGGATCTCCAGCCCGGCGGCGGTACCCATCAACACCCCGGCCAACCCTTCCGGCAGGCCGAGATCGGCGGTGATATACAGCGGCATATCGATGATATACAAGGTGTTGCAGGTCCACATCAGCATTGAGGCGATGAACAGCAGCCGCACGTCGCGATTGCGCCAGGCACTGGCGGGCGCGATCGGCGCAGACACCCCACCCTGCAGCCCCTCATTTTCCGCCGCGCGCGGCACCGAAGGCAGCATAAACCCCACCAGCAGCACGCAAACCGCGAAGGTGACGGCGGCAATCAGGAACATCACGGTGAATCCGTAGTTCAGCGCCAACGCAAACGACAGCGGCGGGCCGATCACCCACGCCAGCGAAAGCTGGGCGCGCATCACCGAGCTGAACATCACCACTTCACGCGCCTCGCTATCGGCATATTCCCGCGCCAGCGCGAAGATCTGCGGCATGGCGGTGTTGGCAACGGCGGACATCAGCACCCCGGCGGTGATCAGCGTCAGGTAGTCGCGGTTAAAGGCGAACAACAGGCAGTTACCGACCGCCATCAGGCAGCACAGCAGGATCAGCCTGCGGCGATCGCCGCGGGTGTCGGAACGTTTGGCCAGCAGGAAGCTGACGACGATGCCGGCCACCGCGTTGGCGGTGTAAAACAGCCCGACCCACAGCGGCCGCACCTTAACTTCGGTGGTCAGAAACAGGCTGAGCGTCGGCGTCAGCAATGCGCCGGCGATGCCGGAGAGAAAAGCGATCAGTAGGAATGCGGCAAAGATGGGGTTAATGCGCAGTGACAACCGGCTCAGGCGTTGCATATCGTCTTCCCTGACCTCAAAGCAGAAGAAAGAACCTTAGGCCACGGCAAGAAAAATGCAAGCGCATCGCCATGTCCATGCATAAAAAAACCAGTGGGTTGCCCCACTGGCTGGTGAAACAGCACCATTACTCAGAAACTTGTTGCCGCAGCCCCTACAGGTGCTCGCGATATTGCTTATCGGTCATCTCTTTGATGTCCCATTGCGTCAGGTGTGCCAGCATCGCCAGCCGCGCCTGTTCGGGCACCACGCTCAGCCAGTCGGCGCGTTGACGGCGCACCGCGCTGAAATAGCGCTGATAGAACTGTTTGGATAAGAAAGCTTTCATGATTACGCCCTCCCCTTTCATTGATGAAAATTATCGGCGTAATATAGGGAAAGAAAAATTGACGAGTTGAGGCGGGAGCGTTCCTCTTTTATGTCCACGTCCAGATTGCAGCACCAGTTCATCCGCCTGTGGCAGCGCTGCCACGGTGAAACCACCGACACCACCCTGCAGGATCTGGCGGAGGTGCTCAGCTGCTCGCGGCGCCACGTGCGCTCCCTGCTGAGCGCCATGCAGCGGGAAGGCTGGCTCACCTGGCAGGCGGAGTCGGGGCGCGGCAAGCGTTCACGGTTAACCTTCCACTACACCGGCCTGGCGCTGCAGCAACAGCGGGCCGAGGAGCTGTTGGAGCAGGACCGCATCGATCAGTTGGTGCAGCTGGTGGGCGACAAAAACGTGGTGCGCCAAATGCTGCTGTCGCAGCTGGGGCGCAGCTTCCGCCAGGGTAAACACATCCTGCGGGTGCTCTACTACCGGCAGTTGTACAACCTGCTGCCCGGCTCGGCGCTGCGGCGTTCGGAAACCCATTTGGCGCGCCAGATCTTCAACGGCCTGACGCGCATAAATGAGGAAAACGGGGAACTGGAGTCCGATCTGTCCCACCATTGGCAGGCGCTGACGCCCTTGCACTGGCGGTTTTACCTGCGCCCGGCGATCCATTTTCATCACGGCCGCGAGCTGGAGATGGCAGACGTCATCACTTCCCTCTCGCGTCTGACCTCGCAACCGCTGTTCTCACATATCGAAAGCGTCACCTCGCCGACGCCGTTCGTTATCGACGTGCATCTGCGCAGCCCCGACCACTGGCTACCCTGGCTGCTGGGCAGCGTGCAGGCCATGATCCTGCCGCGCGAATGGCGCGAACTGCCGGACTTTGCCCGCCATCCGGTCGGCACCGGCCCCTACCGCGTGGTGCGCAATCTTCCCAGCCAGATGAAGATCCACGCCTTCGACGACTATTTCGGCTACCGGGCGCTGATCGACGAGGTGAACATCTGGGTGCTGCCGGAGTTCTCCGAAGAGCTGGTGCACTCCGGCGTGCAGCTGCAGGGCGATGAAACCGGCAAAAACGAACTGGAAAGCCGACTGGAAGAGGGCTGTTATTTCTTGCTGTTCGATCAGCGTTCCCCGCTGGCCGCCGACCCCGCCATTCGCAGCTGGCTGTGCGAATTGATCAACCCCATTTCATTGCTGAGCCACGCCGGGCCGCTCTACCAGCGCTATTGGTCGCCGGCATACGGCCTGCTGCCGCGCTGGCACCACAACCGCACGCTGGCGCAGCAACCCAAACCGGCGGGGCTGACTGAACTGACGATGACCCACTTCAATGAGCATTCGGAGTTTCACGCCATTCGCCAGGCGATCGAACCGCTGTTGGCGCAGCACGGCATCCGCCTGATCGTACAAAGCGTGGATTACGCCACCTGGCACCAGGGCGACGCGCGCAGCGATCTGTGGCTCGGCAGCGCCAACTTCTATCTGCCGCTGGAGTTTTCGCTGTTCGCCACGCTGTACGAACTGCCGCTGATGCAGCACTGCATGAACGAGGATCTGGCGCAGGACGCGGAGTTATGGCGCGCCAACCGCTTGCCGCTGGCGGAGTTTTGCCAGCGGCTAGTCAGCAACCACCAGCTACATCCGCTGTTCCACCACTGGCTGCAGCTGCACGGCCAGCGCAGCATGCGCGGCGTGCGAATGAACACCCTCGGCTGGTTCGACTTCAAGTCAGCCTGGTTTGCCCCGCCGGAGGCATAAGCGCCTTTCGCCCGGGTCGGTTAATCTTTACAATAGCGCCGTCTCAACGGGGTGCGGTGAGTCGGGCCGTGTGCATAAGCCCGATTTTCCGCTGAGAGCACACCCGTCGAACCTGATCCGGTCAATACCGGCGGAGGGATTTGAGCCCAGCGAACCGGCGACGCCGCCTCGCCCCCTCAGATACCCTTGCCCCCTTATTTTTCAGGAGTGCAACGTGGTCAAAAAATATCTGCCCTGCTTATTGCTGCTATGCGCCGCGCCGGTGTTCGCCAAGCCGACGCTGACGGTTTACACCTACGATTCCTTTGCCGCCGACTGGGGCCCTGGCCCGGCGGTAAAAAAAGCCTTCGAAGCCGAGTGCGACTGTGAGCTGAAGTTCGTGGCGCTGGAAGACGGCGTCTCACTGCTCAACCGCCTGCGCATGGAAGGCAAGAACAGCGCCGCCGACGTGGTGCTGGGGCTGGACAACAACCTGTTGCAGGCGGCGCAGCAAACCGGCCTGTTCGCGCCGAGCGGCGTCGACACCGCCAAACTGACGGTGCCGGGCGGCTGGCAGGATACGACCTTCGTGCCTTACGACTACGGGTACTTCGCCTTCGTCTACAACAAAGAAAAACTGAAGAATCCACCGAAAAGCCTGCAGGAGCTGATCAGCAGCGATCGCGACTGGAAGGTGATTTACGAAGATCCGCGCACCAGCACGCCGGGCCTCGGCCTGCTGCTGTGGATGCAAAAAGTGTATGGCGACAAGGCGCCGGCCGCCTGGCAGCAGTTGGCGAAGAAGACCGTCACTGTCACCAAAGGTTGGAGCGAGGCCTACGGCCTGTTCCTAAAAGGCGAAGGCGATCTGGTGCTCAGCTACACCACTTCTCCCGCCTATCACCTGATCGCAGAGAAAAAAGACCTTTACGCCGCCGCCACGTTCAGCGAAGGCCACTACTTGCAGGTGGAAGTGGCGGGCAAGCTGAAGGCCGCCAAACAGCCTGAGCTGGCCGAGCGTTTCATGCGGTTCATGGTGACGCCGGCGTTCCAGAACACCATCCCGACCGGCAACTGGATGTATCCGGTGATCAACACCCCGCTGCCCGTCGGCTTTGAGCAGATGAACGTGCCGCAGACCGCGCTGCAATACAGCGCCGAAGAGGTGGCCACACAACGCGGCGGTTGGATCCGGGCATGGCAAACCGCCGTCAGCCGCTGATCCCCCGCTGGCTCTGGCCGGGGCTGCTGGCCGCCGGCGTGATCCTGCTGGTCGCCGCACTGGCGATGGGCTCGCTGTGGCGCCATGCGCCGGACAGCGACTGGCGCGGCCTGTGGCAGGACAGCTACCTGTGGCACGTGGTGCGCTTCACCTTCTGGCAGGCGCTGCTGTCAGCGCTGATTTCGGTGCTGCCCGCCGTTCTGCTGGCGCGCGCGCTCTATCGCCGCCGTTTCCCCGGCCGGCAGCTGTTGCTGCGGCTGTGCGCCATGACGCTGGTGCTGCCGGTGCTGGTGGCGGTGTTCGGCCTGCTCAGCGTCTATGGGCGCCAGGGCTGGCTGGCGACGCTGTGCGGCTGGCTGGGCGTCGAATATGGCTTCTCGCCCTACGGGCTGCAGGGCATTCTGCTGGCACACCTGTTCTTTAACCTGCCACTGGCCGCCCGCCTGTTGCTGCAGGCGCTGGAGAACATTCCGGTGGAGCAGCGCCAACTGGCCGCCCAACTGGGTATGAGCGGCTGGCAGCAGTTCCGCTTCGTCGAATGGCCGGCGCTGCGCCGCCAGATCCTGCCGAGCGGCGCGTTGATCTTCATGCTGTGTTTCGCCAGCTTCGCCACCGTGCTGTCGCTGGGCGGTGGACCGCAGGCCACCACCATCGAACTGGCGATCTACCAGGCGCTGAGTTACGACTACGATCTGGGCCGCGCCGCCATGCTGGCGCTGATCCAGTTAAGCTGTTGTCTGGGGCTGGTGTTGATCAGCCAGCGCCTGAGCCAGGTGCTGCCGGTGGGCCATACCCACGCCCAGCGCTGGCGCAACCCGGAAGACAGCCGGTGGCGGCGCATCAGCGATTTTCTGCTGATCGCCGCCGCGCTGCTGCTGCTGCTGCCGCCCCTGCTGGCGGTGATTGCCGACGGCGCCAATCAGGCCGTCGTCAGCGTGCTGCGCCAGCCGGTGCTGTGGCAGGCGCTGTTCACGTCGCTGCGCATCGCCCTCGGCGCCGGGCTATTGTGCGTGGCGCTCACGATGATGCTGCTGTGGAGCAGCCGCGAGCTGAAGCTGCGACAGCAACTGCGCGGCGGCCAGGCGCTGGAGCTGAGCGGCATGGTGATCCTAGCGATGCCGGGCATCGTGCTGGCCACTGGCTTCTTCCTGCTGCTGAGCGATACGATCGGGCTGCCGCAGTCGCCCTATGCGCTGGTGATCCTCACCAATGCGCTGATGGCGGTGCCCTATGCGCTGAAGGTGTTGGAGAACCCGATGCGCGACCTCGCCGAACGTTACAACCCGCTGTGCCTGTCGCTGGATATCCGCGGCTGGCAGCGGCTGCGGCTGATCGAACTGCGCGCGCTGCGCCGCCCGCTGGCGCAGGCGCTGGCCTTCGCCTGCGTGCTGTCGATCGGCGATTTCGGCGTGGTCGCCTTGTTTGGCAATGAGCATTTCCGTACCCTGCCTTTTTACCTGTATCAGCAGATTGGCGCCTACCGCAGCAACGACGGGGCGGTGACCGCGCTGCTGCTGCTGCTGCTGTGCTTCCTGCTGTTTACCCTGATCGAACGCTTACCGGGGCGCCATGCTGACGCTTGAAAAACTGACCTACCTGTATGAACACCTGCCGATGCGCTTTGATCTGCGCATCCAGCCGGGCGAGCGCGTCGCGGTGCTCGGCCCCAGCGGCGCCGGTAAAAGCACCCTGCTGAGCCTGATCGCCGGTTTTCTGCCGGCGGCCAGCGGCCGGCTGCTGCTGAACGGCGAAGATCATACCGCCACGCCGCCGGCCAAACGGCCGGTGTCGATGCTGTTTCAGGAGAACAACCTGTTCGCGCACCTGACGGTGGCGCAGAACATCGGGCTGGGATTGGATCCCGGCCTGCGCCTGACTGAACAGCAGCGCCAACAGCGGGCACATATCGCCCGTCAGGTCGGCCTGGAGGAACACCTGGAGCGCCTGCCGTCGCAGCTTTCCGGCGGCCAGCGTCAGCGCGCCGCGCTGGCGCGCTGTTTGATTCGCCAACGGCCGATCCTGCTGCTCGACGAGCCCTTCTCGGCGCTCGATCCGGCGCTGCGCAACGAGATGTTGCAGCTGCTGCAGACGGTGTGCGAACAGCGTAATCTGACGCTGCTGATGGTGTCGCACAATCTCGACGACGCCGCACGCATCGCACCGCGCACGCTGCTGGTGGTCGACGGCCGCATCTACTACGACGGCCCGACGCAGGCCCTGCTGGACGGCAGCGCACCGGAAGCGCGCGTGCTGGGCATTTCGGGTAAAGCGTGATCTGACGCGCGTTTTTTATGCTGCGCCAATAAACCTGTTGTGCGAATTTTGCGCCTGTGTTTTTATAAAAACCTGACTTTTTTTACTGATGATAAGGTTCCCTGTGATCGCATCCTCGCTGACTTCGACCCTACTAGTTACCGCGCTACCAGCCGCGGTGGTCGTCGTGCGTGTGGTGGTGGTCGTCGGCAATGCGCCGTAGGGTCCGAATCAACGCATCGATTCCCAAACCCCGCCGGCGCAAACCGGGCGGGGTTTCTTGTTTTAGCACCCTGCCCAGCAAAGCTCACCGGCCTTGAGAAAGGACAGGAACATGGCAACTTCGGGCACGCCTCAACCGAGTACCCGCTTCACCGGCGCACAATTGATCGTTCATTTGCTGGAGCGTCAGGGCATCACCACCGTCGCCGGCATCCCCGGCGGTGCGGCGCTGCCGCTGTATGACGCGCTGAGCCAAAGCACCCGCATTCACCACGTGCTGGCGCGCCACGAACAGGGCGCGGGCTTTATGGCGCAAGGCATGGCGCGCGCCAACGGCAAGGCGGCGGTGTGCATCGCCTCCAGCGGGCCGGGCGCCACCAACCTGGTCACCGCCATCGCCGACGCCAAGCTCGACTCCATTCCGCTGGTGTGCATCACCGGGCAGGTGCCTTCCTCGATGATCGGCACCGACGCCTTCCAGGAAGTGGACACCTACGGCATTTCCATCCCGATCACCAAGCACAACCATCTGGTGCGCGATATCCGCGAGCTGCCGCAGGTGATTGGCGACGCGTTCCGCATCGCCGAGTCCGGCCGTCCCGGCCCGGTCTGGATCGATGTGCCGAAAGACGTGCAAACCGCCACCATCACCCTGGAAGAGCTGCCGCCGATCGCCGTGCCGGACGCCGCCCCGAGCTTCGATCCGGCGCTGGTTTCGCAGGCCGCCGCGATGATCAATCAGGCGAAACGCCCCATCCTCTACCTGGGCGGCGGCATCATCTGCGCCGACGCTCACCGGCAGGCGCTGGAGCTGGCCGAGCGCGCCGGTCTGCCCACCACCATGACGCTGATGGCGCTGGGCGCGATGCCGGTGGAACACCCGCTGTCACTGGGCATGCTGGGCATGCACGCCGCGCGCAGCACCAACTTCATTCTGCAGGAGGCCGATCTGCTGATCGTGCTGGGCGCGCGCTTCGACGATCGGGCAATCGGCAAAACCGAGCAGTTCTGCCCTAACGCCGCCATCATTCATGTGGATATCGACCGCGCCGAGCTGGGCAAGGTCAAACAGGCCAACGTGGCGATCCATGCCGACGTCGGCCAGGTGCTGCAACAGCTGCTGCCGCAGATCGACACGCAACCGCGCAGCGCGTGGCTGAACACCGTCAACGATCTGAAGCGCGAATTCCCGTTCAACATGCCGAACGCCGACGATCCGCTGAGCCATTACGGCCTGGTGCTGGCCGCCGCGCGCTGCGTGGACGACAGCGCCATCATCACCACCGACGTGGGTCAGCATCAGATGTGGGTAGCGCAGGCCTATCCGCTGAGCCGGCCGCGCCAGTGGCTGACGTCGGGCGGCCTGGGCACCATGGGCTTCGGTCTGCCGGCGGCGATCGGCGCGGCGTTGGCGGAGCCCGAACGTAAAGTGCTGTGCTTCTCCGGCGACGGCAGCCTGATGATGAACATTCAGGAAATGGCCACCGCGGTCGAGCACGATCTGGACGTGAAAATCATTTTGATGAACAACCAGGCGCTGGGGCTGGTGCACCAGCAGCAAACCCTGTTCTACCAACAGCGCATCTTCGCCGCCGCCTATCCTAAGCGTACCGACTTCCTGAAAATCGCTGCCGGATTCGGGCTGGATACCTGCGATCTGAACGCCGCGGAAGATCCTCAGGCGGCGCTGGCTGAGGCGATCCAGCGCCCGGGTCCCTGCCTGATCCACGCGCTGATCGATATCAACGAAAAAGTGTTCCCGATGGTGCCGCCGGGCGCCGCCAACATCGACATGATTGGAGAATAAGCCATGCTGCAACCACAAGATAAACCACAGGTGATCCTGGAGCTGGCGGTGCGCAACCATCCCGGCGTGATGTCGCACGTTTGCGGGCTGTTCGCCCGCCGCGCGTTCAACGTCGAAGGCATTCTGTGTCTGCCGTTGAAAGACGGCCAACAGAGCCGCATTTGGCTATTGGTCGCCGACGATCAGCGGCTGGAACAAATGATAAGCCAGGTGGAAAAGCTGGAAGACGTGCTGCGGGTGAAGCGCCACAGCGAAGACGTGCGGGTATTTGAACAGCTGGAAGCGTTCTTCCAGTAAGGCGAACGGGGGCTAATGCCCCCGCAATCATTGCCCGGACAGCACTTTCCACAGCAGGTGCCGGTACACCGGCATCAGCGGCTGTTGGCTCAGCAAATAGCCGACCGCCAACGCCGCCAGCCAACTCAATCCGCACACCACGCGCAGCCGCAGCGGTGTCAGCCAACGGCTCAGCCGATCGGCGCTGCGCTTGCCCTCGCGCCACCAGCGCCAGCTTAGCCACACCGCCAGCCAGACCAGCAGCGCCGCCGCGAGCAACAGCCACTTGAACGTCGCGCTGTTGGCGTCGGCGGGGATATCGATCGCCACCCCCGCCAGAATGCCGGGGAAGAAATAGACCGGCGGCCAGGTCAGGCAACCGATGATGTTCGGCAGCGCGAACTTGTACGGCGGCAAATCGAGCATGCCGGCCACCATCGGCACCAGCGGGCGCGTCGGGCCAACGAAGCGACCGATCAAAATGGTCGCCATGCTGTGCTGGTGCAAGGCATGTTCGGTTTTGTCGAGCAGCGCTTTGTTCTTCTTCAGAAACGACCAGCGATGCAAAGGCCCCTTAAAGGCGCGGCCGACGAAATAGGAGATCCAATCGCCGAGCAGGCAGCCGACGATGCCCGCCGCCCAGGCGTAGTAAAAATCCACCTTGCCGCTGCCGATCAGCGCGCCGATGCTGGCCATCATCACCGTGCCGGGCAACAGCAGCCCCACCAGCGCCAACGACTCCAGAAAAGCGACCAGCAGAACGACCATCAGAGTGAAAGCCAGTGACTGGGTGATCAAATCTTGTAAATAGGCTTCCATTACACCTCTGTGGATTATTCGGGCCAAACGGGGCCGAGGATTTTCCAGCGCCGCCGCTGGCGAGTCAATCGATGAATTGTATGCGTATTTGGCAACGCCGCGCGGCAATGGACAATGACTGTATAAAAACCCATACTGTAATTTATCTATATTAGCGCCAAAACCGACATCACGCTGAACGTCGCACACGCCGCCCGGCGGAAAACGAAGGGGTTATGACAGCACTGCAACAGGGGTTCCTGCTCACTCGCCACTGGCGCGACACGCCCGCCGGCACCGAGGTCGAATTTTGGCTGGCGACCGACGCGGGCCCGCGCCAGCTGCGTCTGCCGCCGCAAACCTCGGTGGCATTTATCCCCGCCGAACAAAGGCAGCGCGCGGAACTGCTGCTGCGCGAAGAGCGGCAAGTCGAACTGAAACCGCTGGCGCTGACGGATTTTCATCACCGCCCGATGCTGGGGCTGTACTGCCGCCAGCACCGTCAGCTCATCAAGCTGGAAAAACTGCTGCGGGAAGGCGGCGTTGCGGTCTACGAGGCCGACATTCGCCCGCCCGAGCGCTACCTGATGGAACGCTTCATTACCGCGCCGGTATGGTTCAACGGCCTGGGCGACGGCAATGGGCCGTTGCTCAGCGGCCAAATGAAGCCGGCGCCGGAGTACCGCCCAACGCTAAAACTGGTGTCGCTGGATATCGAAACCACCGCCCACGGCGAGCTTTACTCCATCGCGCTGGAAGGCTGCGGCCAGCGGCAGGTCTACATGCTGGGGCCGGCCAACGGCGGCGATGAGCCGCTGGATTTCGATCTGGAATATTGCGCCAGCCGCCCTCAACTGCTGGAACGACTGAACGCGTGGCTGGAGCGTCACGATCCCGACGCCATCATCGGCTGGAACCTGGTGCAGTTCGATCTGCGGGTGCTGCAAAAGCACGCCGAGCGCTACCAAATCCCGCTGCGGCTGGGGCGCGGCGGCAACCTGCTGGAATGGCGCGAGCATGGTTTCAAGCAGAATCACTTTTTCGCCGCCGCCGCCGGCCGCCTGATCATCGACGGCATCGAGGCGCTGAAATCCGCCACCTGGAATTTTCCCTCCTTCAGCCTGGAATACGTTTCGCAGGAACTGCTGGGCGAAGGCAAGGCGATCGACAACCCTTATCAGCGCATGGCGGAGATCGACCGGCGCTTCGCCGAAGACAAGCCGGCGCTGGCCCGCTACAACCTGAAAGACTGCGAGCTGGTGACGCGGATTTTCGCCAAGGCCGACCTGCTCAACTTCCTGCTGGAGCGCGCCACCGTCACCGGGCTGGCGGCCGATCGCAGCGGCGGATCGGTGGCGGCCTTCAGCCACCTCTATATGCCGCGCATGCATCGCCTGGGCTTTGTCGCCCCCAACCTCGGCGAACAGCCGGAGGAACACAGCCCCGGCGGCTTTGTGATGGATTCCCGGCCCGGCCTGTACGACTCGGTGCTGGTGCTGGACTATAAAAGTCTGTACCCGTCGATCATCCGCACCTTCTTGATCGATCCGGTCGGGTTGGTGGAAGGCATGCGCCACCCCAGCGACGCCGACTCGGTGCCCGGCTTTCGCAACGCCCGCTTCTCGCGCAGCAAACACTGCCTGCCGGCGATCGTCGAGCAGATCTGGCAAGGGCGCGAGGCCGCCAAACGCCAGCACAACAAGCCCCTGTCGCAGGCGCTGAAGATCATCATGAACGCACTTTACGGCGTGCTGGGATCGAGCGGCTGCCGCTTCTTCGATCCGCGGCTGGCGTCGTCGATCACCCTGCGCGGCCACGAGATCATGCGCCAAACCCGCGAGCTGATCGAAGCCGAAGGCTATCAGGTGATTTACGGCGACACCGACTCCACCTTCGTCTGGCTGAAACAGCCGCATGACGAGCAACAGGCGGCGCAGATCGGCCGGGCGCTGGTGCAACGGGTCAACGCCTGGTGGCAGCAGCATCTGCAGCAGCAGTTCGGGCTGGAGAACGCGCTGGAGCTGGAGTTCGAAACCCACTATTCCCGCTTCCTGATGCCGACCATTCGCGGCGCCGAGCAGGGCAGCAAGAAACGCTACGCCGGCCTGATCGCGCGCGCCGACGGCCAGGAAGAGATGGTGTACAAAGGCCTGGAAACGGTGCGCACCGACTGGACGCCGCTGGCGCAGCAGTTCCAGCAGCAGCTCTATCAGCGCATCTTCAAACAACAGCCCTACCAGGACTATGTGCGTGACTACGTCGGCAAAACCCTGAACGGCGACTTCGACGATCAATTGGTGTACCGCAAACGGCTGCGCAGAAAGCTCGACGACTATCAGCGCAACGTGCCGCCGCACGCCCGCGCCGCGCGCATCGCCGACGACTACAACCGCAGTCAGGGGCGGCCGCTGCAGTATCAGAACGGCGGCTGGATCAGCTACGTGATGACCGTCGCCGGGCCGGAACCGCTGGAAACCCGCCATTCGCCCATCGATTATCAGCACTACCTCGAACGTCAGCTGCAACCGGTGGCAGACGCTATACTCCCTTTCTTGCACGACGACTTCACCACGCTGGTCACCGGGCAGATGGGACTGTTTTGAGATTGCGCCAGGTTAAGAAAAATCATCCGGTTTTGCAGGTGACGAACGCGCCGCCTTCCATTACCATAGCGCCCTTCCCAAAACTGAACCACGCTTAGCCCTGCCGTCTCGCGACGTCTGCATGGCGTGAACGGCTATTGCCCGTCAAATTTAAAACAAACCGGGATTAACCGATGTTCAGTACAGGTGCCGCGGCCCTTCCCGCCCGGTAACAAGACTTACTTACAAAGAATCGAGCCGACAATATATGCCTTTTACTCTTGGTCAACGCTGGATCAGCGACACGGAAAGCGAATTAGGACTGGGCACCGTCGTGGCGCTGGATGCGCGCATGATTACCCTGCTTTTCCCCGCCACCGGTGAAAACCGCCTCTATGCCAGAAACGATTCGCCGATCACCCGCGTGATGTTCAACCCGGGCGATACCGTCAGCAGCCACGAGGGATGGCAGCTGCAGGTGGAAGAGGTGAAAGAGGAAAACGGTCTGTTGACCTATATCGGCACCCGCCTGGACACCCAGGAAAGCGGCGTGGCGATGCGCGAAGTGCTGCTGGACAGCAAACTGACCTTCAGCAAGCCGCAGGATCGCCTGTTCGCCGGCCAAATCGACCGCATGGATCGTTTCGCGCTGCGTTTTCGCGCCCGCAAATACCAGAGCGAGCAGTATCGCCTGCCGTTCGCCGGCCTGCGCGGCATGCGCGCCAGCCTGATCCCGCACCAGCTGCACATCGCTCATGAAGTCGGCCAGCGCCATGCGCCGCGCGTTCTGCTGGCGGACGAAGTCGGCCTCGGCAAAACCATCGAAGCCGGCATGATCATCCACCAGCAACTGCTGGCGGGCCGCGCCGAACGCGTGCTGATCGTGGTGCCGGAAACGCTGCAGCACCAGTGGCTGGTGGAGATGATGCGCCGCTTCAACCTCTACTTCTCGCTGTTCGACGACAGCCGCTACGCCGAAGCTAAGCTCGACAGCAGCAACCCGTTCGAGACCGAACAGCTGGTGATCTGCTCGCTGGACTTCGTGCGCCGCAACAAGCAGCGCCTGGAAGAGCTGGCGGACGCCCAGTGGGATCTGCTGGTGGTCGATGAAGCGCACCACCTGGCCTGGAGTGAAGAAGCGCCGAGCCGCGAATATCAGGTGATCGAACAGCTGGCCGAGCATATCCCCGGCGTGCTGCTGCTGACCGCCACCCCGGAGCAGCTGGGCCAACAGAGCCACTTTGCGCGCCTGCGCCTGCTCGATCCGAACCGTTTCCACGACTACGGCGAGTTCGTCGCCGAACAGCAGAAATACCGTCCGGTGGCCGACGCCGTCACCCTGCTGCTGAGCGGTGAACGCCTGGCCGACGACAAGCTGAACCTGCTGGGCGAGCTGATCGACGAACAGGACATCGAACCTTTGCTCAAAGCGGCCAACAGCGAAGGCGACAACGCCGAGCAGGCGCGTCAGGAGCTGGTTTCCATGCTGATGGATCGCCACGGCACCAGCCGCGTGCTGTTCCGCAACACCCGTAACGGCGTGAAGGGCTTCCCGCACCGCAACCTGCACCAGATCAAGCTGCCGTTGCCGACCCAGTATCAGACCGCGATCAAAGTCTCCGGCATCATGGGCGCCAAGAAGTCCGTCGAAGCGCGCGCGCGCGATATGCTGTACCCGGAGCAGATCTACCAGGAATTCGAAGGCGAAAACGCCACCTGGTGGAACTTCGACCCGCGCGTCGAATGGTTGCTGGACTACCTGCTGGCCAACCGTAACGAAAAAGTGCTGGTGATCTGCGCCAAAGCCGACACCGCGCTGCAGCTGGAGCAGGTGCTGCGCGAACGTGAAGCGATCCGCGCCGCGGTGTTCCACGAAGGGCTGTCGATCATCGAGCGCGACCGCGCCGCCGCCTACTTCGCCTCCGAAGAGGAAGGCGCGCAGGTGCTGCTGTGTTCCGAGATCGGCTCCGAAGGCCGCAACTTCCAGTTCGCCAGCCAGCTGGTGATGTTCGATCTGCCGTTCAACCCGGATCTGCTGGAACAGCGTATCGGCCGTCTGGACCGTATCGGCCAAATGCACGATATCCAGATCATGGTGCCTTACCTGGAGCACACCGCGCAGGCGGTGCTGGGCCGTTGGTTCCACGAGGGGCTGGACGCCTTCGAACACACCTGCCCAACCGGCCGCACCATCTACGACAGCTGCTACGAGCAGTTGATCGGCTATCTGGCCGCGCCGACTGAACAAGAAGGCTTCGACGAATTCATCCACGCCTGCCGCCAGCAGCACGATCAGTTGAAAGCGCAACTGGAACAGGGCCGCGACCGCCTGCTGGAGATGCACTCCAACGGCGGCGACAAAGCCCAGGCGCTGGCCGCCGCCATCGCCGAGCAGGATAACGACGTCAACCTGGTAGGCTTCGCGCTCAACCTGTTCGACATTGTCGGCATCAATCAGGAAGACCGCAGCGACAGCCTGATCGTGCTGACGCCGTCCGACCATATGCTGGTGCCGGACTTCCCGGGCCTGCCGCAGGACGGCTGCACCGTGACCTTCGACCGCGATCAGGCGTTGTCGCGCGAAGACGCGCAGTTCGTCAGCTGGGAGCACCCGATCATCCGCAATGGCCTGGATCTGATCCTGTCCGGCGATACCGGCAGCTGCGCGGTGTCCCTGTTGAAAAACAAAGCGCTGCCGGTTGGCACCCTGCTGGTTGAACTGGTCTATGTGGTGGAGGCCCAGGCGCCGAAACACCTGCAGCTGACCCGCTTCCTGCCACCGACGCCGATCCGCATGCTGATGGATCGCAAGGGCACCAACCTGGCGGCGCAGGTCGAGTTCGAAAGCTTCAACCGTCAGTTGAACGCGGTCAACCGCCACACCTCCAGCAAGCTGGTCAATGCCGTGCAACAAGACGTGCACGCCATGCTGCAGCAGGCGGAAAGCCTGGTGGAAGCGCAGGCGCGCCAGCTTATCGAACAGGCGAAGCAAGAGGCGGACGACAAGCTGAGCGCCGAGCTGGCGCGTCTGGAAGCGCTGAAGGCGGTCAACCCGAACATCCGCGACGACGAAGTCGAGACGCTGGAGTTCAACCGCCGTCAGGTGCTGGCCAACCTCAATGAAGCCGGCTGGCGTCTCGACGCCATTCGACTGGTGGTGGTCACCCACCAATAACCGGCGCGATGCGGGGAGGCCACCGTCTCCCCGTTCGGCCCTTTTCGCGGAGCCAAGATGGAACCCTACAATCCCCCGCAGGACCCGCTGCACATCCTGTATCAGGATGAACACATCATGGTGGTCAACAAGCCCAGCGGCTTGCTGTCGGTACCCGGCCGCGCCCCGGAAAACAAAGACAGCCTGATGACCCGCATTCAGGCCGATCATCCGGCCGCCGAATCAGTGCACCGGCTGGATATGGCCACCAGCGGGGTGATCGTGGTGGCGCTCAACAAGGCCGCCGAGCGTGAGCTGAAGCGTCAATTTCGCGAACGCGAACCGAAGAAATCCTATATCGCCCGCGTTTGGGGACATATGGCGCATGATGAAGGGTTAGTGGATTTGCCGCTGATCTGCGACTGGCCGAACCGGCCGCTGCAAAAAGTGTGTTTCGACACCGGCAAAGCGGCGCAGACGGAATATCGGGTGCTGTCGCGCGACGCCGACGGCAGCACCCGCGTGAAGCTGACGCCGATCACCGGCCGCTCGCACCAGCTGCGGGTGCACATGCTGGCGCTGGGACACCCGATCCTCGGCGACGGTTTCTACGCCCCGCCGGAAGCCAAAGCGATGGCGCCGCGGCTGCAGCTGCACGCGCAGGAGTTGCGCATCACCCACCCCGCCTTCCAGACGCCGATGCACTTTCGCGCCGAGCCGGATTTCTGAACCCCATGTTAAACGGGCCCGGCATGCCGGGCCCGCTTTCATCGCTTATTTAAAACCTTTCTCGCGTTTGATCAGGTCGTACGCCGCCTGGATCTCCTGCGCTTTCTGCTTGGCCATTTCCATCATCTCCGGCGGCAAGCCTTTCGCCACCAGCTTATCCGGATGGTGTTCGCTCATCAGCTTGCGGTAGGCGCGTTTGATGGTGGCGGCATCGTCGCTGCTGCGCACGCCAAGCACCTTGCACGCATCGTCGAGCGTCGGGCCGCGCTGAGCCTGCTGATAGCCGCCCTGCGAATACCCGCCCTGCTGACCGCCGCCGAACTGACGCCCGCCCTCCATCATGCTGAGGAACTGATCGAACTGCGCGCGCGAAATGCCCAGCTCTTCGGCGATGACATACAGCACCTGACGTTCGTTCGGGTGCAGCGAGCCGTCGGCGAACGCCGCCTGTATCTGAATTTCCAGAAACATCCGAATCAGATCGAAGCGGCCGAAACAGATACTGCGGAACTGCTGCAGCGTCTCACGCAGCGGGAACTGGCTCTGTTTGCCCTCGCGGAACGCCTGCTGCGCCGCGGTGCGCGCTTCGCCGTGCAGCTGAAGGCGATCCATAAACAGGCTGGCGATCTGAATATCCGCCTCGGTGACGCGTCCTTTGGATTTGGTCAGGTGGCCCATCACCTGAAAAGTGGTGCGGAAAAACAGCGTTTGCCGCGTTTGCTGGTCGGTGAAAAACCCCCGACTGCGCTTGTTGCTGCGCGCCGTATCGATCATATGACCGATAATCAGCCCCAGAACTACACCCCAGAATCCCGCGCCAGACCAGATGGCGACGATGACGCCGAGCAGTTTTCCCCAATACTGCATATACTCCTCAATTATCATGCCGAAAGCCGCCCGCTCTCCTCCGTTTCAGGAAAGGGCGCAGGCGATTTTTCCTAGAATTTGGATTATCATACCTGTCATTTATCTTTGCGCCTAACGACGACGCAAGTAAACGGCTGGATTTAGCACTAGCGCAACGCAGATGAGTAATATAGTCTCTGACCGTTTGCCGGACACGACGCCTCTGATGACGGAACACCAAAACCGCGTATGAAAAAAAGTTTCCCAACACTGCTGGCCACGATGATTTGGACGGCACTCTACAGTCAGCATGCGCTGGCTGATCTGGCCGAGCAATGCATGCTTGGCGTTCCCGTTTACGACAAGCCTTTGGTCAGCGGCGATCCGAACAGCCAGCCGGTGACCATCAATGCCGATGACTCGCGCGCCGACTACCCGAAAAGCGCCCTGTTCAGCGGCAACGTGCATATCGAGCAGGGTAACAGCACCCTGACCGCCAAAGAAGTTGAGCTGAACCAGACGGAAAACCCCGGCCAGACGGATCCGGTGCGCACCGTCACCGCTACCGGCGACGTGCACTACAGCGACAATCAGATCAAACTGAAAGGCCCGAAGGCCTGGTCGAACCTGAATACCAAAGATACCGACGTCTATGAAGGCGACTACCAGATGGTAGGCCGTCAGGGTCGCGGCGACGCCGACAAGATGAAAATGCGCGGCGCCAACCGTTACACCATCCTGGAAAACGGCACCTTTACCTCCTGCCTGCCGGGCGACGACAGCTGGAGCGTGGTCGGTTCCGAAGTGATCCACGATCGCGAAGAGCAGGTGGCGGAAATCTGGAACGCCCGCTTCCGCATCGGCGGCGTGCCGGTGTTCTACAGCCCGTACCTGCAATTGCCGGTCGGCGACAAGCGCCGTTCCGGCTTCCTGATCCCAAACGCCAAGTACGGCAGCAACAATGGCTTCGAGTTCATGTTGCCGTACTATTGGAACATCGCGCCGAACTACGACGCCACCATCACGCCGCACTATATGTCCAAGCGCGGCCTGCAGTGGCAGACCGAGTTCCGTTATCTGGTGCAGCCGGGCCTCGGCCTGATGGAGTTCGACTGGCTGCCGGACGACAAGGAATACGGCAAAGATCATGACGACAACAAACGCTGGCTGTTCTACTGGAACCATAACGGCGTCATGGATCAGGTATGGCGCTTCAACGTCGACTACACCAAGGTCAGCGATTCCAAATACTTCACCGATCTGGACTCCAAATACGGTTCCACCACCGACGGCTACGCCACGCAGAAATTCAGCCTCGGCTACGCCAACGAAAACTGGAACGCCACGCTGAGCTCCAAGCAGTTCCAGATCTACGACGACACCGATCGTTCACAGTCGGACTCGTATAAAGTTCAGCCGCAGCTGGACCTGAACTACTACAAGAACGACATCGGCCCGTTCGACTTCCATATTTACGGCCAGGCGGCCAAGTTCACCAGCGTCAACCCATATAGCCCTGACGCCACCCGTCTGCACATGGAGCCGACGCTGAGTCTGCCGCTCACTAACGGCTGGGCCAGCCTGAACACCGAAGCCAAGGTGATGGCGACCCACTACCAGCAGGATATTCCTGACGGTTTCGCTGCCAACTACCAGAGCCGCAAAAACGCTGCCGCGCCGGAGCTCGATGATTCGGTCAACCGCGTACTGCCGCAGTTCAAAGTCGACGGCAAGCTGGTGTTCGAGAGGCCGATGATCTGGGCCGAGGGCGCTACCCAGACGCTGGAGCCGCGCGTGCAGTACCTGTATGTGTCGTACCGCGACCAGAGCAACATCTACACCTACGACACCACGCTGCTGCAGACCGACTACTCCGGCCTGTTCCGCGATCGCACCTACAGCGGCCTGGATCGCATCGCTTCGCAGAACCGCGTCTCTACCGGTTTGACCACCCGCATTTATGATGACGCCCTGGTTGAACGTTTTAACGCTTCCGTGGGTCAAATCTACTACTTCAGCCGTTCGCGTACCGGTGACCAGATGACCGGTTACGACAACAACGACGATACCGGCAGCGTAGCCTGGGCCGGCGATACCTATTGGAAAATCGACGATCGTTGGGGCCTGCGCGGCGGCCTGCAGTACGACACCCGCCTGAACAGCGTCTCGCTGGGCAACGGCGTGGTGGAATACCGCCAGGACGCCGAGCGCGTGGTGCAGTTGAACTACCGTTACGCCACGCCGGAATATATCCAGACGGCGTTGAACACCAAAACGGTTCCGGCCTTCCAGGACGGCATCTCGCAGGTGGGCATCACCGGCAGTTGGCCGATCGCCGATCGTTGGGCGGTGGTCGGGGCGTACTACTACGACACCCGCGCCAAACAATCCGCCGATCAGTTGGTGGGGCTGAAGTACAACACCTGCTGCTGGGCGGTGACGCTGGGCTATGAGCGCAAGATCACCGACTGGAACAACAGCAACAATACCAGCGTTTACGACAACAGAGTTTCGTTCAACGTCGAACTGCGCGGCCTGAGCAGCGATCATAGTCTCGGCTCCGCAGAAATGCTGCGCTCCGGCATTCTGCCGTATCAGCGCGCATTCTGACGCTTTGCAACACTTTGAAAACGAGAACTTTCACCCGCATTTGCGGATTACATAATGGGAAATGTATGAAGAACTGGAGAACGCTTATTCTCGGATTGGTGGTTTGCGCCAATGCCGCGTTCGCAGCACCCCAAGAAGTGGATAAAGTCGCCGCCGTCGTGGATAACGGCGTGGTACTCGAAAGCGACGTCAACGGTCTGTTGCAGTCAGTCAAGCTCAACGCCCAGCAGGCCGGCCAGCAACTGCCGGACGACAAGACGCTGCGCCATCAGATCATCGAACGCCTGATCATGGATAACATCCAGCTGCAGATGGCCAAGAAAATGGGCATCACCGTGTCCGATGCCGATCTGGACAAGGCGATCGCCAACATCGCCGCGCAAAACAAGATGAGCGTCGATCAGCTGCGCAGCCGCCTGTCGTACGAAGGGTTGAACTACAACACCTACCGCGCGCAGATCCGCAAAGAGATGCTGATCTCCGAAGTGCGTAACAACGAAGTGCGCCGCCGCGTCACCATCCTGCCACAGGAAGTGGACGCACTGGCCAAACAGGTGGGCGCACAGAACGGCAGCGACACCGAAATGAACATCAGCCACATCCTGATCCCGCTGCCGGAAAACCCGTCGCAGCAGCAGGTCGACAAAGCCGAAGAGCTGGCCAAACGTCTGGTGGGTGAGATCAACAGCGGCGCCGACTTCGGCAAGCTGGCGATCACCTACTCCGCCGACTCTCAGGCGCTGAAAGGTGGCAACATGGGCTGGGGCAAACTGCAAGAAATCCCGACCCTGTTCGCGGAACGTCTGGTGAGCGCCAAGAAAGGCGACGTCGTCGGCCCAATCCGTTCCGGCGTCGGCTTCCACATCCTGAAAGTGAACGACATTCGCGGCGCCAGCCAGTCGGTGTCGGTCACCGAAGTGCACGCCCGTCACATCCTGCTGAAACCTTCAGTGGTGCTGACCGACGACCAGGCTCGCGCCAAACTGCAATCCGTGGCGGAAGCGATCAAGAGCGGCCGCGCCAAGTTTGCCGACGAAGCCAAACAGCTGTCGCAAGATCCGGGTTCTGCGATGCAAGGCGGCGATCTGGGCTGGGCTTCCCCGGACATCTACGATCCGGCCTTCCGCGATGCGTTGCTAAAGCTGAGCAAGGGTGAAATCAGCGCGCCGGTCCACTCCTCCTTCGGTTGGCACCTGATCCAGCTGCTGGATACCCGTCAGGTGGATAAGACCGACGCTGCGCAAAAAGACCGTGCTTACCGTATGCTGTTCAACCGTAAGTTCGCTGAAGAAGCGCAGACCTGGATGCAGGAACAGCGCGCCCAGGCTTACGTGAAGATCCTCGATGGCAGCGATGCACAGCAATAAACGCGTCGTCATTACCCCCGGCGAACCCGCCGGGGTGGGGCCGGATTTGGTAGCCGCGCTGGCGCAACAGGATTGGCCTGTTGAGCTGGTGGTGTGCGCCGATCCGGCCCTGCTGCTTGAACGCGCCAAGCGTATGGGCCTGCCGCTGACGCTGCGCGACTACCAGCCGCAGCAACCGGCCGAAGCGCAACGCGCCGGCACGCTGACCGTGCTACCGGTCCCGCTCGCTCACCCGGTTACCGCCGGTGAGTTGAACGTCGGCAACAGCGCCTACGTGGTGGAAACCCTGGCGCGCGCCTGCGACGGCTGCCTGAACGGCGAGTTCGCGGCGCTGATCACCGGCCCGGTGAACAAGGGCGTGATCAACGACGCCGGCGTGCCGTTTATCGGCCATACCGAATTCTTTGCCGATCGCAGCCGCTGCGATCGCGTGGTGATGATGCTCGCGACCGAAGAGCTGCGCGTGGCGCTGGCGACCACCCACCTGCCGCTGCTGGCGGTGCCGGGCGCCATCACGCAGCAGAGCCTGTTCGAAGTCATCCGCATCCTCGACCACGATCTGAAAACCAAATTTGGCATCGCCCAGCCGCACATTTACGTTTGCGGTCTGAATCCCCACGCCGGGGAAGGCGGCCATATGGGGCACGAAGAGATAGATACCATCATCCCGGCGCTCGACGCGCTGCGCGCTGACGGCATCCATCTTGTCGGCCCGCTGCCGGCGGACACCCTGTTCCAGCCCAAATATCTGCAAGATGCCGATGCGGTGCTGGCGATGTATCACGATCAGGGGCTGCCGGTGCTAAAATACCAAGGGTTCGGCCGCGCGGTGAATATCACCCTCGGTTTGCCTTTCATACGCACCTCGGTCGACCACGGTACCGCTCTGGAACTGGCCGGCACCGGCACCGCCGATGTCGGCAGTTTCCAAACGGCCCTGAATCTCGCCATTAAAATGATAATTAATTGTAATGAATAACAGAGTCCACCAAGGGCACTTTGCCCGCAAACGCTTTGGACAAAACTTTTTAACCGATCAGTTTGTCATCGATAGCATTGTCTCCGCCATTCACCCACAGCCGGGCGAAGCGGTGGTTGAGATCGGCCCCGGCCTCGGCGCGTTGACCGAGCCGGTCGGCGCACGCATGGACCGCATGACGGTGATCGAACTGGACCGCGATCTGGCCACCCGGCTGGAGAACCACCCGCGCCTGAAAGACAAGCTGACCATCCACCAGCAGGACGCCATGACGGTGAATTTCGCCGAACTGGCCGAGGAAGCTGGCCAACCGCTGCGCGTATTTGGTAACCTGCCGTACAATATTTCGACGCCGCTGATGTTCCACCTTTTCAGCTATACTCAGGCAATCCGCGACATGCACTTTATGTTGCAAAAAGAGGTGGTCAACCGTCTGGTGGCCGGCCCGAACAGCAAGGCCTACGGGCGTTTGACCGTGATGGCGCAGTACTACTGCAACGTCATTCCGGTGCTGGAAGTGCCGCCGACCGCGTTCGCGCCGCCGCCGAAGGTCGATTCCGCCGTGGTGCGTCTGGTGCCGCACACCGAGCTGCCGAACCCGGTGGGCGACGTGCGCATGCTGAGCCGCATCACCACGCAGGCATTCAACCAGCGGCGGAAAACCATCCGCAATAGCCTGGGCGACCTGTTCACGCCGGAGCAGCTGACGGAGCTGGGCGTCGATCCTTCGCTCAGAGCAGAAAATATTTCTGTGGCGCAGTACTGCAAGCTGGCGAACTGGCTGTCAGCCAATCCGGCGCCGCAGCAATAAGGAGTTGTTGTCATGATTGATTCGCCCCGCGTGTGTATTCAGGTTCAGAGCATCTATGTGGAATCACAGTCGATCCCTGAAGAAGAGCGTTACGTCTTCGCCTATACCATCACCATCCGCAATCTGGGGCGGACCGACGTGCAACTGTTGGGCCGTTACTGGCTGATCACCAACAGCAACGGCCGTCAGACCGAAGTCCAGGGCGAAGGCGTGATCGGCGAACAGCCCGTCATTCCGCCCGGTGGCGAGTTTCAGTACACTAGCGGCGCCATTCTGGAAACGCCGCTGGGCACCATGGAAGGCCATTACGAAATGGTGGACCATCAGGGTCAGCCGTTCCGCACCGCTATTCCCGTGTTCCGCTTAGCCATTCCAACGCTGATCCATTAACTATGTCGACATACCTTATCGGCGACGTTCACGGCTGTTTCGATGAACTGAAGTCGCTGCTGGCTCAGGCTGCTTTCGATCCCGAGCGCGATCAACTGTGGCTGACCGGCGATCTGGTGGCGCGCGGCCCCGCCTCGCTGGACGTGCTGCGCTATGTGCGCTCGCTCGGCCCGGCGGTGCGCATGGTGCTGGGCAACCACGATCTGCACCTGCTGGCGGTTTACGCCGGCATTAGCCGCAACAAACCCAAAGATCGCATCACGCCGCTGCTGGAAGCGCCGGACGCCGACGAACTGATCAATTGGCTGCGCCGCCAACCGGTGCTGCAGGTGGATGATGAGCAAAAGCTGGTGATGGCCCACGCCGGCATCACCCCGCAGTGGGACATCGACACCGCGAAAATGTGCGCACGCGAAGTGGAGGCGGTATTGAGCAGCGACAGCTATCCGCTGTTCCTCGACGCCATGTACGGCGACATGCCGAACAACTGGGCGCCGGAGCTGAGCGGCCTGGCGCGCCTGCGTTTCAGCACCAATGCGCTGACGCGCATGCGCTACTGCTTCCCCAACGGCCAGCTCGACATGATCTGCAAAGATGCGCCGGGCAGCGCGCCGGCGCCGCTGAAACCGTGGTTCGAGCTGCCGCGCCTGGTGGATCCGGAATACACCATCATCTTCGGCCACTGGGCCTCGCTGGAAGGCAAGGGTACGCCGGAGGGCGTGATCGGGCTGGATACCGGCTGCTGCTGGGGCGGCGATCTGACGATGCTGCGCTGGGAAGACCGCCGTTACTTCACGCAACCCGCCAATCGCGGCGAAGCGCCTGACCACGCCGGCAGATTAGCCGCATCCTGAAACGATAAAGGCGGCCCGGTGGCCGCCTTTGTTCTGTATTGATTGCCGCCTTACGCTCCAATCACTCCGCCATCTTCACGCGTGATCATCAACACCGATGAACGCGGGCACGGGCTGTTGTTCGGGAAGTGCGAATCGCCCTCTTCTCCCGGATGCTGTACGTTGACGAACATCGTCTTGTAGTCCGGGGTGAAGGTGATGCCGGTCAGTTCGCAGGACTTTGGCCCCACCATGAAACGGCGGATCTCGCCGCTGACCGGATCGCCCACCAGCATCTGGTTGTTGCCCTGCCCGACGTAATCGCCCTTGTTGCTGTACTTGCCGTCGGTGAGGATCCACAGGCGGCCGGCGCGATCGAAGCCCAGCCCGTCCGGGCTGTTGAAGGTATTTTCCGCCGTGATATTCGGCGTGCCGCGGTTGACGCCTTCGGGGTGGGCGATCGGGTTGCCGCACAACGCATAGATGTCCCAGGCGAAGACGTCGGCGGTGGCGTCGCCGCCCTCGTCCCAGCGAATGATTTGGCCGTAGATATTGTTCGGTCGCGGGTTGGCGGCGTTCAACGGCATCCCTTCCTCGCCGCGCTTGCTGTTGTTGGTCAGCGTGCAGTACGCGCGTCCGTCATGCGGGTTGACCGCGATCCACTCAGGGCGATCCATCTTGGTGGCGCCGACCTGCTGCGCCGCCTTGCGGGCGAAGATCAGCACTTCGGCCTCGTCGCGGAAGCCGTTCTCCGGCGTCAGGCCGTTCTTGCCGAACTCGAGCGCAATCCAGCGCCCTTTGCCCTTCAGCGGCGTGCCGGCTTCGTCGCCGTCGAACTGCGCCACGTACAGCGTTCCCTCGTCCAGCAGCGTGCGATTGTTGGCCGGATTGGCGGCGTCGACCACGCCTTTGGAAACGTACTTATAGATATGTTCACCGCGCTCGTCGTCGCCCATATACACCACCAGACGGCCGTCTTTGGCCACGGTCACCGCCGCGTTTTCATGTTTGAAGCGGCCGAGCGCGGTGTGCTTGATGGGCGTCGAGGTCGGATTCAACGGATCGATCTCGACGATCCAGCCGTGGCGGTTGAATTCGTTGGGGTTCTTCGCCACATCGAAGCGCTCGTCATAGTCCGGCCAGTTGCGCTCCGGTTCGTTGACCTTCAGCGTGTAGCGCTTCTGTTCCGGCGTGGTTCGATAATCGGCCTGACGGGTGCCGAAATAGGTGTCGAAGTTTTCCTCGCAGGTCAGGTAGGTGCCCCACGGCGTCTTGCCGTTGGCGCAATTGCCGAACGTGCCCAGCACCTTGCGGCCGCTCGGATCGGCGGCGGTCTGCAACAGCGGATGTCCGGCGGCCGGGCCGCTGAATTGCATCTCGCTGTTGGCGGTGATGCGGCGGTTATAGCGCGACGGGCGCTCCACCGCCCAGCGCTGGCCGTCGCCGACCCGCTTGACCGCGACAATGGAGACGCCGTGCGCCGCCTGCGATTTGCGCACCTCTTCCAGGCTGGTGGCCTTGGCGCCGCCGTGGGCGAACAGGTACTGCTCGTTAACGTATTCGTTATTGATGGCCATCACGCCGTGATTGTCATCGATAGGGAAGAAGCTCATGCCATCGTTGTTGTCGCCAAACTGTTTTTCCTGATCGGCGGCGCTGTTGTTGCCCTGCGGATCGAAGGCCGGCGCGCCGTCCACCAGCGGCTCGCCCCAGGAGATCAGCACCTCGGCGCGGTAGCCTGGCGCTATCGTCACTTCATCGGCGGTAGACGCGGCGATGCCCCGGAAACCCAGCAGCGTGTTCGGCGGCAGATCCTCGGCTAACGCCTCGGCGGAGACCGACCAGATGCCGCCGCCGAGAAAACCGGCCAGGCCGACGGCGCCGGCGCTGCCGAGCAGCAGCTTGCGGCGAGTGGGATCGATCAGGCGGTCGGCGTCTAATTGCTCAATTTGCTTGGTCATAACGTGGTTACCTTTTTAGTTATGGCGCCGCGGTCAAGATTCACCAGAGTTGCCGTGGCGCTCGGAGTTGGGCTTCATACTAATCAGGTAATGTGACGGAAAGGTTACGAATGACCGGCGCAAAAAGACCGGGGGCGCAATTGCTTGCGCCCCCGGGGATAGCTGGCTAACGCGCTGAAATCAGCGGCGCTGCAGGATTTCGAAGCAGTAGCTGTGCGAATTCAGCTCGTCGGCGTCGTGGAATTCGCTGAACGTGGTTTCCCACTCGTCCGGCTCGTAATCCGGGAAGTGAGTATCGCCGCCGACTTCGGCGTCGATGTGCGTCAGGTACAGGCGATCGGCGCGCGGCAGCAGCTGGGTATAGATGCGCCCACCGCCGATCACCATCACTTCTTCCACCTCACCCGCGGCGGCCAGCGCCTCATCCAGCGAGGTCACCCAGGTCACCCCGGCGGCATTACCTGGGCGGCTGCTCAAAACGATATTGTGGCGGCCCGGCAGCGGGCGGCCGATGGACTCGAAGGTCTTGCGGCCCATAATAACCGGCTTATTCAACGTGTTGCGTTTAAACCACGCCAGGTCCGCCGGCAGGTGCCACGGCATGGCGTTTTCCATGCCAATAACGCGATCCGCCGCCAAGGCAGCGATCAGGCTGATAATCATTGTTTAACCCTGTGTAGGCAGCAAAATTGGTGACACTATACGTAAAGGCCTGAGTGCCGTCGATAGGCTAATCAAGCAAGATGAATATATAAGATAGCTCTTATCAGCATATCTAATAACCAACGATCGCCCGCCGGGAAATTTCACACGCCGGGGCGTTTGCGATACAGCCACAGGCCCGGTAACGACAGGCCGATCGACAACGCGCCTACAATGAAACTGGCCTTGAGGAAATTGGTGATCATGGTCTCCATCAAGGCTTCGCTGTAGCCAAGATGCGAGATCTCTACCACAGTTATCATCGCGGTATAGGCGGAAATGCCGGGGAACATCGGGATCACCGCCGCCACGGTGAACACCTTCGGATGCGCCAACAGCCAGCGCGACCAGTAGATGCCGATGATACCGATCAGGATCGCCGCCAGCAGCGACGCCCACTCGATATTCATGCCAGCGTGCATCATCAACATGCGCGAGCCGCGCCCGATTGCCCCGAGCAACGCGCAATAGCGCAGCGCACGCAACGGTACGTTGAACACCATGGCGAAGCCCAGCGCCGGTACCGCCGCCAACAGCATCTCCTGCAACAATGCCCACAGCAGATTCATGACCACCCCCGCAGATCCCACAGCGACATCGCCATCACCACCCCGATGCAGGTGGCCAGCGTCAGCAGGCTGGCCATCGCCCAGCGCGCCAGCCCGGTGTTGACGTGCCCCTTAAACATATCGGCCACTGCGTTGATCAGCGGGAAGCCCGGCACCAGCAACAGCACGCTGGCGGCCATCGCCACGCTCGAGGTCTCTTTAAACACCGGTAGGCGCAGCAGCAGCCCAGATATCGACGTAGCGACAAACGCCGTCAGGCAAAAATTGATCAGCGGATTCATCTGGCGGGCGGTGAGGATCTGGCGCACCAGCATCGCCGCGCCGCTGGCGATAAAGGTCACCAAAAAGGCGTCGCCGCCGCCGCCGTTAAGCATGCTGAAACATCCACAGGACAGGCCCACCATCAGCACCACCAGCCAGCGCGGGTAGCGCAGCGGCCGGATCCTTTCAAAGCGACGCGCCACGTCGTGCGCATCCGCCAGGCGATGCTCGGCGAGGATCACGATATGCTGCACTTCGGTCACCACCTGCATATTGATGCCGCGATCGACATTCTTGCGGGTGGTGGTCAGGCAGGCGCCGTGGCTGAGGGTGGTCAACACCACCGCATTGGCGGAGATTGAACTTTCCACGCTGTCCATCCCCAGCGCCAACCCCAGGCGGGTCGACAGCTGTTCCACCACCGTGCTCTCGGCGCCGTGCTGCAACAGCAGCAGCGCGCATTGAATGCACAAGCGGGTAATTTCACGCTGTTGCCGGTGCGGCTCCGGCCTCTCTGTGGCGGTAGTCTGCTGCATGGTGCTCCGTCGCTGGCGGTAGATGAATTATTATCATAGAGCCTAACAATACCTCATTGGGTTGATGCGCATCAGAGGAAGCGGCGTTATTATCGCCAGAACTCTGTCTTTTGCGCGAGACGCTCCCATGCTTGAAACTTCGCTGTTCGTCGCCGGCATTGCCGCCCTCGGCATGCTCTCCCCCGGCCCGGATTTTTTCCTGGTGATCAAAAACGCCGCCCGCTATCCTCGGCTAGCCGCCATGATGACCGCATTCGGCGTGATATGCGGTGTCGCCACCCACATGTCCTACTGCGTCGCCGGGCTGGCGGTGGTGATCACCACCACGCCGTGGCTGTTTAACCTGCTGAAATACGCCGGGGCGGTCTATCTGGTGTGGATCGGCATCCAGGCGCTGCTGTCGCGCGGCGGCGGCAAAATGAACGTCAGCAATCTGCCGCAGCAGCAGGTCAGCCTGAAGAGCGCCTTTGCGCAAGGCTACCTGTGCAACCTGCTGAACCCGAAAGCCACCCTGTTCTTCCTGGCGGTATTTACCCAGGTGCTGCAGATCGATTCCGGCCTGGGCGACAAGCTGTGGTACGCGGGGATTATTCTCGGCCTGTCGGTCATCTGGTGGCCGCTGCTGGTGTTCCTGATCCAAAGCGGGCCGGTGCGCCGCGGGCTGGAAAAGACGCAGAAGGTCGTCGACAAATTGCTGGGTGGCATGCTGATCGCCTTAGGGATCAAGGTCGCGTTGAGCTAAGCAAAAAAACGGGGCGCCATTACGGCGCCCCTGCTGTTATCCTTTGGCTTCCACCACCTCATCTTCCGGCGCCTTGCCGTCGATACTGCCGCGCCAGCCGGTCTGCTGCACCCGCGACAGCCGATTCTGATCCTGCTCGATGGCCGCACTGAGCATCTCCTTGGCTCGCTGCAGGCTGGCGATACGGAATTCAGTATCCTGATAATTCTCCAGCGTGTCTTCCAGCATCTTCAGGTTATAGCGGCGGAACGTGTCCGCCTTCTCGCGCGCCTCATAGGCGTCCAGCCCCAGCAGTTCCAGCGTTTCACGGCCGATGCGCAGCGAGCTTTCGAAAGTTTCGCGCTCCGGTTTTTCCACCCCTAGCTGCCGCAGCTGATACCAATGATCGACGTCGCGCGCCCGCGCCACCACCTTCAGATGCGGGAAGTGCTGCCTGGCCAGCTCGGTTAACGCCAGGCTGTCTTCCACATCGTCGATGGCGTTGATCAGCACCTTGGCGTGAGCGGCGCCGGCGGCCTCCAGCAGATCGGCCCGCGTGGCGTCGCCGTAAAACACCTTGGTGTCGAATTTGCGCAGCGTTTCAATATGGTCCGGATCGTGATCCAGTACCACGGTGTGCACGCCGTTGGCCAACAGCAAACGGCCGGCGATCTGGCCGAAACGGCCGAAGCCGGCAATGATCACGCTGGCATTCTCGTCGTCGATGACGTCAGCCGGGCGCTCCTCTTTCGGCGCATTTTTTTCCAGCTGCGCGGCGATCACCAACAACAGCGGCGTGGCCGCCATCGACAGCGCTACCGCCAGCGTCAGCGATTTGGCCCATTCGACCGGCAATACGCCGGCCAGCTGCGCGGCGCTGAAAATCACAAAGGCAAACTCACTGCCCTGGCCCAGCAGAATGGCGAACAGGCCGCGCTGGCGCTTCGGCACCCCGAGCAGCGGCCCAATCAGCCACAGCAGCGCCGCCTTGATCAACATAAAGCCCAGCAGCAGCGAGGCGATCAGCAGCGGGTGATGGAACAGGGTGCCGAAGTCAATCGACATGCCAACGCCGATAAAGAACAGCCCCAGCAGCAACCCCTTGAACGGCTGAATATCGCTCTCCAGCGCGTGACGGTATTCCGAGCTCGCCAGCAGTACCCCGGCGAGGAACGCCCCCATCGCCATCGACAGTCCGGCCATCTCCAGCAGGATGCCAAAACCGAACACCAGGAACAGCGCCACGGCGCTGAACACCTCGCGCATGCCCGAACGGGCGACGAAGTGCAGCAGCGGGCGGGTGACGTAGCGGCCGAGCAGCACCACCATCGTCAACGCGCCCACCACCTTGGCCGCCGACAGTACGAAAGCGCCCAGCGTGGTGGTGGCGCCGCTGCTGGCGAGCAGCGGGATCATCGCCACTAGCGGGATCGCCGCGATATCCTGGAACAGCAGCACCGCAAACGCGCTGCGGCCGATTGGCGACGGCGTCAAATTACGTTCGCTCATCGCCTGCATGGCGATGGCGGTAGATGAAAGCGCCAGCGTCAAACCGATCAGCAGCGCCACCTTCCAGTTGAGGCCGAGGAAGTAACAGAAGGCGCTCAGCGCCAGGCCACAGCCCACCATTTGGATGCTGCCGCCGCCGAACACCGAGGCGCGCAGCGTCCACAGCCGCTTGGGATCCAGCTCCAGGCCGATGATAAACAGCATCAGCACCACGCCGATCTCGGCGAAGGTCAGGATCGACTCGGCATCCGACACCAGCTTCAGCCCCCAGGGGCCGATAATACAGCCGGCGATCAGGTAGCCAAGCACCGAGCCCAGCCCCAGTCGCACCGCGATCGGCACGAACAGCGCCGCGGAGCCGAGGTAGATCAGTCCCTCGATCATCATGTGATGGTTATCCATGGCTGGCCTCCCGGGTTTCCGCTTCGGCATGTTCCATCAGGTAGTCAACCAACCGCTGGCGGTAGGCTTCGCCGGCGGCGAGCAGCGCCGGCTCGTTGCAGGTAAAGGTGTTGTGCACGGCGAAATAAGGTTGCCAGTTCATGCCGCAATAGATCGCCGTAGCCTGCAGCGGCTGCGCCAGCGTAGCGAAGTTAGGAAAGTCGCCCAGCTCGAAGTGGTGCTCGTCGCCGCCGCTGGTCACTGCCCACAGGCAGTCTTTACCCACCAGCGCATTGCCGTCGTGGCCGTAGGCCCAGCCGTGCTCCAGCACTTTGTCGATCCACAGCTTCAACAGCGGCGGGAAGCTGTACCACTGCATCGGATGCTGCAGCACCACCAGGTCGGCGCGCTCCAGCGCCTGTTGCTCGGCGTTGATATCGATATTGAAATCGGGGTACAGCTCATACAGCGAGCGCACCTCTACCTCGGGGAGATCCCTCACCGCCTGCAGCAGGCGCTGATTGGCATGCGAATGCCGGGGATACGGGTGAGCATAAATTATCAGAATCATTGTTATCGTCGTTCCTTCGTTTCTTGCCAATACACCAAGCATATACCAATCACACAGAGTGACAGTTTGCCCACTGATTGATAGCGGAAATTTTTAACGCCAGCCGACAAATTCGCTGAATAAAAAAAGGCGCTGCATCTGCAGCGCCCTGGCATAACGTTCTCGCGCGGTTACTTGCCGATACGCGCGTGCATTTCCTGCACCGAAGTCACCTGCTCGGTCGGATCCGCTTTCAGCGCCATCGCGGTGGCAAAGCCGCCGTTCAGCGTGGTGTCGTAGTGCACCTTGTACTGCAGGGCGCTGCGGCGAATCAGCTTGGAGTCCTCAATCGCCTGGCGGCCTGCCGTGGTGTTGACGATGTAGGTGTACTCGCCGTTCTTGATACGGTCTTGAATGTGCGGACGCCCTTCGTGCACCTTGTTGACCAGGCGCGGGTTGATGCCCGCTTCGCCCAGCACCACCGCGGTGCCGTGGGTGGCATCCAACTCGAAGCCCTGCTTCAGCAGGCTGGCGGCCAAATCGACCACGCGGGCTTTATCGCCTTCGCGCACCGACAGCAGCGCGCGGCCCTGCTTCTTCATGCCCGAGTTGCTGCCCAGCATCGCTTTGGAGAAGGCTTCCGCGAAGGTGCGGCCTACGCCCATCACTTCCCCGGTAGAGCGCATTTCCGGCCCCAGAATCGGGTCGACGCCCGGGAATTTGTTGAACGGCAGCACCACTTCTTTCACCGAGTAGTACGGCGGGATAATTTCTTCGGTCACGCCCTGCTCAACCAGCGTTTTGCCCGCCATCACGCGCGCGGCCACTTTGGCCAGCGGCACGCCGGTCGCTTTGGACACGAACGGCACGGTACGCGCGGCGCGCGGGTTGACTTCAATCAGGTAGACTTCGTTGTCTTTCACCGCGAACTGCACGTTCATCAGGCCGCGCACCTGCAGCTCGAACGCCAGTTTTTCCACCTGACGACGCATCACGTCCTGAATTTCCTGGCTCAGGGTGTACGCCGGCAGCGAACACGCGGAGTCGCCGGAGTGCACGCCCGCCTGCTCGATGTGCTCCATGATGCCGCCAATCAGCACGCGCTCGCCGTCGCAGATAGCATCGACGTCCACTTCCACCGCGTCGTCCAGGAAGCGGTCCAGCAACACCGGTGCATCGTTGGACACGCTGACCGCGGTCTGGAAGTAGCGGCGCAGGTCGATTTCGTCATAGACGATTTCCATCGCCCGACCGCCCAGCACGTAGGAAGGACGCACCACCAGCGGATAGCCGATGCCCGCCGCCTTCTCTACCGCCTGCTCGATGGCGGTGACGGTGGCGTTGGCCGGCTGCTTCAGGCCCAGGCGGTTGACCGCCTGCTGGAAGCGCTCGCGGTCTTCGGCACGGTCGATGGCATCCGGGCTGGTACCGATGATCGGCACGCCTGCAGCTTCCAGCTCGCGCGCCAGCTTCAGCGGGGTCTGGCCGCCGTACTGCACGATAACGCCTTTCGGCTTCTCGATACGCACGATTTCCAGCACGTCTTCCAGCGTTACCGGCTCAAAGTACAGGCGGTCGGAGGTGTCGTAGTCGGTAGAGACGGTTTCCGGGTTGCAGTTGACCATGATGGTCTCGTAACCGTCTTCGCGCAGCGCCAGCGAGGCGTGCACGCAGCAGTAGTCGAACTCGATGCCCTGGCCGATACGGTTCGGCCCGCCGCCCAGCACCATCACTTTCGGCCGGTCGTTGGTCGGGTTGGACTCGCACTCTTCTTCATAGGTGGAGTACATGTAGGCGGTGTCGGTGGCGAATTCCGCCGCGCAGGTATCCACGCGCTTGTACACCGGATGCAGACCGTGGCTGTGACGCAGCTTGCGAATTTCGCTCTCGGCGACACCGGCTAGCTTGGCCAGACGCGCATCGGCGAAGCCCTTGCGCTTCAACGTGCGCAGGAAGTCTTTGTCCAGGCCATTGATGCCCGCTTCGGCTACCTGCTCTTCCAGGCGCACCAGCTCTTCAATCTGCACCAGGAACCAGCGATCGACGTTGGTCAGGTTGAAGACGCCGTCGACCGACAGACCGGCGCGGAAGGCGTCGGCGATGTACCAGATGCGGTCGGAACCGGCGTCTTTCAGCTCGCGGCGGATTTTGGTCAGCGCTTCCGGATCGTCCAGGCTCACTTTCGGATCGAAGCCGGTGGCGCCCACTTCCAGACCGCGCAGCGCTTTCTGCAGCGACTCCTGCTGAGTGCGGCCGATGGCCATCACTTCGCCGACCGACTTCATCTGGGTAGTCAGGCGATCGTTGGCGCCGGCGAACTTCTCGAAGTTGAAGCGCGGGATCTTGGTCACGACGTAGTCGATGGACGGCTCGAACGACGCCGGAGTGCGGCCGCCGGTGATGTCGTTCATCAGCTCATCGAGGGTATAGCCCACCGCCAGTTTGGCGGCGATCTTGGCGATCGGGAAGCCAGTGGCTTTCGACGCCAGCGCCGAAGAGCGCGACACGCGCGGGTTCATCTCGATGACGATCAGGCGGCCGGTTTTCGGGTTAACCGAGAACTGCACGTTGGAGCCGCCGGTTTCAACGCCGATCTCACGCAGCACCGCCATCGAGGCGTTGCGCATGATTTGGTATTCCTTGTCGGTCAGGGTCTGGGCCGGCGCAACGGTGATCGAGTCGCCGGTGTGGATGCCCATGGCGTCGAAGTTTTCGATGGAGCAAACGATGATGCAGTTGTCGTTCTTATCACGCACCACTTCCATCTCGTACTCTTTCCAACCGATCAGCGATTCGTCGATCAGCAGCTCGTTGGTCGGCGACAGGTCCAGACCGCGTTCGCAGATCTCTTCGAACTCTTCGCGGTTGTAGGCGATGCCGCCGCCGGTGCCGCCCATAGTAAAGGAAGGACGGATAATGCACGGGAAGCCGACGTCAGCGGCTACCGCCAGCGCTTCTTCCATGGTGTGCGCGATGCCGGAACGCGCGGTATCCAAACCGATTTTCTTCATCGCCACGTCGAAACGGCGGCGGTCTTCGGCCTTGTCGATGGCATCGGCGGTCGCGCCGATCATGGTGACGCCGAACTCGGCCAGCACGCCCTGACGCTCCAGCTCCAGCGCGCAGTTCAGCGCCGTCTGGCCGCCCATGGTCGGCAGCACCGCATCCGGGCGCTCTTTTTCAATGATCTTGCGCACCACTTCCCAGTGGATCGGCTCAATGTAGGTCGCGTCGGCCATCTCCGGGTCGGTCATGATGGTCGCCGGGTTGGAGTTGACCAGAATGACGCGGTAGCCCTCTTCGCGCAGCGCTTTACACGCCTGGGCGCCCGAGTAGTCGAACTCACACGCCTGGCCGATAACGATCGGACCCGCGCCGAGGATCAGGATGCTTTTTATGTCTGTACGTTTTGGCATTTTTTACTGCTCCTGATTATTTGGCGTTAGAACGGTAAGTCTCAATCAGTTCGATAAAGTGATCGAACAGCGGCGCGGCGTCGTGCGGGCCTGGGCTGGCTTCCGGGTGCCCCTGGAAGCTGAACGCCGCCTTGTCGGTGCGGTGAATGCCCTGCACCGTGTGGTCGAACAGCGATTTGTGCGTCACGCGCAGATTCGCCGGCAGGTTGTTTTCATCTACCGCAAAGCCGTGGTTCTGCGCGGTGATCATCACCGTGTTGTTGTCCAGATCCTTCACCGGGTGGTTGCCGCCGTGGTGGCCGAGCTTCATCTTCATGGTTTTCGCCCCGCTGGCCAGCGCCAGCAGCTGGTGGCCCAGGCAGATGCCGAACACCGGAATGTCGGTTTCCAGGAACTGTTTGATGGCGGCGATGGCGTAGTCGCACGGCTCCGGGTCGCCCGGGCCGTTGGACAGGAAGATGCCGTCCGGATTCATTTTCAGCACTTCGTCGGCTGGGGTCTGCGCCGGCACCACGGTCAGGCGGCAGCCGCGATCCACCAGCATGCGCAAGATGTTGCGCTTGGCGCCGTAGTCGTAAGCCACCACGTGGAACGGCAGTTCCGCGGCGGTTTTGGCTTCCGGCAGATCGCCTTCAAGCGTCCAGCTGCCTTGCTGCCAGCTGTAGGCCTCTTGAGTGGTGACCTCTTTCGCCAAATCCATGCCCTTCAACCCCGGGAAGCCTTGCGCCTTGGCCAGGGCCAGCGCGGCGTCCGGCGAATCGGCGGCAACGATGCAGCCGTTCTGGGCACCTTTTTCGCGCAGCAGGCGGGTCAATTTACGGGTATCGATATCGGCGATCGCCACGATGTTGTGACGCTTGAGGTAGTCGGACAGGCTTTCTTCACTGCGGTAGTTGCTGGCGATCAGCGGGAGGTCACGAATGACGAGGCCTTGGGCGTGTACTGCGGAGGATTCTTCGTCGGAAGCATTGGTGCCGACATTGCCGATATGAGGATAAGTAAGAGTAACGATCTGGCGGGAATAGGAAGGATCAGTGAGGATTTCTTGATAACCGGTCATCGACGTATTGAAGACCACTTCCCCCACTGCCGTTCCCTCTGCCCCGATGGCCCGACCGTGGAATTGGGTTCCGTCTTCCAGAACCAATAGCGCTGACTTTATCAAAACATCCTCCGAGGAATAATCAATCACAATATTTGCATATTAATTCAGATATCGCGATCTAAATCAATGCAAAAACCGTCCGCGAGGCCAATTTTTGGCAAATTGGGCGCATTTTAATGATGAGTGCCTGGCTTGTCTACCCAAACTGCCATTTTTTGTTTTATTTTTGCAGTTCTCGGCGCTCATGCGGCGTGAGCGGCGATAAAAACACAGAAAACCGGGGCTAGGAAACGGTTGCGGGGAAGAATGACGGAAAACGCGGCCAGAATGGGACGAAAAAGACGCTAAAAAAACTGTCAGCGGAAAAAACGGAGGTAATCAGCAGGATAAACACACAAAAACAACCACTTCAATGACAAAGTCAACAAAACATAATATTTATCATGTTAAAAAAAAGGACAACAAAATTATTGCCCTATTATCATATCATTATGATCAACACAACCACATCACGATGGTATTCAATTTAGTTATATCTGGTCCAAACTTAGCACATCGCGCATATCAAACAGGCCTTTATCCCGGTTATGCAACCAGGAAGCCGCGCGCACCGCGCCGCTGGCAAAAGTCATACGGCTTGAGGCCTTATGGGTGATTTCCACCCGTTCACCGATGTCGGCGAACATCGCGGTGTGCTCGCCGACGATGTCGCCGGCGCGAATGGTGGCAAAGCCGATGCTTTTCGGATCGCGTTCGCCGGTATGGCCTTCGCGCGCATAGACCGCACAGCTTTTCAGATCGCGCCCCAGCGCGCCGGCGATCGCTTCGCCCATGGCCAACGCCGTGCCCGACGGCGCATCCACTTTGTGGCGATGGTGCGCCTCAACGATTTCGATATCGGTATAGTCGCCCATCACCTGCGCGGCCTTCTCAAGCAGTTTCAGCACCAGGTTGACGCCGACGCTGAAGTTGGCGGCGAACACGATGCCGATATGCTGCGCCGCATCGCGGATCGCCTGCTTGCCGGCGTCATCAAAGCCGGTGGTACCAATCACCATCGCCTTATGGTGCGCCATGCAAAATTCCAGGTAGCCCAGGGTGCTTTCAGGGCGGGTGAAGTCGATCAGAATGTCGAACTCGCTCGCCACGTTATCCAGACTGTCGCTCACCTTGACGCCCAGCGCGCCGATGCCCGCCAGCTCGCCGGCGTCGACGCCGATCAGGCTTGAACCCGGGCGCGACAGCGCCGCTCCCAACACCACGCCTTCCGCCTGCTGCACCGCCTGGATCAACTGACGGCCCATCCGGCCGCCGGCGCCCGCAATCGCAATGCGGATTTGTGAATCACTCATGCTTGCTCTCTTCTTGTTTTGACGCCTATCCCATTAGGCTATCGATTCAGGGTAACCGTCCCACTTCAGCGTCGCCAGAGGATTCATTTCATAATTAGAAAATTATGATATTCCCCCGCTTTCATCAGCGGCGCTGTCGTGAGATTAACATTCAACCGATTTGGCGGCCTGCGACGATTGTACATAATCATGCAGTTTCCATGGCAAGAAAATGCAGAAAAAAGGCGCCGAAAACGGCGCCTGGGGAAAGGAACACTGCGAGGTCAGGCGGTAATGGCGGCCACTTCGTTGGCGATCGCCGTGAGCGCATCGTGGCGGGCATAGTCCTCACGCACCAGCGCTGCGCGTTGCCGATAGATCGGCTGCTGCAGAATACGCGACGCCGCCGCCAGGATCTGTTCTGCGCTCGGCGTGCTGGTGTGCAGACTGATGCCGCAGCCGGCGGCCACCACGCGCGCGGCAGCCTCCAGCTTGTCCTCGCCGGTGCCGGCGACAATCAGCGGCACGCCGCTGTCCAGCGCATAGTTGATCGAGCCGTAACCGCCGTTGGTGATCAGCAGCGCCGCCTGCGGTAACCAGTGTTCGAAGGAGATGAACGCCCGCACTCGGGCGTTGTCCGGCAACGCGTCCATCAGCCCTTCGGTCGCTCGCCCGCCGGTGGTGGCCAACACCCGCACCGGCAGATGCGCCAGCGCCTGCAGCGTCGGCACGATCAGCTGATGCAGATCGACATTGGCCAGCGTGCCCTGAGACACGATCACCAGCGGCCGACGATCGTCCTCCTCCCACAGCGCCTCTTCCGCGGCCGGTTGACCACCGCTGCGCAGCGGCCCGACGAAGCGCACACCGCTCGGCAGGTCGTCGCGCTCATATTCCAGCGCCGTGGTGGCCAACTGCAGGAAACGCTCGCAGCCGCCGATCAGCGCATCGGTAAACGGGCGATTCAGCGGCCGCCCGCCCGCTTGCACCAGCGCGGCATCAAAGCTTTGCTGCACCTCATCAAGCAACACCCGCGTCGCTTCATCCACCAATTGCTCGCGGGTCAGCGCCCGCGGCAGCAGCGCCGGCGGGATGCGCGGGCCATAGAAAATGGCGTCGCGCGAAGAATACGACAGCGGCGTGACGCCGATCCCGAAGACCGGCGGCCGTTCGGCGGACTGCAGCAGCGGCAGCACGCCGTAGAAGCAGTTCTCCACCATCAGCAGATCGGTCTTTTCGGCGGCGATGGCCGCACGCAGCTGACGATCCAACAGTGGGATCGGCGCGGCGAAGAAATCTTTCAGCGCCAGCGCCATCTGCGCATTGCCCGGCGGCAGCGCGGCGCGCTCGGGGAAATGCTCCTCCAGGTGGCGATAGTCGAAATCCACCTGCGCGTCGAACGGCACGAAGCTCGCCCCAGCCGCTTCGGCGCGTTCGCGGAACAGCGCGCCGGTCATCACCCGCACCTGATGCCCTTGGGCAACCAGGTGGCGAGCGATGGCCAACATCGGGTAGACGTGCCCCGGAGTGGCGACCGCCGCCATCAGTATCCTTGCCATAATGCTCCTTTACGCTTCTGCGTTGGCCGGCTTCAGCGCCAGATTGGCGCACACCGGGTTGCTCTGAATATGCACGCGCTGCAAATGACGCGCGGAACGAGCGGTAAAGCCCTCACGGCCGTGCAGCAGCGAGAAGTTGTCCGCCACCACCACGTCGCCCTGTTGCCACTGATGGGCATAATAGTGACGCGGATCGTACAGGTGCTGCTGCAGAGTGTGATGGAACTGTTCCTGCTGTTGTTCCGGCACGCCGTGATATTCCAGCGCATGCTGGTTGAGGAATTTTTTCCCCTCCGTCGGCGGTTCATTGTAGCGCATGATCAAGCCCCTGCCGTTCGGGTGCTGCACCACCAACGGCGAACAGACTTCTCCGCCGTAATGCACCACCTGCTTGATGCGGTAGGTGATCGACACCGACAGCCACTGATCCAGCAACGTTTCGTCCGCATTGGCCAGCAGCCGCGTGGTATCGACGAAGGTAGTGCACCCGCCTTCGTCCTGCGACGGCGCCGCCACGCAGTGGAACAGCTGGAACTCGGGGATGGTCGGCTTATACATACCATCCCAATGCAGCGGGACGTAGCTGCTGTCGAAAATATGATCCTTGGCGTCAGGATGTTCCTTCACGTCCAGCACCGCGCCGAACGGCCACATCATGATCTCGCCCCACTGCTCGGCGTAGCGCGTCAGAACCTCCCCATCGCTGAAACCGGAGTCGAATCCGCGCAGCACCAGCAAGTGGTGCTCCTGCGCCAGCGCTCGCAGCGCCGCCACCGGTAGCTCGCCGATCTTTTGCCCCGGATGCTGCGGCGTCAGGATCGCGCCGAACGGGGTATTCGGTTGGATATGGCAATTAAGCGGTTGGTTGTTCATCAGTATTCTCCTTGCATCGAATGTGCTGCTCACACGGCAACGTGCCGTCAAAAACGCGCCCGTCAGGATTTCGGGCGCAAAAGCATGCAGCGGCCTCAGGCCATCTGCGGTTGTTCGATCAGGTAATGGCTCGGCGTGCCGCGGATCTCTACCAGCTCGCCGTCCAGGCTCTGCGCGTCTTTACGTTTCATCAGCACGAACTGGCCGTTCACGTTGGCTGCCACGCCGTGCCACGGCGTCAGCCAGTCGTCTTTGGTCGGCATCATGTGGATACCCATTTTCAGACTGTCGACCGGCTGCGGGTGAATCGACAGACGGATCGCCGCCGGGAAGTGCTGCGCCAGCAGATTGCCCCAGGCCCAGCTGCGCTGGATCACGCCGCAAGCGCGCTGTTTGGCGTCTTTCTGCAGCGCGGCGTTGGAACCGCTGTAGCCCGGCAGTTGGCTGTCTTCATACAGGAAGCGCGTGATGGCTCGGTACAGCAAGAGGCCCTGTTCGTCCTGCATCAGTTGCTGTTTGATCGCCTCTTCCGATTCGGCATAGCCCTCCACCAACAATCGGCGCAGCAGATCATAATCATCGGTATGCTCCGCCAGGCCTTTGACATCGCCGAGGTTGAACACGCTCAGGTATGTCGCGCCCACTTCATGCAGCAGGCTTTCAATCTCGCGCTGATAGTGGTTGATCGCGTCGTCGCTGACGCGGATCAGATCGCCGAACACGTGACCGTCGGAGCAGATAACGATATGCGCCCCCGGCGGGTAATAGAGCTGAATGCGCTGGCACAGCGAGTTGAGGAAGATCAGCGACAGCCGCTCCGCCATGTCCGGCACCGCACCGATCACCTTGTTGGTGTTGGGCGACTTGGTCGGGAAGGCCGGTAGCACGAATTCGATACGTTGCTCGTTTTCGATGAATGCCCGAATGCGCGGCAATTGCACCTGAGTGACCCGCCGTTCTTCTTCGGCGATCGAGGTGTCGTCGCCGGGGAAACGGCGGCGGTATTGCAATAATTCACGTAGGATCTTTAACGATATTTCTTCTTTCTGAGCGCTGTCCACAATGAGCTCCTGTTGCGATGTGGCGCGGGTGTATTATTGATAAGCGCAATAAGATTTATCAAAAAGAGAAAAAATCTCTGCAAAATAATAATCAGCCCGGCGTTTATATGCTTCAGGCAATATAGAAGAGATGGTGCTATATTATTAGCCCGTATAATTCACAATCTTGGTTAAGTTGTGCTTAACAAACTATGAGCAATATTTTAAAACGCATGGCCATTTTCTCAAAAGTGGTCGATTGCGGCGCATTCAGCATGGCGGCAAAAGAATTGGGCATGACGACCTCCGCCGTCAGCCAACATATTCGCCAGCTGGAGGAACATCTGGGCATTCAATTACTGTTGCGATCGACGCGTTCATTGAGTCTGACCGAAGCAGGATTGTGTTTTTATGAAGATTGCCTGCTGATGATCCACGCAGCCGAACGTGGCCAACAACGGATCGCCGCGCTGCGTGGCGAGCTGGTCGGTGAACTGCGTGTCGCCACCTCCACTGAATTCGCCACCCACTATCTGGTGCCGGCGCTGCAAAGCTTCCTCGATGAACACCCGCAGCTTACGCTGCGACTGGAAATCCACGATGAGAAGATAGACCTCATCACGCAACGCATCGATCTGGCGATACGTGGCGGCGTGCTGGCCGACTCCAGCTACGTTTCCACGCGGCTGGCGCGCTGCCGTGAAGTGTTATGCGCCTCACCGGCCTACCTGGCACACCACGGCGTGCCGGATTCACCGCAGGCGCTGAGCCATCACCACTGGGTCACCTTTACACCGCTCGGCAACCCGCAGTTTGTCCGTCTTATCCATCGCGACGGCGGCGAACACCGCATGCGTATGACGGGGCGTTTGTTCACCAACAGCGGTATGGCGATGAAGGAGTTGGCGCTGACCGGCAAGGGTATCATTCGCAATTTCTTCGCCAACGTTGAACGTGAATTGCGCAGCGGTGAGCTGATTGAAATATTACCTGATTGGCGGTTACCGGAAATTAATTGCTATGCCATTATGCCGCGCAGGGAGATCCAGCCATTAAAAGTCAGACGGTTGCTGGAACATATGAAACTCTATTTGCAGGAGAAGGGATTAACAGCCGTAGAACATATTCGACAGGAATAAAATAAGAAACATCTGCAACGTCCATTATTGTAATTATTGTAATCACTTTGCCAACACCGGGCCTCATTTAGATTGCAGCCTAATGATATTCTGATTAACGACTTTTCGCCAGCCTTTATAATTAATTACATCGACGTTATTTCAAATACTCAGAATAAATTTGACTTTAGTTAGCAGAAAATTTGAATATGCATGGCATGTTATTTTTAACGCGGCACGATTCCAAAAAAAACGGGAAGCCTAAGCTCCCCGCTGTCATCCGCCGGCGCATGTCAGTCAATCTGACGAACGTCCACCCGCAGCTCTTTAGGCACTTCAAACACGATGTTCTCTTCACGCCCGCTGATTTCATGCACGTCCAGGCCGCCCAGCGCTTTCAGGCGAGAGATCACCTCCTGCACCAGCACGTCCGGTGCCGAGGCGCCGGCGGTAACGCCGATATTGCGCGCTTCGCTCAGCCAGCTCTCCTGAATATCCGCCGCCGAATCGATCAGATAAGCCGGTTTGCCCACGCGCTGCGCCAGTTCAGCCAGACGGTTAGAGTTGGAAGAGTTCTTTGACCCCACCACCAGCACCACATCCGCATCGCCGGCCAGGTTACGCACCGCTTCCTGACGGTTAGTGGTGGCGTAGCAAATGTCATCCTTACGCGGACCGATAATACTCGGGAAGCGCTGACGCAGCGCGTCAATCACGTCCGAGGTATCATCAACCGACAGCGTGGTCTGCGTCATGAAGCACAGATTGCTTTCGTCTTTCACCTGCAGCTTCCACACGTCTTCCGGCGATTCGACCAGGTACATGCCGCCCTTCGGGTTGCTGTACTGGCCCATGGTGCCTTCCACCTCCGGATGACCGGCATGGCCAATCAGAATCGCTTCGGTGCCGCGGCGGCTGGCGCGCGCCACTTCCATATGCACCTTGGTCACCAATGGGCAAGTGGCATCGAACAACATGGTCAGATCGCGCGCCTTGGCTTCGGCGCGTACCGCCTGAGACACGCCGTGCGCCGAGAAGATCAGGATAGAACCGTCCGGCACTTCGGCGATCTCTTCGATAAACACGGCGCCCCGCTCACGCAGGCTGTCAACCACGTAGCGGTTGTGCACCACTTCATGCCGTACGTAGATCGGCGCGCCATACAGCTCCAGCGCACGTTCCACGATGCTGATCGCACGATCAACCCCGGCGCAGAAGCCACGCGGGTTAGCCAGCAATATTTGCATGCGTCTCCTCCTGCTGCGGATCGATCTCCAGCACTTCAATGTCGAAGGTCACCGGATGGCCCGCCAGCGGATGGTTGAAATCGACGGTGATTGAATCCTCCGCCACCGCGCGCACCACGCCCGGCATTTCGCTGCCGTCGATGGCGGTAAACAGCATAATGGTACCCACGTCCGGCACGCCGGTTTCCGCGAAGTCGCGGCGCGAGAAGAACTGGACCAGATCCGGGTTCTCCGCGCCGAACGCCGCTTCCGGCTGCAGGGTAAAGGCACACTTGTCGCCCGCTCGCAGGCCGAGCAGCTGCGCTTCCAGCGGCGCCGACAGGCTGCCGTCACCCAGACGGAACAGCGCCGGTTTGCCGCTGCTGCGGGTAGATTCGGCGGTCGAACCGTCTTCCAGTTTCAGCGTAAAGTGAACCAGCACCGCGCTGTCACTGATAATCTGAGCCGTCATGTTACTCACCTTTACTCTTTGCGCCTTTGTTCGCCGGCGACAGGAAACCTTCCAGCACGATCATCGCCGCACCCACGCAGATAAAGCTGTCCGCCAGATTGAAGGTCGGGTAGTGCCAGTCACCGACGTAGAAGTCGATGAAATCGACCACAAAACCGTGCCACAGGCGATCAAACAGGTTGCCCAACGCCCCGCCGATGATGAAGGCGTAGGCGATGTTGTTCAGCTTCTGCTGCGCCGCGCTGCGGTACATCATCACCAGCAGCACCGCGACGATGGCGATGGCGATGCCGGCGAAGAACCAGCGCTGCCAACCGCCGTGATCGGCCAGGAAGCTGAACGCAGCGCCGTAGTTGCGCGCGTAAAACAGGTTGAACGACGGGATCAACGGCTGGGACTGGCCCAGCGTAAAGTTAGCGAGGATCCACTGCTTGCTGCCGAAATCCAGCGCCAGCACCGCCACTACAACCCACAGCCAACGCAGGCCGGTCGAACAAATTGGTTTACTCATCAGGCGCGAGTTCTCAGGCAAAGTTACGCTTCTCGCCGTCACCGGCGACGTTGCTCACACAGCGGCCGCAGATGTCTGCGTGCTCCGCCACCAGACCGATATCGGTGGTGTAATGCCAGCAGCGCGGGCACTTCTCACCCGGCGCCGTGCTGAAGGCGATCTTCAGCCCTTTCAGCAGCTCGGAGGCCTGCGCGTCGGCCGGCGCATCCGCCAATGGCGCAACGCTTGCCGCAGAGGTCAGCAGCACGAAGCGCAGCTCATCCTGCAGGCTGTTCAGGCGAGCCGCTAGCTCGCTGTCGGCATACAGCGTCACCGCCGCTTCCAGCGAACCGCCGAGGCGTTTGTCGGCACGCGCCTGCTCCAGCACCTTGTTCACTTCGCCGCGCACTTTCAGCAGCTCAGCCCAGAAAGCGTCGTTCATCGGCTCGCCTTCCGCCAACCCGAACAGGCCGTCGTACCACTCTTCGGTGAACACGTACTGCGCGCGTTTGCCCGGCATGAAACCCCAGATCTCGTCTGCGGTGAACGACATGATCGGCGCCATCCAGCGCACCAGCGCTTCCACGATGTGATACAGCGCGGTCTGGCAGCTGCGGCGGGCGACGCTGTCGCTCTTGGCGGTGTACTGGCGATCCTTGATGATATCCAGGTAGAAGGAGCCCATCTCGACCGAACAGAACTGCATCAGACGCTGCACCACTTCATGGAAATCGTAGTTGGCGTAAGCCTGTTCGATATCCTGCTGCGCCGCCAGCGCGCGGCCGACCGCCCAGCGATCCAGCACCACCATGTCTTCAGGCGCCACGCAGTCGGTGCTCGGCTCGAACCCGTTCAGGTTGGCCAGCAGGAAGCGCGCGGTGTTGCGGATGCGGCGGTAAGAGTCGGCGGAACGCTTGAGGATCTCGTCGGATACCGCGATCTCGCCGGTGTAATCGGTCGACGCCACCCACAGACGCAGAATGTCGCCGCCGAGCTTGTTCATCACGTCCTGCGGGCTGACGGTGTTGCCGATCGACTTGGACATCTTGCGGCCCTGGCCGTCGACGGTGAAGCCGTGAGTCAGCACTTCCTTGTAAGGCGCCTTGCCCTTCATCGCGGTGGAGATCATCAGCGATGACATGAACCAGCCGCGGTGTTGGTCGGAGCCTTCCAGATACATGTCGGCGCCGTGGCCGTTGAATTCAGGGCGCACATCGACAACAGAGGCGTGGGTAGAACCGGAATCGAACCACACGTCCAGCGTATCCGGCACTTTCACGTAGTCGGTGGCTTCCGCGCCGAGGATGTCGGCCGCGTCCAGATCCCACCAGGCCTGAATGCCGTCTTGCTCGACGCGCTTGGCCACTTCTTCCATCAGCTCAACGGTGCGTGGGTGCAGTTGCTCGGTCTCTTTGTGCACGAACAGCGACATCGGTACGCCCCAGGTGCGCTGACGCGAGATGCACCAGTCAGGGCGGTTGGCCACCATCATTTCGATGCGCGCCTGGCCCCAATCCGGGATCCACTGCACGCCCTTGATCTCTTCCAGCGACTGCTGACGCAGGCCTTTCTGATCCATGCTGATGAACCATTGCGGCGTGGCGCGGAAGATGATTGGCGTCTTGTGGCGCCAACAGCACGGATAGCTGTGCAGGAACTTCTCGACGTGCAGCAACGCGCCTTTGTCACGCAGCAGATCGACGATCAGATCGTTAGCCTTGAAAACAAACTTGCCGTCCAGTAGCGGGTAGGTGCCGGTCAGGTAGCAGCCGTTCGGCCCTACCGGGTTGGCCACTTCCAGGCCGTATTTCTGGCCGATCACGAAGTCGTCCGGGCCGTGGCCTGGCGCGGTGTGCACCGCACCGGTACCGGCGTCCAGCGTCACGTGCTCGCCGAGGATCGCCGGCACGTCGAAGTCCATGAACGGGTGTTTGAAGCGCAGCAGCTCCAGATCGGCGCCTTTGCAGCTGCCCAGCACCGTCCACTCGGTGATGCCGGCGCGTTTCATCACGCTTTCCACCAGTTCGGCCGCCAGGATCAGGCACTGGCCGTCAACCTGCACCAGTTGATAGGTGAAGTCCGGATGCAGCGAGATCGCACGGTTGGCTGGCAGGGTCCACGGGGTGGTGGTCCAGATAACCAGCGAGATGGCGCCGTTGAAGTGGCTCACGCCAAACTTGGCCGCCACGGCAGCCGCGTCGGCCGCATGGAAGGTCACGTCGATAGACGGCGAAGTCTTGTCGTAGTACTCCACTTCCGCTTCCGCCAGCGATGAGCCGCAGTCGGTGCACCAGTGAACCGGCTTGGCGCCTTTCAGCAGGTGGCCGTTGCTGATGATCTTGCCCAGCGCGCGGATAATGTTGGCTTCGGTTTTGAAATCCATGGTCAGGTAGGGACGATCCCAGTCGCCCAGCACGCCCAGGCGGATGAAGTCCTTCTTCTGACCTTCAACCTGCTCGGCCGCGTACTCGCGGCACTTCTGGCGGAACTCGGCCGCCGTCAGCTTCTCGCCCGGTTTGCCGTACAGCTGTTCCACCTTCAGTTCGATCGGCAGGCCGTGGCAATCCCAACCCGGCACATAAGGCGAGTCGAAGCCGGCCATCCCTTTCGACTTGATGATAATGTCTTTGAGAATCTTGTTAACCGAGTGACCAATGTGAATGCTGCCGTTCGCATACGGAGGGCCGTCATGCAAAATGAAGGTTTTTTTGCCCTTTTTGGCAGTACGAATAATCCCGTACAGATCCTGTTCATACCAACGTTGCAGCATGCCAGGTTCGCGCTTGGCGAGATCGCCGCGCATCGGGAACCCTGTTTCCGGCAAGTTCAGGGTATTCTTGTAGTCACTCATTAGATTCTCGGTTCCGTTTTCGGCTATAGAGATTAAACCGGTGTCTGTAGCCCGAAGAACTTCCGGGCCGTCACCACATCATTGGCGATTTGCTGCTTCAGGGCATCGAGAGAAGCAAACCGTTGTTCATTGCGCAATTTTGCGCGGAGCACCACCTCAATATGGCGCCCGTAAAGATCCATTGTGACATCCAGCAGATGCACTTCCAGCTGCTGGCGCACGCCGGCGACGGTCGGACGCGTGCCGATGTTGGCCACGCCTGGCAGCGGCTGCGGCCCCAGGCCGTATACCTCCACCGCATACACCCCTTTCACCGGCGCCACCAGGCGCTTGAGCGGCAGGTTGGCGGTCGGGAAGCCGATGGTGCGGCCCAGCTCATCGCCGTGCACCACGCGCCCGGAGATGCTGTACGGGTGGCCCAGCAGGGTCTCTGCCAGCGGCAGATCGTCCTCGCTCAGCGCGGTGCGGATCGCGGTGCTGCTGATGCGCCGATCGCCTTCGCGGAAGGTCGGGGTACTGACCACGTCGAAGCCGTACTCTTTTCCGGCCTGCTGCAATAGCGGAAAATCGCCCTGACGCCCGGCGCCAAAGCGAAAATCATCCCCCACCATCAGGAATTTGACGCCCAGTTTTTCCACCAGCAGCTCGGCGACGAACGCCTGCGCGGTGTTGGCGGCGAAACGCGGATCGAACTTGACGCACAGCAGGTAATCGACGCCCGCCTGCGCCAGGTAGTTGGCCTTGTCGCGCAGGCGCGTCAAACGGGCCGGCGCCTTGTCTGCGGCGAACATCTCCAGCGGCTGCGGCTCAAAGATCATGACCATCACCGGCAGCCCGAGGCGTTGCCCTTGTTGCTTCAACTGCTCCAGCAACGCCTGATGACCGCGATGCACGCCGTCGAAGTTGCCGATGGTGAGCACGCAACCATGGTGGCGCGCCCGGATATTGTGAATGCCGCGAATTAGCTCCATAGCTGGCTCAAAACAGTGGAAATCGGCGGATTATACCTTGTACAGCCGGTAAGGTTAACCCGCGATTGGTGCCTTTATGTAATAGACATACCATACCGGAGATAATCTGCGCGTGAAACGGCTTCACCGCAGTTTATCCCGCGCCGCCGGGCCGATTCTCGACCGCGGCCAACGGCTTGCGCCCGCCGCGGCAAATCATTGGCGAATTTTCTCGCGAAACACTGTATTCCCAAGAGCGAAGCTGGTAAAATCCTGCGCCATCACAACGTAGCGAGTGCCGCCTGTACAAACGGCGCTTATTTGCACAAATCCATTGACAAACGAAGGCTAAAAGGGCATATTCCTCGGCCTTTGAATTGTCCTCAATAGAATATATTTGGGAGTTGGACCTTGGCTAATATCAAATCAGCTAAGAAACGCGCCGTACAGTCTGAGAAACGCCGCAAGCATAACGCAAGCCGTCGCTCAATGGTGCGTACCTTCATCAAGAAGGTAGACGCAGCTATCGCAGCTGGCGACAAAGAAGCAGCACAAAATGCATTCCTGGTAATGCAGCCACTGGTGGACCGTCAGGCAGCTAAAGGCCTGATCCACAAAAACAAAGCAGCGCGTCATAAGTCAAACCTGACTGCACGCATCAACGCAATGCAGTAAGCATTTCGTTATCTGCTTGATAAAAAAACCGGCTCAGGCCGGTTTTTTTACGCCCTGCGTTCAGTGAACCGCTAGCAGGAAAACAGCGCCGAGAAGTCTTTGTTGCAGACGCGCTGCACCGCCGGATGCTGGATCATGCGCTCGGCGAAGATGATGTAATACTCCTCCTGCACGCTGTCTATACGTCCAATCTCCACCACGTTATCATCGTTGTAGGTATCCTGCGCATACAGCGTCGGCGCCACGAAGATCGCGTTGTGATACATGCCGAAAGCCTTCATCAGCGCCGCATCGTCGAACTCGCCCAGAATCTCCACCTGGATGCCCTGCGTATTGAACCAGTTGAGCAGTTTGCGCCCCAGCATCGAACGGCGGCCGGGGATCAGCAACTTACGCTGCTCCAGGCAGGCCGGGAACGGCAACTCCGGCGCCGGCTGGCGACAGAAGAAGCTGATGCCGCACTCGCCCAGCTTCAGCGAGAACAGCCCTTCCTGCTGGCTGGAGTCCACCGGGCAATCCGACAGGATCATATCCAGCTTGTGCTGGCTGAGCTGCTCCAGCAGCATCTCGTGCGTCGATTCAAAACAACGCAGGTGGATCTGTTCGTTGTCCACCACCACCGCCGTTTCCAACACCTGGCTGACCAGGCGCTTCGACAGCGCGTCCGCCACGCCGACGTCGAACAGCAGATTCGACTCTTTGCGATAGTTGACGATATCCAGCATTTCCTGGCTGAGCATAAACATCTTGTCAGCATAGCGGAACACCAACTGCCCCAGCTCCGAAGGCACCAACCCGCGCCCCTGGCGTTTGAACAGCTTGCCGTCCAACCGCTCTTCCAGCGCCTTGATCTGGCCGGTGATGGTCTGCGGCGTCAGAAACAACGCTTCAGCGGCGCCGACCACGGAACCGGCCTTGCAGACCTGCCAGAAATAGTAAAGGTGATTAAAGTTGATATGCGACATCCTCACGAGCGGCTCTCCTTAACAACGTTTCGCAGCGGCAAACGGTGTGCCGTGACGAGCGACAAACTTCCTTTCCCTGCTTCAGACAACGTATAGCCCCATTAGTCCCAACGAAGAACGGCCGAAGCTGCACATATTTTATACCGTACAGCTCCGACCAGCCATTTTATTATGTGCCCTTACCGGGCACATTCAGGATTAACGTACGCGCGGCAACGCCAGACGCAGCAATCCATACCCTACCACCGCCGCAGCCGTCGAGCCCAACAGGATCCCCAGACGGGAATAGGTGCTGAGCGCCATATCCGCCTCGCCGAACGCCAGCGAGGCGATAAAAATCGACATGGTGAAACCAATACCGCAAAGCACCGAAACGGCAAATACCTGTTTGAAGCCGATGCCTTCAGGCAAACGGGCGATGCCCATTTTTACCGCCAGCAGGCTGAAGAGGAAAATCCCCAGCGGCTTACCGATAAACAAGCCAGCCGCAATCCCGACCGGCAGCAGCGACGTCAATCCTTCCAGCGATACGCCCTGCAAAGAGACCCCGGCGTTAGCGAAAGCGAACAGCGGCAGGATCATAAACGCGACCCACGGGTGCAGCTCATGCTCCAGCGTTTCCGATGGCGATGGCCCCTTCTTGACGTTCAGCGGGATCATAAAGCCGACGATCACCCCGGCCAACGTCGCGTGCACCCCGGACTTGAGGATCGCCACCCACAACACCAGGCCAACCATCATATACAGCGAGGTTTTTCCCACGCCACGCCAGTTCATCACCGCCAGCAGCACCGTCGCCGCCGCTGCCACGCCCAGCGCCACCATCGACACTTCGTGGGTGTAGAACAGCGCGATGATGATAATCACGCCCAGGTCATCGATGATCGCCAACGCCAGCAGGAATACTTTCAGGCTGGTCGGCACGCGGTTGCCCAGCAGCGCCATTACGCCCAGCGCGAAGGCGATATCGGTCGCGGCCGGGATTGCCCACCCCTGGCGAGTAACTTCATCCGCGCCGTTGAATAACAGGTAAATCAGCGCCGGCGCCAGCATGCCGCCCAGTGCGGCGATCGCCGGAAACACCGCCTTGTCACGCCCGGACAGCGAGCCTTGCATCAGCTCGCGCTTGACCTCGAGCCCCACCACCAGGAAGAAGATGGCCATCAGGCCGTCGTTGATCCACAGCAGCAGCGGCTTGGCGATCTCCAGCGAAGCAATTTTCACCATCACCGGCAGGTTAAGAAATGCCTGATAGATCCCCTGCGCCGGGCTGTTGGCCATGATCAGGGCGACGATCGCCGCCGCGATCAGAATGATGCCGCCCGCGGCTTCCTGACGTAAAAATTGACGAATGATGTTGGTCACAGTACGTCTCTCCAAATCTGTGCAGGACGTAGCGCCCTGCGAACCACAGTCATGAAGTGAGTATAGAGGGCGTTTTAGTTCGAAAAAATAAGTTTATAAATGCTAAATAACTCGAAAAAACCGATCAAAAGCACGAGTAAATCACATTATTCTTAGGGAATGAGCGTTGTAGCACGCAAATAAAAACCCCGGGCAAATGCCCGGGGTTCTAACATAAACCAACAGAAACAGAAGGTTAGCGAGTCAGATCGTCAAAGAACTTTTTCACCCCGTCGAAGAAGCTCTTCGAGCGCGGGCTGTTCTTGTCGCCGGATGGGCCGCCCAGGCTCTCTTCCAGCTCACGCAGCAGTTGCTTCTGCTTGTCGTTCAGATTGACCGGTGTTTCCACCACTACGCGGCACAGCAGGTCGCCCTGGCTGCCGCCACGCACCGATTTCACACCCTTGCCGCGCATGCGGAACAGCTTGCCGGTTTGGGTCTCCGAAGGCACCTTCAGTTTCACCCGGCCATCCAGCGTCGGCACTTCAATCTCGCCGCCCAGCGCCGCCATGGCGAAGTTGATCGGCACTTCACAGTACAGGTTGTTGCCTTCACGCTCGAAGATCGGGTGCGCCTTCACCTGCACCTGAACGTACAGATCGCCCGCCGGTGCGCCGTGCTCGCCGGCTTCGCCTTCACCCGCCAGGCGGATGCGGTCGCCAGTATCGACGCCGGCCGGAATTTTCACCGACAGCGTTTTGGATTTCTCAACCCGGCCGTGGCCGTGGCACTTGTTGCACGGATCTTTGATGATCTGGCCGCGGCCATGGCAGTGTGGACACGCCTGCTGCACGGTGAAGAAGCCCTGACGCATTTGCACCTGGCCTTGACCGTGACAGGTTGGGCAGGTGACCGGTGAACTGCCCGGCTTGGCGCCGCTGCCGTGGCAGACGTCGCACTCTTCCAGCGTCGGGATGCGGATCTCTTTGGTGACGCCACGTACCGCTTCCTCGAGGGTCAGCTCCATGTTATAGCGCAGATCGGAACCGCGGCTGGCGCGCTGACGGCGGCCTCCGCCGAAGATATCGCCAAACACGTCGCCAAAGATATCGCTGAAGTCGGCACCGCCGCCAAAGCCGCCGCCGCCCATGCCGCCCTGTTCAAAGGCCGCGTGGCCATACTGGTCGTAGGCCGCGCGTTTCTGGTCGTCGGTCAGGACTTCGTAAGCTTCTTTAACTTCTTTAAACTTGGTTTCGGCGTCTTGTTCCTGGTTGCGGTCAGGATGGTATTTCATCGCCAGGCGTTTATACGCCTTTTTGATCTCACGTTCATCCGCCGTCTTGCTGACGCCGAGAATCTCGTAATAGTCTTTCTTCGCCATTCTTTCGCTTACCCTTAACATGCGTGCACGGGCGCAGAGTTGCCTCGACGCCCGTGCTGGTTTCCGGTAGCGGCATCTCGGCCGCCCCGTGCCCGCTTAAGGGCGATTATTTTTTGTCTTTAACTTCTTCGAACTCAGCGTCAACCACGTCGTCGTCTTTCTGCGCCGCGTTGTCCGCGCCGGCGTCAGCACCCTGCTGAGCCTGCTGCGCCTGAGCCATTTCCAGCAGCTTGCCGGAAACCTGCACCAGCGCCTGAGTCTTCGCTTCGATCTCGGCTTTATCTTCGCCTTTCACCGCCGCTTCCAGATCTTTCAGCGCCGCTTCGATCGCCGTTTTATCTTCCGCCGGCAGTTTGTCACCCGCTTCTTCCAGCTGCTTGCGAGTACCGTGGATCAGGTGATCCGCCTGGTTACGCGTCTGTACCAGCTCTTCGAACTTGCGGTCAGCTTCAGCGTTCAGCTCGGCATCGCGCACCATTTTCTGGATTTCGTCTTCGTTCAGGCCAGAAGATGCCTTGATGGTGATCTTCTGCTCACGACCGGTGTTCTTGTCTTTGGCAGACACGTGCAGGATGCCGTCAGCATCGATATCGAAGGTCACTTCGATCTGCGCCATGCCGCGCGGTGCCGCCTGGATGCCGTCCAGGTTGAACTGGCCCAGAGATTTGTTATCGCTGGCGCGCTTACGCTCACCCTGCAGCACGTGGATGGTTACTGCAGACTGGTTGTCTTCCGCAGTAGAGAACACCTGGCTGTGCTTGGTCGGGATCGTGGTGTTTTTGGTGATCAGCGGCGTCATCACGCTGCCCATGGTTTCGATACCCAGCGACAGCGGGGTCACGTCCAGCAGCAGAACGTCCTTCACATCACCGGCCAACACGCCGCCCTGTACCGCAGCGCCTACGGCAACCGCTTCGTCCGGGTTCACGTCTTTACGCGGTTCTTTGCCGAAGAAGTCTGCGACTTTCTTCTGCACCATTGGCATACGGGTCTGGCCGCCCACCAGGATCACGTCCTGGATGTCGGAAACCGACAGGCCAGCGTCTTTCAGCGCCACTTTCAGCGGCTCGATAGAACGCGCAACCAGATCTTCAACCAGAGACTCGAGTTTGGCGCGAGTCACTTTGATGTTCATGTGTTTTGGACCGGTCGCGTCTGCAGTGATGTACGGCAGGTTAACGTCGGTCTGCTGAGCGGAAGACAGTTCAATCTTCGCTTTCTCAGCGGCTTCTTTCAGGCGCTGCATCGCCAGCGGATCGTTGCGCAGATCGATACCCTGATCTTTCTTGAACTCTTCCACCAGGTAGTTGATCAGACGGCTGTCGAAGTCTTCGCCACCCAGGTGGGTGTCACCGTTGGTCGCCAGCACTTCAAAGGTTTTTTCGCCGTCAACGTCGTCGATTTCGATGATAGAGATATCGAAAGTACCGCCGCCCAGGTCATAAACCGCGATGGTGCGGTTGCCGACTTCTTTGTCCAGGCCGTAGGCCAGGGCCGCAGCGGTCGGTTCGTTGATGATACGTTTGACTTCCAGACCCGCGATGCGGCCGGCGTCTTTGGTCGCCTGACGCTGGGCGTCGTTGAAGTAAGCCGGCACGGTGATAACCGCTTCAGTTACCGGTTCGCCCAGGTAATCTTCCGCCGTTTTCTTCATTTTTTTCAGCACTTCCGCAGAGATCTGCGGCGGAGCCATTTTCTGGCCTTTCACTTCCAGCCAGGCGTCGCCATTGTCGGCTTCGACGATTTTGTACGGCATGATCGCTTTGTCGCGCTGCGCTTCTTCATCCTGGAAGCGGCGACCGATCAGGCGCTTGATGGCGAACAGGGTGTTTTCAGGGTTGGTCACTGCCTGACGCTTAGCCGGCTGGCCAACCAGAGTTTCACCGTCCTGGGTATATGCGATAATAGAAGGAGTGGTGCGGTCGCCCTCGGCGTTTTCCAGCACGCGTGCCTTGGCACCATCCATAATTGCTACGCAAGAGTTGGTAGTACCCAGGTCGATACCAATAATTTTGCCCATCTAAACGTCTCCACTAAAAAATTCATAATCAGTCAGGTTGCTAACCTATATGCGGGCGATTTTTTGCTTTTCAACTGCCCGATATCTCAGTGCGACCCGCGGTTAGCAGCTGCGGTTGCAAATAAGATGGGGCCATCCAGCTCGGCATCAAGGGGCAAGGCAAAAAAAATTTCTTTTTTTATCGTCATTCAGATCATTGTTTCCGGCTGCGGGGATCATTATGATGCGCGCGCTCTGATGGAAAACTTCGATTTTTTGGCCATTCAGACCATTTATGATTTTACTTCGCTGTTTCCGTTAATTTTCTGTTATCGCAGAGGACTTATGCACACCAACAAGTTGGCGAATCCCGGCCCTCTCGGCCTGATGGGCTTCGGGATGACCACCGTCTTGCTGAACCTGCACAACGCGGGCTTTTTCCCACTGAACTCCGCCATCATCAGCATGGGGATTTTCTTCGGTGGCCTGGCCCAGATCTTGGCCGGTCTGCTGGAGTACAAGAAGGGCAACACCTTCGGCATGACGGCGTTCACCGCCTACGGCAGCTTCTGGCTGAGCCTGGTCGGCCTGCTGCTGCTGCCGCGTCTGGGCCTGGCTGAAGCCACCGAGGCGCACGTGCTGGGCATCTACCTGGCGCTGTGGGGCGTCTTCACCCTGTTCATGTTCTTCGGCACCCTGGCCGCCAACCGCGTGCTGCAGTTCGTGTTCGCCAGCCTCACGCTGCTGTTCGCCCTGCTGGCCGTCGGCAACATCACCGGCAATCACGCGCTGCTGACCTTCGCCGGTTATGAGGGCATCATCTGCGGTGCCAGCGCCATTTACCTGGCGATGGCCGAAGTGCTCAACGAGCAATACGGCCGCACCGTGCTGCCAATTGGCGAGCCGGCTCCGGCCCGCGTCGCGGCCTCGCCGGTCACGGCGTAATCGCCCTTCCCTGACGAAAAAGCCCTGCAGTGCAGGGCTTTTTTTTAGCTGTAGGAATCGGCTCGCCGCTCGCCGGCTTCGCTGTTCAGGTCGCGATGCAGGTAGACGCCGAGCAGCAGCCCGATGAGCGACAGCGCCAGCACATAGTAAGCGGGCGCTAACGGGGTCAATTTCATGATCAGCGTCACAAAAATAGGGGTTAAACCGCCAAAAATAGCGTACGAGACGTTATATGAGAACGAGATGCCGGTAAACCGCACTTCCGCCGGGAAGGCCCGCACCATCACATACGGCACGGCCCCCACCACGCCTACGCTGAAGCCCACCAGCGCATAGCAGGCGAACAACATTTCCGGGCGCACGCCCACCGTTTGATAGAACAGCCAGCTGCAGCCAGCCAGCAGCACACTGCCGACCACCAGCGTTTTGCTGGCGCCGAAGCGATCGGCCGACAAACCGGCGACAATGCAGCCGGCGATCAGCATGATGGTGGCGATACTGTTGGCCTGTAGCGTCAAAGCCGGCGCAATGGCGAACTGTTTTTGCAGATAGGTTGGGGTCATCAGGATCACCACCACGATACCCGCAGAGAGCAACCAGGTCAGCAGCATCGACACCACCACTTCCCGTTTGTGATTGAGCACCACCGATTTCAGCGGCAGCTCTTCGGCCAGCGCTTTACGCGCCTGCATCTCGATAAAGATTGGCGTTTCCTGCAGCCAGCGGCGCAGGTACATCGCCACCAAGCCGAACATGCCACCCAACAGGAAAGGAATACGCCAGCCGCCACCGGCGATGCTCTGCGGGCTAAGCGTGGTGTTGATCACCGTCGCCACCACCGAACCCAGCAAGATGCCTACCGTCAACCCGGCGGTCAGCGTACCGCAGGCGAAGCCGATGCGCCGGCGCGGCACGTGTTCGGCGACGAAGACCCAGGCGCCCGGCACCTCACCGCCGATCGCCGCGCCTTGCAGCACGCGCATCAACAGCAGCAGCAGCGGCGCGGCGATGCCGATGCTGGCGTAGGTCGGCAGCAGACCCATCGCCAGCGTCGGCAACGCCATCAGCAGAATGCTCAGGGTAAACATCTTTTTGCGGCCGACCAGATCGCCGAAGTGCGCCATCACGATGCCGCCCAGCGGGCGGGCAAGATAGCCGGCGGCGAAGATGCCGAAGGTTTGCACCAGCCGCAGCCACTCCGGCATGTCCGCCGGGAAGAACAGATCGCCGACCACGGCGGCGAAGAACACGAAGATGATGAAGTCGTAAAACTCCAGCGCGCCGCCCAACGCGGCCAACGTCAGCGTTTTGTAGTCTTGCCGGTTCAGCCGGCGATTATTGTCGTGAGGCATAGGGCACCGTCGGTAAAGGCTGTAAAAATAAAAGCCGCAGGCTTTCTGTAAAAGAATCCTTACTATAACGGCAAATTATTTTCACACCAGACGGACTGAAGCCGATCTCGCAGAACGCTGAAATTTAGAGGTTTATCTCGCGACGCGCGCTCTTTGGCCGAAATGCTGCTACCACCGCGGCGTGCGTTTCGACGTAAGGCCCGTCGAGCAGTTGAATGCAATAAGGCACGCTGGCGAAGATGCCGTGCACCACCGCATTGCCCTGCTCATCCTTTACCCCTTCCAGCGTTTCCTTGATCGACTTCGGTTGGCCGGGCAAGTTGATGATCAGCGCCTGCTTGCGGATCGCTCCCACCTGGCGAGAAAGAATTGCCGTTGGCACATAGTGTAGGCTGATCTGACGCATTTGCTCGCCGAAGCCGGGCATCACGCGATCGGCGATCGCCAGCGTGGCGTCGGGGGTGACGTCGCGACGCGCCGGCCCGGTGCCGCCGGTGGTCAGCACCAGATGGCAGCCCATTTCGTCCACCAGCTCACACAGCGTTTGTTCAATTTGCGTCTGCTCATCGGGGATCAGCCGGGTTTCCAGTTTGAACGGCGTCGCCAGCGCGCCGGCCAGCCACTCCTCCAGCGCCGGAATGCCTTTATCCTGGTAAACGCCGCCGGAAGCGCGGTCAGAAACGGAAACCAAACCAATACGTAAAATATCCATGCGTAACCTCTACAGCCTGATGGGGTCCGAACGGGTTCGTCTCCCGTTCTGTTGTCATTGCCGAGAGTATAAGGGCTTCCCCCGCCGGCGGGAGCGTCGGGCATAAAAAAAGGTGGCCTGAGCCACCTTTTTACTGCGCGATCTGCAGGAATTACAGCAGGTCGGCGATCATTTTTTCCAGTTTACCCTGGTCTACGGCGAACTTGCGGATGCCGTCGGTCAGTTTCTCAACCGCCATCGGATCCTGGTTGTGCTGCCAGTAGAACTCAGGTTCGGTCAGTGCGGCAGGACGCGCCTTCACTTCACCGGTGTAAGACAGTTTGCGCTCCAGCGCGCCTTCGCTCTCCGCCAGCTCTTTCAGCAGCGCAGGCGCGATGGTCAGGCGGTCGCAGCCGGCCAGTTCGATGATTTCGCCGACGTTACGGAAGCTGGCGCCCATCACCACGGTGTTGTAACCGTGCTGTTTGTAGTACTGGTAAATTTCGGTCACGGAGATCACGCCCGGATCTTCGTGCGGGGCGAACTCTTTCTTGTCGCCGTTGGCTTTGTACCAGTCGAGGATACGGCCAACGAACGGCGAGATCAGGTAAACGCCGGCTTCGGCACAGGCGCGAGCCTGAGCGAAGGAGAACAGCAGCGTCAGGTTACAGTTGATGCCTTCTTTCTCCAGCTGCTCCGCCGCGCGGATGCCCTGCCAGGTCGAGGCCAGTTTGATCAGAATGCGATCGTTGCTGATGCCGGCTTCGTTGTACAGCTTGATCAGGCGCTTGGCCTTGGCCACGCTGGCAACGGTGTCGTAAGACAGACGCGCGTCAACCTCGGTGGAGATGCGGCCCGGAACCAGTTTGAGGATCTCCAGACCGATGTTGACTGCCAGCTTGTCGGCGGCGTCGGCGATCTGCTGCTCGCGATCGCTGCTCTGGCCGCGCGCCCAGGCGATGGCTTCGTCAATCAGTTTGCGGTATTCAGGAATTTGGGCTGCATTGAGGATCAGCGAAGGGTTGGTTGTGGCGTCCTGCGGTTGATACAGCTTCATTGCCGCGATATCACCCGTATCTGCAACCACTGTAGTCAGCTGGCGCAGGGAAGTTAATTTGTCGGTCATGTTGGCATTATCTCATCGTTTGTGCATGAACTTTTGGCATTGTTCAACCATGCCCTGCCCTGATAATAACATGCGCCAAGCCCGGCGCAAGGCTGGAAAACCGCGGCGCGCAAGCATCTGTTTTATCCTTGGGCGAGCAACCGTTTACGCCGATATCTTTCGCCATAACCGAGCGGATGGAAAGGCAATAACGTGCTATCGCCCGAATAAATTATGTTAAATTCGAAAAAATTGATGCAATTCGTCCGCTAATCTGCGAAAAATCTTAATCGACTGACGCCGGACCGATTCCAGCTAAGCTCTTGTAAAAAATAGGCCAATGTTTTTCACCTGCGGTGGATGCTGCCAGGTGCGCATGACATTTCGATAAGAGGAGGGATCCCTTGACGGACCTGATGAATTTTATAAACAACATTTTGTGGGGGTCAGTGCTGATTTATCTGTTGCTCGGCACCGGCATCTACTTCACGTTGCGTACCCGCTTTATCCAGCTTCGCCACTTCAGCCACATGTTCTCGGTGTTGAAAAACAGCAATAAAAGCGACAGCGCCGGCATCTCCTCTTTTCAGGCGCTCTGTACCACGCTGGCGGCGCGCGTCGGCACCGGTAACCTGACCGGCGTCGCCATTGCCCTCACCGCCGGCGGCCCCGGCGCCATCTTCTGGATGTGGGTGGTGGCGTTTATCGGCATGGCCACCTCCTTTGTGGAAAGCTCGCTGGCTCAGCTCTACAAAACCAAAGACGATAACGGCAACTACCGCGGTGGCCCGGCCTATTACATGGAAAAAGGTCTCGGCATGCGCTGGATGGGCGTGCTGTTCTCCATCTTCCTGATCATCGCGTTCGGTCTGGTGTTCAACGCCGTACAGGCCAACTCCATCGCCCAGGCCTCCGCCGTCGCCTTCCATTTGCAGCCGCTGCACGTCGGCATCGGCCTGGTGTTGCTGAGCGGCGTGGTGATCTTCGGCGGCATCCGTTCCATCGCCAAAGTGGCCGAACTGGTGGTGCCGCTGATGGCCGGCGCCTACCTGCTGTTGGCTCTCTGGGTGATTGGCCATAACATCGAACACATGCCGGCGATCTTGGCGCTGATCTTCAAAAGCGCCTTCGGCCTGCAGGAAGCCGCGGCCGGCGCCGTCGGTTACGGTATTTCCCAGGCGATGACTCAGGGCGTGCAGCGTGGCCTGTTCTCCAACGAAGCCGGCATGGGCTCGGCGCCCAACGCGGCGGCGTCCGCCTCGCCTTATCCGCCGCATCCGGCTTCGCAAGGCTATGTGCAAATGCTCGGGGTGTTTATCGATACCATCGTCATCTGCAGCGCCACCGCGGCGATCATCCTCTCTTCCGGCATACTCGATCAGCCGACCGACAGCATCAGCGGCATCGATCTGACGCAGCGCGCGCTGTCGACTGCCGTCGGCAGTTGGGGAGCGCCGTTCGTCGCCATCGCCATCTTCTTCTTCGCGTTCACCTCGATTATCGCCAACTATGCCTATGCCGAAAGCAACCTGGTGTTTCTCGAGCACAACCACCCGGGCGGCCTGCTGATTTTCCGCTGCGTGGCGCTGGGCATGGTGATGTTCGGCGCGCTGGCGGAGCTGCCGCTGGTGTGGAAAATGGCGGATACCTCCATGGCCCTGATGGCGATCACCAACCTGACGGCGATCCTGTTGCTGTCGCGGGTGGCGCTGAAACTGGCCGACGACTACCATCGCCAACGCCGCCTGGGCAAACTGCCAACCTTCGACGCCACCCGATTCCCGGAGCTGAAGTCGCAGCTGGAGCCGGGCGTGTGGGACGATCAAAAGCCGCCGCGCTGAGTTTTCCGGGGCGCCTGCGATACGCGCCCCGCCTATTGGACCGATTGCCCCTTTTTCCCGCGCTTTTTGCTACAGTATCCGCACTTGGATAAACAGGATCTGGCCATGCTCGTTATTATTTCCCCTGCAAAAACGCTCGATTACGAAAGCCCGCTGGCGACAGAACGCTTCACGCAGCCCGCACTGCTGGACAAGTCGAAACAGCTGATCAAAATTTGCCGCGAGCTGACGCCGGCGCAAATCGCCAGCCTGATGAGCATCAGCGACAAGCTGGCTGGGCTGAACGCCGCGCGCTTTAGCGAGTGGCAGCCGACATTTACCCCGGACAATGCCCGTCAGGCGCTGCTGGCGTTCAAAGGCGACGTTTACACCGGCCTGCAGGCGCAGGATTTCAGCGAAGCCGATTTCGACTTCGCCCAGCAGCATCTGCGCATGCTGTCCGGCCTGTATGGCGTACTGCGCCCGCTCGATCTGATGATGCCGTATCGGCTGGAGATGGGCATCAAGCTGGAAAACCCGAAGGGCAAAGACCTGTACAGCTTCTGGGGCGATCAGATCACCAAAAAGCTCAACGAAGCGCTGGAGCAACAGGGCGATGACGTGGTGGTCAATCTGGCGTCCGACGAGTATTTCAAGGCGGTGAAGCCAGCCAAACTGCACGGCGCGCTGATCAAACCGGTGTTCCTCGACGAGAAGAACGGCAAGTACAAGGTCATCAGTTTCTACGCCAAGAAAGCGCGCGGGTTGATGAGCCGCTTTATCATCAAGAACCGCCTGACGCGCAGCGAACAGTTGGTGGACTTCAACCTGGAAGGCTACGCCTTCGACGAAGCCGCCTCGCAAGGCAATGAACTGGTGTTCAAACGCCCGGAGCAGGCATAAAAAAAAGCCGTCGCAAGACGGCTTTCGCATTTTAGCCTGCCGAACTTCAGGCCGGCAGCCCCATCAGGAACGTGCGCAGCTCGCCGAAGTTGGCCGGCAGCGTGTGCGACAGCAGCGGCAGCTCAGCCCGCAGCGCCAGCGCTTTCGGCAACGGCAGCTCCTGGCCGAGGATCGCTTCCACACTCTCTTTAAACTTGGCCGGATGCGCGGTGCCGAGGAACAGGCCGAACTCTCCTTCCTGCAGCTGATCGCGCAGCGCGCGATAGGCAATGGCCGCGTGTGGTTCTGAGATATAGCCCAGCTCGGCCAGTTCACGCATCGTTTCCCTGGTGGTCTCATCGCTGACCGCCGCGTGACCCAGCTCTTTCAGTTGCCAGACCTTACGACGGAACAGCTCTTCCACGCGCGGCCAGTTGTTTGGCTGGCTGACGTCCATGGCGTTGGACAGCGTCGCGACCGTAGCGTGCGGCTGCCACTGGCCGCTGGTCAGGAAGCGCGGCACGGTGTCGTTGGCGTTGGTGGCGGCGATGAAGCGCTTCACCGGCAGACCCAGCGACTTGGCCAGCAGCCCGGCGGTCAGATCGCCGAAGTTGCCGCTCGGCACCGAAATGACCAGCTGATTGCGCGCTTCCTGCGGCAGCTGCGCCACCGCTTCGAAGTAGTAACAGATCTGCGCCAGCAAGCGGCTGATGTTGATCGAGTTGGCCGAGTTCAGGTGTAGCGCATCTTTCAACTCCTGATCATCGAACGCCTGCTTCACCAGCGCCTGACAGGCGTCGAAGTCGCCGTCGATCGCCACGGTATGAATGTTGCCGCCCAGGGTGCAGAACAGCTTTTCCTGCAGCGGGCTGATTTTGCCCTGCGGATACAGGATCACCACCCGGACGTTTTTCAGGCCGTAGAAGGCGTGTGCCACGGCGGCGCCGGTGTCGCCGGAGGTGGCGGTCAAAATGGTCACCGGCTGATCGCCGGCCACTTCCGCCAGCATCTGCGCCATAAAGCGGCCTCCAAAGTCTTTGAACGCCAGCGTCGGGCCGTGGAACAGCTCCAGGCAGGAGACGTCTTCCGTCACTTTCGCCACCGGCGCCGGGAACTCAAAGGCGGCCTGTACGCGTTTCTTCAGCGCCGCTTCCGGCACCTCTTCGCCGATAAAGGCCGACAGAATGCGGCTGCTGCGGGTGACAAAATCCTGCTCCAGCAGCTGGTCGATCTCGGTCAGTTCGAACGCCGGCAACTCCAGCGGGAAAAACAGCCCCTGCTGCTTGCCCAGGCCTTGTTTGATCGCCTGCGCGAAGCTGACCTGCTCGTTGTGATCCTTAAGGTTGTACAGTTTCATGCGTTATCCCAGTAGTCGAGCGCCTGCAGTATCCAGACGGCAAATATGAACAAAACCTTCGTCGTTTTGCAGATAGTGTTGTTGCAGCCAGGCGGCCATGCGTTGCGCGGTGGCGCCGTCGTTGCAGACGGCGAACAGCGTCGGGCCGGAGCCGGAGATGCCGCAGGCCAGCGCGCCGATGTCCTGCGCCGCCTTGCGCGCTTCGGCGAAGCCCGGCAACAGCCGGGTGCGGTACGGTTCAGCGATCACGTCCTGCATTAATTTGGCGGCCAGCCGCGGCTGCCGGGTGTGGCAGGCGTGAATAAAGCCGGCCAGGTAGCGGCCGTGGCTGATACAATCCTGACGACGGTATTGTGCGGGTAAAATGGCGCGCGCTTCGGCGGTGGACACCTTGATGCCGGGATAGGCCATGACCCACAGCCAATCGTCGAAGCACGGCACCTCCTGGCTGATGATGCCTTCTTCTTCCAGCATCAGCTGCAGGCCACCCAAATAGCATGGCGCCACGTTGTCGTAATGCACGCTGCCGGAAATGCGCCCTTCCAGCTCGCCCATCAGGCCGAGCAGCGTCATTTTATCCAGCGGCCGATCGCAGAATTCGTTCATCGCCATCAGCCCAGCCACCACCGAACAGGCGCTGGAACCCAGCCCCGATCCGATCGGCATGTTCTTTTCCAACCGCATCGCCACCGGCACTTCGCGGCCGATCTCCTGGCAGAAGCGCTCCCAGCATTGATAAACGATGTTCTCTTTCGGCTCGGCCGGCAGCTTGCTGACGAAGCGCCCGGCATTCTGCAAACTGAACGTTTCGGCGGCTTCGACGCTGACGCAGTCGCCCAGCAGCGTGCCGTCGATCGGCGAAACCGCCGCGCCCAGCACATCGAAACCGACGCTGACGTTACCGATCGAGGCCGGTGCATACACCTTAACCATATTAAACTCCCAACTTCCATGACAGTGTGCGCAGCAGATCGGCAAACACGCCCGCTGCGGTCACATCGTTACCGGCGCCGTAGCCGCGCAGCACCAGCGGCAGCGGCTGATAATAGCGGCTGTAGAAGGCCAGCGCGTTCTCGCCGTTCTTCACTTTATACAACGGATCGTTGCCGTCCACCGCCTCGATGCACACCTTGCAGCGCCCTTCGTCGATCAGGCCGACATAGCGCAGCACCTTGCCTTGCTCGGCGGCGTTGGCCACGTTGCGCGCGAATTCTTTATCCAGCTCCGGCAGCCGCGCCAGGAACTGATCCACATCGCCCGACGCGTCGAAGGACGGCGGCAGCACCGCCTCAACCTCGATATCGCTCAGTTCCAGTTTGTAACCGGCCTCGCGCGCCAGGATCAGCAGCTTGCGCGCCACGTCCATACCGGACAGGTCGTCGCGCGGATCCGGTTCGGTGTAGCCGTTGGCCCTGGCCTGCAGGGTCGCGGCCGACAGCGACATCCCTTCGTCCAGCTTGCCGAAGATAAAGGACAGCGACCCGGACAGGATGCCGGAGAAGCGCACCAGCTCATCGCCGGCGTTCAGCAGGTTTTGCAGGTTCTCAATCACCGGCAGACCGGCGCCGACGTTGGTGTCATAGAGGAACTTGCGGTGCGAACCGGCAGCGGCCGCGCGCAGTTGCTGATAATAGTTCATCGACGAGGTGTTGGCCTTTTTGTTCGGCGTCACCACGTGGAAACCGTCCGCCAGGAAGTCCACGTATTGATCGGCCACCGCCTGGCTGGAGGTACAGTCGACGATCACCGGGTTCAGCAGATGATACTCCTTCACCAGCCGGATCAGGCGGCCGAGATTGAACGGCTCCTGCGCGCCGGCCAGCTCGTCGCGCCAGCTGTCCAGCGCGATGCCGTGCACGTTGGTCAGCATCACGCGCGAGTTGGCGATGCCGCACACCCGCAGATCGATATGTTTTTGCTTCAGCCACGGCTGCTGGCGGTAGACTTGCTCGATCAGCGCCCCGCCGACGCCGCCGACGCCGATGACGAACACTTCGATCACCTGATCGGTGTTGAACAGCATCTGGTGGCTGACGCGCACGCCGGTGGTGGCGGAATCATTGCTGACCACCACCGAAATTGAACGCTCGGAAGAGCCCTGGGCGATAGCGACGATATTGATGTTGGCGCGCGCCAGCGCGGAGAAGAAGCGCGCGGAGATGCCACGCAGGGTGCGCATGCCGTCACCGACCACCGAGATGATCGCCAGGCGTTCCATGACGTCCAGCGGATCCAGCACGCCGTCTTTCAACTCCAGATAGAACTCCTCTTCCAGCGCCCGGCGGGCGCGCTGCAGTTCACCCTGCGGCACGCAGAAGCTGATGCTGTATTCGGAAGAGGATTGGGTGATCAGCACCACCGAAATGCCGGCGCGCGACATCACGGCGAACACCCGTGCGGCCATGCCGACCATGCCTTTCATGCCCGGGCCGGAGACGTTGATCATCGCCATGTTGTTCAGGTTGGTGATGCCTTTGACCGGCATCGCGTCATCGGTGCTGTCTTTACCGATCAGCGTGCCGGGGGCTTGCGGGTTAGAGGTGTTTTTAATCAGGCAAGGGATTTGGAACTGGGCAATCGGTGTGATGGTGCGAGGGTGCAGCACTTTGGCGCCGAAGTAGGAGAGCTCCATCGCCTCCTGGTACGACATCGATTTCAGCAGCCTGGCGTCCGGTACGGTGCGTGGATCGCAGGTATACACGCCGTCGACGTCGGTCCAGATTTCGCAACAGTCGGCGCGCAGGCAGGCGGCCAGCACCGCGGCGGAATAGTCGGAGCCGTTGCGGCCCAACACCACCAGCTCGCCCTTGTCGTTACCGGCGGTGAAACCGGCCATCAGCACGATGTGGTCGGCCGGGATCGCCGCGGCGGCGATGCGTAGCGTGGACTCGGCGATGTCCACGGTAGACTCCAGGTAGTGGCCCTGCGCCAGCAGCTTCTCCACCGGGTTGATCACCGTGACCGGATAGCCCTTGGCGCGGAACACCCCTTCCATGATGGCGATGGAGAGTTTTTCGCCGCGGCAGATGATCGCCGCGTTCACGCTGTCCGGGCACTGCCCCAACAGCGAGACGCCGTGCAGCACCTGCTTGAGTTGCGCGAACTCCTGATCGACCACGCCTTTCAGGCGATCGTATTCAAAGCCCGGCAGCGCCTGCGCCAGGCCGCTCAGCAGATCGGCAAAGATCCGCTCGGCGTCGCTGATATTCGGCAGAATGTCCTGACCCGCCACCGTCTTGTCGATCATCGCCACCAGATGGTTGGTGATCTTTGCGGGGGCGGACAAGACCGTGGCTACCTGTCCCTGACGCGCGTTACTCTCCATGATGTCGGCGACGCGCAGAAAACGTTCCGCATTCGCTACCGAGGTTCCGCCAAATTTCAGCACTCGCATGTGTCATCTCTCCGAATTTAAGCCGAAAAAAAAGCCCGCACTGATTAGGTGCGGGCTTTTTTCTGTGTTTCCTGTGCGCGTCAGCCCGCCCCGTTACCTGTGGTATCGGTGGTGGTAATAATTGTGGTTTTCAGGCTGATGTTGCGCATGTTGTCTGTCTGTCTCATGAAATACTCTGTCCCCTCTATTGGTTAAAGCAATCGCTATCCCAAGTCAAACTATTTCTTTTTTTTGCTTATTTTCCGTTCAGCGGCGACATTGCGCGATATCGGAGGTGAAAAGCAAAACGACAGAACAAAAAAACAACTTAAAGCCGATTTACTAGTGGATCACGCTGGGTAACCGTCTGATGGAGCCGCTATCACTTGGCGAGTTTTTTTTCGATGTCGTGCAGCAGCGTATGCAACATCGCCGTGTCTCGCTGTTGCAACGCCCCGAGGCGCTGATGCAGCCAATCGCGCAATTTTTGGTCATCGCCGACATCCAAAGCGTTCAACAAGGCATCGGCGCGGTGGCGCAGCGCTTTGAGTTGCCCTTCCGACGCCACCTTTTCCTGCGGCGTGCTGACGCCCATCAGGCTCGCCAACTGGTAACAGTACACCATCACCGCCTGGCCCAGGTTAAGCGACGGGTAGTCCGCCTGCATCGGCACGCCGGTCAGCAAATCTGCCAGCGCCAGCTCTTCGTTGGTCAGGCCGGAATCTTCGCGGCCGAACACCAGCGCGGCCTGGCCGACCCACTGCTTACGCTCACTCAGCTGTTCCAGCAGCTCAGGCGGCGTGCAGTAGTAGTGAAAACGCGCGCGGCTGCGGGCGGTGGTGGCGACCGTGAAGTCTACATCCGCCAGCGCCTGTTCCAACGTGGCGAACGTTTGCACGCCGTCGAGGATCTCGCCGGCCCCATGTGCCACCCAGCGTGCAGCCGGCTGCAGGTGCGCCTCGCTGTCGACGATGCGCAACGAAGCGAAGCCCATGGTTTTCATCGCGCGCGCCGCCGCGCCGACGTTTTCCGGCCGCGCCGGAGCCACTAAAACAATATGAAGCTGCATCACTCTTCCACCGAAGGCGGGCCTGCGCTTTTGACGGTATCGCAGCGCCCGCTTATATTTACAATTGCGTAACAATAAACGCGTTAATAGCAACAAACAAGATTAAACGGCTCGTTGAGCTAATAAATCCGCCGTAATAGTCATTATTCATGCTTATGTTTTACTGTATTTATTTATCAATGAGTTAAAACAAGACGATGATCAATAAGCGAATAATTGTATCCTATCGGGCCCGATAATGCTGAATCGTTCACAGAATTTGAGGTTCTGTGACTTAAACTGGCATTTCTGTAAGTGTTTTTCACAAATCTGTTAACGTGCTACAATTGAATTTGATATATGTCAACAAAGCGTAGTTTTGTTGGGTGATGAATTCGGCACGCGCTGTTATATTGCTGTTAATGGGGTTAGGATATGCGCCGATTTGGCACCCCAGGGGTTGTAGGGAACAGCATCCCCACCAGGCTAGCGATCTTGTTGACATGAGATGGAAAGTGCATCAAGAACGAGTTTACGTACTTTAGTCATTTGCTGAGAGGGAACGTGGCGCTATCTCTGCCCTCCTCTAAGAAAACAGAGACTTCTGTACTTCCTATTTTCTATTTTGTTGGCAATTTTAGGTAGCAAATATGCAGACCCCGCACATTCTGATTGTCGAAGACGAGTTAGTCACTCGTAACACCCTGAAGAGCATTTTCGAGGCGGAAGGCTACATTGTTCATGAAGCCAATGATGGTGCAGAGATGCACAATATCCTGTCTGAAAATGATATCAATCTGGTCATCATGGACATCAACCTGCCAGGCAAAAACGGCCTGCTGTTGGCGCGCGAACTGCGTGAACAGGCCAGCGTCGCCTTGATGTTCCTGACCGGCCGCGATAACGAAGTGGATAAGATCCTCGGCCTGGAAATCGGCGCCGACGATTACATCACCAAGCCGTTCAACCCGCGTGAGCTGACTATCCGCGCACGTAACCTGCTGTCGCGCACCATGAATCTGGGCAGCCTGGGCGAAGAGCGCCGCCTGGTCGAGAGCTACAAGTTCAACGGGTGGGAACTGGACATCAACAGCCGCTCGCTGATCAGCCCGGCCGGCGAACAGTACAAACTGCCGCGCAGCGAATTCCGCGCCATGCTGCACTTCTGCGAAAACCCGGGCAAGATCCAATCCCGTGGCGAACTGCTGAAGAAGATGACCGGTCGCGAACTGAAGCCACATGACCGCACCGTGGACGTCACCATCCGTCGCATTCGCAAACACTTCGAATCGACGCCGGACACGCCGGAAATCATCGCCACCATTCACGGCGAAGGCTACCGCTTCTGCGGCGAGCTGGAAGAGTAACTCCCGCCTGCCGTCATGAAAACGGGGTTCAGCATGCTGAACCCCGTTTTTTTATTTCGTCTCAGCCCACGGCATGATCGGCACCGCGCTCAGCGCATTTTTCGGCGAGCCATCGATCACCTTGTCGGAATAGCTCAGGTAGATCAGTGAATTGCGCTTGGCGTCGTAGAAGCGCACCACCTGCAGCTTCTTGAACACCAGCGAAGTGCGTTTCTGGAACACCACATCGCCTTCCGCCTTGCCATTTTTGATCTTGTCGCTCAGCTCTATAGGCCCGACCTGCTGGCAGGAAATGGCCGCGTCGGCGGTGTCTTCCGCCAGCCCCAGGCCGCCTTTGATGCCGCCGGTTTTGGCGCGGCTGATATAACAAGTTACATTTTTAACATCCGGATCGTCGAACGCTTCGACCACGATTTTGTGGTCCGGCCCCAACAATTTAAACACCGTATCAACGGAACCCACTTGCTCCGCCTGTGCGCTTCCCACGGTTGCGCAAACCAAACCGAATAAAAATATCCAGCTTTTTTTCATTTACTTAACTCCGATATAACCTTGCCGCAAAAATAGGTTCGGCGATCGCCATTATTTATGTCTAAGCTCACGGAATCGGTTTTATACGGGTCCGCACCGTCCGTTTTAGCACAGAGCGTGACAAAAATCTTTGAGAGTCGCGGAGTAAAAAAGTTGCTATGATGCGGCGTCGTTATTTCTTTGCGCCCACTACGGTGTACCCCAATCCAACTCTGGCGCGGCATGCGCAGCAGAGGCAAAGAGTGCAACGCATAATGGCTCATGGATCGGTCTGATAGCGCAGCACCAGCGTGACGAATCAACAGTTCGGGTTCCTACCCCCAAGCTTTACGAGGAAGATCTATGGATCAAGCCGGTATCATTCGTGATCTGCTTAGCTGGCTGGAAAGCCATTTGGACCAACCCTTGTCGCTGGATAACGTGGCGGCCAAGGCCGGCTACTCCAAATGGCATCTGCAACGGATGTTCAAAGATATTACCGGTAATGCCATCGGTGCTTACATCCGGGCAAGGAGACTGTCCAAAGCCGCCGTCGCGCTGCGTCTGACCAGCCGGCCGATTTTGGATATCGCCCTGCAATATCGTTTCGACTCGCAGCAGACCTTCACCCGCGCCTTCAAAAAACAGTTTGCGCAAACGCCGGCGCTGTACCGCCGCGCCGAGGACTGGAATGCGTTCGGCATCTGTCCGCCGATCCGTCTGGGGGCCTTCACTCTGCCGCAGCCGGAATTCGTCTCGCTGCCAGACAAACACCTGGTCGGCCTGACCCAAAGCTACTCCTGTACGCTGGAACAGATCACCACCGTGCGCACTGAACTGCGCTCGCAGTTCTGGCGTCAGTTCCTCGGTGACGTCGAAACCCTGCCGCCGGTGCTGTACGGGCTGCACCACTCGCGCCCAAGCCAGGAGAAGGACGACGAACAGGAAGTGCTGTATACCACGGCGCTGGAGCCGGATCAGGTGCCTGACAAGGTACAGGAAGGCCAGCCGCTGGTGTTGCCGGGCGGTGAGTTTGCGATGTTCAGCTACGAAGGGCCAACCGAGAACCTGCAAGACTTTATTCTGACGGTGTACGGCACCTGCCTGCCGGCGCTCCAGCTGACGCGCCGCAAAGGGCACGACATCGAACGCTTCTACCCGAAAGGCGAGCGCCGTCCGCATCAGGCGCCTATCGAGATCAAGTGCGATTACCTGATCCCGATTCGGCGTTAACGCTGCAGTTCGTCCAACGCGGGCATGTCCAGATGCGTGACATCGCCCGCCGTTTCCACGATCCAGCCGGAAGCCAGCCACGGGCTCTGCTGATGATCGACGCGCGACAGTGAGCAGTTGCGCAAGCGCAAGCGGCGTTCCGCATAGGCCGGCAGCCCCAGCACCGTACTGATCAAACACCCCAAAGCGATGCCATGACTGACGAGCAGCGGCTTGCTGCCTTCCGGCAGCATCAGGCAGCTCTCCAGCGCGGCGCGCATGCGCTCGCCGAGTTCCTCCATGGATTCGCCTTGAGGGATACGGCCGTCAGGAGTACCATCGACCATCTGTTTGCGCCACTGCTCTTCCTGCGGCGTCAAACTGTCGATCAGGCGTTCTTCCAGAACCCCCATGTGCAGCTCACGCAAACGCGGATCGCCAATCACTTCGCAGCCACAGGCTTCGGCGATGATTTGCGCGGTGCGGCGCGTGCGCCCCAGATCGCTGGTAATGATGTGCGTAATGCCTTCTTTGCTGACCCGCCTGGCGACCAGACGGGCCTGGTGTTCACCCATGGCGGTTAACGGGCTGTCGGACTGACCCTGGATGCGGCGAGCCGCGTTCCATTCCGTTTCGCCATGGCGAACGAGGTATACCTGTAACATTTTTGTTTTCCGTTATACTGCGTGAAATTTGCGTTTATCCCCGGCCCGGCGGCGCTTTTGCCGCTGCCCGGCGTATCGGCCAGAAGGATATCAAACCCGTTATGTACCATGTTGTCGCTGCAACTACCAACCCGGCAAAGATCAAGGCTATTCAACTCGCCTTCGATGACGTCTTTGGCGCGGGCCAATACCGCATTGAATCCGTTGACGTCGCCAGCGGCGTCTCGCTGCAGCCGATAGGCAACCACGAAACCCGCACCGGTTCGCGTCAACGCGTCATGGAAGCGCGCCAGGTCAGGCCCGAGGCCGATTTTTGGGTCGGCGTGGAAGCCGGGATTGAAGAGAATATGACCTTCGCCTGGATGACCATCGAGAACCCGCACATCCGTGGCGAATCCCGCTCGGCGAGCCTGATGCTGCCGGAAGTCATCTTACAAGGTATTCGCGCCGGTCGCGAATTGGGCAGCGAAATGGCGGCGATCACCGGCAACGCCGAGGTGAAACGTCAGGGCGGCGCCATCGGCGTCTTCACCGACGGCCGGCTGAGCCGCACCAGCGTTTACCACCAGGCGCTGCTGCTGGCGCTGGTGCCGTTCCACAACGCCATCTATCAGCAATAACGCTGAGTCTGCTAGGGCGCGTCGTGCAGCAACTGCTGCTCAAGCCACTGTTTCAGCGCGGGTGAAGCCGCTTTCAGGCTGTTAGAACCGCGGGTGATGGTGGCGATCCCCGCGCCCAGTTCATTTTTCAGCTCGCGCTGGCTCATCTCGCCGCGCATCAATTCCTGAATGATCCGCACCCGGGTGCCCAGCGCGGTGCGCTCGTCCGGCGTCAACATCAGCTGCAACAGCGGTTGATGAAGTTCTTGCGCAAACGAATTCTGCAGCAGCGCGACGAAGCGCAGCCAATCCTCATTGCCTTGTTCTGAAAGAGCGGGGTCGTTTAACGATAATTGCGTCATGGCAGCCACCATACTATTTAACTAGTACAGCAGCATACCATAGGGCCGTCAAAATCAATAACGTCTCTGCCACTCGGCGTCGGTCAGCACCTTGGCCGGCCGGTGCGTCAGATAACGGTAAAACGCATCATAAGCCAGCACGTTCTTGACGTAGCCGCGGGTTTCAGAGAACGGAATGCTTTCGATGAACGCCACCGGATCGATCCGCCCCGCGCTGTTGCCCAGCCAGGTATTCACCCGCGACGGGCCGGCATTATAGGCGGCGCTCGACAGAATGCGGTTGCGGCCGAACTGCTGATAGACCGACTCCAGATAGCTGGTGCCGATGGTGATATTGGTCTGCGGATCGAACAGTTGGCTCGGGCCGACATAGCCGGGAATATTGAACATCTGCACCGTATGCTGCGCGGTGCGCGGCATCACCTGCATCAGGCCGGCGGCACCGACCGGCGACTGCGCCTTCGGATTCCAGGCGCTCTCCTGGCGCGCGATCGCCATCGCATAGCTGCTGGTGATCCCCTTGTCATCGGTGGCGCGGCGGAACTCCTGTGGCCAAGCGACCGGGAAGCGTTCCTCCAGATGATCCCACAGCTTGCCGACGATGGTCGCCTGCACACTCAGATCGGCCCATTTTTGCTCAAAGGCGTAGCGCGCCAGTGCCTCTTGTTCCGGCCGGCTGCGGCTGGCGACGTAGGAGCCCCATTCGCTGCGGGCCAGGTTGTCCATATTCCAGTACATCAGCTCGCGTACCCGGGCGACCTCCGGCCCGTCGACCAGCGACGTGCGCGGCTTGGCCGCCACCGCCACCATCACCGGATAAGTGGCGTTCAGCTTCTGCGCCGCCACCATCGGATAGAAACCGCGTTCGGTCATCAGGTTGCGCAACATCTCCTCGCCTTCGGCGCGTTTGCCTTCGTCCATCAGCTGACTGGCGCGCCAGTAGCGCCACTCATCCTTGTTGCGCGACGCTTCTGGCAGACGGGCCAGCCAGGTCGCGACGCCCTGCCGATCGCCGTTACCCAGCGCCATGCGCACCCGGCGCTCCAGCAGCGAAGGCGAACGGCTGCGCAGAATCACCTGATCGCGCCACTGCGCCTGTTCATAGGTAGCGTCGCTGCCCATCAGGCGCCAGGCCACCGACTCTTCCAGCCCCAGCCGCTCGTCGTCGCTCATTTTCTGCAGCCGCGCGAGCGTCGGGATCATCGCCCGCGCGTTTTCCACATCCTGCCGCGCCAGGCGTTCAAAGGCGATGCCGGTGGCGGCACGGGTAAAGTCGGTCGGCCCTACGCTGCGGGCGAAGGCTTCCACGGTGGTCGGATCGTTTTGCAAGCGCACTAGGGCGTTGCCCATGGTTTGATAGTCGGCCGGCAGTTGGCTGTAAAGGTTGCTGACCAGCGAGCTGTTGCCCTCTTTCAGCGCCAGCTTCATACGCGCCAGAATATCCAGCGGCGTTTGCTTGCCTGCGCCGCGCCAGACGCTGAACAGCCGATCGCAGGCGCTCGGCAACGTTTTGCCGTTCAACCACAGTTCATCGGCGCCGCTCCAGGCCGCCTGCTGGTCGCCGGTAGCCCATTTGGCGTAGTAATAGTTGCAGCGCGCCGCCATCGGTTTGGGCGGCTGTGGGCTGAAGGCCAGCAGGGTGCGCCAGTCTTCGCGCCGCGCCAGCTCATTAACGAAGCGCGGCGCCAGCGATTTCGCCGGCGGCAGCGTCGGGTTGCGCTTGATAAAATCGTTCACCTCGGAGAACCCCGCCTGGCTAAGATCCTGTGTCAGCTCGCGGTATTCCAGGTAAGGATAAAGCGGATAATCACGCAGCGTCGGCATCAGCTGCGCCACCACGTCCATCTGATTGCCGTCCCACGCCTGTTTGATCTGCTGGTAGCGCTGACGTTGCGCATCCAGAGAATCCGCCAGCGCCGCGCCTGAAAACGCCGTCAGGCACAGCCCCATTGCCAACAGCCGTCGCTTGTCCACCTTGACCATCCTCGCTCTTTCCTCACTGGTTGTACCGAGGGAGCCGCCCAGCCCCCCCGGTGACCGCCGCGCACGGCGCCGCGGGACAAAATAAAGCCGGGCGCACGGCCCGGACGCAGATATCTACCATAGACAGCGCAATCGCTTATCCATTCAATACTGTAGAAGAAGAAGTGTATCGCCATGACGGGAGCCAGGTAAAAAACGTTTACTTTGACTGACAAATCAGGTCGCCGGGATATTTCCAGTTACCGGATTTTTATTAACCGGCCCGGTGTTTATGAAAGAAGTAAAATGCTTTTTAATTATTAGCTATCACATTATTTCATTTGAGATATGAGCCCGCCGTTGCGCAAATCGCCTGACAGCTGGCCAAACGCGCCAACTTTGCAGAAAAGCGGTGGCAAACCCGGGTAGGCATTTTTATACTATCAAAAATAAGTAGGATAATTCCGAGAAAACAGCACATAAAGCGCCCAACGAAGACATCTTATAATACAATCCGCGCCAATTATGGGTTAGATAGTGTTCATTAGGCAGTGCGACTGACAGCTTTCAGCAAAACGATAGTCCCTTCAAGCGGGCCGGATTTTTCCTTGTCAGGCCACGGCCTGCGGGCGGTGGATCAGGCCGGAATGGCGGGTGAAGATGGCGAATAAGACCGCGATAGCAATGCGTTGCGCAAAAAGCCCCGAGCCGGGCTTCCTTGGCGCACGCCTGAATATCGGTCGCCTGCTGCTGATCGTTTTGTTAGCGCTGCTGACGTTGTCCGGGCCTGCGCACGCCGCCGATGATCCCTATCAAAAGCGCACGCACGCCGTGACGACCGTGGTGGTCGGCATCATCAGCTACGCCCGCTGGTCGCGTGAACCCAATCCGATCCGGTTGTGCGTGACCGCACCCACCCAGTATGCCGAAGGGCTGTTCGATCCGATCCTGCTGAGCGCGCCGCGCCCGATTAAAACCGAGCGCGTGCCGTTCGACAGCCCAACGCTGAGTACCGGCTGCGATGTCATCTACTTAGGGAACATCACCGCCGCGCAGAGACAAAATTTCATGCAGCGCATTTCCGGCAACTCCATTCTCAGCATCAGCGAAAACGATAGCGAATGCTCCGCCGGCAGCGCTTTTTGCCTGCAGATCGATGGGGACCAGGCCAGTTTCAAGGTCAACCTGGACGCTCTGGCGCGCAGCGGCGTGCGCGTTCACCCCAACGTGCTGCAGCTGGCACGCAAACAGGCGCCGCCGCTATGAGGCTGTTGCGTAGAAACCGCTCTGGCAATGCGCGCCCGACGCTGGGCCGAGTGCTGCAGCGGGTGCATCTTGGGCTGGCGCTGATCGCCGTCGGCACCGCCGGCATCTTTTTGACGCTGGTGGCGCTGTTTGCGCTGCGCGCCTATGCCAATCACAACCTGCACCTGATCGCGCGCTCCATCAGCTATACCGTCGAAGCCGCCGTAGTGTTTGAAGATCGCACTGCCGCGCGCGAGGCGCTGATGCTGATCGCCTCCAACGAAGAGGTATCGGACGTGCGGATCCTCGACAACAACGGCAAGATGCTAGCCAACTGGCGCCATCCCACCGATGGGCCGCTGCATGGCCTTGAGCAGATCGTCGCGCACTGGGCGCTGCCCGAGCCGGTCATTCTGCCTATCACCCACGAGGGCAAGCAGGTCGGTCAGGTCTGGCTGAGCGGTAACGGCGGCAGCCTGCTGCGTTTCCTGTTGCGCGGCATGGTCGGCATGATCGCCTGCCTGGTGCTCAGCACCCTGTGCGCCCTGGTGTTGTCGCGCCGTATGCTGGTCGGCATCGTCAGTTCGCTGGACGACATCGCCAATGTGGCGCATGCGGTGCGCCGCGATCGCACCTTCGGCCTGCGGGTGCCGTCGGCGCCTATCGCCGAGTTGCATGAGCTCAGCAATGATTTCAACGGCTTGCTCGACGAGCTGGAGGCCTGGCAGGCCCATCTGAAGCAGGAGAACGACTCGCTGGCGCACCGGGCAACGCACGACAGCCTGACCGGTTTGCCGAACCGCGCCTTCTTCGAAGGGCGACTGAGCCGGGCGCTGGGCGATATCGAATCGCCGGCGAAATTGGCGGTGCTGTTTATCGACGGCGATCGTTTCAAGGAGGTGAACGACAGTTACGGCCACGCCGCAGGCGATGCGGTGCTGACCACCATTGCCGGGCGCATTCGCGCGCAGCTGCGCGAAACCGATCTGGTCGCACGCCTGGGAGGGGATGAATTCGCCGTGCTGCTGGCGCCGGTACACGGCACGGAAGATGTCTTGCAGATCGCTGACAACATCATCGACTGCATGACGCAACCGGTCATTTTGCCGAACGACGAGACGGTCATTACCTCTCTGAGTATCGGTATTGCGCTGTACCCTGATCACGCGTCAACGCCTCAGGGTCTTTTGCACGAAGCTGACGATGCGATGTATCAGGCAAAGCATCGTTATAACGGAGGCTGGCGGCTGGCTATACATAAATAAGAGCCCCGGCTATAACACTTGAACTAGGGATTTTGACTATGATACAGCAACTGTTTAAAGGTCGTTTTTCACTGCTGGCGATGGCGTTCGTCGCCCTGCTGGCGCTCGCCGGCTGCCAGAGCAAACCGCAGGGCCTGACGCCCGAGCAGGTTGCACTGCTGCAATCGCAGGGCTTCAAACTGACCGATAACGGCTGGGAGTTCGGCCTGTCGGATAAAGTACTGTTCGGCAACAATATCGGCAAGCTGAACCCGGAAAGCACCGAGACGGTGCAGAAGATGGGCCGTGCGCTGCTGAGCGTCGGCATCACCAAGTTCCGCCTGGACGGCCATACCGACAACTACGGTGAAGACAGCTACAACGACCAGCTATCCCTGCGCCGCGCCGATGCGGTGGCCGATCTGCTGGCCAGCGTCGGCATTCCGCGCGCCAATATCGAAACTCGCGGCATGGGCAAACGCGACCCCGTTGCCGATAACCGCACCTCCAGCGGCCGCGCGGAAAACCGCCGCGTCGCGATCGTCGTCACGCCATAAGCCACCAATATGCGCCTTTATCGGCGCATAAACGGTTATACTTAGCGATCGCTGAGCGATGTCTGGGATCCGAGATCGAAACGGGCTACACTCATGCCGCCAGACATCCTATAAATACTGATATAGAGAGGCTTAGAGCAACGTGGCTCAATACGTCTATACCATGCACCGCGTCGGCAAGGTAGTACCGCCGAAGCGTCATATTTTGAAAAACATCTCCCTGAGCTTCTTCCCTGGGGCAAAAATCGGCGTACTGGGCCTGAACGGCGCCGGTAAGTCCACCCTGCTGCGCATCATGGCCGGCATCGATACCGATATCGAAGGGGAAGCGCGCCCGCAACCGGGCATCAAGATCGGTTATCTGCCGCAGGAGCCGCAGCTTAACCTCGAACACACCGTGCGTGAATCGGTGGAAGAAGCGCTGGCGGAAGTGGTCGGCGCGCTGAAACGCCTGGACGAAGTGTACGCGCTGTACGCGGAAGAAGGCGCAGACTTCGACAAGCTGGCCGCCGAACAGGGCCGCCTGGAAGAGATCATTCAGGCGCACGACGGTCACAACCTCAACGCCCAACTGGAACGCGCCGCCGATGCGCTGCGCCTGCCGGACTGGGACGCCAAAATCGCCCACCTGTCCGGGGGTGAACGCCGCCGCGTCGCGCTGTGCCGCCTGCTGCTGGAAAAACCGGACATGCTGCTGCTGGACGAACCGACCAACCACCTGGACGCCGAGTCCGTGGCCTGGCTGGAACGCTTCCTGCACGACTTCGAAGGCACCGTGGTGGCGATCACCCACGACCGTTACTTCCTGGATAACGTGGCCGGCTGGATCCTCGAACTGGACCGCGGCGAAGGCATTCCGTGGGAAGGCAACTACTCGTCCTGGCTGGAGCAGAAAGACGCGCGTCTGGCGCAGGAAGCGTCCGCCGAAGCCGCTCGTCGCAAGTCGATCGAGAAAGAGCTGGAGTGGGTGCGTCAGGGTGCCAAAGGCCGTCAGTCCAAAGGCAAGGCCCGTTTGGCCCGCTTCGAAGAGCTGAACAACACCGAATACCAGAAACGTAACGAAACCAACGAACTGTTCATCCCACCTGGCGCACGCCTGGGCGATAAAGTGGTCGAAGTCAGCAACCTGCGCAAGTCCTACGGCGACCGCCTGCTGATCGATGACCTGTCGTTCTCGGTGCCGAAAGGGGCAATCGTCGGCATCATCGGCCCGAACGGCGCGGGTAAATCTACGCTGTTCCGCATGATGTCCGGTCAGGAGCAGCCTGATTCCGGCAGCATCGTGTTGGGCGATACCGTCAAGCTGGCGTCCGTCGATCAGTTCCGCGACAGCATGGACGGTTCGAAAACCGTGTGGGAAGAAGTCTCCGGCGGGCAGGACATCATGCGCATCGGCAACACCGAGATGCCGAGCCGTGCCTATGTCGGCCGCTTCAACTTCAAGGGCGTCGATCAGGGCAAACGCGTGGGCGAGCTGTCCGGCGGTGAGCGTGGCCGTCTGCACCTGGCCAAGCTGCTGCAGGTTGGCGGCAACGTGCTGCTGCTCGATGAACCGACCAACGACCTGGATATCGAAACCTTGCGCGCACTGGAAAACGCCCTGCTGGAATTCCCTGGCTGCGCCATGGTGATCTCGCACGACCGTTGGTTCCTCGACCGTATCGCCACCCACATCCTGGACTACCAGGACGAGGGCAAGGTGGAATTCTTCGAAGGCAACTTCACCGAGTACGAAGAGTACAAGAAGCGTACGCTGGGCGCCGACGCGCTCGAGCCGCACCGCATCAAGTACAAGAAGATCGCCAAGTAATACCCAAGGCGCCGCATGCGGCGCCTTTTTTTTACTCCCGCGCCAACTCGCGCGCGTAGTCGTCGAACGCCGGATGCTGCAGCACCACATCGATGAAACAGGCCAGCGCCGGGGAATTCAGCTTGCGGCTCGGGTAGACCAGATACAGCTCGTTCCCTTCCGCACGCCACGCCGGCAACACCTCCACCAACAGCTTCTGCGCCACCACCTCGCGGCTGAGAAACGCCGGCAGCAGCGTGATGCCGGCACCGGCAATGGCACATTCGCGTGCATACAGCAGGTTGTCGGTGGTGTGCGCCAGCGGCAGCTGCCAGCGGTAATAATCGTCGCCGCAGCGCAGGTTCCAGGCCGTCCAAGCCCGATGGGCGATGCAACGATGCTGCTGCAGTTGCTGTGGGTGTTCGATCGGCGGATGCTGCGCCAGATAGGATGGCGCAGCCAACAGATAGCGCGGCGCGTACCCGAGGCGGCGGCCGATCAGTGAAGAATCCTGCGGCTTGCCGGTACGCAGTGCGGCGTCGTAACCTTCCTGCACCAGATCCACCATGGCGTCGGACACCGACACCTCCAGCGAAACGTCCGGGTACTGGCGCTGAAAATCCGCCGCCAGCCGCGCCACCAGGGTTGCCCCTAGCCCGGCAGGCGTCGAGATGCGCAGGCGGCCGCTCGGGTTATCGCGCAGCCGCTGCAGCGCCAGATCGGCGCGTTCGGCGGCGGACATCATCGCCTGACAATGCTCCAGATAACGCTCACCGGCGAAGGTCAGGTTCAGCTGGCGCGTGGTGCGATTGAGCAATCGCAGCCCCAGCGTTTGTTCGAGCTGGCTGATACGCTGGCTGACGCTGGACTTCGGCAGCCCGACGCGCTGCGCGGCGGCGGTAAAACTGCCGCACTCCGCCACCAGCGCGAACAGCGCCATGTCCTGCAGCTGTTTGAATTCCATTGTTCACCTTAAACGAACACTCCGTTAGATATTGTCCATCTTATCACCCCACTGCTGCGGGTCTACACTGGAGGCATCATTTGAAAGGAGTACAATCATGTCGATAAAAGCCATTGCCGTAGACCCGCAGAACCCCGCCGGTTTCATCGAAATCTCACCGGAGATGCCGGTACCCGGTCAGTACGATCTGTTGGTGGAAGTGAAAGCGGCGTCGGTCAATCCGGTGGACACCAAAGTGCACGCCGGTCTGCAGAAAAGCGGCCTGCAGCAGCCACGCGTCCTTGGCTGGGACGCCAGCGGCATCGTGGTGGGCGTGGGCAGCAGCGTCAGCGGCTTCAAGCCCGGCGATGAAGTGTGGTACGCCGGCGACATCACCCGGCCCGGCAGCAACAGCAGCCACCAGCTGATCGACTCACGCATCGCCGCTCACAAACCGCGCAGCCTGAACTGGGCCGAGTCCGCCGCCATGCCGCTCACCGCCCTCACCGCCTGGGAAGCGCTGTTCGAACACCTGAACATTCAGGACGCGCCGGAGCACAAGACGCTGCTGATCATCGGCGGCGCCGGCGGTGTCGGCTCGCTGGCCATTCCGCTGGCCGCATTGCGCAGCAAGGTGAAAGTAATCGCTACCGCATCAAGACCGGAATCCGCCGCCTGGTGCCGTGAGCGCGGCGCCGATCTGGTGGTGGATTACCGCGATCTGAAGGACAACCTGGCGCAGCAGGGCATCGAGCAGGTGGATTACATCCTGTGTCTGAACGACACCGACGGCCACTGGCCGGCGATGGCCGAGCTTGTCGCGCCGCTCGGCCATATCTGCACCATCGTCGAGAACGCGCAGCCGTTGGATCAAAACGCGCTGAAGCTGAAAAGCGCCGCGCTGCACTGGGAGTTCATGTTCACCCGCAGCATGTTCACCACCCCGGACATCGCGCAACAGGGCAAGATCCTGCAGCAAGTGGCGCAGCTGCTGGACGAGGGCAAGCTGAGCACCACGCTGAGCGAAACCCTGCACGGGCTGTCGGTAGACACGCTGACCGCCGCACATCAACAGCTACTCGGCGGCCACATGCAAGGCAAGCTGGTTATCGCTTACTAAGTTCGCATCGCGGCGGCGTTCTGCGCCGCCGTTATTGCGGACGAACGAAACCTACGCACAGCGTTTGCTCATCGGCCTGCGGATCGGCGCGGAAGGTCAGCGTCTGCTGCCAGTCGAGGCGCAGTTTCGGCCAGTGGGCCAGCTCCCCGCCGAAATCGCTATGCGCGCAGTCTTCACCCAACCGCCCGAACAGGGCGACGCCGTGCTGCGCAATCTGCGGATAGCTGATGTTGACGTTGTAGATATTCGGCCGCGTATGATTGGACCAGCGCGTAATGGTCTGCGGCCGGGAACCGGCGTACACCGTCATCCACTGCGACAGGTATTCGCCGCCGACGTAGCGTAGGTCGACGCCATACCGCTCCTGCCACAGCCGCTCCACCCCGGCGCTGAACGCCTTGATACCCACCATTTTCTGGCCGGCGTTGCGCACGTTGCCCAGCATCACCGCGGCGTAACCCAGATAGACCGCCAGCGCCGCACACATCAGCCCAATGGTCGCCGCGCGCAGCGAACGCACCGGCGGCTGACGCACGCAACCGACCAGCAGCGCGGGCGCCAGCATGAAGAACGGCTGCAGCCATTCGGTCAGCCGGCCGCCGACGTTGAAAGAGAACCAGAAGGTAATGATGCCGAGCGGCAACAGGTAGACCCACAGCAACACCCGCATCGGCAAGGCCGATGGCCAGGCCAGCACCGCCCCGCTGCGCCGCAGGATCCCCCACAGCACCAGCGACGGATAAAACACCAGCAGCAGCGACTGCAGCATGTCGAGATTGAGCTGCATCTTGATCTGCGAATCCACCCACTTAAAGGCGGCAAAGTCGTGGTTCCACAACCAGAACACGTTCGGCAGCACCAGCGCCAACCAGATCGCCACCGCTAGATAGAACTGCGGCTGGCGGTAGCAGCGGCGGATCTGCGGTACGAACAGCGTCGACAGCGCCGCGAAATAGACGAAGGCGAAGGTCGAGTACTTCGCCATCATCGCCAGCCCGGCGGCCAATGCGAAGGCCGGCCACCAGTTGGCCGAACGCGAGATCGCCAGGTGGAAGAACAGCGCCATCCACGGCCACAGCATCACCAACAGGTAGTTGTCGTTGTAGGGAATGATGTCGAAATTGATGATGCCGGACAGGTTGAGCGTCAGCAGCGCCATCCAGGCCAGCGAGGTGCTGCCGCTCAGGCGGCGCGCCAATAGCCAGACGCCCAACATGCCGATGGCGATGGCGATGAAGTGGCCGCCGTACCAGTAAACGTTCAGCGGCAGCCACGAGAGCCCGATCGCCGGCTGCATCGCCGCACCGACCAACCAAGGATTTTTCGGTGAGCCCCACTCGCCGTTGAGGCCCCAGTTGAGCGCCTCAACGGCGTCGTAAGGCAGGGTAGGATCGAGATGAACGGTCAGCAGCGTCCAGGCTGCGGCATAGCAGACCAACCAGAGAGCGAGTAAGCGATAAGACATGACTTCTTCTGAGCGTTATTGTAAAGAAAATCTTAACTTAGTCGCTGTCGAATGAACCATGTTTAAACAAGCCGTTAAATGTGCGCCCGGGCGGCCGTTTCTGCCGCCGCGATCGCACATTACGCTAATTTCCCTCAGCCTGCGGCGTGGCGATGGGCGGGCGCATTCGCCAGCCGGCCGGCGTCCGCCGCCAGCAGTTGTTGCACCAGCTCGACGCAGCGCAGGAAGCGCTCTTCGTAATCGCTGGACTCAACGTGCACGTACTCGATGTTGTTGGCGCGCAGCATCTCCTCCAGCAGGCGCTGGAACGCCAGGCGATCGGCGCTGCTGCCGAGGCTGCGCAGGCCGTCCGCCACCCACGGCGTGTTGTTTTCCAGCAGGATCACCAGATCGAAACGGTATTCGTCGATCAGCGCCTGCACGAAGGGGTGTTCACGCCCTTCGTACTTTTTGCAAAACGCCTGCGTAGTCACGAAATCGGTATCGATAAACGCCACCTTGTTGGCATATTTGACTGCGAAGTCCACGTATTGCGCCTGCCCGAGGGCAATTTTGTCGTAGTCGGAGTACTGCAGCGCCATCTCGTCGCCGCCCAGGTGCGAAAACACGTAATCGCGGCCATATTCCCAGGCGCTGGTGGTGTTGAAGATGTTGGCCAGCTTGTTGACCAGCGTCGACTTGCCGCTCGACTCACCGCCGAGGATCGCCACGGTGCGCACGAAGAACGGCTTCACCTCGGTCGGGATGTAATCCCAATAGCGGAACGGATCCTGGCGGATCTGATTGCCGCTGATGTTCATGAACGACCGTTCGGGATCGACCAAAATGGTTTCGATGCCCAGATGCTCGCGGTAGCGCGGCGCATCCTGCGCTTCGCTGGAATAGATGAAGCTCGGCACGATGCCCTTCTGTTCCATAAAGGCCTTCATGCCGTCGCTCCACACGTTCCAGCCGTGCGGGTACGGTTCGATGCCCTGCTCGTCGAACGAGTGGATATGGATGTTTTTCTGGTACTTGAAGGTCTGCAGCAGCCAGCGCAGGCGATCGCTGACCGTCGGCTGTTGCGACATCGAACTGTTCTCGAACAGCTCGCGGTCGCGCGGTTCGTCGTGGCACAAAATAACGTGCAACTCGTCCACCTGGCTGCAGGCGCGCTGGATCAGATAGATGTGGCCGGTGTGCAGCGGGTAAAATTTACCAAACACTACGCCGACTTTAACCTCTTTGCGCGGGAACTCCAGCCCGAGAAAACGGTGCAGCGCCTCGAGCTTTTGCGCGCTCGGGCTTTTGATTTTGTCGTTCAACAGCTGGCTCAGATAGCCCTTGGTCATGCCGCTGGCATCCGCCACCTGCTGCAGAGTACAACCCTTTTGCTTGATGGACGTCTTCAGGTAATCAAATTGCGGCATGGCCACCTCCGTTTAATATGCTAAACAAAATAGCATATCTTGCTCGCCGTCGGCGACATTAATAAAACTCTTCCAGCACGTCCAGCGCGTCCGCCAGCTTCTTGACCCCGAACACCTGCATGTTGGCCGGCGGCTTCTTCGGCATATTGCCGTGCGGCACGATGGCGCGCTTGAAGCCGTGCTTGGCCGCTTCGGAGATGCGCTCCTGGCCGCTCGGCACCGGGCGAATCTCCCCCGCCAACCCCACTTCGCCGAACACCACCAGATCGTTCGGCAGCGGCCGATCGCGCAGGCTCGAGACCAGCGACATCAGCAGCGCCAGATCGGCGCTGGTCTCGCTGACCTTCACCCCGCCGACCACGTTGACGAACACGTCCTGATCCGACATCTGCAGCCCGCCGTGCCGGTGCAGCACCGCCAGCAGGATCGCCAACCGGTTCTGCTCCAGGCCCACCGCCACGCGGCGCGGGTTGGACATCATCGAGTGATCCACCAGCGCCTGGATCTCCACCAGCAGCGGCCGGGTGCCTTCCCACACCACCATCACCGAGCTGCCGGAAGTGACTTCATCGCCGCGGCTAAGGAAGATCGCCGAAGGGTTGCTGACTTCGCGCAGCCCCTGTTCGGTCATGGCGAACACGCCCAGCTCGTTGACCGCGCCGAAGCGGTTCTTGTGGCTGCGCAGGGTACGGAAGCGGGAATCGGCGTCGCCGTCCAGCAGCACCGAACAGTCAATGCAGTGTTCCAGCACTTTTGGCCCGGCCAGCGAGCCATCTTTGGTGACGTGCCCGACCATCACGATCGCCACGCCGCGCGTCTTGGCGAAGCGCGTCAGATAGGCGGCGGTTTCCCGCACCTGCGCCACGCTGCCCGGCGAAGACTGAATGTCCGCCATGTGCATCACCTGAATCGAGTCGATCACCATCAGCTTCGGCTGCTCCTGCTCGGCGATCAGGCAGATCTGCTCGATGCTGGTTTCCGACAGCATGTTCAGGCCGCCGGTCGGCAGCCCCAAACGGTGAGCGCGCATCGCCACCTGCTGCAGCGACTCCTCGCCGGTGACGTACAGGGTTTTCATCTGTTCAGACAGTTTGCACAGCACCTGCAGCAACAGGGTGCTCTTGCCGGCGCCGGGGTTGCCGCCGATCAGAATGGCGCTGCCGGGCACCACGCCACCGCCCAACACGCGGTCGAACTCGAGAAAGCCGGTGGTAAAGCGCGGCAGCGCCTCAAGGCTGATTTCCGACAGCTTCTGTACTTTGCTGACGCCGGCGTCGCCGGCATAGCCGCTGAGGCGATCGTTGCGCGCCGCGGCCGGCGACGCGGCCAAACGCACTTCCGTGATGGTGTTCCAGGCATGACAGGCGCTGCACTGCCCCTGCCAACGCGGATAGTCCGCCCCGCACTCATTGCACACAAATGCCCGTTTTGCCGCTTTTGCCACGTCTTACCTCAATCTTTCGTTATCGCACTTCGTGTTTCAGGCTGCCGGTGAGAATACACAGCACGCCCATCAGATCCGCATGCCGGATCGCCACCTGCGCTTTTTCATACACTTTCGGCTTGGCGTGGTAGGCGATGCCCAACCCCGCCGCCTGCATCATTTTCAAATCGTTGGCGCCGTCGCCGATGGCCACGGTCTGCGCCAGCGGGATCTCCAGCTTCTCCGCCAGCCGCAGCAGCGTATCTGCTTTGAACTGTGCGTCCACCACTGGCCCCAACACTTCGCCGGTCAGCTTGCCGTCGCGGATCTCCAGCTCGTTGGCCGCCGCCGCCACCAGCCGCAGCCGGTTGCGCAGGTATTCGGCGTAGTAGGTGAAACCGCCGGAGGCGATCGCCACATGCCAGCCCATCGCCTGCAGCTTACCCACCAGGCTGGTCAGCCCCGGCATCAACGGCAGTTCGTCGCGCACCTGCTTGAGGATATTGGCGTCAGCCCCTTTCAGCGTGCCGACGCGCTGGCGCAGGCTGGCGGTAAAATCCAGTTCGCCGCGCATCGCGCGTTCGGTGACTTCCGCCACCTGCTCGCCGACGCCCGCCAGCTTGGCGATCTCATCAATGCACTCGATCTCGATCGCCGTCGAATCCATATCCATCACCAGCAGCCCCGGCGTGCGCAGGTGCGGGATTTTGCCGAGCGGCGCCACATCCAGCCCGCTCTCCGCCGCCAGCAGCTTGGCGCGCGGCGTCAAGGTTCCCGCCAGCCGCACCACCTGATAATCGTCCACGCCCCAGGCGGTGACGATCACCATCGCCGCGCCCAGCTTGCGTTGGAATTGAGTAATGCGCGCCTTGTCCAGCTTTCTGCCATATAACAGCCACCCGGTATTACCCGCCCGGTAGTCCAGCGGCATCACTTCGTCGCCGCTGAGCGAAAGGGGAAGACCCGGCCATTGAGAGATCTCCGCCGGAAGATCGCAATAGGTCAGACTGTTTGACATCATTGACTCCTGAATGGACAAAAACGCTGCATGATAAAACGACGCATCAAGCTATCCTATCGCCAGCGGTTCTGGCAACATAAAGTGTCCCCGATGCCCAAGGAACCTGCATGGCTCGCGCTAAACTGAAATTTCGCCTGCACCGCACCGCTATTATCCTGATTTGCCTGGCTTTGCTGGTGCTGCTGATGCAGGGCGCCTCTTATTTTAGCCTGAGTCACCAAATGGCGCGATCCGAGCAGGTGGAAGAGCTGGCGCAGACGCTGACCAAACAGGTCGCCTACAGCCTGGCGCCGCTGCTGGACGACGACGGCAACACCCCGCGCATCGACGCCATCCTCAAGCAGCTCACCGATCACAGCCGCATTCTCGACGTCAGCGTGTATCAGCAGGATGGCACGCTGGTCTCCCACGCCGGGGAACAGATAAGTATACGCGATCGCCTGTCGCTCGACGGCAAGCGCGCCGGCAGCTATTTCAACCACCAGTTGGTCGAATCCATTCAGGGCAAAGACGGCCCGATCGGCTTTATCCGCATCACCCTCGACACCCACGTGCTGGCGACTGAATCCAAGCAGGTGGACAACACCACCAACCTGCTGCGCCTGATGATCCTGCTGGCGCTGGCGATCGGCATCATTCTGGCGCGCACCCTGCTGCAACACCGCCGCAGCCGCTGGCAGCAGTCGCCGTACCTGTTGACCGCCAACACGCCGTTGGCAGAAGGCAATACGGTGGAAGACGACGAAGAGGATGCGCCGGAGACAAAGCAGGAAGCGCCGAAGAAGGAATAACTCAGGCCAGGCGTTGAATGCGCTCGTGCCGTTTTCTTGTCCTTTCGGTGAATAGATTGTCCGTAACAACGGGATCCACAACCAATTGAAAGGTAAAGCGTTAGCCAAAAATGGCCGTGCGGAATGAATAGATTGACAGGCGGGCGCCATGACGACGCCCGCCGCGGTATTACGCTTTGTCGCCCAGCAGCACGGATTCCAGCGCGATAACGATCATTTCGTTAAAGGTGGTCTGGCGTTCCGCCGCCGTGGTCGCTTCGTGACGCAGGATGTGGTCGGACACGGTGCAGATGGTCAGTGCCTTACAGCCGAACTCTTCGTACAGCTCCGCCGCCACGCCGTAGATGCCGGCCGCTTCCATTTCCACGCCCAGGATGCCGTACTTCTTCATCACCTGGAACATGTCCGGATCCGGGGTGTAGAACAGGTCGGCGGAGAAGATGTTGCCCACGCGCGCCGGGATGCCCTGCGCCGCCGCCGCGTCGACCGCGTTGCGCACCATGTCGAAGTCGGCGATCGCCGCGTAGTCGTTGTCCTTGAAGCGCAGACGGTTCACCTTGGAGTCGGTGCACGCGCCCATGCCGATCACCACGTCGCGCAGTTTGATATCGTCACGCACCGCGCCGCAGGAACCGACGCGAATGATCTTCTTCACGCCGAATTCGGCAATCAGCTCGCGCGCATAGATGGAGCAGGACGGGATGCCCATACCGTGGCCCATCACGGAGATGCGGCGGCCTTTGTAGGTGCCGGTGAAGCCCAACATGCCGCGCACGTTGTTCACTTCCACCGCGCCTTCCAGGAAGGTTTCGGCGATGTATTTTGCGCGCAGCGGGTCGCCCGGCATCAGTACTACGTCAGCGAAATCACCCATCTCAGCATTAATGTGCGGCGTAGCCATAATTTTCTTCCTTTAGAAATCTTATTTAATAAAAACGTCAAGCATCTAAGCCTTGAATGTCGAGTTGCAGCCAGGCAGCTAGCGGGTGAATCCCCAGGAGCTTACTTGAGTAAGCGACTGGGGTTCACGCGTGAAGCTAACAACGCTACGGCTTGAAAGACAGGGCTTAGAACAGGGTCTTACCGTAATCCATCGGCGACAGGCCAAAGTAATTGGCGACGGTCTGGCCGATGTCGGCGAAGGTCTCGCGGTGGCCCAGCGAGCCCGGTTTCACTTTCGGGCCGTAAACCAGCACCGGGATGTGCTCGCGGGTGTGGTCGGTGCCCGGCCAGGTTGGGTCGCAGCCGTGGTCGGCGGTGAAGATGATGATGTCTTCGTCTTTCACCAGCTTCAGCAGCTCCGGCAGGCGGCGGTCGAACAGCTCCAGCGCGGCGGCGTAGCCCGCCACGTCGCGGCGGTGGCCGTAAGAGGAGTCGAAGTCCACGAAGTTGGTGAACACAATGGTGTTATCGCCGGCCTTTTCCATTTCAATCAGGGTCGCGTCAAACAGCGCATCGATGCCGGTCGCCTTCACCTTCTTGGTGATGCCAACGTTGGCGTAGATGTCGGCGATTTTACCGATCGACACCACTTCGCCGCCCTTCTCGTCCACCAGCTTTTTCAGCACGGTCGGCGCCGGCGGCTCTACCGCCAGATCGTGACGGTTGCCGGTGCGCTGGAAGTGGCCCGGCTTATCGCCGACGAACGGACGGGCGATCACGCGACCGATGTTGTAACCGCCTTCGGTCAGCTCTTCACGCGCAATTTCGCACAGCTCATACAGACGATCCAGGCCGAAGGTTTCTTCATGGCAGGCGATCTGGAACACCGAGTCAGCGGATGTGTAGAAAATCGGCTTGCCGGTTTTCATGTGCTCTTCGCCCAGCTGATCGAGGATCACGGTGCCGGATGAGTGGCAGTTGCCCAGGTAGCCCGGCAGCTTGGCGCGTTCGACCAGTTTGTCCAGCAGCGCCTGCGGGAAGCTGTTGTGCTCGTCCTTGAAGTAACCCCAGTCGAACAGCACCGGCACGCCGGCGATTTCCCAGTGGCCCGACGGCGTGTCTTTACCGGAAGAGAGTTCGCTGGCGTAAGCGTAAGCACCGATGATATCGGCGTTGCGATCCAGCCCCTGCGGGAAGTTGCCGGTGGACTCTTCCGCCGCTTTGCCAAGGCCCAGACGGCTCAGGTTAGGCAGCGTCAGAGGGCCCTGGCGGCCCACGTTGGCCTCACCACGCGCGCAAACTTCGGCAATATGGCCCAGGGTGTCAGAACCCCGATCGCCAAAACGTTCGGCGTCTTCGCTGGCACCGATACCGAAGGAGTCCAATACCATAATAAATGTACGTTTCATCTGTGCTCTCCTGCGTGTTCTCACGCTTTGGACGGCCGCGAAAAAGCCGCGGTCGTTCCTGATTCTTGGGTTATTCCGTGATGCGCTTATACACCACCGGCGTCGCTTCCGGCGCCTTGTCGCTCAGCGTCATTGCGCTGCGCACCGCATCGGCCGCCAGCTGCCAGCTCTCTTCATCGTTGGCGTGGATCATCGCCAGCGGTTGCTGGGTATCCACCTTATCGCCCAGGCGCGCCACCTCGGTCAGGCCAACGCTGTAGTCGATGGCGTCGCTTGCCCGGCGACGGCCGCCGCCCAGCGACACCACCGCCATACCCAGCGCACGGGTATCCATGGCGCTGATGATGCCCGGCTTTTCAGCATACACCGGCTTGCTCAGCGTTGCCGCCGGCAGATAGCTATCATAACGTTCGACGAAGTCTATCGGCCCTTGCTGCGCCGCCACCATGCGGCCAAACACCTCAGCCGCTTTGCCGTTGTCCAGCACCGCCTGCAGTTTGGCGCGCGCATCGGCCTCGTCTTGCGCCAGGCCGCCGGACAGCAGCATCTCCACGCACAACGCCAGCGTCACTTCCAGCAGGCGCGGGTTGCGGTATTCGCCGGTCAGGAAGCGCACCGCTTCGCGCACTTCCACCGCGTTACCGGCGCTGGAAGCCAGCACCTGATTCATGTCGGTCAGCAGCGCGGTGGTCTTGCAGCCCGCGCCGTTGGCCACGCCGACGATCGCCTGCGCCAAATCTTGCGACAGGGCATAGGTCGGCATAAAGGCGCCCGAGCCCACCTTCACGTCCATCACCAGCGCATCCAGCCCTTCCGCCAGCTTCTTGGCCAGAATGGAGGCGGTGATCAGCGGGATCGAATCCACGGTGGCGGTGATATCGCGGGTGGCGTAGAAACGTTTGTCCGCCGGCGCCAGCGAGCTGGTCTGGCCGATGATCGCCACGCCGACGTCCTGAATAATTTTGCGGAAGGCGTTATCGTCCGGGAAAATATTGAAGCCCGGAATGGCTTCCAGCTTGTCCAGCGTGCCGCCGGTATGCCCCAGGCCGCGGCCGGAGATCATCGGCACATAGCCGCCGCAGGCCGCCACCATCGGGCCGAGCATCAGCGAGGTCACGTCGCCCACGCCGCCGGTCGAATGCTTGTCGACGATAGGGCCGTTCAGCGCCAGGCTCTTCCAGTCCAGCACGGTGCCGGAATCGCGCATCGCCATGGTAAGCGCCACGCGTTCCGGCATGCTCATGTCATGGAAATAAATGGTCATCGCCAGCGCGGCGATCTGCCCTTCCGACACCACGTTGTCGCGAATGCCGTTGATGAAGAAGCGGATTTCCGCTTCGCTTAACGGCTGGCCGTCGCGTTTCTTACGAATAATTTCTTGAGCCAGGAACAAGGCATCCCCCTGTGTCGCCGAGAGTCGGTGCAGACGGGCGCGCCTGGCGCCCGCCAACGAAATCGATCAGTAGCCGCCGCCGGCGGTCTGGGTCTGGGTCTGGTGGCCCAGCGCGGTCAGCAAGCTGGCCAGCAGGCTGGAAGCGCCAAAGCGGAAATGCCGCGCATCGGCCCACCCTTCGCCCAGAATACGATCGGCAAGTTGCAGATAATGCAGCGCGTCTTCCGCGGTGCGCACGCCGCCGGCCGGCTTGAAGCCCACCGTCTTCGCCACGCCCATATCGCGGATCACCGACATCATCAGCTCGGCGCTCTCCAGGGTGGCGTTGACCGGCACCTTGCCGGTGGAGGTCTTGATAAAGTCCGCCCCGGCCTTGATGGCGATCTCGGACGCTTTGCGGATCAGATCGGCCTGCTTCAGCTCACCGGTTTCGACGATCACTTTCAGCAGCACGTTGGCCGCCTGGCATGCCTGCTTGCACTGTTTCACCAGCTCGAAGCCGACCTGTTCGTTGCCGGCGATCAGCGCGCGGTAAGGGAACACCACGTCCACTTCATCCGCGCCATAGGCGATGGCCGCGCGGGTTTCCGCCAGCGCGATGTCGATATCGTCGTTGCCATGCGGGAAGTTGGTCACGGTGGCGATACGGATGTCCGGCGTGCCTTGCTCGCGCAGCGCCTTACGCGCCACCGGGATAAAACGCGGGTAGATGCAGATGGCCGCCGTGTGGCCGGCCGGGCTGTTGGCCTGACGACAGAGGGCGATCACTTTCTCGTCGGTGTCATCATCATTCAGCGTGGTTAAATCCATCAAGTTCAGCGCACGTTGCGCTGCTGCGGTTAATTCGGTCATAAAACTCTCCAACTGAGTACCTGGGTGTTGGCGAGCGGACTTGGTTCCATGAAGATAGCGCAGGGGAACGGCGTTCCCGCGGCGGCAACTGAGATCCTTCTCACCGCACATGGCCACCCGCCTTGCGGCCGGCCAGTAATAGCTATTTGAACACGAATGCCGAGGGCGATTCGCGTTCATCGTCACACTATATGAAATAGCACTGTAACAGACCGGAATTATATGTGAAGAACATCACAAAATAACGCGATATCGTTCACAAATTCGCTAAAGAAGCGGCTGAAGATCGCGGGTGCGACAAACACCCACGTTGCTTAGAGTATAGGCGGAGTCCCGCGATCGGTCGCGCCGTCGCGGGCTCCGTGAAGGCTTACAGCGCCAGGAAGAAACCGGCGATGGTGGCGCTCATCAGGTTGGACAGCGTGCCCGCCGCCACGGCTTTCAGACCGAAGCGCGCGATGTCATGGCGACGGTTGGGCGCCATGCTGCCCAAACCGCCCAGCAGGATCGCCACCGAGGAGAGGTTGGCGAAACCGCACAGTGCAAAGGAGATGATCGCCTTGGTGTGCGTTGACAGCACCTGCAGGCCTTCCGCCGCCACCACATCGTCCGGGCGCAGATAGGCGCCGAAGTTCATGTAGGCGACAAACTCGTTGACGATGATCTTCTGGCCGATAAACGAACCGGCGGTCATCGCTTCACTCCACGGCACGCCGATCAGGAAGGCGATCGGTGAGAACACCCAACCGAGGATCAGTTCGAGCGACAGCTGCGGGTAATCGAACCAGCCGCCGATGCCGCCGAGAATGCCGTTGAGCAAGGCGATCAGCGCGATAAACGCCAACAGCATCGCACCGACGTTCAGCGCCAGCTGCATGCCGGAGGCCGCGCCGGAAGCCGCCGCGTCGATCACGTTGGCCGGACGCTCTTCTTCGGCGATCAGCTTCATCGCATCGTCTTTATCGTGGGTCTGCTCGGTTTCCGGCACCATCAGCTTGGCGAACAGCAGCCCGCCCGGCGCGGCCATGAAGGACGCGGCGATCAGGTATTCCAGCGGCACGCCCATCTGCGCGTACCCCGCCAGCACCGAACCGGCCACCGAAGCCAGGCCGCCGCACATCACGGCGAACAGTTCTGACTGGCTCATGGTGGCGATATACGGGCGCACCACCAGCGGCGCTTCGGTTTGGCCGACGAAAATGTTGGCGGTCGCCGACAGCGATTCGGTGCGCGAGGTGCCCAGCAGCTTGTGCAGGCCGCCGCCCAGCACGCGGATCACCAACTGCATGATGCCGAGGTAGTACAGCACCGCAATCAGCGAGGAGAAGAACACGATCACCGGCAGAACGCGCAGCGCGAACACGAAGCCGCCGCCGCCGAACACTTCGAACATCTTGTCGGACACCAGCCCGCCGAAGATGAACGAAATGCCCTGATTGCCGTAGGCGATAACGTTTGCCACGCCGTTAGACATACTGCCGAGGATGCTGCGGCCCAGCGGCACGTACAGCACCAGCGCGCCGATGCCGATCTGAATGATGAACGCCCACACGACGGTGCGCAATTTGATGGCCCGGCGGTTGCTGGAGAGCAGCACCGCAATGGCGATCAGCACCGCCATGCCAACCAGACTCATGATGAGTTGCATGCAAAGTTTCCCTGTTGCAAAAAATAAAATACATCCCTGCTCATGAAGAGAGGTCTGCTATTGGAGAGTTTCGGGGGGATTATACTGAGCGAGGTCACCCTCGCACCGATTTATGTCACAAATGTATACAACGAGACGCAAATGAAAATCTTATAACGTGATACAAGTCACGTTATGTTGACTTCAATTTGGCATGGCGAACAGCGTTTGGGTATTGCGTTGCAGGTGGGCGGCGATCTCGTCGGCCGGCTCCGACCGCAGTTCGCACAGCGTCTGAAACACCTCGGCGGCGCGTTCGGGGCGATTCGGTTGCCCCTGATAGCCGGCCAGCGGCATGTCCGGCGCATCGGTCTCCAGCAGCAGCGCCTCTAGCGGCAGCTGCGCCATCACGCCGCGCGTTTTCTGCGCCCGCTCATAGGTGATGGTGCCGCCCACGCCGATGTAATAGCCGAGGCGAATAAACGCCTGCGCCTGCGACAGACTACCGGCAAAGCCGTGCACCACACCGCGACGCGGCAGCTGCATGCGCCGCAGCGCGGCGGCCAACTGATCGTGGGTGCGGCGCGAATGCAGGATCACCGGCAGGTCATACTGTTTCGCCAGCTTCAACTGGGCCAGCAGCAGGCTTTGCTGCCGCTCGAACTGTGGGTTGTCCATATACAGATCGAGCCCGATCTCCCCCACCGCCACCAGCTTGTGCGGCCGTTCGGCCAACAGCATCGCCAGCTGTTCCAGCTGCGGCTCATGATGCTGCGCGATATATAGCGGGTGCAGACCCAGCGCGGCGAACAGCGGCGCATGCTCCTGCGCCAGCCGCAACACCCGCGCGAAGCGATCGGCAGTGACCGTCGGGACGATGATGCGCTGCACGCCGGCGCTTGCCGCCCGCGTCAGGCTCTCGGCCTCATGCCCGGTAAAGGGCGGGAAATCGAAATGGCAGTGGGTGTCAGTAAAGGCGTAACTCACAGCGCCCCCCCTTCACCCGGCGGCAGATCGCCCGGCAGGATGATTTTCGGTGCCGCTACTGCCGCCTCCGGCTGCGCCGCCCGCTCGGTGGGCATGGCGATGTCGGTCACGATCGGCGAAGGCATTCTGACGTTCTCCGGCTGGATCAGGCGGCGCGACAACGCTTTTCGCACCTTGATGCCGTCGGGCTCCGGCTGTGCCATCCACTGGCCGACGGTGGCCAGAAAGTAGCGGCCACAGCGGCGCCCCAGGTGATAATCCTGATTGAGCGCTCCCAATCGGCTGCCCAGCGCATTGCTGGCCAGCGGCTTCGGCGGGAAGATCTCGAAGATGCGCAGCTTGCCCGGCGGCTTTTCGATAAAGCGCTGGATGCGGTGATAGCTTTGCTCGTGATGCTGCAGGATGCGCACCATCTGCTGCAGGCTGCTGTCGCTCAGCCAATGCTCCATGCGCTTCATCCACTGCGGGGTGTAGTACATCTGCGAAGGCACGGTGCGGATCACCACGATAGTGTCAGCGCCGCGGCGATAGGCCTCTTCCACCGGGATCGCATCACTGATGCCGCCGTCCTGATAGCTGACGCCGTCCAGCTCCACGCCCTGGCGATAGAAGCCGGGAATGGCGCTGGATGCCTTGATGGCCGGCAGCCAGCGTTCGCGCTGCGCAGGCAGATAGGTCGGCTCGAAATCGTCGCTGCGGCAGGCGCACAGTAAGAATTCGCGCCCGTCGGTAAAATGCTGTTCCGCCACGTCCATCGCCAGCGGCATCTGAGCCGCCGCCGTATCAACCAGCCAATCGAGATCGATCAGATGCCCGCCACGCACGAAGCGCAGCGGATTGAAGAACTGTGCCGAAGTGGTGTAACGGGTGATCACCCGGCGCGCGTAGCCCATCTGCCCGCAGATATAGGCAGACAGATTCTGGGCGCCGGCCGACGTGCCGATCAACAGATCGAAAGGGTTAAAGCCCGCGCGCTGAAACTCGTCCAGCACGCCGGCGGTGAAAATGCCGCGCTGGCCGCCGCCTTCGCAGACCAGCGCCATTTTGCCTGGCCGAAAGGGTTTAGACGCCAGCGGTTCTATATTGCCGAGCGTGATGGGTATTCTGTATCCCAACTTGGCATCCTCAGTGAGACGTTTTCTCCGAGGATACCGCGTCTCGCTCTCTTCCGTAATCCTCTTGCAGTACGCCGGCGAGGAAATCGTTGCTGCCGGCCAGCCAGGCGCAATCGCTGCCGGACCATTCGGCCCACGCCTGCCATACCTGGCCTTTCAGCTGTTTCCAGCGCCCGACGATGATGTCGCTGTTCATGTCCGGCCCTCCCCGACGTGAGAAAAGGAGTTAAGCTTTGTTACAGTTTACGGGAAAATGCCGGCCGGCTAAGGGCGCCGGCGGCCGGTGAACAGGCTGACCAGGAACAGGATGATGCCGACGACGAACACGATTTTAGCCGCCCAGGCGGCGGTGCCCGCCAGCGAACCGAACCCCAGTGCCGCAGCGATAAGCGCGATAACTAAAAAGATAATGCCCCAACGAAACATAAGCTTCTCCTTACCATTGTGAAAAAATTCGCTGCCGTCTACCGCCCCGACAACGGGACATCGACGGCAAATCAGTTTCTTTTTTTGGTGGTACACGTCGGGCCGCCTTGACGGCCCGACAGATGCGGCTTGTTGTTACTTGTTACGGGCGCCTGGCGGGATTACTGCTTAACCACCAGGTCGTTTTTCACGCTTTTCACGCCATCGATAGCCTTGGCGATGCTTTCGGCACGCTCAGACTGCGCCTGCGTTTTCACCTCACCGGAAAGCTGCACCACGCCATCGGTGGTTTCCACTTTCACATTGCGCGACGGCACGATGTCATCGGCCAGCAGCTTGGCTTTCAGCTCGCTGGTGGTGGCGGTGTCGCCGGCATACGATTTGATCGACGTGTTGGCTTCATCTTTCACATGCAGCTTGTCGCTGACGGTCTTGACGCCTTCCACCTTACCGGCGACCGCGACCGCATGCTCCGCCTGCGCCTGGCTGCCGACGAACCCGCTCAGGGTCACGGTGCCTTTTTCGGTTTTCACCGAAATGTCAGTGCTTTTGATGCTCTTATCGTCCACCAACGCACTTTTAACTTTAGCCGTTATCGCGCTGTCATCCATGTAACCGTCAACTTTTTTCATGGAGCTATCGATTTTGGCACCGGCACTGTCCGCGGCGTTAGACGCCTTGTTGAGCAGACTGTCTTCGGCTAGCGCAGTGCCGCTCACCAAAGCAGAACCCAAAACAACAGCCATCAGCGAGTGTGCAAATTTGGTCTTTTTCATCGATCTCTTCCTTTTGTTGGGGGCCCGCAGCGCCAGAGTGCCGGAACCCTTCAGCCACCTTCACGCGGCCTCTCGGTAAATACTTCATCATCGCTATACGATTAAGCGTTCACGATAGGAATATTGCAACAGCCGTGCCAACTCAATAAACACCTTTAAAATCAAGCAAAAAAAGCGTTGAGTCGGATTTTTAATCAAAAAACTGTCGCCTATTGACGACAGACTAAGTGACACGAAACGGTAAAATAGTCATCTCATTGATATTTAAGGAAACAGACTGTCTCCTATCGGCAACACATCAGAACAACTCACCAAACAAATAGCGCATTGCAGTGATTTACTCTCAAGCAATGTGCGGACATCTCGTTAAAGATAGACCATCAGACGGAAAACGCAGGCCGAACGAACATCGCCTGGCGATAACGGTTCGCAGGATAAAATATGAGGAAGATTTATTAATTAGCGCAGTGAGGATAGGAGAAGCATGCAGGGCGCACTGGGCGCCCTGCAGAATTATCAGTGTTCGCGGGTCTTGCGGAAGGTCACGTCAGGATAGCGTTCCTGCGTCAGGTTGAGGTTCACCATGGTCGGCGCGATGTAGGACAGGTTGTCCCCCCCGTCCAGTGCCAGGTTGAGCTCGTTCTTGCGCTTGAACTCTTCGAACTTCTTCACATCGCCGCACTCGACCCAACGCGCGGTCGACACGTTGACCGACTCGTACAACGCTTCCACGTTGTACTCGCTCTTCAACCGCGCCACCACCACGTCGAACTGCAGCACACCGACTGCGCCGACGATCAGATCGTTGTTGGCGATCGGGCGGAACACCTGCACCGCGCCCTCTTCGGACAGCTGCACCAACCCCTTCAACAGCTGTTTCTGCTTCAGCGGATCGCGCAGGCGAATGCGGCGGAACAGTTCCGGCGCGAAGTTCGGGATGCCGGTGAACTTCATGTCTTCGCCCTGGGTGAAGGTATCGCCGATCTGAATGGTGCCGTGGTTGTGCAGACCGATGATGTCGCCCGGGTAGGCTTCTTCCACGTGCGAACGGTCACCGGCCATAAAGGTCAGCGCGTCGGAGATCACCACGTCTTTGCCGGTGCGCACCTGGCGCAGCTTCATGCCTTTCTCGTAACGGCCGGACACCACGCGCATAAAGGCCACGCGGTCGCGGTGCTTCGGATCCATGTTGGCCTGGATCTTGAACACGAAACCGGTGAATTTCTCTTCCGCCGCCGTTACTTCACGGGTGTCGGTTTTACGCGGCATCGGCGCCGGCGCCCAGGCCACCAGGCCGTCCAGCATATGATCCACGCCGAAGTTGCCGAGTGCGGTACCGAAGAACACCGGCGTCAGCTCGCCGCTCAGGAAGGCCTCCTGATCGAACTCGTGGGAAGCGCCCTGCACCAGTTCCAACTCATCGCGCAGCTGCGCCGCCAGATCTTCGCCCACGGCGATATCCAGTTCCGGGTTGTTCAGGCCTTTGACGATGCGCACTTCCTGAATGGTGTGGCCTTTACCGGTCTGGTACAGGTAGGTTTCATCCTTGTACAGGTGGTAAACGCCTTTGAACAGCTTGCCGCAGCCGATCGGCCAGGTGATAGGCGAACAGGCGATCTTCAGTTCGCGCTCGACTTCGTCCATCACCTCCATCGGATCGCGGATGTCGCGGTCCAGCTTGTTCATGAAGGTCAGGATCGGCGTGTCGCGCAGACGGGTAACTTCCATCAGCTTGCGGGTACGATCCTCAACGCCCTTGGCGGCGTCGATCACCATCAGACAGCAGTCGACGGCGGTCAGGGTGCGATACGTATCTTCGGAGAAGTCTTCGTGCCCCGGGGTATCCAGCAGGTTGACCAGGCTGTCGCGATACGGGAACTGCATCACCGAGGTGGTGATCGAGATCCCACGCTGCTTTTCCATTTCCATCCAGTCGGATTTGGCGTGCTGGCTGGAGCCGCGGCCTTTTACCGTACCGGCGGTCTGGATCGCCTGTCCGAACAGCAGCACTTTTTCGGTAATGGTGGTTTTACCGGCATCGGGGTGCGAGATGATGGCGAAAGTTCTTCTTTTGGAGACTTCGCGGGCAAATTCACTAGGAGACATGGTTTTCAGGTTCTACGGTTAGTCCGCCCTGCGACATCATCAGAACGCGCCGATCGCGGCGCCGGGCAAAGCGGTGAATAAAAGATAACAGCCGGGCATTTTCGCCGATTTGCCAACCGGTGACAATCAATGGATCCGATTTCCCGCTAACGCAGGCGGAAATCGGGAGACAAAGCGGCCCAATGCCGGCGCAATACCGATTTGTGATCGTCCGCCATCGGCAGCTCTTCCAATAAGGCCGGCCACAAATTTCGCGCCTTGTCGATGGCATCCACCAGGTGCACCCGTATCGCAGACCAGGGAATATCGACCCGCTCAGCCCAGCGTTCGAAGGTTTGCATTGAGATCCTATCCCAGCGCTTTTCCTTCGCCATATTGAGCGCAGCCTCAGACTCACCAGGAATATAAGCCAACGTAGTGACGATGTCATAAGCGGGAGAAAGCCGAATATCAGTCTGGTTTGGATAGAACATGGACCAATTTTTTACGTGCGCATCGCCATTGGCGAGCAAAATATTCGCCAACAGACGGCGCGCCATTTGCTGCACATCCGCTAAAGATTCACTGCCATACTCATAGAGATAAGCCGCTATTTGATCGTAATTTTTGCCGCGGTATTTATCGTGCGCGTAAATCTCGAATATCTGGGCAAAATCTTCTGCATGCACTCGCCCGCTTTCGCTGCGGTCAAAACGACGGGTGGCATAAGCATAGGGTTCATCCGCCAAGCGAATATCAGGCAAGTGTTCAAGTCGTGTCAGTTCAACCAGCTCAATATCAGGAATATCCACGCCGATGGCTTGCGCCAAACGCATTGCCGTATATTCATTTTCAGGGAGATGACGATGAACCGTTGAAGGCGTTTTAATGATCCAGCTATCAGCGCCCACCTGAGAAGAAATGTTGAAGCGGCCCTCTTTGCGCACAGAGGAAAATTTCATTTGTACCCCTGCCAGAGAAAACTTTTGCGCCTCCATCCCAACATCAATTTGCACGGCTTCCAACTCGCCGCGCGACCTTAACGCCCAGGCGGGTATGTCACTGGCAGCCAACGGCCGTGCTTCAAGCGCTCCCGGCAAGTTTCCACCGGCCCAGGCAATTAAAGGAAACTCCTCATTCACATGGGCTTTCAACGACTGTGCCACCCAAGCGCGCAGTGCGCCTTCGGGTAACAAGTTGGATAAAACGGGCGGCAGACGCTGCGATGACTGTAAAACTTGCTCAAGATACCCCGCGTGCGCCTTCTGCCTGAGCGTAAACAAAGGACGAACACGCTCCGGCAAAGCGAGGTAGTGTGGATCAAACGTCAGGATGTTTCTGCCGCCGCTGTAATGCGCCAGCACGCCAACACGCACGCCATGCAATATCAAGGCTAATGCCTGTACCGATTCAACCTGTCGCAGCCCTTTCATCAGCTAGTCCTCGAGATCTTTCAGTTTTTTTTCAAAATCCTGCGGCTTACCGACTTCCGGTGCGCTACTCACTTCCTGTTGCAGCAGGCACTCCACATCACGGGCAGACTTTTTTGGCACGATGACATATTCCAAATTCATCGCCGCCAATATTCGTAGCAACGTGCTTACCCGCATATCGCTCCCCGCTTCAATACGCTGATATTGCTGTTGGGTCATGCCAATCTTCATTAAAAAGTCTTTTTGACTCCAACCCAACTCACTGCGTTTTTCTTTCAGCAACGCTGATATTTCGGATAGTTTTCTCATCCGCGCCTCCAAACAACGCATTGATTGTCTCACCAGCAATAAACAACAAATTAGTTGTCGAGACAGTGAAAAACAACTTTTTTGATGTAAATTAATGAAGAAACAACTTTTTAGTTGTAAAAGGGAATGCAAACAATAAACAGGATGTTTTAGATTACGCCAGCGGCAGCGCCATCACGATCGCGTCTTCGCGGCCGTGGGCGCTCGGGTAATAATTGCGGCGCACGGTGACCTCGTTGAAACCGAGATCTTCATACAGCGCGATCGCCGCCTGGTTGGAAGCACGCACCTCCAGCCACAGCGTAACCACGCCGCGGCTCTCCAGCTGTTCGATCACCGCGTTGAGCAGCAGGCGGCCAAAGCCCCGGCGCTGGTGCCGCGGATGAATGGCGATGTTGAACAGCGTGGCTTCGTCCAGCACGATCTGCGTGATGGCGAACCCCGCCATCTCCCCATCGGCGCTCAGCTTCAGGTTAAGGTAGCGATCGCCCTGATTGCTGGCAAAGGTGGTTTCCGTCCAGGGGAAAGCGTGGCTGGCTTGCTCAATGTTGAAGGCCGTGGCCAGGTCGGCCGCCGTCAGGGTAGAAATCGTGTTCATGATGACAAATCTGCTGCCAGAGGGCGCGTTTGGCCCCCGCGTCTTGGGAAAGCTCGGCCAGCGCCGGGCTGTGTAGCTGCGCGCCGGCGACCGCGAGCGGTTCCGTCACGCCCAGCCGCCAACTGTTGCATGCGGTCTCTTCAGGCAGCATCGCCACCTGTTCCGGCGTCAGGCTGTAGGTTTGCGCCGGCGTCAGCCCCAGGCTGCGCAGCACGTCGCAAAACAGCGGATCGTCGGGCGCCGGCAGCGTCTGCGCCACCACCAGCAGGCGCGTCTCGGGCGGCAGACTGACCGCCACTTCGCCCTGCAACACGCCCGGGCGGCGCAATGTCCACTGCGTAATACCCAGTTGTTGTAACAGCCAGTCGCGTTTTGATGCCATGCCGATTCCTACCCGTTGTGGTGCGCCATGCCTGCCATGCGCCGCGCTATGCTAACAAACCCGCGCAGCCCGCGCCAACAAACCCGTCGAACATATCCCCACAAAGCTCTATAATCCCCGGTCTCATTTCCAGGAGCCAATATCTGATGTCTGCATTAACCCCCGCCAGTGAAGTCATGCTGCGCCACAGTGATGAATTTATCGAACGCCGCGTGCTGTTTGCCGGCGACCTGCAGGACAGCCTGCCGGCCCAATTCGAGGCCGCGGACGTGCGCGTCCACACTCAGCAATACCATCACTGGCAGTTACTGAACCGGACGATGGGCGATAACGTGCAGTTCGGTTTGACCGTCGATCCCGCTTTCGTCGCCGACTGCGACACGCTGGTTTACTACTGGCCGAAGAGCAAGCAGGAAGCGCAATTCCAGCTGTGCAACCTCCTGGCGCTGCTGCCGGTGGGCGCGGACGTGTTCGTGGTCGGTGAAAACCGCAGCGGCGTGCGCAGCGCCGAGCCAACGCTGGAAGGCCACGTCACGCTGGTGAAAATCGACAGTGCGCGCCGCTGCGGCCTGTATCATGGCCGCCTGGACGCGCAGACCGAGTTCGACCTGAACGACTGGTGGGACAGCTATCAGCTGCACGATCTGGAAGTGAAAACGCTGCCGGGCGTGTTCAGCCGCGACGGTCTGGACGTCGGCAGCTCGCTGCTGCTGTCGACGCTGGAAAAACACATGAAAGGCAAGGTGCTGGACATCGGCTGCGGCGCCGGCGTCATGGCCTCGGTAATGTCCAAGCTGTCGCCGAAGGTGAAACTGACCCTCAGCGACGTCAACGCCGCTGCGGTGGAATCCAGCCGCGCAACGCTGGCCGCCAACGGCATCGAAGGCGAAGTGATCGTCAGCAACGTTTACTCCGACATCACCGGCCGTTTCGACATGATCATCTCCAACCCGCCGTTCCACGACGGGCTGCAGACCAGCCTGACCGCTGCTGAAACCCTGATCCGCGGCGCGGTGAAGCACCTGCCGATCGGCGGCAGGCTGCGCATCGTCGCCAACGCCTTCCTGCCGTACCCGGACATTCTGGACGCCACCTTCGGCAGCCACGAAGTGCTGGCGCAGAACGGCCGCTTCAAGGTGTATCAGGCCACCGTCGGCCGTCCGCCGCGCGCGCCGAAGAAGAAATAATTCGCCGTTGGCGGAAAACGACAGAGCGCGGCCAGCAGGCCGCGCTTTTTTTTAACCGTTGATGTAGGTCATCGACTCCGCGCCGTAGCGATCGCCGGCCGCCGCGCTCAGCGGGAACACCGCTTCAATCGCCGCCAGCTCAGCCGCGCTCAGCGTTATCTCCGCCGCCGCGACGTTCTCTTCCAGGTAGCGACGGCGTTTGGTGCCGGGGATCGGCACGATGTGCTCGCCCTGCGCCAACACCCAGGCCAGCGCCAGCTGCGAAGGTTTGACGCCCTTCTGCGCCGCCAGCTCGCTCACCTTCTCCACCAGCGCCAGGTTGCGGGCGAAGTTTTCCCCCTGGAAACGCGGGTTGCCGCGGCGGAAATCGTCCTCGGCCAGATCCTCCGGCCGCCGGATAGCGCCGGTGAGGAAACCGCGCCCTAACGGGCTGTAAGGCACAAAGCCGATCCCCAGTCGCTCACAGGCCGCCAGCACGCCCTGCTCGGCGTCGCGCGTCCACAGTGAATACTCGGTCTGCAGCGCGGTGATCGGATGCACCTTGTGCGCCCGCTCCAGCGTGGCGACCGACGCCTCGCTCAGGCCGATGTGGCGGATCTTGCCTTCGCGGATCAGATCCGCCATCGTGCCCACGACGTCTTCGATCGGCACCTGCGGATCGACCCGGTGCTGATAATAAAGATCGATCTCCTCCACGCCCAAGCGCCGCAGGCTGCCCTCGACGGAACGCCGGATATACTCGGGCCGGCTGCTGACGCCGCGCGCCGAAGGATCCGCCGGATCGCGCAGGATGCCGAACTTGGTGGCCAGGAACACCTGTTGCCGCTTGCCTTTGATCGCTTCCCCCACCAGCGCTTCGTTGGTGTGCGGGCCATACATGTCGGCGGTGTCGAGCAGCGTGACGCCCAGCTCCAGCGCCCGGTGCAGCGTGGCGATGGCTTCCTGCCGATCGGCGCCGGTGGAGTAGAAGTCGCTCATGCCCATGCATCCCAACCCCAGGGCGGAGACGACGGGACCGTGGGAACCCAGTTTACGTTGTTGCATTGTGCTGCCCTCATGCGGTGAATGGATAACGCAGCAAAGTCTGGTTGTTTACACTACAAAGATAAATAATGCAGATTGCACATCACTGTTCAAAAATCACCAACAATCCGGAGTGGACATGGATCAGGTTCAAGCCATGCGCATTTTTACCCGCATCGTCGAACTGGGCAGCTTCAGCCGGGCGGCCGAACGCCTGCAGCTGCCGCGCGCCACGGTCAGCAACGCGTTAAAACGGCTGGAGCAGCGGCTGGGCGTTCGCCTGCTGATCCGCACCACCCGCCAGGTACAGGTGACCAGCGAAGGCAGCCTCTACTATCAACGCTGCGTGCAGTTGCTGGGGGCACTGGAGGAGGCGGACACGCTGTTCAGTCACCATAAGCTGCAGCCGTCCGGCAAGGTGCGCATCGATATGCCCCATTCGCTGGCGCGCCAGATCGTCATTCCGGCGTTGGACGACTTTTACCAGCGTTATCCCGACATCACCCTGGCGCTGGGTGCCAACGACACCCACGTCGATCTGTTGCGCGAAGGCGTTGACTGCGTGCTGCGCGCCTGGGAAACCGAAGACGACAGCCTGGTGGCGCGGCGCATCGCCCAGTTGCCACAGATCACCTGCGCTTCCCCCGCTTACCTGCAGGCCTGCGGCACGCCGCTCGACATCGATAGCCTGGCGCCGCACCGCGCGGTGGGGTATTTTTCGCTGGCCAGCAACCGCGATTACCCGCTGGAGTTCTGCCACGGCGGCAAGCTGGAACTGCGCGAACTCCCCGCCCGGCTGAGCGTCAGCGGCGCCGACGCCTATATCGCCGGCGCGCGAGCCGGCATGGGATTGATACAGGCGGCGCGCTATTCGCTTGCCCCCTGGCTGGAACAGGGCGAACTGGTGGAAGTATTGACGGACACGCCGCCCCCGCCGATGCCGATTTACATCATGTATCCGCCTGGCCGTTTCCTGGCGCCACGGGTCAGGGTGTTGATTGATTGGCTGATTTGGCTGTTTGACCAGCAGAAAAGCGGCGATATGGCTGTTTTTCCAGCAAACGCCCGCAAAGCGGGGAAATAACTGTTGACGTGCCCGCCAAAATCTCTAGAATTCGCCTCCGTGGTAACGTTACTCCGGTAATGTTTCTGGTACGCGAAGGTGGCGGAATTGGTAGACGCGCTAGCTTCAGGTGTTAGTGTCCTTACGGACGTGAGGGTTCAAGTCCCTCTCTTCGCACCAAATAACCACATGATTTATATTGCACTCAGCATCGATGCGAAGGTGGCGGAATTGGTAGACGCGCTAGCTTCAGGTGTTAGTGTTCTTACGGACGTGAGGGTTCAAGTCCCTCTCTTCGCACCACGCTGGCGACGTAATATAAATCAAAGCAACAACATCGACTGTGCGAAGGTGGCGGAATTGGTAGACGCGCTAGCTTCAGGTGTTAGTGTCCTTACGGACGTGAGGGTTCAAGTCCCTCTCTTCGCACCAATTGATGATCTCTCCGGTAGTCTCCCCGAAAAAATCCCAACGCATTGATGAATCACACGCTAAAGCGTGGTTTTGCCGTTTCGGGCGTTTCACCCGAAGCTGAAGTTTAGGCTGACCGCCGCCAGGCCGCCCGCCAGCGCCATACAGGAAGGCAGCAGCAGATAGTGGCGCAGCCGGCTGTTGAACAGCATCACCAGCGTGGCCAACATCGCTATCACGATCAGGGTGCGCAACTGCAGCATATCCAGGTTGATCAGGGCCAACAGCGGCATCAACGCACAAGGCAGCAAAACGCCCCAGGCGCTGGCCAGGCGATCGCCGAGGCACCAACTGACGCCCCACAGCCCGCACGCGGCAATCATGGCAGTGAGCATGACAACCCTCCTCAAGTGATAATGATAACCAATATCATATAACACTTTTTTGGCCGCCGCATCATTTTCACTGCGCTGACCAAACTCAGATGACACCAGCAGGAAAAAATGATAATTTGACATAAGAAAATTCCTAGTCCTGTTTGCATGATAATAATCACAATCCTCAACCATGCAATTCAAGTGGATATTCGCGCCAAGGGAATGCTTCTCAACCTTAATTATTCGACAGAACGACTTTGCAAAGAGTGACCTCCGTATGAACGCCCGTTCTTATCAGGAATTACTGAACAGCAAGCAGCGCCTGGCATTATTTCTTTTTCTGATAATGAATGCCGCCTCTTCCGTATTTACATTATTGTTCCCTTTTAGGGATACGCCCGCATTTACCCTACCTTTATTATGTATACCGCTATTTTGTCTGGTAGCAGCGCTATTTTCTCTGCAAACGCCACGTAAATATTTGTGCAAACTCAACCTGTTCTCCAGCGTGCTTGGCCTGCTATGGGCCGCACATATTTACGTTAAAAGTCAATATTGCTTGCCGAATAACCAAGATTTTTTATTAATTAGTTTGTTCAGCATCTTTTTTATCAGCGCTATTTCTCTGACGGATAACTTTACCGCCTTTTGTTTACACGCCGTGCCTTCCGCAATGGTGATCCTGGCTTTAGACGGCATGCATAATACCCTGCGGATATTATTCACCACGCTATTACCTATTATCGCTTTCTCCATTCATCACCTGATGTTGAAACGCAGTGAAATCTTTACCCACGCGCTGGTGGCCAACCTGTATAACGAGCGGGACAAATTCAATAATTTGAGCATGCTCGATCCCCTGACCGGCCTTTATAACCGGCGTGGCCTGGAAAATAAGATCACTATGCTGCTGGAACCGCAAACCGGCCGCCACTACGTGCTGCTGCTGGATATCGACCACTTCAAGGTCTACAACGACAGCTACGGCCACGCCATGGGCGACCGGGCGCTGGTGCAGGTAGCGGTCGCCATTCGCGATGCGGTACGTTCGCGCGACATCGTGGTGCGCTACGGCGGGGAAGAGTTTTTGGTGCTGCTGACCAACGTGCACGAAGGCTATGCGGCGCAGCTGGCCGAACGGGTGCGTCAACGCGTGGCGGAGCTGAACATCCCGCACGGCGCCAGTCCGCAGCACAGCGGCACGCTGACGCTCAGCGCCGGCATCTCCGCGCTGGAAAAACTGGACATCGAATCGGCGATAGGCGCAGCCGACGCCGCGCTCTATCTGGCGAAGCACAGCGGCCGCAACAATATTCAGCTGGCGCAAAACGTCGAGCCCGCCGCCGTTCACCCTTAAGCCGCCGCCGTAACGGCGCGGCGGCTGACATCAACACTTATACGGCTATACGGCGGTGGAACGCAGCCCGTTCAGCAACAGATTCAAACTGACCAAGGCTTGTTCCAGCCCCACGTCTTTTTCCGGATGATGGGCGACCCACAGCGCGGCATCCATCAGGCCGCCGTTGATTAAATGCGCCAGCGATTCCGGCTCGGCGACGGCGATGCGCCGCTGCGCCATCAAGGCCTGCAATGCGCCCGTCATCCAGCTGATGCACGCCAGCTTGCTGGCCCGCAGATATTCAGCTCCCAGCACCGAAGGTGAATCACGCAACAGAATGCGTTGCGCTTGCGGCTCCGTCATCATGATCAGATAACCGCGGCAACGCGCCGCAAAAGCCTCCCAGTCATCCGCAGTACTCGCGGTTATGTCAGCCAGATGCGCATCCATCTCCGCGTCTATCGCCTGCACCACCGCCAGGAACAGCCCCTTTTTATCGCCAAAATGGTGATAGAGCGCGCCGCGCGTCAGGCCGGCCTGGGCGGTGAGATCATCCATCACCGTCTCGGCATACCCCACGCTGCCAAACTGCCGGCGGGCCGCCGCCACCAGCTTTTGTCGGGTTTCTTCAATCATTTCGGTGCGCGCTTTACGTGCCATGGGTCCACTCCGCCTCATTATTGATGACGTTATAATTGACATACGCCATGTATGTCAATTAACGTAACATACGTGGAGTATGTCAATGATGGACATTGAGCGAATACCGAGCCGCCAACATTCCGGAGCCCTTTCCATGGCAAATCCTTATTTCAAACTGTTAAACGCCCCGGGCAGCAAGGCGTTTTCCTCTGCCGGGCTAATCGCGCGCCTGCCGGTCTCGATGACCGGTATCGGCATCATCACCATGCTCTCGCAGGTACGCGGTTCCTATTGGTTGGCGGGCGCGGTGGCAGCGACGTTCGCCTTTTCCATGGCGCTGCTTGCGCCGCAAATCGCGCGCGCGGCGGATCGTCACGGCCAAAGCCGCGTGTTGCCGTATGCCACCGGGATCAGCGCGATCGCCCTGCTGCTGCTGTTGTTCTGCACCCACTATCGGGCACCGGACTGGACTCTGTTTGTCTTCGCCGCGCTCGCGGGCGGCATGCCCAGCATCTCCGCGATGGTCAGGGCCCGCTGGAGCGAAATTTATCGCGGCACGCCACAGCTGCACACGGCATTTTCATTCGAGTCCGTATTGGACGAGGTGGCCTTTATCGTCGGCCCACCGATCGCCGTGGGGCTTAGCGTTTCACTCTTCCCAGAGGCCGGCCCTCTGGTGGCCGCGCTGCTTCTGGTGGCGGGCGTTGCGGCATTCGCCGCGCAAAAAAGCACCCAGCCCCCGGTTTACGCCCACAATAACCAGCGGCAGCGCGCCATCCTGACCATGCCGTCGATGCAGATCCTGGTGCTGGCGCTGATCGCCCTCGGCACCATCGTCGGCACCGTGGACGTCATCAGCGTGGCCTTCGCCGAGCAGCAAGGGCAGCCGGCCGCCGCCAGCATCGTACTGTCGGTTTACGCGTTCGGCTCCTGCCTGGCCGGGCTGATTTTCGGCGCAATGAAGATCCCCGTCCCCTTGCCTCGTCTGTTCTTATACGCGGCGTTCGCCACCGCTTTCACCACCTTGCCGCTGCTGTGGGTGCACAATGTCTTAACGCTGGCGGCGTCGATGTTTGTCGCCGGATTGTTTTTTGCGCCGACCATGATCGTTGCCATGGGGCTGGTTGAAAACATCGTGCCGCCCTCCCGGCTGACGGAAGGATTGACCTGGATGGTCACCGGCCTGGGGATAGGCGTGGCACTCGGCGCCGCATTGGCGGGCCTGGCGATCGACGCTGCGGGGATAACGGCCGGCTTTGGCGTCACGCTCACGGCCGGCCTGGTCGTACTGCTGGTGGCGGCCGGCGGCTACCGCTTAATGCAGCGAACGCTGGCCTTGAAAGCGGCGTGAATCGTCCGCGCTAAGCGGTTTCCCAAATCGCCTTGCCCTGCCAGCGCCGTTCGATCGCCGTCAGAAACAGTTTCACCTTGGGGGAGAGATGGCGCCGGCTGGGATAGACGGCGCAGATCGGCGGCCCCGGGCGACAATAGCGCTCCAGCACCGGCACCAGCGTGCCGGCCGCAATCTGCTCGCCGACCAGAAACGCCCCCACTTGGCACAGGCCGGCCCCGTCGACGGCCGCATCCCGCAAAGCCTCGACGTTGTTGAAACGCATCCGGCCGCGCACCGGCTGTTCGTGCAGCTGGCCGTTGACCAAATAGCGCCAGGGCGCCGGCAGCCCCTGATGGCTGAAAACCAGCGTCTCGTGATCGCCCAACGCCTCCGGTTTCGCAGGCGTGCCGTAGCGCGCCAGATAGTCCGGCGCCGCGCAGGTGATCAGGCGATGCGGCGCGAGCACTCGCCGCACCAGCCGGCTGTCGTCGCTGCCGCCGACCCGGATAGCTACGTCGATGCCGTCGCGCACCAGATCGCTGTACTCATCGGAGAAGCTGACGTCGGCGTCCACCTCCGGCCACTGTGCCAAAAACTCCCGTAAAATCGGCAGGATATGCAACCGCCCCAGCGAGACCGGCAGATCCAACCGCAGCCGCCCGCGCGGGGTTTGCCGCCGCGTATTGAGCGCCGTTTCCGCCTCTTCGGCCTGCGACAGGATGCGCTGCGCATACTCGTAAAACACCGCGCCGTCTTCGGTCAGGCTGACGCTGCGCGTGGTGCGCTGCAGCAGCCGGGTCGCCAATCGCTCCTCCAATCGGTTCACGCATTTGCCCGCCGCCGATCGGGAGATGCCCAGCCTCTCGGCCGCCAGCGTGAAGCTGCAGGCGTCGGCGACGCGGATGAACACCAGCAGGTCTGTCAGGTTATCCAACGGCATAGACGGTAAATTAGCCACGATTTGTCCCCAATGTTGCGCAATCAGGCCAGTTTATCAGCCATTTTGGCGCGGATACACTGAGGTTATTCATCTGTTGGGAGGATCCTTATGAATGCCTTACACGCCGACGGCGGCGCAAAACCCTGGCTGGCGACCTTCGCGGTCGGCCTGTCCACCTTTACCGTCGTCACCGCAGAAATGCTGCCCGTCGGGCTGCTGACTCCGATCGTCAGCACCTTGAACGCATCGATAGGCCGTGCCGGGCTGCTAATTTCCCTGCCGGCCCTGTTCGCCGCGCTGTTCGCCCCGCTGGTGGTGCTGGGCGCCCGGCGCACGGATCGCCGCAGCCTGTTGGTGGGCTTTCTGCTGCTGCTGATCGCCGCCAACCTGCTGGCCGCCGCTGCCACCTCCCTGGCCCTGCTGTTCGCCGCGCGCACCCTGCTGGGCTTTTGCATCGGCGGTATCTGGGCCATCGCCGGCGGGTTGGCGGAACGCCTGGTGCCGCCGGCCTCCGTCGGATTGGCGCTGTCCGTCATCTTCGGCGGCGTAGCGGCGGCCTCGGTGTTCGGCGTGCCTCTCGGGGTGTTCCTCGGCGAAGCGCTGGGTTGGCGCATGGCGTTTCTGGCCGTCGCCGTCCTGGCGGCGCTGACCCTGCTGTTGCTGCTGTGCGTGCTGCCGTCGCTGCCGGTCACGCAGGCGATAAGCTGGCGGTCGTTCACCGCGCAGCGCGCGAATCGCCGACTGCTCCTCGGACTGCTGCTGACGTTTCTGCTGGTCGCCGGCCACTTTATGGCTTACACCTTTGTCCGCCCGCTGTTGCAGACGGTCGCCGGCATCGAGGGCCGCTGGGTGGGGCCGCTGCTGTTCGCCTACGGCGTCGCCGGTATCGCCGGGAATTTCATCGCCGGCCAGGCCGCCGCCAAGCGGCTGCGCCGCACCCTGGCGCTGATCGCCCTCGGGCTGGCGCTCGCCGTCCTGCTGCTGCCGCTGCTGGGCCACGCGCCGCTGAGCGGCAGTGCCTTCCTCCTGCTGTGGGGCATCGCCTACGGCGGCGTTTCCGTTTCACTGATGGCATGGATGCTCAAGGCGGCCCCCGATGCGGTCGAGGTCGCCTCTTCTCTGTATATCGCGCTGTTTAATCTGGCGATTTCCTGCGGTTCGCTGGCGGGTGGGCTGGTGGTGGACACCGGAGGCCTGACGATAAACGGCGTGCTGTCCGGCATGGTGCTGCTGCTGGCGTTAGCCATCCTGATGGGGACCCGGCGGCAGATGCCGAAAACGGCGGCGAAAGCCGATTCGCCGCCGGGTTGAATCAGGCGCGGCGCTGCCGCAGGCCGTAAACCAGCACCACCGCGAAACACAGCAGCGGCAGTAGATAAGAGAGCGCGGTGCTGTAACGGTCGGCCAGCGCCCCCATAAAGTACGGCATGATGGCGCCGCCGACGATCGCCATGATCATAAAGGAGCTGGCGCGTTTGGTGTGTTTACCCAGGTTTTTCACCCCCAGGGCGAAAATGGTCGGGAACATGATCGACATAAAGAAGAACACCGCGATCAGCGCCACCACCGATACGCCGTCGACGCTCAGCATCACCACGCCGCACAGCGCGATGTTGATCAGCGCATAGGCCGCCAGCAGCGTCGCCGGTTTGACTCGCCCCATCAGCCAGGTGCTGAAGAAGCGTCCGACCATAAAGCAGATCATGGCGATCGACAGCAGGTAAGAGGCGCTCTGGTTAGACACCTCGCGCCAGTGCTCGGTGGCGTAGTTGATGAAGAACGCCCCGACGCCCACCTGCGCCGCCACGTAGAAGAACTGTGTGATAACCCCGCCGACGAAATGCGGATGCTGCCACAATCCTTGCGCTATCACGCCGTGCACCGGTTTTTCCTCTTCGCGGATCGCCGGCAGCCGTGTGCGGCTGAACAACAGCGCGATCAGCAGCACCAGCACGGCGATCGCTACATAGGTCATCTTCACCGCGCTCTGATCGCCGCCGCCGGCGGACTGGCTGGCGGAGAAGAACAGCGTGCCGCCGATCAACGGGCCGATAAACTGCCCGAGGCCGTTGAACGACTGGGCCAGGTTGAGCCGCCGTTCGGCGCCCTGCGCGTCGCCCAGCACCGTGGCGTACGGGTTGGCCGCCGTTTCCAGGCAGCCCAGGCCGCTGGCGATGACGAACAGCGCGAACAGGAATACGCTGAAGCTGTTGGCCGACGCCGCCGGCACGAACAACAGCGCCCCCAGCGCGTACAGGCACAGCCCGACCAGAATGCCTGCCTTATAGCCCTTGCGGTCCATAAAGTACCCGGCGGGCAGCGCCACCAGGAAATAGGCGCCGAAATAGGCCGCCTGCAGCAGCCCCGACTGCGCCTTGGTGACGTGCAACGTCTCCTGAAAATGTTTGTTTAATACGTCCAGCAGGCCATAGGACAGCCCCCACATGAAGAACAGGCTGGTGACCAGGATAAAGGCCCAGCGCAGATTGGCGGTCACGGGGACGCCCGGCTGCGCGGAGGCCGCACTTTTTTCAGCAAGCATGGTGATACCCTCGTATCGTCTGGCGATGATGATGTTGGCGTTATTGCTGTTGCAGAGAGAAAATCCGCGCCATTTCCACCCATTTTTCGCCCTGCGGCGTCCAGGGGGTGGCGGCCTGGTAGTGCCACATCAGCGCTTCCCATCGCTGTACTTCGGGGTTGTTCAGGCTGGCGGCGTCAAAACGCGCGGCGTCGAAATCGGCGCTGACCTCCACGATCATGAACAGCCGGGTGCCCAACCGGTAAATTTCCATGTCCAGAATGCCGTGCTCGCGCAAATGCGCGGCGATGCCCGGCCAGATGCGCTGATGATGCTGCTGGTACTCCGCAATCAGCGCCGGTGAGTCAATCAGATCGAGCGCCTGGCAGAAACGGCGCCGCCCTGCCGCCGCGCCGCTCACGTCAGCGCCCGATCGAGATGCAGGTAGCCGCCGTCCACCGATAGCCACTGCCCGGTGGTATGCGATGACCGCGACGACAGCAAAAACGCCACGGTATCGGCGATCTCCTGCGGCGTGGTCATGCGCTGCCCGAGCGGAATGCGCGCGGTGATTTTCTCCATCTGCCGCTGCGGCTCGGCGAAGGTGTTGAGCCAGCGCTGGTACTGCGGGGTGATCACCTCCGCCGGCACCACCGCGTTCACCCGCACCCCGTCATGGCGCAGCGACACCGCCCATTCGCGCGTCAGCGCCAGCACCGCGCCCTTGGCGGCGGTGTAGCCGCTGGTGCCCCCCTGCCCGCTGAGCGCGGTCTTGGAGGCGATGTTGACGATGGCGCCCCGGCTTTCCTGCAGCGCCGCCTGGCACAGGTGCGCCATCAGGTAGTAGTGCACCAGGTTCTTCTCCAGCGAGCCGACGAACGCTTCACGCCCCGCCTCCAGCCCGACGCCGTCATTGACCCCGGCGTTGTTCACCAGTCCGTCGATGCGGCCGAAGGTCGCCAGCGTCTGGCTGACCGCCCGGCGGCAGGCCGCCTCGTCGCACAATTCGGTGAGGATCACCTCGGTGCGCGGCTGCAGCCGCTGCAAATCGGCCAGCAGCGCCGCCTCCGGCGCGGCGTTGGTGACCAGCACCGGGATCGCCCCCTCCTCGGCCAGCACATGAGCAATCGCCGCGCCGATGCCGGCACCGCCGCCGGTGACCAGCACCACCTTATCTTGCAGATACAGATCCATAACCAGACTCCGTTAAACCGTAAATTCGCCAGGCGGTGCCGCCCCAAATCGCCGCCTGCTCGGCGGCCCCCAGCGTCGACAGCGCCCGTTCGCACAGTTGCACCACCTGGCGGTAGTCGCCGGCCAGCAGGCACACCGGCCAGTCGGAGCCGAACATCAGCCGCTCCGGGCCGAACGCCTCCAGCGCGGCGTCGAAGAACGGCAGCAGTTCTTCCGCCCGCCACCGGCCGCCCGGCGCCTCGGTGATCAGCCCCGAGAGCTTGCAGGCCACGTGCGGCAGCGCCGCCAGCGGCCGGATTTGCTGCGCCCAGTGCCGCGCGCCGCGCGCGATGTCCGGCTTGCCGAGGTGATCCAGCACCAGCCAGTGTTCGTCATGGCGGGCGGCGAACGCCGCCGCGGCCGCCAGATGCCGGTGCGTCACCAGGATCTCGTACACATACCCGGCGCGCTGCAGCGTTTGCATGCCGCGTTCCACCTCCGGCCGCGCCAACCAGGCCGCCGGATCCGCTTCGTCCTGCACCTGATGGCGCACCCCGCGCAGCGCGCTGTAAGGCTGTAAGGCCTCCAGGCGCTGCGCCAGCTGCGGCGCGGCGATATCCAGCCAGCCCACCACGCCGCATACGCCCTCGCTCTGCTCAGCCAGCGCCAGCAGGGCCAGCGTCTCGTCCTCGCTGGGGCGCGCCTGCACCGCCAGCGCGCCGTCGAAACCGTGTTCCTGCAACAGCGGCCGCAGCCGGGGCGGATCGAAATCCTGCCGCAGCACCCGCATCCGCTCGTCGATCCACGGGTAGTGCCGTGGGTGATAGCGCCAGTAGTGCTGATGCGCGTCGATGCGCGACATGCGATCCTCCCGCCTCACCCGCGGAACCGATACTGCTCGATCGAAGACGGATGCATCTCGATCGAGTAACCGGGACGGCTCGGCGGCATGTAGGCCGCGCCGTTGATCACGCAGGGATCGACAAAGTGTTCATGCAAATGATCGACGTACTCGATCACCCGGCCTTCGTGGGTGCCGGCGATGCACAGGTAGTCGATCATCGACAGGTGCTGCACGTACTCGCACAGTCCGACGCCGCCAGCGTGCGGGCAGACCGGCAGCTGGTATTTGGCCGCCATCAGCATCACCGCCAGCACTTCGTTGACGCCGCCGAGACGGCAGGCGTCGATCTGCACCACGTCTACCGCGCCGCGCATGATGAACTGCTTGAACATGATGCGGTTCTGACACATCTCACCGGTGGCCACCTTGACCGGCGCCACCCCTTCGCGGATGCGGCGATGCCCTTCCACGTCGTCCGGGCTGGTCGGCTCTTCGATAAACCAGGGTTTGGCGAACGCCAGATGCTTCACCCACGGAATGGCTTCGTCCACTTCCCACACCTGGTTGGCGTCGATCATCAGCCGGCGATCTGGGCCGATCACCTCGCGGGCGATGCGCACCCGGCGGATGTCGTCTTCCAGATCGCGCCCGACCTTCAGCTTCAGGTAGGAGAAACCGGCGTCGACCGCTTCCTGGCACAGGCGGCGCAGCTTGTCGTCCGGGTAGCCCAGCCAGCCGGCGGAGGTGGTGTAACAGGGATACCCCTCCTGCAGCAGCCGCTCCAGGCGCCGTTCTTTGCCCTCGGCCCGCTGTTTCAGCAGCGCCAGCGCTTCCTGCGGCGTGATGCAGTCGGTGATGTAACGGAAGTCGATGCAGCGCACCAGCTCCTCCGGCGTCATCTCCGCCACCAGCCGCCACACCGGCTTGCCGACCGATTTGGCCCACAGATCCCACACCGCGTTGACCACCGCGCCGGTCGCCAGGTGAATGGCGCCTTTGTCCGGCCCGATCCAGCGCAGCTGGCTGTCGCTGGTGAAGCGCCGCCAGAAGGCGCCCATATCCGCGGCGATCGTCTCCAGCCGCTCACCGACGATCTGATGCTCCAGCGCGCGGATCGCCGCGCAGCAGATCTCGTTGCCGCGGCCGATGGTGAACGTCAGTCCGTGGCCGCTGAGATCCGCGCGATCGGTCTCCAGGATCACGTAGGCGGCGGAATAGTCGGGATCCGGATTCATGGCGTCGGATCCGTCCAGCCCCAGCGACGTGGGGAAACGAATGTCTTCAACCCGCAGTGCGGTAATGGTGGTCATGGCGGCGCTCCCGGTTAAGCCTGTACGGTTTGCTGGCGCTGTTCGCCCAGCCCTTCAATGCCCAGACGCATCGTCTGGCCCGCCCGCAGGTAGATGGGCTGCGGTTTCTGCCCCATGCCGACGCCCGGCGGCGTGCCGGTGGAGATCACGTCGCCCGGCTGCAGGCTCATAAAGCGGCTGAGGTAACTGACGATCTGTGGAATGCGGAAGATCATGGTGCTGGTGTTGCCGTCCTGATAGCGCTTGCCGTCCACCTCCAGCCACAGGTTCAGGCTGTGCGGATCGGCGATCTCATCGGCGGTCACCAGCCAGGGGCCGATCGGCCCAAAGGTGTCGCAGCCTTTGCCCTTGTCCCAGGTGCCGCCGCGCTCAATTTGATACTCGCGTTCTGAGACGTCGTTGATCACGCAATAACCGGCGACGTGGCGCATCGCGTCCGCTTCGCTGATGTAGCGCCCGCCCAGGCCGATCACCACGCCCAGCTCCACTTCCCAGTCGGTTTTCTGCGAGCCGCGTGGGATCTCCACCCGGTCGTAGGGGCCGACCACCGCGCTGGTCCATTTGTTGAACACCACCGGTTCTTCAGGAATGGCCGCGCCGGTTTCCGCCGCGTGATCGGCGTAGTTCAGGCCGATACAGATGAACTTGCCGATGCCGCCGACGCAGGCGCCGAGACGCGGCTGCCCCTCGACCAGCGGCAACGCGGCGCTGTCCAGCGCGCGCAGTTTGGCGAGCGACGCCGGCAATAACGCGGCGCCCCCCACGTCGGCAATATGCTGCGACAGATCGCGCAGGCGGCCCTGCTCATCCAACATGCCGGGGCGCTCTTGCCCGGGTTCCCCATAACGTAAAAGTTTCATGCGTTCCTCTCTCAAAACTGGCGGCTCAGTTGCTCCAGCCACCGTCGATGATCTGCACCGTGCCGGTGGTGTACGAGCTGGCGTCGGAGGCCAGATACAGCGCCAATTGGGCGATTTCCTCGGTGGTGCCGATGCGCCCGATCGGCTGACGGGCGACGAACGCCTGATACACCTCTTGCTCGCTGCGCCCCTGTTCGCGCGCCTGCTCGGCGATGCGCTGGCGCAGCGACGGCGATTCCACCGTGCCGGGGCAAATGGCGTTGCAGCGGATGCCCTGGGTGACGTAATCCGCCGCCACCGAGCGCGTTAGGCCGATCACCGCCGCCTTGCTGGCGCTGTAGGCGAAGCGGTTCGGCACCCCTTTCACGCTCGAGGCCACCGAAGACATGTTGATGATCGAGCCTTTGCCGCGCGCCAACATGCCCGGCAGGAAGGCGCGGATCATGCGGAACATCGCGGTGACGTTGAGATCGAGCGCGAACGCCCACTGATCTTCGCTGCAGTCGAGGATCGATCCGCTGTGCACCACGCCAGCGCAGTTGAACAGCACGTCGATCGGGCCGATCGCTTCCGCCGCCGCCGCGATGGCGGCCGGATCGGTGACGTTCAGCGTCAGCGCGCGGATCCCGGCGGAGCCCTGCAGGCGCTCGAGGTTGATGTCGCTGGCGATCACTTCAGCGCCGGCGGCGGCGAACAGCCTGGCGGTGGTGAATCCGATCCCTTGCCCGGCGGCGGTGATCAGTACGCGTTTCCCGGTTAAATCCATCTTGACTCCTCGGCCTAAAGGTCTAATGGTCAGGCCACTAAAGGCAGTTAAAGGTCAGGCCTCTAACATGACAAAAGACGCTTTACGCGTTATCGTTGGGGGAAGAAGTTAATAAAAACAGCCTTGAAACCGCATTTCAATTAACCATTTTTTTACACTTGAATAACGATTACTCAAGCGCCTTATCGCATAATTGTGCGCCAAATCACTGAACGCCGAATCGTCAAAGGTCAAAAATGCCGATTACCCGACTGGAAAACCCAAGAATTTACAGACAGATAGCTGACCAACTCAAACGTCTGATCGAAAATAACGAATTTCCGCCGGGCAGCCGTCTGCCCTCGGAGCGCGATCTCGCCCAGCAATTGCAGGTCAGCCGCGCGTCAGTGCGCGAGGCGCTGATCGCGCTGGAAGTGATCGGCCTGGTAGACGTCAAGGTCGGCAACGGGGTGATCGTGCGCTCGCCAACGCCGCTGGCGCCGTCGCAGGAGCCGGTGATGGCCCAAGCCGGCCGCAACCAGTGGGCGGAGATCGACGACGAACTGAACATCGAGCTGGATTTCAACGCCGAGTTGCCGCCGTTTTCTCTGCTGCAAACCCGCCTGCTGATCGAACCGGAGACCGCCGCGCTGGCCGCGCGCCACGCCACCGACGAAGAGCTGGCGGGTATCCGCGCCGCCTATGAGCAGAATTGCCGCGATAACCGGGCCGGCTCCGCCACCCACCCCGGCGATCGGCTGTTCCATATCCGCATCGCCCAGGCCAGCGGCAACCCGGCCTATGCGTTCATCATCGGCCACCTGCTCGGCCACCGTTACGGCAGCATGTTCCGCGTGCTGCAGCGCCACTATACGCCGGACGACATGCCGCACCGCTCCGAGCTGGAACACCGGGCGATCCTGGCGGCGATCGAAGCGCGCGACGTGCGCGGCGCCCGCAAGGCGATGAAGGCGCACCTGGACGAAGTGATCGCCATTTTCGCCCGCGCGCAGTAGGCCGCCGGCGGTGAAAAAATTTTATCGCCACCGCTCTTTTTTCTACATGCAGCCGGGGCCTGGGGGCATTACACTGGGCGACGAATAAGCCCTTTCCCCGCTGCATTGTTAAATGGATAACGACCGTTGAAGAACTCTGTCTCCGCTTTATTGCTGGCGCTGGGCCTGTGCGCCGCGCCGCTGGCCGTGCAGGCCGCGCCCCCGCAGCTGGCTTCGCAAATCGTCGACCAGTATGCCGAACATATTTTCTACAACAGCGGCGCCACCGGCATGGCGCTGGTGGTGATCGACGGCAATCAGGTGGTTAACCGCAGCTTCGGCGACACCAAGCCCGGCAACAACCTGCGCCCGCGCCCGGATTCGCTGATCCGCATCGCGTCGATCACCAAGCTGATGACCAGTGAAGTGATGGTAAAAATGGCGGCGGCAGGCCAGGTCAAACTGACCGATCCGCTGCGCAAGTACGCCCCCAAAGGCGCCTATGTGCCGGCTTACAACGCCGGCCAGCCGATCACGTTATTGAACCTGGCCACTCACACCAGCGCGCTGCCGCGCGAGCAGCCGGGCAAGAAGCCGCCGAAAACGCCGGTGTTCACCTGGCCGACCAAGGCCCAGCGCTGGCAGTGGCTGGCGCATGCCAACATCACGACACCGCCGGGCGTGCACGCCGCGTATTCCAACCTGGCGTACGATCTGCTGGCCGACGCGCTGTCGCGCGCCGCGGGCAAGCCTTACAACGCGCTGCTGAAAGAGAAAATCACCGCGCCGCTCGGCATGGTCGACACCACGCTGACGCCGAGCCCTGAACAATGTTCGCGCCTGATGGTGGCGGCGGCCGGCCCGAGCGCCTGCCGCGACACCACCGCCGCGGCCGGCAGCGGCGGCGTCTACTCCACCCCGCGCGACATGCAGCGCTGGATGCAGCAGTTCCTCTCCTCCAGCGCCAGCGGCCCGCGCAAAGCCACCGCCGCCAGCGAACAAACCATGTACTTCCAGCGCCACGATCTGGTGTCGCTGAAGGGCATGGACGTGCCGGGGCAAGCAGATGCGCTGGGGTTAGGCTGGGTGTATATGGCGCCGAAGGACGGGCTGCCGGGCATCATTCAGAAGACCGGCGGCGGCGGCGGGTTCATCACCTACATGGCGATGATCCCGGCGAAAAATGTCGGGGTGTTCGTGGTGGTGACCCGTTCGGAGCTGAGTAAGTTCACCAACATGAGCGATCCGGTCAACCGCCTGGTGAGCGATCTGGCGGCCAACAAGAGTTGATATGTGGGGCGCAGCTGGCTGCGCCCCCACGTCTCAGGCCAGCACCGCTATCTGATGGATCACCGGATGGAAGTTGCGCTTGAAGTAGATCAGGCCGTTGCCGGCTTCGCTCAGCGCGATCTGCTTGATCTGCACCAGGTACATCTGGTGGGTACCGATGCTCTGGATCTGCTCGATTTCCCCTTCCAGGCTGGCCAGGGTATTGCGCAGCACCGGCTGCCCCAGTGCGCCAAGCTGCCACTCTTCCAGCCGGAAACGATCTTCCATGCTGACGCCGGTCATGCCGGCGAAGTGGCGCGCCATCAGCTCCTGCTCGTGGTTGAGCACGTTGACGCACAGCCTGCGGTTTTCCTGAAACACCGGGTTCATCGCGCTGTTGCGGTTGATGCACACCAGCAGCGTCGGCGGCGTATCGGTTACCGAGCACACCGCCGTGGCGGTGATGCCGCAGCGCCCCGCCGGGCCGTCAGTGGTGACGATATTCACCGCCGCCGACAGGCTGGCCATGGCGTCGCGAAAGCGCAGCCGCTGTTCATTTTCCTGAGACATACAACCTCCTCCTGAATTACTTCAGCAGATTATCCAACTGATTAATATCGTCATTGTTCCGCAGGTGCGGCACCTTCCAGCCGTGCTGATCGTAATCGGCCAGGCACTTGTCGACCATCTGCATCATGCGATCCATATTGCCGGATCCCTGCGCATGGCGCAGGCACTGCAGGCGGATCTCATCCTGGCTGCCGGCGTAGTTGATCTCATACAGCTCGTGGCGCCCGCCGAACTCACTGCCGATCGCGTCCCACATCAGCTTGAGGATCTTGATGCGCTCGACGTGATCCATGCCGTCCGATCCGCGCACGTAGCGCGCCAGGTACTTGTCGATCTCCGGGTTGTTCATGTCGCGCACGCTGGACGGCAGGTAGATCAGGCCGCTGGTGACGTTCTTCTCGATGATGTGTTTCACCTTGGTGTAGGCCATCGGCGCCATCACGCGGTAGGTTTGCAGCGCGGCGGAATCCGGCAGGTAGGCGCCGTTTTCCCATTGCGTGGCTTCGGCGCACATCGCGTCGCTCAGCGACCAGAACAGGTTGCGCCAGGCCACCACTTCGCCCAGATCGGCCTGCACGCCGCGGAACTCCAGCACGCCGGTGCACGAGAGGCTCTTTTGCAACAGCGCGGTGATGAAATCCATCTTCACCGCCAGGCGCACGCAGGCCTGCAGCGGGAACAGCCGGGCGAAACCGCCCTGGGTGCTCCAGCGGCGGCAGCGGTCGAAATCGCGGTAGATCAGCACGTTTTCCCACGGGATCAGCACATGATCCATGATCAGGATCGCGTCGTTCTCGTCGAAGCGGCTGGTGAGCGGATAGTCAAACGGCGATCCGGTGGCGCCGGCCACCAGCTCGTAGGAGGCGCGCGAAATCAGCTTCACTCCTTCGGCGTCCATCGGCGCCACGAACATCAGCGCGAAGTCCGGATTATCGCCCATCACCTGCGCCGAACCGAAGCCGATGAAGTTGTAGTGGGTCAACGCCGAGTTGGTAGCCACCACTTTGGCGCCGCTGACCACGATGCCGGCGTCAGTTTCTTTCTCCACCTGAATGTAGACGTCCTTCACCTCATTGACCGGCTTATGACGATCGATCGGCGGGTTGACGATGGCGTGGTTGAAATAGAGCCCGGTTTCCTGAATGCGTTTGTACCAGTGGCGCGCGTTATCGGCGAACTGGCCGTAGAACTCCGGATAAGCGCCCAGCGCGCAGCCGAAGGCCGCCTTATAATCCGGCGTGCGCCCCATCCAGCCGTAGCTTTGGCGTGACCAGTCGGCGATGGCGTCACGCTGCTGGCGCATCTCTTCCGGGCTGCGGGCGTAGCGGAAGAATTTGTGGGTATAGCCGCCGTTGCCGGTGTCGGTATTCCAGCACAGGCGATCCTGGCTGGCCGGATCGTGCAGCGCGTCGTACAGCTGGCCGACCGACGCCGCCGCGTTGCGGAACGCCGGGTGGGTGGTGACGTCTTTTACGCGTTCGCCGTAAATGTAGATTTCGCGGCTGTCCTGCAAACTTTTCAGGTATTCGGCGCCGGTGAACGGGCGTTTGCTGTCGGCACGAAAGTCTTCTGGTTTCATCGGGTCTTCCTCGTCATCGGCATTTTTCAGGCCGTGGATTCGGCCATTTGTTAAAATAATGTTTTCTTTTGGTTGCTTAATTGAAGCTGCCAAAGCCGGTTTCGAGAAGAGACTTTTGCGGCAATCGCCGGTACTTTTCAGGTCAGTTTGCCGCTTTCGCGGCAAACTGTGATCGCGGTTACGAAAGGGCGTGTTGCGCCGCGCGGTAGGTCGAGGGGGAACAGCCTTCCAGCCGATTGAAAAAACGGGCGAAATAGGCCGGATCCTTGAAGCCGAGGCTGTAGGCGGTTTCATGCACCGTACAGGCGCTGAACAGCAGCATGCGCTTGGCCTCGCGCAGCAGCCGATCGAAGATCAGCCGTTTGGGCGGCCGGTTGGCGAAGCGCCGACACAGGTCGTTGAGCCGCGATTCAGTCACCCCCAACGCCTGCGCATACTCCGGCACCGGCAGATGCTCGCGAAAACGCTCGTCCACCATCTTGTTAAACCGTTGAAACAGCTGCAGTTCGCCGCGCACGCCGCTGTTGGCGCTGTCTTCCAGCGCGGTGTTGCGCAGCAGCAGCGTGAACACCGCCTGCGCCAACAGCGCCAGCGTCTGTTCGCGCCCGGCCAGATTCTGCGCGAACTCGCGGCGGATCAGCGCCCAATAGTGGCTGAGCGCCGTCAGCTCCTGCGGCGCATCGGCCAGCGACAGGCAGATGCCCGGCATGTCCAGCGCCAGGTTGCTGCCGGGGTACAGGCGCTCCAGCAGCGGCCAAATCAGCTCCTGGCGCACCGTCAGCACGTGGCCGTCGCTGTCCGGTTCGGTGAAGAACGCATGCGGCACCGACGGCGGCGTGAGGATGAACAGCGGCGCCTGCACCGAATAGTGCTGATCGTCGAGCTGCAGCTCTATCTTGCCGGTCTCCAGGAAATGCACCTGGAAGAAGCAGTCGTGCCAGTGCACCTGCATGTCGCGGCCGAAGAATGCCGCCAGCCCGGCGAAGGTTTCGTAGTGCACCTCGTCGGCGGCGTAGCGCGCGTCATACTCTTTGCAAATATCGATGTTGGCGATAAAGCCGGTACTTTTCCGCACCTCATGACCTCCTGCAATCATGCCCACTTGCGCATCAAGGCGTCGCTCTCGGGCGCGAATCCTTCATCGGAATGCGCCACACCAGCACGGCGCCGACGATCAACAGCGCCGAAACGAAATACAGCCCGGAGTTGAAGCTGCCGGTCAGATCCTTGAACCAGCCGATCAGCAGCGGGCTGAGCGCCGATCCGATGTTGCCGGTGGCGTTGATCACGGCGATCCCCACCGCCCGCGCTTCCAGGCTGATCGACTGATCCGGCGTGGTCCAGAAGATCGCCATGGCGGTAAAGGAGCCGACCGAGGCCATCACGATCCCGAGCAGCTGGATCAGGCTGTGATCGGTGGCGGACGCCAATAGCCAGCCGGCGGCGGCGAACAGGTACGGCAGCGCGGTGTGATGCTTGCGCTCCTGCAGCCTGTCGGATCGTTTGCTCCACCACACCATGCCGGCGATGGTGCAGATCTGCGGGATCGCCGCCAGAATGCCGATCGTCACGTTGCTGCTGCCCTGGTTGAAGCTCTGCAGGATCTGCGGCGTCCAGATGTTGATCGCGCTCAGGGTGTTGGTCAGGCAGAAATAGGCCAGCGTGTACATCAGCACAATCGGCGTGCAGATCTCACGCCACAGGCTGCGCTGCTGCAGCGCGCGGTGGCTGCTCGGCCCGTTGGGCTGCACCAGCTGCAGCTTGTCGGCCTCCATCATCGCCTGCAGGCTGGCTTTTTCCTCGTCGGTCAGCCACTTGGCCTTGGCCGGGGTGTCGTCGAGATAGAACCACACCACCACGCCCAGCAGCACCGATGGTATGCCTTCCAGCAGGAACAGCCACTGCCAGCCCTTCAGGTTCATCACCCCGTCCAGCGCCAGGATATAGCCGGAGACCAGCGAGCCGATCGCCATGGTCACCGGCATGGCGATCATGAACAGCGCGTTGGCGCGGGCGCGGTAAAACGCCGGGAACCAGTAGGTGAGGTACACCAGAATGCCCGGCAGGAAGCCGGCCTCGGTGATGCCGACAATCATGCGCAGCACGTACAGACTGGTCGGCCCGGTAGCGAACATGGTGCAGGTGGAGGCAATGCCCCACAGCACCATGATGGTGGCGATCCAGCGCCGCGCACCGACCCGGCTCAGCATCATGTTGCTCGGTATGCCAAAGATCACGTAGGTGACATAGAACAACGTCGCCGCCAGCCCGAACATGGTCGAGCTGAGGCCGAGATCTTTGCCCATCGTCAGCCCGGCGAAGCCGATGTTGATACGATCGAGGAAAGAGAAAACAAACAACACGAACAGGAAAATGATCAGGCGCCGAAACAACTTTTTAATCACCGATTGCTCGGCGGCGGTTAACGCTTTATGTTGCTGCGCCGGGTTGGCCGGCGGCAGCGAATCGACGTGGTTCATGGTTCAGTAGACTCCCGATGAAGGCGCTTGCGCCCCGCCCTGTTTGAACTCGTTCGCCAGGGCTTCCGCCGCCCGCGCCAGCAGGGTGGTGTCCACCCCTACCGCGACGAACAGCGCGCCGGCCTCCAGATAGCGCTGCGCCAGCGCCTTGTTGGCCATCAAAATGCCCGGCGCCTTGCCGGCGGCGCGGATACGCGCGATGGCGTCGTCGATAGTGCGCTGCACCTCCGGGTGCTGCGGATTACCGGCAAAGCCCATGTCGGCGCTGAGATCCGCCGGGCCGATAAACACGCCGTCCACCCCTTCCACCTGCAAAATGGCGTCGAGGTTTTTCACCGCTTCGCGGGTTTCAATCTGCACCAGCACGCACATCTGCTCATCGGCCTGCTGCAGGTAATCGGGCACCCGATTCCAGCGCGAGGCACGCGCCAGGGCGCTGCCGACGCCGCGCACGCCGTGCGGCGGATAGCGCGTGGCGCGCACCGCGTCGCGCGCCTGTTCGGCATTCTGAATCATCGGGATCAATAAGGTTTGCGCGCCGACGTCCAGCAGTTGCTTGATGATCACCGCGTCGTTCCACGGCGGGCGCACCACCGGCTGGCTCGGGTAAGGCGCGACCGCCTGCAGCTGCCCCAGCACCGTTTGCACGTTGTTGGGCGCATGTTCGCCGTCGATCAGCAGCCAGTCGAAACCGGCGCCGGCCAGCAGCTCGGCGCTGTAGCTGCTGCACAGCCCGAGCCACAGCCCGATCTGCGGGCGTTTTTCCTGCAGCGCTCGCTTGAAGTGGTTGGTTAACATCGCATTCTCCCTGACAAGCGGGCGCGACGCGTGGCCCCCGCCCGATTATTGCGGCCCGGTTCGCCGAGCCGGCTTATTAGACGAAGCGGCAGCTGATGCAGCCCATCGGGCCGTAATCGACGTGGAAAGTATCGCCGCGCCGCGCCGGCACCGGCCGGGTGAAGGAACCGCCGAGGATCACCTGCCCCGCTTCCAGCTCCACCTCATACGGCGCCAGCTTGTTGGCCAGCCAGGCCACACCGTTGGCCGGATGATTGAGCACCGCCGCCGCCACGCCGGACTCTTCAATCACGCCGTTGCGGTACAGCAGCGCGGAGATCCAGCGCAGATCCAGCGCATCCGGCTTGATTGGCCGCCCGCCCATCACCACCCCGGCGTTGGCGGCGTTGTCGGAGATGGTGTCGAACACCTTGCGCGGCCGCTGCGTCTCGGGATCGACGTTGTGGCTGCGCGCGTCGATGATCTCCAGCGCCGGAATGACGTAGTCGGTGGCGTTGTAGACGTCGAACAGCGTGCAGTTCGGCCCGCGCAGCGGCTTGGCCAGCACGAACGCCAGCTCCACCTCCACCCGCGGCACGATAAAGCGGTCGATCGGAATGTCGCTGCCGTCGTTGAAGAACATGTCGTCCAGCAACGCGCCGTAGTCCGGCTCGGTGATCTGCGAGCTCACCTGCATGGCGCGCGACGTCAGGCCGATCTTGTGGCCTTTGAGCGTGCGCCCCTCGGCGATCTTCAGCGCCACCCACTGCCGCTGAATGGCATAGGCGTCTTCAATGGTGATCTCGGGATGATCGAGCGACAGCGCGCGGATCTGCTCACGACTCTTTTCCGCCTGATGCAGGCGCTGCACGGCGCGGTTAATCTGCTCTTTATCCAGCATGTACGACCCCTTATTCACGCCTTGTTGAACAGCGCGTGGACATTGTTCTGTTTGTAATTCAGCACCGGATCCAGCTCTTCCATGGTGAAAGAGAGCGCCAGGTAACGCTGCGCCATCAGCGCGGCAAAGTGTTCCTTGATCAGCGCAAACAGCATCTCGCCCACCTGCTGCCGGCTTTCCAGACTGCGGCCGTGGCCGATCTTCAGCGTCATGTGCACGAAGGCGTAATCCTGCTTGCCGTCGGCCATCTGCCAGGTGTCGAGCCAGATGGCGCGGCTGCGCACGCCGGCCAGCGGAAAGATGCCGGTCGCCGCCAGCGCCTCGTTGACCTTGGCGAACAGGGTGGGCAAATCCGCCTCGCGGCGGATGTTGTCGGTACATTCAGCGTAAAAATGGGGCATAACGTTCTCCAGACGGCGCATAGGCGCGGGCGCGGCCCGCGCAGCGGCATTTACAGCGTATTGCCAAGTTTGAAACCTTTTTCCGTATCGCCCTCGCGGGTATAGGAAAAACCGTCTGCGCCGATGGTGACGGCCATTTCGCTGGGCGCACTGCGCTCGATGACCGGCTGCGGCTGCCCATCGAGATCCAGCACCAGCGATCCTTCGGTATACCAGCTCGGCACCACCGGATTGCCCCACCAGTCGCGGCGCTGGTTGTCATGCACGTCCCAGGTCACGGTCGGGTTGTCCGGATCGCCGGTGTAGTAATCCTGCGTGTAGATTTCCACCCGGTGGCCATCGGGATCGCGCAGGTAGAGGTAGAACGCGTTGGAGACGCCGTGGCGGCCAGGGCCGCGTTCGATCAAATCGGATTTGCGCAGCGCGCCGAGCTTGTCGCAGATGGCCAAAATATTGTGCTTTTCATGAGTGGCGAAGGCGATGTGATGCATGCGCGGCCCGGCGCCGCCGGTCATCGCGGTATCGTGTACCGTCGCCTTGCGGCGCATCCAGGCGGCGTAAACCACGCCGTCTTCATCGCGGATGTCTTCCGTCACGCGGAAGCCCAGCCCCTGGATGTATTCCACGGCGCGCGGCACGTCAGGGGTGATTTGGTTAAAGTGGTCGAGGCGCACCAGCGCGCCCGGCGTATACAGATCGTAGCGCCAGGCCAGACGCTCGACGTGCTGCACATCGTAGAAAAACTCATACGGGAAACCGAGCGGGTCCTCTACCCGCACCGCATCGCCGATGCCTTTGGCGAACCCGTTCACCCGACGCTCGGTACGGCAGCCAAGCGCCTTGAAATACGCTTCGGCGCGATCGACGTCTTCCGGCGTGCGCACGCGGAAAGCAAACGCCGCCACGGCGGCGACCGGGCCTTCGCGCAGCACCAGGTTATGGTGAATAAACTCCTCCATCGAACGCAGGTAGAGGGTTTTATCCTCTTCGGCGGTCACGACCAGGCCGAGGATATCGACGTAAAATTCGCGTGCGGCTTTAAGGTTCGTGACCTGAATTTCCATGTAGGCACAGCGCACGACGTCGGGAGCAGGGACAGCATCAGTGGTCAGTTTTGTCGTCATTGTTCTCATCTCTTTCGTTATTATTGTGGCCTGAGGCTCAAACGCCCCATTTCGGGATCGGGTGGTCGCCCATGGAAATGCACACGTTCTTCATTTCGGCGAACACTTCGAAGCTGTATTCGCCGCCTTCGCGGCCGGTGCCGGAGGCTTTCACGCCGCCGAACGGTTGGCGCAGATCGCGTACGTTTTGGGTGTTGACGAAAACCATGCCCGCTTCAATGCCGCGGGCCAGGCGCAGAACCTTGCTCACATCCTGCGTCCAGATGTACGACGCCAGGCCGTACTCCACGTCGTTGGCCATGCGCAGGCCGTCTTCTTCCGACTTGAACGGCAGCAGGCAGGCCACCGGCCCGAAAATCTCCTCCTGCGCCACGCGCATCCGGTTATCGACATCCGCCAGCACCGTCGGGCGCAGGAAGTTGCCGTGGCTCAAACCGGCCGGTTTGTCCGGGCCGCCGGCCAGCAGGGTTGCCCCTTCTTCCACCCCGAGGCGGATATAGCCGGAGACTTTTTCCCAGTGCTGCGGGCTGATCAGCGCCCCCACCTGGGTGTTGGGATCTTGCGGATCGCCCACGCGCAGACGGTTGGCGCGCTCGGCAAAGCGTTTGACGAATTCCGGGTAGATGCTCTCCTGAATGAAGATGCGCGAACCGGCAGTGCAGCGTTCACCGTTGATCGAGAAGATGGTGAACAGCGCGGCGTCGAGCGCCCGCTCGATGTCGGCGTCTTCAAAGATCAGCACCGGCGACTTGCCGCCCAGTTCCATGGAGAATTTCTTCAACCCAGCGCTTTCGATGATGCGGCGGCCGGTGGCGGTGCCGCCGGTGAAGGAGACCGCACGCACGTCTTTATGGCGCACCAATGCGTCACCGGCGGTGGCGCCGTAGCCCTGCACCACATTCAGCACCCCGGCCGGGATGCCGGCCTCCAGCGCCAGCTCGCCCAGGCGGTCGGCGGTCAGCGGCGACAGTTCGGACATCTTCAGCACCGCCGTGTTGCCCAGCGCCAGGCAAGGCGCGGTTTTCCAGGTGGCGGTCATGAACGGCACGTTCCACGGCGATACCAGCGCGCATACCCCTACCGGCTGCACCAGCGTGTAGTTGAGCATTTTGTCGTCCACCGGGTAGGTCTTGCCGTTCATCTGCTGGCACACCTCGGCGAAGAACTCGAAGTTGTGCGAAGCGCGCGGGATCAGCACGTTTTTGGTCTGGTGGATCGGCAGGCCGGTGTCGGCGGTTTCCAGTTCGGCGATCTGCGGCACGTTCTGGTCGATCAGTTCACCCAAACGGCGCATCAGGCGCGCGCGCTCTTTCATCGGCGTATTCGCCCACTTGGGGAACGCCTCTTTCGCCGCGGCCACCGCCTGGTCTATCTCCAGCTGACCGCCGGAGGCCACTTCCGCCAGCACCTCGCCGTTCGCCGGGTTGGTGGTGGTGAAATACTCTTTGCTGGCGACGTTCTTGCCGTTAATCCAGTGGTTGATGGTTTTCATCGCAGGCTTTCCTCGTAATCTTTTTCACTGATAATGTGGTTAACCAAACGGCCGATGCCTTCGATCTCCACCACCACTTCATCGCCCGGCTGCACGTCGGCCAGCCCTTTCGGCGTGCCGGTGGCGATCATATCGCCCGGCTGCAGCGTCATGAATTCGCTCAGGTAGGCGATCAGGAACGGAATGTCGAAAATCATGTCGGCGGTGCTGCCGCGCTGGCGCAGCTCACCGTTGACGTAGGTGCTGAGCGCCAGCCGGTGCGGATCGGCGACGTCGTCGCGATCGACGATGTACGGCCCGATCGGCGTTAGGGTATCGCGGCTCTTCACCCGCAGATTCGGCCGGTAGTAGTTCTCCAGGTAATCGCGGATGGCGTAGTCGTTGCACAAGGTGTAACCCGCCACGTACTCCATGGCGTGCTCACGGCTGACGTTGCGCGCGGTCTTGCCGATCACCGCCACCAGCTCGGCTTCGTAATGCATATACTCCACGCCGGCTGGGCGTACCGACACCTGACGGTGCCCGGTCAGGGTGTTCGGCGCCTTGAGGAACACCAGCGGCTCTTCCGGCGCCTTGAATTCCAGCTCGCTGGCGTGGTCGGCATAGTTCAGCCCCAGGGCGAACACCGTGCCCTGCGCCGGCGGCAGCCATTCCACTTCGCGCTCCTGCAGCACCTCGCCGTTCGGCAGCGTGACGCGCAGCTGGTCGTCCACCTGAACGTTGACGATCTGGCCATGATGGCGAATACGGGCATGTTTCATGATGCGGCTCCTGCCTGGGTGACGCGGTTGGTGAGAGTGGGCAGGCCGGCGGCGCGCACCGTCACCTCATCCCCCGGTTTGATCTCCACCCGCTGGTGCGGGGTGCCGATTAACACCGCATCGCCCGGCTGCAGGGTGATGAAATCGCTGATGGCGGCGATCAGTTCCGGCACCGAGCGCACCAGATCGGCGGTGGACCAGCGGTCCTGCTCCACGCCGTTGATCTCGGTGACGATCTCCAGCCGATCGGCATTCTCCAGCAGACCAATCTCCCCCAGCGGGCAGAACCCGTCGCGGCATTTGGCCTTGATCGCCGGGCGGTAGAAGCTGCTTTCCGGCAGGCTGACGTCGTTGGCCAGCGCGTAACCGGCCAGATAACGGCTCACCTGCGCCGCCGGCACCTTGCGCACGGTATCGCCGATGATCACCGCCAGCGTGCCGCCGCTCTGCACGGTTTCACCGGCCGGAAACGGGATCGCCCCGCCGTTGGCGAGGTGGGTGTTGCGCGGTTTGATAAACCACACCGGGGTTTTGGGCGGGGTTTGATACGGTGGCTGGTGAAACGCCTGATCCCAGGCGTCCAGTTGGCTACGGTGGTTCAGCGCAACGGAAAATACGGTGCCTTTCATGCGAACTCCTCCAATGGCAAAACATGACAATCGGCATTCATTAACATATTAATGATTACTTTTATACGCTGTGCAGCTTTTACGCAACGCGCTTGGAGTGATTTGTGATCGTGATAACAAAATATTCACAAACAACGAACATTAGCGTGATTATTCAGCGTATTAATCATTTTTCTCGCCATTTTTCGCTGCGCCGCGCATTTTTGCTTTATCCCTGCGGGTAACTTTGGCTACTATTAAGTTATTAACAAAATCGGGCCTGCGGGGTAATAGCCCTGCGGTAAGCGCCGTGACAACGAACACCTTGATAGCTAAGGCCAAACTTATGCATGAATCGTTAACCATCGCCCTGCTGCAGGCGCGCGAAACCGCCATGGGGTTCTTTCGCCCGATCCTGAAAAGCCACAACCTGACCGAGCAGCAGTGGCGCATCATCCGCGTGCTGGCCAACAGCCGCTCGATCGAATTCCACGAACTGGCGGCGGAAACCTGCATCCTGCGCCCCAGCCTGACCGGCATTCTGTCGCGCATGGAGCGTGATAAGCTGATCTTCCGCCTCAAGCCGGTCAACGATCAGCGCAAGCTGTACGTGTCGCTGACCCAGCAGGGTCAGGATCTGTATGAAGTGGCGCGCCACCAGGTGGAACAGGGCTACGCCGAGATTGAAGCCGCTTTCTCGCGGCAAAAAATGGATCAGTTGATGACGCTGCTGGACGAGCTGATCACCCTGGGCGACAGCCTGCCTGCCAACGTCACCGCGCATCCCGCCAAGCAGTGATTTAACCCACCGGAATGCTCAAATTAATTGGCGTTGCAGCCAACAACGCTGCAGCGTCAAGTAAGCAGAGAATTCGTTTCCGGCAACAGCGCGCCGCCGTCCACCACCAGCGTCTGGCCGGTGATGTAGGCCGCCGCCGGCGAGGCGAGAAACACCATCGCCGCGGCGATGTCTTCCGGTTCCCCCAGCCGCCCGAGCGGCACCGAGGCGGCGATCGCCTGATTCACCTGCGCGTCGCCCAGGTTGGCCATCGCCGGCGTGCGGATCATCCCCGGCTCCACGCCGTTGACGCGAATGTTCTCCGCCGCCAGCTCCAGCGCCGCCGCGCGAATAAATCCGTTCACCCCGGCCTTGGAGGCCGCATAGTGCGCCAGCCCCGGGTAGGCCACCCGCGGGCCGGTCACCGACGAGGTCACCAGAATGCAGCCCCCGCCCCGACGGCGCATCCACGGCAGCGCCGCCTGCGCCAGAAAGAACGGCGCCATCAGATTGACGCTCAGCGTGCGTTGCAACAAGGCCGCGTCGATGGCGGTAAACGGCGTCAGCGGAAAATAGGCGGCGTTGTGGATCACCACGTCCAACCGTTGACGGCGCTCACCCACCGCCGCCACTCCCTCGGCAATCTGCCCCGGCTCGGCCAGATCGCAGGCCAGCGCCTGTACGCTCAGCCCTTCGTCCCGCAGCGTTTGCGCCGCCGCCTGCGCCTGCGGCAGCTGCACGTCCGCGATCGTCACCTCGGCGCCCAGCCGAGCAAAGGCGCTGACGATCGCCAGCCCAATGCCCTGAGCGCCGCCGGTCACCAGCACCACCTGCCCCGCGAAGGCATTGGCCGCATAGGTTGCGCTCATCGGCCTATCCTCGCGGGTGGTGCGTGGTGTTGAGCACCTGCGCGTGGGCGCCGACCGCAAAGTTGCTCAGCGCGCTGAAATCGCTGCCCTGATAACCGAGGATCTTGCCGTCGGTGCGCATGCCCTGCAGATCGATCATCACCACGCCCAGCGTCGGGATGATCTTCTCGCGCCAGACGAACAGATAAAGCTGATCCGCCACCTTCACGTAGTGGCAGCGATCGACGTCCGCCAGTCCTTTCTCCACCCCGTCCAGACACTGCCAGGCGTAGAAGTTGTCGTTCAGGTAGATGTGCTCGTACCGCTCGGTCGGGCTGTAGGTGTACATATTGCGCATGCCGATCAGCTCATCGGTAAAGCCCGGCGGTGCCGCGTCGGCGGCGTCCAGCGTGCCGAAGCGGAATTCGGCCTCGACCGCGGTCAGCGGTAGCCCCTGCTCCACTCGGCTGAAGGCATCGAGCCGCGTCTGCGCTTCGTCCGGCAGTTGGCCGTACACCGCAGTGAAGTTGCCCTGATTGCGGTCACACACCAGCGTAATGCTGGCGTTGGCGCGGGTAGGATCGAGAAAATCGATGAACAACACGCCAGGGCGAATGCTGGTAGCGCGATAGGCGACGCCGCGCCGCTCTCCCCACTCCAGCGTCTGCTCGTCGGTAAACCGACAGCGCTGCGTCGCACCGTCGCTAAAGCGCAGCGTCAGCGTGGTGCCCGCCAGGCCGTGCTGGCGTTCCAACGTGTTGCTGTGCGGCGCAAAGCCTTCCGCCAGCGCGCCAACCTGAATGAATACCGCTTCTGAACTCATGGAAATGCTCCTTACAGGGAAGTGAAAGCCAGGGTCGGCACATCGACGATGGTGGAGCCGCCGTCGGCCACCAGCGCCGCGCCGGTTATGATTGAAGCTTCGCTGGAACAGAGGAAACGGCAGACGCGGGCGATCTCCTCGGCGCTGGCCGGCCGGCGCAGCGGTACGTCGCGACAGACCATTTGGTAGGCCTGCTCCAGCGAAATCTGATGGGCGTCCATCAGCAGTTGCATCTCTTCGTCCGCCATCGGCGTGGTCACCCAGCCCGGACACACCGCGTTGGCGCGCACGCCCAGCGGGCCATAGTCGCGGGCGATGGAGCGCATCAGCCCGATCAGCGCATGTTTGGCGGTAACGTAGCCGCAGACCTCCGGCCCGGCGGCCAGCGAAGCGATCGAGGCCACGAACAGCAGGTTGCCGCCGCTTTTAATCAGCTCCGGCAGGCAGGCGCGCGCACTGGCGAAAGCGCTGTTGAGGTTGCTGTCCATCGCCCCTTGCCATTGCGCGTCGGTCATCTCGGTGATGCGCTTGAAGCCCATGCCGCCGGCGCTGCCGATCAGACAGTCGATGCGCCCGGCGTCGCCCAGAATCGCCGGCAGCAGCGTGTGGTTCCAGCTCTCGCCGCTGGCGGCGTCGCCCACCAAAGCCTGCGCGCCGATCTCTTGCGCCAGCGCCGCCAACGGTTCCGGGCGGCGGCCGATGATGAACACCCGATCGCCCTGCGCCGCCAGTAGACGGGCGCAGGCGGCGCCGACGCCGGTGCCGCCGCCGGTAATCACAACCACTCTATTCATGATTCAGCTTCTCCATCAGTTGGCCGATCATCAGCAGGCTGCTCAACAGCAGCCGCCGCTGTTCGGCATCCAGCCGCAGATAGCGGCGGCCGGCCGGCAAACGGCTGACCACCTCCGACGCGGCAAAATGCTCGATATCCACCTGCCAGCGCCCGTCGTTCACCGTCAGCCGCACGCGGCGAAAATCCAGCTGCGCCAGCGTCTCGCCGATCTGCGGGTAGCGCTGCAGCCCTTCCAGCACTCGCTGCGCGGCTGCATGGCGTTGGCGCAACAGATAGCGCACCCCGCGCCGCCGCAGCCAGCCGCCGGTCACCACGTCCAGCGTCAGCGGAGGCTGCGCTGCGCATGCGCCCTGCAACCGAAAACGGTGGCTGACGATATGCGCCATAAACAGCCCCTGCACCTGTTCGCCGATCTCGATCTGCGGCCCCTGCGGCAGCGTCAGCCGCAGCAGGCCCGGCGCCAGGCGTTCGCACGCGTAGGGTTCCAGATTGCGCGCCAGACGATCTAGCGCGGCGCCCGGCCGATAGCCCGACGGCGCGCGCCGCCAGGCGCGATTAAGTGAGGGAAGTAAGCCGATCAAACTGCGCCTCCTCGTTTTCACCCTTGGCAAATGCGTTCTCCAGCACCTGCTCGACCGGCACCGGCTTGAACGGGTTCACTTTCTGCACGCACAGCGTCCAGAACAGCGCATAGGCGGCGGTCAGGCCGATCATCCAGCCGAAGGGAATGTAGATGTCGCTCGGGTTCATCCCCGGCGGCGTGATGTAGACGATGGCCAGCACGATGCCGACGCTGGAAACGATTTGCGGCAGTGGGAACCACGGCGATTTATAGGCGCGCGGCAGGTCGGGGCGGCGCACGCGCAGGATCACCACCGAACAGGTCACCAGCAGGTAGGCCACGCCCCAGGCGCACACCGCCGCCAGCACCAGCGGAATGATCCTGTCGAGGTTGCCCTGAATGGCGAAGGCGTGTACGCAGGGGATCAGGACCGCCACCAAAATGCCGACCACCGGCGTTTTAAAGCGCGGGTGCAGATAAGCGAACATGCGCGGCAGCGCGCCGTCCAGCGCCATGCCGTACAGAATGCGCGGCACCGCCGCCATCAGCGTGTTGATGGTCGCCGCGCCCGCCAACAGCAGGCCGACGCCCAGCCAGTATTTGCCGAACTGGCCCATCACCTGGCCGGCGAACGCCGGGATGGCCATCGGCGTTTCCAGCAGGCGCGTGCCGCTGGCGGCGTCGATCACCACGTTTTCCACCTGGTGGCTGAGCGCCGCGCCATACAGCGCCATGCACACCGCCACGCCGCACAGCCCGAGCGCCATCGCGCGCGGGATCACCCGATCGCAGCGTTTGATCTCCGGCGCCATCGGCGTCACCAGCTCACAGCCGACGAACATGAACATCGCCATGCCGATCAGGCTGAACACCGCGAAGGGATCGTTCAGGCTAAGCGTGCTGCCGAACCAGCCCTCGAGCGGCACCGCATGCGGCGACAGCAGCCCGACGATGCCGAAAATCACCAGCGTGCTCCACATGGCGAAGGTCAGCACGATCTCCGCCTTGCCGAAGGCCTCGATGCCGAACGCGTTGAGCAGGCCGAACACGATTACCAGCCCGACGCCGACCATCCAGGAGGCATTGTGGCTTTCCATCAGGGTGTTGAGGTGCTCAAAGTTCACCAGCGCCATGATGCCGGAGAGAATGGTCTCGGCGGTGCCGGCGAAGATGTGCACGATCAGGTAGGCCGACAGCGCGCCGGTGATGGCGAAAAAGCGCCCCATGCCGCAGGAGATGTAGTCGTAAACCGAACCGGAGGTCGGCAGCAGCGACGCCGCTTCGGAGAAGGTGGTGAGCTGCGCCTGCATCATGATGAAGGCGATCAGCATCGCCAGCGCGAAGGTGTCGCCGCCGATGCCGAAGCCGCTGGTGACCGTCAGGATCACCGGGCTGGCCATGATCACCCCGACCGAACTGGCCAGGGTGGTGGGAAAGCCGACCTTGCCTCGAGCCAGGTGGGCGTGCAACCGCGACGACAGGTTCATGGTTATTTCCTCTTATAGTTTTGGCCTGATGCATGCAGGTGCTTGCAGGTTTTTCACCGCCAGCGGCGGTAATCTCACTATAGAGAGGAAAGGAAAATGCTGACTATCGTCCTTAAGGACGAGACGGTTTCAACCTGCGGCGGCGCTCACGGCGGCGCGCCATTGCATCGCCCCCTGCGGGCTGCGCGGGTAGGCGCGCAGCGGCGCCAGCAGCGCGGAAAAGAAGGCATAATAACCGGCACACAGCCGGTTATAGCGATCTTCGCCCACATGCGCCGGGCACCCGCCCTGGCAGACGCTTTTCACGCTGCAGCGTTGGCACTCGCGGCGCAGGCTCTTGTTTTTACCGAACGGCATCTCCGCCGCCCTTGCCGCCAGGGTGGCGAGCGGCGTGTGGCGATCGGCATGGCCGAGCAGATGCTGCGCATTGATCAGATGATCGCAGGCGTAAAGCCGCCCGTCCGGCTCCATCACCAGATTGCCGCCGCAGCGTTCGGCGTGCACGCAGCTGGGGCTGACGTGGGTGAAATACTGCGCGTAGACCTGTTCGATGTTCATCACGAAGACCTGGCCGATATGCCCGCGGCTGCGCCAGCGGCGGTATACCGCCAGCATAAAGCGCCCCCAGTTGGCGGCGCTCAGTCCGTAACCGGCGGTGGGCGCATCCCCTTCCAGCATCAGCGGCTGAAACTGCAGATAACGCGCCCCGATCGCCACCGCATGATCGTAGATCGCCTCGGCGCGATCCGCGACGCCGTCGTGCACCACCATCAGCAGGTTGAAGTCGATCTGATGGCGCTGCAACAACGCAATGCCGCGCAACGCGGCGTCATAGCTGGCGCCGCCGCGCTTGTCCGGCCGATGGGCGTCCTGCACCTCGCGATCGCCGTCCAGGCTGACGCCGAGGATAAAGTGATGCTGCCGGAACAGCCGGCACCAGGCGTCGTTCAGCAGGGTACCGTTGGTCTGCAGGCTGTTGCTGATCCGCACGCCCGGCGGCGCATAGCGGCGCTGCAACGCCAGCGCCCGCTTGTAAAAACCGATCCCCGCCAGCAGCGGCTCACCGCCCTGCCAGACGAAGTTGATCTCGCGGCTGTAACGCGGCTGGGCGGCGATGTAGCCGCGGATAAATTCCGCCAGCAGGTCGTCGTCCATCTTGCGCGTCCGCTCTTGCTGGCGCTGCGGGTAGTAACAGTAGCGGCAACCCAGGTTGCAGCCGGCGCCGATCGGCTTCACCAGCAAATGAAAAGGCGCCGCTGCGCGCGGTTCGCTCTCTACCGGGATCTGCTGCGCGCGCAGCTGGGCCAGGTTCATGGTGCCGCCTGCGGCAACGGTTTGTGGGTCTGCGGATCCAGGCCGATGTAGTCACCGGTGCTGGCGTCAACGCCGAGATAGTCGATCGCTGCGCCTTTGGCTTCAATAATCATGCTCTGCTGCGCAAAGCGGCGATACGCTTCGCTCAGCCGTTTGACCCGTTCCGGGTTGGCGGCGGCCAGATCGCGCGTTTCCAGCGGATCGTCATGCAGGTTGAACAGCCCCCACGGTGCCATCTGCGCCGTCGGCCCGGCCTTCACCAACCGCCGCAGCTTCCAGATGCCGTCTACATAGGCGGCCTGGTTATGCAACTCCACGCCGTAGGTCGCGCGCGGCACACCGTCGGCCTCGCCGCTGAAATAGCGCTTGAAGCTGACGCCGACCATCGGCAGCGTCGGTTTGGCCTTCAGCGGTTTGTTGGCGTCGATGCCGGCATAGTCATACAACGTCGGGGCGATGTCATACACCGCCATCGGCGTGCGGTCGATGCCGCCGCGCCCCTTCAGCCGCGGCGCGGAGATGATGAAATCGGTATTGATGCCGCCCTGTGCGCTGGTGGTTTTGTGGTAGTTGGCGTACGGCGCATTGCTGACGTTGGCCCAGTGCGGCCCGTAAGAGATGAACGATCCCTTGCGGCCGAGGTTGGCGTAACTGTTGTCGAACTGCCGCCAATACTCCGGCTTCGAGCCGTAGTAGAAGCCGCTGGCCGGGTTAGCGCCGTTGTCGGTGGCGAACACGATCACCGTATTTTGGTCACGGCCGGTCTGCTTCAGGGTGTTCAGCACCGCGCCGACCTGATCGTCCATATAGGCAATCATCGCCGCGTATACCTGCATGGTCTTGGCTTCATATTTTTGCTGCTCGGGCGTCAGCGCGTTCCAGGCCTTATCCAACGCCAGCGTCGGCATCGGCATCGGCGTGCGATCGGAAATCAACCCCAGCGCCTTCAGGCGCTGAATGCGCTGCTGATAGGCCTGCTGATAGCCGGCGTCGTATTTGCCGTCGAATTTAGCGATCCAGTCATCCGGCGCCTGCAATGGATCGTGCGGCGCGGTGAACGCCAGATAGGCGAAGACGGGCTGATTCTGCGGTGTATCGCGGATCCACTGTTCCAGCTGATCGGCATAGGCCTTGCTGGAGTAGAAATCTTTGGGCAACGACACGCGTTTGCCGTTCAGGGTGTAGAAGGTGTGGAACGCCTCCACGGTGCCCAGCGGTTTCGCATCGTCGAAATGGCTGGTGCCGCCGCCCATGAAGGCGAAGGCGCGCTCGAAGCCGCGATCGGTCGGTTTGGCGCCGTCGACATAGCCCAGGTGCCATTTGCCCGCCATCATGGTGGCGTACCCCGCATCGCGAAAGCGCTCCGGCAATGTGGTCACGCGGTCGGTCAGCCGCATTTCATAGCCCGGCTGCGCCGCGGTGCTCTCATACCACCACATGCCGCCCATGCCGGCCTGCTGGTTGGTGTTGCCGGTCATCAACATCGACCGCGCCGGCGCCGACATCGGCGAGGTGTAGTACTGGCTCATGCGAACGCCCCGTTCGGCCAGCGCCTGCAGGTTGGGGGTCGGTATCTCGCCGCCGAACGGGCTGATGTCGGAGTAGCCCATGTCGTCCACCAGAATGATCAGCACATTGGGGCGATCGGCGTCCGCCCCCTGTGCCAGGCCCGATAAGGCACCGCTCAACGCCACCGCCAACGTTTTTTTCTGCATCGTTCGTTCCCCGTATGGTCATGCGGACTGAACAACCCGACGCCTCAGCCCGTGAAAGGTCATCATTTTTTCGTCTTATACGTTTGGCGCCGCCTGGCGCTATCTTCAATTCGCAGTGTAGGAAGCGGTGGAAAAGCCTGGCTATCGTTCTTAAGAACGAGGGACGGCGACGGTCGCGCCGGTTGTAGCACGCGCAGAGCGGCGAGGGCCTCGCCCAGGCAAGCATTCAAAAGCGCTGTAAATTCAGCGGGAAAAGCGGCGAACTATTTCATTAACCTATTAATGAAAATCGCGAAAAATCCGCCCTAAAAAGCCCTGATAAACGCAGTGTCATCTTGTTATTTATGTGTTTTATTGCAATCGGCCTCACGTTGTTAATATGTTTTTATTGTGTTGCCAAATTGCTACAACTATGCTTGTATCGTTCATATATTGACCGCCAACATTCTCCAGTTGAACGATAAAGGGAGGAATACGAATCATGCACAGCACCGCATCCGATGCCTTTATCAACAGTTGTTTGGCGACCATTACGCACCTGATCCCGGTGTCCGCCGGGGTGTTTTATCTGGTCGATCGCGACCTGCGGCCGGATCACTACATCCTGCACGGCATGCCCGATAAAACGCATCAGCAGTACCTGAACCACTTCCAGCAGATAGACCCGCTGCAGCCGGCCAATTTCCATCGCCAGGACATCACCATGGTCGGCATGAGCCCGGCGGCGATCGCCGGCAACCGCCGCTATTACCACGACTTTATGCTGCCGAACGACATGCGCGACATGACGGAGATCTTCATCCGCCAGCGCAAGCGCATCGTCGCCGGGGTATCGCTGATCCGCGATACGCCGTTTACCGAAGTGGAACGCGGCCGCCTGCGCGCGGTGCTGCCGCTGATCGAGCTGGCGACGCGCGATCTGCTGCCCGACGGCGAGGCGCAGCTGTTGACCGCCAAAGAGCAAGAGATCGTCAACCTGGTTCGCGAAGGCGCCAGCAATAAGCGCATCGCCCTGAAGCTGGGCATTTCGCTGTCCACGGTGAAAACCCATATGCGCAATATTTTCGCCAAAACCGACGTGGTGAACCGCACCGAACTGGTCGCCGGCGGCTTTCTCGCCCACGGTTAACGCCCGATAACGGCCGCCGCTGCCGACGGCCGGAAAATAACGCCAAAACGTATTCGCCATTTATGGCGCGGCCTCCCCCTGCCCGCAATCGGGCCGGGCGGGATATTTCATCGTCACTCAACGCTTGGGGAAAAGGTTTATGTCCAGTGATTCGGTTTCCGCGCCCGCCGTCGGCGCGGCGCTCCCCTGCCCGCCGCGGCTGTTGACCGCCATTATCGTCTTCGCCGCCATCGCGCCGGGCATTCTGATGACCGCCCCCGCCGTGGCCGCCCAGCTCGCTACTCAGTGGCAGCTCGGCCCGGCGCAGATCGGCCACCTGTTCTCCACCGAACTCGGCGCCATGAGCCTGGCCACGCTGCCGGCGTGGTGGTGGATCGGGCGCATCAACTGGCGGCGGGTCGCTACGCTGTCGGCGCTGGTGTTTATCGCCGGCAACCTGGCTTCGGCGCTGGTGCAAGATTTTACCTTGCTGCTACCGCTGCGCTTTATCGCCTCGCTGGCGGGCGGCACCCTGATGATCCTGTGCATCACCTGCGCTGCCGGCACCGCCAATCCCAGCCGCGTCTATGCCCTCTGGGTGCTCGGCCAGCTGGTGCTGGGCGCGGTCGGGCTGCTGGTGCTGCCACCGCTGTTTGCGCACTTCGGCCTGATGGCGGTCTACCTGATTTTGGCCGCCATCATGCTGTGCTGCCTGCCGCTCATCCCGGCGTTCCCCAACGGTTTCACCGCCGCCCGCACCGCCCGCAGCGGCCCCGCCGCCTCGCTGGCGCGCAAGCTGTGCGCCGTGCTGGCGGTGCTGACCTTTTACATCAGCCTGAGCGCGGTCTGGACCTTTATCGGCGGCATCGCCGCCGGCGCCGGGCTGTCGCCGGCCCACAGCGGCCAGGTGCTGGCCGTCGCCACCTTGCTCGGCATCGTCGGCGCGGGGGCCGCGGCGCTGATCGGCGCGCGCTTCGGCGGCGGACGCCTGATCGTGCTGGGGTACGCCCTGCTGCTGGCCAGCGTGGCGCTGCTGACGGGCCAGCCCCTGCTCCTGCGCTTCGCCCTGGCCGCCCTGCTGTTCAAATTCACCTGGACCTTCGTGCTGCCGTTCATTCTGGCGCGGGTCGCCGGGCTGGATAACGACGGCAAGCTGATGAACGGCATCAACCTGGTGATCGGCGGCGGCATGGCCATCGGCCCGACGCTGGCCGGCTCTCTGATCGAATCTTCCGGCGGTTTCAACGCCTTGCTGTTCGGCGCGCTGGGCTGCGCGCTGCTGTCGCTGCTGTTGATTTCGCTGGCTTCACCGCGCGCACCGCGCCGTATAACAGGAGGAGAAAGGTGAAAAGAACAACCGGTTTCTTGTTTGATGAACGCTGTTTCTGGCACAGCACCGGCCTGCACGCCACCACCCTGCCGGTCGGCGGCTGGGTGCAACCGCCCTCGGGCGCCGGCCATGCCGAATCGCCGGAAACCAAACGGCGCATGAAGAACCTGATGGACGTGTCCGGCCTGTCGCGCCGGCTCACCCTGCTGAGCGCCGAACCAGCGACGGAAGAAGACCTGCTGCGCATCCACCCCGCCCACTATCTGCAGCGCTTCAAACAGGTGAGCGACAGCGGCGGCGGCCTGCTGGGGGAGGAAGCGCCGCTGGGGCCGGGCAGCTATGAAATCGCCAAACTCTCCGCCGGGCTGGCCTGCGCGGCGGTGGAGGCGGTACTGCAGGGCGAACTGGATAATGCCTATGCGCTGTCGCGCCCGCCGGGCCACCACTGCCTGCCGGATCAATCGATGGGCTTCTGCTTCCTGGCCAATATTCCCATCGCCATCGAGCGCGCCAAGGCCCGCTACGGCCTCGGCAAAGTCGCGGTACTCGACTGGGACGTGCACCACGGCAACGGCACCCAGCACATCTATTGGCAGCGCGGCGACGTGCTGACGCTGTCGCTGCATCAGGACGGCTGCTTCCCGGCGGGCTATTCCGGCGAGCAGGATCGCGGCGAAGGCGACGGGGCGGGCTGCAACGTTAACGTGCCGATGCTGGCCGGCGCCGGCGACGACGGCTACCTGCACGCCATGCGGCGCCTCATCATCCCGGCGCTGGAAAAATTCGAGCCGGAGCTGATCATCGTCGCCTGCGGTTACGACGCCAACGCCCTCGATCCGCTGGCGCGCATGCAGCTGCACAGCGACAGCTTCCGCGCCATGACCGCGCTGGTGCAGGACGCCGCCGACCGGCTGTGCGGCGGCAAACTGGTGATGGTGCATGAAGGCGGCTACGCCGAATCCTACGTGCCGTTCTGCGGGCTGGCGGTGATGGAACAGCTAAGCGGCGTGCGCACTGAAGTGCAGGATCCGCTGCTGACGTTCATCCAACAGCAGCAGCCGCGCGACGCCTTCAACCGCTTCCAGCGCGAAGCGCTCGACGAGCTGGCGCGCCAGTTCGGCCTGTAATCCCCTCTCTGCGGGCGCCGCACCCGGCGCCCCTGACAACCTCGCCGCCAGCCGCTACGCTGAAGGGCAACCCTACCACCATGAGAACAATAACATGTCCGAACAAACCGTCAGCTTTATCAAAGGCCGTCACGGCGACATCGCCGTGCACGACTGGGGAAACGACAAGCCGCGCTATCTGGCGCTGCTGGTGCACGGCTACGGCGAGCACCTCGGCCGCTATCAATACGTGGCGCGCACGCTGCAGGCGCAGGGCGCGCGGGTGTTCGGCCCCGACCATCTCGGCCACGGCCTGTCGCAGGGCGAGCGCGTGCTGATCGAAGATTATGACGCCGTGGTCGACGACGTGCAGCGCGTGGTCAGCCATTTCCGGCAGCAATACCCCACCTTGCCGCTGGTGGTGATCGGCCACTCGATGGGCGGCATGATCGCCACCCGCTACGTGCAGCGCCATGGCGAGGAGGTACGCGCGCTGGTGCTGTCCGGCCCGCTGCTCGGCGACAGAACGGCGATTTCCGATCTGGCCGAACTGCCGACGATCCCCGACGCGCCGCTGGATACCGCCACCCTGGCGCGCGATCCGGCGGTTGGCGCGGCCTATCAGGAAGATCCGCTGGTGTGGCACGGGCCGTTCAAGCGCCCCACCCTGCGCGCCATGCAGCGGATCCTCGCCGCCATCAACGCCGGGCCGGGCTTCGGCGCGCTGCCCACGCTGTGGATCCATGGCGACGACGATCGGTTAGTGCTGATGAGCGAAACGCAAACCGCGCTCGATCGTCTGCGCGGCGACGATTTCGAACGGATGATCAATGCGGGCGGGCGGCACGAGAGCTTTAACGAAACCAATAAGGATCAGATCCTCAAGCGGGTGACTGATTTTATTACGCGGGCGTTAGGCTAAGGCGCTCCCCCTCGGCATTCAGCCTGCTGAGGGGGGCATGACGGCGTCAGCCTTCGACGATGGCGAGGTAGTGTTTGACGAAGCGATCCGAGGTGATGTCCCAGCGCACCGGGGTGCCTTTCTCGACGAACCAGGAATCGCCGGCCTGATACTGCACCGATTCGCCGGTGCGTTCGTTGGTCAGGGTCGCACTGCCTTCCCACACCGTGGCGTGCTCGGCGAACGGATACTCCATCACGAAGCTGCCGCGGGTGCAGCTGAACACGCCGCAGTTCAGGTTGTCGGTCGGTTCGCCGAAGATGCTGGCCACGCCGACGGTCGGCGTGCCGGCGATCACCGTGGCGCCCAGGTTGCTGACGCTGCCGATCTCCAGCAGTTCCGGCAGCGGTTGTTTAAGCAATAACGGTTTCATGTGATTCTCCTCTGAGGGTTAACGGCGGCCTTTCCAGTAGCCGGATGTCTGGTGCCAAACCTTACCGGCGGTGGTCATCACCCGCCGCAGCTTGTCCTTGCCGAAGATGTTGACGTGCGGGATCGAGCTCATCAGATCGTACCGATCGGATCCTTCGCTCATGCCCTCCGCCAGCACCTTGCACACGATGTGGCTCGGCGTCACGCCGAAGCCGGAGTAGCCCTGCACGTAAAACACGTTGTCGCGATCCGGCAGCGTGCCGATCTGCGGGAACAGGTTGGCGCTGCAGCACAGCGGGCCGCCCCAGGCCAGATCGATCTTCACGTCTTTCAGGTACGGGAACACCTTCAGCATCAGGTTGCGGTTCCAGGCCTTGAGATCCGACGGGAAATATTCGATCAGGCGGGTGGCGCTGCCGAACAGCAGCCGGTTCTCGTTGGTCACCCGGTAATAATCGATCACCGGGCGGATGTCGCTGTAGGCGCCGCGGATCGGGCTGATCTGACGGATCAGATCGTCAGACAGCGGCTCGGTGGCCAGCTGGAAGGCGTAGGTATTGATGGTCTTGCGGTAGATCTGCGGCTCCATGCCGTTGAGAAAGCCGTTGCAGGCCCACAGCATCTTGTTGGCGCGCACAGAGCCCATGGCGGTGCGCACCGTAATGCGCGGGCCATACTCCACGTTGAGCACGCTGCTGTTCTCAAAGATTTTCACCCCGTAGCCGCTCAGCGCCTTGGCCTCGCCCAGCAGCAGGTTAAGCGAATGCACGTGGCCGCCGCCCATGTGCTTCAGCGCGCAGGTGTAGGCGTCTGAGCCCACGACCTGCTTCACCTCCGCCCCGGTGTAGAGCTCAATCTCCTCCTGCGGCGCTACCGCCTTGAACTCCTTCAGCCAGCCGCGCAGGGTCTTCTCCTGGCGTGCGTTGCTGCCGAGATAGCCGTAGCCGAAGCAGAAGTCGGCGTCGATGTCATATTTCTTGATGCGCTCGCGGATAATGCCGGCGCCGAGGTTGCTGATTTTGAAGATGGTTTCCAGCCCGGCCGGGCCAACGTGGCGCTTGATCTTCTCCAGATCGTGGCCGATGCCGGCCATCACCTGGCCGCCGTTGCGCCCGGTGCCGCCGTAACCCAGATAGCGGCCTTCGAGAATGGCGATGTTGGTGATGCCCTTCTCCGCCAGCTCCAGCGCGGTGTTGATGCCGGAGAAGCCGCCGCCGATGATCACCACGTCGACGTCCAGATCCTCTTCCAGCGTCGGGAAGCGCAGATCGTATTTTTTGGTCGCCGCGTAGTAGGTTAAGGACTCGATTTCGTTGTTCACTGCCGCACTCCCGATTGCCTATGCCATGACATCGGATTATCGGGAGCAGTGGGATCGTCCGCTATGTCCCCTTAGGGACATTCGCTACAAAAAATTAACATTCACGCGCTGCGCCGCTGCGGGGCGGTCAGCAGCAGGCTAAACAACTCGGCCTGCGAGCCGATGTTCAGCTTGCCGTAGATGTTCTTGCGGTGATTTTTTACCGTGCCGAGGCTGATGAACAGCCGGTCGGCAATCTGCTGCGAACCGCAGCCGGCGAGGATCAGATCGACGATCTCGCGCTCGCGCGGCGTCAGCAGATAGCGCGCCTGGGCGCCGTCATCGTTCACCGTCGCGGCCTCGGCCGGTGCCGCCACCACTTCGCCGTGCAGCCGCGCCACGCTTTTCACCAGCGTCAGCGCACTGCGCAGATCCGCCCGCTGCGGATAGCGTACCGCCACCGTGCGGCGCACCGAGCCGAAGAATACCCCCAGCCCGCGCTCCGGCGTCAGCTGCAGCAGCACGCCGGCCTCGTCGTGCCAGCCGGTCTTGCGATAAAAATTACGGTAATAATCGCTGTGATAAAACCCGCAGGGTGCCAGCTGGCGCAGCGTGAGCACCTCGCCTTCGCCGCCGTCGCTCAGCGCGCGGTAAAACGGATCCTGCAGGTAGGCGCCCTGTTGGTAGATCTGATTGACCGCATCGCTGTTTTCCCGCTCGGTTTTGATCAGGCAGCGCGGCGGCCGGCCGCGTTCGAAGGCATAGACGATGGCGTTGTCGAAGGCGAAAAATCCCTCCAGCCAATTCAACAGGCTGGGATAAAAACGCGGGCTAGCCACCGCATCGATCACCGCAGACAAGCGTTCAACCTGAATTTCCATACCCGCCTCGCCATTATTAACACATTAACAATCTACCGATTTCGGATGGGGTTGGCCGCACGACGGCCGGTACTGTTAAAAAAAGCACCCAAAACGCCGAAATGCAAGAGCGCGATCGTTTACATGTTAAACAACTCACAGGTTGCCGCGGCGGGGAAAGCGGTGGCCGCTCCGCGCCCGCTGGCTTATGCTGTGGCATCGCGCTCTGCAACGTCGTCAAGGAGATCTCATGTCCGTCAGCCACATCATCGCCAATCGCCAGACCTGGTTCGGCCACGGCAGCATCCAGCAGCTGCCGCCGCTGCTGCTTGCCGACCCGCAGCCGACGCTGTTGTTCAGCTGCCGATCTTTTCTCAACGGCCCGGTGTACGCCGGCCTGCGCGAAGCGCTGGCGCCGCTGTTCATCGGCACGGAGATCGTCAGCCACGAGGCGTCGCCGCAGGAAATAGACGCCTGGGTGGCGCGCTGGCGCGGCCAGGCGCGGCGCGTAGTGGCCATCGGCGGCGGCAGCGTGCTGGACGCCGCCAAGGCGTTCTCCGCGCTGGTGGAGCATCCGCTGCCGACGCTGCGCTATATGGAAAAAGTCGGCGACAGCAAAATCAGCGGCGCCACCCTGCCGCTGATCGCCATTCCCACCACCGCCGGCACCGGCAGCGAGGTGACGCAGAACGCGGTGATCACCGACACCCAGGTCAGCAAAGTGAAGGCCTCGCTGCGCCACAATAACTTCGTGCCGCACACCGCCATTCTCGATCCGCAGCTGCTGGCGGGCGCGCCGGACAAAGTGTTGGCCTACTGCGCTATCGACGCCTTCACCCACCTGTTCGAGGCCTATCTGTCGAAAACCGCCGGCGCCATGACGCGCGACATGTCGCTGAACGGCATACGCCACTTCCTCGCCGCCTGGCCGGCGCTCAACCGCAGCGATGCGGCGCGCGAGGCGATCATGCAGGCTTCCTACCTCGGCGGGCTGACGCTGAGCGCCGCCGGGCTGGGGGTCATTCACGGCATCGCCGGCGAGATCGGCGCGTTGCGCGACTACCACCACGGCCAAGTCTGTGGCCGCCTGCTGCTGCCGTTCCTCGCCCTGCTGGAAACCAGCGAACAGCCGCAGCAACGCGCGCTGATGGCCGAGCTGGCCGCGCGCCTGTACCCGCACTGGCAGGGCAGCCCGGAGAGCTACCTGACCGATTTCATCACCCGCCACGCCATTGCGCCGTTCTGGCAGGACGATTTGCCGATTTCCGGCCAGGAATTGGCGGTGGCGCTGGAGAAATCCAACAGCAAGAATTCCTGGATCGACTATGCGCCGGCGCAGCGGCAACGGATGATCGAAGAGGCGTTTCGCGTCGAATGATTATATAATCAGATCAACGCACTAGCAGGAGTTAAGGAAATGGGTATCATCGGCTGGATCTTCGCCGGCATCGCGGTCGGCATCCTGGTCGGCGCGCTGATCAGGATCTTCGGCAAGAAGAAAGAGCAGTAAGCGTCACGCTGTTCCGTGGGCCGCCAGCAGGCACTCATGGAACAGCTTCACCACCCGCTGCGGCACCGGCGAGCGGCGCAGCACGCTGGAGTATTCACAGTGATAGCGGAACAGCGCCGGTTTGATCGCCCGCATCATATTCTGCGCCACGAAAAACGCCGCGTAGTGATCAGGCAAAAAGCCGACGTATTTGCCGGACAGGATCAGCGTGGCGATCGACTCCTGCGCAAACCCCGTCGCCTTGCGATGCAAATGTTGCTGCAGGCTCAGTTCCATATTCGGCGAATGATAGCCTAATCCGGCGAAGGCATAATTGTGCAGCAGATCCCAATTTAATGTTTCATGGGGGCCGGAAAATAATTCATGCTGCGCGCCGCAATATAAGAACATCCTCTCACTGAATAACGGATGATAAGATAAACTTTCCGCGCTGCGGTGCATGGGAATAACGCCAACCTGAAATTGCCCGTCAATGACGCCGCGTTCAATGGTATTAATCGGCTCCACGTACATTTGCAAAGAAACCTCCGGCGCGCGCTCGCTGAATAACGCGATGGCCCGGCCGATCTGCGCCTGCGGATTGCTGACCGTATGGTCGAATATCGCCACGTGCAGCTGCCCGCCCATGCGCTGGTGCACCTCGTCCACCCCGCGCCGGAACGCCTCGGTGGCCGCCAGCAGGTTGACCGTTTCCTGATAGATCAACAGCCCCTCGTCGGTAACCGCAAAACCCTCGCGCCCGCGCTGGCACAGCGTCAGGCCCAGCCGCTGCTCCAGATCCTTGATGTGCTTGCTAATGGTCGACAGGCTGATATTCAGCTCCAGTTCGGCGGCGCTCATGCCGCCGCAGTCGACCACGGCCTTGAATACCCGCAGCAAACGCAGATCCATATCCGACAATTGCCCTAACAGCGCGCGCTTTTTTACTTGCATAAAACCTTAAGTAAGTTTCGACATATGATTATTCACAGTAGAGAACAAGCGGTACATAGTCAATTTCGCACAACAATTCGTTAACAACTCATTTTATTTAATTAATCGCACTTATTTTCCTGCCCGGAGGAAAACATGGCCGCTGAAAATTATTCGCTTAATCGTCTCGATGCCGAAGGGTTAGAGGCCCATTGGATGCCTTTTACCGGCAACCGTAATTTTAAAGCGCAGCCGCGCATCATTACTCAGGCCGCAGGGGCGTATTACACCAGCCACGACGGCAGAAAGATTTTCGACGGCCTGTCCGGATTGTGGTGCTGCGGATTGGGGCACGGCCGGCAGGAAATCACCGACGCCGCCCAGCGCCAGCTGGCGACGCTGGATTACTCGCCGGCGTTTCAGTTCGGCCACCCGCTGTCGTTCGAGCTGGCCAACAAAATCAAGGCGCTGACGCCGGCGGGGCTGGATTACGTGTTCTTCACCGGCTCCGGCTCGGAAGCGGCGGACACCTCGCTGAAAATGGCGCGCGCTTACTGGCGCGCCAAAGGCCAGGCGGGCAAAACCTGCTTTATCGGCCGGGAAAAGGGCTATCACGGCGTTAACTTCGGCGGCATCTCGGTCGGCGGCATCGCCGGCAACCGCAAGACGTTCGGCGCCGGCGCCGAGGCGGACCACCTGCCGCACACCCTGCTGGCCGGCAACGCCTTTTCGCGCGGCATGCCGCAACAGGGGGCGGAGCTGGCGGAAGAGCTCAACCGCATCATCGCGCTGCGCGACGCCTCGACGATCGCCGCGGTGATCGTCGAACCGTTCTCCGGCTCCGCCGGGGTGATCGTGCCGCCGGTCGGCTACTTGCAGCGCCTGCGCGAAATCTGTACCCAGCATGACATCCTGCTGATCTTCGACGAAGTGATCACCGCCTTCGGCCGCTGCGGCGCGATGACCGGCGCCGAGGCGTTCGGCGTCACGCCGGACATCATGAACATCGCCAAACAGGTGACCAACGGCGCGCAGCCGATGGGCGCGGTGGTGGTACGGCCGGAGATTTACCACACCTTCATGAACGGCGGCGAGCCGGACTACCAGCTCGAATTCCCGCACGGCTACACCTACTCCGCCCATCCGGTCAGCTGCGCGGTCGCGCTGGCGACGCTGGACATCCTGCAGCGCGAACAGATGGTGGAGCGCGTACAGGCGCTGGCGCCCTACTTCGAGCGCGCGGTGCACAGCCTGCAAGGAGCCAAACACGTCGCCGACATTCGCAATATCGGCCTGGCGGCCGGCATCACGCTGGCGGCGCGGCCCGGCGAGCCGGCGCGGCGCCCCTTCGAGGCGGCGATGCGCTGCTGGGAAAGCGGATTTTACGTGCGCTACGGCGGCGACACCCTGCAGTTGGCACCGCCGTTCATCAGCAGCGAAGCGCAGATCGATGCGCTGATCAACGCCGTGGGCGACGCCCTCAACGCCACCGAATAAGGAGAGAACCATGACCATCACCCATTGGATCAACGGCGAGCCCGCCGCCGGCGGCGAACGCAGCCAGCCGGTTTACGACCCGGCCACCGGCCAATCGGCGCAGGAGGTGCAGTTGGCCGACCGCGCCACGGTGGAGCGCGCCATCGCCGCCGCCGAACAGGCTTATCCCGCCTGGCGCGATACCCCTCCGCTGAAGCGCGCGCGCATCATGATGAAGCTCAAGGATCTGCTGGAGCAACACGCCGACGCCATCTGCCAGTTAATCACCGCCGAGCACGGCAAGGTGCTCAGCGACGCCCTGGGCGAACTGCAGCGCGGCATTGAGAATATCGAATACGCCAGCTATGTGCCGGAACTGCTGAAGGGTGAACACAGCAAAGAGGCAGGCCCGGGCATCGACAGCTGGAGCGAGTTTCAGCCGCTGGGGGTGGTGGCGGGCATCACCCCGTTCAACTTCCCGGCGATGGTGCCGCTGTGGATGTGGCCAATGGCGGTCGCCTGCGGCAACACCTTCGTGCTGAAACCTTCCGAGCGCGTGCCTTCCGCCGCGCTGTATATCGCCCGGCTGGCGGCGGAAGCCGGGCTGCCACCGGGGGTGCTCAACGTGGTCAACGGCGATCGTGAAGCGGTGGAGACGCTGCTGCATGACGGGCGCGTCAAAGCGATCAGCTTCGTCGGTTCGACGCCGGTGGCGGAGCACATCTATCACACCGGCTGCGGCCAGAACAAACGGGTGCAGGCGCTGGGCGGCGCCAAAAACCACGCGGTGGTGCTGCCGGACGCCGATATCCCCGGCGCGGTCGGCGCGCTGATGGGTGCCGCCTTCGGCTCCTGCGGCCAGCGTTGTATGGCCATCCCGCTGGTGGTGGCGGTGGGCGACGGCACCGCCGACGCGCTGATCGCAGGGCTGCGGCAACAGATGGCCGCCATGCGCGTCGGCCCCGGCAGCGACAACCGCAACGACATGGGGCCGCTGGTGACCCAGCAGCATTATCAGAAGGTGAAAGGCTATATCGATCAGGGCGTAGCCGAAGGCGCCGAGCTGCTGGTGGACGGCCGCGAGCTGAGCGTGATCGGCGCCGACGGCCGCCCCAGCCAGGGGTATTTCCTCGGCCCGACGCTGTTCGATCGCGTGACGCCCGGCATGCGCATCTATCAGGAGGAGATCTTCGGCCCGGTGCTCGGCGTGGTGCGCGCGGCCTCGCTGCCGGAGGCGATGGCCTTGATCGACGCCCACGAATACGGCAACGGCACCTGCCTGTTCACCCGCGACGGCGAAGCGGCGCGCTACTTTTCCAGCCGCATTCAGGTCGGCATGGTGGGGATCAACGTGGCGCTGCCGGTGCCGGTGGCCTACCACTCGTTCGGCGGCTGGAAGCGCTCGCTGTTTGGCGATCTGCACGCCTACGGCCCGGACGCCGTCAGGTTCTACACCAAACGCAAGACCGTGACCCAGCGCTGGCCGGCCTCCGGCGATGCCCGCCGCGCCAGCTTCAGCTTCCCGTCGGGGCAGGGGTAACACATAAGAACAATAAACTTCCGGGGAGCAACGCTCCCCGGCATTTAGCGCGCTCCATTTGATTCCTGCGTACAGCCTGTGCAGCAAAACAATAACTCACTCACACGTTAATGGAGTCGTTATCCCATGAAAGAGTCCGCCCCTGAACACACCTTCAAAGGCAATCTCAGCGTCCTCGACGTGGTGATGATCACCGCGTCCGGCGTGACGCCGGCCAGTTCGATCTTCGTTATCGCGCCGCTGGCGATCGCCAACGCCGGCAGCGGCGCCTTTCTGTCGTTTCTGATCGCCGCCTGCGTCGCCGCCGCCATCGCGTTGTGCTATGCCGAGCTCGGCGCCGCACACCCCAGCGCCGGCGGCGAATACAGCATCATCAAGCGCCTGTTCGGCACCCTGTGCGGGTTGCAGACCTACCTGTTTATCCTCAGCGCCTCGCTGTTCGTGCCGGCGGTGCTGGCCACCGGCGCAGTGCCTTACCTGAACACCGCGCTGGGCACCCAATTCGACGCCTCGACCGCCGGCATGCTCACCGTGCTGGTCGGCGGTATCTGCGCCATTTTCAACATCAAAGCCAACGCCCTGCTGACCGGCGCCTTCCTGGTGGTGGAAGTGGCGGTGCTGGCGCTGATCGCCTGGCTCGGCTTCAGCCACCCGCATCAGAGTACGGAGATCCTCACCGCGCCGGTGATGCTGGACGCGCAGGGCAGCCTGGCGCCGGTATCGCTGCCGCTGATCGTCGCCATGGTCGGGGTCGCGCTGTTCTCCTACAACGGCTACGGCGCGGCGGTGTACATGGCGGAAGACATGCGCGAACAGGGCAGGCCGATGGCGATCGCGATCATGCTGACGCTTGTCATCGTGGTGCTGGTGGAACTGGTGCCGTTCACCGCCCTGCTGATCGGCTCGCCGTCGCTGACGGAGATGGCCAAACAGGCCGATCCGGTCGGCTACGTGGTCACCCAGCTCGGCGGCCCGACGCTGGCGCGGGTGGTGAGTGGCGCAATCTATCTGTCGGTGTTCAACGCCATTATCGCCATCGTGGCGCAGTTCAGCCGCATGATGTTCGCCAGCGGACGTGACGGCTTCTGGCTGCCGGCGTTCAACCGGGCGCTGAAAATCATCCACCCGCGTTTCGGCACCCCCTGGATCGCCACCCTGCTGTTCGGCGTGCCGTCGGCGCTGCTGGCGTTTTGCTCCGATCTCGAATCGCTGACCTCGTTCACCGTGATCCTGCTGCTGCTGGTGTACATCATTATGGCGGTGGCGGCGCTGATCAGTCGCCGTCGCCGCCACTTCCACCACCCGTACCTGATGCCGCTGTGGCCGCTGCCGGTGGTGGTGGCGCTGCTGTGCTGCCTGTACGTGCTGTGGACGATTTTGATCGCCAGCAGCCTGAAAGACTTTATTATCATTGCCGGCATCATCGGCTTCGGGTTGGCGCTGAACCATCTGCGCGGCCGCCAGACGGCGCCCCTCGCCGCCCCCTCAATAGAAGGAGAATAACCATGACGCAGCGCGCTCAGGATCTGGGCATCATCATCGGCCAGGGCACGCCCGGCCCGCTGAACGCCATCACCGACGTGCCCGGCGTGCGCGTCGGCCATGCCAGCATTCATGCCGACTTGGCGGACGGGCGCAGCGTGCGCACCGGCGTGACGGTGATCGAACCGCGCCCCGGCTCCGCCCGCCACGCGCCCTGCTTCGCCGGCGTGCACGTGCTGAACGGCAACGGCGACGCCACCGGCCTGGAATGGGTGCGCGAAGCGGGCTTGCTGACCAGCCCGATCGCCTTCACCAACACCCACAGCGTGGGCGTGGTGCGCGATGCGCTGATCGCGCTGGAGCGTGAAACGCTGCCCGCGGGCGACAACGCGGTGTATTGGAATATGCCGGTGGTGATGGAAACCTTCGATGGCCTGCTCAACGACATCAACGGCTTTCACGTCAAGGCCGAGCACGTGCGCGAGGCGCAGCAGGCGGCCCAGGGCGGCTTGCCGCAGGAAGGCGCGGTCGGCGGCGGCAGCGGCATGATCTGCCATGAATTCAAAGGCGGCAGCGGCACCGCCTCGCGCCGCTTGCCTGCCGATCAAGGCGGCTGGACGGTGGGCGCCATCGTACAGGCCAACCACGGCAAGCGCGAGTCGCTGCTGGTCGGCGGTTACCCGGTGGGCCGGCATCTGAGGCATATCCCCTCGCCGTTCACGCCGCAGTTGCCGCATCCCGGCATGGGCTCCATCGTGGTGGCGCTGGCGACCGACGCGCCGCTGCTGCCGCACCAGTGCGCGCGGCTGGCGCAGCGCGCCAGCATCGGCGTCGCCCGCACCGGCGGCGGCACCGAGGATTCGAGCGGCGATATCTTTATCGCCTTCGCCACCGGCAACGACGGCCTGCCGCCCGCCGACTACGCCAATAAAGGCGATTTCACCACACCGCTGCGCATGGTGAACAACGACTACATTTCGGCGCTGTTCGCCGCGGCGGCGGAAGCGGTGGAAGAGGCGATCGTCAATGCGCTGCTGGCGGCCAATACCGTCAGCGGCAACGGCCATCGGGCGGAAGGGTTAAGCGCCGAACAGCTGGTGACGGCGCTGGAGAAGGCCGGCTGGCGGCGATAAACAACGCGGGGCGCGGGTTAACGCGCCCTGACCGTCAGGATTCGCCGCCCGGTTTAGGCGTCGGGTAGTCGTAATCCAGCCGCAACGGTTCGGCGTAGACGCTGTTCCACAGCTGTTGGTACAGCTGGTCCAACCGCCCGCTCATCGCCGCGCTGTGCATCACCAGCTCCAGATTGCGCGAGTTGTCCAGATAGCCGCCGGTCCAGTTGCTGGTGCCCACCCAGGCGATCTCATCATCGATGGTCATCAGCTTGCTGTGGATCACGCGGGCAAACGGAATGAAGCCGCTGCTGGCCGGCGGAATGGTCACCACCTTGATCTGCACGTTCGGCACCAGCGCCAGGCTCTTCAGCCAGGCGATATCCGGCTTTTTGGTGTTCCAGTTGGCCACCATCAGCTCGATCTGCACGCCGCGCGCCGCCGCGCTGCGCAGCGCGTTGTCGATCACCGCATAGAAGGGACGGCTGCGCTCCGGGCCAAACGACAGCGGCGCGTAGTCCATCACCTGCACCCGCACCCGCCGTTTGGCGCCGGCCAGCAGACGCGGCAGCTCGGCCTGCGAATCGAGCACGCCCGCCGGGTTGTAGGCGCGCGGGCTGGCCACCAGATAGTTGCCCTGCGGCGGCGCCGTCGGCGGCGAATCGGGCAACGCCGGCACCGGCTTGTCCTGCGCCAACAGCGCCTGCGCCCGCCAGTCCTGTTCGAAGATCGCCTGGATCTGCCCCACCACTTTAGCATCGCTGATGCGCAGCCCGGTTTCGTGAATATGCTCCAACGCGCGCCAGTCGAAATTCTGGCTGCCGACAAACGCCTGCTCGCCGTCCACCAGCAGATATTTGGCGTGCAGGATGCCGCCGCTCAGCTTCTGGTAAGGAATGATGCGCAGCTCCAGATTGGGGATCGCCTTCAGCTGTTCCAGCGTTTCGGCGGTAGAAATGCGAATGCCCTTCTCTTCCACCAAAAAGCGGATTTTCACCCCGCGCTCACCGGCCGCCTTCAGGTGCTGCAGCACACCGTCCAGCAGCGAACCGTCCTGATTCGCCACGTAGAACTGCCCCAGATCGATGCGGGTTTTCGCCGCGTCGAACATCTCGCGCCACACCTCGGCGGTGTTGCGCAGGTCGTCGGCCTGCAGCGCGGTTTCCACCGGCGCGGTGTACACCAGCTCGTAACCGGGAATAGCAAAACGCGCCGCAGCGCTCTGGCTCAACATCAACAAACAACCGCTCCACAATGCCGTATAAAGGCGGCCGAGCGGCCGCCGTGCTGGATGGCCATTAGGCATAGCGCGGCGCTCCGCTGTCAACCCATTGTTCGCCGCTGCCGCTCTCCGGACGGCTGGCCGGCTGACCGGCGCGGATCAGCAGCACCTTCAGCAGTTCGTTGATGCGCTCCATACGGCTCTGCAGGAAGTTGTTGGCCACCAGGCACAGCAGCGCGATGGCGATGCCGAGGCCAGTGGCGTACAGCGCGGTGCCCATCCCGGCCGACACCAGGCTCGGCTCGGACACCCCCGAGGCGGCCAGCGCCTTGAAGGTTTCGATGATCCCCATCACCGTGCCGAGCAACCCCAGCAGCGGCGCGGCGGTGACCACGGTTTCCAGCAGCCACAGGCCGCGCGCCATCGGCGGCTTGCTCAGCAGGTACTGGGCGTCGATCAGATCGCCGATCGCCTCGCGGTCGCCGGCGCGGTGCTTCTGCGCCAATACCGGCGCGATCACCGCCATCGGCAGGCTGTTGCGCTGGGTCAGCTCGTCCGGCAGATCGGCGGCGCGGCGTACGTCCGGCGTCAGCGCCTGCTCCAGCCGGCGCGCCTGGCGTTGGGTATAGGCGAAGTACAGCGTGCGTTCGATGATGATCACCAGCGCGATCGCCAACGCGGCGTACATCACGTAGAAAATAATGTCGTGCAACAGATTGGCGTCCATACAGGGCTCCTCTTCCCCGCCGCCGGGCAGGCGGCGGGGTATTCAGTTAAAAGGTGGCTTCCAGCGAGACGCTGAAGGTGCGTTCTTCGCCGACGTTGTAATACGGCGTGCTGGCCTTCACGCCGCCGTACGGCGCCGCGTTGAAGGTGGTGGTGCGCACCGAGGTCAGGTATTCCTTGTCAAACAGGTTGCTGATGCCAAAGCGCAGCGCGGCGCTTTTGACGATTTTCTTGTCCACGGGCAGATGCACCCCCGCCGCCAGATCGAACACCGTGCGGCCGCCGATCTTCTCGTCGTTGGTCAGATCGCCGTAGAAGGCACTGACGTACTTGCCGCTGACGCTGCCGTAATACAGCCCGTCGTCATAACCCAACGTCATGTTCAGCAGGTTTTTCGGCACGTTCGGCACTTCTTTGCCGGAGGTCGGCAGCGGCTGCCCGCCGTTGCTGACGATGTCGCTCTTCTGCTTCGATTGGGTATAGGTATATGAGGTGTAGTAGTTGAAGTTATGCGGCAGTTGGCCGCTCCACTCCAGCTCCAGCCCTTTGTTCTCCACATTGCCGATGTTCATCATCTCGTAATCGCCGGCCGAGTTGGTGGTGGAGATCTGGCGATCGCTGTAGCGCATGTAGAACAGCGTGGCGCTCAGCAGCATGTCCTCTTGCTGGAAACGCCAGCCCAGTTCGTGGTTCCAGCTGAGTTCCGGCTTGGTGCTGAGCGAGTCGCCGACGTTGTACAGCACGTAGTTTGGCGGCGTGCGCATGTTGCGCGTCAGGTTGTAGAACACCTGGTTTTCCTGGTTCACCTTATAGCTGGCGCTGAAGTTCGGCAGGAATTCGTGATAGGTGGCTTTGCGCTTCTCCGGCACGTTGTACAGGCTGCCGCGGTTGTCCCCTTTGCGCTCCACGTACTGATAGGCCAGGCCGCCGACGAAGGTCCAGTCCGGCGTGGCGAACCAGGTGTCCTGCAGCCACACCTTCTGCGCCGGGGTGATGGTGTACTGGTTGCGCCCCTGCACCGTATTGCCGTTGGCGTCCTTCACCTGATCGGATCCGCCCGGTTTGCCCGAGATTTGCGCCGGATTGCCATCATCTTTGATGCTGATGAACGGTTGGGTCTGCAGCTGGCGCGCGCGCTCGTACCAGTAACCGATGTCCAGGCTGTGCTGATCGTTGATGTCCCACTTCAGCTTGGTGGTGATGCCCGGCCGCCAGGTTTGGGTCCACGACGGGCGGTAATAGGTGTTGGACTGCAGGTTGCTGAGGTCATACTGCCCGGCCTTGTCCGACGTGCTGGACAGCACCGAGGCCGTCTGGCCGTTGAAGCTGCCGCCGTTGCCCCAGTAGTAATACGGTTGCAGAGTCAGCGACAGGTTATCGCGCAGCTGCAGCTTCTGGGTGAACGACAGCGTGAAGGTTTCGAACGGGTTGCGTTCAATCTTGTAGTACTTGTTCAACTGCCCTTTGCTGTTGTACTCCGGTGTGGTGACGTAGTCGGTGTCACGGCCGTCGTTTTGGAACTGCGCCTTGCTCAGAGTGTTGTAGTTGGTGTTGTTCTGGCGGTTGTACTTCATCACCAGGTTGCTGCTGTTGCCGTTGCCGTCTTCGTACAGCGAGTTCATCTCGAACTTGTCGGAATACAGTCGCCCCTCGCCGCGCCACTTCTTCGCCTCGGTGTGCGAATAAGAGAGCCAGTTACTGAAGCCGTTGTACTCGCCGGTCTCCAGGCGGGCAAAGGTTTTGCTCAGGCTGTTGCTGCCCAGCGTTTGCTTGACGAAACCGCCGAAGTCTTTCGCCGGGCGGCGCGTCACCAGGCCGATGTTGCCGCCGCTGGAGCCGATGTGCGGGCCGTCCGCTTCGGAAGACCCTTGGGTGACGAACACCTCCTCCAGGTTTTCCGCATCGCCCAGCAGGTTCGGGTATACCGCGTAGTTGCCGGAGTCGTTGATCGGAATGCCGTCCATCGACAGGCCGATCTGATCCGAGTTCATGCCGCGCATGGTGTAGTCCACGCCACTCAGGCCGCTGGCATCGTTGCTGTTGACGTTCAGGCCCGGCGTGTATTTCAGCTTGTCGATGGCGTTGGCCGCCGACGGCATTTTGTCCATCGCCTCTTTGGTGACGGTAGAACGCGCCTTGGCGCTGTCATCCTGCACCATCATGCCGCCGCCGAGCGACTGCCCCTTGACGCTGATGGTGCCGACATCGGTGGCGTCGGCCGCCAGCGCGGCGCCCGGCAGCATCGCCGACATCACCGCCAGATAGATCCCAGAACGATTAAACGATTTCATTGTGTGCATCCCATAAAAATCAAACGATTAACCCTTGCGCTAAGGCGCCTGATAATTGAACGTTGCGGTAAATCTTTTGGTTGTTTGCCCGGCGAACGCCTCGCTCGGGAACGGCTTCACTGAACTGATGCTTTGCAGGCTGCTCATCGCCGCGCGGTTCAGCAGCATGCTGGCGGCTTTGTTGGCGATGCCGGAAGAGAGCACCCGCCCACTGCGATCGACCTCCAGCCACACTTCGACGTTGCCCTGCGGGCGCTCGAGTGAGGCCTGACGCCCGCTTGGGTAGCGCTTGCGCTGTTCCAGCTCGCGGCGCAAGGCCAGCAGATAGCCGTTTTCAATCGCCTGCGCGTTCACCTTCGGCGCCGCGGGGGCGGCCGGTGCGGGCTGCGCCGCCGGTTTGCTGACCAGCGCGCGCGGCGCGGCGGGCGCCGGCGTCGGTTTAGGTTTCTCTACCGGTTTGGCTTTCTCTTTTACCGGCTTGGGCTTTGGCTTCGGCTGCGGTTTCGGCACCGGCTTGGCTTCCACGATCGGTTCCGGCGCCGGCACCACCGGTTCGGGGATCGGCTCCGGCTCGGGCGGCGGCGGTTCGGGCTGAGGTTCCGGCGGCGTTTCCGGTTGAGGTTCAGGCGCCGGTTCAGGCTCCACCAGCGCCAGTTCGATGGCAGTTTCGTCGTAGCGCGGCTGGATCTTCAGCGCCGCCTGCTGGCTGGCGAACAGCAGGCAACCGGCGACAATCAGCGCCGGCAGCCAGCTGAAAAGATGACGTGAGCGATAGAGCAGATACATGTCACAGCTTCCGTGTCGCGATGGAGACGGAGAAGAAACCGCCCTGGCGCAGGTTGTCCATGACCGCCACCAGCCGCTCGACCGCCACACCCTTGTCGCTGTTGACGATGATGGTGGTGGTCTGGTTGGCCTGCTGCTGTTGCTTGAGCGTAGTGACCAACGCGCCGAGCGCGATCGGCTGGCCATCCAGCTGCAGCTGTTCGTCGGCCCCCAGCGTGATAATCGCTTTCTTCTGCGGTTTCAGCTGCTGCGCACTGCCGGCGGACGGCAGCTGCGTTTTCAGCCCGAGCGCCGGAATGACGTTCAGGCTAATCAAGACGAAAAACACCAATAAAAACATCATCACGTCGATCATCGGGATCAGTTCGATGTGCGCTTTGTTCTTTTTCGGTTCGTTCCAGTTACGCATGACACTCCCTCCCAAAAGCGAAGCAGCCAATATAGGAGGGGTATGTTTACCTTTTGTTACGCTTGTGTGATCTTATTTTCACAGTGTGGTTTTTTTGCGAGAATTTTTTCAATGGCAGGCGATAAGGGAGAAGATATAACTTATTAATTAGCGATAGTTTTTATTGGAATAATTGCGATATGGGTATTTCAGAGAGCCAAAGCCAGAGAGGATAATGTGAGAATAGTGACAGCCCAAACGGTCACTACAACAAGACCTCAAGCCCGTGCTTACGTACGATCGAAAGCAGCTTAAGCGACACGCCGCCGGGCCGTTTCACCCCCGTCTCCCACTTCTGTATGGTCGATACGCTGGTATTCAGATAACGGGCAAAAACCGGTTGGCTTAAACATAGCTGCTCACGCAAGGCTTTGATCTCTTGGGGCTGTAACATCTCGACCGGAGCAAGGCAAGACTCGTCGAAACTGCGTAGGGTTTCCAGAGAAATGGCGCCAGTACGATGCAATCCTTCAGCCGCGCTGTGAATCGCCTCAAAGGCCGGACTCCGAAACGTTTTTTCCTTCTTCATGGCAAATCTCCATCCATTCGTTCTTTACGACCAAGGATTGGAGCATTTCGTCGCTCAACGCGCCAAAATGCACCGCCAACTTGCGAAAAGCTTGCAATTCCGCCCCAGAGATATTGGCCTGGACCTGCTTGGCAAACAAAAAAACATACACCCAATGCCGACCGTTTTTCGCTAATACCAACGCACGGTCCCGATTGTGATTAAGACGTTTTTTAAATACACCACCGCCTAAATCCACAGCCAAACCCCGTTGTACATCGTGTACCGCCCGACATAATGCCTTATCGGTAATGCCGTGCGCCTGAGCCTTCTTGCTAAACCAACGAGTTTTAAATGTACGCATTGCAATGACTTCCCCATGAAACATAGCACTGAGTGAAATACTTTTCCAGAGCATTCCTTCTCGCCAGCATCACCTCAAACGTCGATGATGGCCACCATGGGAAACCCGATTTGCATGATGGCGCGCATCATGACTTCTTTCTGTGCAATGCTGAGGGCATCATTGCGAACGCACACGCAACAACATGTTTTACAAGCATAAAAAAAGACGCCCGCAGGCGTCTTCTTGGCATTTTCACTGAGGCCGGAAGGCTTTCAGTTCACTTTCACCGGCATACCGGAACGGGCCTTGATCGCCGCGTCCACTTCGCTCTGGTTAACACCGGCGTCCATCAGCACTTTGCCGACTGGCGCGGAAATGGTCAGCGGCACCGGATCTTTCGATTGCAGCTGCTCTTCGTTGGCCGACAGCGGGTTGTGCACTTCCACGTAGCGCGAGCCGTCCGGTTCGACGGTGGCCTTCATCGGTTCGTTGATGAACTGCACGCGGGTGCCGACCGGCACGTTTTCGAACAGGTACTTGATGTCGTCGGCGCGCAGACGCACGCAGCCGTGGCTCACGCGCAGGCCGATGCCGAAGTTGGCGTTGGTGCCGTGGATGGCATACAGGCGGCCAACATACAGCGCATACAGCCCCATCGGGTTGTCCGGGCCGGCCGGGAACACCGCAGGCAGGATTTCGCCGTCAGCCGCGTATTCGGCGCGCATTTTGGCGGTCGGCGTCCAGGTTGGGCCGTCTTTCTTGCGCTGCACGGTGGTGGTCCAGTTCAGCGGGGTGTCTTTACCCAGCTGGCCGATGCCGATCGGCAGCACCACGACGGTGTTGGAACCTTTCGGGTAGTAGTACAGACGCATTTCGGCGCTGTTGATGATGATGCCTTCACGCGGCGCGTCCGGCAGGATCAGCTGTTGCGGGATGGTCAGGGTGCTGCCGGCCTTCGGCAGGAACGGATCCACGCCCGGGTTGGCCTCCAGCATGTTGCTCAGCCCCATCTGATACTGGGCGGCGAAGCTTTCCAGCGGCAGTTTGCTGTCTTCCGGTACGGTGATTTGGATATTCTCGCCCACCAAACGGCTGTCTTTTGGCGGCAGCGGGTAGACGACGGCGAAGGCAGCCTGGCTGAATGCAACCAGTGCCGTAAACAGGGTTAGTAACGCGCGAATGCTCATTTTCATCTTCGTGTTGGTCAAGGCCACTGGCGATTATGGGTATCGGTTTCTACGGCCACTTTACCCCGTTGAATTTCAGCCGACAGCCAACGGCGCTGCGGCCTGAAAAGCCAGGGGGGTTTGACCGGATGCGCATTATATGTGCACATCAATCAAAGTGTGAACCATTACCGATGTAATATCGCAATTTTTTGTAACCTGACGCGCCACGAAGGCGATTTTTTGCGAGAACCGCCGCCTAACTGGCGGCGGCCAACGCTTCCCCCCGCCGAATGGGGATCAGATATTCACAGCGGATCGCCGCGCCGCCGAGCGGGCAACAGCCCTCCTGCGCCGGGTAGAAACGCTCGATATCCTGCCCCGGCCGGCGGATGGCGTTCATCTGCGGCATGGCAGTGTCATACAATCGGACAATAAAGTTTTGTAACCCTTCCGCCTGCCCCTGATAGGTGAAACGGGCATACTCCCCCTGTTCGATAGTCACCCGCTCCCCCATCGCCCCTTCGTCCGGCAAAGCGGCGGTATACGCCATACGCGGGCAGCCCCGGCGTTGCCTGTCGACCTCCAGGCTGGTGAGGCCGTACACCACCTCCGGCAGCGCCTGCGGCCGCAGCAGTTGCCGCCAGGCATGGCGGCGCAGCTCGCACTTGGAGTCCGCCAACTGCCCTAGCGTGAAGCTGCGGCGCTGGGTGTTGCCCACCAGCTGCATGGCGGGCAGCGTCACGATGTCGGCCTGCGGCAACGGCGCTTCGGTCAGCCGCAGCGGCGGCTGCAGGCCATAGCTCGACCAATCTTGGCTGCGGCGATAGCTGGCCGGCGGCAAACCGAATTGCTTGCGGAAGCAGCGGGTGAAGGTCTGCTGTGAATCGAACTGGTAAGTATCGGCGATGCAGGCCACGCTGGTGCCGGTCAGGCGCAGTTCGCGCGCGGCGGCGGTCAGCCTTCTGCGGCGCGCGTAAGTGCCGAGAATATGGCCGGTATGCTGCTTGAATATCCGCTGCAAATGCCACTTGGAGTAGCCGGACTTGGCGGCAATGTCGTCCAGCGTCAGCGGCTGATCCAGGCTCTGTTCGATCCAGGCCAGCAGCTGTTCAATCACCTGTTGCTGGTGCATGGTATTCCCCTTATTTGCTCAGTAATGTCTGCGCCAGCATCCGGCCTGTGGCTTCATCGGTGGCCACCAGTATCGGATAACCCCAGAATTTGGCGCCGTATTCGGCGAATTCTTCCGCCGCCGCGCGTTTGGCGTCGTCCGGCTCCAGCATGATCATGCCTTTCACCCACTGCTTCAGCGCCTCGCGGTTATCGCGTTTCCACAGCGCCACCTGGGTGCGGGCATCGCGATCGTGCTCTTCACCTTCATCGCCGACGCTGCGGTCGGTCATCAAGACAAAGGGTTCGGCGCGCGCCAACAGCGCGCTGAATTCAGCCAGCTCGGCCTGGGTATCGCGCCCGTTTCGGCGCATCCACACCAGCGGAAAAGTGGCGGTATCGAGTGACATAATCAGTTTCCTCGCGAAAGGGTTTTAGGACTGGCGCTTACTTTATCGGCACCGACGCTAGACCACATTGCGCAATCAGGACATAATACTTTTCAATTCCGCCAAATTGAGAATTATTCTCATGAAAGTACAGATCCCTCGCCGCAATCTCGATATCGATCAGGTGCCGCGCCCGCTGTTCGCCGTACAGAGTTCCACTATCGAACAGGACTGGGAAGTCGAGCCGCACCGTCATCAAAAGGCGCAGCTGATCTATACCGTGCGCGGCATGATCCGCTGCGAAGTGGAAAACGGCCTGTGGCTGGTGCCACCGCAGTGCGCGCTGTGGATGCCGGGCAACGTGTTGCACAACGCCCAAGGCGCCGGCTCAACGGAAGCTTACTGCCTGTTCGTCGATCAACACGTCGTCGCAGGCTTGCCGCAAAGCTGCTGCACGCTGTCGGTCTCGCCGCTGCTGCGCGAACTGCTGCTGCAGGCCACCACCTTCGAGCCGCTCTACGACGAACAGGGCGCCGAAGGGCGCCTGACGGCGGTACTGCTGGATCAGCTGGTGGCCGCGCCGATCGAGAATCTGCACCTGCCAGTATCAGACGACGCGCGCATCCGGCAGTTGACCGAAGGCATGCTGAGCTGCCCGGCGGACAAATCCACCCTCGGGCAGTGGGCGCAGCGCATCGGCATGAGCGAGCGCTCCCTCAGCCGCACCTTGCAACAGCAGATGGGCATGAGCTTCGGCCACTGGCGGCGCCAGCTGCACGTGATGCTGGCGCTGCAGCGCTTGACGCAGGGCGAGAGCGTACAGACGGTAGCGTTGGATCTGGGCTATGAAAGCGCCAGCGGCTTCGTCACCATGTTCAGAAAGGCGGTGGGCAAACCGCCGGCGCGTTATCTGGCGGAGCGCAACGCCTCCGGGCAACCCCTGGGCGGCGCGATCAGCATGTGAACGGCCGGCGTATGCCGGCCTGGCAAGAGGCGGATCAGAAGTCGTAGAACACCGTAATCCAGGTGGAGTCCGGCTCGTTGTCGCTGCTGTTGGCCAGCGTGCGCTCCACATACACCGACAGACCGTAACCAATGGTGGTGCCCGCGCCAAGGTAAACGTGGTTGGCGTGATACGCCTCGTCACCCTTCAGCCGCAGCGAGTCCGCCGCCACGTAAGGCTGGATCGATTTGAGGAACGGCTTGTCGATATTGAAGGTGTAACCAACAAAACCTTCCAGCCCGTAGCCGTCACCGGCGAAGAAGTGCGACAGCGTGCGCTGGCGGGTGCTCGGCACATAGTCTTTGTAATAGCTGGCGGTGCCGACGATGTACCAGTTGTTCGGCTGCCAGGTCAACGCGGTGCCGGACAGCTGCTGGTGATAATCCTTTTCGCTGTACAGATTGTCTTTGATCTTCGCATCGGTATAACTGTAGGCCGCGCTGAAGGTGAAGTCTTTCGTCACCTTGTAATCGAAGCCCAACCCACCTCCGCCCTTGCGGCGGTAAATCAGGTTATCCGCAGTGTGCAGATCGTCTTCCGGCAATAAATAGTTGGCATACAGCGTCACCGGCCCGAAATCATTGGTGTACTTGATGCTGTTTTTCGGTTTATTGCCGCCGTCGTAGTCGCCGGAAATACCGATACCGGTGCCGCCCGCATGGCCATCGTTATCCCAGACGTCGCTTTTGATGCCGACCACCGAATAATAGATGCCGTATTGATGGCCGTAGGTCAGGGTACCGTAACGATCGTCCTTGAAACCGGCGTACAGCTGGCGCTGATAGTCGCGCTTGCCGTCTTCGTTATAGTGCCCGTCCCAGCTGAGCGCGTGCGCAAGATCCACGCCCCACTCGTAATAGCCGATGATCGAGGTGTCCTGCGTCAGCGCATAGTCGCCGCTGAAGCGAAAACGCGTGCCGCCGTCGTGGCCGTTTTTGTCATAGCCCGGCTCCGGGCCGTTATTGAAGATCCACTCGGGGCGAATGCTGCCGCCCACCTTTAAACTGAGCGGCGCCAGCAACACATTACTCTGCGGGTTTTTATCCAGAATGGTGATCTCGGCCTGTGCGCCGGCGGATAACGCCGACAGCAAGACGCCGCCAATGAATATTGGCGTTGTATTTTTTCTCATTATTACCCCTGCCCGAAAAAATTATTGTTATAAACACGGTGGTCTTAAGCCACGCGGAAATAATTACCCGATGTAAACAGCGCACGCAAGATATAAAAATTCACGTCATAATCTGCCATTATTCCAGGTTGGCTTTATTTTCAGCATAAACGTGTTCATCTGTAACGCGAAGAAAAACAATGTAATAACCGCAGCACGAAATAAACCAATCCGCATCTTTTATCCAAAATAACCCGGCGTGATTATCCGGGAATAAAGATAGCAAATAACAAATAAATATTATTGCCGCAGGTAAACCGTCACGCAGGGGAATTAACTAAAGGCGGGAAATAACGACGGAGCGCGTTGCGCGCTCCGGGAGAGAGAATTCACTACTGCGCCAGCCAGCCGCCGTCCATGTTCCAGGCAGCGCCGCGCACCTGCGCCGCCGCATCACTGCACAGGAACAGCGCCAGCTCGCCGAGCTGCTCAGGCGTGACGAACGCTTGCGAAGGCTGCTTCTCCGCCAACAGCTCATCGCATGCCTGCTGCGGATCGGTCCCGGCGGCAATGCGTTTGTCGATCTGCTGCTGCACCAGCGGCGTCAGCACCCAGCCGGGGCAGATGGCGTTGCAGGTGACGGGCGTGCGCGCGGTCTCCAGCGCCAGCGTCTTGGTCAGCCCCACCACGCCGTGCTTGGCTGCCACATAGGCCGACTTGTCTTTCGACGCCACCAGCCCGTGCACCGACGCCACGTTGATGATGCGCCCCCAGTTGCGCTCGCGCATCCCCGGCAGCGCCAATCGGCAGGTGTGGAACACCGCCGACAGGTTGATGGCGAGAATGGCGTTCCATTTCTCCACCGGGAACTGATCCAGCGGCGCCACGTGCTGAATGCCGGCGTTGTTCACCAGAATATCCACGCCGCCGAACTCGCGTTCGGCATAGTGCATCATGTCCGCTATCTGGCCCGCATCGCCGAGATCGGCGCCGTGATATCCCGGCGCGGCGCCCAGCCGCGCGACCTGCATTTGCGCCTGCTCCACGTCGCCGAAGCCGTTGAGGATCACGCGCGCGCCGGCGGCGGCCAGCACGGATGCTATCCCGAGGCCGATGCCGCTGGTCGAGCCGGTCACCAGCGCGGTTTTGCCTTGTACACTCATGGTATCGCTCCTTTAAACAATGCCGGTCAGGTAGAACACGCCGATCACGAACAGCACCGCGGCGCTCTTGATCAGGGTGATGGCGAAGATGCCGCCATAGGCCTGCCGGTGGCTGAGGCCGGTGATCGCCAGCAGGGTGATCACCGCGCCGTTGTGCGGCAAGGTGTCCATGCCGCCGCTGGCCATCGAGGCCACCCGATGCAGCACCTCCAGCGGAATGTGTGCCGCATGGGCGGCGGCGATAAAGCTGTCGGACATCGCCGCCAGCGCGATGCTCATGCCGCCGGAGGCCGAACCGGTGATGCCGGCCAGCAGGGTGACGCTGATCGCTTCGTTCAGCAGCGGGTTGGGGATTGCCGACAGCGCCTGCGACAGCACCAAAAAGCCCGGCAGCGCGGCGATCACCGCGCCGAAGCCGTATTCGGAGGCGGTGTTCATCGCCGCCAGAATTGCGCCGCCGACCGCCGTCTTGCTGCCTTCCGCCAGCCGGCCGCGAATATTGCGAAAGCCGAACACCACCACCAGCAGAATACCCGACACCAGCGCCGCTTCCACCGCCCAGATGGCGGTGATCTTCGCCACATCGGTGGTGATGGGCTTGGCCAGCCCCGGCAGCGTCAGCTCATGGCTGGCGCCGTACCACTGCGGGATCCAATGGGTGAAGCCAAGGTTGAATACCCCGACCAAAATCAGCGGCAGGATGGCGATCAGCGGGTTCGGCAGGTTGATGTCGTCCGGGGTTTCCGGCTCGTTCAGCAGATCGGTACCGTAACCCTCCCCCTTCAGCTGCGCCTTGCGCCGCTGGCGTTCAAGATACAGCAAACCGACCGCGATGATGAACAGCGAGCCGATCAGCCCCAGCCAGGGCGCAGCCCAGGCATTGGTGCCGAAGAAACTGGTCGGGATGATGTTTTGGATCTGCGGCGTGCCGGGCAAGGCGTCCATGGTGAAGGAGAAGGCGCCGAGCGCTACGGTGGCCGGGATCAGCCGCTTGGGGATGCCGCTCTGGCGGAACAGCTCGGCGGCGAACGGATAGACCGCGAACGCCACCACGAACAGCGACACCCCGCCGTAGGTCAACAGCGCGCACACCAGCACGATCACCGGAATGGCGTGGCGTCGGCCGAGAATACGGATCGCCGCCGCGACGATCGAACGGGAGAAGCCGGACAGCTCGATCAGCTTGCCGAACACCGCCCCCAGCAAGAACACAGGGAAGTAGAGCTTCACGAAGCCGACCATCTTTTCCATAAACAGCCCGGTGAAGGTCGGCGCCACCGCGCCGGGATCGGTCAACAGCACCGCGCCCAGCGCGGCGATCGGGGCGAACAAAATCACGCTGTAGCCGCGGTAGGCGGCCAGCATCAGTAATCCCAGTGCTGCCAGGGCAATCAAAACGCTCATCAGGCACCTCGCTATCGTTGTTATTGTCAGGTACGGCGTGCGAAATTACGGTTTCAGCGCAAAGCGCAGCTGATGCGCCCGTCGCCGTTGAATGCGTTCCTTGCGGGCTTCATCCCAAAGATAAAATCCCCGGCCGCTGCGCTGGCCGGTATCGCCGCGCCGCAGCCGCTGTTCCACCAGCGCCATCATCTCGTCGCCGGTCGCCAGTTCCGGGAACAGGTGGCGGGCGATGTCCGCCACCGTCGCCAGCCCGGTCATGTCGGCGGCCTCCAGCGGGCCGACCATGGCGTAGCGCCGCCCCAGCGAGGCGCGCATCACCTGATCCACCACCTCGGCGCTGGCGATGCCGCTGTGGACGATGTGCAGCGCCTCGCGCAGCACCGCAAACTGCAGCCGGTTGCCGACAAACCCCGGCGCGGCGCGTTCCAGCAGCACCGCCTCCAGCGCCATCCCGCCGAGCAGCGCCTGCACCGCCGCCAGATGGCGCGGATCGGTGGCGCGGCCGGGCACGATCTCCACCAGCGGGATCAGGTGCGGCGGGTGCCAGAAGTGGGCGATCAGCAGCCGCTGCGGATGGGTCATGCGCGCCGCCAGCTCGTCCGGCGGCAGGCCGCTGGTGTTGCTGGCAATCACCGCGTCGTCGGCGATCAGCCCCTCCAGTTGCTCATACAGCGCGTGCTTCAGCTCGAGCCGTTCCGGGATCGCCTCGATAAGCAGCCGGGCGCGCGCCACGCCATTCAGATCGCCGGTCACGCGCAGGCGCGCCAGCGCCGCGTCGCGCTCACCGCGATCAAACTGCCCGACGTCGCTCAGCTCGGCCAGAATGCCGCTCGCTACCGCCGGCGCTTCCTCCCGGCGCTGCGGATCCGGGTCATACAGCAACACCTCATGGCCGTGGCGAATAAAGTGGGTGGCGATACCCACCCCCATCAGCCCGGCGCCCAGTACCGCATAGTCAGATGACTGCATGGTGCCCTCCTCGGTTGTTTACGGGCGCTCTACCGCCAGCGCCACCCCCTGCCCGCCGCCGATGCACAGCATCGCCAGCCCTTTGCTCACCTCGCGGCGCTGCATTTCGTACAGCAGCGACACCAAAATGCGGCAGCCGGAGGCGCCGATCGGATGCCCCAGCGCGATCGCTCCGCCGTTGACGTTGACCCGCTCCGCCTCCCAGCCCAGTTCTTTGCCCATCGCCAGCGCCTGCGCGGCGAAGGCTTCGTTAGCCTCGATCAGATCGACGTCCTCCAGCCGCCAGCCGGCTTTCTCCAGGCAGCGGCGCGCGGCCGGCGCCGGGCCGATGCCCATGATCGCCGGATCGACCCCCGACGAGGCGTAACCGGCGATGCGCGCCAGTACCGGCAAGCGCAGCGCGGCGGCTTTTTCCGCGCTCATCAGCAACACCACGGCGGCGCCGTCGTTGAGCGACGAGGCGTTGCCGGCGGTCACCGTGCCCTCTTTGCGAAACGCCGGGCGCAACCGCGCCAGCGCCTCCAGGCTGGTGTCGCGCGGCTGTTCGTCGCGCTCTACCCGCAGCGCCTCGCCCTTCGGCTGCGGCACCGTCACCGGCGTAATCTCCTGCGCAAAACGCCCGGCCTGCTGCGCCGCCTGCGCCTTCTGCTGCGAGCACAGCGCAAAGCTGTCCTGCTCGGCGCGGCTGATGGCGTATTTCTCCGCCAGGTTCTCGGCGGTGATGCCCATGTGGTAGTCGTTGAACGCGTCCCACAGGCCATCGTGGATCACGCTGTCCACCATCTGCGCGTGACCGAGGCGCAGGCCGGCGCGCGCGCCGGCCATCAGGTAAGGCGACTGGCTCATGCTCTCCTGGCCGCCGGCGATCACCGCGTCGGCGTCGCCGCTGCGGATCGCCTGCACCGCCAGATGCACCGCCTTCAAACCGGAGCCGCACACCTTGTTGATGGTCAGCGCCGGCGTCGTCACGGGCAGCCCGGCATTCAGCGCGGTCTGGCGCGCCGGATTCTGCCCGCAGCCGGCGGTCAGCACCTGGCCGAGGATCACTTCATCGATCTGCTGCGGCGCCACGCCGCTTTGCGCCAGCAGCCCCTGCACCGCCGCCGTGCCCAGTTCCACCGCCGTCAGCGGCGCCAGCACGCCGTGAAAACTGCCGACCGGCGTGCGCGTCGCCGCCACAATCACCACTTCACGTTGTTGCACATTCACCTCCCGTTTCAGAAACGCATTTCCGGCACATGCTCCGGCACGATCAGCCGGCCGGCGGTTTTGGCGACAATCTCCGCCACGCTGACGCCCGGCGCGCGTTCGCGCAGCACGAAGGCGCCCTCTTCAATTTCCAGATAGGCCAGATCGGTCAATACCTTGCGGATGCAGTTGGCGCCAGTCAGCGGCAGCGTGCAGCGCGGCAGCAGCTTGGACTCGCCGCCTTTCGCGGCGTGGGTCATCACCACGATGATGTTCTCCGCCCCCGCCACCAAATCCATCGCGCCGCCCATGCCCTTGACCATCTTGCCGGGGATCATCCACGAGGCGATGTTGCCCTCGACGTCCACTTCAAACGCCCCCAGTACGGTCAGATCGACGTGGCCGCCGCGGATCATGGCGAACGACTGCGCCGAATCGAAGATCGACGCGCCGAGGCGCGCGGTGACCGTCTGCTTGCCGGCGTTGATCATGTCGGCGTCCAGCTGCTGCTCGGTCGGGAACTCGCCCATCCCCAGCAGGCCGTTTTCCGACTGCAGCATCACGTCCATGCCCGCCGGCACGTAGTTGGCCACCAGCGTCGGGATGCCGATGCCCAGGTTGACGTAGTAACCGTCCCTCAGCTCTTGCGCCACGCGCTGCGCCATTTGTTCACGGGTAAGCATGCGAATTCTCCTTATGCCCGCAGGGTGCGTTGTTCGATACGCTTTTCGAAGGTGCCCTGAATCAGCCGATCGACGTAGATGCCGGGGGTGTGGATCGCCGCCGGATCCAGCTCGCCCGGTGCGACGATCTCTTCCACTTCCACCACCGTGATGCGCCCGGCGGTCGCCATCAGCGGATTGAAGTTCTGCGCGGTGTGGCGGTAGATGACGTTGCCGAAGTGATCGGCCTTCCAGCCTTTCACGATGGCGAAATCGCCGGTGATGGCGGTTTCCATGATGTAGGGGCGGCCGTTGAACTCGCGCACCTCTTTGCCTTCGGCGATCGGCGTGCCGTAACCGGTGGCGGTGAAGAACGCCGGGATACCGGCGCCGCCGGCGCGGATCTTCTCCGCCAGCGTGCCCTGCGGCGTGAGATCCACCTCCAGCTCGCCGCTGAGCGCCTGCTGCTCGAACAGCGCGTTTTCACCGACGTAAGATCCCACCACCTTGCGGATCTGATGGGTTTCCAGCAGCCGCCCGAGGCCGAACCCGTCGACGCCGCAGTTGTTGGAAACCACCGTCAACCCGCGCACGCCGCGCCGGCGGATCTCTTCGATCAGATTCTCCGGGATGCCGCACAGGCCAAAGCCGCCCGCCAGCACCGTCATGTTGTCCGTCAGGCCTGCCAGCGCTTCCTGGTAGCTGCCGACGCGTTTGTCGAGCCCTGCCATATCGTTGCCCCTGCATGTTGCGGCGCAGGGCGAAATGCCCTGGCTTGCGTGAGGGCATCTTCAGGTCACAAAAATGATTTGTTAATTTTGTTTTTATGCCGCATTCATTTAGAATTTTTATTAATCAGTCGTTAACCGACAATTAACAAAGAGTTAACGAAAGCCAAAATGAAAATGAGCATCAAACAGTTACGCGCGTTTTTAGCGGTAGCTCACACTCTGAATTTCGCCCAGGCCAGCGAGCGGCTGAATATTTCTCAGCCGGCGCTCAGCCTGGCGATCCGTGGGCTGGAGGACGCGCTGGGCGGGCCGCTGCTGTTGCGCACCACCCGCCGAGTGACGCTGACGCCGGAGGGGGAAACCTTCTTCCCGATGGCGCGCCAGCTGCTGGCGGATTGGGACAACGCGGAAGAGGCAATGCGCCAGCGCTTCACCCTGCAGATGGGCAAGGTGGCGCTCGCCGCCATGCCGTCGTTCGCCGGCAACCCGCTACCGCCGATCCTCAAGGCGTTTCGCGATCGCTACGCCGGCATCAACGTGGCGGTGCACGACGTCATCAACGAGCAGGTGTTTGAAATGATCCGCGAAGGGCGGGTGGAGATGGGCATCGCCTTCGAGCCGGAGCCGAGCGACACCCTGCACTTCACCCCGCTGTGCCGCGATCGCTTTCTGGCGGTGGTGCCGAAGGATTCGGCGCTGGCGCGCAAGGCGCAGGTCAGCTGGAAGGAGCTGCTGACGCTGGATTTCATCACCCTGCAGCGGCCATCGGCGGTGCGGCTGCTGCTGGAGCAGGAGCTGGCCCGCAGCGGGCGAACGCTGGAGGTGGCGTTTGAAAGCCACCAGTTGGTGACGGTCGGGCGCATGGTGGCCAACGGCCTCGGCGCCAGCGCGGTGCCGGCGCTGTGCGAGAAACAGATGGATGAGCTGGGGGCGGTCTGCGTGCCGCTGATCGGCCCGATTATCGAACGGCGCGTGGGCCTGATCCGCCTGGCGCAGCACCAACTCTCTTCCGCCGCGCAGGCGCTGGCGACGGTGATCGAACGAGAAATGGCGGGGAGTGGCGGGCAGCCTGCGCTTAAACCGTAAACCCGACGTGCTTGCCGCCCGGCAGCTCAACGTCCAGGCGCAACGTGCCGCCCATCGCTTCCACGTAGCCACCAACTACAGCGGCATTATTGGGCCAGACATCAAAAAACGCTATGAATGGGTATTGCGAGCTTTCCTGAAAAATCCAAAGAACCGGAACACCTTATTATGACAAGACGTTATCTCTCTTTGCTGTGCGTACTGCTACTGAACGGCTGTCAATCCACTCAGCCCTGGTACCATCCGTTGGATGTCTCGCTCAAAGACAATCAACCTTGCTTTGCCGTGCCTATCAACAGCGTTCGCAGCGGCGACAAACTGCAAAACCGGGGAGTGATCGTCTCACGACAGGAACAACAGCAATGGCATATCGTCTGGACCTCACCAGAAATCACTCCGTTGCCTGACCTGAAACCGGGACAATGCGTCACCTATCCGCAAGTAAACTGGGCAGCGGGAGAATACTCAGTCTTGCTCGGCATCTCGATGAATAACGACACGGAAAGGCGTAAATACATGAAAAAATTCAACTTAAGAATTAATCCCAAGGGAGAAATACAGCTACAGTAAGGAGACTGGGATTATTTATTCCCCCTCCACCGCCTGCACCGCCGCCTTCTGCGTGGCGCGCTGATATAAGCACAGCTCCCTGCCCGGCTGGTTTTTCATAAACGGCTGCGGGTAGCGCCCACCGATAAACAGCGCCGAATAGCCGACGTCGTCACCGTAGTGAATAATCTCCCCTTCCACCCTGGCGTTTTTTAGCCCGCTGGCTTTCAGGCAGGCGGCGCGCATCGCCCGTTCGCTCTCGGCCCACGCCTGTGGGGAAGACGCGGTGGCGTGGAACGCGGCCAGCGCGGCGATAAGCAGCCCTATTATCTTCATCGTTATCTCTCCTTCTACGGCCCATCTCGCCAGTATAGACCGTGCCGCCCCGGCCAACCCGCCGCGCTCTTTACGGCATTTTTATTCCGCGCCCCGTTAACGTTACGGCGTTTTTACAGACAGTTTTTGCCGCCGCAGATACCCTTTTCACATCGCCGCTATGGCCTCACAAGAGAGTTGTCTCATGCATTTATCCCTGCCTCTGGCCGTGACCGGTCTTCGTTCTGGAGCGCGCCATGCATTCTAATATCATCGGCTTCAATCCTCTGCTGGCGGAGCTGCCCACATCGCCGACGCGCACCTTCCGCAAAGAGCTGGAACACTACCTGCAGCGCTATCCGGATACCGAACAGCTGGATATTTATCTGCACGATCTGAACGGCCAGCTGCGCGGCAAGCGCCTGCCGATCGCCGAAGCCTTTGGCCTGGAAAAAGGCTGCTACTTCCCGCTGTCGATCTACGCCCTGGATCTGCACGGCCGGGTGATTGAAGAAAGCGGGCTGGGGCAGCGGGCGGGGGAGCCGGATCGGCTGTGCCTGCCGGTGCCCGGCACGCTGCGCCCCTGCGCGCGCGATCCCGAACGCCACGCCCAGCTGCTGCTGACGATGCAAAACGCCGACGGCGGCGCCTGCGAGCTGGAGCCGCGTGTGGTGCTGCAACGGGTGCTGAAGCGCCTGCACGAGCGCAACTGCTTCCCGGTGGTGGCGGCCGAACTGGAGTTCTACCTGCAGGATCCGCAGCGCCCCGCCGAGGCGGAAACCTGCCCGACGCAGAGCTTCGCGGTGGATGCGCCCGAGCGCCACCATGCGCTGCTGAGCGACATCGAACGGCACGCGCGGCTGCAAAGCCTGCCGCTGACCGGCGTGGTGGCCGAAGCCGCTTCCGGCCAATACGAGCTGAATCTGCATCACAGCCGGCGCGTGCTGGAAGCCTGCGACCAGATCATGGCGCTGAAACGCCTGACGCGGCAGATTGCCGAGCAGCATCACCAGCACGCCTGCTTTATGGCCAAGCCCTGCGCCCACGCCGCCGGCAGCGGGCTACATTTCCATATCAGCTTGCAGGACGAGCACGGCGAGAACCTGCTGACCGGCGCGCCGGGCGAACTGAGCGATAACATGCAGCAGGCGATGGCGGGCATGCTGGCGCTGATGCCGGCATCGATGGCGATCCTGGCGCCCAACATCAACGCGTTTCGCCGCTTCCGCCCCGGCATGCACGTGCCGCTGCGCGCCTCCTGGGGCCACAACAACCGCACGGTGGCGCTGCGCCTGCCCTGCGCCGACAGCGCCAACCAGCGTATCGAATACCGCCTGGCCGGCGCCGACGCCAACCCTTATCTGGCGCTGGCGGTGATGCTCGGCGGCCTGTTGCACGGGCTGGAACACCCGCAGCCGCTGCCGCCCGCCGCCAACGGCTGCGAGAGCGATAACGCCGCGCCCTTGCCGCTCGGCCAGCAGGAGGCGCTGGCGCTGTTCCGCCACAGCGATCCGCTGCGTGAGCTGCTCGGCCCGGCGTTCTGTACCCTGTGGCACACCTGCAAAAGCGCCGAGCTGCGCCGCTTCGAGGAACAGGTCACCGCCGCCGAACTCGGCTGGATGCTGTAACCGACCTCCGATTCGTTAACCTAAGGATAATCATGAACATGCAACCGCAACGGGCGTCCGTGCAGCCGCTGCTCTGCTGGCGCAAAGGCGTTTTTCATATCAGCACCGATCGGCAGTTGTTGGATATCGACGCGATCCAGCGTTTCCTCAGCCTGCAGGATCGGGCGGCGGCGGAGCGCCTGGTACACCACGGCCTGTGCTTCGGGCTATACCGCAAGCGCCACCTGCTCGGTTTCGCCCGCATGGTGACCGACTACGCCACCTTCGCCTCGGTGAGCGAACTGTTCGTCAGCGCCGAGTACCGCGGCGTCGGGCTGGGAAGCTGGCTGGCGCGCTGCTGCCTGGCGCACCCGGCTTTGCGCGGCCTGCGCGTCACGCTGCCCGCTCTGCAAGCGCCCTGGCGCGCCGATGGTTCGGCGCACGCCCTGCGCGCCCTTCACTGATAAGGAGACCCTCATGTCTCGTTTGGTGCTGATTTCCAACAAGCAGTGCGACGGCAAGGATCTGGCCTGCGCCGGCCAGACGCTGGCGGCCGACGCCGAACCGGGGCTGTGGCTCGGCTGGAACGGCGACGTGCAGAATTTCGCGCAGCGCCCGATCAGTTGCCGCCAACGTGCCGGTTACGATCAGGTGACCTTCCCGCTGTCGATCGAAGAGTTCCGCCGCCACTATCAGGGCTACTACCACGACGGCCTGTGGCCGGTGTTCCACAACCAGCCGGAGAAGGCGCACTTCACGCCGGAAAACTACTGCGCCTACCGGCAGCTGAACCGCCGTTTCGCCGATATCGCCTGCGAACACCTGTGCCCGGGCGACATCGTCTGCATCGATGACTACCAGCTGCTGCCCTGCGCGCAGGCGCTGAAGGAACAGGGGCTGCTGAACGCCTGCGCGTTCTTCTTCCACCTGCCGTTTCCGTCGGCGGCGCTGCTGCGGCGCATCCCGGAACATCGCCAGCTGATCGCGTCGCTGCTGTTCTACGATTTGATCGGTTTTACCACCACCGACGATCGCAACGCCTTTCTCAGCTGCCTGGCGGGCGAATTCCCGCTGGAGATGCTGCCCGACGATCAGATCCAGGCCAACGGGCATCTGTTCGCCACCGGCATTTTCCCCGCCGGCATCAACGGCAGGCAGGTTTATTAATGTTACGGCGCGCGGTATTCAGGCGCGCCGTTTTATTTCGCCGTGATTTATTTTCACCGTATTTACCGCCATCAAAATAGGTTATTTTATTTTCTGAATATAGCGATTAAAAAATAAATATTCATCCTGTTACATATCAACCGTAAAAACCCTACACCGCCAATTGCTTTTTATCAGCAAAACACATTACCCTCTCCGTGCCATATTTAAACCGAGGAGGGCCCTATGGGCGATGAAAGTTTTAGTTTTATGCTAATGCTATTGGGCACCTTTCAGTAATGCCATCCACGTTGCATTCTGAAAGATACGGAATGCGGCAACCGCTCCCCTTCTGACGGCCTTTCCCGCTCTGCCTGCCCGCCCATCGCCCCGCTGCGAAAACAACGTCTGTCTCAACCGCTACAGCGGTATTTATCTGGTGTCGCCGGGCCTATTACCCGAGCGGCGACGGATTTCTTATGGGAAAAATAAGGTATTGCGTTATGCAAAATAACCGGGGTACATCTATTTTCAGAAAGTCTTATTTAAATGACTTTATCGTTATCGCCATCGGCGTTTTCTTCATTGCCTTTTTTATTCGCGCGTGGGGCGACATGCACGGCGACTTCAATGAACAAAACGTCTCTGCCATTAGTCTCGATGCCTGGAACCTGCTTTATTATTCGCTCAGAACCAGCATGCGTTTTCTCCTCGGCATGGCCTGGTCGCTGCTGTTTTCTGTGGTGTTCGCCGTGCTGGCCGCGCGCTATGCGCCGCTGCGCCGGGTGATCCTGCCCTTCGTCAACTTTATGGAGTCGGTGCCGCTGGTGGGGTTTCTGACCTTCACGACCGTGTACTTTCTCAACCTCTACCCGCACAGCGTGATGGGGCTGGAGTGCACCGCTATCTTCGCGGTGTTTACCGGCCAGGCCTGGAACATGATGCTGACGCTGTATCAGACGCTGCGCATCGTGCCCAAGGAGCTGGATGAAGCCGCCCGCAGCTTCAATTACAACCCGTGGCAACGCTTCTGGCGGCTGGAATTCATCTATTCGGTGCCGGGCCTGCTGTGGAACGCCATGGTGTCGCAATCCGCCGCCTGGTTCGCCCTGGTGGCCTCCGAAGCCATTCCGGTCGGCGATCGCTCGGTCGAACTGCCCGGCGTCGGTTCCTATATCGCCGAAGCGCTGGCGCAGCAGAACGTGCCGGCGATCCTGTATGCGATCGTCGCGCTGGCCGCCAACATCGTGCTGCTCGATCAGCTGGTTTTCCGCCCGCTGGTGCGTTACACCGCCCGCTTCAAATACGAAGACGTCACCGCCAATCGCCCGCTCGGCAATCCGTGGTTTTACAACAGCCTGGCCTTCTCGCACGTCGGCGCGGCGCTCGGCCGCACGCTGCGCGCGCTGGCTGACCTGTGGCTGTTCAAGCTGCCGCGGCTGTGGTACGCCCTCGGCCTGCACCGCCTGTTTCGCCTCGCCGCCAAAGGCAATTGGCTGTGGCGCAGCCTGTGGTATCTCGGCGTGGTGCTGGCCTGCGTCTGGTTCGGTTACCGGCTGTGGGAATACTTCCCCAAACAGTACTTCGCCATGCTGCCGGAATGGATGCTGCTCACCACCGCGCGCGTGGCCGCGGCCATGCTACTTAGCGTGGCGATCTTCACGCCGCTGGGGGTGTGGATCGGCATGAATCCGCGGCTGGTGAAGATCTTCCAGCCGATCATCCAGATCCTGGCGGCCATTCCGCCCAACATTTTCTACCCGCTGATCGCCGCCTTCATCGCCATTTATCACCAGGATCTCGGCTGGTGGGCCATTCCGATGATCATGCTGGGCACCCAGTGGTACGTGTTGTTCAACGTGATCGCCGGCGTTTCCGCCATTCCAACGCAGATCACCGAGGTCAGCGAAACCTTCGGCCTGCGCCGTTTGCGCTGGTGGCGCTACTACATGCTGCCGGCGATCTTCCCCTACATCGTGACGGGCATCATCTCCGCCGCCGGCGGCGCCTGGAACAGCGCCATCGCCGCCGAGGTGATCCAGTGGGGCAGCACCACCCTCAGCGCCACCGGGCTGGGCGCGTTCATTTCCGTCGTCACCGACGCCGGCAAGAACCCGGAGTCTGCGCTGGGCTGCGCCGCCATGTGCGCGCTGGTGGCGCTGTGCATCATCTTCGTCTGGCAACCGCTGTATCGCATCGCGGAAACCAAATTCAAATATGACTGATCAAGGGGGAACAACATGCTGACTCAAGAGGTAATTATCAGCGCCCGCCGGCTGAACAAGACGTTTATCGGCGAAAACAAGCGCCCCACCCCCGTGCTGCGCGACGTGTCGCTGACCGTGCACGCCGGCGAGTTCGTCACCATTCTGGGGCAATCCGGTTCGGGTAAGTCCACGCTGCTGCGCATGCTGGCCGGGCTGATCCCGCCGGACAGCGGCACGCTCACCCTGGCGGGCAAACCGATCAATGGCCCGAGCGCGAACGCCGGCATGGTGTTTCAATCCTACGCGCTCTACCCCTGGCTAACGGTGTACGACAACATCGCCTTCGGGCTGCTGGCGCAACGGCTGCCGCCGCAGACGATCGCCGAGCGGCTGGGGGCGCTGCTGCGCCTGGTGGGGCTGAGCGGCTATGAGCACGCCTGGCCGCGCGAGCTCTCGGGCGGCATGCGCCAGCGCGTGGGCTTCGCCCGGGCGTTGGCGGTAGAGCCCGATGTCTTGCTGCTGGACGAGCCCTTCTCCGCCCTCGATATCTTTACCGCGCAAAAACTACGCAGCGATCTGCTGGCGCTGTGGGGAGACAACCGGCTGCGCACGCGCGCCATGGTGATGGTGACCCACGACGTCGAAGAGGCGGTGCTGATGTCCGATCGGGTGCTGATCCTGGACGCGACCAGCAAACGGATCGATGACGAATTCAGCGTCAATATCCCGCGTGCGGCGCGCAACCGGGAAAGCCTGCGGCACCTCACCGATCGGATCCGCAGCTGCCTATACAAAAAAATCGCGCAAGCGCAACCGGCCGGTTAACGGCCCTGTTTTCATCCACTTGGGGAACTGAAATGAACCATAAAAGCGTGCTGATGACGCTGATCATCCTGCTGCCGGCCGCCGCCGCCGGCGCGGAAATCATCAATAAAGACGGCAATAAACTGGATCTGTACGGCCAGCTGAACGGCGTGCATTACTTCAGCAGCGACGCCGACAATAACGGCGACCGCTCCTATACCCGCTTCGGTTTCAAAGGCGAGACGCAGATCGCCGACGGGCTGACAGGGTATGGCCAATGGGAATATCAGGCGGGGCTCGATCAGCCGGAAAGCGCCGGGCCGGGCAATAGCTATACCCGGCTGGGCTTCGCCGGGCTGACGTTCGGCCGCTGGGGCAGCCTGGACTACGGCCGCAACTACGGCCTGCTGTATGACGTGGCCGGCTGGACGGACGTGCTGCCTGAATTCGGCAACGACAGCTACGAAGCGGCCGACAACTTTATGACCGGCCGCGCCAACGGCCTGCTGACCTACCACAACCGCAGCCTGGGCGGCCTGGATCTCGGCCTGCAATATCAGGGGAAGAATCGGGGGGACGACGCTCAAAGGGCGAAGGATATCCAGACGCAAAACGGCGATGGCTACGCCTTTTCCGCCACCTACGACACCGGCGTGGGGCTCAACGTTGGCGGCGCCTACGCCAACTCTGCGCGCACGCTGGCGCAACAGCGCTTCGGCCTGGCTGACGGCGATCGCGCCCGGGCCTGGACCCTGGGGCTGAAATACGACCAGGACAACCTCTACCTGGCGGCCAGCTACGCGCGCACTGAGAACATGACCTACGTCGACGGCGATCGCTACGCCGGCTTCGCCCCCCGCGCGGACGCCGTCGAGGCGGTCGCGCAGTATCACTTCGATTCCGGCGTCACGCCCTCGGTAGCCTACCTGCAAACGCGCGGCCGTAACCTGCCCGGCATCGGCGACGCCGATCTGGTCAAATACCTGGATCTGGCGCTGAACTACAGCTTCAACGCCAATATGTCGACCTACGTGGAGTACAAGCTCAACCTGCTGCAACGGCAGAACGCCGTCGGCGCCGGCGCCGACGACATTGTCGAAACCGGCATCATGTATCAGTTCTGACCCGATACCGGCCGCAGCGCGCGCTGCGGCCGGTTCATTATTTGTCTTGCGCCCGCCCTGTTATTCTCTCGTTTAATTCAGGTTTATATTTCCATAAAATAACGCCTATATTCATTCTCATGATTTTCGTTGACACCCCGTTTAATAAATAAAGAAAAACTTTCCCGCATTCATATTAAATTACATTTTGCCGCGATAATTCCGCCTAACCACATTGAATCACAGGCAATATCACGCGTATTATGGCCACACGAAAAATAACGGGGAAATGATATGGACGGCGACAGTTGGTTGTTTATTTTATTGTTGGAATCGCTGAGGTCACAGGAGCAATAGTCATCCCATTGCATCCTGAAAGTGTCAGGATATGCGTCAGTTACCACATCCCTTCGCTTTACCCCTTCAGCGCATGGCCTCCGCGTACGCCGCTCCGGCGCGCCTGACAGGCTAATCCTTCCAGCATACGCTTATTAACAGTCCGATAACGCTCAGGCTTATTTGCGCTCGCATTTATTTTACCCCTGCGCGGCGATAACTATCGGCCATTTTTCCATGCTCATATTTTTAATTGAGTGGAGAAACATCATGATGGTAAAAAAAACCACGCTGCTGACGGTTAATAACGTCAGCAAAAGCGTTCAGCCTACCGGTAAAGAAAAACGCCTGGTGCTGAATGAAATCAACCTGCGCCTCTACGATAACGAGGTCGTCAGTATTTTGGGGCAGTCCGGCTCGGGCAAATCCACCCTGCTGCGCATACTTTCCGGCCTGATCGCGCCGGATCTGGGCACCGTGATGCTGGGGGATAAAAAAGTCTCGGGGCCGAATCCGCAGATCAACATGGTGTTCCAGACCTTCGCCATTTTCCCGTGGCTGAACGTCTATCAAAATATCGCCTTCGGGCTGCAGGCGCAGGATCTGCCGCCGCAGGTGGTCGAAACCCAGACGCTGAAAATGCTCGATCTGGTCGGTCTCGCGCCCTACCGCGACGCCTACCCGCGCGAGCTTTCCGGCGGCATGCGCCAGCGGGTCGGCTTTGCGCGCGCGCTGGCGGTAGAACCGATGCTGCTGTTGCTGGACGAGCCCTTTTCCGCGCTGGACGTCTATACCGGCGAACACCTGCGCAGCGATCTGCTGCGCATCTGGAGCACGCGCCAGATCAAAACCCGCTCCATCGTGCTGGTGACCCACAGCGTAGAGGAAGCGGTGATGATGTCTGATCGCATCCTCCTGCTGGGCGCCGGCACCCTCGACGGCTGCTATCACATCGCGCAGCGCCGCGAGACGCGCACCCGCGAGGGGATGCAGCCGCTGACGGACAAAATCAGCGAGACGCTCAGCCGGCAGATCGCCGCCGCGCACTGAGCGCCGCCCTGGCCTGGCGGGACGGATCCCGCCAACTTAACTACCTGTTTATCAAGAGTCACCCCGCCACGGGTGGCTCATGATAAGCGGATAATACATCGAGTTATTATCATGCATTTCATTCATACACTGCTGACGCTGCTGACCGCGTCCGTCCTGGGCGCCGCCATCGGCTACGAAAGACAATTCCGCCAGCGCACCGCCGGGCTGCGCACCAATACGCTGGTGGCCACCAGCGCGGCGATCTTCGTCCACCTGGCCATGACCATCGACGGCAGCGGCGGCGCGGTGCGGGTCATCTCCTACGTGGTCTCCGGCGTCGGCTTTCTCGGCGCCGGGGCCATCATGAAAGAAGGGATGAACATCCGCGGCCTGAACACCGCCGCCACGCTCTGGGGCTCCGCGGCGGTTGGCGCCTGCGCCGGCTGCGGCCTGTACGGCGATGCGCTGGCCGCCACGCTGTTCGTGCTCGCCGCCAACACCCTGCTGCGCCCGCTGGTCAATATGGTCAACAAACAGCCCTTCAATGACGTTAACGGCGAATCCACCTACCAGATTTGCGTCATTGCCTTCGAGCATGAACAGCGTGAAGCGCTGGCCAAATTCAAACAGGTGCTGCAAGGAGAAAACTGCTTTATCTCGCATCTGGATATCGAACCCTTTGGCGACGACGACGTGGAGATCACCGCCACGCTGATGCCGGCCTCCGTCACCACGCCGGTGCTCGACCAGACCATCAATAAACTGCTGAACGACAGCATGATGAAACAGGCCTATTACAGCCGCATCGCCGGCTCCGGCTAATGCCGTTCACTTCCAGGGAGATCCACCATGAAAACCATGCCAAAACTGGCTCATCTGACGATGTTCAAAGACATCGTTCACTGCGGAAGTTTGCACGATGCCGCGAAAAAGCTGGCCGTCTCGCAACCGACGCTAAGCCGGGTGCTCAAAGAGCTGGAAATGTCCATCGGCGCGCGGCTGCTGGAGCGCAGCAACCGCGGCGTGCGCCTGACGGCGGTCGGCGAGCTGTTTTACCGGCGGATAGACGCCGCCACCAACCAGTTGCTCAACGCGTTTGACGAGCTGCGCGGCCTGAGCGCCGACGGCGAGAAGCGCCTGCGGGTGGGGATGAGCGTCGATCCACTGCTGTGCTATCTGCCGCAGGTGCTCGAAGGCTTCAACCGCCGCTACCCGCATACCCGGGTGACGGTGGTGGAGGACGGCCCGGAAGGCCTGCTGGCCCGGCTGCGAAACTGCGAGCTGGATTTGGCGGTCAGCAGCCTGAACGGCGCGGCGGGCGGCGCCGATCTGGCCATGCAGGCGCTGAAAAGCGAGCGCTTCTCGCTCTATCAGGGAGGCGATCTTACCGCAGCCGGGCAGCCGCCGGCCGAGGCCAAATGGGTGGTGCCGCGCTCCTGCTCGGTGGGGCATGCCGCCATCCGCGAGATCGCCGAACGCTACACGCCGCACGGCCAGATCGTCGAGACCGACTCCTTTCTGGCGACCTGGTGCCTGGTCAGGCAGCAGGGCTATATCGCGCTGCTGAGCGATCGAGTGGTCGCGCACTACGCCCCGCAGCTGCACCTGCACCTGCAGAAAATCCCGACGCACGAGATCGACATCAGCGCGCGCTTTTACGTCTTTACCCGCCATGAGCCGGCCACGCCGCCGCTCAGCGCCGCCTTTATCCACCTGCTGCAAACCCTGCAAACGGGTTGAACGCTCAGGCCGCCGCCCGCTGGCGCTCCAGTTCGCGCACCAGCGGGATCACTTCGCGGCCGAAGTACTCCACCTCTTCCTGGAAGTGCAGAAATGCCAGCAACAGCAGATCCACCCCGGCGTCTTTCAACGCGATGATGCGCTCGGCGATCTGCTGCGGCGTGCCGATCAGGTTGGTTTTAAACCCGTCGTTATACTGCACCAAATCTTCGAAGGTGGATTTGGCCCAGTTGCCCTCGCCCTCGGGCGAGGCCGCCCCGGCGTTTTTCACCTCGTGCCCGAAGCCCTGCACCGCCTCCGGGTTGGCATGATCGATGATCTCCTGCAGCACCGCCTGCGCCGCCTGTTCGCTCTCGCGGGCGATGACGAAACCGTTCACCCCCACCTTCACCCGATGGTGATTGGCCTGCGCCTTGCTCTGGATATCCTCCACCTGCCGGCGAATGCCCTCCACGCTGTTGCCATTGGTGAAATACCAGTCCGAGACCCGCGCCGCCATGTCGCGCGCCGCGCGTGAGCTGCCGCCCTGGAAAATTTCCGGCAACGGCGCCAGCGGCTTCGGCTTCAGCGAGTAGTCGCGGAAACGGTAGAAATCGCCGGCGAAGGTGAAGCTGGGCTCAGTCCAGATGCCGCGCAGGCAGCGGATAAACTCTTCCGAACGCAGGTAGCGCTCCTCATGATCCAGCCACGGCTCGCCGATGGCCTTGAACTCGCCGCGGAACCAGCCGCTGACAATGTTCACCGCGATGCGCGCGTTGGAAAGATGGCTGATGGTGGCGATCTGTTTGGCCGCCAGCGTGGGGTTCCACGGCCCCGGCAGCAGCGCGGCGATCACCTTCAGCTTCTCGGTAGAATCCAGCAGCGCCTGCGAAAACGACACCGACTCGTGCTGGTTTTCCGCGCCGTAACCGGCGGTGAAGCGGATCTGGGTAAGCGCGTAGTCGAAACCGGCGCGCTCGGCGATCTGCGCCAGCTTGCGGTTATAACCGATGTCCCAACCGGTGCGCTGCGGGATATTGCTGATCACCAGGCCGCCGGAAACGTTCGGCACCCAGTAGGCGAACTGAATCGGCTGCTGCGAGTGGTTTGCTGCTGACATGCTTCTCTCCCTCTGACCGTCGGCGCCGTTATGCGGCGCGCATATAACCATTATTGACTTCCAAATATTGAAAACATTGTTTTGGTTATAAAACCGATAGCAGGATGCGTGCCAACCGCCGTATTAAGGCATCTGGCTGAAAAACCGGGAGTTTAAAGCCAGCGAGTTCGGGCGGGTGCTGCATTGGCAACAGCGGCTGACGGGCGGCTGTTGGTTATGCAACAAACCGCTTACCCCGCCAATCCAACCGTTCACCCGGCGGATCTGACCGCTGACCGAAATACGCCTGTCTTCCCCCCTTACCCCCGGCGATGATGAGCTGTTCCTAAACCCGCCTTACCTCGGGAAAGACGCTACGGCTCACCGCGCCACTCTGACATCTCTTACAAGCGGATGAGTTCATTCATATTTTGCAGACTGGAATTAAGGATACCTCATGAAACGAGAGGGGATTTTAAAGCACATTCCGTGGATGCTGCTGGGGATACTCGGCGCAGCCTGCCTCGGCGTGGTGGCGCTGCGCCGCGGCGAACACATCAGCGCGCTGTGGATCGTCGTCGCTTCGGTGGCGGTGTATCTAGTGGCCTACCGCTACTACAGCCTGTACATCGCCACTAAGGTGATGAAGCTGGACGCCGGCCGCGCCACCCCGGCGGTGGTCAACAACGACGGCCTGAACTATGTGCCGACCAACAAGAACGTGCTGTTCGGCCACCACTTCGCCGCCATCGCCGGCGCCGGGCCGCTGGTGGGGCCGGTGCTGGCCGCGCAGGTCGGCTACCTGCCCGGCACGCTGTGGCTGCTGGGCGGCGTGGTGCTGGCGGGGGCGGTGCAGGACTTTATGGTGCTGTTCATCTCCTCGCGCCGCAACGGTGCCTCGCTCGGTGAGATCATCAAAAAAGAGATGGGGCCGATACCGGGCACCATCGCGCTGTTCGGCTGCTTCCTGATCATGATCATCATCCTGGCGGTGCTGGCGCTGATCGTGGTGAAAGCGCTGGCGGAAAGTCCGTGGGGCGTGTTCACCGTCTGCTCCACCGTGCCGATCGCGCTGTTTATGGGCATCTACATGCGCTACCTGCGCCCCGGCCGCGTGGGTGAAGTGTCAATCATCGGCATCGTGCTGCTGGTGGCCGCCATCTGGTTCGGCGGCGTGGTGGCGCACGACCCGTACTGGGGCCCGGCGCTGACCTTTAAAGACACTACCATCACCTTCACGCTGATCGGCTACGCCTTTGTCTCCGCCCTGCTGCCGGTGTGGCTGATCCTGGCGCCGCGCGACTACCTGGCCACCTTCCTGAAAATCGGCGTGATCGTCGGGCTGGCGATCGGCATCGTGATCCTCAACCCCGAGCTGAAAATGCCGGCGGTGACCCAGTTCGTCGACGGCACCGGCCCGGTGTGGAAAGGCACGCTGTTCCCGTTCTTGTTCATCACCATCGCCTGCGGCGCGGTCTCCGGCTTCCACGCGCTGATCGCCTCCGGCACCACGCCGAAACTGCTGGCCAATGAGACCGACGCGCGCTTTATCGGCTACGGCGCGATGCTGATGGAGTCCTTCGTCGCCATCATGGCGCTGGTGGCGGCTTCCATCATCGAGCCGGGCCTGTACTTCGCCATGAACACCCCGCCGGCGGCGCTGGGCATCACCATGCCGGATCTGCACCGCCTGGGCACCGAAGACGCACCGATGATCATGGCTTCGCTGAAGGACGTGACCGTGCACGCGGCGGCGGCGGTCAGCTCCTGGGGCTTCGTCATCAGCCCGGAACAGATCCTGCAGACCGCCACCGACATCGGCGAACCTTCGGTGCTGAACCGCGCCGGCGGCGCGCCAACGCTGGCGGTGGGCATCGCCCACGTGTTCCACCAGATCATTCCGGGCGCCAACATGGGCTTCTGGTATCACTTCGGCATTCTGTTCGAGGCGCTGTTCATCCTGACCGCGCTGGACGCCGGCACCCGCTCCGGCCGCTTTATGCTGCAGGATCTGCTCGGCAACTTCGTGCCGTTCCTGAAGAAAACCGACTCGCTGGTGGCCGGCATCGTCGGCACCGCCGGCTGCGTCGGGCTGTGGGGCTACCTGCTGTATCAGGGCGTGGTGGATCCGCTCGGCGGCGTGAAGAGCCTGTGGCCGCTGTTCGGCATCTCCAACCAGATGCTGGCCGCCGTGGCGCTGGTGCTGGGCACCGTGGTGCTGATTAAGATGAAGCGCACCCAATACATCTGGGTGACCGTGCTGCCGGCGGTGTGGCTGCTGATCTGCACCACCTATGCGCTGGGCCTGAAGCTGTTCAGCGACAACCCGCAGTTGGAAGGCTTCTTCTTCCTGGCCGGCGAGTACAAACGCAAAATCGCCGAGGGCGGCGCCGAGCTGAGCGCCCAGCAGATCGCCAACATGAACCACATCGTGGTGAACAACTACACCAACGCCGGGCTGAGCATTCTGTTCCTGCTGGTGGTGTACAGCATCATCTTCTACGGGGTGAAAACCGCGATGGCGGCGCACAAAAACCCGAAACGCACCGACCAGGAAACGCCTTACGTACCAGTGCCGCAGGCCGCGCCCGCCGACGGCGTAACTGAGGGGGAGGTCAAAGTTTCGACCCAGCATTGATGTGATTTAACGGATACCCTGCATAATAAACGTTAAGTAGTACCCAAAGCCGCACGGCCTGCGTATCGCAAGATGCCAGGCGTGCGGCGCGATGCAATCGAGATACCCGGGGCGACCCGGAGGTGGGGCATCCCTGCGGGAACCCCATCCCCCGGCTTCCCCTAATATCAGGCTTAAACAAGCGCTGTAGTGATGCAGGGTAAAGTTGGAGAAGGCTTATGTTCGGAAATCTCGGCCAGGCGGGGAAGTATCTCGGGCAGGCGGCGCGCATGTTGGTGGGCGTGCCTGACTATGATACCTACGTCCAGCACATGAAAGACAACCACCCGGACAAGCCGGTGATGACCTATAAAGAATTTTTCCGCGAGCGCCAACAAGCGCGCTACGGCGGCGACGGCAAAGGCGGCATGCGCTGCTGTTAACCCGCAGTCACAAGGACCCGTATGAAACCCATTGCAGTCACCATCCTGACCGGCTTTTTGGGCGCCGGCAAAACCACCCTGCTGCGCCACATCCTGAACGCCGAACACGGCTATAAAATCGCGGTCATCGAGAACGAGTTCGGCGAAGTGCCGATCGACGATGCGCTGATCGGCGATCGTGCCAGCCGCATCACCACGTTGAGTAACGGCTGCATCTGCTGCAGCAAGTCCAACGAACTGGCGGACGCGCTGCTGGATCTGCTGGACGGCGTCGACAGCGGCCAGCTGGCGTTCGACCGGCTGATCATCGAATGCACCGGCATGGCCGATCCCGGCCCGATTACCCAGACCTTTTTCTCGCACGAGATCCTGTGCGAGCGCTTCCTGCTGGACGGCATCATCACCCTGGTGGACGCGGCGCACGCCGAGCAGCAGCTGAGCCAGTTCAGCATCGCCCAGGCGCAGGTGGGCTACGCCGACCGCCTCCTGCTGACCAAAACCGACGTGGCGCCGGACTGCGAGGCGCTGATCCAGCGGCTGCAGCGGATGAACGCCCGCGCGCCGGTGTATAAGGTGACTCACGGCGATATCGATCTGAGCGTGCTGTTCGACATCGAAGGCTTTACGCTGAACGACAAACTGAACCTGACGCCGCCGGCCCCGCTGTTCCGCCGCATCCCGCAGCCGCAGAGCGACATCCGCTCGATCGTGGTAACGTTGGAACGGCCGCTGCCGCTGATGCAAATCTCCGACGTGATGGAAGGCCTGCTGCTGGAATACGCCGACAACCTGCTGCGCTACAAAGGCATTCTGTCTATCGAAGACGAGCCGCGCCGCCTGCTGTTCCAGGGCGTGCAGCGCCTGTATAACGCCGACTGGGATCGGGAATGGCTGCCTGAGGAAGAGCGCAAGAGCACGTTGGTGTTTATCGGTGTGGACCTGCCGGAGGAGGAGATTCGGGGAAGGATTGGGGGGTTGGGGTAAGATAAACCATTCCCCAGGCCAACACGGCCCATATCCAGCAAACTCAAGGATGAACGATGGCAAACAACGTGATGATAGTAGGATTAAAGGCGCTTAACCTGTGCGCGAGCGCCTATATCGTCATCAAACTGAGCACGGTGTTAGCCATCGGCATCATGTTTCTTATTGTCTCTTACGCCGGCGTAGAGGACGTTGGGCTGTCCAATCTCCTCGCCGGGGCGCTCATCATTCTGCCGCTGTTGGTCGTCGTCGGTGGCCCCCTTATCGTCTGCGCCGTCGCCGCCTATCTCAACCTAAAGGCGCCCTATCGTAAAAAAGCGCTGTTCTTTAGCCTGCTGTTGGGCAGCCTCTCTGCGGTTGGCCTGCTGCTGCCCTACACGCGCGAGTTCGCGCTATCCACGGCAGCCGCCAGCGCCCTGGCATTGGGCAGCGCGCTGGGGATTTTTGCTTTATCGAGGAGGTGTGTTCAAGCGTTGTAGTGTCTGAGATGGTCGAGAAGGCGCTATTTAAGAATGGCTAGTTCAATTTCCAAGTAAAACCTCATCATATAACTCACGCAAATAGGGTATTTCTTGCAGTGAAGAAGACTGCATAACTACCGTCTTCTTTTTTGAACTGAAAGATTAGCGCTATACTTTCTGCCGCTCAATCATTTCTCTAAGCTCATCAATAGAAAGCGTTTTATCTTTTTTACGATGAATGATGCTATGGCAGTTAGCGCAAACGGGCACCAGATCGGTTTGAGGATCTACTGTTTTCTTTCCGCCAAATTCCGAGACCGGCACCACGTGGTGGATATGGATAAACCCTTCAGCATAGTCCCCGTAAAAGGCCTCAAAGTTGAAACCACAAGCACAGCAAGTTGAACCGTGTAACTTCAGGGCTGCACGTCTTAACTTGGGATTACGCTCATATTTGGTGGTGAAATAACCAATCTTTGCCCCTTCTTGAGGAGTGTCCGCAGATTCTAGACTTTGGTTGTAATCCTCTTCTTCAATCACAGACTCAATCACCGGGCCAAGTACCGCCTGTGCCACAATTGCCTGATAAATGTCCTTAGTGATTGGCCGCACGCCATCACGCCAATAGTTCGATTGGCGACTTGCCGGGATCACCTCGAAATAACCTGTGGCGGTCTTTGCCAACAGCGGTTTAGTGAAAGGCTGAAAATCCTCGACTATCGCGTATAATTCCCCATTCTGCGCATTTGGATCGGAATAAACATAGGCAATAGTAGCTACCGCAAAGTAATGCGGTTCATCCGTCATTCGTTCATCTCGGTAGAGCTTATCTCTCAACTTACCTTTGTAGTAAACCACTCGAGTACCAGGAGTAAGCATAGCGGTGTAACGCTTAGGGAAGTGATACTCCTCACCGGGCTTATCATCCCACTTTGACTCATCCATTTCTGCGATTACGGTAAACGGCATACGGATATCCACATAAAAAGTAAACCATGTGAATATATCCAAATCCATTGATTTATTAAATATTTTAAGAGATGAAATATTTTTCAGATTAAATATTAGAGAAACCGATAAAGATAACAACCAACATTATTAGCCGTGAAATAGTAATAGACAGTTACAATGCGGTTGATTATTCAGCAAAAACTCTGAGGGTATTCAAAATATCAACCGCATTGGGTCTTAAAGGAAATCTATTCCTCCATGGAAAAATCTCTGCCAGTAAGTTTGAAATAGCACCCCTGCAAGACCAAATCATGGCGATTTTTTAGTACCAACGGATGTAACAACGGATTTTCCCTATGTTCCCCGGTGAAATTTACCTGCAAACGCTCCAAAGCATAATGAAGCAAAGGCATCCGCTGAGTAATCAACAAATGCCCATCTCTCATCGCATAATCACTGGCAATAATCGCGCGTTGAGCAGCATTCAGCTCTGGATTCGGTACGACAATGGCTGTCACAAAAGTGTTCCATTCACTATCTTTATCCCGCCCTCTGTCCGAGGCATCAAGCAACTCAGGAATACCGCGAAAACGGCTCATGACGAAGTCCAAATAATTCCCTTTTTTCTCACAATAAGCTCGAACATGCCAACGAATCCCATCATAAACCAATGTGTGCGGAACAATGTTGCGGCCACTTTGCTCCCCAGAGTTGAGGGAAACATAATCAACATCCACTCTCAATTGATAACGCGCCGCCTGCACCAATCCGCGTACCATTATTGGGTTAACATGACGAGTTGGGACGCTCAAGATTTCGATATGACCATATCGAAGATCCATTAATGGCAGAGTAGCTCCCTTATCAAAGCATTCATTCGTCTGCTGTTTTTCCTGATGCAGCAGCATCAGGTATTCATCAACTTTCCCTTCACTGAACTTTGGTACAAATTGCGCGGTCGGCCTGAATCCCTTTAGCTTAGAATCATACTCTACGCCGTTCAGCGCATAATTATTTATATACCAATTGATATCTCGTGATGCCTGTTGGCGGCCTATATTAAAAGCAGTACAAAGGTGGTTAGTCGTCAACCGCCCCTCCCATTGCAACACGATCTCAAGCAAGCGAAAACGTAGAGTCTGATCCCAAGTTAGCCCAACCATAGCCATATATGCTCCGAAATGCGACATGTTCAACTAACCAGTATCGGAATATCTTTCAACATCTAATATACTGGTTCTATTCACAACATTCAGGTTAGAAAAAACAATGTGTTATATAACTTCAACAAAGAAATCTCACTTTACCTTTATCGACTGGATTTTGGAATACCTTTGTAGAGACATAAAATTGCAACTTTGTGAAACTAAATCAAGACGAATCATGTTTATACAGTGATAAACATCTACAAGCATGCGATGCGAAGAGAGAACAAAGTATAATCAACCTTCAAATTAGGATAATGCATGAGAATCGAACGGGCTTATAGCATTGAATTAGGAAAAGATATTACAGCAGAAGAGGCTGACAAATTATTCGCTGAAAAGATCGTAGCATCAAAGCATCTATTTAAATGCCCTGAAAAAAATTGCTTAGCTCAAGTCACATGTGCCAACCTGGACAGACCAAAACGACTGCGCAAACGCGATCCTTATTTTAAGTTTGTTTCCGAGCATAGCCCTGGTTGCCAACTTGAAGCCGAAACGGACGAAGACCTACGACGAGTAAAATCAGTCAGAGAAGACCCTGAAGCCCTTCCTTTTATACGAGATGATATTGTTGACATTGACTTGTCTCCACTAAATATGCGTTTTATTCGTGATATTCCCTCTTCAGGGGATGAAGAAGACATAACAAAGCGTCAACGAAAAATAGCGGGTGAGGAGCAAGAAGATAATAACCAACGTCGTCACTCCAGAAAACGACTTTCTGGTTTGGTTAATTCGTTTATTGCAAAAGAGAATTTCTTCCTAAATACAGCTGAAGGTAAGCTCCACTTAAGGGATTTCTTCATCAGTATTAATGACAGGAAAGACTTAAGCACATATATCGATGAGCCACGAATTTACTATGGTAAAGCGTGGATTAACCGTAAAGATGACTACTACTTGGTCCGTTTCGATAATGAGATGAAAGCAGGAATGATAAAATATAAACCAACATTTTTTATCCCTTCTCGCCTTGTTGATAGCTCCGAATACCGTAGAACCTCACGAGAGAAGCTGGATGAGCTTGCGATGGCCACGCCACCAAGACCTCTATATTTATTTATTTTTAGCGAGTTACCGCCCGTTAAAAGCAATGTTGGTGATTATATCAATTTCAAATTAGACGATTTAACCTATTTATATTACCTTCCATGGGGAAAGAAAAAATAAAACAAGAAAGCGTAAGCTCTCTTACTGGCACTTCCCTCATGAATAAAAAGATGCCGCACTTCAGGATCCTAGCTCGCATAATTTTTTATATACGGCCCAACTCCCCGTGCGAGCTCATCGCCGTGTACTGATTCTGCAGCCCAAAAACAGGTAGCACCACCACGCTCAGATAGAAAATAGTGTTACCAAACGCTGAACGCGCCAGGTTGACTTCGCCCGGCGTTAACGCCCGCGTGATCTCTTTCTGTTGTGGCTCCATCCTGGAACTCCTTGTTCTGAAAGAGTTCAATGAAATGCAATTTTTTCATTTAATGTCAATTATATATGCGTTATGAAAGCATCAGGACGATCTGGTTTTTACTAAAGTGAAAAGCGCATCACCCCGTGGCTGATAATTGAAATGAGCCATACAGGGCAAATCCCTAACACAAAAAACCACCTACCGGTGGCTTCTTGTTCGCACTGTACTAACGCTGCCAGATGATGGGCTACCGCCCTCATCTTCACTGACGTAGTCACACATTCAGCGTGTTTTTAAATATCGCGCCTGAAGTTGCAAGCGGTCTTATCTGTGCAAATCACCGACGGTAAGTATTTGTCCTCTCGCACCTTGGTTGGGATAACCGCACACTGTTTGCTCAGTTCTAGCCTGCGTGTTGCCCTAACGGTCATCGACTTATCCTGGGGAATAACGAAATTAACTTCAATTTTTTCTGGCTTGTCTCCAAACCACAAGCCAATCGTACCTTTGGCCTGTACCATCTCCTCCCCTTTCTCATCAAAAACATAGTAACTGCCAGTGCCACTACGATTTTCTAGTATACGGATTGGACCGCTGGGATAATTATTGGCAATGGCATCATTCTCCCATAAGTCTCGTACACAATATGCCATTCCTGCTGTACCCGGTGTTCCCGAAAAAGTATCCACGACTTTATTCGTACTGCAGGCTGACAAAGCAAGAAAGGACATAAAAAATAGAGGTTTAATAGACATTTAATCAAAGCATCCCTGGCTTTATTTTGGAAGTGCTTATCATATCACTGATACACTTTATTGAGAATGAATATCAATATCACATGAATGATGCATCTCTACACGAATTTGCCAACTGATGCGCTAGATAAGCTATTTCATCAGATCGATTATGAGCCCTCTCACTGGGCAGCAATCATGCCAGTCGCATCAGCAAATCTCGGTCAAATCAGTCTCAATGGCACTGAGCCAAGGCGTATCGCGATATATGAATGACCCCAAAACACATAACTCTACTTATGAGTTAGCAAGGAACAAAGGCGGGGGACTGTTCGCAACCAAATTCCAGGCACAAAAAAACCACCTTTCGGTGGCTTCTTGTTCACGCGGTACTTAATGGTGCCGAAGGCCGGACTCGAACCGGCACGTATCTCTACGGTTGATTTTGAATCAACTGCGTCTACCGATTTCGCCACTTCGGCACTGAAGTAGTATGCGGAAAACGGGTGCATTATACCTTCCCGCGATCGGTGCGCAAGAGTTATCAGGCATTCAATGAGTTAAATGTCGAAAAAAGCGTCACAATCCCCGTTTACCCTCTTACTTGCGGCATTTGCCGCATCTTCCTCCCGCACTTTCATACCCCCTATAACAAAACCGCAGAACCGATCACAATTTCACCAAATGCTGATTTTAAAGCTATATGAAAGAGAATAAGGTGAACAAATAAAATCAAATGAAAACAAAAGAAGGATAATCGCAATGAATGAAACAACCAGACGCATGGCCAGGTTGATCGATCTGAGCGCGGTGCAGGCCACCAATACCGAGGAAGACGTGCGCCACTGCGCCGCGCTGGCCAGCCGCTATCGCATCATCTCGGTGCACGTGCTGCCGTGCTGGACGCGTTTCCTCAGTACCCTGCTGCCGGAGCACGGCCAGGCGGACGTGATGATTGGCGGGCCGGTCGGCTTTCCCGGCGGTGGGCAGACCACCGATCTCAAGGTGCAGGAGGTGCGCCAGCTGATCGCCGAGGGCGCGCGCGAGGTCGATATGGTGGTGAACATCGGTAAGGTGCTGTCGGGGGATTACGGCTACGTGCGTGAAGATCTGCGCCGAGTAGTCGAGGCCGCCGCACCGGTGCCAGCCAAAGTCATTCTGGAGACGCACTATCTGAACGAGCAGCAGATCCGTCGGGTGTGCGATATCGCCGTCGAAGTCGGCATGGTCTGGGTGAAAACCTCCACCGGCTGGGCACCGACCGGCGCCACGGTAGAGAAAGTGGCGATCATCGCCGATCAGTTGCGTGGCCGCATCCAGATCAAAGGGGCCGGCGGCATTCGCGATTTGGACACGGTGCGCGCGTTGTATCGGCTGGGCGTACGCCGCTTTGGCATGAGCGCGGCGGCCACCCAGCGCGTGCTGGAGCAGCTCGAACAGGAGCCAGGCCTGTTCCCAGAGCTGAACGATAACTAATCTTGCGCGATCCCAGCGCACGCTTCTGCGGGTGGCCCGCACCATCCGCCACGGGAGTGATAACAATGAAAGATTTACTTCTTACCCTTGATATCGGCACCGGCAGCACCCGCGCCGGGCTGGTCACCAACACCGGGGAAATCCTTGGCTTCGCCCAGCGTGAGTACGAACAGATCACGCAGCAGGCCGGTTGGTCGGAACAACCGCCTTCACTGTGGTGGCAGAGTGTCTGCCAGTGTACGCAGGAGCTGTACGCACGCTACGCCGAATACTGGCCGCGTATCGCCGCCGTCGGCGCCTGCGGGCAGATGCACGGCACGGTCTTGCTCGATGCCGACGGCGAGCTGGTCGTCGATCGCGCCATGCTGTGGAACGACAAACGCGCGCAGCCGCAGGTGGCGCGCTTTAGCCACCAACAGCCGCCGCAGCCCTGGCTCGAACTGTTGAACAATCCCCCCACCGCCGCCTGGCCGGCGTTCAAGCTGGCCTGGCTGCGTGAGCATCACCCATCGCAGTGGGAGCGCATCGCCACGGTGTTGATGCCTAAGGATTACGTCAATTTCCGGCTCTGCGGCGTACGCGCCACCGACTACAGTGAAGCCTCCTGCTATTACCTGATGGACAGCGCCACGCTGCAGTGGTCGCCAGAGGCGCTGCGGCAGTTCGGGCTGCGCGCCGATCAGCTGCCCGCCATCCACCTCTCCAGCGAGGTGATTGGCCACATTACGCCCGCAGCGGCAAGCGTTACCGGTCTGCCGCCGGGCGTGCCGGTAGTAGCGGGCACGGCGGATATGGCCGCTACCCTGCTCGGTTCCGGCGTCTATCAGGCTGGCATCGCCTCCGACAGCACCGGCACCTCCACGCTGCTCACCGTGGTCTCGGAACACCCGCTGCTCTCTGCCAGCGTCAACAACCTGCACCTGGCCAACTCGGCCTGGGGCGGCTTTACCCTGCTCGATGCCGGTGGCGACGCCATGCGCTGGGCGCGTTCGGCGCTAAGCGCCGGCCAACTCAGCCACCAACAGATGCTCGATATGGCGGCCGAGGTGCCGCCGGGTGCCGAGGGGCTGCTGTTCCTGCCCTACCTGACCGGCGAGCGGCTGGCGGAACACACCAACTCGCGCGCGCAGTTCTTCGGCCTGCAGCGCAAGCATGGGCAGCCGCATCTCTACCGCGCGGTGCTGGAAGGCGTAGCGCTGGCCTCCTTGCGTAATCTGCAGCAGCTCAGGCGCCACGCACAGGAGCCGGAGGCAATGATCGCCTCCGGCGGCGGCGCACGCAGCCCGCTGTGGCTGCAGATCAAAGCCTCGGTCTATAACCTGCCGCTGCTGCAGACGCGCAATCAGGAGAACGGCACCACCGGCTGCGCGATCGTTGCCGGGGTCGGCGTCGGGCTGTTCAGCAGTTTCGCCCAGGGGGTGAGCCGCACCGTCAGCATCGAGCGCGAATTTACTCCCGATCCACGCCAGCACGAGCACTACCTGCGCTGCTTCGAGCTGTTCGAACAGCTCTACCGCCAGGCGCAACCCCTCTACGAACAGCTTGACGTTATTAGCTCGTTCTCTTTTTCTCCGGATGAAGGAACACCGCAATGAGCGACTCTCTGATTAACAAGGGCGACATCGCGCAGCACGCCGCGGCCGAAAGTATCGACCGCAGCGCCTATCTGCCCGCCACGCCCTGGCTGCAGCTGATGCTGGTCTGCTGCCTGTTCGCCCTGTGGGGCATGGCCGGCAACCTGAACGATATTCTGATCGCCCAGTTCAAAAAAGGCTTCGATCTGTCGGATACCCAAACCGCACTGGTGCAGTCGATCTTCTTCCTCGGCTACTTCGTGATGGCGCTGCCCGCCGCAGCGGTGATCAAACGCTACTCGTACAAGGTGGCGATCGTGATCGGCCTGTGCCTGTACGCGCTCGGCTGTTTCCTGTTTATCCCGGCAGCGCAGATCATGACCTACGGCGCCTTCCTGGCCTGCCTGGGGGTGATCGCCACCGGGCTGTCGTTCCTGGAAACCTCCGCCAATACCTACTCCAGCCTGCTGGGGCCGCTGGAAACCTCCACCCAGCGCATCAACTTTTCGCAGATCTTCAACTCGCTGGGGATCATTTTTGGCGTATTGATCGGCCAGCAGCTGGTGTTCGGCAAAAACGATCCCAGCCACGCCGAACTGCTGCAGATGCCACCGGCGGCGGCCGAAGCGGCACGCACCCAGATGGTGTCACAGGTGGTCACACCTTATCTGATCATCGGCAGCGTGCTGATCGTGCTGGCGCTGATCTTCGTGGCGGTGAAATTCCCCGCCTGCAAAACCCAGCGCTCGCACCAGGGAGCGGGCAAGCCGCTGATGCAATCGCTGAAGATCCTGCTGGCGCTGCCGCGCTTCCGGTTGGGAGTGCTGTCGCAGTTCCTGTATGTCGGCGCGCAGGTAGGGCTGTGGAGTTTCACCATTCGTTTTGTGCAGATGATTGAACAGGGAGCAACCGAGCATTCAGCCACCTACTGGCTGCTGGCCACGCTGGTCTGTTACTCGGCCGGCAAGGTGGTCACCACCGCGCTGATGAAAAAGTTCAGCCCGGCGCGGCTGCTCGGCGTGTTCTGCTCGGTATGCGTGCTGCTGTTGCTGTTGGCCGTCAACATCCAAAGCCTGCTGGCGGTGGTGGCGATCATGGGCGTCAACTTCTGCATGGCGCTGTGCTGGCCAACCAACTTTGGCCTGACGATCAAAGGGCTGGGCGAAGAAACTCAGGTGGCCGGTTCGATCGTAGTGATGTCGATCATCGGCGGCGCGGTGGTGCCGTTAATCATGGGCATCATCTCCGATCTCAACGGCGGCGATATGCAGATCGCCTTCGCGGTGCCGCTGGTCTGCTTCGCCTACGTCGCCTTCTATGGCTTCTACTGCGCGCGCAAGGGGATTTGATATGGCACATCGGATTAACGGGCTGATGCACGTCGGTTTGCGCTGCGCCAATATCGAACGAGCCGCCGGCTTCTATCGTTCACTCGGTTTCGAACCCCGGCAAACGCTGGCGCTCAGCGGCCCCGTCACCGTACAGTTTTTGCAGTTGGGTGAGTTAACGCTGGAGTTATACCAGCTACCCGCCGAAGGGCTGACTCGCCCCGCCAGCGCCTATGGTATCGACCACATCGCTTTGCGGGTCACCGATCTGGCGGCCACGCAACGCTGGCTAGCGGATCTGGGCTATCCGGTGATTGAAGGGCCGACGCTGCAGCCCAGCGGCGCCAACGGCGTGCGCTATCTGATGATCGCCGGGCCGGACGGTGAGCGGGTGGAGTTCAGCCAACCGTTGTAATGTTTCTTCCCACATAGCACAAGGCCCGATGGCTGTTATAAGCCATCAGGCCTCATTCGCTTTTTTGTCAGCTCACGCGTCTTTATAACCTTGGCTCGCCGCTTGTCGGGTTATGCTTGTTACTCCCCCGATCTATGTAAACGATGCCAAATAATCCCGAACCGGGATAACAATGCTGAAAATAATTGCATCACAATAATTCAGCCAATAAAAAATATGTTTGCACAACATTTCGACAACACTATTTTTTCATCTACGGCAGTCATAACTGGAATAAGTCAATGGGAACAGGGTTGTCAGGGGAGAGATGTTATTTCTTGATATGGGATTTTATCTAGAACCAACAGAAAATAGCGTGCATACGTAACAAAACAGCAACCCAAAGCTAAAAACCAGCAGAGAACACTTGCCTCTGCTGAGTTGATAGCTTTAAGATGGTGTAAGAAAATTTTCCCTGGTGTTGGCCGATCTTGGCAGCCTGACCCTACGAGGTCAGGTTTTTTTTATGTTTTTTTCATCAAAAATTGACTAGAAAAGTGTATCGCCTTAGGGAGTTAGAAGCTAGTTAGACTAAAGTATAGTACCCTACTAGACCTTCATCAGTTCAGTTGGGTTATTATTTCACATAGCGGAAATCGGGTGCTAGCACTATTTTTCGCTCTGTATCTCAGCCGCCACGGCGTTCTATCAAGACCACCACACATTGCTCATTTCACCCAGCAGCCCAACATACCCGCAGAACCATCACGAAATAGCACCGTTCCTGTCATTACAATAATGTGATCTCTATCAGATATTTTTTAAGAGCGGACTTGGTCACGCAGGAGTACGGGTCCGAGGACATACTGTAAAAATCACACTGGCCGCCATTTTCACGCTTATTCCTCTGTGGGACGACGAAGTCATGCCTTATAGGCAAATCTTCAGTAGGAAAATATCACCAATTCACTATTAAAATAATTAAGACACCATTCATTATAAAATCACCAGTTAATATTTCGCCATGGCAGACAAGGCCGGGCAGCCCATGATAGCAATTCTGGAATCCTCTCCTGTCTTTAATCGGCCAGGCCGTTCAATTTCGCCGGCCTGCTGTGTTCACTGTACCATTGCCCTGAAACTGCCTCGCGGCACGGCATAATAAGGTTAGCGCCGATCGCTTAAAAAGCCTTATCATTCTCACGCACCGGCATGCTCGTAGTGAAACTTCGCTGATGTTACTGGATAAAGTTATTTCTCTTAATTTATTCAAAGGTAACATTATGTTTAATATTTACAGCACCAACTACGCATCAATGAGCACCGAAAAATCAGCAGATCTTTATGTTTTAAGGAAAAATGTCTTTAAAGACAGGCTGCAATGGGCCGTGAACTGTTCAGACGGCAAGGAGCTGGATGAGTTTGATAATGATAAGACAAACTATATATTTGGCGTAAAGGACAACATGATAGTTTGTGGTACCAGGATGATTGATATGAAACACAAGAATATGCTGAACAGCGCATTTTCCTCTTTCTTTCATGACATCGTCATTCCAGAAGGGAATTTCATCGAATCCACACGCTTTTTCGTCGATAAAGAAAGAACCCAGTCACTGCTGGGTCGCCGGTTCCCTGTGACTCTGGCGCTGTTCTTATCGCTGATCAACTATGCGCGGCAACACGGCTATGACGGCATACTGGCCGTCTCCAGCCATCCGATGTTGCATATCATCAAAAGCTCCGGCTGGAACGTCACGCTGCTGAAGACAGGCATATCGGAAAAGAACGAGCCCGTTCATTTGCTGTTGGGCCACGTTGATCGTCAGAGCCAGGAGGCATTAAAAAACAAAATATTCAAAAAGTTGAATACGCAAGACGAGCACATGCTAAACGCCTGGCCGTTGAGCGACGAACCTGCATTCTAATCACCCCACCGGTTTAATCAGCTGAAGTTCCATCCCTAAACGGATAGCATGCCGGGCATTCGCCACCCCCAGCTTTTTGACAATGTTCCCCATATGAAACTTGATGGTGCAGGTTTTGATCCCCAGGATCATACCCATTTCCTGGTAGGTTTTCCCTACGCTGGCCCAATAGAGGATCTCGTTTTCTCTCTCGGTAAAACGGGCGTTTTTTTCCTGGCGCGCGGTGTTTTTTTCGGACAGTGAAGTCAGCGTCAAATACATCTCATGGGTCGATGCCAGCAGCAACGAAATATCGCCTTTATGCTGATTCAGCATCTGCATGGTTTCCGCCTTGCGCTCGGCAGCGAGGGTAAAGGAAAGGGTCACCAGATTATTATTAAAATCATGCAACACGAAGGTATAGCCGTCGGCTACGCCGAATTCGCGTGCTTGCTCGAACAACTCAGAAAAGCGGAAGCCGGCACCGGCCATCAGATTTTCATCCCAGGCAAAAGGCGTCAGGCGATTGAGCGCCGTAATGACTACCGGATCGGTATATTGTAGCCCTTGTTCTTTATATTGCTTTACCCATTCACCGGGATAATTGGTAACGCCAAAGATACATGACATATCTTTCTTGGATAACACCACGTAGGCCCAGATAAGCTCGCCGAAATCGCCTAATGCCGCTTCCAGATGCTTGCTGATAATGTGACTGATATTCTCTTCATATTCCATTAACTGCCTGCCCCGCTACCCAATACGCTGCTGGGTAGACTATACCAAAAAGGATCGACGCGCCGTAACCTTCACATCTCGCACGGATAATGCCCGGTGGAATATTGTCCTCGGTGGCCGGCAAGCGCTTTGCCTGCCGCCGATACGCGGGGTATATTAGCCGCACGTCCATTGTGCCTGTCAGGAGTGAATGAGTGAGCATGTTCGCAGAAGAGCGCCAGGAAAAACTCCTCGCCATTCTCAAGGAGAAGCGCAAGCTCTCCGTGGGAGAAATGAGCTCGCGCTTTAACGTCTCCGGCGCCACCATCCGCACCGATCTGCGCATTCTGGAAGACGCCGGTATGCTGACACGCACCCACGGCGGCGCCATTCTGCGCACCCGCGCCAGCTTCGAGGTCGGCTCCGATCAGCGTGAAGAGGTGAACCTCAGCGCCAAGGAGCAAATCGGTCAATTGGCCGCCGGCCTGGTGGAAGACGGCGACATCATCGTATTGGATACTGGCACCACCACCCTGCAGATCGCCCGCCATCTGCGCCAGCGCCGCAACCTGACCGTGGTCACCAACGATTTCATGATCGCCAAGAGTCTGGAAGACGTCGAATCGATCCAGATCATCCTGCTGGGTGGCATCGTCAAAAAGGGTTATCACTGCGCGGTCGCCATCAACGGCCGTTCGCTGCTGGATACGCTGAACATCGACAAGGCGTTTATGGGTGCCAACGCATTGTCGCTGAAACAAGGCGCCTGTGTGGCCGACATCATGCTGGCCGAAACCAAGCGCGCGATGGTGGAGCATGCCAATCAAGTGATCGTAGTGTGCGATCACTCCAAGCTGAGCAACACCTCGCTGGCGCAGTTCGCCTCCCCTGCACAGATCGATACCCTGGTGCTGGATCGCCTGCCGGAAGACGCGCAGGCCTATCAGGATGCCGGCATCGCGCTGCTGAGCGTTAGCTAATCCTCCCAACAAAAAAGGCGCGGCCCCGCGGCCACGCCTTTCTTCACTGCCAATCGCCCCGCTACTTGCGTTTGAGCAGCATATACACGCTGATCAGCAGGAACAGCATGCTCGGCAGCAGCGCGCCCAGCACCGGCGGCATGCTGTAGACCATGCTCAGCGGGCCGAAGATCTGGTCCAGCACGTAGAACAGGAAGCCGAAGCTGATGCCGGTCACCACGCGGATACCCATCGGCACGCTGCGCAGCGGGCCGAAGATGAACGACAGCGCCATCAGCATCATCACCGCCACCGACAGCGGCGAGAAGATTTTGCTCCACATGTTGAGCTGGTAACGGTTGGATTCCTGGCCGCTCTGCTTCAGGTACTTCACGTAGTTGTGCAGCCCGCTGATGGAGAGCGAATCCGGATCCAGCGCCACCACGCCCAGCTTGTCCGGGGTTAGGTTAGTTTTCCATTCGCCGGTCAGCGTCTGGGTGCCGGTCACCTGTTTCGGGTTGGTCAGATCCGAGGTGTCCACCTGCGAAAGCTGCCACAGGCCGTTCTCGAAGCTGGCGGTAGCGGCATAGCGCACCGTTTCCAGGCGACGCTGATCGTTGAAGTGGTAGATGTTCACACCGGAGAGTTCTTTATCGCCGGAGACGCGCTCGATGTAGATGAAGTCATTGCCGTCCTTCGCCCACAGCCCGCTCTTGGTGGAGAGCAGCGAGCCGCCGTACATCTGCTGGGCGCGGTAGTTACGCGCCATCTGCTCGCCCTGCGGCGCTACCCACTCGCCGATCGCCATGGTCAGCAGCACCAGCGGAATGGCGGTTTTCATCACCGAGCCGGCGATCTGCAGGCGGGTAAAGCCGGAAGCCTGCATCACCACCAGTTCGCTGCGCGTCGCCAGTTGGCCCAGGCCGAGCAGCGCGCCAAGCAGCGCCGCCATCGGGAAGAAGATCTCGATGTCTTTCGGCACGCTCAGCAGGGTGTACATGCCGGCGCTCAGCGCGGTGTACTCGCCCTGGCCGACCTTGCGCAGCTGATCGACAAACTTGATGATGCCGGACAGCGACACCAGCATGAACAGCGTCATGATGATGGTGTTGAAAATCGTTTTACCGATATACCGGTCTAATACGCCAAACATCAGGCCGCTCCTCTCAGGCGTGCGCGCAGCTTACGCATCGGCACGGTATCCCACAGGTTCAGCGCCAGCGCGATCGCGAAGTAAACGCCGTTAACCAGCCACAGCCACAGCATCGGATCCAGCTTGCCCTTGCCGGCGTTGGAGCGCAGCGAGGTCTGCAGCAGGAAGAAGATCAGATACAGCAGGATGGCCGGTAGCATGCTCAGCACGCGGCCCTGGCGCGGGTTCACCACGCTGAGCGGCACCACCAGCAGCGCCATCAGCGCCACCGAGACCACCAGCGTCAGGCGCCAGTGCAGCTCGGCGCGCGCGTCCGGATCGTCGGACTCCCACAGCGTCTGCATCGACATCTGTTCGGATTCGGTGTTGTCCGCCGCCACGGTGCGGTGGCCAATCACCGCCTTGTAATCGGTGAAGTCGGTAATGCGGAAGTCGCGCAGCAGCGCGGTGCCTTCAAAGCGGGTGCCCTTGTCGAGCGTCACCACCTGCGAGCCGTCTTTCTGCTGCACGATGTTGCCGTGCTCGGCCACCACCACCGACGGGCGTTGGTTGCCGTTCGGCCGCAGCTGCGCCAGGAACACGTCGTTGAAGGTGCTGCCCTTCACGTTGCCGATAAACAGCACCGCGTTGCCGTCCTGCGAGGGTTTGAACTGCCCTTCCGCCAGCCCGGCGATGCTCGGGTTGGCCTTGGCTTCGTTCACCACCACGTCCTGATAACGCGAAGCCCAGGGGCCGGCCCAAAACACGTTCACCGCCGCGATCGCAGAGGTGAGCAGCGCCAGGATCATGGCGGCGATAATCAGGGTGCGCTTGCCCAGCCCGCAGGCGTGCATAACGGTGATTTCGCTCTCGGTATACAACCGCCCAAGCGTCATCAGCAAGCCGAGAAACAGGCTCAAAGGCAGGATGAGCTGCGCCATTTTCGGCACGCCCAACGCGAGCAGAGAGAGTACTAAGTTTGTCGGGATATTGCCGTCCACCGCGTCGCCCAACACCCTGACCAAATTCTGACAAAAGAAGATCAGAAGCAGGATGAACAGGATGGCGATTTGGCTCTTGAGCGTTTCCCGTACCAGATATCTTATGATGATCACGCTTATTACGCCTGTGAAAACTTGTCTTTTTGCAGGAAAATCGATAATTTCATCGTTAATCCGCCATTTATTCTCATCATATGGCAACCTTCACAGCTAAAATAGTATTACAACATCAAGCCGTTTGGGTGTCCTATAGGAACTTGCTTATAGTCGCCAAAACAGAGCAATTTATGCCGTTCAGGTTAACATAATCCGTTAACTCAAATGGCAGGAGATCGTTACGGAGTCGGTTATTCTAGCCGTAGCGTCCGCCTTTGTCTTTAAGATTCAGGAGAGTGCATGGAGTTCAGTGTAAAAAGCGGTAGCCCGGAAAAACAGCGCAGTGCCTGTATTGTAGTCGGCGTTTTCGAACCGCGCCGCCTGTCCCCTATCGCAGAACAACTCGACAAAATCAGTGATGGTTATATCAGCGCATTGCTGCGCCGTGGCGAACTGGAAGGCAAGGTCGGGCAGACGCTGCTACTGCACCATGTGCCCAACATTCTCTCCGAGCGCATCCTGCTGATCGGCTGCGGCAAAGAGCGCGAGCTCGATGAGCGCCAATACAAGCAGGTGATCCAGAAAACCATCAATACCCTCAACGACACCGGCTCGATGGAAGCGGTCTGCTTCCTGACCGAACTGCACGTGAAAGGCCGCAACACCTACTGGAAAGTGCGTCAGGCGGTAGAAACCGCCAAAGAGACGCTCTACACCTTCGATCAGCTGAAAAGCAACAAGGTGGAACCGCGTCGTCCGCTGCGCAAAATGGTGTTCAACGTGCCGACCCGCCGTGAGCTCACCAGCGGCGAGCGCGCTATCCAGCACGGCCTGGCGGTGGCTTCCGGCATCAAGGCGGCCAAAGATCTCGGCAACATGCCGCCGAACATCTGTAACGCCGGCTACCTGGCCTCGCAGGCCCGTCAGTTGGCGGACGCCTTCAGCACCAACATCACCACCCGCGTCATCGGCGAACAGCAGATGAAAGAGCTGGGCATGAACGCCTATCTGGCGGTCGGCGCTGGTTCGCAGAACGAATCATTGATGTCGGTGATGGAATATAAGGGCAACCCAAATCCGGACGCTAAGCCGATCGTGCTGGTAGGCAAAGGGCTGACCTTCGACTCCGGCGGCATCTCGATCAAACCGGCCGACGGCATGGACGAGATGAAATACGACATGTGCGGCGCGGCGACCGTGTACGGCGTGATGCGCGTGGTGGCGGAGCTGAACCTGCCGCTGAACGTGATCGGCGTGCTGGCCGGCTGTGAAAACATGCCGGGCGGCCGGGCGTATCGTCCGGGCGACGTGCTGACCACCATGTCCGGCCAGACCGTCGAGGTGCTCAACACCGACGCCGAAGGCCGCCTGGTGCTGTGCGACACCCTGACCTACGTCGAGCGCTTCGAACCGGAGCTGGTGATCGACATCGCCACCCTGACCGGCGCCTGCGTGATCGCCTTGGGCCACCACATCACCGGCCTGATGTCGAACCACAACCCGCTGGCGCACGAGCTGCTGGGCGCTTCCGAGCAGGCCGGCGACCGCGCCTGGCGCCTGCCGATGGCCGACGAGTACTACGAGCAGTTGGACTCCAACTTCGCCGACATGGCGAACATCGGTGGCCGCCCTGGTGGCGCCATCACCGCCGCCTGCTTCCTGTCGCGCTTCACCCGCAAGTACACCTGGGCACACCTGGATATCGCCGGCACCGCCTGGCGCTCCGGTAAAGCCAAGGGCGCGACCGGCCGCCCGGTGGCGCTGCTGTCGCAGTTCCTGCTCAACCGTGCAGGTCTGAACGGCGACGATTAAATCTGAGCGGTAATTCAGGTATAATCCCAAGGGGCACAGCATGCTGTGCCCCTACATTTTTTTATCGGCAGCGGTGGATCCTTAATGAAAAAGGCGACGTTTTATTTGCTCGACAACGCGGAACCGTCAGGCGCGCTCAGCGCCCATGAGGCCGTGGCCTGCGCCGTTGCCGCCAACGGCTTCCGCGCCGGCAAGCGGGTGCTGATCGCCTGCGAGAGCCAGGAGCAGGCCCAGCGGCTGGACGAAGCGCTGTGGCAGCGCGAGCCGCATGAATTCGTGCCGCACAACCTGGCCGGCGAAGGGCCGCACTACGGCGCGCCGGTGGAACTGTGCTGGCCCGGCAAGCGCGGCAACGCCCCGCGCGATCTGCTGATCGCCCTGCTGCCGCAGTTTGCCGATTTTGCTACCGCTTTCCATGAAGTGGTAGACTTCGTTCCTTACGAAGACACTCTGAAACAGTTGGCGCGCGACCGTTACAAGGCCTATCGCAGCGTCGGCTTCCATTTGACCACGGCTACGCCGCCAACTCACTGAATACGATAAAGAATGGAAAAGACAAACAGTCAGCTCGACACCGCATACGACCCAAAACAGATCGAACAGAAGCTGTACGATCACTGGGAGAATCAGGGTTACTTCAAGCCGAACGGCGACACCAGCCAGGAAAGCTTCTGCATCATGATCCCGCCGCCGAACGTCACCGGCAGCCTGCACATGGGCCACGCGTTCCAGCAGACCATCATGGACACCATGATTCGCTATCAGCGCATGCAGGGTAAAAACACCCTGTGGCAGGCGGGCACCGACCACGCCGGCATCGCCACCCAGATGGTGGTGGAGCGCAAGATCGCCGCGGAAGAAGGCAAAACCCGCCACGACTACGGCCGTGACGCGTTCATCGACAAAATCTGGCAGTGGAAGGCGGAATCCGGCGGCACCATCACCCGCCAGATGCGCCGTCTGGGCAACTCCGTGGACTGGGAGCGCGAGCGCTTCACCATGGACGAAGGCCTGTCGAACGCGGTGCGCGAAGTGTTTGTCCGTCTGCACAAAGAAGACCTGATCTACCGCGGCAAGCGCCTGGTGAACTGGGATCCGAAGCTGCGCACCGCCATCTCCGATCTGGAAGTGGAAAACCGCGAGTCCAAAGGTTCCATGTGGCACCTGCGCTACCCGCTGGCCGACGGCGCGAAAACCGCCGAGGGCAAAGACTATCTGGTGGTCGCCACCACCCGTCCGGAAACCGTGCTGGGCGATACCGGCGTGGCCGTCAACCCGGAAGATCCACGCTATAAAGACCTGATCGGCAAAGAGATCATTCTGCCGCTGGTCGGCCGCCGCATCCGCATCGTCGGCGACGAACACGCCGATATGGAAAAAGGCACCGGCTGCGTGAAGATCACCCCGGCGCACGATTTCAACGACTACGAAGTCGGCAAACGCCACGGCCTGCCGATGATCAACATTCTGACCTTCGACGGCGACATCCGTCAGGAAGCGGAAGTGTTCAACACCCTGGGCGAAGTCTGCACCGACTACTGCAACGAGATCCCGGCCGAGTTCCGCGGCCTGGAGCGCTTCGCCGCGCGTAAAGCGGTGGTTGCCGCCTTCGATCAGTTGGGCCTGCTGGACGAGGTCAAACCGCACGACCTGACGGTGCCTTACGGCGACCGCGGCGGCGTGGTGATCGAGCCGATGCTGACCGACCAATGGTACGTGCGCACCGCGCCGCTGGCCAAAGTGGCGGTGGAAGCGGTCGAACAGGGTGACATCCAGTTCGTGCCGAAGCAGTACGAAAACATGTATTTCAGCTGGATGCGCGACATTCAGGACTGGTGCATCTCGCGTCAGCTGTGGTGGGGCCACCGCATCCCGGCCTGGTACGACGTGAACGGCAAAGTCTACGTGGGCCGCAGCGAAGAAGAAGTGCGCAGCGAGAACAACCTGGGCGCCGACGTGGTGCTGACCCAGGATGAAGACGTGCTGGACACCTGGTTCTCGTCCGGGCTGTGGACCTTCTCCACCCTGGGCTGGCCGGAGCAGACCGAGGCGCTGAAAACCTTCCACCCGACCAGCGTGATGGTCAGCGGCTTCGACATCATCTTCTTCTGGATCGCGCGCATGATCATGCTGACCATGCACTTCATCAAGGATGAAAACGGCAAGCCGCAGGTGCCGTTCAAGACCGTCTACATGACCGGCCTTATCCGCGACGACGAAGGCCAGAAGATGTCCAAGTCGAAAGGCAACGTGATCGACCCGCTGGACATGGTCGACGGCATCTCGCTGGAAGATCTGCTGGAAAAACGCACCGGCAACATGATGCAGCCGCAGCTGGCGGAGAAAATCCGCAAGCGCACCGAGAAGCAGTTCCCGAACGGCATCGAGCCGCACGGCACCGACGCCCTGCGCTTCACCCTGGCGGCGCTGGCTTCGACCGGCCGCGACATCAACTGGGACATGAAGCGCCTGGAAGGCTACCGCAACTTCTGTAACAAGCTGTGGAACGCCAGCCGCTTCGTGCTGATGAACACCGAAGCGCACGACTGCGGCTTCAACGGCGGCGAGAAAGTGCTGTCGCTGGCGGATCGCTGGATCCTGGCCGAATTCAACCGCACGGTGAAAGCCTACCGCGAAGCGCTGGATACCTACCGCTTCGATCTGGCGGCCAACATCCTGTACGAATTCACCTGGAACCAGTTCTGCGACTGGTATCTGGAACTGACCAAGCCGGTGGTGAGCAACGGCAGCGAAGCGGAACAGCGCGGCACCCGCCACACGCTGATCACCGTGCTGGAAGCGCTGCTGCGCCTGGCGCACCCGATCATTCCGTTCATCACCGAAACCATCTGGCAGCGCGTGAAGCCGCTGACCGGCACGACCGCAGACACCATCATGCTGCAGCCGTTCCCGGCCTACGACGCCGCGCTGGAAGACGAGCAGGCGCTGAACGATCTGGAGTGGATCAAGCAAACCATCATCGCCGTGCGCAACATCCGCGCCGAGATGAACATCGCGCCTAGCAAAACGCTAGACGTGCTGCTGCGCAACTGCAGCGCCGACGCCCAGCGCCGCGTGCAGGAGAACCAAAGCTTTATCGCCCGTCTGGCGCGCCTGGAATCCATCGCGCTGCTGCCAGCCGGTGAGAAAGGCCCGGTCTCCGTCACCAAGCTGGTGGACGGCGCCGAGCTGCTGATCCCGATGGCCGGTTTCATCGACAAGGACGCCGAGATCGCGCGTCTGGCCAAAGAGATGGGCAAGCTGGATGCGGAAATCGCTTCGATCGAAGGCAAGCTGGCGAACGAAGGCTTCGTGGCGCGCGCGCCGGAGGCGGTGGTTGCCAAAGAACGCGATCGTCTGGCGGCCTGCAAAGAAGGCAAAGTGAAGCTGCAGGAACAGCAGGCGACCATCGCCGCGCTGTAATCCACCGGCTCACGCCAACGCCTGAAAAACAGCGGGGTCTTCCCCGCTGTTTTTTTATCGCCGTTGCATCCGGGCCGGGTTAGATGTTATTACAAGATATTACTGCTGCAGGGACGCCGCCGGGAAATAATCCCCGGCGCGTTTCGTGCTGCGATAAAAACGAAAAACGAACGTGGTCTCTTTCAATGGCGAGTGTAAACATGACAACAGCAACCCCGGCGCGCCTGCTGGTGCGCCCCATCACGGCGGAAGACAATCCCGCCATTGCTCACGTCATTCGCGAAGTCTCCGCCGAGCACGGCCTGACGGCGGATAAAGGCTATACCGTCTCCGATCCCAATCTGGACGCCCTGTATCAGCTCTACAGCCTGCCGCGCAGCGCTTACTGGGTGATCGAGGTGGACGGCCAGGTCGCCGGCGGCGGCGGCATCGCGCCGCTGCAGGGCGGCGCAGACGATATTTGCGAATTACAGAAGATGTATTTCCTGCCGGTGTTGCGCGGCAAAGGATTGGCGAAACGCCTGGCGCTGCAGGCGCTGGATTTCGCTCGCCAGCACGGCTTCCGCTGTTGTTACCTCGAGACCACCGCCAGCCTGACGCAGGCAGTTGCACTGTACGAACACCTGGGCTTCGAACACATCGACCACGCGATGGGCGCCACCGGCCACGTCGATTGCGAAGTCACCATGCTGAAAACGCTGTAATCGTCCCCCCGTCTCTCTATCATGGCGCAGCGTGCTGCGCCATTTTATTAATATCGCAATCAATCAGTAAAACTCGCTATAACGCCGTTTTTCAAGCAGATAAACTGACGTTAAAAACCATGATGTAAATTTAATGTGAAGTTCGTTAATAAATTAACGATCGCAAATTGACCGTTTTTCCCCCCGCGCTACTCTGCCAGTATCCCAATCGCGCACGGAGAGCTGTCATGTCGGAAAATACCTTTGATTACATCATCGTCGGCGCCGGATCCGCCGGCTGCGTGCTGGCGGCGCAGCTGATCCGCCGCACCCAGGCGCGGGTGATGCTGCTGGAAGCCGGCGGCGACGACAATAACCTGTTTATCAAGATGCCGGCCGGGGTGGCCAAGATCATCGCCAAAAAAAGCTGGCCCTACGAGACGGAACCGGAACCTCATGCAAATAACCGCCGCATGCAGATCGCGCAGGGCAAGGTGCTGGGCGGCAGCAGTTCGGTCAACGGCATGATCTACCTGCGCGGCCAGCCGCAGGACTACGACGACTGGGCCGAACGCTATGGCTGCGCCGGCTGGAGCTACCGGGATGTGCTGCCCTACTTCAAACGCGCCGAGGCCAATGAAAGCCTGTCCGACGACTACCACGGCGCCGACGGGCTGCTGCCGGTCAGCGAAAACCGCTACCGCCACCCGCTGAGCATGGCGTTTATCCGCGCCGGCCAGGAGCTGAACCTGCCCTATCGCAACGACTTCAACGGCGACAGCCAGCACGGCGTCGGTTTCTACCAAACCACCACCCACAACGGCGAACGCGCCAGCACCGCCCGCACCTACCTGAAGGCGGTGCGCGACGAACGGCGGCTGGTGGTGAAACTGAACGCCCTGGCGCATCGGCTGACCTTCGAGGGCAACGTCGCCACCGGCGTGGTCTACAGCCAGAACGGCGGCGCCGAAGTGACCGCACTCGCCACCAAAGAGGTGATCGTCAGCGCCGGCGCGGTCGGTTCGCCGAAGCTGCTGATGCTGTCCGGCATCGGCCCGCGCGACCACCTGCAGCAGCTGGGCATCGAGGTGCGGGCGGATCTGCCGGTGGGCAAAAACTTCCACGACCATCTGCACATGTCGATCAACGTCAGCACCCGCGAGCCGATCAGCCTGTTCGGCGCCGATCGCGGTCTGCAGGCGCTGAGCCACGGCGCGCAGTGGCTGGCGTTTCGCAGCGGCGTGCTCTCATCCAACGTGCTGGAAGGCGCCGCCTTCACCGACAGCCAGGGCGACGGCCGGCCGGACGTGCAGATCCACTTCCTGCCGCTGCTGGACAGCTGGGACGACGTGCCCGGCGAGCCGCTGCCGAACATTCACGGCTTCACGCTCAAGGTCGGCTACCTGCAGCCGAAGGCGCGCGGCGAAGTGCAGCTGCGCAGCAGCAACCCGCGCGATCCGGTCAAGCTGCACGCCAACTACCTCGGCCACCCGGACGATCTGGCCGGCAGCGTGCGCGCGGTGAAGTTCGGCCTGGATTTCCTGCAAACCGCGGCGCTGAAGCCGCTGATCAAAGACCTGCTGATGCCGCAGCCGGAGTGGACACGCGACGAAGCTCAGCTGGAAGCCTTCGTGCGCAACTTCTGCAAGACGGTGTATCACCCGGTGGGCAGTTGCCGCATGGGGCCGTCGCCACAGGACGCGGTGACCGATCCGCAGCTGCGGGTGCACGGTTTTGAACGGCTGCGGGTGATCGACTGCTCGGTGATGCCGCAGCTCACCAGCGGCAACACCAATGCGCCAACCATCATGCTGGCGGAAAAGGCGGTGGATCTGTTGCTGGGCGCGCCGCAGTAAGGGCGCGCTTCAACGTCAGGCGGCGGCGGGCACGCCGCTGTGGAAACGCAGCTCGCTGTCCGGCGACAGGATCAGCTCGGCTTCGAGGCGGCCGAAATGCGCCACCCGTTCGCTGATGTCGCCGCCGGCGATCTGCTCGGCCAATGTCAGGTAGTCCTGATAATGCCGCGCTTCGGATCGCAGCAGCGAGACGTAAAAGCGGTTCAGCTCATCGTCCAGGTGTGGCGCCAGTTTGGCGAAGCGTTCGCAGGATCGCGCTTCGATGTAGGCGCCGCAGATCAGTTTGTCGATCAGCGTCGCCGGATCGTGGGTGCGGATCTCGCGTATCATGCCCTTGGCGTAGCGGCTGGCGGTGATCTTGCGATACGGGATCCCGCGCGCCTGCATGATCTCCAGCACCTGCGAGAAGTGATGCAACTCTTCCTTGATCAACAGCACCATGCGATCCGCCAGATCCTGGCCGTAGGCCGAGCCGTTTTTCGGCAGGATCTTGCGGGTGAACTGGCCCTGGCGGAACAGCGTGTCCGGCGCGCCCTGCGCCTCGTGCAGAAACGCCTCGTAGGGCCGCAGCAGCGCCAACAGCGCGTCGCCGCTCTCTTTGTCCGCCACGTAGCGGCGGATCAGCCACATGCCGGTCTGTGCGGCTTTCAGCTCGCACACCAGGTGGTCGGTCAGCAACAGCTGCAGGTTTTCCGGACGGCGCGCGGCGTCGATCCAGGCGTCGGGAGTTTCACAGTGCAGGAAGCTTAAAATCGGGGCTAACAGGGATTGGTATGTCATCGGCTTCATTGCCCTATGTATTTCAAGTCGCAGCTAGGCGGCCAGCTCACTCATCCCCAGGAGCTTACTCAGGTAAGTGACTGGGGTGAGAGAGTGCAGCCAACAACGCTGCAGCTTGAAAGACGACGGGGATATCAGGGGCCGGCGAGAACCGGCCCATGTGAATAAGCGAGGTTAATTAGTGGCGTTTGCCGTCGTCGTCTTCGTCGATGTAGTCGCCGTCTTCGTCATCCTCACCGTCTTCACCGTTCGGATCTTCGAAGTAGGTGCCCCAGCCGTCGTAGTTGACGCCGCAGCGTTCCGCCAGCGCCACCAGCTGTTCTACCTGGGCGTCGATCAGCTCGGCGTTCAGGCCGACTTCGCTGATCACGTCGCAGCACATCACCATCGAACCGTCTTCCACTTCCAGCTCTTCGGCGTCGGTCACTTCGTAGCCCAGCTTGAAGGCTTCAACGGCGGCCTGCTCCAGAACCTCAAATTTCTCGGCGGACAGATGGTGCTCGATGGTGTAGAGCGCGTCCGGATCGCTGCCGTCTTCCAGCAGTTCTTCGATGATCAGGCGGGTCTCTTCACGTTGTTCTTCCAGCAATTCGCGGTTTGCCATGCCTATATCCTCAAGTCAAATGGCCTTCATTCCTTCTATTTTCACACACCGCCGACATTGCTTCCACGATAAACGTGAAAGATTTCCTCGCTGGGGTTGAAATTGAATATTCATACATATAAAGTGAATTTTAATTCAATTACACAATCAGGGAATCGGACTATGAGCACCGGCAATGCGTTCTACCAACGTCACTTTCTGAGGTTAATGGATTTCACCCCCGCCGAGCTGCAGGCGCTGCTGCGGCTTTCGGCCGATCTGAAACAGGCCAAGAAGCAGGGGCAGGAACAGCGCCGGCTGCAGGGCAAAAACATTGCGCTCATCTTCGAAAAAGACTCGACCCGCACGCGATGCTCTTTCGAAGTTGCCGCATTCGATCAGGGTGCGCAGGTGACCTATCTCGGCCCAAGCGGCAGCCAGATCGGCCATAAAGAGTCGATGAAAGACACCGCCCGGGTGCTGGGCCGCCTGTACGACGGTATTCAATACCGCGGCTACGGCCAGGCGCTGGTGGAAACCCTGGCGGAACACGCCGGCGTGCCGGTGTGGAACGGCCTGACCGACGAGTTCCACCCCACTCAGCTGCTGGCGGATCTGCTCACCGTGCAGGAACACCTGCCGGGCAAGGCGCTGAGCGAGGTGAAGCTGGCGTACGTCGGCGACGCGCGCAACAACATGGGCAACACGCTGCTGGAAGCCGCCGCGCTGGCGGGCATGGATCTGCGGCTGGTGGCGCCGAAGGCCTGCTGGCCGCAGCCGGAGCTGGTGGCCGAATGCCAGGCGCTGGCGCAGCAAACCGGCGCGAAACTCACCCTGACCGAAGACATTGCCGAAGGGGTGCAAGACGCCGATTTCCTCTACACTGACGTCTGGGTGTCGATGGGCGAACCGAAAGAAACCTGGCAAGAGCGTATCGCGCTGCTGCGGCCGTATCAGGTCAACATGGCGATGCTGAAGCTGACCGGCAACCCGAACGTGAAGTTCCTGCACTGCCTGCCGGCTTTCCACGACGACCAAACCACGCTCGGCAAGCAGATGGCGCAGCAGTACGATCTGCACGGCGGCATGGAAGTGACCGACGAGGTGTTCGAATCGGCGCACAGCGTGGTGTTCGATCAGGCGGAAAACCGGCTGCACACCATCAAGGCGGTGCTGGTCGCCACGCTGAGCGAAACCCTCTGATTGTTCCCCCTCCGCCCTGGCACCCCCGGCCAGGGCGGCTAATATATTCCTGGAATATCAAATAGCGGATTGGCCTTTGCCCGCCGCCGGCAAAGGTTCTACCGTGACAGGCCGACGGCGCCCGCGCCGTAAAAACCAACGATAACAAACCGTTCTCAGCGCCGCCTTGCGGCGCCTTCAGGGGATACACACCGATGAAAGCCAAACTCTTGCCGCTGTTCCTGCTCGCCGCCCTGCCCACCGCCACGTTAGCCGCCACGCCGCCGAATACGCTGGTGGTGGTGCAATCGCTGGATGACATCGTCAGCCTCGATCCGGCGGAAGCCAACGAACTCTCCAGCATCCAGACAGTGCCCAGCCTGTATCAGCGTCTGGTGCAGGCGGATCGCGACGATCCGGCTAAGGTGGCGCCGGTGCTGGCGGAAAGCTGGCAGGGCGATGCGGCGGCTAAAACGCTGACGGTGAAACTGCGGCCGCAGGCGGCGTTTGCCTCCGGCAATCCGCTGACCGCTGACGACGTGATCTTCTCTTACAGCCGCGCGGTGAAAATGAACAAGTCGCCGGCGTTCATCCTCAACGTGCTCGGCTGGCAACCGGACAACATCGACGCGCAGCTGAAGAAGATCGACGACCATACCGTGCAGCTGCGCTGGACGGCGGACGTCAGCCCGGCGGTGGCGCTGAATATCCTCTCGACGCCGATCGCCTCGATCGTCGACAGCAAGGCGGCGCTGGCCAACGTCAAAGACGGCGACTTCGGCAACGCCTGGCTGAAAATGCACTCCGCCGGCAGCGGCCCGTTCAAGATGCGCGTCTATCAGCCGCATCAGGCGATCGTGCTGGACGCCAACCCCACCTCGCCGGGCGACAAGCCGCAGCTGAAAAACATCATCATTAAAAACGTACCGGATCCGGCCACCCGCCGCCTGCTGATCCAGCAGGGCGACGCTGATATCGCCCGCGAACTCGGCGCCGATCAGACCGACACGCTGAAGAACCAGCCGGGCGTCAAGGTGCTGGAGATCCCGTCCGCCGAGCAAAACTACCTGGTGTTCAACACCGGCAACGGCGCCAATCCGCTGCTGAACAACCCGGCCTTCTGGGAAGCGGCGCGCTATCTGGTGGATTATCAGGGCATCACGAAGGATCTGCTGAAGGGCCAATACTTCGTGCACCAGAGCTTCCTGCCGGTCGGGCTGCCGGGCGCGCTGGAGACCAACCCATTCAGCTACGATCCGGCTAAAGCGAAAGCCATCCTGGCCAAGGCGGGCATCACCCACGCCGCCTTTACGCTGGACGTAGAGAACAAACCGCCGTTCATCACCATCGCGCAGGCGCTGCAGGGCAGCTTCGCCGCCGCCGGTGTGAAGATCGAACTGCTGCCGGCCGCGGGCAGCCAGGTTTACTCACGCGTGCGCGCCAGGCAGCATCAGGCGGCGATCCGGCTGTGGATCCCGGATTACTTCGACGCCCACTCCAACGCCAGCGCCTTCGCCTACAACGACGGCAAAAGCAGCACGGTGGCCGGGCTGAACGGCTGGCAGATCCCGCAGTTGAATAAGCAGACGCTGGCGGCGCTGGCCGAAGCCGATCCAGCCAAGCGCCGCGCGCTGTACACCGCCATGCAGCAGGAGCTGCAGCGCAGTTCGCCGTACGTGTTTATCGATCAGGCTAAAACCGAAGTGGTGCTGCGCGACAACGTCAAAGGCTATCAACAAGGGTTGAACGCCGACATGGTCTACTACGATCGCGTCAGCAAATAGCCGGCGAGCGGCCATCGCCGGCCAATCGATTGCGGGGCGGCAAAAAACGGCGTTTTAACGCTTGCAGTGGCGAAAAGCGCGAGTATAATGCGCCACAATTTGCCAGGAGAAAGCATGAAAAACGACGTTTGTTTTGTTAGCCGCAATCGACAAAACCGACTGCCTATCGGCGGCCAGCTGCCGTTGTTTCTCCTGTTGCTAAACCGATCGTTTCAAGCCCCTCATTGAGGGGCTTTTTTTTGCCTTAAAAAGTCCCGCGCCACGGGCACGCGTCGAGGAGGAGTGAAAAATGGCCAACCCGCTGTATCACAAACACATCATCTCTATTAACGATCTCAGCCGCGAGGATCTGGAGCTGGTGCTGCGCACCGCCGCCGGTCTGAAAGCCAACCCGCAGCCGGAACTGTTGAAACACAAGGTGATCGCCAGCTGCTTCTTTGAAGCCTCGACCCGTACCCGCCTGTCGTTCGAAACCTCGATGCACCGCCTCGGCGCCTCGGTGGTCGGTTTCGCCGACGGCAGCAACACCTCGCTTGGCAAAAAAGGCGAAACCCTGGCCGACACCATCTCGGTGATCAGCACCTATGTGGACGCCATCGTGATGCGCCATCCGCAGGAAGGCGCAGCGCGCATGGCCTCGGAATTCTCCGGCAACGTGCCGGTGCTCAACGCCGGCGACGGCGCCAACCAACACCCGACCCAGACCCTGCTGGATCTGTTCACCATCCAGGAAACCCAGGGGCGCCTGAGCAACCTCAGCATCGCCATGGTCGGCGACCTGAAATACGGCCGCACCGTGCACTCGCTCACCCAGGCGCTGGCCAAATTCGAAGGCAACCGCTTCTACTTCATCGCCCCGGACGCGCTGGCGATGCCGGCCTACATCCTGAAAATGCTGGAAGAGAAAGGCATCGAGTACAGCCTGCACAGCAGCATTGAAGAAGTGGTGCCGGAGCTGGATATTCTCTACATGACCCGGGTGCAGAAAGAGCGCCTCGATCCTTCCGAGTACGCCAACGTGAAGGCGCAGTTCGTGCTGCGCGCCGCGGATCTGGCCGGCGCGCGCGCCAACCTCAAGGTGCTGCACCCGCTGCCGCGCATCGACGAGATCGCCACCGACGTGGATAAAACGCCGCACGCTTACTACTTCCAGCAGGCGGGCAACGGCATCTTCGCCCGTCAGGCGCTGCTGGCGCTGGTGCTCAACGCAGATTTGGCTCTTTAAGGGGGAACCGCCATGACTCACGACAACAAACTGCAGGTCGAAGCGATCAAATGCGGCACGGTGATCGACCACATTCCGGCGCAGATCGGTTTCAAGCTGCTGACGCTGTTCAAGCTGACCGCCACCGACCAGCGCATCACCATCGGCCTGAACCTGCCCTCCAACGAGCTGGGCCGCAAGGATCTGATCAAGATCGAGAACACCTTCCTGACCGAGCAGCAGGCTAACCAGCTGGCGATGTACGCGCCGAAGGCCACGGTAAACCGCATCGACAACTATGAAGTGGTACGCAAGCTGACCCTCAGCCTGCCGGACCACATCGACGGCGTGCTGACCTGCCCGAACGGCAACTGCATCAGCCGCAGCGAGCCGGTGGCGTCGAGCTTCAGCGTCAAATCGCGCGGCGGCGAAGTGCACCTGAAATGCCGCTACTGCGAAAAAGAGTTCGAGCATCAGGTGGTACTGCAGGCAGACTAAGCCCGGCATGGGCGCCGGGAGATGGCGCTGTCATTCTCCCGGTGACGCCCTATAATGGGTCCTCTGAAAATTACTCTACCCACGTTGCTACCCACCGAATTTTACGCTGCGGCCGACCGCGCGGCGGCGTGAAAGACAACGGGTCTATCAGGAGAAAACATGTCACGTAATATCAGCACTGAACTCGCCCCGGCAGCCATTGGTCCTTACGTGCAGGGCGTTGATCTGGGCAGCATGATCATCACTTCCGGCCAGATCCCGGTCGATCCGAAAACCGGCGCCGTCGCCGACGACGTCGCCGCACAGGCGCGCCAGTCGCTGGAAAACGTTAAAGCGATCGTCGAAGCCGCCGGCCTGATCGTTGCCGACATCGTGAAAACCACCGTATTCGTGAAAGACCTGAACGACTTCGCCACCGTCAACGCCGCGTACGAAGCCTTCTTCACCGAGCACAGCGCGCCGTTCCCGGCCCGCTCTTGCGTAGAAGTGGCGCGTCTGCCGAAAGACGTGAAGATCGAAATCGAAGCCATCGCCGTGCGTCGTTAATCGACACGCATGCGAATCACGGCCAGTGCAGACTGGCCGTTTTTATTGATAATCATTTTATTAACCCAATTAATTTATAGCGATAGCGTAATATCGTTCACATTTACAATTCCCTAATAAAAATACGCCTATAATTGTTTTTCACCCGGCCGGGTCATTGCTGTTTCATTTCGTTCACTTCGTGAATAATGACAGGAGATAACCATGGCACCTAGCGTATTGGATTATTTTATCCAACAAGTTTCCCGTTATCCGGAAAAAACCGCCGTCGTCGGCGATAATAAACACCTGACCTACCGTCAATTGGATGAAGCCAGCAGCGCACTGTGCGCGCTGTTGCTACGGCGGGGCGTGGCGCCCGGCAGCTATGTGCCGCTCGTCACGCTGCGCACGCCGGAAATGCTGATCGGTATGTTGGCGATCGTCAAAGCCGGCGCAGGCTATATTCCCATCGACGCCCGTTACCCGGAAAAAAGAATACAGGATATCGTCACGCAAAGCGGTTCCCCTTTAATACTCGCCAGCAACGCGACGATAGCGCTTTCGGAAAATAACTTCAGCGAGGATATTATTTATATTGATAATATATCAACTTCTTCGCAGGAGAATATAACGTTAATTTCTCCGTCTCCCGATGCCATCGTTTATCTCATTTTCACTTCAGGCACCACCGGCAAACCGAAAGGTGTGCTGATAGAACATCAGTCACTGCTGAATTTAATTCTCTGGCATAACAAGCAATTCGCCATGGATGCCGAAAGTCGTTCTACGCTGATCGCCGGCTTGAGTTTCGACGTCGCGCAATGGGAGATCTGGTCGCCTCTGACCAGCGGCGGCACATTGTATCTGCCCCCGGAAGACGCTCGCCTGCAGCCGGAAGTCCTGCTGGCCTACTTTGCCGAACAGGGCATTACCCACGCCAGCCTGCCCGCCGTACTGGTTGCCGAAGTGGTCGGCGCGCCGCAACCGGCCAATCTGGCGCTGCGGTATCTGTTCAGCTCAGGGGAGAAACTTCATCCGGTCGATCTGCGCGGCATCGATTATTCATTGATCGACTACTACGGCCCGACGGAAGCCACCATATTCGCCACCTGCAACCGGGTGGCTTGCGCCACGCAAAACCCGCCCGCCAGCATTGGGCGGCCCATCGGCGATACCGAAATCTTCATCCTCGATGACCGACTGCAGCCCGTGATCGGCGATCGCCCCGGCGAGCTGTATGTCAGCGGCCGCTGTCTGGCCCGCGGCTACCTGAACAATCCGGCGTTGACCGCCGAGCGCTTCATCACCCCGCCTCACTTCGCCGGATTGCGCCTGTACCGCAGCGGCGATCGGGCTCGTTGGCTGGCGGATGGCCGCATTCAATATCTGGGCCGTATCGACGATCAGGTCAAAATCCGCGGCAATCGCATTGAACTGGGCGAAATCGAAAACGCCATGCTGCAGGTTGCGGGCGTCCGTAAAGCGGTGGCCGCCGTGGCAATGGCTGACGATCCGCTGGGCAAGAAAATCGTGGCGTTTCTGATCGCGGAGAGTGACAGCGAAAACGTGACCGCACGCGTCCGACAGAAACTGAAAGAAACGCTGCCCACCGCATTTCTGCCCGCCGATTATCGTTTACTGGAACACATGCCGCTGAACAACAACGGCAAGATCGACAAAGCGGCTCTGTTGGCGCATTACCAATCGGTCAGCGTCAGTGTCGACGTTGCGCAGCCGCTGACCGCCGACCAGCGCGTCGTCGCCGATCTCTGGCGCTCGCTGCTGAAAGTGGAACAGCCCGCAGCCGACGATGATTTTTTCTCGCTGGGCGGCCATTCGCTGTTGGCGGCCAAACTGATGGCGGCGCTGGCCGAGGCATTTGCCGTCGAGACTTCGGTGCACGACATCTATGAATATCCCACTCTGGGCGCCCTGGCGCAGGCACTGGCACAACGCAGAGACCGGCAACCGACACAGCGGCAAGGCGAAGCGCGTGCCTTGCAGGATGATGTTTATTTGCCGTCGGATCTCGTCATCGATCCGACGTTCGATCCGCGGCAAATCAGCGCGCCGCGCGCCATTTTGCTGACCGGCGCCACCGGCTTCGTCGGCGCGCATCTGTTGGCCGATCTGCTGCGCACCACCGACGCCGAGCTGTACTGTCTGGTGCGCGACGGCGCCAAACTGCCGCCGAGACAGCGGCTGGAGGCGGTGCTGCAGCGCTACCGGATCGCGCTGAACGCCAGCCAGCACGCGCGCATTCATATCGTGCCTGGCAACGTAGCGGAACACGACTTTTCGCTGACGCCGGCGGCCTACAGGGCGTTAAGCCGAGATATCGATCTGATTTACCATTCGGCCAGCGCGGTGAATTTTATCCAGCCTTACGCCTACATGAAGCGCGACAACGTGCAGGGCCTGCGGGAAATCATTCGCTTCGCGGCGCATAGCCGCACCAAGCCGCTGATGCTGCTGTCGACCATCTCCGTATACAGCTGGGGGCATCTGCACACCGGCAAGCGGGTGATGCGGGAAAGCGACGATATCGACCAAAACCTGCCGGCGGTCAGCCGCGATATCGGCTACGTGCGCAGCAAATGGGTGATGGAGAAAATTGCCGATTTGGCGGCGGCGCAAGGCCTGCCGCTGATGACCTTCCGCCTGGGCTACGCCACCTGCCACAGCCGTACCGGCGTCAACGCCGATTATCAATGGTGGGGACGGCTGGTGAAAACCTGCATCAGCAGCGGCACGGTGCCGGATTTACGGGATATGCGCGAAGGGTTGACCACGGTGGATTACATGACCCGGGCCATCGCCCACGTCTCTCGCAATCCGCAGGCGCTGGGGCAGAAATTCAACCTGATCCATCAAGGTGACAATAATCTGACGCTGCGTGAGTTTTTCAGCCTGCTGGAGCGCGAGTTCGGTTATCGTTTTCGTCCCTTGCCCTTCGCACAGTGGCGGGCCCAATGGGAAAACGACAGCGACGCGCCGCTGTACCCGCTGCTCAGCCTGTTCAAGGATCCTATGGTGGACGAGCTATCGACGGTGGAGCTCTATCAAGACACCTATCGGTGGGACTGCAGCAACCTGCAACGCTTCCTGCAGGGCAGCGGTATCGATGAGCCGCGCTTCACCCGCCAGCTGCTGCTGAATTACCTGCAGCACGCCATCGGGTATGCGCCGCTGTCGCTACAGGCGTAATGAAACCGGGGCTCAACTGGCCGAGCCCCGTCACCCTCACTCCGTTTTAAGCCCCCGCAGCAGCGCCTCCAGCGGGTACACCGCGGCAATCACCACTTCGTCGCGCGTCTGCGCCGCCGCATCCAGCCGGCGCTGCGCTTGTTCGGCCTCGGCCCGGCTCAGCGGTTTGTCCTGCTGATGGCGATCCAGCAGCGTTAACCCCAATACGGCCAGGGCATCGACGTCCTGCGCCACCGGCGCCAGCTCCCGCAGCGTGCGGTTGCCCGCGATCGCCGTTTGCAGCGCCGCGCCGTTCGCCTGCCAGCGCTGCAGCCGTTCGCGCAGCGCCTGCGCCGCCGCCTTATCGCGCTTATCCTTCAGCAAAGCCGCAACCTGGGCATGCATGTCACGCACCGCGCCGCTCTCCGGCGGCAGCGCATCGGCAAAGCGGTTCAGCGGTTCGAACTGATGATAGTTGCCGGCCTGGAACTTCAGGTGCTGCCGGGTGTAATACTGCGCCGGTTCCACCGCCTCGGCCAGGATCTGTAGCGGCGCGATCTGCACGCTGTTGCTCAGCCGGGTGAATTCGCGCGCCGTTTCCGCATGCTGCTGCAGGCCGACCGACACCACCGACCAGGCGTCGATCGCCGCCAGCCGCCGGTACATGTTGCTTTCGTCGGTAACGTCCTGCGCCGACCACAGCCGCTCCGCCACCGCGAAGGCGCGCGGCCACAGCTTGAGATCGATCAGCGGCGCGCGCACGTTTTCCGCCCACAGCGCCGCTTCACCGCCGAGAATATTGGCCTGCCCTTTCTCGTCCGGCACCACCGGCATCTTGCCCGCCGGCGCCGCCGCCAGCTTGTCGCCGCTGGTGGGGTAACGCACGTTGCCGACCAGCGTATAGCCGCTGAGCTTGTCCTGTTGCAGCGTGACCACCGGCCGCGTGTCGCCCATCCAGGTATCGACGCGGAACGTCACCTGCTGCGGCGTGCGCCAGACGATGTCGTGCACCGCGCGGCGCGACTTGCCGTTGAAATCGATAAAGCCGCGCCAGCCCTGCTTGCCCTCGATCAGCGTGAAGCTGCCCTCCACCGCGCTACCCTTCAGACGCGGCATGCTGAAACGCCAGCTTTGCGCCTGCTCGCCGGGTTGCACCGCCGTCTCAACCCCCAGCGGCTGCGGCAGAATTTCATTGCGGTAGTGATAGGCGGTGCTTTGCGGCTGATCGAGGTAGAAACCGGTGGAGAGGATGCCCTGATAGCCGTCCTGCGCGCTGGCGCCCAGCGAGTCTTGCCCCTGCCAGGATTGAATGACGATCGAGCGCGGCAGCGACGGATGGTAGATCTCATCCCAGCCGACCATCTGCCGCTGGTGCTTCTCGAGGATCTTTTCCAGCTTCTGGTTGAAGTAGGCCTGCAGCGCATGGGTATCCGCCAGCCCGTTCTGCTGCATAAACGCCTGAATCGACGGCGATGCCCGCCACTGGCTGGCGTCCACTTCGTCGCCGCCGATGTGCAGATAAGGATCGGGGAAGATCGCCGCCAGCTCGCCGACGATCGTATCGACAAACTGATACACCTCGTCGCGGGTCGGATCGAGCGTCGGCTTATGCACGCCCCACTCGCGCTCCATGCGATACGGCCCCGGCGCGCTCATCAGATCGGGATAGGCCACCGCGATGCTGGAGGCGTGCCCCGGCATGTCGATCTCCGGCACCACGCGAATGCCGCGCGCCGTGGCGTAAGCCACCACCTGCCGCATTTGCTCACGGGTGTAAAACTGGCCGTCGCTGGCCTGCTGCTGCAATTTGGGGTAATGCTCGGAGGCGAAGCGCCAGCCCTGATCGTCGGTCAGGTGCCAGTGGAATACGTTGAGCTTGGCCGCCGCCATGCCGTCAAGCTGGCGCAGAATGTCCGGCAGCGGCAGGAAATGGCGCGCCGAATCCAGCAGCACGCCGCGCCACGGAAAACGCGGCACGTCGCGAATATCCACCAATGGCAGGAAAGTGTTTTGCCCGTCGGTCTGCAGCAGCTGCAGCAGGGTCTCCATGCCGCGCAGCGCGCCAAAGCGAGTGTTGGCGGTCAGCGTGGCGCCCTGCGGCGTGACCGCCAGCCGGTAGCTCTCATCGCTGCCCGGCAGCGGCTGCGCCGCCACCCGGTCCTTGATCACCACTTTGATCGCCGCGCCGTTTGCTTCTTCCCTCAGCGCCAGCGTCCAGCCGGTCTGCAACTCGATGCGCTGGCGCCAGCGCGGCAGCGCGTCGCCCAAATCATCACCCTGCAGCGTCAGAGACAATCGGCGATCCAGCACCAGCTTGCCCGCCGGTTGCGTCACTTCCACCTGCTGCGGCCAGGGCATCAGCGGCAAATCACCCGCCGGCTGCGCCAGCGCGCCGCAAGAAAACCATAACGATGAAGCCAGTAGCGTATAACGGAAAGGTCTGTGCATCGGAAATTCCTCAGAGGAAAAAAACAAAATATCCCCAATGAATTTCAAACCACCGCTAGGCGGCAAGCGCCCGCATCCCCAGGCGCTTAGGTCTGCTAAGTCACTGGGGGGCGGGCGTACAGCCAACAACGCGGTGGCTTGAAAGGCGCAGGGGAAAACAGCCAACGCTGTAGATAAAGACTCAGCACAGAACAGATGTCCAACCGTTGCGGTGAAAAAGCGGACGGGATCACAGTTGCCCCCTCCCGGCCGGAGGGGGCGAACGGGTTATTGCCAGCCGTAGCGGCGCACGAACCAGCCTTTCACGCACTGGGTCAGCACCATGTAACCGGCGAGGATCAGCACCAGCCACGGGAAGTAACCGAGCGGCAGCGCCTGCAGCTGCAGGAAGCCGGCCAGCGGCGAGAATACCAGGCCGATGCCGGTGGCGATCACCGCCAGCGTCATGATGCACAGCGGCCAGGACGGGCGGCTCTGGATAAACGGAATTTTGCGCGTGCGGATCATGTGCACGATCAGCGTTTGCGACAGCAGCCCTTCCACGAACCAGCCGGACTGGAACAGCGTCTGCATTTCCGGCGTGTTGGCCTTGAATACCCACCACATCAGGCTGAAGGTCAGCACGTCGAAAATTGAACTGATCGGCCCGAAGAACACCATAAACCGCCCCAGATCGGCGGAATTCCAGCGCTGCGGCTGGGTGATCTGATCGTCGTCGACGTTATCGAACGGGATGGCGATCTGCGAGATGTCGTACATCAGGTTCTGAATCAACAGATGCAGCGGCAACATCGGCAGAAACGGCAGGAAGGCGCTGGCGATCAGCACGCTGAACACGTTGCCGAAGTTGGAGCTGGCGGTCATCTTGATGTATTTCAGCATGTTGGCGAAGGTGCGGCGCCCTTCGATCACCCCCTGCTCCAACACCATCAGGCTTTTTTCCAGCAGGATGATGTCCGCCGCTTCCTTGGCGATGTCCACCGCCGAATCGACGGAGATGCCGATATCTGCCGCGCGCAGCGCCGGCGCGTCGTTGATGCCGTCGCCCATAAAGCCCACCACGTGCCCCTGGCGGCGCAGCAGTTTGACGATGCGCTCCTTGTGCAGCGGCGTCAGCTTGGCGAACACCGTGGTACGCGCCGCCGCCTGCGCCAGCTGCTCGTCGTCCATCTGCTCGATCTCGCTGCCGCGCAGCAGATGATCGGCCTCGAGCCCGACGTCACGGCACACTTTGGCGGCCACCAGCTCGTTGTCGCCGGTGAGGATCTTCACCGTGACGCCGTTCTGTTTCAGCGCCGCCAGCGCCGGCGCGGTGCTTTCCTTCGGCGGATCGAGGAAGGCGACGTAGCCTTCGAGGATCAGATCCGACTCGTCCGCCACGCCGTATTCATGGGTTTGCGCCGGCAGGATCTTGTTGGCCACCGCCACCACCCGCAGCCCCTGCTGGTTGAGATCGTCGGTGATGCGGCGGATCCTCGCCAGCAGCGCCTCGCTCAGCGGGATCACCTCGTCTTCGTGGCGCACGTGGCTGCAAATCGCCAGCATCTCTTCCAGCGCGCCCTTGCACACCAGCTCGTGATACTCGTTGTCTTTGGCCACCACCACCGACATGCGGCGGCGGACGAAATCGAACGGGATCTCATCCACCTTGCGGTAGTTTTGCAGCGCCTGCGGCTGCTGATTTTGCTCCGCGCAGCTCAGCACCGCCACGTCGAGCAGGTTTTTCAGCCCGGTCTGGTAGAAGCTGTTCAACCAGGCGTAGCGCAGCACCCGCTCGCTGCTGGCGCCGAACGCGTCGGTATGGCGCTCCAGCACGATCTTGTCCTGAGTCAGGGTGCCGGTCTTGTCGGTGCACAGAATGTCCATCGCGCCGAAGTTCTGGATGGCGTCCAGACGTTTGACGATCACCTTCTGGCGCGACAGTTTCACCGCCCCTTTGGCCAGCGTCGAGGTGACGATCATCGGCAGCATCTCCGGCGTCAGCCCGACCGCCACCGACAGCGCGAACAGCGCCGCCTCCCACCAGTCGCCCTTGGTGTAGCCGTTGATCAGCAGCACGATCGGCGTCATCACCAGCATAAATCGGATCAGCAACCAGCTGACCTTGCTGATGCCGCTCTGGAAGGCGTTCGGCTGCTCATCCTGGCTGGTGACGCGCTGCGCCAACTGGCCGAAATAGGTACCGCCGCCGGTGCCAATCACCATCGCCAGCGCGGTGCCGCTGACCACGTTGGTGCCCATGAAGCACAGGTTCTGGCAGTCGAGCGGATCGGCCGCCAACGCCTGCGGCGCCGCGGATTTTTCCACCGGCAGCGATTCACCGGTCAGCGCCGCCTGGCTGATGAACAGATCCTTGGCCGACAGCACGCGCAGATCCGCCGGGATCATGTCGCCGGCCGCCAGCTTGATGATGTCGCCCGGCACCAGCTGCGCGATCGGCAGCTCCACGTGCTCACTCTTGCCGGTGAGCGCATCGCTGCGGATCACCGTGGCGGTGTTGCTCACCATGGCCTTCAGTGCGTCGGCCGCCCGGTTGGATCGTGCCTCCTGGATGAAGTTCAGCAGCGTGGAGATCAGCACCATCAGCGCGATCACCAAGGCGCCGGTGAGATCCTCGGTGGCGTAAGAAATCATGCCGAGCGCGGTCAGCAGCAGGTTGAACGGGTTGCGGTAGCAGTGCCAGAGGTGTTGCCACCAGGCCTCTTTCTGCTGATCGTCGATGACGTTCTCGCCGCAGCGCTGGCGCACCTGCTCCGCCTCATGGGCGGTAATGCCTTCCGGGTGGCTGTGGAAACGCTCAAACAGCTGCATCGTTTCTGCGGCGGCGCATGCCAGCCGCTGCTGAGCCAGGCCGGCCGGCATATCGCGCGCAGCGCCGCCGACGCTGTCCAGCAGACTGTCGCGACGCACCAAACGGCGCGGGAGGCCGCGGGCGAACAGGCCCAGCAGCTGGCGGGGGAGTTTTTTCAGTTTCATGGTTCGCACCTCGTCGCCCGGTGCCTCACGGCAGCGGGTAAACGGGGATCGTCATCGGCCGGGCGGATGGCGGGTGCGCCAAAAGCCTCTGCCAACGCAGATCCTTATTATTTTTTTTCAGCAGCAGGAGCGAACGACGAAGCGCGCGCTACCGGTTACCGTGATGTACTTCACCGGTAAAACAGCAGCGCCAGGCGGAGAGGTTTTACCGGAGAACCGAGTGAGTGTCTAAAGCAGTCGGGTCGGGGTCCATATGGGGGATCACCTCCGGTAAAGGGAAAAACAGAGCGGCAGGAGCGGCCGTTCAGCGCAGTGCAACAATCCCGTTTTGCATCAAGATCCGCGTCGGAAAATGAGCTATGCTGACGGGCATTGTTTTACAGGCCGTTATGTTACGCCTGTCCACTTCAACGAAAAGTAAACCATGCAAAACCGGCTGACCATCAAGGACATCGCACGCCTGAGCGGCGTAGGTAAATCCACCGTCTCACGCGTGTTGAACAATGAAGGCAGCGTGAGCCCGCAAACCCGTGAACGGGTGGAAGCGGTGATCCGTCAGCAAGGGTTTACCCCCTCCAAGTCGGCACGCGCCATGCGCGGCCAGAGCGACAAAGTGGTGGGCATTATCGTTTCCCGTCTCGATTCGCCGTCGGAAAACCAGGCGGTGCGCACCATGCTGCCGTTGCTGTACCAGCAGGGCTTCGATCCGATCGTGATGGAGAGCCAGTTCGAAACTCGCCTGGTGCAGGAGCATCTGCACGTGCTGCATCAGCGCAACGTCGACGGCGTGATCCTGTTTGGCTTCACCGGCCTGACCGCGGCGATGCTCAAGCCGTGGCAGGAAAAAATGGTGGTGATGGTGCGCGAATACGACGGCTTCTCGTCTGTCTGCTATGACGACGCCGGCGCGGTGAACCTGTTGATGGATCGCCTGTATCGGCAAGGGCATCGGCATATCGGCTATCTGGGGGTGCAGCTCAGCGACGCCACCACCGGCCAACGCCGCTACCAGGCCTATCTCGACGCCTGTGAACGCCTCACGCTCACGCCGCGCGCCACGCTGGGCGAACTGAGCTACCAGAGCGGTTTCCAGCACGCCGCCGAAGTGATTGACGCGCACACCAGCGCGCTGATTTGCGCCTCCGACAGCATCGCCCTGGGGGCGATCAAATACCTGCAACAACAGCCGACGCGCGCCATCCAGGTATGCGCCATCGGCAACACCCCGCTGCTCAGCTTCCTGTTCCCCGACACCCTGTCGGTGGAGTTCGGCTACGGCAGCGCCGGCCTGCTGGCGGCGCAGCAGCTGTTGGCACAGCTCAGTGGCGAACAGGGGATCCGCCGCCTGGTGGTGCCCAGCAAACTTTCCTGACGACCTGATGAGAAGTTGACCATTTTTTGTCATTTTGTGATCCTCGCCCCAATCCGGGAACGTTCCCATTTCATTCAAAAAGCCGAGTGGCTAAGCTTTGATCATTACTCAGTCAACACCTCTGCAGGTATCCCATAATGAGCAAAGTAAAACAGCAGGATATTGATCGCCTGATTGTTTTGGTCGGCGGCCGCGAGAACATCGCCACCGTCAGCCATTGCATTACCCGGCTGCGTTTCGTCCTCAACGATCCCAACAAGGCGAAACCGAAAGAGATCGAAGCGCTGCCGATGGTCAAGGGTTGCTTCACCAACGCCGGGCAGTTCCAGGTGGTGATCGGCACCGACGTCGGCGACTACTATCAGGCGCTGATCGCCAGCACCGGCGTCAACGAGGCCGACAAGGAGCAGGCCAAGGTGGCCGCGCGCCAGAACATGACCTGGACTGAGCGCACCATCTCCCACTTCGCCGAGATCTTCTTCCCACTGCTGCCGGCGCTGATCAGCGGCGGTCTGATCCTCGGCTTCCGCAACGTGATCGGCGACATCCCGATGTCCGACGGCCAAACGCTGGCGCAGATGCACCCGGCGTGGAAAACCGTTTACGACTTCCTGTGGCTGCTCGGTGAAGCGATCTTCATGTTCCTGCCGGTGGCCATCTGCTGGTCGACGGTGAAAAAGATGGGCGGCACGCCGGTGCTCGGCATCGTGCTGGGCGTCACCCTGGTGTCGCCGCAGCTGATGAACTCCTACCTGCTCGGCCAGCAAACGCCGGAAGTGTGGAACTTCGGCTGGTTCGTGATCCAGAAAGTGGGCTATCAGGCGCAGGTGATCCCGTCGATCCTGGCGGGCATGGCGCTGGGCTGGATCGAAACCCGGCTGAAAAAGATCGTTCCCGACTATCTCTATCTGGTGGTGGTGCCGGTGGTCTCGCTGCTGCTGGCGGTGTTCCTGGCACACGCGCTGATCGGGCCGTTCGGCCGCATGATCGGCGACGGCGTCGCCTGGGCGGTGAAATCGGTGATGACCGGCAGCTTCGCGCCGGTGGGCGCCGCGCTGTTCGGCTTCCTGTATGCGCCGCTGGTGATCACCGGCGTGCACCAGACCACGCTGGCTATCGACATGCAGATGATCCAGAGCATGGGTGGCACCCCGGTGTGGCCGCTGATTGCGCTGTCCAACATCGCGCAGGCCTCGGCGGTGCTCGGCATCATCATCATCAGCCGCAAGGCCAACGAGCGTGAAATCTCGGTGCCGGCGGCGATCTCCGCCTACCTCGGCGTGACCGAACCGGCGATGTACGGCATCAACCTCAAATACCGCTTCCCAATGCTGTGCGCGATGATCGGCTCCGCGATCGCGGGCCTTATCTGCGGGCTGGACGGCGTGATGGCCAACGGCATCGGCGTCGGCGGCCTGCCGGGCATTCTGTCTATCAAGCCGCAGTTCTGGCTGATTTACTCGCTGGCGATTCTGGTGGCGATCGTCATCCCGCTGGTGCTGACCATCATGGTCTACAAACGCAAGGCCGCCCGCGGCGAGCTGCCGGTTTGATTGACGCAAGATGAATGTAGGGGCCCGCTCACGCGGGCTCGTTGTCACGATTCAAAGGTATTGAACTATGAGCAACCCAACCCCCTGGTGGCAGAACGGCGTCATCTACCAAATTTATCCGAAGAGTTTTCAGGACAGCACCGGCAACGGCTACGGCGATTTGGCCGGGGTGACCCGGCGGCTGGACTATCTGCAGGAACTGGGCGTCGACGCCATCTGGCTGACGCCGGTCTACGTATCGCCGCAGGTAGACAACGGCTATGACGTGGCGGACTACTGCGCCATCGATCCGGCTTACGGCACGATGGCCGACTTCGAGCAGTTGATCGCCGCCGCCCACCAGCGCGGTATCCGCATCGTGATGGACATGGTGTTCAACCACACCTCGACCGAGCACCCGTGGTTCAAAGCCGCGCAGGATCGCCACAGCCCGTATCGTCAGTTCTACGTCTGGCGCGACGGCGACGGTGAAACGCCGCCGAACAACTGGCGCTCCAAGTTCGGCGGCAACGCCTGGCAATGGCACGCCGACAGCGGCCAGTATTACCTGCACCTGTTCGCCGCCGAGCAGGCGGATCTCAACTGGGAACACCCACCGGTGCGCGAAGAGCTGAAGAAAGTGTGTCAGTTCTGGGCGGACAAAGGCGTCGACGGCCTGCGCCTCGACGTGATCAACCTGGTGTCCAAGCAGCAGGACTTCCCGTCCGACAGCCAGGGCGACGGCCGCCGCTTCTATACCGACGGCCCGCGCATTCACGAGTTCCTGCAGGAGATGAGCCGCGAGGTGTTCCAACCACGCGGCCTGATGACGGTGGGCGAGATGTCCTCCACCACGCTTGAGCATTGCCAGCAGTACGCGGCGCAGAGCGGCGAAGAGCTGTCGATGACCTTCAACTTCCACCACCTGAAGGTGGACTACGCCGGCGGTGAAAAATGGACGCGGGCGGCGCCGGATTACGTGGAACTGAAGCAGATCTTCCGCCACTGGCAGCAAGGGATGCATAACCGCGCCTGGAACGCGCTGTTCTGGTGTAACCACGATCAGCCACGCATCGTGTCGCGCTTCGGCGATGAAGGCGCACTGCGGGTGCCGGCCGCCAAAATGCTGGCGATGGTGCTGCACGGCATGCAGGGCACGCCTTATATCTATCAAGGCGAAGAACTCGGTATGACCAACCCCGGCTTCCGCGCCATCGAACAGTATCGCGACGTGGAAAGCCTGAACATGTACGCCGAACTGCGCGCCCAGGGCCGCAGCGACGCGGAGCTGCTGGCGATCCTGGCCGACAAATCGCGCGACAACGGCCGCACGCCGATGCAGTGGAGCGCCGCGCCCCACGCCGGTTTCACCACCGGCACGCCGTGGATCGGCTGCGCCGAGAACTACCCGCAGATCAACGCCGACGCGGCGCTGGCCGATCTCGACTCGGTGTTTTACGCCTACCGCCAGCTGATCACCCTGCGCAAGCAGTATCCGCTGCTGACCCACGGCGACTATCAGGATCTGGCGCCGGAACACCCGGCGCTGTGGTGCTATCAGCGCAGCTGGAACGGCCAGCGCCTGCTGGTGGTGGCCAACCTGAGCCGCGAACCGCTGGCCTGGGCGGCGGAAGGCGTGGAAGCCTCCGCGCAATGGCGCCCGCTGATGAGCAACTACGCCGATTCGGCGGACCAGCCGCAGGCGCTGACGCTGCGGCCGTTCGAAGCGGTGTGGTGGCTACTCGAAGACTAACCCCGCAGGGCGCGGCGAGCGCTGCGCCCTACCATTTCCCCAGCAGCGCCACCACCCCGGCGGCCTCTTGCGCCAGGCGTTCGTCGCTCATGTCGAATACACCCTGCACCAAATGCGGCGGCAGGTAATCCATGCCGGTCAGGTTGGCCATGGCGTGGAACGGCAGCAGCAGATCCTGCACCGGATAACGGTTGTACCCTTCCGCCGTATAAGCCTGCGCGTTACCGCCGGTGCTCACCACCAGCTGCAACGGCTTGCCGTGCAGTTTAGTGCCCTCGCTGCCGTAGGCGAAACCGTAGGTTAATACCGCATCCTGCCATTCGCTGAGGATCGCCGGCGAGCTGTACCAGTAAAACGGGAACAGCATCACTACCGCATCATGGCTCTGCAGCAACTCCTGTTCGCGCGCCACGTCGATGCGATAATCCGGGTACGCGCGGATCAGCTCATGTACGGTAACGTTAGGCAGCGGGCGTACGGCCTCGATCAGCGCCTTATTAATGCGCGACTCGTCGGGGGTGCGGTGGGCAGTTAACACTAAAATGCGTGGCATAACGATTCCTCGGTCATAAGAAGATGAGGGCATTTTTCCATTTCCGCCGCTTCGGGTGTAGGCTGTTAGAGGTCACTTCAATTTCAACCGAAAGTATCAACCACTATGTCGCTGCCCTTTGACGTGCATCGCCTGTTGCCGGCCTTCCTCGCCGCCGCGCAGGCGCAAAATTTCTCCGCCGCCGCCCGCCAGCTGGGCGTGACGCCGGCGGCGGTCAGCAAAAACATCCGCGCGCTGGAAGAAAAGCTGGCGCTGCGGCTGTTTCAGCGCAACACCCACAACGTGTTGCTGACCGACGAGGGCAAAGCGCTGCTGGCACAGGTGGCGCCGCTGTGGCAGGCGTTGGCGGCGACGCTGGAAAGCGCCGGCGGCGAACGGCAGGCGCCTGCCGGCGTGGTGCGCGTCACGATGATCCCCGGCTTCGGCCGCCAGATGCTGATGCCGTTGATCCCGCAATTTCTGGCACGCTACCCGCAGATCGATCTCGATCTGTCGCTGGATGCCCGGGTGGTGAATCTGGTGGGCGAAGGTTTCGACGTCGGCATCGGCAGCCGGGTCGATCCCGACAGCCGGCTGGTGGCCCGCCCGCTCTACCCGATGCACATGGTGCTGGCGGCGTCGCCGGACTATCTGGCGCGGCGCGGTGAACCGCAAACGCCGCACGATCTGCTGCGGCACGACTGCCTGCTGCACCGCAACCCGGCCAACGGCCGCCACGTCAAATGGCAGCTGCGCCATCAGGGCGAAACGCTGGCGCTGGATCTGAACGGCCGGCTGGTGGTCAGCCGCCCGGAGATGTTGCTGGATGCGGCGCTGGCCGGGCTGGGCATCGTCAACCTGGCGCGCTGGTACCTCGATAAGCACTTCGAACAGGGCACGCTGCGGCCGGTGCTGGCGGAATGCTGGCCGCGTCCGGTGCAGCTGTGGCTCTATTACGCTTCGGCGGATCTGCCGCCGCGGGTGCGCGTCTGGGTCGATTTTCTGCTGGAACATTTTCGCGATCGGCCAGCCGGCGATTGACGTCTGTTCAGCTTGCACACGCTCTTCCGTTTTCCTTGTTCTACATCAAAAGAATCGCGCCAATATCTATATATAGTGCATTAAGAATTGCGAACGCCTATATATAGTAGTTATCCACAAAATCATCCACACGCCGCCACAGCCCTTGCGCGCTGCGGCTTTGCCCTGTGGATAAGCGAAATTTGACGGTTGCTCGCCATGCCAGGCGGGTATGAACGCTCCCTCGGGGAACAAGGAGTACAACGTGAAACCAGTAGTGATTAAGCGGGACGGTTGCCAGGTACCTTTTGACGAAGCGCGCATCGCGCAGGCCATCGAGCGCGCCGCGCTGGCGGTGGGCGTGGTCGACGCCGACTACTGCGCTACCGTCGCCCGCGTGGTCGCTCAGCGCATGGAGCTGCAGCCGCGCGTCGATATCCACGAGATCCAGCAGGCGGTGGAAAACCAGCTGATGGCCGGCGAGTACAAACAGCTGGCGCGCGCCTATATCGAATACCGCCACGATCGCGACGTGGCGCGCGAGCTGCGCGGCCGCCTGAACCAGGAAATTCGCGGCCTGGTCGAGCAGAGCAACCGCGCGCTGCTGAACGAAAACGCCAACAAGGACAGCAAGGTGATCCCCACCCAGCGCGACCTGCTGGCGGGCATCGTCGCCAAACACTACGCCAAGCAGCACATCCTGCCGCGCGACGTGGTGCTGGCCCATGAACGCGGCGAAATTCACTACCACGATCTCGACTACTCGCCGTTCTTCCCGATGTTCAACTGCATGCTGATCGATCTGAAAGGCATGCTGACCAACGGCTTCAAGATGGGCAACGCCGAGATTGAGCCGCCGAAGTCGATCTCCACCGCCACCGCCGTGACCGCGCAGATCATCGCCCAAGTCGCCAGCCATATTTATGGTGGCACCACCATCAACCGCATCGATGAAATTCTGGCGCCGTTCGTCGACGAGAGCTTCCGCAAACACCTGCAGGTGGCGGAAGAATGGCAGATCCCGGATGCCAAAGGCTATGCCATGGCGCGCACCGAGAAAGAGTGTTACGACGCCTTCCAGTCGCTGGAGTACGAGGTCAACACCCTGCACACCGCCAACGGCCAGACGCCGTTCGTCACCTTCGGCTTCGGCCTTGGCACCAGCTGGGAGTCGCGCCTGATCCAGCGCTCGATCCTGAAAAACCGCATTGCCGGGCTGGGCAAAAACCGCAAGACCGCCGTGTTCCCCAAACTGGTGTTCGCCATCCGCGACGGCCTCAACCACCAGTACGGCGATCCGAACTACGACATCAAGCAGCTGGCGCTGGAGTGCGCCAGCAAGCGCATGTACCCGGACATCCTCAACTACGATCAAGTGGTTAAAGTCACCGGCTCGTTCAAAACGCCGATGGGCTGCCGCAGCTTCCTCGGCACCTACGAGCAGGACGGCGAACTGGTGCACGACGGCCGCAACAACATCGGCGTCATCAGCCTCAACCTGCCGCGCATCGCGCTGGAGGCGATGGGCGATGAGTCGCGCTTCTGGGCGCTGCTGGAACAGCGCCTGCAGCTGGCGAAAAAGGCCCTGATGACGCGCATCGCCCGGCTGGAAGGCATCAAGGCGCGGGTGGCACCAATCTTGTACATGGAAGGCGCCTGCGGCGTGCGGCTCAAGGCCGACGACAACATCGCGGATATCTTCAAGAATGGCCGCGCCTCAATTTCGCTGGGCTACATCGGCCTGCACGAGACCATCAATGCGCTGTTCGGCGGCGAGAACCACGTGTATGACGACGAGGCGCTGCGCGCCAAAGCGGTGGCGATCGTCGCGCGGCTGCGCGCCGCCGTCGACGCCTGGAAAGACGAGACCGGCTACGGCTTCAGCCTCTACAGCACGCCGAGCGAGAACCTGTGCGATCGCTTCTGCCGGCTGGACACCGCCGATTTCGGCGTGGTGCCGGGCGTCACCGACAAGGGCTATTACACCAACAGCTTCCACCTCGACGTGGAGAAGAAGGTCAATCCGTACGACAAGCTGGACTTCGAAGCGCCCTACCCGCCGTTGGCCAGCGGCGGCTTCATCTGCTACGGCGAATACCCGAACCTGCAGCACAACCTGAAGGCGCTGGAAGACGTGTGGGACTACAGCTACACCCGGGTGCCTTACTACGGCACCAACACGCCGATCGACGAGTGCTACGAATGCGGCTTCACCGGTGAATTCTCCTGCACCAGCAAAGGCTTCACCTGCCCGAAATGCGGCAACCACGACTCGGCCAAGGTCTCGGTCACCCGCCGGGTGTGCGGCTATCTCGGCAGCCCCGATGCCCGGCCGTTCAACGCCGGCAAGCAGGAAGAGGTGAAACGCCGGGTGAAACACCTCGGCAACGGGCAGCTCGGCTGAAAAGCGCCGTGCAGCCTAGGCAGAAGCCTGTTCATCAGGCGTGATTGTCACAGCCAGTTTGCCTTCGGCCAGCGCACACCAACCGCAGCGTACACGCAGTACGTGAGGATTGGGAGCCCTGCCCGGAGGCAAAATGGCCAGTAAAATAGCCTGATGGGCAGGCCTCACATGAATTATCACCAGTATTACCCGATCGACGTCGTCAACGGCCCCGGCACCCGCTGCACGCTGTTTGTCGCCGGCTGCGTGCACCAGTGCCCCGGCTGCTACAACAAAAGCACCTGGCGGCTCAACTCCGGCCAGCCGTTTACCCCAGCGCTGGAAGACCGCATCATCGCCGATCTGAACGATACCCGCGTGCCGCGCCAGGGGCTGTCGCTCTCCGGCGGCGATCCGCTGCATCCGGCCAACGTGCCAAGCATCTTAACGCTGGTGAAACGGGTGCGCGCCGAGTGCCCCGGCAAGGATATCTGGCTGTGGACCGGCTACCGGCTGGCGGAGCTGGACGCGCAGCAAATGCAGGTGGTGGACAGGATCAACGTGCTGGTCGACGGCAAGTTCGTGCAGGATTTAAAAGACCCGGCGCTGATCTGGCGCGGCAGCAGCAACCAGGTGGTGCATAGGTTGCGATGAGTTAACGGTACGTGTGTCGACATGTGTTAATCCAAAGTCGGCATGATACGGCTACGGCACAGAGCTAAACCTGATCTGATAGGCGGCTTTGTGCCAAAAGCGGAAGCTGGAGTGCCAAAGACTCTCTAATAGTGGATGGGTAGTTTTGCAGGGGTGTTTACATTGCGCTTCGCTTGCTGCCTTTTACTTAGGTTCTGACGAATACTTTCTCATATGCAGTTCATTGGTAATATAAGGAACATTCTCTTTTTTTTGTTTCTTACCTTCATGTCTAACCATAAAAGCAAATGAAAATATTGCTGAACGGGTAATCTGAATCAACTGACCGAAATGGTGAATAAACTCATCCTCTTTGATAAAAAGAATATCTTTAATCAATTTATAAGACTGATAAAGATCTTCTGCTTTATCACTTTTATGTACCACCAAAAATTTATGCTCTAGACCATTTCGCCACTCTTTATAAAAAGCCAATTCGCCACCTTTATTTTTATTCAGGTCAGTAGCAATGCTGTACAATGCTAAAAGTCCAGGTGACTTTATATCTTCAAACCGTTGTCTTCTGTTATCAACGTCTAACTGCCAGAAGCTTTGAAAATAGATATTTTTCTGTAACCCACCCTTCTTTGCAGGTGGATAAACTTTGTGAAGTTCACAGATACATAACGCAATCTTATCGAGAATACCAAAGCAGAGACGAAATGCCGTTCTGATCTTCTCAATATCAATTCCTAAGATCTCGTCATTATGTAACTCCAGAAAATGGCATTCTTCTTTGATAGCATCCGTATCCTGAGGATAAAGGTAATCAAAATAGAGATGGCGGGCAAGTGAAAACTCCGATTTAAAGCGGTTTAATGCCATCTCCATTGGAATAATAAAATCACCGGTTACACCAGAAGAAGAGATGACAAGATCATCGGTGGCACTCCCCACGCAGGGGCAATAAAGACCGTGCTCGGACAGCGTCAGATAATTTATTAGGCAGAATTGCCTATATGCACTTAATGCGCCAAACTCCTGTTGCGTGAGCATGTCATCATGCTCGTCCGTTTCGCCGTCTGCTGATACACATTTTTCTATTTTATCGTTCATTTGTGCTATACGACCAAGATAAAATGATTCCCATTGTGGAGGAATTTTTTTGGAAACAGATGCATTAATATAACCTTTTCGTATCTCCTTCAGTTGCTTAATGGAGTATGAAGATGAAACAAGGTTTAGCTCAATGAGCGCGGCAGAACGATTGACCCAAGACTGTGGTATATCTAATCCCTTGCGATTAGTGAGATCATAATATCTCAGTGCCTCACTCAGCCTAAATTGGCTTCTTAGCGAATTGGCCAGATTAACGGACAGTTCCGCCTGAAACTCTTCGCTCTCTTGTGAGGAGAATCTAAAGGCTCGCCAGTAGATGTTTTTTAACGAAACAAGTTCTTCTATTGACTGGAATGTGTGGTCGTGAGGATTATCGACACTTATCTTATTAGACAAGGCATTACCATAATTATAATAAAAATGGCTCTCTCCTTGTACATGTGCTAATGCTTCCTTGTTATCATCCATCAGCTTAAAACCAAGCTCTGCTGCATTTTTATGGTTGCTCATTTGCCCAATATCAACAAGACTGCCAGCCACATTCCCCAGCACAATAAAATAATTTTCACCTTTGACCGTTATTTCCCCCAGTTTTTCCAGGAATACAACGGATTGCTGGTATGCCAGGTCAAAATCACCACTATCAACCAGTCGGTGAATATTGAGACTTTCATCTACAAGTTCTTTTGTAATCATGATCCACTTTCCTTACATAGATGATTTTTGCGTTTCAATAGTCGAATGAGCCTCACCTGATACGTCAATTACTATCGCAGACAGGCGGTTTCGCTTAACCATTGGCACAGCTTCATTAAGAATGTCCTCCATTGTCGTGGCGTTTACTGGGGGTGGTGTGTCTTTCTCCGGGCGAGGGATAGCGTTTGGTCGAGAAGCACCAAACCAGAACACAAGATAGATGCCGTAGCCTGCGGCATCGGGATTGGTAGTATAAAGTTGGTCAAGTTGCTCGTTAAGTGCTCTCCAGACGTCCCGGTGATAATCACGCTTTATCTCAATGGGGATCTTTATTCCTGGAAGTGAAATGATGATATCAGTCCTTTTACTCGAAACCATGTGGCCTTCTGGCTCACAGATTATTTGTAACGGATGGAGTCGTGCTCTAAGCAGCTCCAGAAAAAAATTCCGACAGCTCTCTTCAGGCTTAGGCACTAAAATTTGACCATTGCCATTCTCATTCCAGAACTGTTTATAAATATCGGTATTTTCATAAGTAATTCGGTTAGCGATATCCCGCAAATGATCTAACAATAACTCATAGAGATCCATTACATTAGCTGGGGTCTGATTTTTAAGCGTATTCAACGCTTGCTTCCAGTTAGTGTGTTGAAACTGTGATTCCCGATACCGCACCTTCTGGTTGCTTTGGGCGTGCAAGAGATAATCCCGGTAACTTGTACATTCTGGCAGTAATAATAAACGTTCAAATACTTCACCGGCATCGTATGAGGAAAAAGAAGAAACGTCATCAATCAATCTTTTGATAAAATCAGCATACTCCCAATTGGTTGCTGAGTTAGAGTCGTTTCTTGCAACGCGATCTGCATTAGGAAAATGAGTAGCAGAGACAGTGATGATCGCTTCCAATTGTGTTAGTGATAAACGCTGCTCACTACTACCACGGCCTCTTTTCGCCTTACCTGATAGTTGACGAAGGAGCGCTATCATTTCCGGCGCGGATTTTGATTCAGATAAAAATAGATCCTGACACTGGTTTGGAACGAATAAATAAGTACATACCAGCCAAATTTGATAACTTGGATTTTTGAGTTTTGAGGGTTGCGCTACCATCAACTCAGATAACTGCAATAACTCTGCATGACTCTCAGGATGCGCTAACAACCACTCCACCAGGTTTTGTAAGTGGAGAACATCATCAGGGTGCTCTTTAGCGAGTCTCATAACTAAAGGAACGGTATAGTCGATTGGAATGCAGGTATCATTTAACAGATAGTTAAGTGCACGGATATGTTGCAACTGATTACTAATGCAGAAATTGATAATGTGGTAATAGGTTTTGATGAAAAATGCTGTTTTGTTAAGTATCACATCCCTTTTCCACGGTAATGAATAATCACTTACAACATTATTGTCTTTGGTGAAAAGTGCTAGTATAACATCCAGAGTCAATAGCGTTGTTAATAAACCTTCGTTCCATTGTGTAACATCAGGATGTTTTTTAAATAACTCATCGCTTCCTGCCAGTACTGCATACCACCATCCGTAATACTCCCTCTTCAGCAAAGCACAATTCAACTCGTCAATAGTGGGCAGATCTGAACGATTTAAAATCGCTAAAAGACCGGATATCGCATCAATGACGTTTTCGGCACCTAATATGTCTTCACAGCGCTGCACTGGCGTCAATTTGTCATCAACATCGCTGTATTTCGAATAGTAAATATAGGAAATATGTTTGAGCCACCCCAAATGTTGGCCCGACACAATTTCCTGACGACATAACTCGAAACTGTGCCTATCTTCATAACGCGCCGCGTTTCGTTCTTTCTCATACGCTATTTGTCTAATATTATGTTTTACTCGCCAATCGTCAATCTCGCAGACGATGGAGGTCTCAAACACAGTCGTCAACTTTACATTTAAATGGCAGTACGCGGAAAGAAACTCAAACGCTTCTTGGGATGGCTTGGCACATCGGTAAAGGACCGCAAATGTCAGTCGATAAATACATTCAGTTTTATCTGAACCAGCGTCAGCATGGGATAAATAGTGGATAAAACGAGCCAGCAAAAGCTCATCAGGGACAAGATGAAAGGTGCTTTCAGTAAATTCATGTAAGAACAAGTATCGAGTATCATGGCGTGTAAATGAGAGAATGGCGGCATCTATAATATCTTCATATTGCCAGCTACGATTTTTTATCTCATGAACGATAGATTTCTGCAAATCATCATAACTGCGATAGTGGTGATAACGGGAGTAGCTATAGAACGTTTTTAGGCACAACCATATCTGATCCGCACTATAATTACTATCCTTGCTCAGTATGTGCAATAAGCCAGCTTCGAGAAAATGCACAATTTCATATTGATTCTTAGGTGAGGAATCCCAATCTTTACTGTGATCGTTATGGTACTGTTCAAGATACTCAAATATAGCGAGCAGATCAGCTGTCGGTACAATATCATTCAGTCGCCATAATGCGCCTATCGGTAATCGCTCACTGGTTATGTTTAATGTATCAACCAGCAGTTGTGCTATATCCTGCGGTGTAAAGTAATCTTTATAAAGCAACTGAATGATATGGTTACGCAACCGGATGCTATCGTGATTTTTGTCTTTTAACTCCGCAAATAAACGCACCGAAAATTTCTGGCCAGGTACTCCAAAATGGATTAATGCTGTTATTGCTTCTTCTTTTTCCGCATACGAGGAATCCTCTGATTTGACAATATTGATTAAGTCATCACTCAATGCGACTATCGGTGTTGTTACCGATAAGGATTCCAAAACGATCATGCGCAGAGAAAATGACGAATGAGGATCGCGGATTATCTGTCGTAACAGAGTTTCCATTTCTACTGTCGCAAAGCCATTCAGATATGAATTGAGACCGTGATTTCTAAACCAGGGATCACGTTCTGAAAGTTTTGACAGCGCCACAAGTAGATTTTGTTTTTCCGCTATCGGTAATGAAGCTGCATCGCCATAGGTCAGAACGCCATAAGGATCGGCTTCAATGAATACCTGGGCGTATTGCGGTAAAAAGACCGCTAACCATGCGTGTAAACCTCTCAATTCTGAAGACGGATACCCCTCAAATCCCAGCATACTTCTCAAACGCCCCATGGGTAGCCCTTTGTCAACGATCCCGGCTAACCATTTTGCCGCTAAATACTCAGCAATTGTCCTGTGGCTGTACTCAACAGTTTCAAGCTCATCTCCGGCAGAAAAAACCCGCCTCGATAACGCCGCTCTAATTATTTCATGTGAGAAGAACGAGATGGTTCTGTAACTGGGGTATTCTGGTCGGATATCGTTCGGAAGTAGAGAAACCCCGGAAACATCACTCAATATGCGCAACGCGCAAATTGATCCAGCAGGATACTCTAATTCGTCGCAGGTATAAATTCCTGAAGTTAGCCGCGTATGCTCTTGGCTATGTTCAGTTAAAAGGAACTGTGTCGCAGAGTGGAAAAGTTCAGACCTTGTTCGGGGCCAGTTTCCTTCTTTAACGGCTTCAGCCAGCATTAGCAGATTTTGTGGGTTGTAAAGAAATTCGCTGGCATCATGTTTTTCTGCTTCAGCCAGAAACGCTTCGGGGTGTTCTACACCATTAGCTTGTAGAATTGCAGTTTGCTCTTCTTTTGAGAGTGACTGCAAATGTAAAACAACATAGCCTCCCGTCTGCTCAAAATAGGGTAAAAATGCTGACAAGTCTGATTCGCCTAACCAATCTTGAGAGCGACAAGAAATTCTGACATTTTGTGGCGTTTGGGAAAAAAGCCTACGGACGATGTCATCTACAACGTCACTACTGTTACTGGCACTCCTCTTCTCATCTAATGCATCGATGAACAACGTTTTCTGATTATCAATAGGTACGCCACTTAAGAAGTGACGTACTGTCAGATATTTTGCCTCTTGCAATGCCGCAAACTGTTTGAAGAGGTGCGTTTTTCCAGCACCAGGATCACCAAGCAGTACAATATTCGGAAAGTGAAAATAATCACTAAATACCACAGTTTGGGTATCTTTTTCCTGTAGAGGATAGATTTGCCTGACTTGCCTGGTTAGCATTATATAGGTTCCTGAGTATCTATTTTTGTTCTACCAAATCTGTATGGCAGGTTTTACTCCAAATTTATCATAGACTTTCAGCCGATACAGTAAACCATCTAACCCACCATGGTTGCTATGATGTCACGTTTTGGTTTACATGACAGACTCATAGTGAGCAGAACTGGCTGCTAGGACGTCGAGTGCTGATACCATTCAAACATTGATAGGATCCGGGATGACGCTGGCTCCGTTACATGGACTGCATGTCGCTCAAAACTGACGACCTGTGACCTACTCCCCGTAGAGACCGTCAGCCCAGCCCTGAACCACTCCTAAACATCCCCACCGATAACGTTCCCGGATTTTCTTCTTGAATACAGCCATTCGTTTTTCTACCTCCGAATGGCTTAGATAAACCGCGGTGCCGTTTCTTAAGCGTTCAAAGGCGGCATCCACCCTTTCACGCAACGCTTGCTCCAGCAACATCGCCTCTACGTCCATTTCAGGTTTATTCCGCTGCTCCATTTCCATCTCCTCCTTGAGACAGCACCGAACCACTCAGCAGCAGCGGTAAGTTACAACAACCCCATCCCCACCACGCCGGTCAGTACGCCGCACAGCACCACCAGCGCCGCCGTCAGGCACAGCGCCCGGGCGGAGAAGGCTTTGTTGAGCATCAGCAGCGAAGGCAGGCTGACCGCCGGCAGGGTCATCAGCAGCGCCAGCGCCGGGCCGGCATCCATGCCCGCCAGCATCATGGTCTGCACGATCGGGATCTCCGCCGCGGTGGGGATAACGAACAGGCAGCCGACGATCGCCAGGCCGATGATCCACAGCAGGCTATTGTCGACGGCGCCGTCGGCGTGCGGGAACAGCCAGACCCGCGCCGCGCCCAACGCCAGCACCGCCAGTACGTAGATCGGGATGGTCGACCAAAACAGCGCCCACAGCGCTTTGCCCCAGCGGGCGAGAAACGGCCGTTCGTCGCTCTGCGCCGTCATCACCGGCGGCTGCGGCGCGGCGGGCTGCGGGTCCTGGGCGGTTACGCGCTGCACCAGCCAGGCGATGCCCAGCACCATCACCACGCCCGCCACCAGACGGATGGCGGCGAATGGCCAACCGAGCACAAATCCCATAAACACCAGCGTCGCCGGATTCAATACCGGGTTGGCGAGCCAAAAGGCCAGCGCGGCGCCGCTGGATACCGACTGGCGGCGCATGCCGGCGGCAACCGGCGCGGCGCAGCAGGTGCACATCATGCCCGGCAGTGCGAGCAGCGCCCCCAGCACGGTGCCGGAAAAACGCCGGTGGCCGAGCGTACGCGCCAGCCAGTCGCGCGGGATCAGCACCTGCACCAGCGAGCCTAACAGCACGCCGAGCAGCGCCGCCTTCCACACCGCGGTGAAGTAGACCAGCGCGTACTGCCAGGCCGCCAGCCAGGGGCTCGCGGCGCCGTCAGCCAGGATCGATTTGCCGATCGAGTGGCTGTCCGCCGCCACGAACGCCTTGCCGTAGTAAGGCTGCCATTTGACGTAGTAGAGGCCGACGGCCACCACCAGCAGAAACAGGATCGGTTTCCACAGCGGCCAGGCGCGTGGGGCGGGTTCAGGGGCGTTCAGAGGTTGCGGCATGGTAGCGGCCAGAGTCAGTCAACAGAGGCGCCAGCATAGCGCGCCGTCGCCGCCCGTGCACGCCCGGGCTGTCCTAAATAGTTCATCTGTTCGCCACCGACGCGTAACGCGATTGTCATCTGCGCCCGGCACCATGATGCCAACGTGAAAACCACAGGGTAGACGCCCGATGAAACGCACCGCTTCCGCCTTCATCGCACAGCCATCGGTATGACGAGGTTTTTATTATGATGGAGTTATCTAGACATCCGACCACTTACCCCACCCGCTATCAGCAGATCGCCGCGCAGCTAGAACAGGAGCTGCGCACGCAATACCGCTGCGGCGACTACCTGCCTTCGGAACAGCAGCTGGCCGAACGTTACCAGGTCAATCGCCACACGCTGCGCCGCGCGGTGGATCAGCTGGTAGAGCGCGGCTGGCTGCAGCGCCGCCACGGCGTCGGCATTCTGGTGCTGATGCGGCCTTACGACTACCCGCTGCACGCCAATACCCGCTTCAGTCAGAACCTGTTCGAACAGGGCAGCCACCCCACCAGTGAGCGCTTACTCGCTGTTTTGCGCCCGTGCAATGGGCATGTCGCCAGCGCGCTCTCGCGTGAAGAAGGCGAAATGGTGATCCACCTGCGCACCCTGCGCCGGGTCAACGGCGTGCCGATGAGCGTGATCGATCACTATCTGCCCGATCTGGAGTGGTGGCCGGCGCTGCAGCAGTTCCACAGCGGTTCGCTGCACCAGTTTATCGAACAGCACCTCCGGCAGCCGCTGACCCGCCGCCAGACGCGCATCAGCGCGCGCCGCGCGCAGGCCAAAGAGAGCCGGCTGCTGGAGATCGCCACCCACGCGCCGCTGCTGTGCGTGCGCACCCTTAACGTCCGCAGCGGCGGCGAAGACGTGGCGGAATACTCCGTCAGCCTGGCCCGCGCCGACATGATTGAACTGACGATGGAGCACTGAATGCACGCCTTAGAGTCGAGACAACGCTGGATGTCGGTGCTGGCGCACAGCCGGCCCGAGCAGCTGCGCAGCCACTGGCAGGCGCTGAACCTCAGCCCGGGTTACCGCAGCATCCGCGCGCCGGAGATCGGCCTGGCCCAGCTGCAAGGGCGCATGGGCGCCACCGGCCGCCGCTTCGTGCTGGGGGACATGACGGTCACCCGCGCGGTGGTGCAGCTGGACAACGGCGGCTACGGCTACAGCTACATCGCCGGGCGCGACAAGGCGCACGCCGAGCTGTGCGCGCTGGCCGATGCGCTGCTGCAACAGCCGGAACACGGCGAACGCCTGCAACAACAGCTGATCGCGCCACTGGCCGCGCTGCAGCACGAACAGCGCCAGCTGCGCGCCCGGGCGATCGCCGCCAGCCGGGTGGACTTCTTTACGCTGGTGCGAGGGGATTAAGCCATGAGTTTATTGACCGGTTTTGAGCAACCGATAGACCAATCGCAGCACGCTTTCCGTTTGATTCTTAAAGCCTTGAGCGAACCAGGCCACCGGGTGACGCTGCCGACCGGCCCGGCCTGGGCGCCGCTGAACGCCGCCAGCACCGCCGCGCTGCTGACGCTGGCCGATCAGGAAACGCCGCTGCAGCTGTGCGCTGCGCTCAAAAGTGAGCGAGTGCTAACCAACATTCGTTTTCACAGCGGCGCGCCGCTGGCCGCCACGGCGCAGGAGGTCTGTTTTGCCTTGTTCGATGAGCAGCTGCAGGCCGCCGATCTGCAGGCGTTGCCGCACGGCACTGAAATCTCGCCGGAATGCGGCGCCACGGTGGTGGTGCAGCTTGCTGAGCTGGAGAACGGCACCGCGCTGCGCCTGACCGGCCCCGGCATCGAGAATCATCGCCTGATTGCGCCGCGTCTGCCGCCGGCGCTGCTCGATTACCTGGTCAACCGTCCGCAGCGCTTCCCGCTGGGGCTGGATATTTTGCTGACCTGCGGCGATCGCCTGCTGGCGATCCCGCGGACCACCCGCGTGGAGGTGTGCTGATGTACGTAGCGGTAAAAGGGGGCGAAAAAGCCATTGAGGCCGCCCATCAGCTGCAGGAACAGCTGCGGCGCGGCGACGACGCGCTGCCGGCGCTCGGCGCGGAACAAATCGAACAGCAGCTGGGGCTGGCGGTGGATCGGGTGATGACCGAAGGCGGCATCTACGATCGCGAGCTGGCGGCGCTGGCCATCAAACAGGCCAGCGGCGATCTGGTGGAGGCGATCTTCCTGCTGCGCGCCTACCGCACCACCCTGCCGCGCCTGGCGGTCAGCGAGCCGCTGGCCAGCGAAAACATGCGGCTGGAGCGGCGCATCTCGGCGGTTTACAAGGACTTGCCCGGCGGGCAGGTGCTGGGGCCGACCTACGACTACACCCACCGGCTGCTGGACTTCGCGCTGCTGGCGGAAGGCGAGGCGCCGCGCGCGCCGCAGGCCGACGAACCGCTGCCGGACAACTGCAGCCACGTGTTCGATCTATTGTGTCGCCAGCAGCTGGCGCGGGAGGAACAAGACGACGGCAGCGCGCCGGACGACATCACCCGCAACCCGCCGGTTTACCCCTGCTCGCGCTCGGCGCGCCTGCAGCAGCTGGTGCGCGGCGACGAAGGTTTTCTGCTGGCGCTCGGCTACGCCACCCAGCGCGGCTACGGCCGCAACCACCCGTTCGCCGGCGAGATCCGCACCGGCCACGTTTCGGTGGAGATCGTGCCTGAAGAGCTCGGTTTCGCCATCGATATTGGCGAGATCCTGCTGACCGAGTGCGAAATGGTCAACGGCTTCGTCGATCCCAAGGACCATCCGCCGCACTTCACCCGCGGCTACGGGCTGGTGTTCGGCCGCGCCGAACGCAAGGCGATGGCAATGGCGTTGGTGGATCGCGCATTGCAAAGCCCCGACTACGGCGAAGGCGTCGCCGGCCCGGCGCAGGACGAAGAGTTCGTGCTGGCCCACGCCGACAACGTCGAGGCCGCCGGCTTCGTCTCCCATCTCAAGCTGCCGCACTACGTCGACTTCCAGGCCGAACTGGCGCTGCTCAAGCGGCTGCGGCAGGAATACAGCGAGCGTCAGGAGGCCCGCGATGAGTGAAGTATTGACCGGCTATAACCTCGGTTATCTGGACGAACAGACCAAGCGCATGATCCGCCGCGCCATCCTCAAAGCGGTGGCGATCCCCGGCTACCAGGTGCCGTTCGGCGGCCGCGAGATGCCGATGCCCTACGGCTGGGGCACCGGCGGCATCCAGCTCACCGCCAGCGTTATCGGCCGCGCCGACGTGCTGAAGGTGATCGACCAGGGCGCCGACGACACCACCAACGCGGTGTCGATCCGCCGCTTCTTCCAGCGCGTCGCCGGGGTGGAAACCACCGAACGCACGCCGGAGGCCACGCTGATCCAAACCCGTCACCGCATTCCGGAAACCGCGCTGCGCGAAGACCAGATCCTGATCTATCAGGTGCCGATCCCGGAGCCGCTGCGCTTTATCGAACCGCGCGAAACCGAGACCCGCAAGATGCACGCGCTGGAAGAGTACGGCGTGATGCAGGTGAAGCTGTATGAAGACATCGCGCGCTACGGCCATATCGCCACCACCTACGCCTACCCGGTGAAGGTCAACGATCGCTACGTGATGGATCCGTCACCGATCCCGAAATTCGACAACCCGAAAATGCACATGATGCCGGCGCTGCAGCTGTTCGGCGCCGGGCGCGAGAAACGCATCTACGCCCTGCCGCCGTTCACCAAGGTGGAGAGCCTGGACTTCGACGACCATCCGTTCAGCGTGCAGCAGTGGGACGAACCCTGCGCGCTGTGCGGTTCGCGCCACAGCTACCTGGACGAGGTGGTGCTCGACGATCAGGGCAACCGCATGTTCGTCTGTTCGGACACCGACTACTGCCGGCAGCAGCTGGCGCAATCTTCGCAAGAGGCGCAGCACTGATGACTTCCACCCCTTTGAGCACCACCCCGCTGCTGTCGGTGAACCGGCTCACCCACCTGTACGCCCCCGGCAAGGGCTTCAGCGACGTGTCGTTCGACATCTACCCCGGTGAAGTGCTGGGCATCGTCGGCGAATCCGGCTCCGGCAAAACCACGCTGCTGAAGTCGATCTCCGCGCGGCTGGCGCCGCAGCGCGGGCAGATCCTTTACCGCCCGCAGGCGGGCCAGGAACAGGATCTGTACGCCATGGCGGAGAGCGATCGCCGCCGCCTACTGCGCACCGACTGGGGCGTGGTGCACCAGCACCCGCTCGACGGGCTGCGGCCGCAGGTCTCCGCCGGCGGCAACATCGGCGAGCGGCTGATGGCCATCGGCCAGCGCCACTATGGCGACATTCGCCGTCAGGCCGGCCAGTGGCTGGAAGACGTCGAAATCCCGCTGTCGCGCCTCGACGATCTGCCGACCACCTTCTCCGGCGGCATGCAGCAGCGGCTGCAGATCGCCCGCAACCTGGTCACCCACCCCAAGCTGGTGTTTATGGACGAGCCGACCGGCGGGCTGGACGTATCGGTGCAGGCGCGCCTGCTCGATCTGCTGCGCAACCTGGTGGTGGAAATGCAGCTGGCGGCGGTGATCGTCACCCACGATCTCGGCGTGGCGCGGCTGCTGGCCCACCGTCTGCTGGTGATGAAACAGGGCGAAGTGGTGGAGAGCGGCCTGACCGACCGAGTACTGGACGATCCGCACCATCCTTACACCCAGCTGCTGGTTTCTTCGGTGCTGTCGTAACCCAAGGCGATAACAGATGACTATGCAAATCCGAGTTGAACATCTCAGTAAAACCTTTGTGCTGCATCAGCAGTACGGCACCCGCCTGCCGGTGCTGCACGACGCCAACCTGATGGTCCACGGCGGCGAATGCGTGGTGCTGCATGGCCACTCCGGCAGCGGCAAATCCACCCTGCTGCGTTCGCTGTACGCCAACTACCTGCCGGACAGCGGCCATATCTGGATCCACCACCAGGGCGACTGGCTGGACATGGCCAGCGCCGATGCGCGCCAAATTCTGGCGGTGCGCCGCCATACGCTGGGCTGGGTCAGCCAGTTCCTGCGGGTGATCCCACGCATCAGCGCGCTGGAGGTGGTGATGCAGCCGCTGCTGGAACAGGGCGTCGAGCGCGCCGAGTGCCGCGACCGCGCCGAAGCGCTGCTCGCTGCGCTCAACGTGCCGCCGCGCCTGTGGCCGCTGGCGCCGTCCACCTTCTCCGGCGGCGAGCAGCAGCGGGTGAACATCGCGCGCGGCTTTATCGTCGATTACCCCATTCTGTTGCTGGATGAACCGACCGCCTCGCTCGACAGCCGCAACAGCGCGGCGGTGGTGCAGCTTATCGAACGCGCCAAGGCGCGCGGCGCGGCGATCGTCGGCATTTTTCATGATGAAGGCGTCCGCCAACAGGTCGCCGACCGGCTTTATGATATGCAGGCGCCACAGGCGCTGGAGGCCCTCTGATGATCGTCAATAACGTTAAGCTGGTGCTGGATGACCAGGTGGTGCAAGGCTCGCTGGAGATGCAGGACGGCGTGATCCGCAGCTTCGCCGACGGCCCGAGCCGGCTGCCGCAGGCGCTGGACGGCGACGGCGGCTGGCTGCTGCCGGGGCTGATCGAGCTGCATACCGACAACCTGGACAAGTTCTTCACCCCGCGCCCGAACGTCGACTGGCCGGCCCATTCGGCGATGAGCAGCCACGATGCGCTGATGGTGGCCAACGGCATCACCACGGTGCTGGACGCGGTGGCGATCGGCGACGTGCGCGACGGCGGCCACCGGCTGGAAAACCTGCAGAAAATGATCGACGCGGTGTTCCACAGCCAGCGCGCCGGGGTGAACCGCGCCGAGCACCGGCTGCATCTGCGCTGCGAGCTGCCGCACGAGAGCACCCTGCCGCTGTTCGAACAGCTGATGGACAAGCCGGGCGTGTCGCTGGTGTCGCTGATGGACCACTCGCCAGGCCAGCGCCAGTTCGCCTCGCGCGAAAAGTACCGCGAATATTATCAGGGCAAATACCACCTCAACGACCAGCAGATGAGCGAGTACGAGGAGCAGCAGGTCGCCCTGTCCGCCCGCTGGGCTGCGCCGAACCGCGAGGCGATCGCCGCCCACTGCCGCGCACGCCGCATCTCGCTGGCCAGCCATGACGACGCCACCGCCGCGCACGTGGCCGAATCCTGCGCGCTGGGCAGCGCCATCGCCGAGTTCCCCACCACCGAGGCGGCCGCCCGCGCCTCGCACCAGCAGGGCCTGCAGGTGCTGATGGGCGCGCCGAACATCGTGCGCGGCGGTTCCCACTCCGGCAACGTGGCGGCGCACCACCTGGCGGCGCTGGGAGTGCTGGATATTCTCTCTTCCGATTATTACCCGGCCAGCCTGCTGGATGCGGCGTTTCGCCTCGCGGCGGACGAGCGCAACACCTACGATCTGCCCCAGGCGGTGCGCATGATCACCCGCAACCCGGCGCGGGCGCTGGATCTGCAGGATCGCGGCGCCATCGCCGAAGGATTGCGGGCGGATCTGGTGCTGGCGCGGTCGCACGGCGAGCACGTTTACGTGCAGAACGTGTGGCGCCAGGGCAGGCAGGTATTCTGATGGCGCGGCTCATCTATCTGATGGGGCCTTCCGGCGCAGGCAAGGACAGTCTGCTGGCCGCGCTGCGGGCCGACGCCGACCGCGCGCCGCTGGTGGCGCACCGTTACATCACCCGGCCGGCGGATGCCGGCTGCGAGAATCACATCGCGCTGAGCGAACCCGAATTTCTGCGCCGCCGCGCCAAGGGGCTGTTCGCGCTCGACTGGCAGGCCCACCAGCAGCGCTACGCGTTCGGGATCGAAGTGGATCTTTGGCTGCTGCAGGGGATCGACGTGGCGGTCAACGGTTCGCGCGCCCACCTGCCGCAGGCGCAGCAGCGCTACGGCGCGCAGCTGCTGCCGGTATGCCTGCAGGTCAGCACCGCGATCCTGCGCCGGCGCCTGCAGGATCGCGGACGGGAAAGCGCTGAACAGATCGAGCAGCGGCTGGCGCGGGCGGCGGAATATCAGCAGAGTCTGCCCGCCGGCTGCCGGGTGCTGCACAACGACGGCCCACTCGACGATACCCTGGCGGCGCTGTTGGCGCTGCTGCCAACCGCCACCCGACAAGCTCAGGATGCGACGCCATGAACGACTTTGCCCAGCCGAAAATCGGCGACAACGTGACCCTTAACCGCACCCGGCTCGGCCAGTATGTGCATCTGGCCGACGATGCGATCCTGGAAGAGGTGGAGATGGGGGACTACTCCTACACTGCCGGGCACAACCAGATTTTTTACGCCACTATCGGCAAGTTCGTTTCCATCGCCTCCTATGCGCGCATCAATCCCGGCAACCACCCGACCTACCAGCGCATCGCGCAGCACCACTTCACCTATCGCGCTTCCGAATACGGGCTGGGGGAAGACGACGCGGCGTTCTTCGACTGGCGGCGCGAGCACCACGTCACCGTCGGCCACGACGTGTGGATCGGCCATAACGCCATCCTGATGCCGGGCGTCAGCGTCGGTAACGGCGCGGTGATCGGCAGCGCGGCGGTGGTCACCAAGGACGTGGAGCCTTACAGCATCGTCGCCGGCGTGGCGGCCAAAAAGATCGGCATGCGCTTCGACGATGCGCTGATAGAACGCATCGAACGCAGCCAGTGGTGGCACTGGGATCACGCCACGCTGCAGGCGCGGCTGGCGGATTTTCGCGACATCCACCGCTTTGCGCAGAAGTACCTTTAACGGAGGGGAAGCGATGCAACTGACCTTTCTCGGCACCGGCGGCGCGCAGCAGGTGCCGGTGTTCGGCTGCGACTGCCTGAGCTGCCAACGGGCGCGGCGCGAGCCGGCATTTCGGCGGCGAGCGTGCAGCGCCATGCTTAACTATCAGGGAGAAACGACCTTATTGGATGCGGGATTGCCGGCTTTGGAGCGGCGATTTTCGGCGGGGCAAATTCAACGTTTTTTACTGACACATTACCACATGGATCACGTTCAGGGGTTATTTCCTTTGCGTTGGGGGTGCGGAAATTCCATTCCGGTGTATGGCCCGCCGGATGAACAGGGCTGCGACGACCTGTTCAAACACCCCGGCATTCTGGCGTTTCAGCCGCCGCTGGCGCCCTTCGCCACCGTCGAACTGGGCGGCATGCGCATCACCCCGCTGCCGCTGCAACACTCCAAACTGACCCACGGCTATCTGATCCAGGCGGCGGGCGCTGCGCTGGCCTACCTGACCGACACCGTCGGCCTGCCGCCGGCCACCGCCGACTATTTGCAGAACGTGGCGCTGGATCTGCTGGTGCTCGATTGCAGCCTGCCGCCTCAGCCGCAGGCGCCGCGCAACCACAACGACCTGACCCGCGCGCAGGAGACGCAGCAGTTGCTGCAGCCCAAGCGCACGCTGCTGACGCACATCAGCCATCATCTCGATCGATGGCTGCTGGACAACGAACTGCCCGCCGGGCTGGAGCTGGCGTTCGATCACCTCAGCGTCAGCCTCGGTAGCAGTGCAGCCGATCCGACTCCAGCACCCTGATCCCTTCGCCCGGCGTGAACGCCTGCTGCAGCAGCGTTTGCGCCACGTCTTTGGCGGAGACGGCGCGCCATTTGCCGGGCAGCAGCCTGAACAGCGGCAGCGTGAGGCGCTCCATCAGGCGCGGCGTGGGGCGATCCCCCACCAGCATGGAAGGCCGCACCAACGTCAGGCGCGGCCAGTGCTGTTCGCGCAGCGCCTGCTCCATCTCGCCTTTGGTGCGGTTATACAGGAAGGTGGAATCCGCGTTGGCGCCCAGCGCGCTTACCACCAGACAGTGCTGCGCCCCCAACCGGCGGCCGGTCAGCGCGCTCTCCACCACCAGTTGGTAATCGACGTAGCGGAAGGCATCGGCGCTGCCCGCCGCCCGGCGGGTAGTGCCCAAGCAGCAGAACACCAGATCGACCGGCTGCTGCAGGCTACTCAGCAGCTCGAACAGCGCGTCGCCGACCGGATTGGTCAGCTTGCCGTGCGGCGGCAGCGGCGTGCGCGTCGGCGCCACGATGGCCGTTATCTGCGGATCGCTTTGCAACAACTGCAGCAACTCGCGCCCCACCAGCCCGGTTGCGCCGACTAACAGTGCTCGCGCCATGCAATCTCCCGTTGTAATCAATACGTCGACTTAAAGTATAGACCGCGCCCAATGCAGCTTCTTGCCGAAGCCGAGGGTGTTGTCGGCCATCTTCACCTCGTGCAGGTCCAGCCGCCAAACCGAAGCCTTCATCGCCCTGGCGATCGGGAAGCGCTTGCAGTAACGCGCGTGCGCCGCCTCGGCCTCTTCGCCGCTCAGCAGCACCGCCTCGGCGCGGTACTGCACGCCGCGGATCAGCGCGATGCTTTTCGGTTTCGGCGCGATGGTGCCGACCACCCGGCCGTTGTTCAGCATCAGCCCGCCGTGGCGGGTGTGCGGTTCGGTCATCAGCCACAGCGCCATCGTCGCGGCGTCGAACACGTAAAAACAGTTGGCGCACCACATGTCGAGGCCGTCGCCGGCGCACAGCGTTAAGACATGTTGCTTGCCGATGAAATCCGCAATCTGTTGCCGTTGTTCTGAGGTATTCAAGGTTACTCGCCTCCCGGTTCACTCACTTCATCTTACCCTGCGTTGTTGAGGCGAGTCACAAATAACGATAATCATCAAAAATCACACATGAATATAAACACAACAATAATGAATTTTTATTTATTTTTGCATAAAGCAGATTGATAACATAAAAAACACAAAGCGGATTTATTTGATCGTTATGCAGCCGGTTATTTGACCGCTTTTTTTATTCCTTTCCGAGCGCCATTGAAATTAAGCGCTTAAGGGCCGCGAGCATTAGCAATTCATTTACATGCCAACCTCTGGACCCGGATGATACTTATGCAATTCATTGCATAACAGGTGAATAGTTATTTATAAACACCGGCATTTATGTGACTTTCATCACGATTTTTAGCCCATCTTGCGTTAAAATAGCGCCATCTTTTCACTCAGCAAGGTGGATTAGAAAATGGAAAACAATAACCGAAAAATGGCGCACATCAGGCGCACAACCCATATTATGATGATGGCTCATCGCAGCTGCTTTAGTTTCGCATTCTTCAACTACAGATAACCCTCCCCCTCGCTCTTACGCCGTTGATAAGAGTGTCATTGCGTTTTATTTATTCTCCGCACGCCGGTGATAATATCTCTTTCTCGCTAACCGGGAAGGACACGCAATTCATTTTTAATTTCGGCCAAGCGCATCCAAGCTAAATAAAACAGCGAACACAGTTAATGCCTTTCGGCATCACTGGGTTCTCGCACACCTTTATTTTCGTGAAGGCGTTAACGGCAAATGGAATTATTTGCCGGCGGAATGCCTTTGCCTGAAGAATGAGAAAAATGAAAAAATTAAAAATTGCCGCCAACACCCAAACCCTCGGCTGCTTTGAAACTGAACGCGACATCGTCGATGTGCACCACAGCGATTTCAATGACGTCGCCGCCATTGTGCTGTCGGTAGACGACGTCACGCAAGGCATGGTGGCGCGCATCGAAGAACACGGCCTGAACATTCCGCTGTTCGTCGCCGTCTGCTGCGAAGAAGAGCTGGATAACGCCGTCTTGCCGGCGCTGCACGGTGTGTTTGAACTGTGCGGCAAGAATACCCAGTTCTACGGCAAACAGCTGGAGGCCGCCGCCGCCAAATATGAGAGCGAACTGCTGCCGCCGTTCTTCAACACGCTGACGCAGTATGTGGAAATGGGCAACGCCACCTTCGCCTGCCCCGGCCACCAGGGCGGCGAGTTCTTCCGCAAACACCCGGCGGGCCGCCAGTTCTTCGACTTCTACGGCGAAACGCTTTTCCGCTCCGACATGTGCAACGCCGACGTCAAACTGGGCGATCTGTTGATCCACGAAGGAGCGCCTTGCGCCGCGCAGCAGCACGCCGCCAAGGTGTTCAACGCCGACAAGACCTACTTCGTGCTCAACGGCACCTCGGCCTCGAACAAGGTGGCGACCAACGCCCTGCTGACGCGCGGCGATCTGGTGCTGTTCGACCGTAACAACCATAAATCCAACCACCACGGTGCATTGATCCAGGCCGGCGCCACGCCGGTTTATCTGGAAACCGCGCGCAACCCGTTCGGCTTTATCGGCGGCATCGACGCGCACTGCTTCGACGAGCGCTACCTGCGCCAACAGATCCGCGAAGTGGCGCCGGAACGCGCCAACGAAGCCCGCCCGTTCCGCCTGGCGATCATCCAGCTCGGCACCTACGACGGCACCATCTACAACGCCCGCCAGGTGGTCGACAAGATTGGCCACCTGTGCGATTACATCCTGTTCGACTCCGCCTGGGTGGGCTATGAGCAATTCATTCCGATGATGAAAGACTGCTCGCCGCTGCTGCTGGAGCTGAACGAGAACGATCCCGGCATCATCGTCACCCAGTCGGTGCACAAACAGCAGGCTGGCTTCTCGCAAACCTCGCAGATCCACAAAAAAGACAAGCACATCAAGGGACAGAGCCGCTACTGCAACCATAAGCGCTTCAACAACGCCTTTATGCTGCACGCCTCCACCAGCCCGTTCTATCCGCTGTTCGCCGCGCTGGACGTCAACGCCAAGATGCACGAGGGCAAGAGCGGCCAACGCCTGTGGCAAGAATGTGTGCGCGTGGGCATCGAAGCGCGCAAAATGCTGCTGGACACCTGCACGATGATCAAACCGTTCGTGCCGGATCAGATCGACGGCAAGCCGTGGCAGGCCTATGACACCGTGGCGATGGCCAACGATCTGCGCTTCTTCAACTTCGTGCCCGGCGAGAAATGGCACGCCTTTGAAGGCTATGCCGAATCGCAGTATTTCGTCGATCCGTGCAAACTGCTGCTCACCACGCCGGGCATCGATACCGCGACCGGCAGCTACAGCGAGTTCGGCATTCCGGCGACCATTCTGGCCAACTACCTGCGCGAAAACGGCATCGTGCCGGAAAAATGCGATCTCAACTCGATCCTGTTCCTGCTGACGCCGGCGGAAGACATCGCCAAGATGCAGCACCTGGTGGCCCTGATCGCCCGCTTCGAGAAGCACATCGAGCAAAACTCCCTGCTCAGCGAGGTGCTGCCTGCGGTCTATAAAAACCACCAGCAGCGCTACAAAAACTACACCATCCGCCAGCTGTGCCAGGAAATGCACGATCTTTACGTCAGCTATGACGTTAAAGAGCTGCAAAAAGAGATGTTCCGCAAAAGTTATTTCCCGCGCGTGGTAATGAATCCGCAGGATGCCAATACCGAGTTCGTACGCGGCAATGTGGAATTGGTGTCGCTGGCCAAGGCCGAGGGCCGCATCGCCGCCGAGGGCGCCCTGCCTTACCCACCAGGCGTGCTGTGCGTGGTGCCCGGTGAAATTTGGGGCGGCGCCGCGCAGCGTTATTTCCTGGCACTGGAAGAAGGCATCAATTTATTGCCAGGATTCGCGCCGGAATTACAGGGCGTTTATATCCAACAGGATGAGGACGGCTGGAACCGTGCTTACGGCTACGTCATGAAAAATTAATCACCTTACGGGGCGGCGATGATTCCCGCCGCCCGGATCGCATCCTAAAAGAGAAAATGATCATGAGTAAGTCCAATAATAAAATGGGGGTCGTGCAATTAACGATCCTGACCGCCGTGAATATGATGGGTTCCGGCATAATTATGCTGCCGACCAAGCTGGCCGAAGTGGGCACGATTTCGATCGTTTCCTGGCTGGTGACCGCCGTCGGCTCGATGGCGCTGGCCTACGCCTTCGCCAAATGCGGCATGTTCAGCCGTAAATCCGGCGGCATGGGCGGCTACGCCGAATACGCCTTCGGTAAATCAGGCAACTTTATGGCGAACTACACCTACGGCGTTTCGCTGCTGATCGCCAATATCGCCATCGCCATTTCCGCCGTCGGCTACGGCACCGAGCTGTTCGACACCACGCTCAGCCCGCTCGGGATCTGTATCGCCACCATCGGCGTGCTGTGGCTGGCGACCGTCGCTAACTTCGGCGGCGCGCGCATCACCGGCAAAATCAGCGGCATCACCGTCTGGGGCGTGATCATTCCGGTGGTGGGCATCTCGGTCATCGGCTGGTACTGGTTCAGCGGCAGCGCCTACGTCGCCGCCTGGAACCCGCATCAGGTGCCGACCTTCGAAGCCATCGGCGCCTCGATCTCAATGACCCTGTGGGCGTTCCTGGGGCTGGAATCCGCCTGCGCCAACACCGACGTGGTGGAAAACCCGGAGCGCAACGTGCCGATCGCCGTACTGGGCGGCACCCTCAGCGCGGCGGTGATCTATATCATTTCGACCAACGTGATCGCCGGCATCGTGCCGAACATGGATCTGGCCAACTCCACCGCCCCGTTCGGGCTGGCGTTCTCCCACATGTTCAACCCGACGGTCGGCAAGATCATCATGGCGTTGATGGTCATGTCCTGCGTCGGCTCGCTGCTCGGCTGGCAGTTCACCATCGCTCAGGTGTTCAAATCCTCCGCCGACAGCGGCTTCTTCCCGAAAATTTTCTCCAAGCTGAGCAAGGCCGACGCGCCGGTTAAAGGCATGCTGACCATCGTCGTCATCCAGAGTGGTTTGTCCCTGATGACCATCAGCCCGTCGCTGAACAAGCAGTTCAACGTGCTGGTGAACCTGGCGGTGGTGACCAACATCATCCCTTACATCCTGTCGATGGCGGCGCTGGTCATTATTCAGAAAGTGGCGAAGGTGCCGGACAACAAGGCGCGCATCGCCAATATCATCGCCGGCATCGGCGCGCTGTACAGCTTCTATGCGCTCTACAGCTCCGGTGAAGAAGCGATGATGTGGGGCGCCATCGCCACCTTCCTCGGCTGGACGCTGTACGGCATCGTCTCGCCGCGCTTCGAGCTGGCGGGAAAAAAGGGGTAAAGCGGTAAGGCTCCGGCGGCCGGGGATGGGATTGTGATGGCGAACATGCCATCATACGCCGACCCTGGCCACCGAAACGGCGTACGATGACCGACACTACCCCCACTCCCTGGCACCTCTATATGCTGCGTTTACCGAGCGGCATGCTGTATACCGGCATCACTACCGACGTGGCGCGCCGCCTGGCACAGCACCAAGCCGGCAAAGGCGCCAAGGCGCTGCGCGGTAAAGGGGAACTGACATTGGCGTTTCACTGCCAGGTGGGGGATCGCTCAACGGCGCTGAAGCTGGAATACCGCGTCAAACAGCTGAGCAAAATACAAAAAGAGCGGCTGGTGAATCACCCGCCGCTGTCGTTGGAGTATCTATTGCCGGTCGTTAAAAGCGATTAAACGGCGCCGAAAAAGCCACTTCGCCGCTGACGCCATTCAGGGCGTCTTCCGCCAGCGGATACACCTGGAACGCGCTTTCCGTGTCCGGCCAGCGGCAGTTCAGGCCATAGGTGGCGGCCGGTTTAAAGCCGAAGCGGCCGTAGTAGGCCGGATCGCCCAGCACCACCACCGCGGCGTAGCTGAATTCGTTCAGCGAATCCAGGCCTTCGTACACCAGCTTTTCAGCCAGCCCCTGGCGGCGCAGGCTTTCGTCTACCGCCAGCGGCGCCAGCGCCACCCATTGGCGGTCTTCGCCGGCCACGTCTACCGGGCTGAACGCGGCGTAACCCACTACCCCGCCTTCGTCGTCAGTGGCGACCACGCCCAGCGTCAGCAGGCCGTCTTCGCGCAGCTGCTGCACCAGATCGGCTTCGTCGTCGCGGCCAAAGGCGCGGCGCAGCAAGGCGTCGATGCCCGCCGCGTCTACCGGGATCTCTACGCGAATCAGCATGATACCGCCACACGGGAAGCCGACGCCGTGCCCTCCTGCAACCCTTTTTCGACAAAATCAGCCAACTGCAACAGCCCCATGCGCAGCGGCGCAGGCATGCTTTCCAGCTCGATGGCGTCCATCAAATTTTTCACATACAGGCCCAATTCGGTATCCCCTTCAATCTGCAGCCGACGCTGAAAGAACAGCGTATCCGGATCTTGCTTGCGCGCCGCGATCAGGATCAGATCGTTGGCGTCGCCGCTGAAGCTGACGTCCGCTTCGGCGTGCTGGCTGACCACCAGTTTGTCGTTTTCTACCGTCATAAACCATTGTAGCGCCAGATCGCGAACTTCGATCTTCAGCCAACGCGATTCGAGAAACTCCAGATCCCCATCCGCCAATGCCTGGCGGAACTGCCAGCTCAGCACCTGTTGCAGCAGCTGACGCTGCAGAGCGAACGGCGTGAATTTCAGCGGGATGCGCAGCAGCGACGGCCCCTGGCGCACAAGGCGTGCTCGTAGTTGTTCCAACACGGTCATCCACTCCTTTCAATACGGACTACCGCTATTTTGCCACACTGACGCGCGGCTTCAGCGGTCTATATCAACAAATAGTGCATTTCACCGCCATGTTTATCAATACGCCATAAGCTGCCTCAAATCAAAACCTGTGTGTGCCCCATTGCCTAAAATGACCTCCCCGATTCGCATTTGCCGGCGGAACACCGCCACCGGCAACCTTTAAAGACAGCGTGCGCCCGGCCGGGCGCACGGCTAAGCCAGGATAAATCTATGGAGCTGCTTTGTCCCGCCGGCAACCTGCCGGCCCTGAAGGCCGCGGTGGATAACGGCGCCGATGCCGTTTACATCGGTCTGAAAGACGATACCAACGCGCGCCACTTCGCCGGCCTCAACTTCACCGAGAAAAAGCTGCAGGAAGCGGTCGATTACGTGCATCGCCACGGCCGCAAACTGCATATCGCCATCAACACCTTCGCCCATCCCGACGGCTACGCCCGCTGGCAGCGCGCGGTGGATATGGCGGCCCAATTGGGCGCCGACGCCCTGATTCTGGCGGATCTGGCGATGCTGGAATACGCCGCCCAGCGCTATCCGCTGTTGGAACGCCACGTTTCGGTGCAGGCTTCCGCCACCAACGAGGAAGCGATCCGTTTTTACCAGCGCAACTTCGAGGTCGGCCGGGTGGTGCTGCCGCGCGTGCTGTCGATGCATCAGGTGAAACAGCTGGCGCGCACCAGCCCGGTGCCGCTGGAAGTGTTCGCCTTCGGCAGCCTGTGCATCATGGCCGAGGGGCGCTGCTATCTCTCTTCCTACCTGACCGGCGAGTCGCCGAACACCGTCGGCGCCTGTTCGCCGGCGCGTTTCGTGCGCTGGCAGCAAACCCCGCAGGGCATGGAGTCGCGCCTGAACGACGTGCTGATCGACCGCTACCAGGACCATGAAAACGCCGGTTACCCGACGCTGTGCAAGGGCCGCTATCTGGTGGACGACGTGCGCTACCACGCGCTGGAAGAGCCCACCAGCCTCAATACGCTGGAGCTGCTGCCGGAGCTGCTGGCCGCCAACATCGCCTCGGTGAAGATCGAAGGCCGCCAGCGCAGCCCGGCTTACGTCAGCCAGGTGGCGCGCGTCTGGCGCCAGGCGATCGACCGTTGCCAGGCCGATCCGGCCGCCTACCGCGCCGACGCCGCCTGGATGGAGACGCTGGGCGCGATGTCCGAGGGCACCCAGACCACGCTGGGCGCCTATCACCGCAAATGGCAGTAGCCGGAGGAAACATGAAATACGCACTGGGGCCGGTACTCTACTACTGGCCGAAAAACGACATCGCGGCGTTCTATCAGCAGGCGGCGGAGAGTAACGCCGACATCATTTATCTCGGCGAGAGCGTCTGCACCAAGCGGCGCGAGATGAAGGTCGGCGATTGGCTGGCGCTGGCGCGCGACATCGCCCGCAGCGGCAAGCAGGTGGTGATCTCCACGCTGGCGCTGCTGCAGGCGCCGTCCGAACTGAATGAGCTGAAACGCTATGTGGAGAACGGCGAGTTCCTGTTTGAAGCTAACGATCTGGGCGCAGTGAACATGGCGGCGGAACGCGGTCTGCCGTTCGTCGCCGGCCATGCGCTGAACTGCTACAACGCCTATACTCTGCGCCTGCTGCGCCGCCAGGGCATGATGCGCTGGTGCATGCCGGTCGAGCTGTCACGCGATTGGCTGGCCAATCTGCTGACGCAGTGCGACGAGCTGGGCTTCCGCCACGACTTCGAGGTGGAGGTGCTGAGCTACGGCCATCTGCCGCTGGCCTATTCGGCGCGCTGCTTCACCGCCCGCTCGGAAAACCGCGGCAAGGACGAGTGCGAAACCTGCTGCATCAAGTATCCGCAGGGCCGCATGATGCGCTCCCAGGAACAGCAGCAGGTGTTCGTACTCAACGGCATCCAGACCATGAGCGGTTACTGCTACAACCTCGGCAACGAGCTGCCAAGCATGCAGGGGCTGGTGGACATCGTGCGACTGTCGCCGCAGGGCGCCGAGACGCTGGCACAGATCGACGCCTTCCGCGCCAACGAGCGCGGCGAGCAGCCGCTGGCCTTGACCAACCACGTCGACTGCAACGGCTACTGGCGCCGCGTGGCGGGGTTGGAGTTGGTGGGGTGATCCTCGCTCCCCTCCTCACCGAGGGGAGTTTTCAATCAACTCGCCCGCCGTTTCCTGAACATCCCTCGCAGCGCCACGCTGTTGCGCAAGAAGCCGACGCCGAAGCCCAGCAGGGTGTAGACCACGCCGAGCACCAGCATCATCATCACGTCGCCCCACACTTCATTCAGCGACAGCCCCATCTGGTTGACGCCGGCGATCGCCTTGGTGCCCCAGGTGGAGGGAATGCTGTACGAGATGGCGCGCACCCAGGCCGGCATCGACTGCAACGGCCAGATGGTGCCGGACAGGTAGAAGACCGGCGTAGTGATAAACGCCAGCGTCAGGTAGATCATCTCAACGCTGCGCAGGCACTCGGTCACCAGCTTGCCCAGCCCCAATACCGCCAGCAGGAACGGGAAGGTCAGCAGCAGCAGTTCGGCGATGTTCGCCGTCTGCCGATAGCCCAATACCCACGGCCACAGCACGAACAGCACGATCGACAGGAACAGCCAGATCGGCAGCAGCGCCGTCAGCCCGCCGAGGTGCGCCGCCAGCGGCGCTTTGCCGCCGGGCATGCTCTTCATGGCGATATTGACGCGGATACAGGCGATCAGCAGCGAGTGCTGCAACAGCATCACCAACAGGCCGGGAAAGATGATCGCCGCGAAGCTGATGCCGGGGTTAAACACGTCCAGCGTTTGCCCCAGTATCGGCGTCAGCAGTATCTGCGCCTGCCGTTCGCTGAAACCGCTGCGCAGCAGCAGCCCGTTGTTGTACTCCGTCAGCAACTGCTGATAGGCCGCCACCACGTCCTGTTGGATCTGGCCGTTGGCCAGACGGTTGGTGGCGTCGCCGTACACCGGCACCACGATGTTCTGCCCGCTGAGGATCTTCTTCTCCAGATCCACCGGCATGATGATCACCGCAAACAGCTTGCGCCAGCTGAGATCGCGCTGTGCCTGTTCCAGGCTGTCGTAGGTTTCAATCGCGATCTTGGAGGTGGCGTCCAGTTGGCGGATCAGCTGGCGGCTGGCGGTACTGTGGTCCTGATCGACCACCCCCACCGGCAGATCCCACACCGTGCGGTTGGCGTACACCAGGCTCATGATGCACAGCGACAGGATCAGCATCAGCCACACCGGCCGCTCCAGCATGCCGAGCAGCACCTTAACGAAGGTTTGCCAATAGAGCTTCATCCGGCCTCCCCCTCTTTTGCCAGCCGCGCCGGCAGGCGATTGCGCACCAGCAGCGCGGCCACCAGCGGATAGACCGCCAGCAGCGCACACACGCTGAAAATGGCGCTGGCGTGCACCTGCCGCAGGAACACGTCGAACATCGCGTACAGCGCGTGGGTCAGCGGTTCGATGTTGGAAATGATGCGCGCCGGCAGCGGCATCGACAGCTCAGGCACCGCCATGCCGGAGAACGTCATCGCGATACTGACCAAAATACCAATCAGGCTGTAGGCGGTGATGGTGCTGCCGGTAAAGGTGTACAGCAGCAGGCCGATGCTCTGCGCCGCCATCACGTAGAACAGGCCGATCATCAGCATAAACAGCGGATTGCCGCTGACGCGGGCGTCAAAGATACCCACCAGCGCCGCGATCTCCACCATCAGCAGGGTGGTGAAACACAGCGTGTACGGTGCCAGCTTGCCGAGCAGCGCCAGGCTGAACGGCTTGGCCTGCAGCAGCGACTTGCTGCGCGCCAGCACGTAGATCATGCAGGTCACCGCGAACAGCTGCAGCAGGTGGATGGTGGCGGCGAACTGCTGGTAATAGATATAGCTGCCGCTGGCGTTGAACAGGCTGCCGTAGGAGAGCGTCACGTCCGCCAACGGCGGCAGCGTTTTACCCATCTCGGTGGCGATGATGCTGCGGGTGCTGGCGTTGATTTCGTTCATCAGGCCGCCAAAGTCCTGGGTGGAGTACAGCCCGGCGCCGTAGAACAACGCATTGTAGTACATCACTACGCTAGGCTGTTTGCCCGACAGCGCGTTGGCCTCAAAGTCCGGCGGGATATACAGCAACGCGTAATCCTGCGCGCTGCGCAGGCGGCTCAGCGACTCCGGCAGCCCGCCGCCATATGCCTCGACGTGGGCATGCGAACCGGCGTCCAGCCGCCGCGTCAGCGATTTGGACAGCGGGCTGTGATCGCTGTCCACCACCGAGACCGGCAGATCGAGCAGCGTGCCTTCGGAGAAGTTGCTGCTGATCAGCGCAAACAGGATCAGCGGAAAGATCCAGCTCAGCCAGTGCACCACCGGGCTGCGAAAGGCGACGCGACACTCTTTGTCGAACGCGTGACTGAAGCAGCGCCAGCCGGCCCTTACTCTTTCCATTGCCATAAGGTGCTCATCCCCGGACGCAGGCCGTCCACCGGCTGTGACGGATACAGGCGCACTTCGAAGGTTTTCAGGTCGAAGTCGCCGGTGGCGCGGGTGGCGCGTTTGGTGGCGTAATCCCCCAGCGGCGCGATGTAGCGCACCTCGGTGTCGATCATTTTGTCCTTCAGCGCCGGCACCCGCAGCGTGACCTTGTCGCCTTTGCGCACGTGGGCCAGGATGTCTTCACGCAGGTTAAACACGAAGTAGGCGTCCGGCACCCGGATCAACGTCACCAGCGGGCTGCCGGCGTTCAGCAATTCGCCCACTTCGGCCGGGATCGGCCCCACTTCGCCGTCCACCGGCGCTTTCACCTGCAGATCGTCGCTCTGCGCCTGGATCTGCAGCAGATTCTCTTCCGCCGCCCGCAGCGCCGCCGCATATTGCTGCCGCTGCTCGACGCGGTCGCCGTTAATGCCTTCATCCAGATTGGCCTTGGCGGCCTGTACCTGCTGGAAGGCGGTGTCGCGCGACCGGCGCGAAGCGTCCAGCTCGGACTTCGAGATATAGCCCTTGCCGGCCACGCTCAGGTTGCGGTTGTAGTCATTTTGCGCATTGCGGTACTGCGCCTCGGCCTGCGCCAGGTTGGCGCGCAGGTTGCGGATGCTCTCTTCACGGGTGCCGTGCAGCGACAGCTCGAGCTGCGCCTTGGCCTCGTCGCGCGTCGCCTGTGCGGAACGCAGCTGCGCCATCAGTTCGGGGCTATCGAGTTGAATGATCAGTTGGCCGCTTTTCACGTCGTCGCCGCGTTCGATCAGGCGTTCAACGACCCGGCCTTTCGCCTTGGATGCGACGATCACTTCGGGGGCATCCACTTCACCCTGCAGCAACAGATCCTGATTGTGCGCGCGGAACAGGATCGCCAATGCGATCGCCGCCAACATCAGCAACAGGGTAAACAGCGTCTTTTTTTTCATTATGTCAGCTCCCGGAACGGTAAGCGGCGGGCGGGGATCATCATTTCCATGTCTCAAATTGCTCCAAAAAACACCATTGCTCTCATGAGGATATCACAAGCACATATCTCCTCTTTTATAACTATAAATTGGATTATGCTTTTAACACTAAAAAGCATCTTTTTTCGGCTTTTTGGTATGCAGACTCCTGCAATCGCCCTTTAAGCGATCCACTCTCTGATGGACGATGTCATGACTGAACACACTGCGGTACCGCTGTCGGTACTGGATTTATCGCCAATCCCGCAAGGGGCCAAAGCGCGCGACGCTTTCCACTGTTCGCTGGACTTAGCGCAGCACGCCGAACGCTGGGGCTACCAGCGCTACTGGCTGGCCGAGCACCACAACATGACCGGCATCGGCAGCGCCGCCACCTCGGTGCTGCTGGGCTATCTGGCCGCCGGCACCCAAAGCATTCGCCTCGGCTCCGGCGGTGTGATGCTGCCGAACCATGCGCCGCTGGTGATTGCCGAGCAGTTCGGCACGCTGGAGTCGCTCTACCCAGGGCGCATCGATTTGGGGTTGGGCCGCGCGCCCGGCACCGATCAGCGCACCATGATGGCGCTGCGTCGCCACCTGTCAGGCGATGTGGATACCTTCCCGCGCGACGTGCAGGAACTGCAAAACTATTTCTGCGATGCGCAGCCCGGCCAGCCGGTGCAGGCGGTGCCGGGCCAGGGGCTGCACGTGCCGCTCTGGCTGCTCGGCTCCAGCCTCTACAGCGCGCAGCTGGCGGCACAGCTCGGCCTGCCGTTCGCCTTCGCCTCGCACTTCGCCCCGGATATGCTGTTCCAGGCGCTGCAGCTGTACCGCGAGAACTTCAAACCGTCCAAACAGCTGGCGCAGCCGCACGCCATGGTATGCGTCAACGTGATCGCCGCCGAGAGCGATAGCGATGCGCGCTTCCTGTTCAGCTCGATGCAGCAGCAGTTCATCAATCTGCGCCGCGGTTCGCCCGGTCCGCTGCCGCCGCCAGTGGATAACATCCACGCGCTGTGGACCGCCGGTGAACAATACGGCGTCGAACAGGCGCTGCGGATGTCGATCGTCGGCGATGAAAAAACGGTGCGCCACGGGCTGCAAACGCTGCTGCGTGAAACCGATGCCGACGAGATCATGGTCAACGGCCAGATTTTCGATCACCAGGCGCGGCTGCGTTCGTTCGAGATTGTTGCCGGCGTGAAGGGCGACATCGTGAAGGGATAAAAAGCGAAAAGGCGGTGGGGAACCCCACCGCCTCGGCGTTAACGCTGGATCAGGTAGCGGATGGTCGGCCCGTCCTGCTGGATATCCAGCACCTTATAGCCATGGTTGCGCGCATCGAGCGGGATGTTGTTGATCGACTGCGGGCAATCGCTGATCACTTCCAGGATCTCCCCCGGTTTCAGCTGCGGCATCGCCTCCAGCGTCGCCACTGCCGGGTACGGGCAAGGCTCACCCAGCATGTCCAGCCGGTAGTCCGGCACTATCGTCGTCGCTTTCATGGCATGCTCCTCAAATTCACCACCTGCGCCTCAGGCCGGGCGCGGAAAAAGCGTTTCTCCCACCACAGCATGGCGGCGAAGGCCAGCGCCAGCAGCAGGTAAGTCACCAGCAGGCCGCCGATCGGGCCGAAGGTATCGAGCAGGTTGATCTTGTCGTAGTCGGTCGCCAGCGCCGGCGCCAGATCGTCCCAGTAATAGGCCAGCAGCGTAGCGCCGATGATGTTGCCCAGCCCCACCCACCAGTAGTGCACCTGCCCTTCCACCGCGCGGTACATCCAGCCGGTTTCGCAACCGCCAGCCAGCACGATGCCGAAGCCGAACAGCAAGCCGCCCAGCACCGCATTCGGGCCGGCCCACATGATCTTCGGCGCCACGCCGAGCTGCACGTAGCTGAAGATGCCGATGGCGCTCACCGCCATGCCGATGATGATGGCTTTCGCCATGTGAGTGCGGCCGGTGATCCACAGATCGCGGAACGCCGAGGTGAAGCAGATCTGCGCGCGTTCGATCAGCAAACCGAAGCCGATACCGAACAGCATGGCGATACCGAGCTTCGGCGCATCGAACAGCGTCCACAGCGACCAGGCCACCGCTAGGCCGAAGACCGCCATGCCCAGCCGGAAGCGGCGGCGCGCCTGCTCAGGCTTCTGCGTCAACGGCGCGGCGGACTTCACCTTTTGCAATTTGACCGGGATGCGGAACATCGGCAGCAGCGTGAATTTGGCGCCGAAGTAGGAGCCGGCGGCGGTCGCCAGCGCGAAGAACCAGGCATGCAGCGAGAACTGCGGAATACCGGTGAAGAAGGCCGCCAGGTTACAGCCCATTGCCAGGCGCGCGCCGAAACCGGCGATGATGCCGCCCAGCAGCGCCTGCACGATGCGAATGCGGTGCTGCGGCTGGCGCAGCTTGATGTTGTTGGCCCACAGCGCGGCGGCGATGCAGCCGGCGAACATGCCGATGATCATGCGCCCGTCGATGCGCTCCAGCGGCGTGCCCTGCAGGCCGATAACCTTGAAATAGCCCCACTGCTCAGGGTGCAGGCCGAACCACTGCAGCACATGGCCGCCCCAGCGGGTGAATTCCCCGGTCACCGCCCAGAAGGTGCCGGTCATGCCGAAGTAGTAGGTAGAAAGGATCCCGGCGGCGATCACCGCCGGCAGCGGCGCCCAAAAGCGCACCAGGTATTGAGATTTGAACTGCTGCCAACTCATGGCATCTCCCGTGCATATCATCCATAAGAAAAAACCTTATGAATGATACGCCATTCAGGGGCGTTTGACGGCAATTTTCAGGCATAAAAAAACCAGCCCGCAGGCTGGTTTTTCAGAGTGCTTCACCGCGAACGGTGAATCAGCGATTACGCGTCGCCGAAACGACGACGTGGTGCTGCCGGTGCGCTGTCATCACGGCGTGGCGCCGGCTTGCCGTCACGGTTGTAGTTACCGCCACGACGCTCGCCGCCGTTACCGCCTTCGCGACGTTCTCCGAAGGAACGACGTGGGCCGCCTTCGCGACGTTCACCGTTGAACGGACGGCCGTTACCGTTGCCACGACGCTCGCCACCGTTGCCACCGTCACGACGCTCGCGACGTTCGAACGGCTGTGCATCGCCCAACAGCTGCATGTTCATCGGCTTGTTCAGGATGCGAGTGCGAGTGAAGTGATTCAGGATCTCGCCCGGCATGCCTTTTGGCAGCTCGATGGTGGAGTGGGAAGCAAACAGCTTGATGTTACCGATGTAACGGCTGCTGATGTCGCCTTCGTTAGCGATAGCACCAACGATATGACGGACTTCAACGCCATCGTCACGGCCCACTTCGATACGGTACAGCTGCATTTCGCCAACGTCACGACGTTCACGACGCGGACGGTCGCCGTCACGGCTATCGCGGCTGTCGCGACGGTCGCCACGATCACCGCGACGATCGTCACGGTCGTTGAACTCGCGGCGCTGGCGCGGTTTGAAGACCGGATCCGGCGGCAGGATCAGCGGACGTTCGCCCTGAGCCATTTTCAGCAGCGCTGCGGCCAGGGTTTCCATATCCAGCTCTTCTTCCGGCTGCAGTTTGGTCAGCAGTGCGCGGTACAGATCCAGATCGCTGCTTTCCAGCTGCTGCTGAACTTTCGCGGCGAACTTGGCCAGACGACGCTCGCCCAGCAGTTCTGCGTTTGGCAGCTCCACTTCAGGGATGGTCAGCTTCATGGTGCGTTCGATGTTGCGCAGCAGGCGGCGTTCGCGGTTTTCCACGAACAGCAGCGCACGGCCGGCGCGACCCGCACGGCCGGTACGGCCGATACGGTGAACGTAAGACTCGGAGTCCATCGGGATGTCATAGTTGACAACCAGGCTGATGCGCTCAACGTCCAGGCCACGGGCCGCAACGTCGGTCGCGATCAGGATATCCAGACGACCGTCTTTCAGGCGCTCCAGGGTCTGCTCACGCAGCGCCTGGTTCATGTCGCCGTTCAGCGCGGCGCTGCTGTAACCGCTGCGCTCCAGCGCTTCGGCCACTTCCAGGGTCGCGTTCTTGGTACGAACGAAGATGATCGCCGCGTCAAAGTCTTCGGCTTCCAGGAAACGCACCAGCGCTTCGTTTTTACGCATGCCGTAGACCGACCAGTAGCTCTGGCTGATGTCCGGACGGGTGGTCACGCTGGACTGGATGCGCACTTCCTGCGGCTCTTTCATGAAGCGGCGGGTAATGCGACGGATCGCTTCCGGCATGGTGGCGGAGAACAGCGCGGTCTGATGTTCTGCCGGGATCTCAGCCATGATGGTTTCTACGTCTTCGATAAAGCCCATGCGCAGCATTTCGTCGGCTTCATCCAGCACCAGACCGCTCAGGTTAGAGAGGTTCAGGGTGCCGCGCTTCAGGTGGTCCAGCAGACGACCTGGGGTACCCACAACGATTTGCGGGCCCTGGCGCAGAGCGCGCAGCTGTACGTCGTAACGCTGGCCGCCGTACAGGGCTACCACGTTGACGCCGTTCATGTGTTTGGAGAAATCGGTCATCGCTTCAGCAACCTGAACCGCCAGTTCGCGGGTCGGTGCCAGCACCAGGATCTGAGGTGCTTTCAGGTCTGCCTGCAGGTTGTGCAGCAGCGGCAGCGAGAACGCTGCAGTTTTACCACTACCGGTCTGTGCCATGCCCAGCACGTCGCGGCCGTTCAACAGGTGAGGAATACACTCAGCCTGGATCGGAGATGGTTTTTCATAGCCCAGATCGTTCAGGGCGGAAATGATTGGAGCAGACAGCCCCAGATCAGCAAAAGAGGTTTCAAACTCAGTCGTCATGTACACGTGCCTCATTAATAATGGCAGCCAGTCTACATAACTCGTCGAGAAAATTTTCAGTCATTTTCATTGAAAAGTGTGAACCGGCTCAAATTAGATTATAAAACGAACAAAAAAGCCCTCGCCCGTTAAGGCGATAACTTTGGTTAAAAACCAATGTTCATCAGGCTGATAGGTGTTCGTCAGCTATTGCTGGTCCGATTCCGATAGGTCGTCTTGCTCTTGGCCCAAAAGCGCCAATTCCAACAATGCATAGCGGTGCTCAACGAAGTTGTGAACGTTGTTAGACACCGTCAGTTTGAACAGCGCCGAAGCGGTGTCCTTGTCCCCCAGACTCAGGTAGTGTTTACCCAAATAGAAGTCAGTTTCACTGAGATGCTCAGCGAGCGAAGTGTTATCCGTTGCATCTGCCTTGAGGCGTTCCATCAGCGTTTTTTCGCTGATCTTGCCCAGGTAGAATTCGACAATATTCCATCCCCATTGCCCTCTGTCCGATTTGTCATAGCGCTGCTGAAGCGCTACTTCGGCCTTCTTGGGATCGATTTCTCGCTCCACCAGATACAGCCATAACGAACGGAAGGGATCGTTTGGGTCGTCTTGATAAAACGCCTGCAGATCATCCTGCGCCAACGGGAAGCGGCCGCCATAATACAGTGCGATGCCCCGGTTTAAACGCGCGTAATTGTAAGTTGGATCAAGCTCTAGTACAGAATCAAACGCTTCATAGGCAGCATCAAAATTGCCTGCCTGCGTTAAGTAAATGCCCAGGTAGTTGAAAACTTCCGGCATGTCGGGACGTATCGCCAGCGCCTGCGAGAAATCATTGCGCGCTAATGCACGTAACCCGAGGCTATCATACAGCACACCGCGCTCATATAAAAGCTGTGCGCGTTCGTCATCCGTCAGTGCCCGGCTGGCAAGAATTTGTTCCATGCGCGCCAGGATCACTTCCTGCTGCAACGTAGGCTGCAACGGGATTGCCAAAACTTCGTCTTTACGCCAATCATGGTTGCTGCATCCTGCCAGCATGAGTGCTGTCGCAACGTAACACCAGCGCAAGAAAGGCTTCATTTCCCACTCCCGAAGACAAACATTGGATGAACGTCCTGTCCTCCGTTTGCTAAAACGCGGGTATCCTACCCGCGCGATACGAACAGCTCCCAACCCCATGGCGGGGAGCTGTAAAACTATCTATACAGTTATTCTGCTTCAGGCGCAGGTGAACCTGCTTCCGGCGCCATCGCTTCTTTGATGCTCAGACGCACGCGGCCCTGACGGTCAACTTCCAGTACCTTAACCGGCACTTCCTGACCCATCTGCAGATAGTCGGTCACTTTCTCAACGCGCTTGTCGGCGATCTGAGAAATGTGCACCAGACCTTCTTTACCACCGCCGATAGCGACGAATGCGCCGAAATCAACGATACGGGTCACTTTACCCTGGTAGATACGACCCACTTCGATCTCTGCCGTGATCTCTTCGATACGACGGATAGCGAATTTCGCCTTCTCACCGTCGGTCGCAGCGATTTTAACTGTACCATCATCTTCAATTTCGATGGTAGTGCCAGTCTCTTCGGTCAGTGCGCGAATAACGGAACCGCCCTTACCAATCACGTCTTTGATTTTATCCGGGTTGATGCGGATAGTATGAATACGCGGTGCGAATTCGGAGATATCGCCGCGTGGGGAGCTGATAGCCTGTTCCATCACGCCCAGGATGTGCAGACGCGCGCCCTTGGCCTGGTTCAGAGCCACCTGCATGATCTCGCGGGTGATGCCTTCGATTTTGATGTCCATCTGCAGCGCGGTGATACCGTCGCGGCTACCGGCCACTTTGAAGTCCATGTCGCCCAGGTGATCTTCGTCACCCAGAATGTCGGACAGAACCACAAAGTTATCGGCTTCTTTCACCAGGCCCATCGCGATACCCGCAACGGCAGCCTTGATTGGCACACCGGCGTCCATCAGCGCCAGAGATGCGCCGCACACGGAAGCCATGGAAGAAGAACCGTTGGATTCGGTGATTTCAGACACGACGCGAACCGTGTACGGGAAATCTTCCGGTTTAGGCATCATAGCCAATACGCCGCGTTTCGCCAGGCGACCGTGACCGATTTCACGACGCTTAGGAGAACCGACCATGCCGGTTTCGCCTACGGAGTACGGAGGGAAGTTGTAGTGGAACAGGAAGCTGTCGGTCTTCTCGCCCATCAGCTCGTCCAGGTTCTGTGCGTCGCGCGCGGTACCCAGGGTCGCGGTAACCAGCGCCTGAGTTTCGCCACGGGTGAACAGCGCGGAACCATGGGTGCGCGGCAGTACGCCGGTGCGCACGTCCAGGCCACGGATCATGTCTTTTTCACGGCCGTCGATACGCGGCTCGCCACGCAGTACGCGGCTACGCACCACGTTCTTCTCGACGTTGCCCAGGATGTCCTGGATTTCGCCGGCGTCCAGCGTTTCGTCCTGCGCCAGCAGGGTTTCAACCACGCTGTCTTTGATCGCGTCAACCTGAGCGTAACGCTCTTGTTTTTCGGTGATGTGGTAAGCGTCGCCCAGGCGAGCTTCTGCCAGTTCAGCCACGCGCGCGTGCAGCGCTTCGTTGACCGCAGGGGCCTGCCAATCCCACTTCGGCTTGCCGGCTTCGGCAACCAGGGAGTTGATGTTTTCGATAACCACTTGCTGCTGGTCGTGGCCGAACACCACGGCGCCCAGCATCTGATCTTCGCTCAGCACTTCCGCTTCGGATTCAACCATCAGCACCGCGCCTGCAGTACCGGCAACCACCAGATCCAGACGGCTTTCTTTCAGCTCGTCAGTTGTCGGGTTCAGCACATACTGATCGTTGATGTAACCTACGCGCGCTGCGCCGATTGGGCCGTTGAACGGAATACCGGACAGGCTCAGGGCGGCAGAGGCGCCGATCATCGCGACGATGTCCGGGTTCACCTGCGGGTTAACGGAAACCACGGTCGCGATCACCTGAACTTCGTTCAGGAAGCTGTCCGGGAACAGTGGACGGATCGGACGGTCGATCAGACGGGAAGTCAGGGTCTCGCCTTCGCTCGGACGGCCTTCGCGACGGAAGAAGCTGCCCGGGATGCGGCCGGCGGCGTAAGTACGCTCTTGGTAGTTAACGGTCAGCGGGAAGAAGCTCTGGCCCGGCTTGGCTTTTTTCTGGCCAACGACGGTAACGAATACGGCGGTGTCATCCATGCTCACCATAACGGCGGCGGTGGCCTGACGAGCCATCATACCGGTTTCGATGGTGACGGTATGCTGGCCATACTGGAATTTGCGAATGATCGGTGTCAGCAAAATTATATCCTTGATTAGCGGCGCGCAATCGCATTGACGACTCGACACGCCTGTGACTCGATTTGCCTTCTCACTACATCCTCGCGACTAATGACAATCCTTATCTCAGGCAGGAGATAAAGCCTCTCATTAGCCGCGCGAACCTCTGTAACGGAAGAACCTGTTTGGAAACATCAGTAATACATTAACCTGATTTGCTTATGCTTCCTAGAAGAAAGGGGCCCAAATAGGCCCCTTTCCACTGAAACTTGCTAGATTAGCGACGCAGACCCAGACGCTCGATCAGGCTGGTGTAACGTGCTACATCTTTACGCTTCAGGTAGTCCAGCAGCTTACGACGCTGAGAAACCATACGCAGCAGACCACGACGGCTGTGGTGATCTTTTTTGTGCTCGGAGAAGTGGCCTTGCAGATGGTTGATCTGCGCAGTCAGCAGGGCAACCTGAACTTCGGTAGAACCGCTGTCGTTAGTACCACGACCGAAATCAGCTACGATTTGAGCTTTAGCTTCAACACTTAGAGACATTGTAATACTCCAGATTATAGATAATAAAAACAGGCGCCGATCTCTAATTCAGCAACCCAATGCATAAGCTGCGCCATTCTACTCTTAGCGCAGTGCGATCGCAAGGCGACGCAGTGCCCCGCCGTCAGTCGAAATGCTCGACCACCAGGCGGCGCGGCGCCACGCGACCATCCTCGGCGATGTCGCCAACGCCGATGAATTTTCGCTCTTCACCCTCGGTGATACGCACCAGGCCGGAAGCCGGCGCGCCGGCGACTTGCACCGGTTGCCCCTGCTTGACGTAACCCGCAACCACCGGCAGCAAATTCACTTCCGGATAGTTCTCAACCGGGCTATCCATCGGCATCAGCAGCGGATCGAGTAGCTCGCCGGGCGCGATTTCTTGTTCCTGCGCCTGCGCCAGCAAAGCGTTCAGCTGTTCCAGCGTCACCATGCGCGCAATCGGATAAGTCGCCACCTGCAGGCGGCGCAGATAGATCACGTGCGCGCCGCAGCCCAGCAGCTCGCCGAGATCGTCGGTGATGGTGCGGATGTAGGTGCCTTTCGAGCAGTGGATCTCCAGCTCCAGCTCATCCCCTTCCCAGCGGATAAACTGCAGCTCGTACACCGTGATGCTGCGCGCTTCGCGCGGCACTTCAATCCCCTGGCGCGCATACTCGTAGAGTTTCTTGCCCTGGTATTTCAACGCCGAATACATCGACGGCACCTGCTGGATGTCGCCGCGGAAGGTGTCCAGCGCCGCGTCGAGCTGCGCCTGGGTGAAATTCACCGGGCGCTCCTGCACGATCTGGCCGTCGGCGTCGGAGGTATCGGTACGCTGCCCCAGCTTGGCGATCACCCGATAGCGCTTGTCGGAATCGAGCAGGTATTGCGAAAACTTGGTCGCTTCGCCCAGGCAAATAGGCAGCATGCCGGTCGCCAACGGATCGAGCGCGCCGGTATGGCCCGCTCGGTTGGCGTTGTACAGACGTTTTACTTTTTGCAGCGCATCGTTGGACGACAACCCCTGCGGCTTGTCCAGCAACAGCACGCCGTGGATGTCACGGCCGCGGCGACGAGGGCGACTCATTAATCCTCCTTGTCATCGCCTGAGGCGGAACGGCGCTCGGCGTCGTTCTTCACCACGTTGGTCACCAGGTTGGACATGCGCATGCCTTCCACCAGGGAGTTGTCGTAAGCGAAGGTCAGCTCCGGCACCACGCGCAGGCGCATCGCTTTGCCCAGCAGGGTACGGATATAGCCGGAAGCGTCCTGCAACGCTTTGATGCCGTTGGTGACCAGATCCGGATCGTGGTTCTCGGTCAATACGTTCAGGAAGGTGACGTAAACCTTGGCATACGCCAGGTCGCGGGACACTTCCACGCCGGAAACGGTCGCCATGCCGACGCGCGGATCTTTAACTTCACGCTGCAGAATGATCGCAATCTCTTTCTGCATCTCTTGCGCCACGCGTTGACCGCGGCTGAATTCTTTTGCCATTTTGGATTCTCCAGACAAATCGGGGGGCACAAAGGCCCCCCGTAAACAGATATAAGCAGATGTGCAATCGTTAAGCGATGGTGCGTTGGATCTCAATGATTTCGAACACTTCGATCATGTCGCCGACGCGCACGTCGTTATAGTTCTTAACGCCGATACCACATTCCATGCCGTTACGGACTTCGTTAACGTCATCTTTGAAGCGGCGCAGGGATTCCAGCTCGCCTTCATAGATAACCACGTTGTCGCGCAGTACGCGGATTGGGTTGTGACGCTTGATGGTCCCTTCGGTAACCATACAGCCGGCGATAGCGCCGAACTTAGGCGATTTGAACACGTCGCGCACTTCGGCCAGGCCGATGATCTGCTGCTTGTATTCCGGCGCCAGCATACCGCTCATCGCCTGCTTCACTTCGTCGATCAGGTTATAGATCACGGAGTAGTAACGCAGATCCAGGCTTTCCGCTTCGATCACGCGGCGCGCAGAAGCGTCGGCACGCACGTTGAAGCCCAGGATGATGGCGTTGGAAGCCGCAGCCAGCGTCGCGTCGGTTTCGGTGATCCCACCTACGCCGGAGCCGACAATCTTCACCTTCACTTCGTCGGTAGAGAGTTTCAGCAGCGAGTCGCTGATCGCTTCGCAAGAACCCTGCACATCGGACTTCAGTACGATGTTCAGCTCGGACACTTCGCCGTCGGTCATGTTGGCGAACATGTTTTCCAGCTTGGACTTCTGCTGACGCGCCAGTTTGACTTCGCGGAACTTGCCCTGACGATACAGCGCCACTTCACGCGCTTTCTTCTCGTCGCGCACCACGGTCGCTTCGTCACCCGCTGCAGGCACGCTGGACAGACCCAGGATTTCCACAGGGATAGACGGACCGGCAGAGGTCACTTCACGGCCCAGCTCGTCGCGCATCGCACGCACACGGCCGTATTCGAAGCCGCACAGGACGATGTCGCCCTTGTTCAGCGTACCTTCCTGAACCAGTACGGTAGCCACTGGGCCACGACCTTTATCCAGGAAGGACTCGATCACTACGCCGCTCGCCATGCCGCTGCGTACCGCTTTCAGTTCCAGAACTTCGGCCTGCAGCAGGATAGCCTGCAGCAGCTCGTCGATACCGGTACCGGCTTTCGCGGACACGTGAACGAACTGCGCTTCGCCGCCCCACTCTTCCGGCATAACGCCGTACTGAGACAGTTCCTGCTTAACGCGGTCCGGATCGGCTTCCGGCTTGTCGATTTTGTTCACCGCAACCACCAACGGCACCTGCGCCGCTTTCGCGTGCTGGATAGCTTCGATGGTCTGTGGCATCACGCCGTCGTCGGCCGCCACCACCAGAACCACGATGTCAGTCGCCTGAGCACCACGAGCACGCATCGAGGTAAACGCGGCGTGGCCCGGGGTATCCAGGAAGGTGATCATGCCGTTCTCGGTTTCTACGTGGTAGGCACCGATGTGCTGGGTAATGCCGCCGGCTTCGCCCGCCGCCACTTTGGTGGAGCGGATGTAGTCCAGCAGAGAGGTTTTACCGTGGTCAACGTGGCCCATGATGGTCACGACCGGCGCGCGCGGCTCAGCCGCAGCGCCCGTATCACGGTCGCTCATCAGCGCTTCTTCCAGCTCGTTTTCACGACGCAGAATAACTTTGTGGCCCATCTCTTCGGCAACCAGCTGTGCGGTTTCCTGGTCGATAACCTGGTTGATGGTGGCCATCGCGCCCAGCTTCATCATCACTTTGATGACCTGAGAACCTTTTACCGCCATCTTGTTGGCCAGCTCGGCCACGGTGATGGTTTCACCGATCACCACGTCACGGTTAACCACCTGCGCCGGCTTGTTGAAGCCCTGCTGCAGAGCGCTAGGCTTGCGTTTGCCTTTACCGCCACGGGTAACGGCACGCGCTTCTTCGCGATCCGCTTTGGATTCGGACAGCTTGTTGCCTTTCTTCTGCTTGGTCGCTTTGCCGCCGCGGGTGCGGCTACGACGATCGCCTTCAACTTTGGCGTCGTTTTCGTCTTCTGCGGCACGCGCATGCTGAGAGGTGGTCACGTGATAGTCGGCACTTTCAACCGCAGCGCTTGCCGCGTCGGCCTGGGCCCACTTCTCGCCGTTCTCTTCGGCCATGCGACGGGCTTCTTCCGCCACGCGCTTGGCTTCCTCTTCAACCTTGCGGCGCACTTCCTCTTCCGCTTTACGTTTCAGTTCAGCGGCTTCGGCTTCACGGCGTGCTTTTTCCGCCTGAGCTGGCTTGGTCATTTCGTCGGTATGTTGATTGGTCACTTTTTCTTTTTCCGCTGAATTACGCTTAGCAATCTCCGCGGCCTCACGTTTGGCTTGCTCTTCGGCTGCGCGCTTCGCTTCCGCTTCGCGTTTTGCGAGCTCTTCCGCTTCGCGCCGTGCCTGCTCTTCCGCTTCACGCTGTGCCTGCTCTGCCGCTTCAGCCAACTGGGCTTCCTGCGTATCGCGATTTACATAAGTGCGTTTCTTGCGGACCTCAATTTGCACCGATTTACTTTTACCGCCGGTGCTCGGGATATTCAAGGTGCTGCGCGTTTTGCGCTGCAAAGTGAGTTTACCTGGCGCGCTGCCGTGTTCACGGTTCAGGTGCGCCAGCAATGTTTCTTTTTCTTGCTGGGTAACAGAGTCCGACTCGGACTTGTTGATCCCTGCATCAGCAAACTGCTGTACCAGGCGATCAACCGGAGTCTGAATCTCTGCTGCCAGCGATTTTACGGTTACATCTGTCGTCATGCTGTTCCTTCCTGCTACAGTTATTACGCGTTGTCGCCAAACCAACAGATATTGCGTGCAGCCATGATCAGCTCACCGGCTTGCTCATCGCTAAGCCCTTCAATATCAGCCAGATCGTCAACACCCTGCTCGGCAAGATCTTCCAGCGTACAAACCCCACGCGCGGCCAGTTTAAAGGCCATGCTGCGCTCAAGACCCGGCAGGTTGAGCAAATCGTCGGCCGGTTTGTTGTCGCCCAGGCTTTCTTCTTGTGCCAGGGCCAGCGTGGTCAATGCAGCTTTGGCGCGTTCGCGCAATGCTTCAACCGTATCTTCATCCAGACCGTCGATTTCCAACAGCTCTTTGATCGGCACGTAGGCCAGCTCTTCCAGCGTGGAGAAGCCTTCTTCAACCAGTACGGTGGCGAAATCTTCGTCGATATCAAGATACTTGGTGAAGGTATCAATAGCGGCATGAGCCTCGGCCTGGTGCTTGGCCTGCAGGTCGTCCGCCGTCATCACGTTCAGTTCCCAACGATCGTCGCCGCGGTGTTGTTTCAGCAGCTGGGAAGCCAAACGCACGTTTTGGCCGTTACGGCCGATCGCCTGTGCCAGGTTGCTGGCTTCAACGGCGATATCCATGGTGCAGTTATCTTCGTCTACCACGATCGACGCGACGTCGGCCGGCGCCATGGCGTTGATGACGAATTGCGCGGGGTTATCATCCCACAGGATGATGTCGATGCGTTCGCCGCCGAGCTCGCTCGACACGGCCTGAACGCGCGCACCGCGCATACCTACGCAGGCGCCGACCGGGTCGATGCGCTTGTCGTTGGTTTTCACTGCAATTTTCGCGCGAGAGCCTGGATCGCGGGCTGCCGCTTTAATTTCGATCACTTCTTCGCCGATTTCCGGCACTTCGATGCGGAACAGTTCTTTCAGCATTTCCGAGCTGGAACGGCTGACGAACAGCTGCGCGCCGCGAGCTTCAGGACGCACGGCGTACAGTACGCCGCGAATGCGATCGCCCGGACGGAAGTTTTCGCGCGGCAGCATGTCTTCACGGCCAATCACCGCTTCGGCGTTGTTGCCCAGATCCAGCGCGATGCTGTCACGGTTCACTTTCTTCACCACGCCGGTGACGATCTCACCTTCGTGTTCACGGAAAGCGTCGACCACCATCGCACGCTCGGCTTCACGTACTTTCTGCACGATAACCTGCTTGGCGGTTTGGGTGGTGATACGGTCAAAGGTCACAGATTCGATCTGATCTTCGACGTAGCCGCCGAGCTCGATGCTCGGATCTTCAAACTGAGCGGCTTCCAGCGTGATTTCACGCGTCGGCTGAGTCACTTCGTCTACGGCGACCCAACGGCGGAAGGTGTCGAAATCGCCGGTTCTACGGTCAATGCTGACGCGCACGTCGATTTCCTGCTCGTATTTTTTCTTGGTTGCGGTGGCTAATGCAGTTTCCAGCGCTTCGAAAATCTTCTCGCGCGGAAGGGATTTTTCATTGGAAACTGCTTCAACAACAGCCAGAATCTCTTTGTTCATCCTAGTTGCCTCTTCCAAACTTTAAAAGTGGGGTACCAGGTTCGCTTTCTGGATGTTGCTCAGCGCGAACACTTCATCTTTCCCTTCCACAGTAACCGTGATCATCTCGCCTTCGACAGACTTGATAATACCCTGCCACTTGCGACGGTTCTGTACCGCCATGCGCAGGACCAGGCTGACTTCTTCACCGAGGTAACGCGTATAGTGTTCTGCGGTGAACATCGGGCGATCAAGGCCAGGAGAGGAGACTTCCAAGTTGTAAGCGACCGTGATTGGATCTTCGACGTCCAATACAGCGCTGACCTGGTGGCTGACATCAGCGCAATCATCAACATTGATGCCGTTATCACTATCAATATAGATGCGGAGCGTCGATTGGCGCGCACGAATGAATTCGATGCCTACAAGCTCAAAGCCCAACGCTTCTACGGGTGCCGAAAGCATCTCTGTTAACTGTTGCTCTAATGTGGACAAGCCCACCCCCAAGACATAAAAAAAGGGCTAAATAGCCCAGTGATTCTGTTGCCAAATAACAAAAAACCCCGAAAAATCGGGGCTTTATGCAACTGGACCCTGTTTGCCGCTAGGCGGCCTCGGTACAACTTTCGAGCAAGTGTCATTTTCAAATGTTGATCGAGAAAAGCGGGTTTCAATCGAAAAGTGTATTTGAAAATAAACACTTAAAGGAAAGTGGTTGCGGGGGCCGGATTTGAACCGACGACCTTCGGGTTATGAGCCCGACGAGCTACCAGGCTGCTCCACCCCGCGTCCGAAAACGTGGCAAATACTACGCCGATAATCGCAAAATTGCAAGTTATCTCTGGGATTTGGTACCGAGGATGGGACTCGAACCCACAAGCCCGTTAGGGCACTACCACCTCAAGGTAGCGTGTCTACCAATTCCACCACCTCGGTACGGATTCTTACTGCTAACGGCCGTTGTTCCTTCGAGTTCACAACCACCGTTTACAAACTTTTTGCGGCTTACTGCGGGATGTCGCTGCTCGGCTTAGCTGGTGCTGCCGGCGCGGTCGTCTGCTCAGTTTTCACTGGCTGACCCAGGTTTTCCCACTCACTGCCTTTCTTGCTTTGGTTGCTGCTGAGGTTGCCCAGAATCAGGCTGATGACGAAGAACAGCGTCGCCAGCACAGCAGTCATGCGGGTCATAAAGTTACCGGAACCACTCGAACCGAACAATGTGCCTGATGCACCTGCTCCGAAAGAGGCTCCCATATCAGCGCCTTTACCTTGCTGTAGCATAATCAGAGCAACCAGCCCGATTGAGATCAGCAGGAAAATTACCAGAAGAGCTTCGTACATAGTAGTACCCGTATCCTTGCGGCCTCACCGCATGCCAAATGCTTCACACTCATCAAGCAGGCGTTTTTACAAACTGCCTACTGAAGCGGGTGTGAATACTAACCAAAGCCGCCAACCCACGCAAGGGCAATTTGCTGCCGCCGGCGCGTTTGCGGAAAAAAACGCCAACAATCATCTATTCGGGCTCAGCGATGCCAAGCCCGATGGCTAACTGTCTGTTTTAACCTGCTGATTTCACCGCATCGGCGATGCGATGCGCCAGCGCGGTCACCTGCTGCTCGTCCTCGCCTTCCACCATCACGCGGATCAGCGGCTCGGTGCCCGATTTACGCAGCAGCACCCGGCCACGGCCGGCCAACTCGGTTTCCACCTGCTCGGTGACCTTACGCACCGCTTCAGATTCCAGCGGATTATGCTCGCCGGCGAAGCGGACGTTGACCAGGATCTGCGGCAGCAGCTTCATGCCGCTGCACAGGTCATGCAGGCTCATGTGGTTGCGCACCATGGCAGTCAGCACCTGCAGCCCGGCCACGATGCCGTCGCCGGTGGTGGTTTTGTCCAGCAGGATCACATGGCCGGAGTTTTCCGCACCGATGCGCCAGCCCAGTTCCTGCAGTTTCTCCAGCACGTAACGGTCGCCCACTTTGGCGCGAGCGAACGGAATACCCAGCTGTTTCAGCGCCAGCTCCAGCCCCATATTACTCATCAGGGTACCGACCGCGCCGCCGCGCAGCTGCCCCTGACGCAGGCCTTCGCGGGCGATGATGTACAGGATCTGATCGCCATCCACCTTGTTGCCGAGGTGATCCACCATCATCACGCGGTCGCCGTCGCCGTCAAACGCCAGGCCAACGTGCGCTTTTTCCTGCAGCACGCGCTCCTGCAGCTGACGCACGTCGGTAGCACCGCATTTTTCGTTGATATTCATACCGTCCGGCTCAACACCGATGGCGATCACCGTGGCGCCCAGTTCGCGCAGCACGCTCGGCGCAATGTGGTAAGTCGCCCCGTTGGCGCAGTCGACCACGATTTTCAGCCCCTTCAGGCTCAGCTCGCTCGGGAAGGTACCTTTGCAGAATTCGATGTAACGGCCGGCGGCGTCGATGATACGGCTGGCTTTACCCAGCTCGGCGGACTCCACGCAGGTCAGCGGTTTTTCCATCTCGGCTTCAATTGCCTCTTCGACGTTGTCCGGCAGTTTGGCGCCGTCGATTGAGAAGAACTTGATACCGTTGTCATAGAACGGGTTATGCGAAGCGGAAATGACAATGCCTGCTTCGGCACGGAAGGTACGCGTCAGGTAGGCCACCGCCGGCGTGGGCATCGGCCCGGTGAAGGAGGCGGACAATCCAGCGGCCGCCAGACCGGCTTCCAGAGCGGACTCCAGCATATAGCCGGAGATGCGCGTATCCTTACCGATGATGATCTTGCGGGAACCGTGACGCGCCAGCACTTTACCGGCCGCCCAGCCCAGCTTCAGCACGAAGTCCGGCGTGATGGGGCTGTCCCCGACCTTGCCACGGATGCCGTCGGTGCCAAAATATTTGCGCTCGCTCATGTCTCTACTGTCCCTTAGCTGAAAGTGTTGCCTCGACGACACGCATCGCCTCGACGGTTTCTTTAACGTCATGCACTCTGACAATCTGCGCACCCTGCATCGCCGCGATTACCGCGCAGGCCACGCTGCCGATAACCCGTTGATCCGGCGGCACGTTCAGCAGTTGCCCAATCATCGATTTACGCGACATGCCGACCAATAGCGGCAAACCGAAACGATGAAACTCCGACAACCGTGCCAGAAGCTGATAGTTGTGCGCCAAATTTTTACCGAAACCGAAGCCTGGGTCGAGCAGCAATTTCTGATTTGTTATCCCCGCCTCGTTACAGCGCTGAATATGATGCTCGAAAAACGCCTGAACATCGGTAATCAGGTCATCGTAATGCGGCGCCTGCTGCATGGTGCGCGGCTGCCCTTGCATATGCATCAGACAGACCGGCAGACCGCTTTCCGCCGCCGCCGCCAGGGCACCCGGCTCCTGCAGCGAACGAATGTCGTTAATCAGATGTGCGCCTGCATGCGCCGATTCGCGGATCACGCCCGCTTTCGAGGTATCGACCGAGATGAAGACTTCGAAGCGCTGCGCCAGCGCTTCCACCACCGGCACGACCCGTTCCAATTCTTCCTCTTCACTCACCTCAGCTGCCCCCGGCCTTGTCGATTCGCCGCCGATATCGATCATCGTGGCACCGGCCGAAATCAGCGCATGCGCGTGGAGCAGCGCCTGGTTCAGGGTGTTGTGACGGCCGCCGTCGGAAAACGAATCCGGCGTCACATTGAGGATACCCATCACCTGCGGATAGGAGAGGTTGAGCGTCATGTCGCGCACGGTTAACTGCATGGTTGGTCCACCTTACTGTTGCCTGGTTCACTGCCCGCCGGGCAAAAAAAAACCCCGGCGTACCGGGGTTTGATGTTATTACACAGCCGCTGTTACTTGTCGAGCTGTTCGGACATGGTGTTGCCCGGCGTTGGGGTGCGCGGCTCATCTACCGGCGTCGGGGCTTTCGGAGTGCCACCGTTGTCGGAGCTGTTGCCTTTGTTCGCATCGTCCCAGCCCGCCGGCGGACGCACGTCTTTGCGGTTCATCAGATCGTCGATCTGCGGCGCATCGATAGTTTCATACTTCATCAGCGCATCCTTCATCGAATGCAGGATGTCCATATTTTCCATCAACAGCGAACGAGCACGCGTGTAGTTACGTTCGATCAGCGACTTCACTTCCTGGTCGATGATACGCGCGGTTTCATCCGACATGTGCTTCGCCTTGGCCACGGAACGGCCCAGGAACACTTCACCCTCTTCTTCCGCATACAGCAGCGGCCCCAGCTTCTCTGAGAAGCCCCATTGGGTCACCATGTTGCGGGCAATGGAGGTCGCCACTTTAATGTCGTTCGACGCACCGGTAGAGACTTTTTCCGGCCCGTAGATGATCTCTTCCGCCAGACGACCGCCGTACAGGGTGGAGATTTGGCTCTCCAGCTTCTGACGGCTGGCGCTGATCGCATCCCCTTCCGGCAGGAAGAAGGTCACACCGAGCGCCCGACCACGAGGAATGATGGTGACCTTGTGTACCGGATCGTGTTCAGGAACCAGGCGGCCAATGATGGCGTGGCCCGCTTCGTGATACGCGGTCGACTCTTTCTGCGCTTCGGTCATCACCATGGAGCGACGTTCCGCACCCATCATGATCTTGTCTTTGGCTTTTTCGAACTCCACCATCGACACCACGCGCTTGTTGCCGCGGGCGGCGAACAGCGCCGCTTCGTTGACCAGGTTGGCCAGGTCGGCACCGGAGAAGCCCGGCGTACCGCGCGCAATGACGGAGGCGTCGATGTCGGCAGCCAACGGCACGCGGCGCATGTGCACCTTCAGGATCTGCTCACGGCCACGCACATCCGGCAGCCCGACCACGACCTGACGGTCGAAACGGCCCGGGCGCAGCAGCGCAGGGTCAAGCACGTCTGGACGGTTGGTCGCCGCGATGACGATGATGCCCTCGTTGCCTTCGAAACCGTCCATCTCAACCAGCATCTGGTTCAGGGTCTGCTCACGCTCATCGTGACCGCCACCCAGGCCGGCGCCACGCTGGCGACCGACGGCGTCGATTTCATCGATGAAGATGATGCACGGCGCAGCTTTCTTCGCTTGTTCGAACATGTCGCGCACGCGGGATGCACCCACGCCGACGAACATTTCGACGAAGTCGGAACCGGAAATGGTGAAGAACGGTACCTTCGCTTCGCCGGCGATCGCTTTCGCCAACAGCGTTTTACCGGTCCCCGGCGGGCCAACCATCAGCACGCCTTTCGGGATCTTGCCGCCCAGCTTCTGGAAACGGCTCGGTTCGCGCAGGTATTCCACCAGTTCGCTCACCTCTTCTTTCGCTTCGTCACAACCGGCGACATCGGCGAAAGTGGTCTTGATCTGGTCTTCCGTCAGCATGCGGGCCTTGCTCTTGCCGAAGGACATCGCGCCCTTGCCGCCGCCGCCCTGCATTTGCCGCATAAAGAAGATCCAGACCCCGATCAGCAACAGCATCGGGAACCAAGAGATAAAGATAGAAGCCAGCAGGCTCGGCTCTTCAGGCGGCTCGCCGACAACTTTCACATTCTTCGTTAACAACGTATCCAGCAACTTAGGATCGTTGACAGGGATGTAGGTCGTGTATTTGTTACTGTCTTTCTTGGTAACGTTAATTTCACGTCCGTTGATTCGCGCTTCGCGAACCTGGTCCTGGGTCAGTTCGGACATGAAGGTAGAGTAATCCACCCTACGGCCATTCGACTCGCTGGGCCCAAAGCTCTGGAATACAGACATCAACACTACCGCGATGACTAACCAGAGAATTAGGTTTTTCGCCATGTCACTCAAGGGATTAACCTCATCTTACAACTGTGTTAACAAACAGCGTTAGGGTACTACAGTTTGCGCCCTGTCGCTACAATGTACACTTCGCGCGAACGGGCGCGGGAAGCGTCTGGCTTACGAATCTTAACCTTCGTAAACAGGGAGCGAATTTCCCGTAGGTACTCGTCAAAGCCATCTCCCTGGAACACCTTCACCAGGAAACTTCCGCCTGGTGCGAGGACATCACGACACATATCCAGCGCCAACTCCACCAGATACATCGACCTTGGAATATCGACCGCCGGGGTGCCACTCATATTCGGGGCCATATCGGACATGACCACCTGAACCTTACTCTCGCCTACTCGTTCCAACAGCGCCTTCAGCACCAGTTCATCACGAAAATCGCCCTGAAGGAAATCGACGCCAACGATAGGATCCATTGGCAAAATATCACAGGCGATGATGCGCCCGGTACCGCCGATTTGGGTGACCACATACTGCGACCAGCCGCCCGGTGCGGCGCCCAGATCAACTACGGTCATTCCCGGTTTGAACAGTTTGTCGCTCTGCTGTATTTCATCAAGTTTAAACCAGGCACGGGAACGCAGTCCCTTTTTCTGCGCCTGCTGCACATATTTATCGCTAAAGTGTTCTTGTAACCAGCGACTGGAGCTAGCCGAACGCTTTTTATTAGCCATCTCGTTTTCCAACTATCATAAAAAGAGTCTTATGTCAGGGTCGCTGCTCACGTAGACTCACACCGGTGAAGACCGATTTGGTGATATACATGAGATGGCGGTAGAATGTACCGTTTTCAATCCCAACTTAAGCAAAAAAGACAATGAATCTGAATAATAAACAAAAACAGCACCTGAAAGGCCTGGCGCATCCGTTAAAACCGGTGGTAATGCTGGGCAATAACGGTCTTACCGAAGGGGTGCTGGCTGAAATTGAACAGGCTCTGGAGCATCATGAGCTGATCAAGGTAAAAATCGCCGCTGAAGATCGCGAAACCAAAACCCTGATCGCCGACGCTATCGTGCGTGAAACGGGCGCCTGCAATGTGCAAGTTATCGGCAGTACGCTTATTCTTTACCGCCCGTCGAAAGAGCGCAAGATCAGTCTACCGCGTTAATAACCATCAGGTTAACGAAAAGGTGCCATGCGCCTGACGAAGATAAAAGGCCGCTTGCGGCCTTTTTCCTATCTTTACAAAACGTTGGCGCATTAATGACCAACGGCCTCGATCAGAGATACTCGACCTTCAGGATCTCGTATTCCACGTCGCCGCCGGGGGTTTTGATCACCACCACGTCGTCTTGCTCTTTGCCGATCAGGCCGCGCGCCATCGGCGAGTTTACCGAAATCAGATTTTTCTTGAAATCGGCCTCATCGTCGCCAACGATGCGGTAAGTCACTTCTTCTTCACTGTCCAGATTCATCACCGATACGGTGGCACCGAAGATCACCCGGCCGGTGTTCGGCATCTTGGTGATATCGATCACCTGAGCATTGGACAGCTTGGCTTCGATTTCCTGAATGCGGCCTTCGCAGAAACCCTGCTGTTCACGGGCGGCATGGTACTCGGCATTCTCTTTCAAATCGCCGTGCTCACGGGCGTCAGCGATATCCGCAATGATTTTCGGGCGGCGCACGCTTTTCAGATATTCGAGCTCTTCGCGCAGTTTTTCAGCGCCAAACAAGGTCATCGGAATTTGGTTCATCGTATAAATACCTCTAAATCTTTCCTGTTCAAATAACCGTCATCCTGACGTATTCGTATGAAAACACGGTTGGCATACCGCCACCCGCCTCCAGGCGACAAACAAAAGAAACCTGACTCGGAACGAGGCCCAAGCCAAGATTGGTTTTGCATTTTGATACGCATTTTAGCCTAGAGTTCCTTGAGGGTCATCGTTTACTTTTTCCCTGATTGCACCGTAGTATGACGGCACGTTATCCAGCTGTTATCCCGAGATTATGCGTTTTTCACGAATTGTCAGTGCATTGGCTTGCGCATTTGTTCTGAATGCGAATGCGGCCCCGGTTGAAGAGTACACACAATATCTGCCTGATGGGGCCAACCTTGCCCTGGTCGTTCAGAAAATCGGTGCCGGCGCGCCGACGATCGATTATCACTCTCAGCAGATGGCGCTGCCGGCCAGTACCCAAAAAGTGCTGACCGCGCTGGCGGCCTTGCTGCAACTCGGGCCCGATTACCGTTTCACCACCACGCTGGAGAGCCAGGGCGATATCCGCGATGGCGTGCTGCGCGGCAACCTGATCGCCCGCTTCAGCGGCGATCCGACCTTCAAGCGCCAGAGCCTGCGCAATATGGTGGCCGTCCTGAAGAAACAGGGCGTGCGCCAAATCAGCGGCGACGTGCTGGTCGATACCTCGGTCTTCGCCAGCCATGACAAGGCGCCCGGCTGGCCGTGGAACGATCTGACGCAGTGCTTCAGCGCGCCGCCGGCCGCCGCCATCGTCGATCGCAACTGTTTCTCGGTCTCGCTGTACAGCGCGCCGAATCCGGGCGACATGGCGTTTATCCGCGTCGCCTCCTATTATCCAGTCAATATGTTTAGCCAGGTGCGCACCCTGGCGCGCGGCTCAGCAGACGCGCAGTACTGCGAGCTGGACGTGGTGCCGGGCGAACTGAACCGCTTTACCCTGACCGGCTGCCTGACGCAACGCAGCGAACCGCTGCCGCTGGCCTTCGCCATCCAGGACGGCGCCAGCTATGCGGGCGCAATCCTGAAAGACGAACTGACCCAGGCCGGTATCCAGATCGACGGGCACTTGAAACGCCAGACGCGTCCCGGCATCACCGGCACGGTGATCGCGCAAACTCAGTCGGCGCCGCTGCACGATCTGTTGAAGATCATGCTGAAGAAATCGGACAACATGATCGCCGATACCGTCTTCCGCACCATCGGCCACGAGCGCTTCGGCGTACCGGGCACCTGGCGAGCGGGCTCCGATGCAGTGCGGCAGGTGCTGCGCCAGAAGGCCGGCATCGATCTGGGCAATACCATTATCGCCGACGGTTCCGGCCTGTCGCGCCACAACCTGCTGGCGCCGGCGACTATGATGCAGGCGCTGCAGTACATCGCTCAGCACGACAACGAGCTGAACTTCATCTCGATGCTGCCGCTGTCCGGCTATGATGGCACCCTGCGCTACCGCGGCGGCCTGCACGAAGCCGGCGTCGACGGCAAGGTGTCGGCCAAGACCGGTGCACTGCAGGGCGTCTACAACCTGGCGGGCTTCATCACGACCGCCAGCGGCCAGCGCATGGCCTTCGTGCAGTATCTCTCCGGCTACGCCGTGCCGCCAGAAGATCAGAAACAGCGCCGCGCGCCGCTGGTGCGCTTCGAAAGCCGCCTGTATCGGGACATTTACCAAAACAACTGAGGATCGTCATGAAGCTGCTGGTCGTTGAGGATGATGAACTGTTGCAACAGGGGCTGGCACTGGCGCTGACCGGCGAAGGTTACGTCTGCGACTGCGCCACCACGGCGGCAGAGGCCAACAGCCTGCTCATCACCAGCCAATACAGCATGGTGATCCTGGATCTCGGTCTGCCGGACATGGACGGCGCCACACTGCTGCGGCAATGGCGCCGCCAGCAGATCGATCTGCCGGTGCTGATCCTGACCGCCCGCGATGCCCTAGAGGATCGCGTCGACGGGCTGGATGCCGGCGCCGATGACTACCTGGTCAAACCCTTCGCGCTGGTTGAGCTGCAGGCGCGCGTGCGCGCCCTTCTGCGGCGCTACCAGGGCCACAGCGACAATCTGATGCAGGTGGATGACCTGCAGTTGAACCTCTCCAGCCAGCAGGTCTACCTGCAGCAACAGCCGGTGGAGGTTACGCCGAAAGAGTTTGCCATTCTGGCGCGCCTGATTATGCGTGCCGGGCAGACGGTCAATCGTGAACTCCTGCAGCAGGATCTCTACACCTGGCAGGACGACCTGGGTTCCAACACGCTGGAAGTGCACATCCACAACCTGCGCCGCAAACTAGGCAAGGATCGCATCCGCACCGTGCGCGGCATCGGCTATCGCCTGGAACCCTCGTCATGATCAGCATGCGCCGCCGCCTGCTGCTGATGCTGGCGCTGATCCTGCTGGTCACGCAACTCATCAGCGCCTTCTGGCTGTGGCACGAAAGCCAGGAGCAGATCAGTTTCCTGGTGGATGAAACCCTGTCCGCCAAAGTGCGTACCGAGCGCGTCGATACCGAGATCGCCGAGGCCATCGCGTCGCTGCTGGCGCCTTCGCTGATCATGATGGTCGTCACGCTGCTGGCGTCGTTTTGGGCCATCAGCTGGATCATCCGCCCGCTAAACCAATTGCAGCAGCGGCTGGAAAAGCGCTCTGCCGATAACCTGACGCCGCTGCCAATCACCAGCGACAGCCAGGAAATGGTAGCGGTCACCAATGCACTCAATCAGTTGTTCTCACGGCTGGATAACACCATTCAACAGGAACGCCTGTTCACTGCCGACGCCGCCCACGAGCTGCGCACGCCGCTGGCCGGCATCCGCCTGCACCTGGAACTGATGGAAAAGCAGGGCGTCAAGGGCAGCCAGGCGCTGATCGCCCGCATCGATCAACTGATGCACACCGTCGAGCAGCTGCTGATGCTGTCGCGCGCCGGGCAAGACTTCGCCAGCGGCCATTATCAGCATTTCGATTGGGTGGCCGATGTGATCCAACCGCTGCGCGAAGAACTCGACGAAATGACCGCCCAACGCGGGCAGACGCTGGATTGGCAATTGCCGGCCGTCGCCGCGGTGAACGGCGATCCGGTGCTGCTGCGGTTGCTGCTGCGCAACCTGGTCGAAAATGCCCACCGTTACGGCCCGGAAGGCGGCGCGATACAGGTGCGATTAACGCCGCAAGACAGCGGCTATCTGCTGCAGGTCATCGACGATGGCCCGGGTATCAAGGAAGAGATGGTTGGGGAGCTGACGCAGGCGTTTCGCCGCATGGATCAACGCTACGGCGGCAGCGGACTGGGCCTGAATATCGTGATCCGCATCGCGCAACTGCACCAGGGGCGATTGACGCTGGAAAACCGCCGCGATGCGCGCGGCCTGAACGCCCAGTGCTGGTTGCCGGAAAAGGCGCTCAAATAACAAGGGCCCAGCGTTGCTGAGCCCTTTATCACCGAATTACTTCTGGTAAATGATTTCGACGCCTTCGTCGTCGTCTTCGTCCCAGTCGTCATCCCAGTCATCTTCCGCTTCGGCTTCCACCTCCGCGATTTGCTCGCGGTGGTAGTCATCCCACATGAATTCGACTTTTTCCGGCGCGCTTTCTTCGATCGCCATCGCTTTCGGCTGAGTGTTGATGAAGTTCATCACGTCCCAGCACAGCGCGTTGACGCCTTCGCGGTTGGCGGCGGAGATCATGTAGTACTTCCCTTCCCAACCCATGCCTTCCACAATCGCTTTGGCGCGTTCGGCAGCTTCTTCCTCACCAATCACATCAATTTTGTTGAACACCAGCCAGCGTGGCTTCTGCGCCAGATTTTCGCTGTATTGGTTCAACTCGTTGATGATCACTTTGGCGTTTTCCACCGGATCGGTTTCGTCGATCGGCGCGATGTCCACCAGGTGCAACAGCACGCGGCAACGCTCCAGGTGTTTCAGGAAGCGAATCCCCAGGCCCGCCCCTTCGGAGGCCCCCTCGATCAACCCCGGAATGTCGGCAACCACAAAGCTCTGCTCGTGGTCCATACGCACCACGCCCAGGCTCGGTACCAGCGTGGTGAACGGATAATCGGCCACCTTAGGTTTGGCAGCAGACACCGCGCGGATGAAGGTCGATTTACCGGCGTTCGGCAGCCCCAGCATGCCCACATCGGCCAGCAGCAACAGCTCCAGCAACAGGTCACGCGCTTCGCCCGCGGTACCCAGCGTCTTCTGACGCGGCGCGCGGTTGACCGAAGATTTGAAACGGGTGTTGCCCAGACCGTGCCAGCCGCCTTTGGCGACCATCAGCTTCTGCTCGTGACGCGTCATGTCGCCGAGGATCTCGCCGGTGCCCTGATCCTTCACGCGCGTGCCGACCGGCACCTTGATGATGACGTCTTTACCGCGTTTGCCGGTACAGTCGCGGCTCTGGCCATTCTGGCCGCGCTCGGCGCGGAAAGACTTCTCAAAGCGGTAGTCGATCAGGGTGTTGAGGTTCTCATCCGCCAGCAGGTAAACGTCGCCGCCGTCACCGCCGTCACCGCCGTCAGGCCCACCGTTCGGGATATATTTTTCGCGGCGGAAGCTGACGCACCCGTTGCCGCCGTCGCCTGCAACGACCAGAATCGCTGCTTCATCTACAAACTTCATTTACCGTCTCCGTAAATCATTCACCGGGCTGCTTCAAAGGAGCAACCAGGGGGGGTTCTGCCCGTCGCGGCCACCACCGGTGACCAATTGCGGAAAACATGGCGCCCGCCACAACCACAAACGCACCCACATAGCCGACGATGTTCAGCGTCGGCGCAGCGAATGCCTGGGGCCAGGCCAGCGCCAATAAATCTGAAAACAGCAGGGTAAACAGCGGGGTCAGCGTCACCAACGCGCTCACCTGCGCCGCCTGCCAGCGTGCCATCGCCTCTGCCAGTGCGCCGTAGCCGATCAGCGTGTTGGCGCCGCAAAATAGCAGACACGCCAATTGCCAGCCGCTCAGTTGGAAAATCACCTCGGGTTTGGCCAGAGGGAACAACGCCATCGCACATAAAGCGTACAACATAACCAGGATCTGCGGCGAAGCCAGTCGGCGCAGCAACACCTTCTGCGCCACGCCGTAGCTCACCCAAACCATCGCCGCGCACACGCCCAGCATAACGCCCAGCGTGTAGTCCGTCAGCCGGGTGAAGATCTCTATCAAACTGACGTTGAAAAACAGCATCAGTCCGCAAATCAGCATCAGGGCGCCAATAACCTGGGTGATGCGCATACGTTCTTTTAAAATCAGCACGCTGGCGAACATCATGCCCACCGGCGACAGCTGGCCAATCACCTGCGACGCCGTCGGGCTCAGGTATTGCAGCGAAGAGCTGAAGAACACAAAGTTGCCTAGCAGCCCCGCCGTCGCGATCGCCAACAGCAGCAGCCAACGCGGCTGGCGGAACATCGTCAGCCGCGGCAGCTTGCCGCGTACCGCGAGGATCACGCCCAAACCGATGGCGGCCATGGTAAAGCGATACCAGACAACGGTAAACGGCTCCATCACGACCAACACTTCTTTCATCGCGATCGGCAACGCGCCCCAGCAAACCGCCGTGGTTAACGCCAGAGAAATGCCAACGCCGACCTGCTGCTTCGTATCCATATCACCTTCGCCAACGCTGACGGGCCTGCCCTCAGGCAACCCATAAATGTAAAAAGCCCCGCAACGAATTGCGGGGCTTACATCTATTTCGTAAGGCTCGAAAAATTATTCAGCTTCGATGCTGATGAATTTACGATTGCTCGGGCCTTTAACTTCGAATTTGACTTTACCGTCTTTCAAAGCAAACAGAGTGTGGTCTTTGCCGCAACCCACGTTGGTACCAGCGTGGAATTTGGTGCCGCGCTGACGAACGATGATGCTGCCTGCCAGTACTGCTTCGCCGCCAAAGCGTTTTACGCCCAGACGTTTAGCTTCTGAATCGCGACCGTTACGAGTCGAGCCGCCAGCCTTTTTGTGTGCCATTAATCCGCTCTCCTAACTTAAGCGCTGATGCCGGTGATTTTAACGTCAGTGAACCACTGACGGTGGCCCTGCTGCTTACGGTGGTGTTTACGACGACGAAACTTAACAATTTTAATTTTCTCGCCACGACCGTGAGCAACAACTTCAGCTTTGATCTTGCCGCCATCGACGAAAGGAACGCCGATTTTGATATCTTCGCCATTAGCGATCATCAGAATCTGGTCAAACTCAACCGCTTCACCAGTTGCGATGTCCAGCTTTTCCAAGCGAACGGTCTGACCTTCGCTTACTCGGTGTTGTTTACCACCACTTTGGAAAACCGCGTACATATAAAACTCCGCTTTCCGCGTGCCCGACTGTGTTAGTTCAGAGCGCGCTATAAATATTCACAATAGGGCGCGAATTCTACGCAAAAAAGCAGCGTATGACAAGAGCAGAATAAGACCAGAACAAGAAAAAAGAAGAAAAAAAGCGCAGTTTCTTTCGTGGCGTTTATCTGAACCGTTTTTCAAGTACAATCATAGGGACAGTTACCGCCATGTACCGATGTGAGCAGCGATCTCAACGCGGTGAAGAGAAACACAGCTGAAAAAAACACAATGAACCTAGAGCAAATTACCGAGTTAACCGCGCAAGATATGGCGGCCGTGAACGCAACAATTCTCGAACAGCTGAATTCCGATGTCACGCTCATCAATCAGCTTGGCTATTACATTATCAGCGGTGGCGGTAAGCGCATCCGGCCGATGATCGCCGTCCTGGCGGCGCGGGCGTTGGGCTATGAAGGCAACAAGCACGTCACCGTCGCCGCCCTGATCGAATTCATTCATACCGCCACGCTGCTGCATGACGACGTCGTCGACGAATCGGACATGCGCCGCGGCAAAGCCACCGCCAACGCGGCGTTCGGCAACGCCGCCAGCGTGCTGGTCGGCGACTTTATCTATACCCGCGCCTTCCAGATGATGACCAGCCTGGAATCCCTGCGCGTGCTGGCGCTGATGTCGGAGGCGGTCAACGTCATCGCCGAAGGCGAAGTGCTGCAGTTGATGAATGTGCACGATCCCGACATCAGCGAAGAAAGCTATATGCGGGTGATCTACAGCAAAACCGCCCGTCTGTTTGAGGCGGCGGCGCAATCGTCGGCGATCCTGTCCGGCGCCAGCGCCGAACAAGAGAAGGCGCTGCAAGATTATGGCCGCTACCTCGGCACCGCTTTCCAGCTGATCGACGATCTGCTCGACTACAGCGCCGACGGCAGCACCCTGGGCAAAAACACCGGCGACGATCTGAACGAAGGGAAGCCGACCCTGCCGCTGCTGCACGCGATGCACAACGGCGACGACGCCCAGCGTGACATGATCCGTGGCGCAATTGAGCAAGGCAACGGCCGTCATTTGTTGGAGCCGGTACTGCAGGCGATGCAGCAATGCGGTTCGCTGGAATACACCCGCCAACGCGCCGAGGAAGAGGCCGACAAGGCGATCGCCGCGCTGCAGGTGTTGCCGGCATCGGAGCACCGCACGGCGCTGGAAGGCCTGGCCCATTTAGCGGTGCAACGCGATTTTTAAGAAATCGTGATTTCGCAATACACTCATCAGGCCCGCGTACGCGGGCCTGCTTAGGTATTGCTCTCTTCGTCGATACGCGCCAGCAGGCCGCCAATCCCTTCCCGCATCAGGAAAGCCACCATTTTCTCGCGCTCGCTCTCCGTCAAATGGTAGTAATACTCGATCCAGACCGCCAACGGATCCTGGCGTTCTACGTCATAGGCCGCCCCGTCTTCCTTCAGCACCAGCAGGTTACGCACACCTGAAGGCAGGCTATCGATATGGTATTCCAACGCTTTTCCCTGCACGCCTTTACGCCTGCGGCTGATCCAGCCTTCGCGCCGGGCCATCAAATTGATTCCTTGTGGTGAGGAGGGTAATCCTGCGATGCCTGTCAGTTCCTTGGCGGCAAACCACTCGTTTTTCATGGCCATCATCTCTGGGCAATAGTGGGCAACGTCATTTTTGGAAATTACCTGGGTATTTTTTAGGAAATTTAATGGTATTCTGGTTTCCGAATAAACGTTTCACGTTGTTCAAACGCTTAACTTTGACTCGTTAGTTATACCACTAACGCAACTTTGGCTAATCAGAAAAGGAATGTAAACATGAATTCAAGGAACCCAGATTGGCACCCGGCAGATATCATCGCGGCGCTACGCAAGCAGGGCACCACGCTGGCGGCGGTATCGCGCAAGGCCGGATTGAGCTCATCGACGCTGGCCAATGCGCTGTCGCGCCCGTGGCCGAAGGGGGAATGGCTGATCGCCGAAGCGATAGGCATTCACCCATCGGAGATCTGGCCAAGCCGTTATTACGATCCGCACAGCGATTGCCTGCTGGATCGCAAAGCACGCATCAAGTCGTGAACGCGGAACAAAAAAAACCGCCGGAACAGCGTCCGGCGGCGTTTATCGGCTGACTCTCGGTATCGATCAGTTATTGATGAACTTCTCGCCCAGTTCGATATCTTTGTGCAGCACGTCCAGCATCTCGTTCAGCGCTTTCTGCTCGAAGGCGCTCAGGGTGCCGATATCTTTACGCTCTTCAACGCCGTTCTTGCCCAGCACCAGCGGCTGCGCGAAGAAGCGAGCGTATTTGCCGTCGCCTTCAACGTAAGCGCATTCCACAACGCCTTTTTCGCCCTGCAGCGCACGCACCAGAGACAGACCGAAACGTGCGGCCGCCTGGCCCATGGACAGCGTTGCAGACCCGCCGCCGGCTTTGGCTTCTACCACTTCGGTACCGGCGTTCTGAATGCGTTTGGTCAGATCCGCCACTTCCTGATCGGTGAAGCTCACACCAGGGATCTGCGACAGCAGAGGCAGAATGGTCACGCCAGAGTGGCCGCCGATAACCGGCACGTTCAGCTCTTCCGGCTGCTTGCCTTTCAGCTCGGCCACGAAGGTGTTGGAACGGATGATATCCAGCGAAGTCACGCCGAACAGTTTGTTCTTGTCGTAAACGCCGGCTTTTTTCAGCACTTCCGCCGCGATGGCGACCGTGGTGTTAACCGGGTTGGTGATGATGCCGATGCAGGCTTTCGGGCAGGTTTTCGCCACTTGCTCAATCAGGTTACGCACGATGCCGGCGTTAACGTTGAACAGATCAGAGCGATCCATGCCTGGCTTACGGGCCACGCCGGCGGAAATCAGCACCACGTCCGCACCGTGCAGAGCCGGGGTCGCGTCTTCGCCGCTGAAGCCTTTAATTTTAACTGCGGTTGGGATGTGGCTTAAGTCGACGGCAACGCCTGGGGTAACGGGGGCAATGTCGTAGAGAGAGAGTTCAGAACCTGAAGGAAGCTGGGTTTTGAGTAGAAGGGCGAGGGCCTGGCCGATACCGCCAGCAGCACCGAGAACTGCAACTTTCATCCTATACTCCTTTATTATCTTAAATATATAAAGCGCCGTGAATGTGTTGGTTACGGACCTTGAGTCATTACACCTTTTAAAACAATAAATTAGCCAATTCTTGCCTGCAGGTGTAATAAAACGGCCGCTGTCGCGCCCATTTTAGATTAAATCGCTTGCGCATGAAGGGCATAGCGCACACTAATCAAAAATAGTGCGAGGTTATTCACGAGCAAGTTAACCGGCCGTTACATTACACCCTTACGCAACATCAGAACAACATCATTTTAATAACATTTTATTTACCACCGTAGGCCGATTTTCCGTCGTCAAAAGGGCATATTCATCGCGGCCGGATTTTGTTAAAATGCCGCCCTTTCCTCGCCGCCCGGTCTTTTTTATTTTCTTTGGGGCGGCCTTTGTTGCATAAAAATTCATCTATATGCATAATCATGACTTCCACTATCAACATTCCACGGTGCAAAATGCGTAATCCCGCAAAACAGGAAGATCTGATCAAGACGTTCAAAGCGTTATTGAAAGAAGAAAAATTCAGTTCTCAAGGCGAGATCGTTTTGGCGCTGCAAGAAGAAGGCTTCGAAAACATTAACCAATCCAAAGTATCGCGCATGCTGACCAAGTTCGGCGCGGTACGTACGCGCAATGCCAAAATGGAAATGGTGTATTGCCTTCCTGCCGAACTCGGCGTGCCGACCACCACCAGCCCGTTGAAGAATCTGGTGCTGGACGTCGACCATAACGACGCCGTCGTGGTGATCCATACCAGCCCGGGCGCCGCGCAGCTGATCGCCCGCCTGCTCGACTCACTGGGTAAATCCCAGGGCATCCTCGGCACGATTGCCGGCGACGATACCATTTTCGTCACCCCGTCCAGCGGCTTTACCGCTCAGAAGCTGCATGAAGCGATCCTGGGCGTGTTTGAGCAAGAGCTGTGAAACCTGGCGCTAACAAAGTGCGGCTACCTTCCGCATTTTGTTAGCACTTCTTTAACCCTCGCATTACCTCCCCGGCCTTTAACCGCGTTTAACACTGCTTTTTTATCCCGCAACAACACATTTCCATGACATCGCCATGTAACCAGCAGTACCCACTGTGATCTTCCGCACTTTTGGTTAAAAGCACTTACCTTATTGAAATTACATAAATTTAACATCAAAAGATCGTTTTATGAGCGTTTTTTATTCCTTACAGTTATAAAAAATAAGGATCATAAGGTTAAAGTTTCACTAGCAACTGTTAGCGAACTATTAATTTTTCGCGTTACTAGCTGTATACTCATTTTCGTGAACTGAATCACAGTTCGTTGGAACTGATAAAAGAATACGATGAGGTGAGATAATGAAAATTAAAGCTACCGTTGCAACCCTGAGCGTTCTGTCCATGCTTTCATTTGGTGCATTCGCAGCACAATCTGTTGATGCAACACAGGCCGCACAACTGCAACCCGCCGGTGTGATCACCGTGAGTGGCGTCGCCGCTGCGCCTTCCGACATCCGCCAGGCACTGTCTGACAAAGCTGACGCCAAAGGGGCGACCGCTTACCGCGTGATCGAAGCGCGTAACGACGGCAACTTCCACGCGACCGCTGAAATCTACAAATAAGTAACGACATTACCCGGCAACGGGCAATACATCTCTGGAATCAAACGCTGTCATAACGGCCTTCAAGAATAAAAATCGCTGCCAAGCCCTTCCAGGCTGTTATGACCAAGGATCGCTATCATGAACATGAAAACTACTCTTGCTGCACTCGGTCTGCTGTCCGTCATCTCCTTCGGCGCATCTGCCGCCCAGTTGGTGACTAACGATCAGACCGCCAATCTGCAATCTATCGGCACCATTACCGTCAGCGGTATCGACGGCGCACCGACCGACATTCGCCAGGCGCTGTCGGAGAAAGCCGACGCTAAAGGCGCGACCGCCTACCGCGTGATCGAAGCGCGTAACGAAGGCAACTACCACGCCACCGCCGAGATTTACAAATAACAACTCTGGGAACGGCTTTGCAGAGCTGATTACCCTCGTCACTGCCACTGCCGAGTTCTGACGCAAACGCCGATTTCCCAGAGACCCTCTCGTCGTCCTATCCGACGAACCCCGTTGCCCTCGCTCGCGAGGGCTTTTTTATGGGCGTAAAAAAGGCCGCAAATGCGGCCCTTAGAGTGGCTTATGCTACTGAACAATCAGTAGGTCACCTTCGGTTCCTGCTTTTTCGCCAGCGCGTCCAGCAGGCGATCGTGAATGCCGCCAAAACCGCCGTTGCTCATCACCAGAATGTGGTCGCCCGGCTGTGCGGTTTTCACCACCATGTCCACCAGCGTGTCGAGATCCGCGCTCCAGTGCGCCGGCTGCACACAGGCATCAGCCACTTCCGCTACCTGCCATGGAATGTGATGCGGCTGGAACAGGAACACTTCGTCGGCGCGGCCGAGCGAAGGCGCCAGATCGTTTTTGCTGATGCCCATTTTCATGGTGTTGGATCGCGGTTCCAGCACCGCCAGAATGCGCGCCGTGCCGCCGACCTTGCCGCGCAACGCGGCCAGGGTGGCCAGGATCGCGGTCGGGTGGTGCGCGAAGTCGTCGTAAACCGTGACGCCGTTGGCTTCGCCACGCAGCTCCAGGCGGCGGCGGGCGTTGATGAAATCGCCCAACGCGCGGCAGGCGTCCGCCGGCTGCACGCCAACGTGGCGAGTCGCGGCGATGGCCATCAGGCCGTTATGCATGTTGTGCTCGCCCACCAGCGCCCAGTTCACTTCGCCAACCTGCTCGCCGTCGAGGAACACCGCGTAATGACTGGCGTCCGGCGTCAGCTTCTGCGCACGCCAGGTCCCCTCTTCGCCCACCAGCTCCTGTTCGCTCCAGCAGCCCATCGCCATCACCTGCTTCAGGTGGCTGTCGTTGTCCGGCAGGATGATCTTGCCTTTGCCCGGCACCAGGCGCACCAAGTGGTGGAACTGTTTCTGGATGGCTTTCAGATCGTCGAAAATATCGGCGTGGTCGAACTCCAGGTTGTTCATGATCAGCGTGCGCGGGCTGTAGTGCACGAACTTGGAGCGCTTGTCGAAGAACGCGCAGTCATACTCGTCGGCCTCAATCACGAAGAACGGGCTGCCGCCGAGGCGCGCCGAGACGTCGAAGTTGCCGGGCACGCCGCCGATCACGAAGCCGGGCTGGTAACCGCAGGCCTCGAGGATCCAGGTCGCCATGCCGGCGGTGGTGGTTTTGCCGTGGGTGCCGGCGACCGCCAGTACCCAGCGATCGCGCAACACGGCGTCGTGCAGCCACTGCGGGCCGGAAACGTAAGGGATACCACGCTCCAGCACCGCCTCCACGCACGGGTTGCCGCGCGTCATGGCGTTGCCGATGATCACCAGATCCGGCGCCGGATCCAACTGGGCTGGATCATAACCCTGAATAAGATCGATCCCCTGGTTCTCCAGCAGCGTGCTCATCGGCGGATAGACGTTGGCGTCCGAACCGGTGACGTCATGCCCCAGTGAACGCGCCAGCATCGCCAGCCCGCCCATAAAGGTGCCACAGATCCCAAGAATGTGAATGCGCATAGGTTTCTCATGTGAGTGCATCGAATGTCGGCATATTCTAACGCTCAGAATCGTCCAGAAGAAATGGATTTGCCTATGAATGGCGCGCATCTTTGGGCTACACTGCTCGCGAAAACGTTGGCGGTTTGTTAACAGGCCGCTATCCATCCGTAGATTCAGGGATTGTGTCATGAAAACGTTAGGCGAATTTATCGTCGAGAAACAGCACGACTTCTCGCACGCCACCGGCGAGCTGACCGCGTTACTTTCTGCCATTAAACTGGGCGCCAAAATCATCCACCGCGACATCAACAAGGCTGGCCTGGTTGATATTCTGGGGACCAGCGGGGTGTCCAACGTACAGGGCGAAGTTCAGATGAAACTGGACCTGTACGCGAACGAAAAACTGAAAGCGGCGTTGAAAGCGCGTGGTGAAGTTGCGGGTATCGCTTCCGAAGAAGAAGATGAAATCGTGATATTCGACGGCGAGCGAGCTGAAAATGCCAAGTATGTCGTATTGATGGATCCGTTGGACGGTTCGTCCAACATCGATGTCAACGTCTCGGTCGGTACGATTTTCTCTATCTACCGTCGCATCACGCCGGTCGGCACACCGGTGACCGAAGAAGACTTCCTGCAGCCGGGCAGCGCCCAGGTCGCAGCGGGTTACGTGGTTTACGGTTCGTCCACCATGCTGGTGTACACCACTGGTTACGGTGTCCACGCCTTTACTTACGACCCGTCTCTGGGCGTGTTCTGCCTCTCCCACGAGAAAGTACGCTTCCCGGCGAGCGGCAACATGTATTCCATCAACGAAGGCAACTACATCAAGTTCCCTCTCGGCGTGAAGAAATACATCAAGTACTGCCAAGAGCAGGATGAAGCGACGCAGCGCCCTTACACCTCGCGCTACATCGGTTCTCTGGTGGCGGACTTCCACCGCAACCTGCTGAAAGGCGGCATCTACATCTACCCAAGCACCGCCAGCCATCCGCAAGGCAAGCTGCGCCTGCTGTACGAATGCAACCCGATGGCGTTCCTGGCCGAACAGGCCGGCGGTAAAGCCAGCGACGGCAAAAACCGCATTCTGGACATCACGCCGGTGAAACTGCACCAGCGCGCGCCATTCTTCGTCGGCACCAAGTCGATGGTAGAAGACGCAGAACGCTTCATCGCCGAAAACCCGGACGAGTAACGCGTTTCTGGCAAGGGTTCGGCACCGCGCCGAACCCTTATCGCCTTACAGCTTGAACGCCGCCATGCTCTGCGCCAGCAGCTGAGCCTGATCTTCCAGCGAGCGCGTTGCCGCCGCCGACTCTTCCACCAGCGCCGCATTCTGCTGCGCCACCTGATCCATCTGCGCCACCGCCAGGTTTACCTGTTCGATACCGCTGCTTTGTTCGCGCGTCGCCGCCGAGATCTCACGCATCAACGCCGTCACCCGGCCCACTTCACCGGTGATGCCGCTCATGGTCTGCGCGGCCGACTCCACCATCTGTTCGCCTTCCTGCACCCGGTTCTGCGACGCTTCAATCAGCCCTTTAATCTCTTTCGCCGACTGGGCGCTACGCTGCGCCAGACTGCGCACTTCACCGGCCACCACCGCGAAACCGCGGCCTTGCTCACCGGCGCGCGCCGCTTCCACCGCCGCATTCAGCGCCAGGATATTGGTCTGGAAGGCGATGCCGTCCATCACGCTGATGATGTCGGCGATGCGGCGCGAACTGTCGGTGATCGCCTGCATCTTGCTCATCACCTGGCTGACCACGTCGCTGCCCTGGTTGGCGATATCGGACACGCTCAGCGCCAGTTGGTTGGCCTGCTCGCAGTTCTCGGCGTTCATTTTCACCGTCGAAGTCAGCTGTTCCATGCTGGCGGCGGTCTCTTCCAGCGAAGCGGCCGACTCTTCGGTACGCTGCGCCAGATGCAGGTTACCGGCCGCCAGTTCGCGTGAACCGGTGTCGATCTGGCTGCTGGCATCGCGCACTTTGCTGACCGAACTGGCCAACGCCTGCTGCATACGCTGCATCGCCCGCACCAGGCGGCCCATCTCGGTATCACCCTCACCGCGGATCTCATGGGTCAGATCGCCGCCGGCGATGTGTTCCAACTGCGCGATGGACTCGTCCAACGGGCGCAAAATGATCACGCGCAGCGCGAACCAGGCCAGCACCGCCAGCAGCACGCTGAGCAGGCCCGCCACCACGATCAACGAGATCTTGGTGCTGGCGTTGTTTTCCGCGTCATACACCTGCTTTTCGCCGAGCTTCATGGCAAAGCTGCGGAAATCGCTGAGATCCTTTTCAAACGCGATGCTCAGCGCAGAGATGCGGGTCTCCTGAATATGGTAATACTCATCGATTTTGCCGGCCTTGATGGCGGCAGCCATCGGCTTCACGCCCTGCTCGAGGTAGGCGCGATAGCTGTTTTGCAGACGATTGGAGAGTTCGCGGCCGCGATCGGTCACGGTGCCAACGCCGACAAAACGCGCCATTTCCTTGTTTGACTGATCGAGGTAACCGTAGATGCGGCCCACGGTGGCGTCGGACACATCGATCTGGCCGATCTCCCGTTGGCGCACCGCCAACGAAGCGGCGGTTCGGGCGCGCAGCGTCAGGTTGGAGCTGTTGGCCAGCGAGCCCAGCTCTTCACCGAGGATCTGGTTCAAGGTATGGATCGAGCGCGATCCTTCGTTAATCGCGTTGACGCCAATAACGCTGACCATGATCAGCAACATGGTCATCAGGCTCAGCAAGGCGATCAGCCCAGCCTTCACCGTAATCTTTTTTAGCATGAGTTCTTCCCGGCTTCAGAAATTGTGAGATCAGACGTAGTAGGGGTGGCAAAACGCGGAGCCAGCTTTGCTGGCTCATTATTGTTTGTTGAAGTTATCGGCAGGCGAAGGCAAAACTTCATGCCGCGGCGGGATTAATCTGGAAATTATCCCTGCGCCGGCACACTGGGTTTTCGACGATGAAAAGGGCAGGAAATCGCAAAAGAGTCCGCTATAATAGCCGCCACTCCATTTCTGGTTTGATGATTAAAGGAAACCGACATGAGCTTGAATCTGGTCCCTGCTGGCAAAGACCTGCCGGAAGACATCTACGTAGTAATCGAAATCCCGGCCAACGCCGATCCAATCAAATACGAAATCGACAAAGAAACCGGCGCGCTGTTCGTTGACCGTTTCATGTCCACCGCGATGTTCTACCCGTGCAACTACGGCTACATCAACCACACCCTGTCTCTGGACGGTGACCCGGTTGACGTGCTGGTCCCAACCCCATACCCGCTGCAGCCGGGCTCCGTGATCCGCTGCCGTCCGGTTGGCGTACTGAAGATGACCGACGAAGCCGGTGAAGACGCCAAGCTGGTTGCGGTACCACACAGCAAGCTGACCAAAGAGTACGATCACGTGAAAGACGTGAACGACCTGCCGGAACTGCTGAAAGCCCAGATCGCTCACTTCTTCGAGCACTACAAAGATCTGGAAAAAGGCAAATGGGTGAAAGTGGAAGGCTGGGCAGACGCTGCCGCGGCTAAAGCGGAAATCATCGCCTCCTTCGAACGCGCTGCCAAGAAGTAATTCCAGCCGCCGTCCGATGAAAAAACACCGCTCATTGAGCGGTGTTTTTTTTCTTACTGTTCTTCGAGACGCTTCAGCCAGTCACCGCTGGTAATTCGCGGGTAACCGTCCACGCTGTGTTTGTACAGGTAGATCCACGCACTCCCATAAGGCGTCTGAATCAGCTCGCGCTTATAGTCCTTGGTGTTGCTTTTCAGTTCGTCCAGCTCTGCCAGAATCGATGAGTTAATACGATACACCTCGCAATGTATCGTGCCCTCTCCAGGGATCGCCGCCGGGTAATGGCCCAGATTATAAATCTGATAGCCTTCGAGCTCGTGCTCGCCGAGCCATTGGGCGTTGGTCATCCAATGGCTGTTTCCCTGTTTGCGCCGTAAACTGCCGTAGACAATTATTCGCATCGCTAAAACTCAAACTGATAGAGCAAATCTAATGCCTGGTCGAGACCAGACACCGCTTCAAGATACAACTTAGGCATCAGGCGATAACGCAACGTCAGCGTGGCCAGCGAGTCGAAAATGCCCACCCCATATTTTACTTGTAAGCCTGGGAGGACATAGCCGCTCACGACAACCTGGGAATTGTCGCCAACCCCTTGAGTGTCCAGAGCCAAATTACTCACGCCGAATGCCTCGCCGATTTTACCCACAAGTTGACCACTTTGTGCAACCCCCATGCCGATTAACATCGACGTCATGGCGTTGCCGTCGGCGCCGGAGCTGCTCAAACCCTGGCCGCGCAGCAGATAAGACAAGGCTTCCTGTTGCGATTTGGCCGGATCGGAGAACACTTCCAGCTTCGGTGCATCCGCCAGGCCGGTCACACGCACGCCGGCGGTCACGTCGTCCTCGGTGGATTCCGGGTTGCGGATCGCTTCGATATTGAGCAGCGGCTGATCCGGCGGGCCGGAGAACATCAGCTGCCCTTTACGCACGATCAAATCCTGACCATAAGCATGGAAGCGACCGGAAGGGATGTCAATCTGGCCGTTGAGGCCCAGCCCTTTCTTGTCCTGTACCACTTTCAAATCGCCCTTCAAGCGGGCTTTCAGGCCGAAGGCGTCCAGCCGCACGTCATTGCCGACGTGGATCATCAGGTTGCTGTTGATCGGGATCGAAGCGGTCTTCGGCTGAATCGGCTTCAGCTGATCGTCCAGCATCACCTCGTCGGAAGAGACGCCCACCGCGCTTTCCGGCAGCTCCTGCACCGTAATGCGCGCCCAAGGGATATCGACCTTGCCGTTGAGCGAGAACAGCTGCGGCGTGGCTTCGAACACCAGATCCGGCGACACGTCGATGCGGATCATCGGCGGCACCGTCACCCGCAGCTTGTCGCCCTTGGCGGCAATGCGCGCACGCCAGGCGTTGATGTCACGCCAGTCTGCATCGCCCGCCAGATTCAGCTGGCCGCGGGTGGTGCTGAGCAGCCCCTCCAGCGTCGAGGTCATGCCGTTGAAATTCACCGCCAGCCGCGCGTCGGTCATATCGAACGGCATCCAGTGCCCCTGCACCTTCGCCCGATCCAACGCCAGACGCCCGAACACCAGCGGCTTCTGCGCGCTGCCGCCCAGACGCAGGTTGGCGTTCAGCATGCCCGCTGCACTTTCGCCCTTCATCAGCGCCGGGTTGATCAGCGCCAGCGAGATGTTGGTGATATTGACGTTGCCGCTGATGGTGCGCCGCACCTGCGGATCCACCACCTGGATATTGCCGTCAAACTGGCCGTTGTTGGTCAGTTTGATCCGCCAGTCGGCCTGCGCGCGACCGTTGTTCAGGCCGGCGTTGAGGGTCAGCGTATCGAAAGCGATAGGCAGCGCGTTGCCCTGCACCTGCTGTACCACCTTGACGCCGTTGCCGGCCAGCGTGACTTTCGCCTCCGGCAGCGCGCCGCCTGGTTTCCAGCTGACGTCGGCCCGGCCGGTGAACACGCCGCTCAGGGCGGTTTCCGGGCCGAGAAACGGCTTGATCATCGCCAGGTCGAACCGATTGAGCACCACGCTAGCCTGGCCGCTCTGGCCGGCTTCAATGGTCTTCGGCACGCACAGCTCGGCGTTCGGGTTCTGCCAACAGTGCGGCCCGATGCTGATTTTCTGCGCGGTGTTCAGGTAATCCAGCGCGATGGCGCGCGTCAGGCGCCACTCCCCTACCGGCGTATCGAAGCGGGTATTGTTCAGATTGCCGCGCCAGCGCTGCTGCTGACGATCGAAGCTGCCCTGCAGCGCCAGCTGGCCGGAGACCGGTTTGCCGTCGATCTTCAACTGCAGCTGATGCTGCTTCTCGCTGCCTTTGGCGTCGAGGGTCAGCAGGCTGACTTCCAGCGCGTCCTGCTTCAGCTGCTCGACGCGTACCGCCAACTGCCCCTGGATCTGATCCGTGGAGCGCACGTCGCCGTCTATTTTCACGCGGTTGATGCGCAGCGCCTGCCACTGCAAGCCGGAGGCGGTCAAATCCGCCAGCAGTTGCGGCGCCTGCAGATTGCCGCGCAGTTTCAACAGCCCTTTGGCGGTGCCGCCCAGGCCCGGCAGCGCGCCGTCCAGACGCGGCGCGTCGATGTTGGCGTCCAGGTTCCAGCTTTTCTCATCCAGCTGCCCTTTGACGTTCAGCTGGTTGCGCCCCAGCGTCAGATCGATGCCGGGGATTTTCCACTGCCCGGCGGCGTTGCCGCTCAGCGTACCGCGCGCCGTGACCTTGTTCTGCTTCACGTTGCCGTCCAGCTGCAGCACCGGCACCTGCAGCTGCCAGCTGCCGCCGTGCAGGCTGCCGCGCGTAGTGATCTTGCCATCCAGCTTCGCCGGCCATTCCGGCCACTGCTTGGCGGTATTGATGCCGCTCAGCGTCAATTGCGAGTTCCAGCTGATGGCCTTGCTCCAGTCCACCAGCGCAGTGAGATCGGTATTGCCCTGCAGCGCCGCCAGCCGCAGGCGCTCCAGCTTGAACTGCTCAACGTTGCCTTTGCCGTCCAGCGTCAGCACCGCCGGCGGCAGATCCTGGCCTTTCAGATTGGCGCGTGTCGACAGCGCATAGTCGGTCGCCTTGCCGTTAAAGCGCAGGCGAAAATCGTTGACCTGGTACTGCGCCTCGCCGCTCAGCGGCCATTTCAGCTGTTTGCTCTGCAACGTCAGCGCCAGCGGCAGGCCGGCTTCGGCCAGCCGGGTTTGCACATCGAGCTGGGCGCCGACCGGGCCGGACAGGTTCAGCGCGACCTTCAGCTCATCACGCAACCCGCCCCCGATGTTCAGCTTCACCTTCTCGCCCTTCAGCGGTTCGATGTTCAGCGCGCTGTTGGCGGTCAGGGCCACCGGCCAGTCGCCGGTCAGGGTCGCCTGCCCCTGCACCGACAGCGTGCCCTGCGGCGACTTCACGTCGAAGTTGTCCAGTTGGATATGCTGATCCTGCGTGCTGGCCTGCAGCAACAGACTCGTGATCAGCACGTCGGTATCGCCGGTCAAGCGCAGCTGTTCGCCGCTGATCTCTTTGACGGTGATATCCAGCGGCAGGCGGATGTCCGGCAGATCCGGCAACAGCGGTTTGGCGAACAGTTCCTTCAGCGTTTCGCCAAGCGGCTTCTCTTCCGGCTGCGGCGCCGGTTTCGCCGCGTCGGTAACCTGTTCACCGACCTTTTTCGCTACCTCAACCGCCGGTTGCACCGCTTCCGGCAACGGATTTTGCGGCGTTTTCGGCAAGGCGATCAGCAACGAGCCGATCTTGGTTGGCATCAGCGTCAGCGCGCGCTCTTGCCACTGTGCGCCGGTGCGGAACTCGGCCAGAGAAATGGCGGTGTCGTCGACGGTGACCTTGATGTTGTTCAGCGCCAACAGGCGCAGGGTGATCGGATAAGGGGTGCTGAGATTGGTGGTCGGCTCACTGCTCTCCTCCACCGGCGTGGAGGGCGCCATCTCTTTGGTGTTCACCGCCACGTCCACGTCCTGAGCGGTCAAGGCGTTGACGCACAGCGAGCTGCGTTTAAAGCAGGAGAGATCGAGGGACAGATGGAATTGCCCAGCGTTGACCGTCACGCCCGGCATCTGATACTTCACGCCCTTCAGCGTCAGATCGCGCCAGCCGCCGCTGACGCCGGCGATCTCCAGCCCCGGCACCCAGCGCGCCGCGCCGTTGATGACCATATGCAAACCGGTGGTAGTGCCCACCAGAAAGGCCAGCCCGCCGATCAGCAACAGCAGGACGACCAGAAATCCGAGACAAATCTTTTTAACCAGGCTCATAGTTCAGGCCCCAAACCGATGTAGAACTGCATCCCGTGAGTGTCCTTGTCTCCCACGGGCGCGGCGATATCCAACTTCACCGGCCCCACCGGCGACTGCCAGCGCACGCCGACACCGGCGCCGGTCTTGAAGTTGCTTTTCTTGATATCGTTCACCGCTTCACCGGAATCGACGAACATTGCCCCCCACCATTTGCCGGTCACGTTGTATTGATACTCCAGCGAGCCGGTCAGCATCTTGGAGGCGCCGGTCAGCTTGCCATCGTCGCCGCGCGGCGAAATGTCTTTGTACTTGTAGCCGCGAATGCTGCGGTCACCGCCGGCGAAGAAGCGCAAATCCGGCGGCACCTTGTCGAAGTCGTTGGTTTCTATCCATCCCACCTGCCCGCGCGCCACGAAACGATGCTTGTCGGCAAGCGTGCGGATCCAGACGTTTTGCGCCTGCATCAGCGCGAAGTCCACGCCGGAGCCCCAGGTGGTGTCGGACACGTCGATGGAGTAGCGTTGGCTGTCGCCCCAGGTCGGCATCAGGCCACCGCGTGAACGGGTGCGGTTGAAGCTGACGCCAGGGTACAACAGCATGGTAGTGTTGCTGACGTTGCCCTGGGTAAAGTTATCCCAGCGCCAGGTCAGGTTGATCGCCCGCTGCCAGCCGCTGGAGAGATCCCAGTTGCGCGAGGCCACCACTTTGGAGGTCACGGATTTGGTGTCGTTAAGATCGACGTTCTTGAGCCCGCCCTGCAGCAGGTAATACTGCTCCAGCGGATTCTTCAGCAGCGGGATCTTATAGGTCAGATCCAGTTGCTGCTCCGGCGCCGACACGCTGGCGCTGGTTTCCAGGCTGTGGCCGCGATCGTTGAGCCAGGGCTTTTTCCAGGTGCCTTTCACCCGCGGGCCGACGTCGGTGGAGTAACCGATACCGGTTTCGATGGTATTGCGCGTACGCGGCGTTACCAGCGCGTCCAACGGCAAAATCTTGTTCTCTTTGGCATCGTTGAAATCAGGGGACACCACCACCGAGTTGAACCAGTTGGTAGCGGACAAACGGCGGTTCAGCTCGGCCAAATCCTCCGAACTGTAGTAATCCCCCTGATGAAAGGGCACCAGATTTTGCAGATAGTCTTCGCGGATTTGCGAACCGGTGAATTTCACCTTGCCGAAGCGGTAACGTTCGCCGCTGTTGAAATCGATGTCCCAAAACGCCTTGTGCAGATCTTCGGCCACGCCGAGCTGGCTTTTGGTCATGTCGGCGTCGAAATAGCCTTTGCGCAGCGCCAGGCCGGTGAGCGAGCCTTTGAAACTGTCATACTTGCCGTGGTTGAGGATCTCGCCGATGGTCGGCCGCCCCTTCTTTACCAGCGTCAGGTAGTCTTCATCGGTCTTCGCGCCGCCCTCCAGCACGATATTGGCGCCGGCGATACGCACCGGCTCGCCCGGATTGACCTTGGCATGCAGCACCGGGCGCGACATTCCCGGTCGGTCGTCCAGCGTAAACTCGATGGTCGGCTGGTAATAGCCGAGCGCGCGCAGCCCCTGGCGCACCGCCTCATCCACCCGCGCGCGGAAGCGGCCGTCGGTGCCGACCTCTTCAGGCGTGATCGACGACAGCCGCACTCGGACGTTTTTTTCCAACTCTCCGCTTAACCCCTCCACCTGCAGCCGCACGTTCGCCGCATAGGCCGCAGGTGCCGCAAGCAACACAGATATCAAGCACATGACCGGGTACTTTGGCACGTGTTCTCCTTATTGATTTTACTTTCCTGTTATGGTGTTTGCTCCGGGGCCAGGGCAGACTCCGCGCTATCATGACGGCAGCCCTCTTCAACCTTATTCCGGACGCCACCCGCCGCGCTTTGCCACCGCCGCGCAACAGGCGAATTCTTCACTTTTGGCGCTCAAAATACTGCGTTAAGCTTATACAAAATCCAACTTGCCACTTATTGTGGGCAAAGACGCGGTGAGATACAACCGAACCGCCGCCATGTAGGGTCAATTCTTACTGTGACAACAGGAGTCAACCGTGGTGCCATTTTTTGATAAATCACAAACCGTCGATAAGGCAAGCGCGCTGCCTGGCCGCACCACGCCAATGCCTGTCGCAACGCTCAACGTGGTCACCGAACACTCGATGACCCAGGTGCCGGCAGGCATGGAAGTGGCGATCTTCGCCATGGGCTGTTTCTGGGGCGTCGAGCGTCTGTTCTGGCAGCAGCCGGGCGTCTACAGCACCGCCGCCGGCTACAGCGGCGGCTATACGCCGAACCCGACCTACCGCGAAGTGTGCAGCGGCCAGACCGGCCACGCCGAAGTGGTGCGCGTGGTGTTCGATCCGCAGGTCGTCAGCTACAAACAGCTGCTGCAGGTATTCTGGGAAAATCACGATCCGGCGCAGGGCATGCGCCAGGGCGGCGACGTCGGCACTCAGTACCGCTCGGCGATTTATACGCTGAGCCCAGAGCAGCAGGCCGAGGCGGAAAGCAGCCTGCAACGCTTCCAGCAGGCGATGGACGCGGCGGGCGACAAGCGCGTCATCACCACCGAGATCGCGCCGGCGCTGCCGTTCTATTATGCGGAAGACGATCATCAGCAGTACCTGTTCAAAAACCCGGAAGGTTACTGCGGGCTGGGCGGCATCGGCGTTTGCCTGCCGCCGCAGGGCTGATTTGATGCCGGCCGGCGGCACTTTTTTAACCGCTGGCGGCCCCTGTGGGGCAACTGCTATACTATGCGGGCCGCTTCTGCGGCCCGATAGCTTCCCTTCTGGTTGTTATCGCTGCTTTTTTTACTATGTACTACCCTTCCTCAAGAGCGCCGTCATCCCGTCGGCACGTATGGATAGATTATGTTAAACAGTATTTTACTGATTCTTTTTCTGATCGCGGTGAGTGCGTTCTTCTCACTGTCGGAAATCTCTCTGGCCGCCTCGCGCAAGATCAAACTGAAGCTGATGGCCGACGAAGGTAACGTCAACGCCGCCAGAGTGCTCAAGCTGCAAGAAACCCCAGGCATCTTCTTCACCGTGGTGCAGATCGGCCTGAACGCCGTGGCCATCCTCGGCGGTATCGTCGGCGACGCGGCTTTCTCTCCCACCTTCAAGGTGTTGTTCGATCGCTTCCTGTCGCCTGAACTGGCAGAACAGGTCAGCTTCATCTGCTCCTTCGTGCTGGTGACCAGCCTGTTTATCCTGTTCGCCGATTTGACCCCGAAGCGCATCGGTATGATTGCACCAGAGACGGTCGCCGTCCGGATCATCAACCCGATGCGTTTCTCCATCATGATCTTCCGCCCGCTGGTGTGGTTCTTCAACGGCATGGCCAACCTGATCTTCCGCATGTTCAAGCTGCCGATGGTGCGTAAGGACGATATCACCTCCGATGACATCTACGCGGTGGTGGAAGCCGGCGCCCTGGCGGGCGTGCTGCGCAAGCAGGAGCACGAGCTGATTGAAAACGTGTTCGAACTGGAATCGCGCACCGTGCCGTCTTCGATGACCTCGCGCGAAAGCGTGGTGTACTTCGATCTGCGCGAAAGCGAAGAGAGCATCAAGGAGAAGGTCTCGACCCATCCGCACTCCAAGTTCCTGGTGTGCGACGGCCATATCGATCAGGTGGTGGGTTACGTCGATTCCAAAGACCTGCTGAACCGCGTGCTGGGTAACCAGAGCCTGGTGCTGAGCAGCGGCGTGCAGATCCGCTCGGCGCTGATCGTGCCGGATACGCTGACGCTGTCCGAAGCGCTGGAAAGCTTCAAAACCGCCGGCGAAGACTTCGCGGTGATCCTCAATGAATATGCGTTGGTGGTGGGCATCATCACCCTTAACGACGTGATGACCACGCTGATGGGCGATCTGGTCGGCCAGGGCCAGGAAGAACAGATCGTGGCGCGCGACGAAAGCTCATGGTTGATTGAAGGCGGCACGCCGATCGACGACGTGATGCGCGTGCTGGACATCGACGAATTCCCGCAGGCGGGCAACTACGAGACCATCGGCGGCTTTATGATGTATATGCTGCGCAAGATCCCGAAACGCACCGACTTCGTCAAATACGCCGGCTACAAGTTCGAGGTGGTGGATATCGACAGCTACAAGATAGACCAGCTGCTGGTCACCCGGCTGAGCGACAAACCGGCGGCGGTGCTGCCGAAAGCGCCAGACGACACCCCGGCGGCCTGACGGCGCGAAGGACAGAAACATCAGCGGCCCCATCGGGGCCGCATTTTTTTACCGCTGTCAGCGAGGTGTTCACCCCATCTCGGTCTGCAACAGCAGCACCTGACGGTTCACTTCAGACATCACGCTGAAATGGCGCTTGTCGCGAATCTTCGGCGGCAGGATTTTCCCTTCGTCGAATTCAAATGCGCCTACGTCCTTGATATACAGCCTTCCACGAAACAGGGTCTTAACGTACTTTGCCACTTTCAAAGGGTTATAACGCTGGAAGATTCTCATTCTTTTACGCTCCTCCCGTTGATCCATGCGCTCAGCGAGCCGCCAAAGGTGGCAGCCTCGAAATTCAGAACGCAACTTGATTGCATGTAGTAGACCCAGTAAAGACCAGAACGTTCACTTCTGCCTGGTTATCTACGCTGGATTTACACTTTTTGACAGAATTGTATATGATAATTTATAACGTTTTCAGGATATCCCTTCAAAATCTGATGATTAGCGAACCAAGGGAAAATCTGCGATCCGGTTAACAGGACAGACCTCTTATCACATCCTATGCTTTAGGCTGTCGAAGTGCTGTCGCACAAATTCCCCCCATTACAAGGAGAAAGCATGAAAACAAGTCGCATGCTGATGGTATCCCTGCTGCTCGCCCCACTTTTCGCTTCCGCGCACAACTTCCAGCTCCAGCAGCGCGTAGCGCCGGTTGGCGTCAGCGACAAAGGAGAGCTCAACTACGCTGACGGTAATTTTAGCTACCAAAACTGGAACAGCGCGCAGCTCAGTGGAAAAGTGCGAGTGATACAACATATTGCCGGCCGCAGCTCCGCCAAAGACATGAACGACCCACTGATTGAAGCGATCAAGAAAGCGAAGCTACCACACGATCGTTACCAAACGACGACAATCGTCAACACCGACGATGCCCTGATGGGCACCGCGATGTTCGTGCGCAGCAGCATTGAAGACAGCAAGAAGGAGTTCCCGTGGTCGCAGTTTATCGTCGACAGCGACGGTAACGTGCGCAAGGCCTGGGATTTGCAGCCGAAAGGCTCAGCCATCGTGGTGCTGGATAAGCAAGGGCGCATTCAGTTTGCTAAAGACGGCGCGCTGACGCCGGAAGAGGTGCAGCAGGTGATATCCAAACTGCACCAGCTGTTGGCGAACTAACTCAGAACAGCGACACCCGGAAGCCGGGGTTGAGGAAAGATTCACGCGGGGTATAGAGCAACGGCTTGCCCTGCCAATCGTGAATTTGCGCCCCGGCAGCCACCGCCACCGCATGCCCTGCGGCGGTATCCCAAATGTTGGTCGGCCCAAAGCGCGGATAAAGCTGCGCCTTGCCTTCCGCCACCAGGCAAAACTTCAGCGAGGAACCGACGGACACGGTCTGGTGCTCGCCCAGTTGCTGAAGGTAATCTTTCAGCTCGTCGTCGATATGCGAGCGGCTCACCACCACCAGCGGCGGATGCGCGTTGCTGACGCCGATCGCCTGCCGCACGCCCTTCTCTTCTTTCCAGGCCTTGCCGCGCTCCGCCAGATACAACACGTCGATCGCCGGGGCATACACCACGCCCATCACCGCCTGCCCGTCTTCAATCAGGGCGATATTGACCGTGAACTCGCCGTTGCGGTGCAAAAACTCTTTGGTGCCGTCCAACGGATCGACCAACCAGTAGCGCGTCCAGCTGCGGCGCTCTTCCCACGCCGGCGGATCCTCTTCCGACAGCAGCGGCACCTCCGGCGTCAGGGCCGCCAGGCCGCGCTTGATGATGTGATGCGCCGCCAGATCGGCCGCCGTCACCGGTGAGTCATCTTTTTTCTGTGCGACATCAAGCGGTTGTTCACCGTCGTACACCGCCATGATCGCCGCCCCCGCCTCGCGGGACAGTTGGCAAATTCGCTCTAACATCATGCACCTCAACTCTGCATCTCCGTGGGAAATTTCCCTCTGTCTCTGCTAGCAGACTAGTTTTTTTTACGCCGAATATCCATCTCAACCGGCTAAACCACGGGAAATCCTCAGATCTTGTTGGGCACAACTGTGAACTTCCCCGCGTTACCTGCTCCCGTTTTCTGCCACACTTCACAGTTTACTGTGGCAAGCAGTGTTAATTACATTTCCCTCTGCGATAACACTCGAATAATGGAATGGAGAGAACCCCAAATGATGAAGCATCCACTGACGCTGTCTGCGCTTGCGCTGCTGGTGTGCGCCTCGGCGCAGGCGGCGACCGTCGATCTGCGCGTGCTGGAAACCACCGATCTGCACAGCAACATGATGGACTTCGATTACTACAAGGACACGCCGACCGACAAATTCGGCCTGGTGCGCACCGCCAGCCTGATCCAACAGGCGCGCCAGCAGGCCGCCAACGCGGTGTTGGTGGACAACGGCGACATCATTCAGGGCAGCCCGCTCGGCGACTACATGGCAGCCAAGGGGCTGAAACCGGGTGACGTGCACCCGGTCTATAAGGCGATGAACACGCTGGACTACGTCGTCGGCAACATCGGCAACCATGAGTTCAACTACGGGCTGGACTATCTGAAGAACGCCATCGCCGGCGCCAAATTCCCGTACATCAACGCCAACGTCATCGACGCCAAAACGCAAAAACCGCTGTTCACGCCGTACATCATCGTCGATACGCCGGTGAAAGACCGTGACGGCAAGGCGCATACGCTGCGCATCGGCTATATCGGCTTCGTGCCGCCGCAGATCCTGGTGTGGGACAAAGCCAACCTGCAGGGCAAGGTGACGGTGGACGACATCACCGCCACCGCCAAGCGCTACGTGCCGCAAATGCGTAAACAGGGCGCCGATCTGGTGGTGGCGATCCCGCATTCCGGGCTGTCCAGCGAGCCTTACAAGGCAATGGCGGAGAACTCAGTCTACTACCTCAGCCAGGTGCCGGGCATCGACGCCATCATGTTCGGTCACGCCCATGCGGTGTTCCCGAGCAAAGACTTCGCCAACATCAAAGGCGCGGATATCGACAAAGGCCTGCTGAACGGCGTACCGGCGGTGATGCCGGGCCAATGGGGCGATCATCTCGGCGTGGTCGATCTGCAGCTCAACAACGATAACGGCAGTTGGAAAGTGACCGCCGCCAAAGCGGAAGCACGGCCGATCTATGACAAAGAGAACAAGACATCGCTGGCGGCGGAAGATGCCGCGCTGGTGAAAGTGTTGGCGGACGATCACAAAGGCACGCGCGAGTTCGTCAGCCAGCCGATCGGTAAATCCGACGGCAACATGTACAGCTACCTGGCGCTGGTGCAGGACGATCCGACGGTACAGATCGTCAACAATGCGCAGAAGGCCTACGTCGAACATTACATCCAGGGCGATCCGGACCTGGCCGATCTGCCGGTGCTGTCGGCGGCGGCGCCGTTCAAGGTCGGCGGCCGCAAGAACGATCCCGCCAGCTTCGTCGAAGTGGAAAAAGGCCAGCTCACCTTCCGCAACGCCGCCGATCTCTATCTCTACCCCAATACGCTGGTGGTGGTGAAGGCCAGCGGCAAAGAGGTGAAAGAGTGGCTGGAGTGCTCCGCCGGCCAGTTCAACCAGATCGACGTCAACAGCGCCAAGCCGCAGGGCTTGATCAACTGGGACGGCTTCCGCACCTATAACTTCGACGTGATCGACGGCGTCAACTACCAGATCGACGTCAGCCAGCCGGCGCGTTACGACGGCGAATGCCAGCTGATCAACGAGAAGGCGGAGCGTATCAAACAGCTGACCTTTAACGGCAAGCCTATCGATCCGAACGCCACCTTCCTGGTTGCCACCAACAACTATCGCGCCTACGGCGGCAAGTTTGCCGGCACCGGCGACAAACATATCGCCTTCGCTTCGCCGGATGAAAACCGCTCGGTGCTGGCGACCTACATCAGCGCCGAAACCCAGCGGCATGGCGCGGTGCGCCCGCAGGCGGACAACAATTGGCGTTTGGCTAACTTCAGCAGCAAGCAGCCGCTGGATATTCGCTTCGAGACCTCGCCTTCGGACAAAGCGACGGCGTTTATCAAAGAGCACGCCCAATACCCGATGACCACCGAAGGCAATGACCGTATCGGTTTCGCGGTCTATCGCATCGATTTAAGCGCGAAATAATCACCAGGCCGGGGCACTCCCCCGGCCATCACCTCTATTTTCCCGCTGGCGCGCCCTTTAAATTGCATTTAAAATGCATGTTATAAAATCCCTTCGTTTAAAGAGGCACTACCATGGATTACCGCAATCAATCCCTTGGCGCGCTCGCTATCGCCATTCCCCGGGCATCCCGCCTGTTTCGCCAGCATCAGCTGGATTTCTGCTGCGGAGGCCGGCAATCGCTGGCACGCGCCGCCGAGCGCAAAGGGCTGGATATCGACACACTGGAAAACGAACTGGCCGCCTTGGCCGCCACACCGGAGCAGAGTCGGGACTGGCGCACGGCGCCGCTCGGTGAAGTAATTGATTACATTCTGCCGCGCTTTCATCAGCGGCACCGCGAGCAGCTGGCCGAACTGGTGCTGATGGCGGAAAAAGTCGAACGTGTGCACGGTGACAAACCCACCTGCCCGCGCGGACTGGCGAAGCAGCTGAACCTGATCCGCCTGGATCTGGAGAATCACATGATGAAAGAGGAACAGATCCTGTTCCCGCTGATCAAACAAGGCATGGGGCCGCAGGCCGCCGGACCGATCTCAGTGATGGAACATGAGCATGACGAGGCGGGTGAACAACTGGAGGTGGTGAAGTTCCTCACCGATAACGTGACGCCACCGGAGGGCGCCTGCACCACCTGGCGGGCGCTGTACAACGGCCTCGACGAGTTCATCGGCGATCTGATGGAGCACATCAGCCTGGAAAACAATCTGCTGTTCCCGCGCGCGCTGAGCGGCGCATAAAACAAGGGCGCCATAAAGGCGCCCAGAGCAATCTTCGGTAGGATTACAGGATTTCCAGCAGCTCGACGTCGAACACCAGCGCGCTGAACGGCGGGATGGACGCGCCTGCGCCACGTTCGCCGTAGGCCAGGTTGTGCGGGATATACAGCTGCCATTTGGAACCGACCGGCATCAGGGTCAGCGCTTCAATCCAGCCTGGGATCACGCCGCTGACCGGGAATTCTGCCGGCTGGCCACGCTCGACCGAGCTGTCGAACACGTCGCCGTTGATCAGACGACCGGTGTAGTGCACACGCACGCGATCCTGACGGGACGGGATTGGGCCGTTGCCCTGCTCCAGTACGGAGAACTGCAGGCCAGACTCGGTCAGCGTCACGTCGTCGCGCTTAGCGTTGTCGTCCAGGAATTTCTGGCCTTCAACGGCCATCGCCTGCTGGCGCTCGCGGCGCACCGCATCCGCACGCTCGTGGATTTCACGCAGCGCACGGTGCACCACGTCTACCGGAACCGCCGGGGCATTCCCTTCCAGCGCGTCGCGCAGACCCGCCAGCAAAGCTTCCGGTTGCAAACCTTCCAGCCCGGACTCTTGCAGCTGCTGGCCGACCTGTAAACCAATCCCGTAACTTGCTTGCGCTTCAACGCTGTCAAAAGAAGGGGTTGTCATGGGGTTTTCCTTAAGTCTGTAAAAAGTCGAAAGCGCAGCATAACAGCGCGTCAATGCCGGGTAAAATCTTGTGTGGAGAATGATGACTTTTGTCGTAGAAAAAGAAACAATAACCTTCTGTTAACGCCCGCAGCCGCAAACGCCGGCCCTGCCGCTCAGCCGCCTTTCACTTCAATCAGTTAGCGGACTATACTGAAAGCAGGATATCGGGCAGGCAACGCGCTTGCCGCGCCGCGCTCATTATTACGCCGTCGAAGAGAGGTCACCATGGGCAGAATCGCGCCCAGGAGAAGGAAAACCACCCGCATCTACCAGCCGCTGCTGCGCACCTGGCTGAACGTCAGCCAGCGCCTGAAACCGGGCGCCGCACCCACGTCTGAAGGCGCGGAACCGCCATCGGAGCCACCGCCGGCCAACGACAAAATGCAGCAGGTCAAAGCGCTGCTGGCCAAAGTCTGGCATCTGCCGGACGGTTTCCATTGGATGGAGCCGCTGCCCTACTTTCACCGCCGCTGGGTGCTGATCTTCGGCATCATCCTACTGTTGGCGTTGCTGTGGCCCTATTCGCCCGAAAGACAGCCGTTCCCGGTCTCCCACCAAGAAACCAGCGTGCCACTGCAGGCCGATCTGCAAAACGACGGCGGTACCACTTCAGCCAACGAACCGACGCCGGCAGGCAACTGGCAGCGTTACCAAATCCAGCCAGGCCAGACCCTGGCCCAGCTGTTTCGCGATAACAATCTGCCGGTAAATGAAGTGTTTGCCATGGCGCAGGTGGAAGGCGGCGACAAGCCGCTGAGCAACATGAAAGCCGGCCAGGAAGTGCGTATCGAACGCGACGCTAACGGCGTGATTAACGCGCTGTCAGTCACCACCGTGGACAACAGCCAGGCGCTGTTCCGCCGCCAGGCCGACGGCAGCTACCGCCGGGAACGCTAATCCCTACAGCTGCGCCAGCAAAAACTCGCGCAGCACCACGCCCTGGTTGTGCTCGGTGTCCTTGCTGCCATACAGCAGCGTCAGCGTTTTCCCCTGCCGTAAGAGCGCCACCAGCGGCTGCCAGGCGTCGTTGGTAGCCAGCTGTTGGCGGTAACGCTCTTCGAAGACTGTCCACTGGTCGGTATGCTGATGGAACCACTTGCGCAGTTCGTCATCCGGCGCCACCTGTTTCAGCCACTGCACGCCCGTCAGCCGCTCCTTGCTGATACCGCGCGGCCATAGCCGGTCTATCAGATAACAGTGTTCCGGCGCCGGCGCGCTGAAGTCATAAACCCGCTGCAGCATAATCTTTGCCATCGCTCGCTCTCCTTTTTATCCCGTCTTCAAGCGTAGCGCGTTTTGCCGGGCGCAGAAAAGCAAAACGCCAGCGCGAGGCTGGCGTTTTAACCGGGTTAACAGCAGCGTAAATTACGCTTCTGCAACCACAACTACATTCAGCTGTGCGAACACGTCACTGTGTACCTGGAAGTGCACTTCGTGCTCACCAGTGGTACGCAGAACGCCGTTCGGCAGACGAACTTCGCTCTTGGCAACTTCAACGCCTGCCGCAGTCACTGCGTCAGCGATGTCGCGGGTGCCGATAGAGCCGAACAGTTTACCTTCGTCGCCAGATTTGGAAGCGATGGTCACTGAACCCAGTTCGTTGATCTTGGTTGCGCGAGCTTCAGCAGCAGCCAGAACGTCAGCCAGTTTGGCTTCCAGTTCAGCACGGCGTGCTTCGAAGAACTCAACGTTTTTCTTGGTAGCAGGAACAGCTTTGCCCTGTGGTACCAGGAAGTTACGAGCGTAGCCCGCTTTAACGTTAACTTGATCACCCAGGCTGCCCAGGTTTGCTACTTTATCAAGCAGAATAACTTGCATTACCTTATCCTCTCAAAGTCGTTAATGGACAGTGGCCGATTACTGATGACGATCAGTGTACGGCAACAAAGACAGGTAGCGCGCGCGCTTGATAGCACGGGCCAGCTGGCGCTGATATTTTGCACGAGTACCGGTGATACGGCTCGGTACAATTTTACCACTTTCGGTGATGTAGTTTTTCAGCGTAGCGATGTCTTTATAGTCAATCTCTTGAACGCCTTCCGCGGTGAAACGGCAGAACTTGCGACGACGGAAATAACGTGCCATTTGGCTAGTCTCCAGAATCTATCAATTCAATCTGCTCGGCATGCAGAACCAATTTGCTCAGCCCGTTGCGCCCTTGATGGCAGCTTACAAAGCCTTGCACGGTAATCTGACTGCCGACCGTTAATCTTTGAGTTAGTGCTTGTGACTGTTGTCCGCTGACAACCACGGGCATTCGGCACCATGCTTGTCTGCTGAATCCGGCTTCCATCTGCTGCGAACGGTGCTCTAGCACAAATTGGCAGTGCGGTATCCCGGAAGGACTCACTTTTCGAACCGGCGCCTTGCACACAGTGCCCGACAAGACCAGACGATTAGCCGTCACGACGGCAATTACTCTTCAGAATCCCCAGCATCTGCATCATCTGCGGTTTCGTTAGCGAAGTCTTCGCGGCGATCGCCACGACGTTCGTCTTTCGCTTTAACCATCGGAGATGCTTCAGTTACCGCGTGCTTAACGCGCATAACCATGCTGCGGATAACGGCGTCGTTGAAGCGGAAGTTAGTTTCCAGCTCATCGATCGCTTCCTGCGGCGCTTCAACGTTCAGCAGAACGTAGTGAGCTTTGTGCAGTTTGTTGATCGGATAAGCCAGCTGACGGCGGCCCCAGTCTTCCAGACGGTGAATCTGACCTTGCGCGTTAGTGATGGTAGCACTGTAACGCTCGATCATGCCCGGAACCTGTTCGCTTTGGTCAGGATGGACCATAAAAACGATTTCGTAATGACGCATCGAATTGCTCCTTACGGATTATTCAGCCTCCTGTCAGGGTCAACCGCGGCCCATGGAAGCAAGGAACGTGTTTAGTGTGCGGCTGAAAAATGACGCGTAATCATACTGACGCAGGGCGGGAAACTCAAGGACTGCGTGGGTTTTATTCGCGTTAATGCGAGGCGCTATGGGAAATAGCACGATTTGCTCGTGGGTGAACCTATGTACGCCGATCCATGGGTTTCAAAAATCTTTCAATGAAATCAGCGCTGAGTCACAAATCTATTTCATTTTTTTTGAAAGAGGTCATCAAAACACCCCACTTTTTAATCCGCAGTAACGGACTAAAATTAACCATATCCGCCGCAGACAGCGCGACGAAAAAGATTTCAGGTTATTCAATGCAGATAAATGACTTTTTGCCGCAGCGACACTCGCTGTCAGGCCGTAACGGCAAAGGGTTAAGAGAGGCACTATGAAACGCATTATTCTCGCGACGGCGCTGGCCGCCCTGTTCTCCGCCAACGTGATGGCCGCGACGGAGATTAGCTCGCACCAGGCCGATCAACGCCAGAGCGTTGGCTTCGTCACCCTGAACCAGAACGTGGTTTCGCCGGATGACGCCAGCAGCCAGGTCAGTAAAATCGCCGATCAACGCGGCGCGACCTCTTATCGCATCATCGCCCTGCACGAACCGGGCGACAACAGCACGATGCACGTCAGCGCCGAGCTGTACCGCTAAAAAGACGCGCCACGCCAGGGAAATCCCCAGGGCTTCATCAGAAAGCCCGCTCAATCCTCGCCGGAGCGCCGCTTGTCGGGCGCTCCACTTTCTCACCTGTCACAGCTTGAGCAACGCCGGCGCGCTGAACGCTTTGCCCGGATTGTGCAATTGCAGCGCCATCCGCAGATAGTTTGTCCGCGTTTGCAGCAGCTCGGCGCTTTGCGTCAGCGTCACCCGCTGCTCGAAGGAGAGCGTACCGGCCGCCGCGGTGTGAGTGGCCGCCGCTTTCGGCGCGAAGGCAAACAGCGCCGTCAGGTTTTGCACCGTCTGCACGGTGATGCGCGACAGCGGATCCACCTTGTTTTGCCGCACCTTGCCGTCGGCTGCCCCCAACATCTCGCTGAAGGCCGCTGAGTTAAGATCGGCGCGCACTTTCATCGTTCCCACCAGCCCGCGCGCTGTCTCGGCCGTATTGCTGATACCCTTTATCATGCTCTCCGCTCCTTGCTGCCCTGAAAGAATTCACGCTGACATTCTCCTCCGCCATGCGTCAAACAATGACCGAAACAGCCCGCAGAGAGCGGCGCAATTCCACGCATCGCGCCCGGATGCGTATTACAGCTCGCGGAGGAAGAAATCGGTGGTAGCGGACAGCGCCAGCGGCGTGATGCGGTGCTTCACGCCCGGCTCGACGAGCGACGTCAAGCGGCCATCTGCGCCTTGCTGCCGCAGTTCAGCCGCCAAACGCAGGCTGTCCGCCGCCGGCACCACGTCGTCCGTCTCGCCGTGCCACAGCAGCAGCGGCCGCCCGGCGATCGTCTCCAAACGCCCTTCCAGCTCATACTCCGCCAACACGGCGGTGCGCGCCGCAAACGCCGCCGGCGAGAGTGCCTCGCCCTCTTCGCCCAACGGCGGATACAGCGTTTGCGCCAGCGCACGGTAATAGCCTGAGCCCATCAGGCTGGCGGCCGCCCGGATCCACGGAAAGCGCGCGAAGGCGCCCAGCGCGGTCATGCCGCCCATTGAGGCGCCGGCGACGCCAATGCGGCCGTCGACGATCAGGCCAAGCCGCTCGAAATGCGCCTTGATCTGCGGCAGTTCGTCGATATTGCTGCGCAGGATCTCCCAGAATGACGCCAGGCGCTGCGCCTCATCGCCGTCGAATCGCTCGCCGTGCCGATCGGCATCCGGCAACACCGCCCGAAAACCGGCACGCGCCAGCGCATAGGCGAAGTAGGCGTACACCTCTTTCGACGAGGTATAACCATGGCAGAAGAACACCGTCGGCAGCGGCCGATGATACTGCCCCGCCGGCACCGCATGGATCACCGCGATATCGCCCACTCGCTCGTCATGAATTTCGATCATCCGTTCATCCTCACTCCACCTGTTGGCCTTAATCATGACAAACTTGCGCGAAGCAGCGTTAGCTCAATCTGTTACAGCTTATATTGCGTTACACTGAAGCCATCGCACCGGCTCTTTCGAGGTCACCATGACGCTAGTCCGCACACTCATCGCCCTGACGCTGGCCGCACAGCTTTCCGCCTGCGGCATCATGACCACCACGCCGAAACCGCCACCGCCCCCCACCGCACAGGCGCAGGAGATCGTCCGCGCGCAGACCGCCGCACTGGCGAAAATGGGCACCATCACCGCCGTGGTGCGCGGCAGTCCGATGGACGTGGAAGCGGAGATCCAACGCAAGGCCACCGCCGCCGGCGCCCGTTATTACGTGATCATCATGAACAGCGAAACCGTCGTGCCGGGCCAATGGTATTCCCAGGCGATCCTGTATCGTTAAGGCGGGGATTTTTTAAGCAGATTTACACTGGCTTTGCACTGGCTGAAGAAGGGTGTTGCACACTGAGGGACAGCATGCCGCATGTTGCGGGTGTCGATTCAGGATCTGACGAAGGGGAACGCCATGAAACGCTCCACCGCACTCACCTCCCTCTTGCTTTCCATGGGATTGCTCAGCACCGGCGCACAGTCCGCCGAGCTGGCGCCCGCCGATCGCGTGACGCCGCTCAGTGAAATCGCCGAGATCACTTTCAACGATCTGCCCGGTTCGCCGCAGGAAGCGGAACTGGCCATTGCCCGCACCGCCGACCAACACGGCGCCAGCTATTACCGCATCCTGCGGATGGAAGAACAGGCGCACCCGCTTGGCTGGCGCGCCTCCGCCATCTTATACCTTTAATAGCTCATGCAAGCCGCATTCAACACGCCGCCGCTAACGGAGACGCCCCCCAGGAAAATCCCGGCGGCCAGGTGATTCGCTTCGATCTTTTCGCTGATGCGCGGCATGTAGATCTTCACGGCGGCGAACAGCAGCAGTTGCACCACCAGCGCCACCACGCCCCACAGCAGGTAATCCAGCAGGCTGATCGAGTTGATCGCCGCGCTGGCCAGCGGGATCACATACCCCAGGCAGGCGCCGATGAAAGCAAAGGCGGCGGATTGATTATCGGCCTTGATCAGCGCCCATTCATCGTGCGGGGTGATACGGGTATAGACGAACAGAAACACCAAAATCATGGCGAAGCCGCTGAAGAAGTAAGAGGCAAACGCCGCCAACGCGCTGAGAATATCCATGTGCATTTTCCTGTCGGAGTGAGGCTGAATTAAAAAGGTTTTCGCCGCCGGGCGCCACCCTTTTCCCTAACCGCCGATGGCGCGGTTCAGCAGCAGTTCGCACACCTCGGCCGACAGCAGGCTCTCGCCACGGTGATCCAGCGTCAGATGACACCAGGCGTCGGCGATCTGCGGGCTGGCGTGCTGCAGCAGCTGCGCGGCGCAGCACAGGTCGAACAGCTGCTGGGTCAGCAGCCGCCCCATCTCTTCACGCGGTTGCCGGGCACGCTGCTGCCACTGCCGCCAGGCGCGATCGAACAACCGATTCTGGCCGCGCACCGGCTGCAGCTCGAACTGCAACATCTCGAGCGCGCCCGGCAGTTTGTGCAGGCTGCGCAACACGTCCAGACACATGATGTTGCCAGAGCCCTCCCAGATGCTGTTCACCGGCATTTCACGGTACAGGCGCGGCAGTTCACTCTCCTCGCAGTAACCGATGCCGCCCAGCACCTCCATCGCCTCGGCGATGAACGGCATGCCCTGGCGGCAAATGCTGTATTTGGCCGCCGGGGTCAGCAGACGGCTGTAGATCAGTTCGCCTTCATTGCTGCGGCTTTCCCAGGCGCGAGCCAGCCGGAACAGCAACGCAGTATGCCCTTCCAGCCGCAGCGCCATGCGCGCCAAGACCTGGCGCATCAGCGGTTGTTCTATCAACAGCTTGCCGAACGCCTGCCGCTGCAGCGCATGATACAGCGCCACCGACAGCCCGCGGCGCATCAGGCCGTGGCTGCCCAGCGAACAGTCGAAACGGGTCAGGCCGCCCATCTTCAGGATATGCCGCACGCCGTCGCCCTCATCGCCCAGCAGCCAGGCCGCGGCATCCTGAAACTCCACCTCGCTGCTGGCGTTGGAGCGGTTGCCCAGCTTGTCTTTCAACCGCTCAAGGCGAATGGCGTTGCGGCTGCCGTCCGGCAAAATGCGCGGCAGGAAGAAGCAGGACAGCCCGCCTTCGGCCTGCGCCAGCACCAGGTGCGCATCGCTCTGCGGCACTGAGAAGAACCACTTGTGCCCCACCAGCCGGTAGGCTTCGCCCGGCCCGCGCGCGCCGAGCGGCGTGGCGGTGGTGGTATTGCTCAAGACATCGGAGCCGCCCTGTTTCTCCGTCATGCCCATGCCGATCAGCAGACCGCGCTTTTGCCCGCCCGGCAGCAGGTGAGCGTCATAACGGTCCGACAGCAGCGGCGTCAGCCAGGAGCGAAACTCGGCCGGTAAAGCCTGCAGCAACAGCGGCGTGGCGCCGAAGGTCATGGTCACCGGGCACAGCGTGCCGGCCTCGACCTGCGCATGCAGCATAAAGCGCGCGGCGCGCGCCACGAAGGAACCGATGCGCGCATCCTCCTGCCAGGGCAGGTTGTGCACCCGATTGGCGATCAGGCCCTGCATCAGAATATGCCAGGCGGGGTGAAAGCGAACGTCGTCCAGCCGCTGGCCAGTGGCGTCGTAGCGCAACAGTTCCGGCGGGTTGGCGTTAGCCAGCCGCCCCAGCTCCAGCGACTCCTGGGTACCGAGCTGCTGGCCCAGCGAGGCCAATACCTCGGCGTCCCAACCGCCTTGTTCACGCTGCAACGCTTCGCGCAGCGGCGTATCGGAGAGAAACAGGTTGCTGTTGCCCAGCGGCTTGGGTTGGTTAAAAACGGTGTGCGTAGTCCAGACCATGAGAGTGCTCCCTGAAAAAAGCGTCAGGGATAAGTATGGTCGGCGCAGAGATTTCTGCCGCAGGCGGGATCACAAGAGGGGGAATTAACGGGGGCACGGGGCCCCCGTCAGAAGAATCAGCCGCGCTGACGCACCGCTTCGAACAGGCAGATGCCGGTGGCGACCGACACGTTCAGCGAAGAGACGGTGCCGGCCATCGGGATGCTGATCAGCTCGTCGCAGTGTTCGCGAGTCAGGCGACGCATGCCTTCGCCTTCCGCGCCCATCACCAGCGCCATCGGGCCGGTCATTTTGCTCTGATACAGCGTATGGTCGGCTTCGCCGGCGGTGCCCACCACCCAGACATTCATCTCTTGCAGCTGACGCAGCGTACGCGCCAGGTTGGTCACGCGGATCAACGGCACGTTTTCGGCGGCACCACAGGCCACTTTCTTGGCGGTGGCGTTCAGCTGGGCGGAACGGTCGCGCGGCACGATCACCGCGTGCACGCCGGCTGCGTCGGCGCTGCGCAGGCAGGCACCGAGATTGTGCGGGTCGGTCACGCCGTCCAGCACCAGCAGGAACGGGGTCGCCACGCTTTCCAGCAGGCCTGGCAGATCGTTCTCCTGATACTGACGCCCTTCGCGCACCCGGGCGATGATCCCCTGGTGCACCGCGCCTTCAACCTTGTCATCCAGCCATTGGCGGTTCGCCACCTGGATCACGATGCCGGTCGCTTCCAGCTCGGCGATCAGCGGTTGCAGACGGCGATCTTCGCGGCCTTTCAGGATAAACACTTCCAGGAAGCGTTGCGGATCGCGCTCTAACAGGGCTTTGACGGCGTGGATGCCGTAAATAATTTCGCTCATGATGCTCTTTTAAATTCGTGCGGCCGGCGATAACCGGCCGATGATAACGATGTGCGGCAGGTTAAGCCTGCTCGGCACCTTTCTTCTTGGCTGCGCGTTTGGCTTTGGTCGCCGCCGCGATTTTCCGCGTTTTGTCGGACGCTTTCTTGGCTTTCTTTTTCGCCTTCTTCACGTTGTCCGCAGGCTTGGTGTCATCCTGCTTGCGGAAGGCGCTGTCCGGTTCGAAGTTGGCCGGCGGTTTGCCGCCGCGGCGCTTGCCGCGCCCCGCGTTGCCGCTGTCGCGCAGCGTGCGCTGGCCGCCCTTCTTGGCGCGATCGCGCTCGGTTTTGCCTTCACCGCGCGCTTTGCGGGTGCTGGATACCAGCGCGAAGTCGATCTTGCGCTCGTCCATATGCACCGCATCCACGCGGATCTCCACCGTATCCCCCAGGCGATAGACCGTGCCGGAAGACTCGCCGATCAGGCGCTGGCCGATATTATCGTAGCGATAGTAATCATTATCCAGCGTTGATACGTGCACCAGCCCGTCGATAAACAGATCGTTCAGGCGCACGAAGAAGCCGAAGCCGGTCACGCTGGAGATGATGCCGCTGAACACTTCACCGACGTGATCCTGCATGAAGTCGCACTTCAGCCAGTCGGCGACGTTGCGCGTCGCTTCGTCCGCGCGGCGCTCGGTCATCGAACAGTGCTCGCCCAGCTGCAGCATCTCTTCGAATTCGCTGTGCCAGCCGCCGGTCGGCGTCCAGCGCTCTTTCGGCTCGCCGTGTTCTTTAGCCAGCTGGTATTTGATCGCACGGTGCAGCGCCAGATCCGGATAACGGCGGATCGGCGAGGTGAAGTGGCCGTAAGACGCCAGCGCCAGGCCGAAGTGACCGCGGTTTTCCGGATCGTAAATCGCCTGCTTCATCGAACGCAGCAGCATGGTTTGCAGCATTTCGTGGTCAGGGCGCTCGGTCACTTCATCCATCAGCACCGCATAGTCCTTCGGCTGCGGCTTGTTGCCGCCGCCCAGCGTCAGCCCCAGCTCGCTCAGCACGCTGCGCAGCGCAGAGATGTGGTCGTCGCTCGGACGATCGTGCACGCGGTACAGCGCCGGCTCGTTGCGTTTCTCGACGAAGCGCGCGGCCGCCACGTTGGCCATGATCATGCACTCTTCGATCAGCTTGTGGGCGTCGTTGCGCACCGTCGGCTCCACGCGCTCGATGCGGCGTTCGGCGTTGAAGATGAACTTGGCTTCTTCGGTTTCAAACGCGATGCCGCCGCGCTCGGCGCGCGCCTTATCCAGCACCTTATACATCGCGTGCAGCTCTTCCAGGTGCTTGACCAGCGGGTGGTAATGCTCGCGCAGCTCCTGATCGCCCTGCAGAATGTGCCACACCTTGTTGTAGGTCAGGCGGGCGTGCGAGCTCATCACCGCCTCGTAGAATTTGGCCGTGGACAGGCGCCCCTGGGCAGAGATGGTCATCTCGCATACCATGCACAGGCGATCGACCTGTGGGTTCAGGGAGCACAGTCCGTTGGACAGCACTTCCGGCAGCATCGGGATCACCTGCGACGGGAAGTAGACCGAGTTGCCACGGCTGCGCGCTTCGTCATCCAGCGCGGTGCGTGGACGCACATAGTAGCTGACGTCGGCTATCGCGACCCACAGGCGCCAGCCGCCGCCGCGTTTTTTCTCGCAGTACACAGCGTCGTCGAAGTCGCGCGCATCTTCACCGTCGATGGTGACCAACGGCAGTTTGCGCAGATCGACGCGGCCCTTCTTGGCCGCTTCCGGCACCTGCTCGCTGAGATCGGCCACCTGCTTTTCCACCTGCGGCGGCCAGGTATGCGGGATCTCATGGGTGCGCAGCGCGATGTCCACCGCCATGCTGGTGCCCATTTTGTCGCCGAGGATCTCGACGATCTTGCCGACCGCCTTGGTACGGCGGGTCGGGCGCTGAGTCAGCTCCACCACCACCATAAAGCCCATGCGCGCGCCGCTGACGCTGTCGGCTGGGATCAGAATATCGAAGCTCAGACGGCTGTCGTCCGGCACCACGAAGCCGGTACCGGCGTCCATGAAGAAGCGGCCGACAATCTGGCTGGTTTTCGGCACCAGCACGCGCACGATGCGCGCTTCGCGGCGCCCTTTACGGTCCGCACCCAGCGCCTGCGCCAGCACCACATCACCGTGGATCGCCATTTTCATCTGTTCGGCAGACAGGTACAGATCGTCTTTGCTGCCTTCAACGCGCAGGAAGCCGTAGCCGTCGCGGTGGCCGATCACCGTGCCGCGCAGCAGATCCAAACGCTCCGGCAGCGCATAGCACTGGCGGCGGGTAAACACTAACTGGCCATCGCGCTCCATGGCGCGCAGGCGGCGACGCAGCGCTTCCAGCTGCTCTTCACCGCTGAGGCCCAATTCGTTGCCCAGTTCTTCGCGACTGGCCGGCGTTTCTCGTTTCGCCAAATGGGCCAGGATAAATTCACGGCTGGGGATAGGGGATTCGTATTTTTCTGCTTCTCGTTCCAGGAATGGATCTTGTGACATTGCGGTTCCTCCGTTGTCATCAGCAGGATGACGTTGAGCCTTGTCTTCTCAACGTCGTTTTATTCGACAAGCAATAGCTTGTAGAGCGGCGGATTGTCTTCGACCATGTCGGCCAACGTATGCTTATCCAGCTCTTCAAGGAAATTCTGTACGCCCTGTTGGAGCACCTGCTTCAATCGGCAGGCAGGGGTGATGTGGCAAAAATCACTGCTGCAGTTAACCAGCGCAAGCGGCTCCAGCGCCCGCACGACGTCACCGAGGCGAATGCTCTCGGCCGGTTTACCCAAACGAATGCCGCCATGCTTGCCGCGCACCGCCGTGACAAAACCGACCCGGCTCAACTGATTGATGATCTTCACCATATGGTTGCGGGACACGCCATAAACCTCAGTCACTTCCGAGATGTTGGTCATCTTGTCCTGCGGCAACGAGGCCATGTAGATCAACGCCCGCAGGCCATAATCAGTAAAACTTGTTAACTGCACATCTTACCTCTGGGTATCACTTTACCCGTCTGATACGCCGCTTTTCGGCGCTATTCAAAAGATTACTCATTGGATAATAAACCAGCCGGAGAGTTCGTCGCTAATTATTTAGCGGATCCCGCGCCCTAAGGCGAGTTTATGAAAGGATTTTTTGACGTGAAACCGCAATCGGAGGGAGTCAGGATAAAAACAAACCGGGACGCGCCCGGTTTGTTTAATGCCGCAAAGCCTGATTATGCGTCGAACGGGTCGCGCAGGATCATGGTTTCGCTGCGGTCCGGGCCAGTAGAGATGATGTCTACCGGTACGCCGGTCACTTCTTCGATGCGCTTGATGTAGTTCAGCGCAGCCTGAGGCAGCTTGCTGTGCTCTTTCACGCCAAAGGTCGTTTCGCTCCAGCCCGGCATGATTTCGTAGATAGGCTCGATGCCTTCCCAACCTTCAGCCGCCAGCGGAGTGGTGTCCACTTCGCGGCCGTCCGGCATGCGGTAGCCCACGCAGATCTTCACTTCTTTCAGGCCGTCCAGGACGTCCAGTTTGGTCAGGCAGAAGCCGGACAGGGAGTTAATCTGCACGGCACGACGCACCGCTACCGCGTCCAACCAGCCGGTACGACGACGACGGCCGGTGGTGGCGCCGAACTCGTTACCCTGCTTGCACAGGTACTCACCGGTTTCATCGAACAGTTCGGTTGGGAACGGGCCTGCACCCACGCGAGTGGAGTAGGCTTTCACGATACCCAGCACGTAGTCCACATAACGCGGGCCAATGCCGGAACCGGTAGCCACGCCGCCGGCGGTGGTGTTGGAAGAGGTCACGTACGGATAAGTACCGTGGTCGATATCCAGCAGGGTGCCCTGAGCGCCTTCGAACATGATCAGGTCGCCACGCTTGCGTGCGCCGTCCAGCAGTTCGGAAACGTCAACCACCATGGCGGTCAGGATGTCGGCGATAGACAGTACGTAGTCCAGCGTCGCCTGATAATCGACGGCTTCAACTTTGTAGTAGTTGACCAGCTGGAAGTTGTGGTAATCGACGATCTCTTTCAGCTTAACGGCGAAGGTTTCTTTATTGAACAGGTCGCTGACACGCAGGCCGCGACGAGCCACTTTATCTTCGTAAGCCGGGCCAATGCCGCGACCGGTGGTGCCGATCGCTTTCGCGCCGCGCGCTTTCTCACGCGCGTTGTCCAACGCAACGTGGTAAGGCAGGATCAGCGGGCAAGCTTCAGAGAGTAACAGACGTTCGCGTACCGGGATGCCACGCGCTTCGAGTTCACCCATTTCTTTCATCAACGCGTCCGGCGCCAGAACAACACCGTTGCCGATGATGCTGGTGACGTTTTCACGCAGAATACCTGAAGGAATTAAATGAAGGACGGTTTTTTCACCGTTGATTACCAGAGTGTGGCCAGCGTTATGGCCACCTTGGTAGCGCACAACATATTGAGCCCGTTCAGTCAGCAGGTCTACAACCTTGCCTTTACCTTCGTCACCCCATTGGGTGCCCAGTACGACGACGTTCTTACCCATTTTTCAAAATCACCGATTGCTTAAAAATGGATTCTACCACCGTAATTTTCGATTTTCAGCACTTTTAGCATACGATTGCATAAATTTTGGGCTAGACTTTAAAGACCCGTGCGGCCGCTCAACATGTAGTAGATCACGCAGCCCGCAACCACTATTCCACCACCAAATCGCCGCAGCGTCGCGTCCGGCAGCTGCGACATCGCCACAATCATTTTGCGCCAGGCCTGCGGAAACAGCATCGGCCCTAACCCTTCCAGCACCAGGACCAGCCCGAGCGCCAGCCAAATCGTTGAGTTCATGCATCCCCCAAAAACGAGAAAGGGCCCGCGTAAACGGGCCCTCGGTCAGATTGCCTGCCGCGCTTATTTGCGCAGGGTATCAGGCGACTTCATGTAGCGGAAGAAATCGCTGTCCGGGCTCAGTACCAGCACGTCCTGGTTGTCCTTGAAGCTGGCTTCATAGGCACGCAGGCTGCGGATAAAGGCATAGAAGTCCGGATCCTGGCTGAACGCGTTGGCGAACAGTTTAGCCGCTTCGGCATCGCCTTCACCGCGGGTGATACGCGCCTGACGCTCGGCTTCCGCCAAGGTACGGGTCACTTCGTAGTCCGCGCTGGCGCGCAGTTTCTCAGCTTCTTCCTGGCCCTGCGAGCGCAGACGACGGGCTACCGCTTCACGCTCGGCGCGCATACGCTGGTAGATGGCGTCGGACACTTCGGCCGGCAGGTTGATCTGCTTGATACGTACGTCGATCACCTCGATGCCCAACGCCGCCATGCTGTTCGGGTTAACCTGCGGCTGTTTGCCGGTGGTTTCCCGTTCAACGCGCGCCGCCGCAGAGGCGATAGCGTCATCGGCTTCGGTGGTCGCCACTTCTTCGCCGTCACCCACGGTGCCGGTGTTCAGCGCGTCACGCACGTCAGACATCAGCTTGCCGCGCGAGTCGGTCACGATGTCTTTCACGTCCAGACGGCCGATTTCGGAACGCAGACGGTCGCTGAACTTGCGTTTCAGCAGCACTTCGGCCTGGGAGACGTCGCCGCCGCCGGTCGCCAGATAGTAGCGGCTGAAGTCGCTGATACGCCACTTCAGATAGGAATCGACGATCAGGTCTTTCTTCTCGCTGGTCACGAAGCGATCGGCCTGGTTATCCATGGTCTGAATACGCGCATCCAGGTTCTTCACGGTCTCGATGAACGGGATCTTGAGGTGCAGACCCGGCGCATACACCAGCGGCTTGTTTTCGCCGTCGCGCAGAACCTTGCCGAAGCGCAGCACGATGCCGCGCTGGCCTTCCTGCACCACGAACAGCGAAGCGTACAGCACCACCAGCACCGCGAGGACAATAACTACAAAAGACTTACGCATTGATTACTCTCTCCCTACGCGAGTGGTGTCGTCACGCTGCGCATTCGCCCGGCGCTGATCCATAATCGAACCGCCGCTGGTACGCGGAGCGCTGCTGTTGGCAGCCGGCGCAGGATTCGGATTGAGACGAATCAGGCTGGTATCCTTGTTGCCGCTCTCCGTTGCCGCGCCTTGACCGCGCAGCATCTGATCCAGCGGCAGCACCATCAGGTTGTTGCCTTTGTCGCTCACCAACACCTTACGGGTATGGCCCAGCACTTTTTCCATGGTTTCGATATACAGACGCTCGCGAGTAATCTGCGGTGCGGACTTGTATTCCGGCAACAGCTTGGCAAAGCGCGCCACCTCACCCTGAGCTTCCAGGACGGTACGGTCTTTATAAGCCTTGGAGTCTTCCAGCAGACGCTGCGCCTGGCCGTTCGCACGCGGCTGAACTTCGTTGGCGTAAGCTTCCGCTTCACGGATGTATTGCTGCTCGTTCTCACGCGCAGCGATCGCATCGTCGAACGACGCCTTCACCTCTTCCGGTGGACGCGCCGCCTGGAAGTTGACGTCCAGCAACGTGATACCCATGTTGTAAGGACGAATAGTCTCTTCCAACATGCGCTGCGTATCGTTACGCACCACGGTACGGCCTTCGGTCAGGATGCGGTCCATCGAGTATTTGCCGATCACGCCGCGCAGGGCGCTGTCGGTCGCCTGGCTCAGGCTGTCGTCGGCATTGACGACGCTGAACAGGTACGCTTCCGGGTTGGTCACGCGGTACTGCACGTTCATTTCCACGCGCACCACGTTTTCATCGGAGGTCAGCATCACGCCGGACGCCGCCAGCTCGCGCACGGACTCCACGTTCACCGGACGCACGTCATCGATGAAGGTCGGCTTCCAGTTCAGGCCCGGCTGCACCAGGTGGCTGAACTTACCGAAACGCGTCACAACGCCGCGTTCGGCTTCCTTGATGGTGTAGAAGCCGCTGGCGGCCCAGATCACCACCACGGCAACCGCCGCGATACCGATAATGCGGCCGCTGAAGCCCGGACCAGAGGTGCCGGTGCCGCCGCTATTGCTGTTGGAGCCTTTGCCCCCGCCGAAACCGCTCAATTTCTTGCTCAGTTTGCGGAAGATATCGTCCAAATCAGGTGGCCCTTGATCACGACCGCCTTTGTTGTTACCGCCAGAGTTGCCGCCATTATTATTGCTGCTCCCCCACGGGTCGCGGTCCTGTCCGTTATTACCGGGCTGATTCCACGCCATGTTTTAGCTCCATATTCTGTGATTGGGTACTTCAGGCTTTCGCGAAGCATAAATGTAACAGGATATGATCATACGATAAAGTCAATCAGGTCCTGTTCTTGCTTGCAGAGACGACGCCATTCGACGATCGGCATTCGCACCACCACGCCAATGCTGCCGTCCTCTTCGTTCCACTCTTTTTCAATCGCCTGAAGCTGGTAAAAACGGCTGCGAAGACGGCCTGCCCGTGGCGGTAAGCGCAATTCGTAATGCGCGATCTCCCCCGATAAGCGCTCCGTCAACGCCTGATACAGCAACGGAATACCCTCTCCGCTGGCGGCGGACAGCCACACCCGGATCGGCAGGTTTTCGTCGTTGCGGTCGATACGCGGCACAAAATCGTCCAGCATATCTATTTTGTTCATCACTAACAGTGTAGGAATTTCATCCGAGTCTATCTCCGCCAGCACGGTGTTCACCGCTTCGATGTTCTCATCGACGCGCGGATCTGCGGCATCGATGACGTGCAGTAGCAAAGACGCCTGGCGCGTTTCCTGCAGCGTCGCCTTGAAGGCGGCCACCAGATCGTGCGGCAGGTGCCGGATAAAGCCTACGGTATCCGCCAACACGGTATCCCCCACGTCCGGCACGTCAATGCGCCGCAACGTAGGATCCAGGGTGGCAAATAGCTGGTCCGCCGCATACACCTCGGCAGACGTTATTCGGTTAAACAGGGTGGATTTGCCGGCGTTGGTGTAGCCCACCAGCGATACGGTCGGCACATCGGCACGGGTCCGCGCGCGTCGGCCTTGTTCACGCTGCTTTTCTACCCGCTCGAGGCGGCGCAGAATCAAGCTGATGCGATCGCGCAACAGGCGACGGTCGGTCTCAAGCTGGGTTTCCCCCGGCCCGCGCAGGCCAATCCCCCCTTTTTGCCGCTCCAGGTGCGTCCAACCGCGTACCAGACGCGTGGCGATGTGACGCAACTGCGCCAGCTCCACCTGCAGCTTACCTTCATGGGTGCGGGCACGCTGGGCGAAGATGTCTAAAATCAGCCCGGTGCGATCGATCACCCGGCATTCGCACAGGCGCTCGAGGTTTCTTTCCTGCGCCGGGGAAAGGGAATGATCAAACAGGACAACAGACGCGCCGCTGGCTTTCACCGCATCTGCAATTTCTTCGGCCTTTCCTTCGCCGACAAAGTACTTCGGATGCGGGGCTTTGCGGCTACCAGTCACCACTTGCAAAGCTTCGACACCGGCTGAGGAAACCAACGATTCGAACTCGTTGAGGTCTTCCGTATCTTTGTCTTGCGAGAAATAGATATGAACCAGTACGGCCTGCTCACCGGCTTCATAACGGTCAAACAAGCGTGCAACCTCTCAAACGGACACTCACCGTGAGTTTGGGGGACATAAACAGCCCGCGGCTGCTTATGCTCCCCGTCATGGTTGACTTGCAACGCGCTTTATTCAGCGTCATCGCTTTCCTGCTGCGGCTGTTGCTGCGCAGACGGATTGTTACCATGGTGATAGTTGCTTGAACCGCCGCTCGGATTGTTGCTGTGATGCGAGACCGGGCGTGACGGGACAACGGTAGAGATAGCGTGCTTGTACACCATCTGGCTAACCGTGTTCTTCAACAGGATGACAAACTGGTCAAAAGACTCAATCTGGCCTTGCAGCTTAATACCATTCACCAAATAAATAGAAACCGGAACACGTTCACGACGCAATGCGTTCAGGAACGGATCTTGCAAAGATTGCCCCTTAGCCATTCTATCTTTTCCTTATTTGCTTGTTGTTTGTAACTAAGAACCTGTCGGCTCTAAAATAAACGACGTAAAAAATTTGCGCGCTGAATACTCAGCAATTGTACACAATCACCCAACCTATGCACTAACAACCTGTGTCACCGAGTCCAAAGCCTCTCCCGGCTTTTCACTGTCCAACCAATGGACCGACTCCCAACCCCGTAACCAGGTCATCTGACGTTTAGCCAACTGACGTGTTGCGCAAATACCACGATAAACCATCTCATCGTAACTAATTTCACCAGACAAGTATGACCACATCTGGCGGTAACCGACACAGCGAATGGAGGGCAAGTCCGTATGCAAATCACCCCGTGCGAAAAGTGCACGCGCTTCCGTCTCAAAACCCGCCGCCAACATTTGATGGTACCGCAGCTCGATGCGTTGATGGATCAACTCACGGCTGGTCGGCGCTATCGCAAATTGGTGAACTTGATACGGTAACGATTCACCCGAAATTTGAGTCAGTTCCGTTAAAGTTTTACCCGAAATAAAAAAAACTTCCAGTGCTCTGGACAGTCTCTGCGGATCATTCGGATGAATTCTCACTGCCGCGACCGGATCGATCGCCTGCAACTGACGGTGCAGCGCCTCCCAGCCCTGCTCCGCCGCTTGGCGTTCGATGCGCTCGCGCACCGCGGGATCGGCGGAGGGCAGCGGCGACAATCCTTCCAGCAACGCCTTGAAATACAACATGGTGCCGCCGACCAGCAGCGGAATGCGCCCGGCGGCGGTGATATCGGCCATCTCCTTCAGCGCGTCGGCGCGGAACTCCGCGGCCGAGTAAGCTTCGGCGGGATCGCGAATATCGATCAGCCGATGCGGCGCCTGCGCCAATTCTTCGGCGCTCGGCTTGGCGGTGCCGATATCCATGCCGCGGTAAATCAGCGCGGAATCGACGCTGATCAGTTCCACCGGCAGGCGTTCGCGCAGCGCGATCGCCAGCGCGGTCTTGCCTGAGGCGGTCGGCCCCATGATGAAAATAGCCGGGGGACGTGGTGTCATTTCAGTGTTAGTCATGCTTGAGGGCCGCCAGTGCGGCCTGTAAATCAACGGGTTGTAAAAGTCCGCTCGGTGGCGATTTGACCAGCTGCGGGCAAAGTCGTTCAACGTCGGTCAGCAATTGTATCGCTTGCGAGGTGTTCCACTGTTCATGTTCGCTGCCAAGACGGCGAGCGAGCCAGGTGGCCAGCACCACGGGCGACATCTCCTGATGTTCGGCCAGATAGCCTAACAGTTCGGGTATCAGTTTTTGTAAATTTTGTTGGCGTAATGGTAAAGGCACTGCGCGCAGCGTCACACGGCCGTGATCCGTCTGCAGATCCAGCCCCATCATCGTCAGCAGCGCCTGATGCCGTGCAATGGCCGCCGCTTCGTTCTTATCCAACGTCAGCTTGATCGGTATCAGCAGCGGTTGCGGCCGCAGCCCTTCCGTCGGCGGATTGAGCTGCGCCTGGCGCAGCCAGCGTTCGGCCACCGTCAGATTGAGCAACGCCGGCTGCTGGCGCTGTTCAATCAGCGCGTAGCACGGCGGATGGATCATCAGCACCCGGCCAAAGCTGTGTTGTCCGCTCGCCAACGGCGTTTCCACGGCGGCTTTCGCCGGCGGGAACAGCGGCGGCTTGCTCGAAACTTCCGGCGCCGCATCGGCCGGTGGCTCGGTGGCGGGCTGCATCAGTTTGCCGTACAGCTCGCCTTCGCGTTTCTGGTAACCGCCCGCCGTTTGCCAACCGGGCTGCGGCGCGCGCTCGCGGACGGCGCCGGCCGATGACGGCGTTTCGCGACGCGGCGCCGGCTGAGAAAAATGGTTGCCGCCGGCGGCGACGCGGTTTTCCTGCTGCCAGACCGGCGCGGGCGCTTCGTCGGGCGTTTCCGCCAGCGGCAGCGACGGTGTCTGACTGGCCTGTTGCAGCACGGTGGTCACCGCCTGGTAGATAAAATCGTGTACCAGCCGCGCCTGATGGAAACGCACCTCGTGCTTGGCGGGATGAACGTTGACGTCCACCTGGTGCGGGTCGACTTCCAGATACAGCACGTAAGCGGGCTGCTGATCGTCTTTTAGCTGATCCTGATAGGCCTGACGAATCGCGTGATTGATCAAGCGATCGCGCATCATGCGGCAATTGACGTAGCAGTATTGCATCTCACCCAGCTGGCGCGCCCCCGCCGGATCCGCCACCCAGCCGCGGATGCTCAGATCGCCGTGTTGCCAGTCGATGTTCAGCGCATGCTGTAAAAACGCCGGGCCGCAGATGCTGCCCAAACGGCGTTCGTGCTGGCTCTCTTCTTTCGCCGCCCGGTATTGGCGGATCAGTTTGCCGTTGTGGCTGAGGTTGATCGCCACATCGAAACGCGCCAGCGCGATGCGCCGCACCACTTCATCGATATGGCCGAATTCGGTTTTCTCGGTACGCATGAACTTGCGGCGCGCCGGCGTGTTGTAAAACAAATCCAGCACTTCCAGCGTGCTGCCGACCGGGTGCGCGGCGGGTTTGACCGTCACCGCCTGCTCGCGCCCTTCGGCATAGGCTTGCCACGCCTCGCTTTGTTCGGCGGTGCGCGACGTCAGGGTCAAACGGGAAACCGAGCTGATACTGGCCAGCGCTTCGCCGCGAAAACCGAGGCTGACGATCGCTTCCAGGTCATCGAGCGTGCTGATTTTACTGGTAGCGTGCCGCGCCAGCGCCAGCGCCAAATCGTCCTTGCCGATGCCGCAGCCGTTATCGCGAATGCGGATCAGCTTGGCACCGCCGCGTTCGATATCGATATCGATGCGCGTCGCACCGGCGTCCAGACTGTTTTCCACCAGCTCTTTGACGACCGACGCGGGGCGTTCAACCACCTCTCCGGCGGCGATCTGGTTGGCGAGCTGTGGCGGTAACACCTGGATAGGCATGCTGACTCCTGTAGCGGTGGCGCTAGGCCTGCGGAATGGTCAGCGTCCGGTCCAGCGGCGCGACGTCCGACTTCAGATTATTGACCCGTTTCAGATCGCCGACGCTGACCCCATAACGAGAAGCGATAGAGGACAGCGTGTCCCCGCGGGCCACTTTATGTTTAGACGGCTTCTTCGCCGGCGTTTTCGCCTTGGCGACGGCGGTGACGGCGGCGGTTTTCCCCGCCGGCACCTTCAGACGTTGCCCGACCCACACGCCGTCTTTTTTCAGTTTGTTCAGATCCCGCAGCGCCGCCATGGTCGTGCCGTAGCTGTCGGCGATGCCGGACAGCGTCTCCGCTCGTTTCACCACGTGGATCTGAGTCTTGCCGCTTTCGCTGCGGCTCGCGCCAGCAGAGCTCACGATAGGCTCAGGCTGGCGCACGTCTGGTGTTGAGGTGTTAACCGCCGCTGCGACGTCCAGCGGTCGGTTTTCCACCTTTGGGTCGGCTTGCAGCGGATGCGCCAGGAAGTAGCTGCGCAGGCCGTTATGAATGGCCTTGGCAATCTTCTCCTGATACGCGCTACTGCCCAGCAGCCGCTCCTCCGTGCTATTACTGATAAATCCGGTTTCCACCAGCAGCGAGGGAATATCCGGCGAACGCAGCACGCCCAGGCTGGCGTGTTCCGGCCGGCGTTTATGCAACGATCCGACGCTCTGCAGCTGCTGCAGCACCTTCACCGCCACATCGTAACCAACGCGCTGCGAGTGGCCGAACTGCAGATCCAGCACCGCCTGGCTCAGATAAGGGTCGGCCTGGCTGTTGGCCAGCAAGTCGCCGGCGCCGCCGAGCAGCTCGGACTGCTTCTCATGCTGTTCGAGCCAACCGGCCATTTCGCTGTTGGCGCGGCGATTGGACAGCACCCATACGGAAGCCCCGCTGGCGCTGCGGTTTGGCGCGGCGTCGGCGTGGATGGAGACCAGTACGTTGGCGCCCTGTTTACGCGCAACGTCGGAACGTCCCATCACCGAAATAAAATAGTCACCGTTACGCGTCAGCACCGGCTTGAACTGCGGGTCGGCGTCCAGCATCGCCTGCAGGCGACGCGCGATGGCGATGGTGACGTTCTTTTCTTTCAGTCCGCTCGGGCCAATGGCGCCCGGATCCTGGCCGCCGTGGCCGGCGTCGATCGCTACCACCACCCGATCGCCGGAACCGGCGGAAACGCGGCTACTGCGCGGCGTCACCTCGGTGGCGGTGCCTGCAACCACGGTCTGTTTATTGGTAAACGGATTCGATCCCGTCGGCGCTTTGCGCAGCGGCGGCTCCGGCGCTTCACGCACCGCCACCGGCGCCTGGCGCGGTGGCTGGCTGACCGTGACGGGCGCCTGACGCGGCGGTGGATTGACCGCAACCGGCGCTTTACGCACTACGGTATTGGCACTGCCTTCGGCCGTGATAGTGAACACTACGGTGTGCACGCCGCCGTTCTGGCGGGTGGCGACGCGGGTTTTGGCGCGCTGCGTCAGATCAAACACCAAACGCACGCTCTGAGCGTCTTTCGGCGCGCTGGAGCGAATGCTCTTCACCAGGTTTTGGCCGCTGAAATTGAGCGGCAGGCCGCCGACCTTGCCTTTCTGGTTGACGTCAAGCACCACGCGCTCCGGGCCGTGAAGCGGGAAAAACGCGTAGTCCGGCGGACCATTGAAGCTCACCGACACCGTCGCTTCGCGTTGGGCGTTGGACACTTTGATATCGGACAGCGAGGACGCCGCCAGCGCGTTCAACGCGCCGAGCGGCCCCAGCACGGCGATCAGCATGATGACCGCAAATTTTTTCAACACATGCGTCATTGCAGCATCATCCCTGTGATCCATGAATGCGGTCTAACAGCTGGCTGCCGTATGCGGAAATCGCCTCGATCTTCGCCTCTCGCCCCTCGCCCTGATAGCTGAGGTGCAGCGCCAGATCCGGCTCCGGCAGCACGCCAGTGCCCTGCTGCGGCCATTCGACCAGGCAGATGGCGTCTTGCGCGAAGTAATCGCGAATGCCCATAAATTCAAGCTCTTCCGGATCGGCCAGGCGATACAGATCGAAGTGATACACCGCCAGCGGCTGCAAGGCATAGGGTTCCACCAGCGTGTAGGTTGGGCTTTTGACGTTGCCCTGATGCCCCAACGCCTGCAGGAAACCACGGCTGAAGGTGGTTTTACCGGCGCCCAGGTCGCCGTAGAGATAGATGACGCTGGCGCGATCGCAGGCCTTGGCCAAAGTGGTGCCCAAAGCGACAGTCGCTGCCTCGTCCGGCAGAGGTAAAACGAGTTCTTTCATTCGATAAAGTCTATTTTGCCCACTCAGGGTTAACGAAATGAAGGATGTCCGGCAGTAAATCGGTCGCCAACATGCCTCTTGTTCCTTGTCTTTCCGCTACGCGATCGCCGGCCGCGCCGTGTACGACGCAGCCCGCACAGGCGGCATCATACAGCGAGAGCTTTTGCGCCAGCAAACCGCCGATGATGCCCGACAGCACATCGCCCATGCCGCCGGAGGCCATGCCGGCGTTGCCGACGTCGGCGATCGCCATCTGCCCCTGCTCATCGGCGATCAGCGTACCGGCGCCTTTTAGCACCGCCACGCCGCCGTAGCGTGCCGTCAGCTTACGCACGGCAAGTAAGCGATCACTCTCGATGTCGACAGTGCTGCAGCTCAACAGCCGCGCAGCCTCTCCAGGATGCGGAGTCATCACGCGATTCTGCCGTTTCTCGGGATTTAATGCCAGCAAGTTCAGCGCATCGGCGTCCCACAAGGCCGGTTTATCGCTGGTTTGCAGCACGTTCAAGGTATTTTTGCCCCACTCAGCCTGGCCAAGCCCCGGACCGATCACCAGCACATCCGCCCATTGCATCGCCTGCCGAAGCGTCGCCTCGTCCAGCGCCTGCGCCATCAGCTCCGGCCGGGCCGCCAGCAGCGGCGCGACGTGCTCAATGTGAGTAAGCACTCGCACCAACCCAGCCCCGCTGCGCAGCGCCGCTTCCGCCGCCATGCGAATGGCGCCGCCGAATCCGCGGTCGCCGCCCACCAGCAGCAGACGGCCATGCTCGCCCTTATGGGCGCAGGGGCGCCGCGGATGCAGCCAGCGCGGCAACGCCTCGGCGGTAAGCCGCTGAATCTGTTCCGGTTGCTTCGCCAGCCAATCCGATAAGCCTAGCGTATTCTGATGAAGTTGCCCGACCCAGTCGCGCGCCTGCCCGGTCAGCAAACCCGGCTTGAGGCCAATGAACGTGATGGTGTGCGCGGCACGCACGACCGGACCCGGCGTCGCGCCACTTTCCGCCAGCAGGCCGGACGGGATATCGAGCGCCACCACCGGCGCCGAATGGCGGTTGACGGCCTCGATCAGCGCGTCGTAGGGCGCACGCGGCGCGCTGCCCAGGCCGGTGCCTAGCAGGCCATCAATGATGAGCGAAACAGACGCCGGCCAGCGGCTGTTCGCCGGCAGAATGTCGCCGCCGGCAGCCAGCCAGGCCTCGCGAGCCGCTGCGGCCTCCGGCGGCAAAGGGCGTGCGCCTTCGCAGGCGATCACCGTCACCTGCACGCCCGCCGCCTTCGCCAAACGCGCCACCACATAGCCGTCGCCGCCGTTGTTGCCGTGGCCACAGAGCACCAGCCAGTGGTTGCAGGAGGGATAAGTGTCGCGCGCCAGTACGTAGGCCGCCTGACCGGCGCGCAGCATTAAATCGTAAAGAGAAAGACCGAGCGAGGCCGCCGCCGCAGGTTCCGAACGACGGATCCAATCCGCAGGCCAGACAGAGTGTGGTAAACTGTCAGCGTATGCTTTTTCACTGTGGCCCGTCATGACGCACCCCCTCGATCTCCATCAACTCGCCCAACATATCAAGCAATGGGGGCAATCGCTAGGATTCCAGCAGGTTGGCATCTGCGATACCGATCTCAGCCTGGAAGAGCCGAAGCTGCAGGCCTGGCTCGACAAACAGTACCACGGCGAGATGGAGTGGATGGCGCGCCACGGCATGCTGCGCGCACGCCCTCACGAGCTGTTGCCGGGCACGCTGCGGGTGATCAGCGTGCGCATGAACTACCTGCCGGCCAAGGCGGCGTTCGCCAGCACCCTGCAGAACCCGCAATTGGGCTACGTCAGCCGCTATGCGCTGGGGCGCGATTATCACAAGCTGTTGCGTCAGCGCCTGAAAAAGTTGGGCGATCAGATCCAGGCCTACTGCGGCGAACTGAATTTCCGCCCCTTTGTCGACTCGGCGCCGGTCATGGAGCGCGCGCTGGCCGCCAAGGCGGGCATCGGCTGGGTTGGTAAACACTCACTAATTCTTAACCGCGAAGCAGGATCCTGGTTTTTCCTCGGCGAACTGCTGATCGACCTGCCGCTGCCGGTGGATCAGCCGCAGGAAGAGCAGTGCGGCCGCTGCGTCGCCTGCATCACCACTTGCCCGACCGGGGCCATCGTCGCGCCCTACACCGTCGATGCCCGGCGCTGCATCTCCTACCTGACCATCGAGCTGGAAGGCGCGATCCCGGAAGAATTCCGTCCGCTGCTCGGCAACCGCATCTACGGCTGCGACGACTGCCAGCTGATTTGCCCGTGGAACCGCTTTTCTCAGCTCACCGACGAAGACGACTTCAGCCCCCGCGCCGCGCTGCATGCGCCGCAGCTGCTCGATCTGTTCAACTGGACGGAAGAAAAATTCCTGCGCATCACCGAAGGCTCGGCGATACGCCGCATCGGCCACCTGCGCTGGCTGCGCAATATCACCGTGGCGCTGGGCAATGCGCCCTACGAAGACAGCATCGTGCTCGCACTGCGCACGCGTTTGGGCCAAGACGCCATGCTGGATGAACATATCCACTGGGCGCTGGCGCAACAGCTCGCTCGCCGCGAAGCGCAGGGTATCGAGGTGCAGACGGCGCAGAAAAAGCGGCTGATACGGGCTGTGGAAAAAGGTTTGCCAAGGGATGCCTGACGGCGTACGCCATTCAGGCGTATCGCCGGAAGACTCACTCTGTGGATTTGTGCATAAAAATAAAAACACGTTGTCTTTCAACTGCAACAAAAAGAGCAAGTGATCGGCATAACGTTTTGGGATAAATAAATAAGCATATAAATCAAATAGATAAATATTTAATTTGTATGACGTTGATTTTTCAGGCAGGCGAGTTTATGTACAGAGGCTGTGGATAACTCTGTTTACAACATTTTTACCAGGCGTGTAAAACGGGACAAAAACCCGCGCCGAATAAGGCGTTGGATTTGAGTTTGAAACGAAGAGAAAATTGGAGCGGGAAACGAGACTCGAACTCGCGACCCCGACCTTGGCAAGGTCGTGCTCTACCAACTGAGCTATTCCCGCATTGAGATGCTTTTGGCATCCGGCCACCAAACACTGGCGTGACCTTTGAATTTTTGGAGCGGGAAACGAGGCTCGAACTCGCGACCTCAACCTTGGCAAGGTTGCGCTCTACCAACTGAGCTATTCCCGCGTCGCATAGGTACTGCTTGATACTGCTTTATTTATTCATCATGCCGCATCGCGACATTGTTGAATTTGGAGCGGGAAACGAGACTCGAACTCGCGACCCCGACCTTGGCAAGGTCGTGCTCTACCAACTGAGCTATTCCCGCCCGGCGTATCGATGGTGGAACGTTACGAAATTCTTCATCGGTACGGGGTGCGCATTATACGAGAAATCCTTTTTGTCGCAAGCCCCTGAAAGCAAAAAAACGCGATTTTTGTTTGATTGCCGATTAAAGCGCCAGATTGGCGAATTAAGCGGCTAAAAACGGCGTTTTTTCCCCGCAGAGGCCGTCATCGCCTTAAAGCTGAATGAAATGTTCGCGGTAATAAGCCAGTTCGGCCACCGATTCGCGGATGTCATCCAGCGCCTGATGGGTGCCCTGCTTCTTAAAGCCGCCGAGAATTTCAGGCTTCCAACGGCGCGCCAGCTCCTTCAGCGTGCTGACGTCCAGATAGCGGTAATGGAAGTAGGCCTCCAGCTCCGGCATATAACGGAACAAGAAACGGCGATCCTGGCCCACGCTGTTGCCGCAGATCGGCGATTTGCCGGCCGGTACCCACTGCTGCAGGAAGGCTATCGTTTCCAGCTCAGCGGCGCGATCGTCCTGGCGGCTGGCTTTCACCCGCTCCACCAGCCCGCTGCCGGTATGGGTGCGCACGTTCCACTCGTCCATCAAGGCCAGCTGCTCGTCGGATTGGTGCACGGCGATCACCGGCCCTTCCGCCAGGATGTTCAGGTTGGCGTCGGTGACCAGCGTGGCGATCTCAATAATGCGGTCACGCTCGGGATCCAGCCCGGTCATCTCCAAATCGATCCAAATCAGGTTATTTTCGTTTCCTGTCATGATGTTTCCTGCCTAAAAGCCGAGAGAAAAACGCTGTGCGGACGAGACGACGGGCGCCGCCGGTGGCAACGCGCCGCAGCCGGCGGCTAACAACGGTTATTTAATATAAAATAGCGTGTATCATAGTCTTTTTGGTCGCCATCGGCGACATATACCCTGACGGGTTCAAGGCTGCGCCCGGGGCTAGTCCCTCGCCGCAGCTGTGCGTATACGTAAAGGTATAAAACCGATTCAAGTGAGGCGCAGTGAGTAAGAACAAACTGTCCAAAGGTCAGCAACGCCGCGTGCAGGCGAACCATCAGCGCCGTCTGAAACGCGCTGATAACAAACCGGAACCGGATGATTCCCAGCTGGGCGAGCCGCAGGAAGGCGTCGTCATCAGCCGTTTCGGCATGCACGCCGACGTTGAGGCGCCGGATGGCACTCAGCACCGCTGCAATATCCGCCGCACGCTGCGTTCGCTGGTCACCGGCGATCGCGTGGTGTGGCGCCCCGGCCTGGGCACCCATGAAGGGGTAAAAGGCATTGTGGAAGCGGTGCACGAGCGCACCTCGGTGCTGACGCGCCCGGACTTCTACGACGGCGTGAAACCGATCGCCGCCAATATCAATCAGATCGTCATCGTGTCAGCGATCCTGCCCGAGCTGTCGCTGAACATCATCGACCGCTATCTGGTGGCCTGCGAAACGCTCGAAGTCGAGCCGCTGATCGTGCTCAACAAAATTGACCTGCTGGACGCCGAAGCGCGCAAGCTGGTCGACGGCATGATGGATATCTATCGCAAGATTGGCTACCGGGTGCTGGAAGTCTCCAGCCAGACGCGGGAAGGCATGGCGGAATTCGAACAGGCGCTCGCCGGGCGCATCAGCATCTTCGCCGGCCAGTCGGGAGTCGGCAAGTCCAGCCTGCTGAACGCGCTGCTGCCGCCGTCTGAAGAGCAAATTCTGGTAAATCAGGTTTCCGACGTCTCGGGCCTCGGGCAACATACCACCACCGCCGCGCGGCTGTACCATTTCCAGCACGGTGGCGACGTGATCGACTCCCCGGGGGTGCGCGAGTTTGGCCTGTGGCACCTGGAGCCGGAACAAATCACCCGCGGCTTTGTCGAATTCCGTGATTATTTAGGCGGTTGCAAATTCCGCGACTGCCGCCACGATACCGATCCCGGCTGCGCCATCCGCGCGGCGATGGAGAAAGGCGATATCGCGGAAGAGCGTTTCGACAACTATCACCGCATTCTGGAAAGCATGGCTCAGGTGAAGGTTCGCAAGAACTTCACGGACGCCGCAGACTGACACTGACGGGCGAGCATTGACGACGGCGAGGCCCTCGTTACAATGCGCGCCCTTTACCCTGATTCACGAGGTTAACGTGCTGGATAGCATCAAGATTAAACTGCAATATTGGCTACCGAAGCTGGCGCTGACCCGCCTGGCGGGCTGGGGCGCCGACAAACAGGCAGGCTGGCTGACCCAACTGGTGGTCAAAACCTTCGCCCGCTACTACCGCGTGGACATGCAGGAAGCGCAAAACCCGGACCTGACGTCTTACGCCACCTTCAACGACTTCTTCGTGCGCCCGCTGCGCGATGGTGCGCGCCCGATCATCGCCGACGCCAACTGGCTGGCGCTGCCTGCCGATGGCGCCATCAGCCAGCTCGGCCCGATCCGCGAGGATCAAATCTTCCAGGCCAAAGGCCACCACTACAGCCTGGAAGCACTGCTGGCCGGCAACTACCTGTTGGCCGAGCCGTTCCGCAACGGCCTGTTCGCCACTACCTACCTGGCACCGCGCGACTATCACCGCGTACACATGCCGTGCGCCGGCGTACTGCGCGAAATGATCTATGTGCCGGGCGATCTGTTCTCGGTCAACCCGCTCACCGCCGCCAACGTGCCTAACCTGTTCGCTCGCAACGAGCGCGTGATCTGCGTATTCGACACTGACATCGGGCCGATGGTGCAAATCCTGGTCGGCGCCACCATCGTCGGCAGCATCGAAACCATCTGGGCCGGCACCGTCACGCCGCCGCGCGAAGGCATCATCAAACGCTGGACCTACCCGGCCGCCGGCGAAGAAGGCGCCATCGCGCTGGAAAAAGGCGCCGAGATGGGCCGTTTCAAACTCGGCTCCACGGTGATCAACCTGTTTACCGCAGGCAGCGTGCAGTTTGCGCCGCAGCTGCATAACGGCACCGTCACCCGCATGGGTGAGGCCTTCGCCGAAATCCCGGCCGCCGCTGAAACACCACAGACCCCGCTCTAAAGGAATCGACGCCGTGCGCCTGATCATCACGCTTTTGCTCGGTTGCCTGCTGTGGCAACCGGCGCTGGCCGCCCCCGTGCCGACCGAGAACCAGCTCAAACAGGAGCTGAAGCAGGCGGAAAGCAGCAAAAACGCGCCGAATCAGGCGGAAACCACCGAGGCGCTGCAAAGCGCCCTCAACTGGCTGACGGAGCGTAAAGAGTCGCAGACTCGCTCCGAGCAGTATCAGAGAGTGATCGACGATTTCCCGAAGATGACGCAGGAGCTGCGCCGTCAGCTGGTGCTGGAAAGCAACAAGATCCTGCCGAACGGCGACGATCTGCCGGCCGCCGAGCTGGAACAGCAGATCCTGCAAACCAGCAGCCTGCTGCTGGAACAGGCGCGCCTGCTGCAGCAAGAGCAGGATCGCACGCGGGAAATCAGCGATTCGCTCGGCCAGCTGCCGCAGCAGCAGACCGACGCCCGCCGCGCGCTGACCGAAGTGCAGCGCCGTCTGCAGGCGCAGCCCGCCAACCCGACCACCCCGTACGCGCAGGCCGCCCTGGCCCTGCTGCAGACCGAAGCCGCGGCGCGCAAAGCCAAAGTGGACGAGCTGGAGCTGGCGCAGCTGTCGGCCAACAACCGTCAAGAGCTGGCGCGCATGCGCGCCGAGGTCTATAAAAAGCGCCACGAGAAAATAGACGTTCAACTGCAGGCGCTGCGCAACAACCTCAACGCCCAGCGCCAACGCGAAGCGGAACTGGCGCTGGAAAAAACCGAGCAGCTGGCCGAGCAGAACGGCGATTTGCCAAAAAGCCTCAGCCAACAGCTGCAGATCAACCGCGAACTGTCCGCCGCGCTGAACAGCCAGGCGCAGCGCATGGATCTGATTTCATCGCAGCAGCGGCAGGCGGCGGCGCAGACGCTGCAGGTGCGCCAGGCGCTGAGCACCATCATCGAGCAGGCCCAGTGGCTCGGCTCGTCGTCGGCGTTAGGGGAGACCCTGCGCGCCCAGGTGGCGACGCTGCCGGAAATGCCCAAGCCGCAACAGCTGGACGGCGACATGGCCCAGCTGCGCGTGCAGCGCCTGCAGTTTGAAAATCAACTGGAAAAACTGTCGCAGCGCGAATTCAAACGCGACGACGGCAGCGCGCTGACCAACCAGGAGCAGCGCATCGTCGATGCTCAGCTGCGCACCCAGCGCGAACTGCTCAACTCGTTGCTGTCCGGTTGCGACACCCAAATCCTCGAGCTGACCAAGCTGAAGGTGGCCAACACCCAGCTGATCGAAGCGTTGAACGAGATCCGCGACGCCACCCACCGCTATCTGTTCTGGGTGCCGGACGTCAATCCGATCAACTTCTCTTATCCGCTCAACGTGGCGCACGATCTGACGCGCGTCCTGTCGCTGGACACGCTGTCGCAGCTCGGCGGTGCCTTCATGATGATGGTGACCAGCCGCGAAACGCTGATCCCGATCTTCGGCGCCCTGCTGCTGGTGATTTTCAGCATCAGTTCGCGCAAGCACTATCACGCCTTCCTCGAGCGCGCCAGCAGCCGCGTCGGCAAGGTGACGCAGGACGAATTCTTCCTGACGGTGCGCACCGTGTTCTGGTCGATTCTGGTGGCGATGCCGCTGCCGGTGCTGTGGGCCGCGCTCGGCTACGGCCTGCAGAGCGCCTGGAACTACCCGGTGGCGGAAGCGATCGGCAAAGGGGTGACCGCCACGCTGCCGATCCTGTGGATCTGCATGATCTGCGCCGCCTTCGCCCATCCGCAGGGGCTGTTCATCGTGCACTTCCGCTGGCCGGCGAAGCAGGTTTCGCGCGCCATGCGCTACTACAAGATGTCGATCTGGCTGATCGTGCCGCTGATCATGGCGCTGATCACTTTCGATAGCCTGAAAGAACGCGAGTTCGCCAACACGCTGGGACGGCTGTGCTTCATCCTGCTGTGTCTGGCGCTGGCGCTGGTCACCCACAGCCTGAAGCGCGCCGGTATCCCGCTGTATCTGGATAAAAACGGCTCCGGCGACAACATGCTCAACAGCGCCTTCTGGGGGCTGCTGCTGTCGGCGCCGCTATTGGCGGCACTGGCCTCGACCGTCGGTTACCTCACCACCGCGCAGGCGCTGTTGGCGCGCCTGGAAACCTCGGTGGCGATCTGGTTCCTGCTGCTGGTCATCTACCACATCATCCGCCGCTGGATGCTGATCCAACGGCGGCGCATCGCCTTCGATCGCGCCAAACAGCGCCGCGCCGACATCCTGGCCCAGCGCGCCCGCGGCGAAGACGAAACCTCGCACACCCCGAACAGCACTGAAGGCGCCATCGATCCGGACGATTCGGACTTCGATCTGGACACCATCAGCGCCCAGTCGCTGCGGCTGGTGCGCTCGATCCTGACGCTGATCGCACTGGTGTCGGTGATCGTGCTGTGGTCGGAGATCCACTCCGCGTTCGCCTTCCTGGAAAACATCTCGCTGTGGGACGTGACCTCGACGGTGAACGGCGTGGAAACCGCCCATCCAATCACTCTCGGCGCGGTTCTGATCGCCATTCTGGTGTTGATCATCACCATGCAGCTGGTGCGCAACCTGCCGGCGCTGCTGGAGTTGGCAGTGCTGCAGCACCTGGATCTGACGCCGGGCACCGGCTACGCCATTACCACCATCACCAAGTACCTGTTGCTGGTGTTCGGCGCGGTGCTCAGCTTCGCCTGGATCGGCATCGAATGGTCGAAACTGCAGTGGGTGGTTACCGCGCTCAGTCTGGGGTTGGGCTTCGGCATGCAGGAGATCTTCTCCAACTTCATCTCCGGCCTGATCATCCTGTTCGAGAAACCGATCCGCATCGGCGACACCGTGACGATCCGCAACCTGACCGGTACCGTCACCAAGATCAACACCCGCGCCACCACCATCTCGGACTGGGACCGCAAAGAGATCATCGTGCCGAACAAAGCCTTCATCACCGAACAGTTCGTCAACTGGTCGCTGTCCGACACCCTGACCCGTGTGGTGCTGACCGTACCGGCGCCGGGCGAAGCCAACAGCGAAGAAGTGACCAAAATCCTGATGAACGCCGCCGAGCGCTGCTCGCTGGTGCTGGATAACCCGGCGCCGGAGGTTTACCTGGTCGATCTGCAACAGGGCATCCAGATCTTCGAGATGCGTATTTACGCCGCCGAGATGGGCCACCGTATGCCGCTGCGTCACGAGATCCACCAGTTGATCTTGGCGGGCTACCGCGAGCACGGCATCACGCTGCCGTACCCGCCGTTCCAGGTGCGCACCGAGACGCTGTCGCGGTTGACCAACAACGGCCGTACGCCGCCGTCCACGCCGGCGCCGAACACCAAGCGCGACGCCGGGGGGCTGTAAGCGTTTCTCGCGATAAAAAAAGGGCCGGCAAATGCCGGCCTTTTTTGCTTTTCTTACCGCCTGAAACTCAGGCGATCCCGACTGGGAAGGCTAAAACTTCGCTCAGGCTCTCGGCGCCCAGCGCCAGCATCACCAGGCGATCCACGCCCAGCGCCACGCCGGAGCATTCCGGCATGCCGTGCTGCAACGCCGCCAACAGGTTGTAGTCGATCGGCTGCTGCGGCAGGCCGCGCTCCGCACGTTTGCGGTTGTCCTGCTCGAAGCGCTGCTGTTGTTCACGGCCGTCGGTCAGCTCGCGGAAACCGTTCGCCAGCTCAATGCCCTTGAAATACACCTCGAAACGCTCCGCCACGCGGTGGTCTTCGGTGCTGATCTCCGCCAGCGCCGCCTGGCTGGCCGGGAAGTGGTACACGAACGCCGGTTTTTCACGGCCGATATGCGGCTCCACGCCCACGGTGAACAGCAGCTGCAACAACGTATCACGGTCTTCTTCGGTATCGGCGATGTTGCTCAGATCGAGTTTGGCTGCCGCTTCACGCAGCTGCGCCTTCTCCGCCGACAGCGGATCGATGTCCAGATGGCGCAGGAACGCCTGCTGATAGGACAGGGTCTCCGCGCTCTCGCAGTCCAGCACCTGTTGCAGCAGATCGTCCACCTCGTTCATCAGGCGGTACATGTCGTAGTGCGGACGGTACCACTCCAGCATGGTGAATTCCGGGTTGTGATGCCGCCCGGCTTCTTCATTGCGGAAGCTGCGCCCCATTTGGTAGATCGGGCCGCTGCCCGCCGCCAACAGGCGCTTCATGTGATATTCCGGGCTGGTCATCATGTATAGCGTCAGGCCCTCTGCCGCCCCCGGCCCGACGAAACGCGTCTCGAACGGGAACAGGTGAACGTCGGTGACCGTCGCCTGGCTCATGGTGGGCGTCTCAACTTCCAGCACGCCACGATCGGCGAAGAAACGCCGGATCTCAGCCAGAATCGCTGCGCGTTTCAACAAATTGGCGATGGGTGCACTAGGCTGCCAGCTTGCCGTTTCGCTCATGGTAATTAACTCCGAAATCAAACAGGGGATGCAGTCTACTCGCATCCTTGCAGCCAAACAAATTCTTCACGATGCACAACCGTCCATAACGCCAATTTCCGATAAATGGGCGGCAAAAGCGCGTTAAAAAGGGTAAAGCAGGCCAAACGCGCAAAAAAACAGGCAAGCCTGTTGGTCGAGCGTTAATCGACAAAACAATCGATCACATCAAATTTCGACTACTTAACTTTAGGTATAGTTAATTCCCCATTATTGGTGGGAGATATCTATCCTTAACCTTTAAGCAACATTAATCGGTTCAATTAGTTAGCACCCGAAGAGTTCGCTAAATTTTAAGCATAGATATTTAACTTGCCGTTCTTAACAAGAACATTGGAGGAATGCAGTGCAAACCTTTAACGCCGATCTTGCCATTATTGGGGCCGGGGGCGCTGGTTTACGTGCAGCAATAGCCGCAGCGGAAGCCAATCCCCAACTGAAAATCGCGCTGATCTCTAAGGTCTATCCGATGCGCAGCCACACGGTCGCCGCCGAGGGGGGCTCCGCCGCCGTCACCCAGGATCACGATACCTTCGACTACCACTTCAACGACACCGTCGCCGGCGGCGACTGGTTGTGCGAGCAGGACGTGGTCGATCACTTCGTGCATCAGTGCCCGCGCGAGATGACCCAGCTTGAGCAATGGGGCTGCCCGTGGAGCCGCAAACCGGACGGGTCGGTCAACGTGCGGCGCTTCGGCGGCATGAAGATCGAACGCACCTGGTTCGCCGCCGACAAGACCGGCTTCCACATGCTGCACACCCTGTTCCAAACCTCGCTGAAATACCCGCAGATCCAACGCTTCGACGAGCACTTCGTGCTGGATATCCTGGTGGATGACGGCCAGGCGCGCGGCCTGGTGGCGCTCAACATGATGGAAGGCACCCGCGTGCAGATCCGCGCCAACGCGGTGGTGATGGCCACCGGCGGCGCCGGGCGCGTTTATCGCTACAACACCAACGGGGGCATCGTTACCGGCGACGGCATGGGCATGGCGTTCCACCACGGCGTACCGCTGCGCGACATGGAGTTCGTGCAGTATCATCCGACCGGCCTGCCCGGTTCCGGCATCCTGATGACCGAGGGCTGTCGCGGCGAAGGTGGCATCCTGGTGAACAAAGACGGCTACCGTTACCTGCAAGACTACGGCATGGGTCCGGAAACCCCGCTGGGCGAGCCGAAGAACAAATACATGGAGCTGGGCCCGCGCGATAAAGTGTCCCAGGCCTTCTGGCATGAATGGCGCGCCGGCCGCACCATCGCCACCCCACGCGGCGACGTGGTCTACCTCGATCTGCGCCACCTGGGCGAGAAAAAGCTGCTGGAGCGGCTGCCGTTCATCTGCGAACTGGCCAAGGCCTACGTCGGCGTCGATCCGGTGAAAGATCCGATCCCGGTGCGCCCTACCGCGCACTACACCATGGGCGGCATTGAAACCGACCAGAACTGTGAAACCCGCATCAAGGGGCTGTTCGCGGTCGGCGAGTGCTCCTCCGTCGGCCTGCACGGCGCCAACCGCCTCGGCTCCAACTCGCTGGCGGAACTGGTGGTGTTCGGCCGCGTCGCCGGTGAACACGCCGCGCGCCGCGCGCTCGAGACCGCGCCGGCCAACGGCAGCGCGCTGGATGCACAAACCCGCGACGTCGAAACCCGCCTGAGCAACCTGATGAAGCAGGAAGGCAACGAAAACTGGGCGAAGATCCGCGACGAAATGGGGCTGTCGATGGAAGAAGGCTGCGGCATCTACCGCACGCCGGAGCTGATGCAAAAAACCATCGATAAGCTGGCCGAGCTGAAAGAGCGTTTCAAGCGCGTCAACATCACCGACAACACCAGCGTCTTCAATACCGATCTGCTGTACACCATCGAGCTGGGCTATGGCCTGGACGTCGCCGAATGCATGGCGCACTCCGCGTTTAACCGCAAAGAGTCGCGCGGCGCCCACCAGCGCCTGGACGAAGGCTGCACCGAGCGTGACGACGTCAACTTCCTCAAGCATACGCTGGCGTTCCATAACCCGCAGGGCGCGCCGCGTCTCGAATACAGCGACGTGAAAATTACCAAGCTGCCGCCGGCCAAACGCGTCTACGGCGCAGAAGCCGAAGCGCAGGAGAAAAAGAATAAGGAGCAGGCAAATGGCTGAGATGCAAACCCTGAAGATCGACGTCATGCGCTATAACCCGGAAAGCGACGCCGAGCCGCATTTCGTCACTTACGCCGTGCCTTACGACGAACAGACCTCGTTGCTCGATGCGCTGGGCTACATCAAGGATAACCTGGCGCCGGACCTCTCCTACCGCTGGTCTTGCCGCATGGCGATCTGCGGCTCCTGCGGCATGATGGTCAACCGCGTGCCGAAGTTGGCGTGCAAAACCTTCCTGCGCGACTACGTCGGCGGCATGAAGGTTGAAGCGCTGGGCAACTTCCCGATCGAGCGCGATCTGGTGGTCGACATGACCCACTTCATCGAAAGCCTGGAGGCGATCAAACCGTACATCATCGGCAACGATCGCAAACCGGAAGATGGCCCGAACGTGCAGACTCCGGCGCAGATGGCCAAATACCACCAGTTCTCCGGCTGCATCAACTGCGGCCTGTGCTACGCGGCGTGCCCGCAGTTCGGCCTCAACCCCGAGTTTATCGGCCCGGCGGCGATCACGCTGGCGCACCGCTATAACCTGGACAACCGCGACCACGGCAAGAAACAGCGCATGCCGCAGCTCAACGGCCAAAACGGCGTCTGGAGCTGCACCTTCGTCGGCTATTGCTCCGAAGTCTGTCCGAAACACGTCGATCCCGCCGCCGCTATCCAGCAAGGCAAGGTGGAGAGCGCCAAGGACTTCATGATCGCCATGCTGAAGCCGCAATAAGGGAGAAAATTGCCATGACAACTCAACGTAAGCCCTATGTGCGCACCATGACGCCCACCTGGTGGCAAAAGCTCGGCTTCTACCGTTTCTACATGCTGCGCGAAGGCACCTCGGTGCTGGCGGTCTGGTTCAGCATCGTGCTGCTCTACGGCGTGTTCGCGCTGAAGGGCGGCGCCGAGAGCTGGGCCGGCTTCGTCGGTTTCTTGCAGAATCCGCTGGTGCTGTTAATCAACGTCGTCGCATTGCTGGCGGCGGCGCTGCACACCAAAACCTGGTTCGATCTGGCGCCGAAGGCCGCCAATATCGTGGTCAACAGCGAGAAAATGGGACCGGGCCCCATCGTGAAAGGGCTGTGGGCCGTCACGATCGTCGTCAGCGTGGTCATCCTGGCCGTGGCCCTGTTCTAATCCGGAGGAAACATGATAAATCAAGCACCTAAACGCTCCGATGAGCCGGTTTTCTGGGGATTGTTCGGCGCCGGCGGCATGTGGGGCGCGATCGTCGCGCCGGCTATCGTGCTGCTGGTCGGCATTCTGCTGCCGCTGGGGCTGTTCCCCGGTGAAGCGCTGGGTTACGAACGCGTGCTGGCGTTCTGCCAGAGCCTGATCGGCCGCCTGTTCCTACTGCTGATGATCATTCTGCCGCTGTGGTGCGGCCTGCACCGCATCCACCATGCGATGCACGATCTGAAGATCCACGTGCCGGCCGGCAAGTGGGTGTTCTACGGTCTGGCGGCAATCCTCAGCGTCGTCACCGTCATCGGCGTCGTCACTCTGTAAACCGCTCGGGTGGCCAACGCCCGTTGGCCGCCCTTTTCTCATCGGCTACACTGTTTACTCGCCCCCGGTAAACAGGAGTCACCGATGCGTTTATGGTCAAAGCTTAGCGTCATGCTTTCCGCCCTGCTCTCCGTCGCCTGCAGCGTCTCCCCGCCTAAAGACATCAAGGTCGTGACCCCCTTTGACAGCCAGCGCTATCTCGGTACCTGGTATGAGATCGCTCGTCTGGATCATCGTTTTGAACGCGGTTTGCAGCAGGTGACCGCCCATTACAGCCCGCGCGCCGACGGCGGGCTGAAAGTCATCAATCGCGGCTTCAATGCGCAAAAACAGCAATGGCAAGAAAGCGAAGGCAAAGCCTACTTTATCGGTTCACCGCAGGTCGCGGCGCTGAAAGTGTCGTTCTTCGGCCCCTTCTACGGCGGCTATAACGTGATTGCCCTGGACCCGCAGTATCGCTACGCGCTGGTTTGCGGCCCTAACCGCGACTATCTGTGGATCCTGTCGCGCACGCCGACGCTTGACGCCAGCGTACGCGACAGCTTATTGCAGACGGCCAAAGGCTACGGTTTCGCCACCGACAAGCTGATCTGGGTGCAACAGTCCGCCGATCAGTGACTGCTGAACTTCAGCCCGAGAATGCCGACCACGATCAGACACAGGCTGATGATGCGCGCGATATTGGTCGATTCGCCCAACAGCACCATGCCCATGATGGCCGCGCCCACCGCGCCGATGCCGGTCCACACCGCATAGGCGGTGCCGGCGGGCAGCGTTTTCATGGCGTTGGCCAACAGCAACATGCTGACCACCATCGCAGCAATGGTGATGATGCTCGGCGTCAGCCGGGTAAAACCGTGGGTGTATTTCAGACCGATAGCCCAAACCACTTCGAGCAAACCGGCGATAAGCAGAATAATCCAGGCCATGAGACGGCCTCCCTACCACTGGGGTCGTCCCCGATAAAATGACGCGTAAACGGGTCGTCCCGTTTAGCGAGGTGACGCATGACGGGTAACCTCACCCGCACTGCGGCAGGATAGCAGCAGCGTTAACGCTCAGGCAAGGGATAGAAATGTGGCGGCTCTCCGCAGCCGGAACGCCGCCGGGTAGAGAACGGATTATTCCGCGCTGCGCTGAATAGCCTTGCCGCCGGCCTGAATGTCTTCACCCACACCGCGGGTGGTATTGCAGGCGGTCAGCGAGCTCAAAATCATCAAAGAGAAGATCGCGATAATACTTTTCTTCAGCATAAGAAAGTCCTTATTTGTCGTTGATGAAAAAGTACGGCTTTCTAAGCGTAGTCAAAATTGACGGAGGGTGTGGGATCGTGACCGGCTTTGTGGCGCAAATACATCGGGTTAAAGGCGGGATCAGCTGGCCGTGCGGGAGATGGCGCCGCCGAGATGCTGAACGTCTTCGCCGAAACCGCGAAACGTATTGCAACTGCTGAGGGAGAAAAGGAACAACAGGGAGAGCACGGCCAACAACGTTTTCTTGAACATGCGGATTTTCTGCCAACGAACGGGGATAGGATAAAACAGAGGAACCGCGTGGGTTCCTCTGTTTTGAAACTTATTTAACGCGAGAGACGTATTCGCCAGAGCGAGTGTCAACCTTGATCACTTCGCCGATCTGGACGAACAACGGCACTTTCACCACGGCGCCGGTGCTCAGGGTTGCCGGCTTGCCGCCAGTTCCTGCGGTATCGCCTTTCAGGCCAGGATCGGTATCGGTGATTTCCGCTTCGATGAAGTTCGGCGGCTGAACGGCGATTGGACGGCCATCCCACAGGGTGATGATGCACTCTGCGTTATCCTGCAGCCATTTGGCCGCGTCGCCGACGGTTTTGCCGTCAACCTGATGCTGTTCGAAAGACTCAGGGTGCATGAAGTGGTAGAACTCACCGTCGCTGTACAGGTAGTTCATGTTGGTGTCCATCACGTCTGCGCCTTCGCAAGAATCGGTAGACTTGAAGGTTTTTTCCACGCGGGTGCCGGTCAGCAGACGGCGCATTTTCACGCGCGCGAACGCCTGGCCTTTGCCCGGCTTAACGAACTCACTGGCTTCGACGGCGTAAGGTTCGCCCTCGAACATGATTTTAAGACCCGGACGGAAATCGTTGCTAGAATAAGTCGCCATGATGGCCCTCTGAATATTTGAACTGGTAGCTTAGCCAAAAAAATGGCACACATTATAACCCAAAGTACGGCACATAGAGAAGATTGGTTGCATCAACTCGCCGATGTTATTACCGATCCTGATGAATTACTGCAGCTTTTGTCACTGAATACGCACCCGGAACTGCCGCAGGGGCGCGATGCCCGTCGGCTGTTTGCCCTGCGCGTGCCGCGCGCCTTCGCTGCGCGCATGCGCCCCGGCGATGCCAACGACCCGCTGCTGCGCCAGGTGCTGACCGCCAGAGAGGAGTTCATCAACGCCCCAGGGTTCACCACCGATCCGCTCGATGAGCAGCGCAGCGTGGTGCCGGGCCTGCTGCACAAATACCGCAATCGCGCACTGCTGCTGGTCAAGGGCGGCTGTGCGGTCAACTGCCGTTACTGCTTCCGTCGCCACTTCCCCTATCAGGATAATCAGGGCAATAAGAACAACTGGCGGCAGGCACTGGATTATATCCGCCAACACCCGGAACTGGACGAGATCATTTTTTCCGGCGGCGATCCGCTGATGGCCAAAGACAGCGAGCTGGAATGGCTGGTTGGCGAACTGGAGACCATCCCGCACCTGAAACGCCTGCGCATTCACACCCGTTTGCCGGTGGTGATCCCGGCGCGCATCACGCCGGCGCTGTGCCGCCTGCTGTCGGCCTCGCGCCTGCAGGTGCTGATGGTCACGCACATCAACCACGCCAACGAAATTGACCGCGACCTGCAAAGCGCCATGGCGCAGCTGCGCCTCGCCGGCGTCACGCTGCTCAACCAGAGCGTGCTGCTGCGCGACGTCAACGACGATGCCGACACGCTGGCGGCGCTCAGCAACGCGCTGTTCGACGCCGGTATCCTGCCTTACTACATCCACGTGCTGGACAAGGTGCAGGGCGCAGCGCACTTCATGGTCAGCGACGATGAAGCGCGCGCCATCATGCAGGCGCTGCTGAGCAAGGTGTCCGGTTACCTGGTACCGCGCCTGACGCGTGAAGTGGGCGGCGAACCGAGCAAAACGCCGATCGACCTGCGCCTGATGCCGGAGTGACGCGCGCCACATGGCCCGATGGAACGAAAAGAGGAATGCCGTGGCATTCCTCTTTTTTTATCTCTTTGCGACTGCGGTCTCAGCGCCTTACGGGCACTTGTAAACCTGGCCGACCATTTTGCTGTCCAGCGGTGCGAAGCTGGAGAGCAGATTCTGGCTCGGGCTGTTGGCGCCGTAGATCACGTTGCCGCCCATGGCCGCCGCCTTGTTGCGCAGATCGTTGGCCGCACCGCGCATGGAGCTGCCTTCACCGCCGTTGCCGGACAGCCAGTTGCTCTGGGTGCCGGTCACTTCCCCCAGCAGCTGGCATTCCGCCGCCGGCTTGCTGTCGGTGAACTTGATCTGCTGACCCGCAGCGGTCAGTTCATGAGTGGTGCTGCAACCCGCCAGCAGCATCGCTGCCGAAAGACCCAGTAAGGCTTTAATCCGCATCTTGTTCCCCATTCGATGTTGAGAATTACGCAAAATCTTCTACCCGTCGCCTTTCAAGCTGTAGCGTTGTTGACTGCGCTCGCTCACCCCAGTTACTTACTCAAGTAAGCGCCTGGGGACTCACGAGCTGGCCGCCTAGCTACAACTTGAAATTCATAGGGTATATCAGAAAGCGATGCCATCTCTTAAGCATCCGTTGCCGCGCGAGCGGGCCAACGTCTTGAGCGACAGCTGATGACTTACCAGTTTACCAGCTAAATCGCCCCGGGCGGCAAAAATATCATCAAATACAGTGCGGCGGCGTTATACCCAACCGGCAACGGCCGCCGATGCCTGCGCCTCCACGTCGCCCTGGCGCGGTTCCCCCTCCGCCAGTTTGAATACCGCCACCGCCTGCGCCAGCAGGGCCGCCTGTTCCTCCACGCCGACGGCGGTGGTCGCCACCTCCTCCACCAGCGCGGCGTTCTGCTGGGTCACCTGATCCATCTGGGTCACCGCCACCCCGACCTGCTCGACGCCTTTGCTTTGCTCTTCCGACGCATAGGAGATGTTATCCATCAGCGACGTCACCTGGTTCACCGAGCCGACGATGGCATTCATCGTCTCGCCCGCCTGTTCCACCAGCCGCACGCCGGCGGCGATATCGCCGGTTACGCCGTCGACCAGACCGCTGATCTCCTTGGCCGAAGTCGCGCAGCGCTGCGCCAGATTGCGCACTTCGCCGGCTACCACCGCAAAACCCCGCCCCTGCTCCCCGGCACGTGCGGCCTCGACGGCGGCGTTCAGCGCCAGAATGTTGGTCTGGAAGGCGATGCCGTCGATCACGCTGGTAATATCCCCCACCTGACGCGCGCTGTCGTTGATCGCCCGCATCTTGTCGATCGCGCTGGCCATCAGCGTTTCGCCGTTGCGGGCAATGCCGGCGGTCTGATTGACCATGCCGGCGGCCTGAGTGGCGTTATCGGCGTTTTGCCGCACCGTGGCGGTAATCTGCTCCATGCTGGCGGCGGTTTCCGTCAGCGCGCTGGCTTGTTCTTCGGTGCGGCTGGAGAGATCGGCGTTGCCGACGGCGATCTCGTGCGTACCGTGGTTGATCGACTCCACACCGTCACGCACCTGCTGCACGGTCGCACTCAGCTCCTGCTGCATCGTCCGTAGGCTGGCGAACAGCATGCCGATCTCATTGTTGTTGCGTACCGCGATCTCGCTGCGTAGATCGCCGCGCCCAACCTTTTGCAAGTGTTCGGCGATCTGGCGCAGCGGCAGAATCAAGCGCCGGCGGAAATCACGCTGCACGGCGACCAGCAGCAACAGGATCGCTGCCAGGGTGCCGCTCAGCAGGCGGGCGAAGACTTTTTGGGTCTGCTCCGCCTCTTCCACTGCCAGACGGTGGGCGGCCACCGTGGCCCGCATGTAGTCGGCAAACTGGTTATCCAGCCGCTGGCGCACCTGGCGCTTCTCTGCCGCCATGGCGTGCAGCCGCTCGATCAGCGCCGTCTGTGGCGTGTCGGCCAACAGCGTCAGTTCTTGCTTCAGCACCGCCTGCTGCGCCAGGTAAACCTTTTTCATCGCCTCGCCCAGATCCGGGCGCGATACCGTCAGGCCCGGCGTCTCCCAAAACAGGTTGAACGCGACGTCGGCGCTGCGCAGCTCACCTCGCGCCTCATCGATACCCTGCTGAATATCGGCTCTGCTGGTCTGCGCCCAGCGCTCGAACGCCATGTTGTCGATCAGCGTCTGCGTTTGCAGCAAAGCACGCCAACTGCGGTTCAGCGCCGCTTCCTCGTCGGAGAAGGTGCTCATCCTGTCGATACTGTGGCCGTTTTGCTGCATGAAATAGAAGGCAATGGCGCCAGTTCCCATGGGCATCAAGCCCAGCAGCAACAGCATCATCATCAGCCAGGTGGCTATTTTCATATTTTTCAGCATAAGTCGTCTCCGTTGACAGTCACACCGGCGAGGGGAAATTCCCCGCCTGGTAGGGGCTATATCGGTACGAAACGACAACGGTTTAGGGTAAAAACAAAATAATGCAATTATTCATTCACCAAACTAATAACAAGCTAACAAAACATCCTTTTAATTGATTTTTAAGCTAAAAAAAACCCCGGTCAGTTGACCGGGGTTCTCAGCACACAAGCGTGTGGGGATGATTACATCATGCCGCCCATGCCGCCCATGCCACCCATGCCGCCTGCTGCGCCCAGATCCGGTGCGTCAGCCTTCGGCAGGTCGGTGACCATGCATTCGGTGGTGATCATCAGGCCAGCCACGGAAGCCGCGTACTGCAGAGCAGAACGGGTCACTTTGGTTGGATCCAGGATACCCATCGCGATCATGTCGCCGTATTCTTCAGAGTAAGCGTTGTAGCCGTAGCTGCCTTCGCCCGCTTTCACCTGGTTGGCGATAACGGAAGCTTCTTCACCGGCGTTGACCACGATCTGACGCAGAGGGGCTTCCATTGCGCGCAGCGCAACTTTGATACCCACGTTCTGGTCTTCGTTGTCGCCTTTCAGCGCGGCGATTTTGCCTGCAACGCGGATCAGCGCGACGCCGCCGCCGGCAACCACGCCTTCTTCCACTGCGGCGCGGGTTGCGTGCAGGGCGTCTTCAACGCGGGCTTTCTTCTCTTTCATTTCAACTTCAGTGGCTGCGCCAACCTTGATAACGGCAACGCCGCCGGCCAGTTTCGCTACGCGCTCCTGCAGTTTTTCACGATCGTAGTCAGAGGTCGCTTCTTCGATCTGCTGACGAATTTGAGCAACGCGGCCCTGGATGGTCGCTTCGTCGCCCACGCCATCGATGATGATGGTGGTGTCTTTGTTGATGACAACGCGTTTCGCCTGACCCAGATCTTCCAGGGTGGCTTTTTCCAGTTCCAGACCGATCTCTTCAGAGATAACGGTACCGGCAGTCAGGGTAGCGATGTCCTGCAGCATGGCTTTACGACGGTCGCCGAAGCCAGGCGCCTTAACGGCAGCCACTTTCACGATGCCGCGCATGGTGTTGACCACCAGGGTCGCCAGCGCTTCGCCTTCTACGTCTTCAGCGATGATCAGCAGCGGTTTGCCTGCTTTGGCAACGGCTTCCAGCACCGGCAGCATTTCGCGGATGTTGGAGATCTTCTTGTCGGCCAGCAGGATGAACGGGCTTTCCAGCTCAACAGAACCGGTTTCCGGCTTGTTGATGAAGTATGGAGACAGGTAACCGCGGTCGAACTGCATACCTTCAACCACGTCCAGCTCGTCTTGCAGGCCGGTGCCTTCTTCAACGGTGATAACGCCTTCTTTGCCCACTTTCTCCATCGCTTCCGCGATCAGTTTACCCACGGTTTCGTCGGAGTTGGCGGAGATGGTGCCGACCTGAGCGATAGCTTTGGAATCGGAGCAAGGTACGGACAGTTTTTTCAGTTCTTCAACCGCAGCGACAACCGCTTTGTCGATGCCGCGCTTCAGATCCATCGGGTTCATGCCTGCAGCAACCGCTTTCAGGCCTTCGGTGATGATGGATTGAGCCAGTACGGTTGCAGTGGTGGTGCCGTCGCCCGCCGCGTCGTTCGCTTTGGAGGCCACTTCTTTCACCATCTGTGCGCCCATGTTCTCGAACTTGTCTTCCAGTTCGATTTCACGCGCAACGGAAACGCCGTCTTTGGTGATGGTCGGTGCGCCGAAAGATTTATCCAGCACTACGTTGCGGCCTTTCGGGCCCAGGGTCACTTTTACTGCATCAGCGAGAACATTCACGCCGCGGAGCATTTTCACGCGAGCGTCATTGCCGAATTTTACGTCTTTAGCTGCCATTGGTATTTCCCTTCAACTCGTTCAGTTCAGAAGATAAAGCGCAATTACGCTTCAACAATTGCCAGAATGTCGCTTTCGGACATGATCAACACTTCTTCATTGTCGATCTTCTCTGCTTTCACGCCGTAGCCGTCGTTGAAAATCACGATATCGCCAACTTTCACATCCAGCGGTTGGATGTTGCCGTTTTCCAGCACACGCCCTTTACCCACTGCAACCACTTCACCGCGAGTGGATTTACCCGCAGCAGAGCCAGTCAGGACGATGCCGCCAGCAGATTTTGATTCAACTTCTTTGCGCTTGACGATAACGCGGTCATGCAATGGACGAATACTCATTGAACGCTCTCCTGTAAGAAGGTCTCTATCAGATTTAGGGTTGTACACCGGATGGTTGTTATTACCGGCCTCGTGGCATTTGAGATGGGGGCGTTCCAGCCCCCTTCAAGGGGGCGAACAAAAAAAATTTCGCATTTTCGGTTCGGCGAGTGCCGCAGAGATGAAAAACGCGGCCTGAGCCGCGTTTGCTTAACGATCGTGAGGTTTGCGATCCTCGTCCGGGCGGTGTTCCAGCACCGGGCGTTCGTCGTCCTTGCGCTGGAATTCGCCGTCGAAGGTATTGCCGTTGGCGGCGTCGCCGCCCGTCCAACCGCCGGGGCGATACACCGACAGGTGCGGCATCAGCTTCAGCGTCAGCGATTTTTGCACCGGTGGCAGCAGCAGCAACAGGCCGAGGAAGTCGGTGAAGAAGCCCGGTATCAGCAGCAGGAAGCCCGCCAGCACCAGCGAAACGCTTTTCACCATTTCCGCCGCCGGGCTTTCGCCGGCCGCCAGTTTTTGCTGCATCTGCACGAAGGTTTTCATGCCCTGATTGCGCACCAGCGAAATGCCGACGCAGGAGCTGAACACCACCAGCAGCAGGGTGACAGCCACGCCGAGCACGGCGGCGACTTTGATAAAGATGGATATTTCTATGTAAGCCAGCAGAAATATCAGCAGTAGCGGTAACCAGCGCACCTGGTTCTCCTATCGGTAGGTAAGGCACGGCCGCCACGGGGCGACGGCGCGAAAAAAGAGGCCGTAAACGGCCGACACCATTACAATGAGGGCATCCCCCCACCATTTCAACCGAGAGCCGGTTTTTATTGCTAAAGTTCACAAACGTGAAAGAAGTCACAGAACCGGAAAAGGGCATATCCTTAAACACCATAAGGTGATCTGGATTCAGTCATTTCTTATCAACCAGCATATGATCTGGGCAGCAACGGGCGATTTGGTTAATCGTTTCACGCCCCAAGCCTTCGGCAACATTAATTTAGGCTGTGCCCTTACTAGCCTTGACCTGACAAATTATTAATTCGGCAGCAACACATAGAGAAGGTTCTCATGTCAAACAACATTCGTATCGAAGAAGACCTGTTAGGAACACGTGAAGTCCCCGCAGACGCTTACTACGGAGTTCACACTCTGCGTGCGATTGAAAACTTCTACATCAGCAACAGCAAAATCAGCGATGTCCCCGAGTTCGTTCGCGGCATGGTGATGGTGAAAAAGGCCGCGGCGATGGCCAACAAAGAACTCAAAACCATCCCACGCAAAATCGCCGACGTGATCATCCAGGCCTGCGACGAGGTGCTGGATAAAGGCAAGTGCATGGATCAGTTCCCGGTGGACGTGTTCCAGGGCGGCGCAGGCACCTCGCTGAACATGAACACCAACGAAGTGCTGGCGAACATCGGCCTGGAGCTGATGGGCCATCAAAAAGGCGAATACCAGTACCTGAACCCGAACGATCACCTCAATAAGTGCCAGTCCACCAACGACGCCTACCCGACCGGGTTCCGCATCGCGGTGTACGCCTCCAACCAGAAACTGATCGACGCCATCAACCAGCTGCGTGAAGGCTTCGATCGCAAGGCGAAAGAGTTCGAAACCATCCTGAAAATGGGCCGCACCCAGCTGCAGGACGCAGTGCCGATGACCCTCGGCCAGGAATTCCACGCCTTCAGCGTGCTGCTGAACGAAGAGACCCGCAACCTGCACCGCACCGCGGAGCTGCTGCTGGAAGTTAACCTGGGCGCCACCGCCATCGGCACCGCGCTCAACACCCCGGAAGGCTATCAGCCGCTGGCGGTGCAAAAACTGGCGGAAGTCAGCGGCCTGCCGGTGGTACCGGCGGAAGACCTGATCGAAGCCACCTCCGACTGCGGCGCCTACGTGATGGTGCACAGCGCACTCAAACGCCTGGCGGTGAAACTGTCCAAAATCTGTAACGACCTGCGCCTGCTCTCCTCCGGCCCGCGCGCCGGCCTGAACGAAATCAACCTGCCGGAGCTGCAGGCGGGGTCGTCCATCATGCCGGCCAAAGTGAACCCGGTGGTGCCGGAAGTGGTCAATCAGGTGTGTTTCAAGGTGATTGGCAACGACACTTGCGTTACCATGGCGGCCGAAGCGGGCCAGCTGCAGCTGAACGTGATGGAGCCGGTGATCGGCCAGGCGATGTTCGAGTCGATCCACATCCTGACCAACGCCTGCTACAACCTGCTGGAAAAATGCATTAACGGCATCACCGCGAATAAAGAAGTCTGCGAACACTACGTCTTCAACTCGATCGGTATCGTCACCTATCTGAACCCGTTCATTGGCCACCACAACGGTGACATCGTCGGGAAGATCTGCGCCGAAACCGGCAAGAGCGTGCGCGAAGTGGTGCTGGAACGCGGCCTGCTGACCGAAGCCGAGCTGGATGACATCTTCTCCGTGGAGAACCTGATGCACCCGGCTTATAAAGCTAAACGCTATACGGATGAAAATGAACAATAACAGACCTACCCGGTAGCCCTGAAAGGCACGCTAAATCCTCTGGATAGCGTGCCTTTTTACTTTCCGGCGCCCACAAAATTTTAACGTTTGATTTTCAATTTCTCTCATTTTAAGGAGTAAACACTATGCTAGCCGTAGAATTGGTTATCGTTCTGCTGGCCATCTTTTTAGGGGCCAGGTTGGGCGGTATCGGTATCGGGTTCGCGGGGGGGTTGGGCGTTCTGGTCCTGGCGCTGATCGGCGTCAAGCCAGGCAGCATTCCCTTCGACGTGATTTCCATCATCATGGCGGTGATCGCGGCGATCTCCGCGATGCAGGTCGCCGGGGGGATGGACTATCTGGTGCAGCAGACCGAAAAACTGCTGCGTAAGAACCCCAAACACATCACCATTCTCGCCCCTATCGTCACTTACTTCCTGACCATCTTCGCCGGCACCGGCAACATCTCGCTCTCGGCGCTGCCGGTGATCGCCGAGGTGGCGAAAGAGCAGGGCATCAAGCCTTGCCGCCCGCTGTCGACCGCCGTCGTCTCCGCCCAGATCGCCATCACCGCCTCGCCGATCTCCGCCGCGGTGGTGTACATGTCTTCGGTGATGGAAGGCCACGGCGTCAGCTACCTGCACCTGTTGATGGTGGTGATCCCATCCACCTTCTGCGCCGTGCTGGTGATGTCGCTGCTGGTGACCTGGCTGTTCGACTCCAAGCTGTCTAACGATCCGGTGTACCTGAAACGCCTGGAAGAAGGCCTGATCACCCTGCGCGGCAACAACGCGCTGGCGATCAAACCACGCGCCAAAACCTCGGTGCTGCTGTTCCTGCTGGGCGTGCTGTGCGTGGTCGCCTACGCCATCATCAACAGCCCGGGCCTGGGCCTGGTGGCCAAGCCGCTGATGAACACCACCAACGCCATCCTGATCATCATGCTGAGCGTCGCCACGCTGACCACCCTGCTGTGCCGCGTCGACACCGACATGGTGCTGAACTCCAGCACCTTCAAGGCCGGCATGAGCGCCTGTATCTGTATCCTCGGCGTCGCCTGGCTGGGCGACACCTTCGTGCAGGCCAACATCGACTGGATCAAAGAGACGGCCGGCAGCGTCATTCAGGCGCACCCGTGGCTGCTGGCGGTGATCTTCTTCTTCTGCTCGGCGCTGCTGTACTCGCAGGCCGCCACCGCCAAGGCGCTGATGCCAATGGCGCTGGCGCTGAACGTGTCGCCGCTGACCGCCGTCGCCTCCTTCGCGGCCGTTTCCGGCCTGTTCATCCTGCCGACCTACCCGACGCTGGTCGCCGCGGTGCAGATGGACGATACCGGCACCACGCGCATCGGCCGCTTCGTGTTCAACCATCCGTTCTTCATTCCCGGCACCATGGGCGTGATTTTCGCGGTGGTATTCGGCTTCCTGCTCGGCAGCGTCATGCTGTAAGGCTTAGACCGGGGCTGCGGCCCCGGTTTTCCTTCTGGCGATAAACTCGCCTTCTAGCCAATCCGCCTTCAGGGTATAGTGCCCATTCAAACCGATGAGAGGGCTGAAGATGTCTGATTGCGAAGCTGTCGTCATACTCTGTACCGCACCCGATGAAGCCAGCGCCCAGGAACTGGCGGCGCGGGTCTTGGGCGATAAGCTGGCGGCCTGCGCCACGCTGCTGCCCGGCGCCACCTCGCTGTATTACTGGGAAGGGAAACTGGAACAGGAATACGAAGTGCAGATGCTGTTCAAAAGCGATCGCCGCCGTCAGCAAGCCCTGCTCGACACCCTGAAACAACATCACCCTTACCAGACGCCCGAGCTGCTGGTCTTGCCGGTGATGGCCGGAGATAAAGACTACCTGTTATGGATCAACGCTTCCTTAAACTGATTTTGCTGCTGTGCAGCCTGTGCTTCCTGCCGCAGGCGGCACAGGCTTCGCTGTTCGCGCCGAAGGGCGGCAGCCAGTTCGTGCCTGTCGATCAGGCCTTCGCTTTCGATTTCAAACAGCAAGGCAACCAGGTAACGCTGAACTGGCAGATCCGCCCCGGCTACTACCTGTATCGTCAGCAGATCAAACTGGTGCCGCAGCAGGCGACGCTCGGCGCGTTTACCCTGCCGGACGGGCTGAGCCACAAGGATGAATTCTTCGGCGAAGTGGCGATTTTCAAACAGCAGCTGAATCTGCAGGTGCCGCTGCAACAGGCGGCGGCCAACGCCAGCCTCAGCGTCACCTATCAGGGCTGCGCCGAGGCCGGCTTCTGCTATCCGCCGGAAACCCGAACCATCCCGCTGGACGCGGTCAGCGCCACCGCCGCCGCGCCGCTCTCGGCCTCTGCGCCGGCTGAAGCCCCTGCCGCACCGGCCAGCCTGCCGTTCTCGCCGCTGTGGGCATTGCTGATCGGCATCGGTATCGCCTTCACCCCGTGCGTACTGCCGATGTACCCGCTGATCTCCGGCATCATCCTCGGCCGCGACCGGCCGCAAAGCAGCGGCCGCATTCTGGCGCTGGCGGTGGTTTACGTGCAGGGCATGGCGCTCACCTACACCCTGCTGGGCTTGGTGGTGGCCGCCGCCGGATTGCAGTTCCAGGCGGCGCTGCAGCATCCTTACGTCCTGATTGGCCTGTCGGTGCTGTTCATCGCGCTGGCGCTTTCGATGTTCGGCCTCTATTCCCTGCAGTTGCCCTCAGCGCTGCAAACCCGGCTGGCAAACTGGAGCAACACCCAGCGCGGCGGCTCACTGACCGGCGTGTTCCTGATGGGCGCCCTGGCCGGGCTGATCTGTTCCCCCTGCACCACCGCACCGCTCAGCGCCATCCTGCTGTATATCGCCCAGAGCGGTAATCTGTGGGCCGGCGGCGGTACGTTGTACCTGTACGCACTGGGGATGGGCATTCCGCTGGTGATCGTCACCCTGTTCGGCAACCGCCTGCTGCCGCGCAGCGGCCCGTGGATGCAGTACGTGAAAGAGGCCTTCGGCTTCGTCATTCTGGCGCTGCCGGTGTTCCTGCTGGAGCGGGTGATCGGCGACCTGTGGGGTATGCGCCTGTGGAGCCTGCTCGGCCTGGCATTCTTCGGCTGGGCCTTCGCCCTGAGCCTGAGAAGCACACGCGGCTGGGCGCGTGCCCTGCAACTGCTGCTGCTGGCGGCGGCGGTGATCGCCGCGCGGCCGCTGCAGGACTGGGCTTTCGGCACCGACCAGGCGCAGCAGGCGGCTCAACCGCATCTGGCCTTTACCCGCATCAACAACGTCGAACAGCTCGATCTCGCGCTGCAACAGGCGCGGGGCAAACCGGTGATGCTGGACCTATACGCCGACTGGTGCGTAGCTTGCAAAGAGTTCGAGAAATACACCTTCAGCGACGCCGCGGTGCAGGCGAGCCTGGCCAACGCGGTGCTGCTGCAGGCGGACGTCACCGCTAACAGTGCGGAACAGGCGGCGCTGCTGAAGCATCTGCAGGTGCTGGGGCTGCCGACGATCCTGTTCTTCGATCCGGCGGGCCGCGAGCTGACGGCCGAGCGCGTCACCGGTTTTATGAAGGCGGAGGCCTTTAACGCGCATTTGCAGAAAGTGATGTGATAACTGACACTGAAGATCGGAAGCGAATGGGAGGAAGCACAAGTGCAACGTGAACACGTCCTTGATACCGCGCTAGGCCTGCTGGAACAACAGGGCCTGGCGACCGCCACATTAGAGATGCTGGCGGAAAAACTCGACGTTCAGCCCGGCGATCTCAAACGGTTCTGGCCGGATCGCGAAGCCCTGCTGTACGACTGCCTGCGCTACCACGGCCAACAGATCGACACCTGGCGCCGCCAGCTGCTGCTGGACGAAAGCCTGAGCCCGCAGCAAAAGCTGCTGGCGCGCTATGACGTGCTGGCGGAATACGTGCAGCAAGACCGATACCCCGGCTGCCTGTTTATTGCCGCCTGCAGCTTCTTCCCGGAAACGGATCATCCGATCCACCAACTGGCGGAGCAGCAAAAGCTGACCTCACTGGAGCTAACCCGCGAACTGCTGCGCGACATGGACGCCGACGACGCCGACATGGTGGCGCAGCAAATGGAATTGATTCAGGAAGGCTGCCTGAGCAAACTGCTGGTAAAACGCCAGCTCCAGGACGTATCGGTCGCCAAACGGCTGGCGGAAGACATCTTGCAGGTGGCGCAGTGCCGCCGCAACGGGGCGTTGAGCTGAATCGGCAGGGTTGGCGGCACAGCCAACCCAAGGTGATAGCCAGAACAGGCGCATTTTTTGCGCCCTTTGCCTGAAAAGCCAGCAACCGGAGGCATTTTAACGTCTTTCACGCATAAAGCCGTTGACGGCTTTCGGCCAATACGGTTTAATGCTGCCCGTTGCCCGGATAGCTCAGTCGGTAGAGCAGGGGATTGAAAATCCCCGTGTCCTTGGTTCGATTCCGAGTCCGGGCACCACTAATTCTGCATCAATGCACACTGGTTAAAGGATGAGAACTTTAACGGGTGGTTAATACGGAATCGACTTGTCAAAGTGATAACAGAGTAACTGTTTACTACCGCGACGTTGTAAGTTGAATTCCTCAAGAAGGATGCCTGTGTTGGCCCACAGGCGTCCTTTTCTCGATCACTGGCGATATTCACAGCAAATCATGCCTGTGTCAAGCTTTGTAAGCTTCTCGTAGCAGTGATATCCGTATGTAAAACAAGCTCCTGTTCTAGTGCTTTTCCTGCTACTTCCATATCCAATTCGATATACTCCATTGTGGTACTGACGTTACGGTGACCCAGCAAATCCTTCACCAGTTTTAGATTTCTGTCCGGGGATTTCATCAACTCCGTGGCAAGTGTGTGACGGAAACGGTGTGAGGAAATATCGAAACCACTCTCCCTGGACAACCGACGATAGAAGCTACGAAATGACTGCAGAACGTTTTTCTCGTCATAGATGTAATGAGTATTCCGTGGATTGGTGAACCGTTTGACATCAAAAAGCAGGTCATGCTGACCCGCACCTCGCTCGATTGCACGCATCATGAGCAGCTCTATTCGCTCCCTTAATTGACGAACCACCGGTACTTTCCACTCTCGATGTGTTTTGCTACCTTCAAGTCGAAGTTCGATCCAACCTTGCTCAATGTTCACATCTCTCAGGCGGATGTGGATCATCTGATTGTTACGCATACCGGTATATCGAAATGTGTCTAATACCGTCATCCAGAACCAGGTAGGATAGAGTGCGCACTTTCCCCCCTTCACTGGTTTTCTCTCCTTCTCCCGCTGTTCATACTGTTGCATCACGAGGTAAAGACGGGTCAATTGAGACTTCGTCAATATTCGTTTTTTCTTAGTATCAGATCGAACTACCGTTCCATTAAAAGGGTTCTCACCGTGCTGAACCAACGCTTTTTTTATACCCAAATTAAATATTGCCCGCAGATGGGCTACCTTATTGTTCCAGGTATGTACCGAAAGATTTTTCTCCTTTAACAGATGCCGACGCCAAAGCAACACATCCCTTTGCGTCACCATAGCGGGTGTTATAGTTCCACCAATAAAACGCGTAAATGTTAGTGCTACTTTCCTATAACTCCATTCCGTTGCTGCGCGTAGTTGTTTGGTGAAAAAATATTCCTCGAGCAAGAACTCCCACTCATCGTGCATTTTTTCTTCACTTTTCATTTCATAACCTCGAATGAGTTCATTTATCCACTCACAATCCGTCAGTTTTACCCAACATTTATGAGATTCTCCCTGCATCAAAAGACTACGGGATCACGAGTAACTGACTGTCCTCTGGCACGCGTGTCCCACCGTACAAACTATTTGCCTTAATCAGGTAACCATTGATACGACGATATGTACCCACCCCCTCAGGCTTTTCATAAAGATGGCCAATAAAGAATCGCTGCCCCTTACGGATCCGATGTCTTCCCAGTTTTTCAAACGCTTTTTGGATAGCATTTCGGTCAGTACGCTCCAAATTATTTTCTTTGATATACAGATGAAAAATATCTGGAACGCAGAGAAAAACGAACCCACTGACAATATGTGCTCTGGAACCTAAGGTATTAACGGATATATCCCCTTTTTTTACCCCAAGACTCAACCACTGTAGAAATGCGTTCCCAACATTACTCTCCGCATTCAAAATACCTTCCACGTTATTTTCTTCTAACCGTGGATCCTTTGATAAATGTTGAGCCTCTAAAATAGCCGTTGTGTCCGTGCTCTTTGGTAGTTCAGGTTCTATTACGCCTGGTAAAACACAGTCATCTTCAATTACAGTAGTTATGTCATGTACCGACCCCTGCTCTTCTTCAGGAAGGAGGCTCTCTTTCTGAGGGGCGTTTCCCTCTTCTTGGTTATCCAGGCAAGTCGGTACTGACACCTCTACCGCCATCAATGACAACAGAGCCTGCATATCTTCTTCCACACCAACCACCGTTTCTGGTGCTAGGACCATCTCAGCCAAAGGCTTATCGTTGACCGGCGCATCCAGGGCCGAGCTAAGTAACACTTCCGTGACTAACGGTGCATTTTCGTTGGGCTGATCTAATGTCTCTGCCGGCAGTTGCTCCTGAGCGAGAGGAGGATGGATACTGTTGACTGCACCTTGCAAATCAGTCTCGGGTACTGAAGAGGTGATATGTTCTGTCGCCGGCGCCACTGACGGTAAGGTTATTGCCAGTGTGTCGGGGTTGGATATCGGCAAAAGCGATACGGCCAAACCATCGCCACGAGCCAGTTTGGCCGCCTCCAGAGTAATATCGTCAATTGCAGGTAATGTGCTCGGTTGCCTGGACGCTATCGTCATCAACGAATGTATCGCCGCTGGTAGTGTTGACAACCATTCAATAAGATCTTCAGGCAGCAGTCGTGCCGCAATCATTGCACTCTGACTGCTGGCCAGAGTCGGGGCTAACGGAGTGGCTCTGAAGCGAAAACGGTAAGGTTCACCCGGCACCGTCAAACCAGGTAACCAGGCTCGGCCACTTTGAAGCTCCCCCTGCAGCTGAGTCAACAGCGGCAGGTAGTGCCATAGCGCTGCATAAAACACCACGACATTCCACTGCACATTCTGGGCGGATTGTTCTTCGGGCGCTGCCCCTGGGGGCAACATGTGTCCTTTGGCCAGTCGAACCGCATACGTCGTCGTCTGCAGGGTAACATCGACCAGTCCTCCTTCCCTGGCATACTCCCCCTGGGACGCGGCCGGAAGTACCTGCATCAGCGTAACAAGCTGCTTCAAGGGTTGCAGATAGAAATGTTCATAGAGATCTTTGGGGAGAGCGCTGTTCTCCCACAGCTGCTGTAAACACTGCTGACGAGAGGCCGTGCTCAAAAGCTGCTCTGCGGATGCCGGCATAAAATAACCTACAGGACATTGAGAGGCTGAAATGCTTGCCGTTGGATTTGCCGACATAACCCGGGTTCCAACCAGCAGTTCTTTGATAGCCTTCAGCATGCCAGGTCTCCGGCGATATCATTACCCACGTTGTCCATCAACACCTGGAGCAATTCATTCAGTACCAGCGTTTGCCGGGCCCGGGTCACAGCGACATACAGCAGGTTGGTTTCATCGGTACGTTCGCTGTCGGCCATCAGAGGATCTGTGATATCGGCAAAATCATGATTCAACACCACCACAGGCCACTCCAGCCCTTTGCTTCGATGCGCCGTCGAAACGGTTACCTGAGCCTGGCGTTCATCAGTCACTGCATGCTCGCGCATCACCTGCAGCTTTTGTGGCAGCGGGAAGTACTGTTCGAGTAACCGCAGGCCTTGGTTCATTTCAACATCCCGGGTTGCTCTGGCAACCGACTCAAACTCCTCAAAGTTGCGGTATTCTCGCGCCAGCAGCGGAGATTTCATCCGCTCAGGCATGTCAGCCGAGAACCAGTACAGATCTTCCAGTTCTTCCGTTTTATAGCCGCTGATACCCCCAACCCAGTAGACCTTCTTCCCTGCCAGGCTGGCATCCAGCGCAGCGCCGATGACCCCCGCCACCGTTCGGCTCAATATGGCAACAGGCTGCCCCTTCACGTCATCAGGTATGCACCCAACAACCCTGTCGTTTCCCCCCTCCCCGACCACAGACATCGTTTCGCCTTGCCGGGCAAGCAGCATATTGGCCACCTGTGCCACGGCAGGACCAAAACGGAAACTGTGAGTCAGGTAAAGTCGGTCCGCATCGGCCAACTCAGGAGCATCGAGGGCATTTTCCGCGCCACGGAATCGGTAGATTTGTTGATGCCGGTCGCCAACCAACACCACATCACAGCCCTGCGCCAGTACCAGTGACTGCGTCACCGGATTCGCGTCTTGCCCCTCGTCAAACAGGAGCGTCTGCCAGCGTTTGGAAAGGTCGGGCTGAGAGAGCTGATACAGCTTGAGGTAAACGTCATGGGTGACAGGGAAAGTACCATCCTGGCGTGCAGACTCGCGCCAAAGCAATTGCGCCGCTGCCAGGATTTTATCGGGCGACAAACCACTGCGTGAGTCTTCATCAGGCAAGTGTTGCAAACCCAATTCGCCATCCCCACTGCAGAGGAAAGTGTTAAAGGTCGTGATAGATGTGCGTGCCAGCGGCCAATAGCGGGTATTGAGTTGGCGAGCAACGTCAGTGATCCGCAGGTTAGCTGTCAACCGCCGCTGATAATGGCGCCCGAAGTTAGGCCAGGCCAGCTGATGCGACGTTTTACATTCAACGTTAAACGGGAATTTTTGCTCAGCCTCATCCCTGACTGCACGGTTATAGGCAAGATAAAGCATTCTGCAATCCGGGTTTGCTTGGGCAAAACGGACCAATGTAGACGTTTTACCAGTGCCGGCAAACGCCCTGACCACCAGGCGGTGACCGGACCAACCAATGATGGCGGCCTGTTCAGGTGTATCACAATAAGACATAAGCAGCACTCCGTAAAACTTGACCGGCGCTTATCCTGCGCAGGTCAGTACAGCCAGCACCACAGAAAAACCTTTTCCCGAAAGAAATAGATTCCCGCAGTCAGCCGTTTTCAGGTTGATAGACAGCTATCAACCCCTCATTGCTGGAGTCTCTTAGGGCAAAAACCGTGGGGAAGCCTATACCTCCGAAGGCAACCCCAAAGCTAACAATCTATTGTTTTATTGTGTTTTTATCAGGTTTCCCTGGTGCCAAGAACAACAAATATCAGGTGATTTTTATTACGGGGCGTTCCGACGATTCACAAAATGCATCTACAAATGAAATGTCCACCCTCATGATTTTTGCGCATCCCTCCGCATCGTTTGGTTTTTCCAAACGTTGAGTGGGCGCTTTCTCTGGTGTTGTGCGCTGTAGCATCACCTGAGCGTTATGCTCTCCCGAAAGGAGATGAACATAACGCTTAGAAGCCTCAGTTAAGCACCGCGAGCCTCCACACTCAGGCTCCTTTCTAACAACTACAGCGACCCCATGTCAACACAAATGACACTTTCATGATTCAATAAATCGTTCTGCGACATACAACTGTGCGGTTTTCTTGAATTAAACAACTTGGAGTGTAGAATGATGTTTGTTTTTTAAACCTAAAAAGGCTGAAGGTGGGAGATGGTAACCAACAATAAAACTGCACTTGGGGAAGTCATTGCCAAAGCGATGACGATGAAAGGAATTCCAAAGCAAAAACACATCAGCCATACGAGCCACGTACTGGACATCACAACAGCTGCAGCCCAAAAAAAGATGAGCGGCGCCTCAAACTGGGAGGTATCCCAGCTGGTTAAAGTTATTGACTCTATCGATATGAGGATGAGTGACTTCTTTGACATTTATAATTATTCAATAAACGAAGTACATGATGCTATATGGAATGATGGCAAAACTAATGTTAAATGCAAAATATACCTATCTAATGTGAACGCTAATGATACAACTGAATATTCGGCCTTAAAGATTAATGATGAGTGGGTTGTTTTTCATACTAACGATATAAAAGATGATGTTTTATTCGATTCAAAACGCAACATTGAAGTGATTCAGTTATATCCTCAAAAACAAAATGAAGAAAAACACAGAATCGCAATTCTTGATGATGACAAAAACATCGTCGATAGCCTCAAAGAAATCATTGTAAACAATGAATATCTTGTCGATGCCTTTTATGATATTGATTCATTAGAAGAGAGCCTGAAAAATAAGCCTTATGATGCGTATATTCTAGATTGGGTCGTAGGAACAAAGACCGTGTTCAGCACGATTAAAGAGATAAGAAAAACTGAAAATAATAATGCCATGATACTGGTTCTTACCGGGCAACTGTCAGGGATCGTAGATAGCGAGATCGCAAGTGCTATAAATGATTATGATATAACAGGACCTCACGAGAAACCTATCAAAGCCAGTGTGATAAAATCATTAGTGGATAAACACTTTCCCAAGTGAATAATTATGAACGATAATTTACTGACGTATACAGGAAGTCTATTGCTTGATGGAAGATACATAGTGTCTCCCTATGGTGTGGGTAAAGATAATCTGTGTGGAGAAATATCTCCCTTGAATGACTCTATTATTCATAATAATGCAATCAGTAAAATATCTGTGGACTATTCAACGGCAAAAAGCCTTACCATCATCAATGGGTTAGGGGTTACACTGGGTGATTCAGTTGTAGGAATATCAGCACTGAATGTAATAAAAATATTCAATCCAAACATCGACATCAGAATCATTCGTCCTGAAAACTGCCCTAACTATGTTAATGAAGTTTATACGTTGGCAAAGCATATAATAGATGACATTTCCTATATGCCGTTTGACATTACCAGGGCTACCGATGCAGACCTAGTAATAGATATCGGAAACCAACTATACTGGAAAGATTTTAACACACTGGAAATGCATGACTTCTTTTTAAGAAGTTTAGGCATAGAACACAAACATGTATCAGCCAGTTTAAAGATCAACTCATGGCTCAATAAAGCGCCTATCGAAGATGTAAACTTGGGTGAGTATGTTCTTTTCTGCCCATACGCTAGTACAAAAATAAGAAGCATACCCAGTAAATATCATAAAAAAATAATATCTTACCTCGGCGATAAATTTAAGGTTAAGGTCTTAGGGTTTAGTGATATTAACCATGATAATTATACGAACATCACTTCATTATCTAAAAACACGACTTATTTTACATCCATCATTAAAAATGCGAAGCATCTTTACACGTGTGATTCAGCAGCCTTGCATATTGGCGCGGGATTTAAAATACCCACTACTTGTATATTCACAACAGTGAAACCTGAACTACGCAGCTTATACTATGATAACTGCACCTCTATTTACATAGGAAATAATAAAACAGAGGGCATACATAACAGTGAGAATGTATTTTTACTCGATTTAATCAGTAAGGAATTTGAGGATTATTATGCGTAAATTAATATCTCTAGCATTGTCTTTTTTAGTCGCTTTATTTATTTCAGCGCCATCTTCCGCAAATAAAGGAGATATCTATATCGATGGCGAAATAACTAATAGAAATTACGAAGATGGATACATCTTATCAGCAAAAGAGTTCAACATGCTGGAAAAAAGCCATATAAAGACGACAACTTCCTGGACTGTTCCGGGGCGTATTGTTGATTTTGAAGGCGTAAAATTCAAAGATTTGTTGAAACTTGTTGGTGCCCGTGGAAAAACGCTAAGAATTAGGGCATTAAATGATTACTGGGTCGACATCCCAGTCTCAGACATAGAACAATTCGACATCTTGCTGGCAAACAAAATGGATGGGAACCCTCTGAAAGTAAGAGACTTTGGACCATACTTCGTCATTTACCCGATGGACAAATTTTACGATAAACTCAATAGTCCTACTTATCAAGCTCGTCATATTTGGCAGGTCAGCGGCATAACGGTATTAGAAAAATGAAACTGAAAAGGCTTATCATCCAGTACTTATTAGTTTTCCTGGTGCTAACGGGTGGGTTTGCGTGGATGTATGAACAGTACTTCTCCACAAGCCATAATATGAACTCAGCAGGACCTCAAGAGAACTACGCTTGGGCAATTGCTAAATTCACGATCAGACTAGCAGGATTTAATGCAAAAATTGAGCGCCAACTTCGGTTAGGTAACAATGATAAAGAGGAATTACAAACAGAACTTGACCTCCTATTCTCAAGCTCAAATGTGCTATTACATAAAAGCGTTTCAACTAGATATTTATATGAGGAAGAAGGCTATGCTAAAACTGTAGAGCAAATAAATGCCAACCTTGAAAATATCGATACCGAACTAAATAAATCAACCCCTGACTATTCGATCATACTTAATAACATCGAATTAATAGGGCAAGAAAATAAAGATCTAGTGGTAATATCTGACCATGCAGAAGTCAGGCAAAGAAACATAATTCAACAGGACTATATCGACAAAGCTAACTCAATGAAGTTTCCAATTGCTACACTGTACTTCCTGTTTTTGTTAATGCTTTTTATTTCATATCGACAAGTAAAGTCCATCAATAATCAATTAGAGTCCGAAAAGAAATCTTTTAACAATAAAAATGCTTTCCTCGGAGTGCTGGGTCATGAATTAAGAACTTCACTTCAGGCAATAATCTCGTCGGTTGAAGTGATTATTCAGAAAAAAGATGCTATAGCATTCAATCACTTTGAGCGATTAGAGAATGCTGCCATGAAAATGGAACGTCAGATGAAAGACCTCGCTGAGTTTGCCAAAGTCGATAATGGTAACGTTGAAATAAAAAAATCATCATTTAACATACGAAAGATTGTTCATGATACTGTCGAACAAAGTATTACCATATTGAACAAGCAAAATGTTAGTGTAAGCATAGATAATATTCCAGATACATATATTAAAAGCGATCCATCAAGGGTCATGCAAATCATAGAGAATATTGTCACCAATGCAATAAAATACACAGACAATGGTCTCGTGCAGGTAAGCGCAAATATCCACGATAAATCCAGTTTGGTTATCAAAGTCAAAGACACAGGTCAAGGCATTCCGAAGGACAAGATTGATACAATATTCTATCCGTTCATCCGGGTTGGGAATGATAATAAGGTTCCCGGTTTTGGAATGGGTTTGGCAATTGTTCATGGTGTTGTTAAAGCCATGAACGGAACAATTGATGTAAAAAGTGACATCGGTAAAGGGAGCTCATTTACCGTGTCACTACCTATTGAACTTTCAACACCTGAAGAGATTGACACTACTACTGATATAGAAGATACGCCTTTCTCAGCTAAAGGAATCAGCATTTTAATTATCGACGACAATGAAATGGCATGCGAATCACTGGTATCAATTCTTCAAGGTGAGTTCTCAGTAGAGTATACGACATCCCCAGAAAGAGCTTTGGAGAAATTATATAGGAAATCTTTTGACCTTGTTTTGAGCGATCTACAAATGCCTATTATCACAGGTGATGAACTGTATAGAATGGTCAAAGAAAATAAAGGCCCAAATAAAAGTACGCCATTCATATTCATCAGTGCATATACGAACGAAAGCCCCATTAAAGATGTTGAGATCTTAACCAAGCCAGTTAGATTGAATGACATCAAAAAAGCCATAGAGTCAGTTCTAGCCAGGAACATGGACTTATAAAATACATCCCGTAATTAATACGAAAAAATCGCCCCAGTCAGGGGCGATTGTTGTCAACTAATCGCTTTAAACTCTCTAAGAGTCTGTAATCGAAGTGGCCATTGTTCTAACCAATGCATCGGGGTACACATCACCAATCGCCGTTCATCTGCCAGTGCATTCCCCAACACAACCTCTCCAGGAATGCCAAGCGAAGACAACTGAATATATGCCATCGACATCGCTACCACATCGATATCAACGCAGGAAACCCACATATGCCGTGAAGGCATGTACCCCAACGCCTGAATCTCGGCCGCAGCGGCGATCATCATGGCGCCGGCACCACACGCAGGCTCACTGATCGTCACGAACGGTTGAGTCAACAACCGTTGCTCCAGTCCGGTGAATTGCAGTTTGGCCATCATGGATGCCACACTCCAGGGTGTAAAAAACTGCCCACGATGTTTATCACCAAGCTCCAGACTCATGAAAGCCATGCCCAAAAAATCACAAGGTTTAGCGGCCAGTGCTATTCGTACCAGAGCAAGTAAGTGCGCCAGGCGTTCGACATCCTCACGTTCATACCCTTTGATGAGCGACATGTACTGCTTCTCCAACGCGTCTTCCGGACAAAAGCGGTTGTGTATTGCTATCGCGCCGCACTGAACAAAGTCAGAAAAGACCTTGTACCGGTGATGGTAGCGGGCCGTTTGGCCAAAGAGGCTGATGAATTGGTTTTGTGCTTCAGTAAACGTCAGCATGGTGAACTCCATTAATAAGGGAGTTCACCCGCAGTGGGAGAACTCCCCCCACGGGAAAAAAAGGCCACCGGGATACCGGTGGCCATAGGTTAGTGCTTCAGCAAAAAACGGTGATTAGCCGGCTGCTGCATTCGGTGACAAGGGAATAGAATCCTGGTCGGCGTAGGTCAGGTGGATCATCTCACCTTCCTCAACCTTAGCCGCTATTCGTCCACCGTCGACATGCTCACCACGGTCGTAACGATCGTAGCCGCTGCGTTCCGCATCAGGCATATACCAGGTATGTTCCACCTGGCAACTGAACAACTCAGACACTCTCCCGATAACCTCGCCGGCTGGCGGGTACCACGGAGAATCGAAGTGTACCGTCAACGTGTTGATGCCATCACGTACGCAACCGACATTATGGCCGGCCGGCCACTCGACGCCGTATTGCCGACCATAGAGATCAGTGGTGGACGGCACATCACGCAGCAGCCCGCCTGAGCCATTCAGTTCAGTTGCCAGACGCGTCGGGATCAACATCAGCATATCGCATGGCGCGGTATACTCAGGCATCACGCTCAAACGTTCCCAGCAGATGCCGGCATCGATGTCAGGGCTCACCCCCACCAGTCCGAACCAGTCCGCATATTGGCGCGATAATACATCCGCCATACGCTCCTTCGCGACGTTGGGGATGTTCTCCCATTTCACCGCATCGATACCCGACTGGCGGTAGAGTCGCTCTATCAGGCGAATGTTCTCACCCGTTAACGGTACATCCGCCTTCAGCAACCCGAACCAGTGTTCAAAGGCCAGATTCTGAGGCGATGCAATCCCCGGCTGCGTTAACAGTCCCGGGTAAGGCACATAAACACCGGGTTTTGTCGTCACCGGCTTCAGTATGCCGGCACACCCGGCCAGGAACAGCCGGCAGCTTTGTTGAACAGCATGACGGTAGTCAGGAACAACATGGCCATTGGCCCATTGCTGCAGTTCATCCACAAAAACGGATTGGCCCGTGATAACTAAACGGTTATTGCACCAGTTCGACATGGTCGTTCTCCTCTTCTTACAAGAAAAAGAGGGAGCTTTCCCCAGCGGGGGAAAGTCTCCCCCGTTGGGTTAGGTGTTACCTCATGATGGCCAGGACGCTGATCCTGTCCTTAGTGGGCTTGCTCGCCATAGTGAGCCCGGTATACCTGATGTTCGTCGCCATTAGCGACCAATCCCAGCTGTACCAATATTCCGCGCTCCCACGAGCCCGGACGTCGGCTACCATCGGCGATACTCGCCAGAATGTAATGGATCAGGCCCTCGACATTCTCAAGCTGAACAGCGGCGCCACAGGTCTGCTGAAGCTTCAGCATGTAGGCCAGCTCGCTGGCAATCTCAGGGTCAACGGTTATCTGCAGCCCCTTGTTGGTGGCTTTAGTCATCGGTTATCTCCTGTTCTGTTTCACCGATCACGCCCAGCTCTTCCACCTGGCGCAGATACGGTGATGATGAGGTAAAGGGATTGGCGCCAAGGCGTACCAGGTGGTATTTATCCACCAGGTTGTTGATCGCCTCAAACGGCCGCACTCCCGCTTCCTGTAAAGCCATTACGCACTCCGCTTCACACAGATCGGTATCGTTTAACGCCAGGCCAAAATATTTGGCCAGTAACCTGCCGGCAATGGTCTGCCAGTAACGTTGTTCAATCGTCATCACCAGACTCCTCATGCCGCAACGGCTGGATCGGTTGTCACCGGGTTCGCCAAGGGCTTCAGCAAAAATTCTGACGCCTCACGGGCCTGTTTGGCCGCACGAAACAGCGCGCGTTTATCTTCACGTAATACCCTGAGCCAGTGCTCAAGGTAGCTGTCGTGCTGGATGTCACCAAAGACGCCAAGCTGCGCGCACATAAAAGCACTGCCGAGCTCCGCCACCAGTTCCTCGAACGCGTACACCGGGTCGCCGAACCGCCGGGAAGAAGACGTGATCCCTTCCCGGTTAAGCCGTTTAGCATGGCCGGTGCTGTGCACCAGTTCATGCAACAACGTTGACCAGTAATCCGCCTCAGTCCGAAATTGCTGAACCTGTGGCAGGACAATCTGGTCCCGGAGTGGGGAGTAAAACGCCCTGTCCTGGTAAACCTGTTCAACCCGAACGCCGCAGGCCTCAACGAGGGTGTTAACCTGAGCCTGCGTTTTCGCATCGACCGACGCATCACCCTCATCCATCTCGGTTGTCGGCATAACGCCGACAACGATCTCGGGGAGGTTGTCGCATTGGGCAACGTTAAACAGGTACAGCGGCTTCAGCATGGGTATTCGCGTTTTCAGCGGTTTCCCCTCTTCGTCAAACAGCTGCCGGCCATCAGCGTCCTCCACCTGCTTGTCCCAGGGTTTGAATACCACAGCCAGGGTTGCCGTCTCGCCGGCACGTACATGGCCACCGGCGGCTTCCGCCTGCTTGTAGGTGAGCCATCGGTTCGACTGAAAACCGCGCTCTTCCGCGGCTATCCACAACAGCAGCACATTCACGCCGCTGTAGTGGTAACCCGTCGTGCCGTTCTGCGGCATGACCGACCCGGTATAGACCCGGTTCCGGTCAGTCCGCCAGGGCTTGCGCCAGGGTAAGGTGCCACGCTCAATGGCGCCGATGATGTTGTCCGTGACCTGTTGGTACAGGTCAGGACGCTCTGCACGTTTCTTTGATTGACGTGATGGTGATCTTTTCTTCATGGAATACTCCTCAATGAAAAAGGCGCATTCCTCCCCTGACGGCGAAGAATACGCCCCAGGGGACAGGAAAAGTGGTCAGAACGCGGGGTAACGCAGCGCCCCTTTCGGATTGACGGTGTCAACACGCTGTTTCAGCCGTTCGAACAGGTTCAAATAGTCGTCTCTGTCGGCAGGCTTTGCCCGCTTGCAATCGGTATGACAGGCCGTGGCCAGAAGGTTGATGGCCCGCTCACGCCAGTGTTTAAACTCATCCTGACTGACGCAAACCGAGTAATGGACCTCGGCCAGCTGCAGCATGCGCGCGGTCACCCGACGGTAATCGGCGATACACACCCAGTTAACCCTGGCAACGTGCATACAGACCGTTTCGGGTAACAGGTGTATCCAGAGCTCATGGCCTTGTGACAGTATTCGCTCGATACAATTGTCGTTCAGCACCAGCTCTTCGCCAAAGTCGTCGCCGCCGGCAAGCTGCCGGGACGTTTCATACCAGGCCTCATCCTTGTCGGGATGACACCCGTCGGCATACGCCAGGTGCTTGATACGGCCGGTGGCGTTTCGTTCGCCCACGGCCGGCATCAGATAGACGCCATTGTCTTTGGCCAACACCAGCGCACACTGATTGGCGCGGACTTCAGCCACCACGGCGCGCAGTTCTGCAGGGTTAAAATGCAACATGACAAGTCTCCTGAGTTGCGGAGACGGACCTTCCCCGGGAGGGGAAAGTCCCTCCAGGGAAAGTAAAATGATGGGCGCCGTCGTGTTACCAGGATGCCCGGAAGTAAAGGTGATATTGGTGAAAATCGAAACCGGTCATGACGCTATTGATATACGCCTTCAACAGTTCGACCTGCGACCAGTACATGTCGCTGTAATCCGTACATTCAGACGGAAAATCGTCATGGCAGTTTGCTTCATTCAGCCGCGACAGACACAAATCCAACATCTGGATGTCGTTACGACCTAGTTCAAGCAATGCCCCATTGTTGACCTCAGCGACGCTGGCGCCCATCCAGTTCATTAACGCGGTAAAGCCGCGAAAATGACAGGTATAAACCTGAACAGGCGGATGGTAGTGACAGCATGTTTTATGGTTGTATATTCGCGGCGTCTGCGCACAATCGCCGCCGTCCTCCAGCCACGCTGGTGAACACGGCACCCAGTCACCGACGGGTGTCCAGTCGCCGTTAACCGGCAACATCGGGTAGTCCGCCTTGCGCTGACGGATAAAGTTGATATCCAGCCCCATGGGGTACTCCTCTCAACAATGGCAGGAGCTCCCCCGCAGGAAAGCCCTGCCGGGTTAAAACGCGAGCCTAATCAGGCCATGCGTTCAGTGAAGGGGATGCGATGAGGTAGCCCCTCATCCATCCACAATGTGGACTAGATGAGGGAGATGAGCAGGTTCATTCGCGCCTGCTCCCGTTCAATCTCTGCGTCATTACACCCGTCATCAAAGCTGCTCTGCCATACTGCCGGATCGATTGCGGTCCCGAGCTGGTGCAGTGCGTTGATAAGCGGTTCACAGGCCAAACGGTCGAAGCGCCCCCCATTCCAGGCAAAACCAAACGAGTGGGCGACATGAGCCACCTCACATTGGTTAGACGAGTGGACTTCACCCTCACCCTTTTCATTGCCGGCATCGAGACGCATCAGCGCGCGTACAGACAACAAATGCCCTTCCAGGTTGGCCAGATCGCACAAATCCTGAGTCAGCGTCTGAGGTGCGGTGGTTAAAAAAGCGATGTTCATACTCATGACATTTTTTCCTCTTTCGGAGTAAGCCAGACGTTATCCATCAAGGCGATCACTCGCCAGTGGTAGGCGAGCGCGTCGGTGTTAATGCTGTCCCTGAACTGCACCAGGTGTCTGCAGACGGAATCATCCGTAAGCACCCGTTCATTCACGGCTTCTGGCGCCTGAAGTTCAGGGCGCTGAAGATGATGGCGCAACCAGATAAGCGGTTGCTCCCAGCCACATTCGGCAGTTTGTGTATCCCGTTCAATGCGGACAGAGCCCGGACACAGGTTATGTATCAGGAGCAGCATCAGCCGACCGAAAAAACTCTGCCGACTGTCGGCCCAGAGCATCTGCTGTACAGGCTGCATGTGTCCCGGTTGCTGAGAAAACCGCAGACCGGCCACATCGAGTACCGCATCGCTGAAAAGGTCACTGGCCTGGTCAATATCCGCAGGCCGTGCTGTCGCCGGCAACAACCAGAACACTTCGGTCACCGCCAGGGTGAAATCAATCCACGCGTCCTGGGACGGCGGCGAGTCAAAATACACGTTCATACTCACAATAAATCCTCCGGTAACAAAAAATTGGGGGGATTTATCCCCCGGACGGGAATAAATCCCCGTCAGGGTATGTGTCTGTCAGGCTGCAGTGCCGATCACCAAACCTCGAGCTCGCCAATCGCAATGTCGGCTTCGACATCGCGCTTGCCTTGCTCCACGGCCTGCGCCCAATAAGACGCGTGAATATCTTTGCTCAGAGTATCCAGGCGAGCCATGAGCGCTTGCCCGTTAGCGGAAAGTGTCGATATATAGCCGTACTGCATGACCAGCAGGAAACCTCCAAAGGCCTCACCCGCATTGATAACGGCATTTTCCACATCATTCAGCTCAGTGGGGTCTTCACGTTCAAGACCCAGTCCCAGACGCTGGTAAGCCCGGATACTCATGAGCTTGCCTTCCACCAGGCAAAGGAAATGAAACGCATCAAGCGCGGTTTTTAAGTCAAGTACGTTGGGTAACGGGGTATGCATCGATAAATCCTCCATAAAATGCCGAGGGATTTATCCCCATAACGGGTGTAAATCCCCGTCAGGGTATTAAGTGGGTAAACCGACCGCTCTAAAAACGGTAACGCAGTCTGGCCAAATGCTCAGCATGTTGACTGGCGAGTCGGTAAGCTTTTCTGCGCTCGGTATGCTTGCAAGACAGCACAACGTGGGTGCTTGCGTAGGTATATTCGCCTTTGTACCACCCCTTGCGCAGCGTCAGTAACGCGCTGACCGAACCATCATCACTGCAGATAACATGCGCGCGAACGGCAAAATTACCTGCTGCATTGACGTACCAGTCAGTAAAACGCGGCGGCGCCAGGCGAAAAGGTATTCGCTGGACAGCCGATTTGACACGGTGCAGGGTTGAGAAGAAATCAGGAACAACTGAAGAAGTAAAAACAGACATGGTGTTTCTCCTGTAAAAAAGGGAAACACCGCTCCCAGGGGAAAGGTATTTCCCTTGGGATTTGACTGCGTCACACGCAATCATCATAGGTAAGAAAGTAAGCCTTGTTCATCAAAACTACGATGACATCTACTCTCAAAGGCGGGCAGATGTACTACACCGTAAACGGCGTGCTTCCTTTCAAGCTACGGAAGCGTTTTTTGCCACTACCCGAAGGCGATCCTCACAAGTGGCTGGATCATTGGTGGCTGTCGACTGACAGCTAGGTCACCCGAAGGCGCTCATCACAGACCCATTGAGCATTGGTGGTTGTCCGAAGACAACGAGTAAGCATGTTTATTTTCCGAGCAAATCGCTGATCTGTCAAGAGACCATGAGCACCTGTTTTTGGAATAATATTTCCTATTATCCTAATAACGTAACGTCTCAGTACCATTATGATTTTGAGGTCGCAGCCCTGTGAGAGCTGCGAACGTTATGTACGAACCATCATATTCACGCATACAGTTGATAAAATTTTAAATTAATAAAATCCCGCATACTATGCAATTAATCTGTTACTCCACATCACCTTTGAAATAGACTTGCTTAATATAACGACCTCGCCCATCACCATGGCCCAAATCCATCGATACCAATGCCTCTGCTTCTACGCGACTCATTCCATTTTTAACATGATAAGTCACCGCATCACGTGAATACGCGTATCGCAAACTATGGGGAGCATCTTTCCCTGTCATTCCAGCTTCACGAACAATATTTCTGTACCGTTCTATTGCTGTATGCAATGAAGGCTTATCAATCAGTTTCCCATTATGTTCATCACAATGTTTTATTGCCGCCTCTAAAATAGATAAAACCTTCTCACGATTAAAAATGGTCGTATCACGAGGACGACCTCCTTTCGTGCCAAACACAACCCGAACACGCTCGCCTCCATTAATTAAAGCCTGTCGCCATGTTTTTAATGACTTTGCTGACTGAACCGTTTCTTCCGTTCGCAAACCTACATAGCGAGACAACTGAACACCTAATGCTACCCCTGCATCTTTTTTTAAGACGTGATTTATGACAGCAGTTAACTTTTCATCCGAAATAGGGGCTTTTGTTCCATCACGGTTAGCACCTGAAATCCCTAAAGCCTGGTTACTCAATTTCTCATGGTTGGGATCGGCCAGTTTATTCCGACCCGCAGCTGACATGATTGAACGCACTGCTGCCATCTCGTTTTGCAATGTACGGAGCGACAGGTTTTCAGCCTGCCGGCTATGAATGTATTTTTCGATATGGACCGTCTTGATGTGTTTTACATCACGAATTTGAATATTCAACTTTGCCAGACGTTCAGAAAAACGTTCTGCAATTCTGGAACGGTCAGCAACGGTTTTAAAACTCCCTCTTCCCTGACGAGCAAGCGTGACAAGTTGTTTTCCCAGCTGTTTACCGAATCTGGACATCTTAACATCTCCAATGGGATACACGTCCTTCTGCTTTAACAGAAGCAGACGGATCTGTACCTCAGTAATTTCAACCCCGACGACACGGTTGCTTTTGCGCTTCCTGCGTCTCGACTGGTATCTGTGCATCGGGGCGGCGAAATGTTGAGTTCTTGCGAGGCACCCCAGATCTCTGATCCGTTTGCTGCTAATGCAGAGCTGACTTTCGTCAAGCTGCCTCCAACACTACTGTTCGTAGTGTCGCCATCGATACCGAGTCGATTTCCTCCTTTTAGATAGTGAAACGTTCAAAACGGTGTTTTCCGTCGTAATTACGTTGAAGTGAATGAGTGTTTAAAACCGTACTGACACAGACTACATATTGGTCAGATGGTAGTTAAACGTTGAAAGCCACGTCGTACGTGGGTTGAGACGTTATGCGCTACGCGCGTCACTTGGTAGTGTCTTCGCCACTTCACAAGTGACGCGCTCCTCTGCTCCTAATGAGACTCACGTAAGCGGCCAAATGTACCAAATGGCCTTATACGTGCGTTCAAAAGTCACATCGTCAGCAATACGTCATAAAAGCCTTAACAGCTTTAAAGAAGTAAGTGATATCAGTCTGTTGCGACTGAATTATCCAGGCAAGGACTGCCATATGTAGATGTGTGCCAGGCTAATAGCACCATGGCATTGTGATGACTTTTCAGCAGCCTTAACCGCCCCGAATACTACGTTATGCAGGCGATATCTGCTCCCAAAGGCGGGCAGATGTACCACACCATACCTAGCGTGCTCCCTTTCAGGCTACGGAAGCTTTCTTTTGCCATCACCCGAAGGCGATCCTCGCAGATGGCCAGATCATTGGTGGCTGTCAATTAACAGCAGGGTCACCCGAAGGCGCTCATCACAGACCCACTGAGCATTGGTGATCGTCCGAAGACGACAGTATAACAGGGCTATCCTAACAATCTGAACAAACCACGTCAAACTAGAGGGTAGACATTTTTCTGGTATTTGATACGTTTCCTTAGATATAATTACTTAAAAGTGACCAATACTTTCCTTTAACAAGGATAGCATTCACAATACAGTCTGACGCAAATATAATTTTTATAATAACTCTATAAAAAAACGAGAAGTCAATGAACAACAATATAAAAAGATGATACCATAAAATATCTAGCAGCAGAATTTCAGTCTGATGATTTACAAAGGATGCATATACTAAACTAACAACCAAAGCCGCACCACAAGCCAGTCGCTACAAAGTGCGTTTGCTGATTTTTGCCTTTCATTGTTTTTTTTGTGTCAGTGTTTTGGCGCAAATTTGTCACACCTCCCGCCTAAACTTCTCACTACCAGCTACCATTACGGCATACCAACGAGCGGAGCAGTCAAATGGGGGGCATCACCCTCGCCGATAGGCAGATACCCACGAAGTTCTCGCTACATCTTCCCCCTGATAAATCCACAGCATTCCAGAACAAGAAGAATCCTAATATAATCGCAACAAATTTTTAGCATCGCTTTGACCAACATCCTTGGGAGGCGTGCTGGTCAAACTGGAAGTTCCATTACAGGGAGGTTACTCGTTGGATAAGTATGCTGAATGGATAGCTCTCGGCATCACTGCTGTCATAGCTCTATGGATGGATCATACATTGCTCTATGTCCTTGGGTAGTATCTTACAATGCATCAATGGCACCTTCCAAACATAATCAGCTGATGGGCGTTGGCATCGTGTTTTGGGCGGAAGGTGCCGCCAGATAACGAGAAAAACATGAAGATCGGATACCTGTTTCCCGTCGCCATCATCGTGGCGGCTGTTGTGCTCTTGGCTTGGTTCATCATTGGTGGGTATGCGATTCCTAGTAACACAGGTTGAGCGCTATTAGTAAGCGTCACATTTGAACCGTATTGACGCTTACATTGGTGCTCGATGAGGGCGTAGATGTAGCCGTCGCCCTGCCCGGTCTTCAGCGAATAGAGCACGTCGGAGTAGTGGGCGCGCAGATCGTCCTCGACAAACGAACCGGACTCCAGGCGCAGGGTGCTCAGGTCGCATGCCTGGCGTAACGCCGGCGGAAGTAGTCCAATGGAGCGTTTCTTCAGGAGTCTGAAGAACGGATGGGTGCCGGTCACGGGTTACATGAGCTCCAATGAGGTTGCCCACGCAATAACAGACTATATCGTTGGGTATTACAACGTGCTCAGGCCGCATGAATATAACGGTTGGTTATCACCAAACGAATCGGAAAACCGATACTGGAAAAACTCTAAAGCGGTGGCCAGTTTTTGTTGACCGCTACATAGCCATTTCAAAGCAACCGAAAGAGAGTCTCGGTATCAAACGCCATAATATTGATGTCACCGTCAACCTCATACCGAGACCAAATGCCGTATTATATTCAAACAAAGCGTTCGCCCATATGGAGTTATGAGCGCGATAGTTTGTGATTAAGTGATACAGAAAGCACAATGTGCCAGTGCTCCCAAGTGATTCTATTCAATTATTATCCAATAATTTTAACAGCGCCTGTATCGGATGCTGAATGCGGAAAGATTCCATTCTTTTCACTTGGCTTCGACAGGAAAAACCCGTGGTTAAGCAGCGTTCAGGGGGAAGTTCGTGCAGCTTTTGCTGCCATGACAGAGCATAGATTCCTTTGGAATTTTCCAGATTAGGAACTTCATGACCATAAGTGCCGGCCATTCCGCAGCAACCGACATTTATACTCTCCAGCCTGGCTCCGTAGCGGGAAAAAATAGTTCGCCAGTCTTCTGCTGCGCTGGGGAGCGCGGTAGCTTCAGTGCAATGGCTGAACAGATACCACGACTCCCCTCTTGCGCCGCTCAGCGACGACTTTTCAACACTCTCCCGCAGCCATTCGTGCATCAAATGAACTTTAAAATCGCCACGCGCCTCACCGAGAATTTCACGATACTCTTCACGAAAACAGAGAACCAGCGCGGGATCAACACCGACCATAGGCAGACCAAGAGCGGCTATTTCATTTAAATACCGGGACGTTTGTCGCGCAGTGTCAGCAAACTGTTGCAGGAACCCCTTAATATGCTGCGCCTTACCGTTCGGTATGAAAGGAAGAAGCAGAGGACGAAAACCCAACTTGGCGATAAGGCGTATCGCATCCTCCACTACCTGGGCATCATAAAAACTGGTAAAGGGATCTTGAACCAGCACGACATACTGCCGTCGTTGCTGCGCTTCGAGCTGTAACACCTCCGCGAGGGAGAGTTGAATATCCGGGATATCCTGAAGCCTCTGTTTTAAGGTTGGCACTGAAAGTAACGGCAGATCGGCCATCCCAATAACTTTCTGCGTGGCGTTCTGCACCAGTTTGCGGCGCATAACGAAGTTCACCGTCCTCGGCATTCGGGCCATCAGCGGCGCATAGCGTTCGACATTAACCACCACATGATCCCGTAGCGGGCGCAGATAGCGGGTGTAATAGGCCGATAAAAAACGCGAACGGAATGAAGGTACATCAATTTTCACTGGGCACTGCGTTGAACAGGCTTTACAGGCCAGACATCCCGCCATTGCCTCTTTGACCTCATGTGAGAAGTCATATTCACCCCGTTTTGCCGCAAGCGTATTCCGCGCCCTGCGCCACAAAGAACCTTGTGTAATCTCTCCGCCCGAAAGCTGAACATCTTTATTCGCCAGCAGCCGCAACCATTCGCGAACTAGTGTGGCCCGCCCTTTCGGAGAATGAACCCGATTAGCGGTAATTTTCATTGACGGACACATTGGTGAAAAGGTGTCGTAGTTAAAGCACAGGCCGTTGCCGTTGCACGCCATCGGCCCGCGCCAGGCACTGCGCACCACAACTGGAATCTGGCGATCGAAAGTACCGCGCTTGGCAGCATCAATCTGCATCATTTCCGACGGTTCACTGGCGAACGGCAGGCAAATTTTCCCTGGATTGAGACGGTTGTGAGGATCGAAGACCGTCTTCACGTGACGCAGTTCCTGATAGAGTGCATCACCGAAAAAGGACTGACTGTATTCCGCCCGATAGCCTTTACCATGCTCTCCCCACAGCAGGCCACCATATTTCGCGGTCAGCGCCACAACTTCATCGGAGATCTGCTTTATTAACGTTTCTTGCTGCGGATCGGTCAAATCTATGGCGGGCCTGACATGAAGGACGCCAGCATCGACATGACCGAACATGCCGTAATGTAGTTTATGGCCGTCCAGCAATGCGCGAAATTCGGTAATATAATCGGCCAGATATTGCGGCGGTACACAGGTATCTTCAACAAAAGCGACCGGTTTTCCCCGGCCTTTCGCATTTCCCAGCAATCCAACAGCTTTTTTGCGCATCGCATAGACACGCTCGATTTCCGCCACATTCTGGCAAAGCTGCCAGCCAATCACACCGCCCTTTTGCTCCTTAATTAACTTATCCAGGCGTTGGCATAACGAATCGACCTGCCGATCGATGAGCTCCCTATCATCGCCGGCAAACTCAACCATATTCAGTCCAAGCAGGGTTCTATTGGGCACATCGGTGATCAGAGCGCTCACTGAGTGCCAGACAATATCCTCCCGCGCCAGGTTCAACACGGTGGAATCCACCGTCTCAACCGACAATGCCCTAGCCTCCAGCATAAACTCCGCATTACGCAATGCAGAATCGAAGGCGTCATATTTGACATTCAGCAACCGTCGAACTTTGGGCAGTGGCGTGATATCCAGCTTCGCCTCGCTGATAAAGGCCAGAGTTCCTTCCGAGCCCGTCAGCACGCGAGTCAGATCAAAGCGGCTGAGATCGTCGTTAAAGACATGATAAAGGTCGTAGCCCGTCAAAAAACGGTTCAGCTTCGGAAAACCATTGACAATAAGCTCCCGCTGTTGGCGGCAGCGATCAACCACGCAACGATAAATAGCCCCTTCCAGTGAGTCCAGGCTTCCGCGCCTCTCCGCTTCGGCAACAGGGATAGTTCCGGTGCCAATCGTTTCACCATTGCTGAGCACTGCGGTGAGCGCCAGTACATGATCCGAGGTTTTACCATACACCAGAGAGCCCTGACCGGAGGCGTCGGTATTTATCATCCCTCCCAGCGTCGCTCGGTTGCTGGTAGAGAGTTCCGGCGAAAAGAAAAAACCGAATGGTTTAAGGAAAGCGTTAAGCTGATCTTTTACCACGCCAGCCTCTACCCGTACCCATCTCTCTTCAGTATTTATCTCCAGAATCTTGTTCATATGGCGCGAGAGGTCAACGATCACGTTGTTATTGAGCGACTGGCCGTTTGTCCCGGTGCCTCCGCCGCGAGGGGTAAAGGTTACAGAGGGGAACTCTTCACTAGACAGGCAGGCAAGTAGAGCCAAATCCGCGGTGCTGCGCGGAAATACCAACGCTTCAGGCAAACATTGGTAAATACTATTATCCGTCGCCATAGACAGACGATCGCTATAGCGGGTAGCAATATCGCCGGTGAAACCTTTTTCTTCCAGTGCCATAAGAAACTGTCGGGTCTGTTGGCGCAGTCCAGGTACATCGTTAAGTTTTGGAATCATAGATATCTGCATGCTCAATTGAATACCAAACGTTGTCTTCCCTGGGCGTCGCAGTATTGTGTTTTAGTTCACATATTTGCAACATCCCCAGCCCCTCACTTAATTATTTTATAGGTCAATCCTCTGACCAATTAAGAGGGCCATTTACATGGCCATTTATTTCTTATTAATTTTCAATCAAATAAAACAACCCCCTCTTTCACTAAAGCATTCTAGAGCGATAAGAAATGCCTATCATCTTATCAGTTGTCAGACATCTTATCTCATGTTATAACGATATGACAATGTTGTTTATTTGTTACTCAGAACGAGTGTGAGTCAGCACTTTTTGGATCCCTGACCACCTGTTCCAGGGTGGGTTGATGAAACTGGACGTAGAGAAATGATCGAACAAAACAGCAGCAAACTACCTGTGCGAATTGGTGTAGACATTGGTGGAACATTTACTGATGTTGCCCTCGAAATTGGGACTCAAATTTACTCCACCAAATTATTGACCAATTATTCAGCACCTGAACAGGCGATTCTCGATGGCATTTTGAAAGTAGTAGAAGATGCCGGCATTAAACTTAGCGATATCGATATGGTGATCCACGGTACGACACTGGCAACCAACGCGCTAATTGAACGGCGCGGCGCAAAAACGGCCTTTATCACCACTCAGGGCTTCCGCGATGTGCTCGAAATGCGCACAGAGAACCGTTTCGAGCAGTACGATCTTAATATTACGTTGCCAAAACCACTGATTGCCCGCCCGGACAGATACACGCTGAACGAGCGTGTCGGCGCTCAGGGGCAGGTATTAAAGGCTCTGGACATTGATGAAGCAGAAACGCTAACCAGCGTCATCAAACAGGGGGGGTATACCAGCGTAGCCATCGGCTTTATGCATAGCTATCTTAACGGCGAGCATGAAGCAAAAGTTCGCGATATTCTCCTGAAGCATATTCCTGAGCTTTCAGTCAGCATCTCTTCCGAAGTGTCGCCTCAGATGCGCGAGTTTGAACGCTTTAATACCGTCTGCGCAAACGCCTATGTTCGCCCGGTAATGGAGTCTTACCTGCATTCTCTCGTCGAACGTCTGAAAGAAACGGGTATCCCGTGTCCGGTCTTTATGATCCACTCAGGTGGTGGCATTATCAGCGTGCAAAACGCCGCGGCGTTTCCTGTACGTCTGATGGAGTCCGGCCCGGCAGGTGGCGCCATGTTTGCCGCTGACATCGCCAACCGTTTTGATCTCAACTCCGTCATCTCCTTCGACATGGGGGGCACGACCGCCAAAATCTGTCTGATTGAGCAAGGACGCCCCAAAACAGCTAAAACCTTCGAAGTCGATCGCAGCTATCGCTTCAAGAAAGGCAGTGGGATGCCGATCTCCATCCCGGTTATTGAGATGGTGGAAATCGGTGCGGGCGGCGGTTCGCTCGCTGCTGTCGACTCAATGAATCAGATCCGCGTCGGGCCCGAAAGCGCCGCGTCCGAACCCGGTCCAGCCTGTTACCAGCGAGGCGGTAAACGCCCGGCGGTTACCGATGCCGACCTGATCCTTGGCCGCCTTGACGCCGACAATTTCGCTGGCGGTGCAATCAAACTTAGCGTGGAAGCCTCAGAAACCGCGATGCAGAGCGAAGTTGGCGAAAAACTGACGCTTTCACCGACGCTGGCCGCATTTGGCGTCAGCGAAGTGGTTGATGAAAACATGGCCAACGCCGCCCGCGCGCATGCGGTAGAAAACGGTAAAGCATTAGAAACCTACACGATGATCGCCTTTGGCGGCGCCGCCCCCATTCACGCTTCTCGTTTGTGCGAAAAACTGGGGATTCAACGTCTTCTGATCCCGCGCAGCGCTGGGGTAGGTTCGGCGGTAGGGTTCCTGAAAGCGCCATTCGGCTACGAAGTCGTAAAAAGCGCCTTTATGCGTCTCGATCTGTGCGATATGCAGCAGGTTGACGCCACGCTGACAGAGTTGTCCGCTGCCGCCGCGACAGTTCTTGAAGAAGGCGCCAGCGGCCAGACCATCATCTGGGAACGTCGCGCCTATATGCGCTATCAGGGTCAGGGATGGGAAATTCCTATCGACCTACCAGAAGGTCCTTATAACGAAACGCAGCGCGAAAAGTTCGCCCAGCTTTTTGAGCAGGCCTATACCCAGTTCTTTGGCCGCCCGATTGAGGGGTTACCGATCGAAATCATCAGTTGGACGGTAAAAGCCAGTTCACAACTCCCGCCGGTGAAAAAAGTGGCGCCTCTGCAGGACACCAGCAAGGTCTGCAGCGAGGTTCATCGTCCGTTATTTGATGCCGCGCTGGGTGAGTTTACCAGAGCGCAAATCTGCGAACGGGAAAACCTTGCCCCAGGCCAACGCATCAGCGGCCCGGCTATCGTCGTGGAGCGGGAGACCTCGACCATCGTAACCTCCAGCTTCGACGTCATCATACAGAACGACGGCAGCTTGCTGTTGCAGCACAAAAACGTAGCAAATTAAGCCCGGCAATCAGGATTATCACCATGACCAATCAGACTTTAGCGAAAGTACAGAAACAGGTGATGTGGAATCGTCTCATCTCCGTCGTCGAAGAACAGGCCGTCACGCTAATCCGTACGGCATTCTGCCCAAGCGTACGTGAAGCCGGGGATCTCTCAGCAGGCGTATTCGATATTGGCGGGCGCATGATTGCTCAGGCCGTTACGGGAACCCCCGGCCACGTTAATACGATGGCCGAGTCGGTAGCTCACTTTATTAAAGAGTTTGGGCCGGACAATCTGCTGGCAGGAGATGTCTACATTACCAACGATCCCTGGAAGGGAACCGGGCATCTGCACGATATCACTATCGTGACCCCCACTTTTCGCAACGGGAAACTAATCGGCTTCTTTGCCTGCACCGCTCATGTGGTGGATATCGGTGGACGCGGCTTCGGCCCGGATTCGCGCGAACTCTATGAAGAGGGATTGTTTATCCCGCTGCTTAAACTCTTCGACCAGGGCACTGCCAATAGCGTGTTGCTTAATATTCTGCGCAACAACGTCCGCGAAGCGGATCAGGTTATCGGCGATATATTCTCGCTTTCCTCTTGCAACGCAGTGGGGGCGCGCCGCTTGCTCGACATGATGGACGAGTTCGAATTGGATGACCTGCAGGATCTGGCGGAATTTATCTTTAGCAACAGCGCTCAGGCCACCGCTGACCGTCTGGCTGAATTACCAGAAGGGGCAAGCGCCAGCAACAGCATGACGCTGGACGGCTATGACGAGCCCGTCACTCTGAATGTGACGTTAACGGTTGAAAATGGCGCGATTATCGCCGATTTCGCTGGCACCTCTCCGATCAGCAAATTTGGGATTAACGTACCGCTGATCTATACCAAAGCCTATGCATGCTACGGACTGAAATGCGCTTTAGCGCCGGAAATTCCCAATAACGAAGCGTCATTGGCCGCTTTTCAGGTTAAAGCGCCAGCAAACTGCATTCTTAATGCCCAGCGTCCGGCACCGGTCTCCGTGCGCCACGTTCTCGGTCACTTTGTGCCGGATCTGGTCCTCGGCGCACTGCATAAGCTAACTGGTATTGATGTGCCTGCGGAAGGTTCCGGCTGCCTGTGGAATCTCCATGTCAGCGTGCGACCAACCGCCCCGGACGCCAATCCTGCCCTCAACGCTGAAATACTGATGTTTAACAGCGGCGGCACCGGCGCGCGAAGCAAATTCGATGGTTTAAGCTCCACCGCCTTTCCGAGCGGCGTCCATACGATGCCGGTTGAAGCCTCTGAACATGTTGGCCCGATTACCATCTGGCGTAAAGAACTGCGCCCCGGTTCCGGCGGAGCGGGACAACATCGGGGCGGTCTGGGACAAATTATGGAGATCGCGCCTAACCCTGGTTTCGAATTTCGCTTTAATGCCATGTTCGACCGCGTTGATCACCCGGCCAACGGACGTGACGGCGGCCTGCCAGGCGCCGCGGGACGTGTTTCGCTGGCTGATGGCACGTCATTAAAGGCAAAAGGAACCCAACTGGTCCCGGAAGGCAATGCGTTAGTTCTGGAGTTGCCGGGAGGTGGTGGCCACGGCGCGCCGCAATCCCGTGACCCGGAAGAGATCAAACGTGATGTGGAATTCGGCTATATCACCGAAGCGCAAGCCTTTGATTTGTATGGCTACTCTTTCAACGCCCGCTAATGCAGGCAGGACAAATGTGAGCAGATTATGAATTATCAGGCAGAAAGAATTTCTCGTATTCAATCGTCACCTAGCATGGCGGTCTCCCAGGCAGCTAAAGAAATGGTGCGCCAGGGGATTAATGTCGTTGATTTAAGCCTGGGCGAACCTGACTTTAATACGCCGGAGAATATCATCAATGCCGCAGTGGATGGTATGCGTCAGGGGATGACCCGCTACACTGCGTCTGCCGGGATCCCGGAACTGAAAGCGGCAATTATTGCCAAGCTGGCTCGCGATAATAAACTGGAATACACTGCGGAAGAAATCACCGTTGGAAATGGTGCTAAGCAGCTAATCTTTAATGCCCTGATGGGAACCCTTGAAGCAGACGATGAAGTGGTGCTACTGGCGCCCTATTTTGTCTCCTATCCGGACCTGGTGAAGCTACACGGTGGTACGCCACGTATCGTTCGCTGCTATGCGGAAAATAACTTCCGTCCAACACGGGAAGACCTGGCTGCGGCGATTAACGAAAAGACCCGCTGGATTATCCTTAATACGCCGTCCAACCCTTCCGGGGCGGTATTAAGTAAAGAAGACCTGCAAATGATCGGCGAAGTCGTTCGCCCATTTGAACGTCTACTGGTGATGTCCGATGAGATTTACGAAAAGATCGTTTTCGAAGGTACCGACTTCGTCTCATTCGGCGAGGCTTGCCCTGCGTTACGGGGCAGAACGTTAATTATCAACGGCGTCTCGAAAAGTTATGCGATGACCGGTTGGCGTATCGGCTATGCCGCAGGCCCTGCCGGTCTGATCCAGGTCATGAATAAACTGCAATCGCAGAGCACCACCAGCGCCTGTTCAATCTCACAAATCGCCAGCGTCGAAGCAATCGGCGGGCATCAGCTATTTGTTGAGAGTAGTCGTCTGGAATATCAGAAACGCCGGGACTTGATGCTGGACGGTTTACGCGACATTCCGCAGTTAAAAGCCTTTTCACCGGAAGGAGCGTTTTATCTCTTCGCTGAATGTCAGGCGCTGTTGAATAAGACTACGCCGGAGGGTCGTCGCTTAACCAATGACACCGATGTTGCAAACTACTTCCTGAAGGAGGCCCACGTCGCCTGCGTGCCAGGTGCCGCTTATGGTCTGGAACCGTTTGTCCGTTTCTCATTCGCGACCTCGGAAGAGCAGATTTCTCTGGCGCTGAAGCAGTTATCCGCAGCCATTAATAAATTGTGTTGATGTTGCATGCCTTGCCCGCCAGAAGGCGGGCAACAAAACCAAACAGTAGGGAGTTATCTCATGGCAAGATTCAAACGGCTTCTTATAACCGGAGCCGCAGGTCGACTGGGGAGCGTTTTACGCAGTCATGCCCACTATCTGGCGGGCACTTTACGTCTGACCGATATTGTCGATATGGGCAAAGCGGCCGTTAATGAAGAAATTATTCAGTGTGACCAGGGCGATTTTGAAAAAATGCTGGAAATCACTCGCGACGTTGACGCAGTCGTGCATCTTGGCGGCATCCCGCTGGAAAACACATTTGAAAATATCCTGCATGCGAATATACGCGGTACCTACAACGTCTATGAAGCCTGCCGCCGTAATGGTGTAAAACGGATTGTCTACGGTAGCTCTAACCACGCAATTGGCTTTTACGAACGCGAAGCGATGATCGGAAGCGATGTGCCGCATCGCCCGGACAGCATATATGGAGTGAGTAAGGCCTTCGCCGAAGATCTCGCTCGTTATTACTATGACAAGTTCCGTATTGAAACGGTCTCTATCAGAATCGGTTCCAGTTTTGAGGAGCCTACCGATCGACGTATGCTCGCTACTTGGCTCAGCTTCCGGGATTTCGTTGGACTCGTTGATCGTAGTCTGAGCGTTCCGCGCGTCGGCTTCACTGTCGTATATGGCACCTCCGCCAACCGTGAACAATTCTGGAGCGATAAAGAAGCGAAATTCCTTGGCTACCAGCCGAAGGACAGCGCCGAAGTCTGGCGTGAACAAATTGAAGCGAATACGCCAACGCCTGATCCCTTCGACCCCGCCATCATCTATTGTGGCGGTAGCTTCCCCGCGGCTGGTCACTACGAAGACAACCACTAATTTTCTGCAGAGGGTGTAGTATGTCCAATAATAAATCCTATGATGTCGTCATTATTGGTGGTGCGGCGGTGGGGAGCGCAACCGCCTATTTTCTGGCAAGCAATCCGGATTTTAATGGTTCCGTACTGGTGGTTGAACGCGATCCCACCTATGCCAAATCAGCGACGGCGCTGTCATCCAGCTCGATCCGTCATCAGTTTTCTAACGAAATCAATATTAAAATTTCGCAATTCGGCTCGGAATTCATCAAATCATTCCGCGACCACTGTGCGGTAGAGGGCGATGTCCCAGAACTGGGTTTTCAGGAAAACGGCTACCTTTATATGGTCAGCGAAAAAGACCAGCAAATCCTGACCGAAAACTACAATCTGCAAACCGCGCTCGGTTCACAGATGGCCCTGCTTACACCAGAGCAGATTGAGCAGCGCTTTCCATGGATTAACGCGCAAGGTGTTGCGGCAGGTTGTCTGGGGCTATCCGGGGAAGGTTGGTTTGACAGCTTTGGACTGCTGCAAGGCTTCCGTAAAAAGGCGCGTTCACTCGGCGTAACCTACATTCACGATGAAGTCGTTGGTCTGACGCGTAATGACGACAAAATAGAACGCGTGCATCTCGCTTCCGGCGAAGTCATTAACTGTGGTTACGTTCTAAACTGCGCGGGCACGCGTGCCAATAAAGTCTGTCAAATGGCCGACCTTCATATCCCGGTAGTCCCGCGCAAGCGTTGTATCTTTGTTTTCGACTGTCGTGAAAAAGTGGCCGACAAAATGCCGGCAATTATCGATCCTACTGGCGTATTTTGTCGTCCGGAAGGGAAATTCTATCTGAGCACAGTCGAACCGACTCCCGATCCCGATGCGGATTATGATGATTTCGAAGTCATCCACGCCGAATTCGAAGAGCGTATCTGGCTACCGCTGGCCGAACGTGTTCCCGCTTTTGAAGCCATCAAAGTCGTCAACTCATGGGCCGGTCATTATGACTACAACACCCTTGACCACAATGCGATCATTGGCCCACACAGTCATGTAAAAAACTTCTTGTTTGCCAACGGTTATAGCGGACACGGTCTTCAGCAATCCCCTGCCGTCGGACGTGGGCTATCGGAATTGATTACTTACGGTCAATACCGCACGTTGGATCTTTCTCCGCTCGGCTACGCGCGCATTGAGAGCCAGACACCTTTCCTTGAAAAATTGATCATTTAGTCCGGGGGAAACGATGACTACAACGAATAAGCACGTCACGGGGCGTAACGGGGGGCGTATTCTGATCGACGCCTTGCGCAATAACGGTATGGATCGCGTCTTTTGTGTCCCTGGTGAAAGCTACCTTGCCGCCCTGGATGCGTTACACGATACCCCGGAAGTGGCGCTGCATGTTTGCCGTAACGAAGGCGGCGCCTCATATATGGCTGACGCCTATGGCAAACTGACAGGGAAACCCGGTATTTGCTTCGTCACCCGCGGCCCTGGCGCAACCAATGCAAGCTGTGGACTGCATGTCGCCCGTCAGGACTCCACGCCGATGATCCTGCTGATAGGCCAAGTGGCGCGCCAGGATATGGATCGCGAAGCATTCCAGGAGATAGATTACCGACGCATGTTCGGCGAAGTTGCTAAATGGGTGGCGCAAATCGAGGATGCCTCCCGTATTCCGGAATATGTTAACCGCGCCTGGGCAACAGCCACCTCTGGTCGCCCTGGGCCGGTGGTGCTGGTGCTGCCGGAAGATATGCTGACCGACGAAACCCACAGCGCCGACCTCCCTGCCTGGCAGCCTGTCATCACCGCGCCTGGCGAAAAGGACATCCGTCGCGTTTGCGCAGCTCTGGAAAGCGCCGAACGTCCTCTGGTTATCATCGGAGGCAGCGGCTGGAATGAAGAGGCGCGTCGCCAGCTGGAGGATTTTGCCGACAGTTGGCAGTTGCCGGTCGCCAACTCCTTCCGCTGCCAGGACTATATCGATAACGATCATCCCTGCTACGTGGGCGATCTCGGGATTGGTATCAGCCCGGCACTCACTGAACGCGTCAAAAACGCGGATCTCCTTCTGGTCATTGGCGCCCGTCTGGGCGAAATGACCACGCGTGGCTATTCGCTGGTGGATATTCCCCGACCACAGCAGCGATTAGTGCATATTCACGCTAGCGCCGAAGAGCTGGGCAGCGTCTACTATGCTGATGTCGCAGTGAACGCGGCGCCGGCAGCATTTATCGCCGCGCTTAACAAGGTTGCCCCCTCCGGCGAGCCAGCCTGGCAGGCGCAAACCCATAGCGCACGAGCCGAATTTGATAACTGGAATAAACCCATCAAAGTTAGCGGCAATATTCAGATGGCGGAAATCATGGACTGGCTTGGCAACGCAGTGCCTGACGATACCATTATCTGCAACGGCGCAGGTAACTATACCGCCTGGGTCCATCGTTTCTGGCGTTTTCATAAGGTGCGTAGCCAGCTTGCTCCTACCAACGGCGCTATGGGATACGGCCTTCCTGCAGCAGTAGCGGCTAAACTGATTGCGCCGGAACGCACTGTTATCGCTTTTGCCGGTGACGGATGCTTTATGATGAATGGCCAGGAGATGGCGACGGCCGCTCAGTATGGCGCCAACATCATCGTCATTGTGGTTAATAACAGTATGTTCGGCACAATTCGTATGCATCAGGAACGGGAATATCCTCGCCGCGTGGTGGCCACGGAGTTACAGAATCCGAACTTCTGCGCTCTGGCGGAAGCCTACGGCGCTTATTCGGAACAGGTCACCTGCACCGAACAGTTTGCTGAGGCCTTTGAGCGTGCCCGCGCAGCTGGTAAACCAGCCTTGATCGAGATTCTGCTCGATCAAGAAGTTATCTCCCCTAACACGACACTTTCGGCGTTACGTAATCGCTGATCTATAGCAAAGCCGGCAATCGTGACTTATCGGTTGTCGGCGCTATCTGACAGAAGTCGTTCGCTTTCACCTGACAACCAACGCTTCGCGTTTTAATCAGTAGATATAAGTCTCCGTTATGAGAAGCGTGAGAAGTGAAAAGTATGATGCAGCGCACATTTTTATTTTCACATCAGATCAATGCGTTAAATAAGACCCTGTGGAAAAAATGTAATGCGCCTCAAATTATGCAATAAGTATTTTACATACTTGTAACTAATGAATTGCGCATACCGAAAAGATGCGATAGGTTGTCTGACATCTTATTACCCCACAAGAGCTAAATGAGTAGGCCACGATGGAAATTTACAAGAACTTCATCAATGGAAAATGGGGGGGTACGGATGCCTCCATGCGCAACATCAATCCATCTGATACGAATGATGTGCTTGGTCTGGCAGTGGTGTCCGACGCAGCGCAGATCGATGCGGCAGTGAATGCCGCCCGCGAAGCATTCACCACCTGGTCCACCAGCCCGGTGCAGTTACGCAGCCGCATTCTGGATATTACCGGAAACGAAATCCTCGCTCGCCGTGAAGAACTTGGCCAGTTGCTTGCCCGCGAAGAGGGAAAAACTGTGCGCGAAGCGATTGGCGAAGTCACTCGTGCCGGTGAGATCTTCAAATTTATGGCGGGTGAAGCACTACGTATCCCAGGCGAAGTCCTTGACTCCACTCGTCTCGGCATGACGGTGGAGATCACTCGCGAAGCGGTAGGGGTGATCGGTATGATTACGCCGTGGAATTTTCCGCTGGCGATCCCGGCATGGAAAACGGCTCCAGCTCTTGCTTTTGGTAACTGCGTAGTACTCAAGCCGGCAGAGCTGGTTCCAGCGAGCGCCGTCGCGCTGGCCGATATTCTTCACCGGGCCGGGTTGCCGGACGGAGTATTCAATCTGGTTCTAGGCAAAGGTTCCATCGTCGGCCAGGCGCTGATCGAACATCCGGGTATTGATGCCATCTCGTTTACTGGCTCTCAAGGTGTGGGTCATAACATCGCCAGAATCGCCGCCGAGCGAATGATCCGCTGTCAGCTTGAAATGGGCGGTAAAAATCCACTGGTCGTACTGGACGACGCCGATATCGATATCGCGGTTGAATGTGCTCTCGACGGTTCGTTTTACGCTACCGGTCAGCGCTGTACCGCCTCTTCACGTCTGATTGTGGGCGCGGCCATTCATGACCAGTTCGTCGAACGCTTAACTGGTCGACTGAAGGCGCTCAAAGTCGGCCATGCTTTCGCTGCCGACACGAATATCGGCCCGGTAGTCGATGCCCGTCAGTTGGAGAGCAATCTTAACTACGTCAATATCGGCAGGGAACAAGGAGCGGAACTGGTCTACGGCGGTGAACACCTTGACTGCCCGACTCCGGGTTTCTATATGTCGCCAGGGCTGTTTATCGCCACCGACAACACGATGCGTATTAACCAGGAGGAAGTGTTCGGCCCGGTAGCATCGGTGATGAAAGCCACTGATTTCGATGAAGCGCTGGCGCTGGCCAACGCCACACGTTTTGGCCTCTCTTCTGGCATCGTGACTCGTTCCCTGAAGTATGCATCCGCCTTTAAGCGCTATTCCCAGGCAGGAATGGTGATGGTAAATGCGCCAACTGCCGGGGTCGATCCGCATGTTCCTTTTGGTGGCCGTAAAGCCTCCAGTTACGGTCCCCGTGAACAAGGTCGTTACGCCCTTGAGTTCTATACATCGGTGAAAACTTCTTACATTCAGCCTTAATGGTTGTAACAACATGAGTGACGTAAAGATGAAGATTTTAGTCGCGGTGAAGCGCGTTGTTGATTACAACGTAAAAATTTCTGTCAAGCCAGGGCAAACCAGCGTTGATACCAGTAACCTGAAAATGTCGATGAACCCGTTCTGCGAAATCGCCGTTGAAGAGGCAATTCGCCAGAAGGAAAAAGGGATCGCTGACGAAATTGTCGTCGTGTCAATTGGCAGTCAGGCCTGCCAGGAACAGTTGCGTTCCGCACTGGCGTTGGGCGCTGACCGCGCTATTCTCGTGGAAGCTGAAGATAACCTGGAATCACTCGCCGTCGCCAAACTTCTGGCCGCAGTCATGAAAGCTGAGCGCCCGGATCTGGTGATTTTAGGCAAACAGTCCATTGATTCCGACGCAAACCAGACCGGACAAATGCTGGCTGCGTTGACCGACCACCCACAGGGGACCTTTGCCTCCGTGGTCAATATCAACGAAGGCAGCGTTGAGGTAACCCGCGAAGTGGACAGCGGACTGCAAACCCTGTCGCTGACGCTTCCGGCAATTGTTACCACCGACCTGCGCCTCAATGAACCGCGCTATGCATCACTGCCCAATATTATGAAAGCGAAGCGTAAACCATTAGACGTTATCTCTGCCGCCGATTATGACGTCGATACCCGTGCTCGCCTGCAAACGCTGGCTGTAGAAGCACCGTCCCAGAGACAAAGCGGAGTACGGGTCTGTTCCGTGGATGAATTACTGAATAAACTGAAACATGAAGCGAAGGTGATTTGACTATGCGAACCTTAATTATTGCTGAACACGATGGCGCGCAGCTCAACCCTGCTACGTTGAATACCGTAGGTACCGCCAGCCAGATTGGCCATGAAATTCATATTCTGGTCGCGGGTAAAAATTGTCAGACGGTTGCCGAACAGGCGGCCAGAATCAGTGGGGTCTCACGTGTCTTACTGGCCGACAACGAAGCCTATGCCCATCAACTGGCAGAAAACGTCGCACCGCTGATTGTCGAACTGGCCCAGGAGTATAGCCATATTTTGGCGCCAGCGACCACCGCGGGTAAAAACGTTATGCCTCGCGTAGCCGCACTGTACGACGTGGCGCAATTATCGGATATTACTGCCGTAATCTCCCCGGATACCTTCAAGCGGCCGATTTACGCCGGTAATGCTATTGCCACAGTGAAATCAGACGATTGCCTGAAAGTGCTGACCGTCCGAACCTCCAGCTTCCCGCCGGCAGCAGCTGAAGGCGGTTCCGCTACCGTAGACAGTATCTCCAGTGTTTTCCTCAGCGACAAGGTCCGCTTTGTGAAAGAAGACCTGGTTAAATCCGAACGCCCAGAACTGAATGCGGCGCGGATTGTCATTTCTGGCGGCCGGGGCGTCGGCAGTAGGGAAAACTTCGCCCTGGTCGAGAAACTGGCCGATATTATGGGTGCTGCCGTCGGGGCGTCACGCGCCGCCGTGGATTCCGGCTATGCCCAGAATGATTTGCAAGTTGGTCAAACCGGAAAGGTTGTCGCCCCCGATCTCTATATCGCGGTGGGTATATCGGGTGCGATTCAACATCTCGCAGGTATGAAAGAGTCCAAAGTTATTGTTGCGATTAATAAGGACGAAGAAGCGCCAATATTCCAAATCGCTGATTATGGTTTAGTCGGCGATCTGTTTGAGATCTTACCGGAACTAAGCCAAAAGTTAGCAAATTAGTTATTTATTTTATTATCAGGGACGGTGTTTATTACATCCCCTATCAACATCTGTTTCTCAAATAACATAATACTCCCCACACCCTTAAAATAAAATGTGGGGAGTGCTAACAATAAGTGCGAGGTAATAATGTCTACATTACTCAGAGGTGATGAAACGAGCAATAACCAGGCAACTCATTTCAAGAAAAAACTATCCACGTTCGATCTGACGTTTATTGGACTGGGCACTATTTTCGGTTCGGGATGGTTATTTGCCGCCAGCCATGTATCGACCTACGCAGGACCGGCAGGGATATTATCCTGGCTTTTTGCTGCTGTCGCGGTGCTAACATTGGGATTGGTTTATTGCGAGCTTAGCGCTGCACTACCGCGAACCGGCGGTGCGATAAGCTATTTAATGATCTCCCACGGCCCGTTGATGAGTTATTTAATCGGTTTAATTACGGTAATCTACTCATCCAGTATGGTGGCCATCGAAGTAGTGGCCGCCAGACAGTATGCCGCCGCCTGGTTTCCATTTATGGCCCATCCGGGCACCAGCGATCCCACGATGTTAGGCTGGGGTTGCCAGTTCTTAATGTTGTGTTTCTTCTTTTGGCTCAATTACCGCAGTATCAGTACATTCTCTACCTTCAATAATCTTATAAGCATTATAAAATTCACCGTGCCAATACTCATTATTGTCGTCCTTTTCACCTTCTTTAAGCCAGAAAACTTTATCGCTCATGGATTTGCACCTTTTGGCTTCTCAGGTATAGAGATGGCGGTCTCGGCAGGTGGGGTCATCTTTGCATTTCTCGGCCTGACGCCGATTGTCTCAGTCGCTAATGAGGTTAAAAATCCGCAACGAACGATCCCGATCGCGCTGATTTTGTCGATTATTATCTCCGGGACGCTCTATTTATTGCTGCAAATCGTTTTTCTGGGAGCGGTTCCGTCAGATATGTTACTAAATGGCTGGGGCGGCGTTGCGGCGAATTTTAAACTGCCCTTCCACGATATTGCTATCTATCTCGGTGTAGGCTGGCTGGCGATCTTGGTGGTAATGGACGCGATTGTCTCCCCCAGTGGTTGCGGCAACATCTTTATGAACGCCACGCCGCGTATCGTTTATGCCTGGTCACGTTCTGGAACGTTCTTCAAGTACTTCTCCCATGTTGATAAAGAGTCTGGTATTCCGCGCCCTGCACTGTGGCTGACCTTTGTGCTTGCGGTATTCTGGACTATGCCATTCCCTTCATGGGAAGCGATGATTAGCGTCGTTTCCGCGTCTCTGGTATTAAGCTATGCGATAGCACCTGTTTGTGTCGCCGCTCTGCGCCGTAATGCTCCTGATATGCCGCGTCCGTTTTACCTGCGTAGCTTCACTATCGTCGGACCGATTTCTTTTGTTATCGCCACGCTTATCGTTTACTGGTGCGGCTGGGACAACCTGAGCTGGCTCTTCGTTTCACAAATCGTGTTGTATATCGCTTATCTTTGCTTCATTAAGATTGTGCCGAAAGAATATGTTGGTATTAAACAGCAGATTAAATCTTCATTATGGTTAATTGGTTACTATATTCTGTTATTAGGGATCTCATATCTCGGCTCTTTTGGCGGCAAAGATATTATCCCACATCCTTATGACCTTTATATCGTAGCCGCTATCGCAATCGTTTGTTATTACTGGGGAACGTTTACCGGAATTCCTAAAGATAAAATCAACCTATTTATCTCTGAATAAGGGGGGGCGACAGACCAGACCTTTATTTCAGGTTAAGCGGACAAGCTATATAACCGTCATACTTCAGACTGAATGACAAAACGCATCCCCGGTGACGCACGCTTAGGTCGTGACCGGGGAATTGCTGGCAAGCAAACAGGAGGCCGCCTGAAGATATAACGTATACACCCTGTTCTTTCGTTTATAAATAACAGTATTCCGTGGTACGCGAACAAACCAGATAGTGACTCAGCCACTTATCCCTTTTCCCGATCATAACGGACACATTGAGACAATGACGAACATACGTTTGCAAGAGAAACAACCCGTTATCAAACAGACGCTCACCCACGCTTCTGAAACCAGCAATGCAGAGGAAGATAATGACTATCTACGTTTTGCCAGGCTGTTTCTGCATTCGTTGTCAGTAGAAACTCTCAATGAAAAAACACCACCCCAGCATGCTCTCAGTTTACGTGCCTGCTGGCAGGCGCTGCAATCCTCCCCGATCGAGAAAGCGACGGTGATCCTGAGCACTTCTCATCCCGACGATACTGTCACCACAGCGCACACCATACTGATCGTCATCGCCAAAGATATGCCCTGGCTTGTGGAGTCGATACGTACTGAACTGAATCGCAATAACATTACTATTCACCATCTGCAGAATGTCGTGTTAGGGGTCCAGCGGGATCGTCAACAACGCATAGTCAGCTACGATGATGCCGAACTTTACCCCACCAGCCGCGAAGCCGTGATGTATATCGAAATCGATCGTCATAGTGATGATCGTACTCTTGATAATATTCAGTCGAAGTTAGCCAACGTGCTGGATCTGCTCTACCAAGCCCGGCAAAATCGCGAGGAGATCATTGCCCGCCTTCGCCATGCCGTCACCAGCCGGGCGGCGCAGAGTCACGCCATTACGGAAAATGAGTGCTGCGAAACCGACGCCTTTATCGACTGGCTAACCAAAGACAACTTTCTCTTTCTGGGGTGTGAAGAACTCATTATTAAGCAACAGGATGGCGTTCCATTGGTTAAGCGTACTCAGCAACTTGGCCCGGTTATTTTCAGCGAAGACGCTGAGGATGGCACAATATTAAGTAAAGAACTCGCGGCTCCTCACGGATTAATCGCCATTAAAAAAGATGTGCATAGCGCCGAAGTCTATCGCCAGCATTATTACCATCAACTCATGGTGGTCCTCGACGACCAACAGCGTGCGGCACGTTTTTATGGCTTATTTACTGCCAATGCGATCATTACGCCCCCGGAACAAATTCCGCTGGTCCGTAAAAAAATCGCTCAGGTCAGGACACTAAGCGGGCTTCAACCTGATGGCCATAATACCCGTGAATTGACCCGTATTCTTAATACCTATCCGTGGGAAGAGTTGCTGATAGCCAACGCAGAGGAACTACGGCAGACAGCAATGGGCATCTACAATTTACAGGAACGCCGCCGTTCCACGCTCTTTTTTCGTGTAGCACCCGGAGAAGAGTATATTTCTTGCCTCTATTTTGTGCCCAAAGACACCTATTGCACAGCGCTGCGTTTACGTGTCCAGGAGGTTTTGCGAAAACATTTTTCCGCATCGAATATCACCTTCAACACCTTCTACAGCGACTCCATTCTTTCCCGTACGCATTTTTATCTGACCCGAAGCGCTGCCATTCCACTGAACCTTGATGAAGCTTCTCTTAATCAGGATATCGCCAACGTTTCGCTCTCCTGGCAGGATCAGTTATATGAGGCCCTTCAATCACAGTTAGGCGAAGAAGCAGGCAATACCATGTTTTACTGCTTCGGACAGGCCTTTTCTCAAGGATATAAAGAGACCAACCCCGCTCAAGATGCGGTAAAAGATATCGGTTCGTTATGCCTGCTGAAGGAAAATAACCCGCTAACGATCCACGTCGATCTTCCCGACGGCAATGACGATACCCGACTTAACATCAAGCTGTTTAGCTGTGAAAAACCGCTTATGCTTTCCGGGATAGTACCGATCCTCGATAATACCGGCGTCACGGTGGAAAGTGAAAACACCTGGCCCGTTGTTACCGAAGATAGAATGTTGTGGCTCCACCAGTTCACACTGTTCTATACGCCACTGGAGCAAGCACCAGATATCGCCACCCTACAAGCATGGCGTGAGTGCATCCTCGCGATTTTACAAAATAAGGCGGAAAACGACCGTTTGAATCGCCTGGTGCTTGATGCCGGTTTAACCGGTAGCGATATTACCGTCTTACGTGCGCTGACACGCTATATGCACCAGCTACGGCTGGGATTCAGTCAACAGTATATTATCGATATCCTGGCGCAATATCCTCTTCTCGCCAGAGAGTTACTCCTGCTGTTTAAAGCACGTTTCGATCCTGATAGCGAAAAGCGTGAAATTCGCGTTGAACACCATCAAAAGCGCCTGCTGGAACAACTGGAGCAGGTCACCAGCCTTAACGACGAGCGGGTTTTCCGTTCCCTGAATGATATTATCCTGGCGATAGTGCGAACCTCATTCTGGCAAAGTACAGCTGACGGGGAGTCATTGCCTTTTATCGCCTTTAAATTACGACCGGGGACTATTTCAGGTATCCGCCAGCCCTGCCCTGAATATGAAATTTTCATCTACAGCCCTCGGGTGGAAGGCGTTCATCTTCGTTTCGGGAAAGTCGCGCGCGGCGGTCTGCGCTGGTCAGATCGAAATGAAGATTACCGTACCGAAGTTCTTGGATTGGTCAAAGCCCAGCGCGTTAAAAACGCGGTGATTGTGCCGGTAGGTGCAAAAGGAGGCTTCGTAGTGCGTCAAGTGGCCAAAAACGCCAGTCGCGAAGAAATTCATGCCGAAGGTATCGCCTGCTATCAACTATTTATTCGCGGCTTATTATCGCTAACTGACAATCTCGTGGATAACCGAGTGATACCACCGTCTGATACCTGGCGTTACGATGGCGACGATCCCTATCTTGTTGTGGCGGCAGATAAAGGGACTGCTACATTCTCCGATATTGCGAACGATCTGGCGAATGTCGCCGGATTCTGGGCGGGCGATGCCTTCGCCTCCGGCGGCAGCCATGGCTACGATCATAAAAAAATGGGGATTACCGCCCGAGGGGCATGGGAATCCGTTAAGCGCCACTTCTATGAGCAGGGGCGCGACGCCCAGAGCGACGCCTTTACGGTAGTTGGTATCGGCGACATGGCGGGCGATGTGTTTGGCAACGGGATGCTACTTTCCCCAGCGATTCGTCTGGTTGCCGCCTTCAATCATAAACACATATTTATCGATCCAGATCCTGACTGCGTCGCCAGCTTCCAGGAGCGCCACCGCTTGTTCACGCTGCCGGGTTCAAACTGGAACGATTACAGTGCTGAACTGCTGTCGTCTGGCGGTGGCGTTTTCTCTCGGGAGCAAAAACGTATCACTATTACCCCGGAAATGCGTCGCCGCTTCTCCATTGAGGTAAATACGCTTTCGCCTAATGAGCTAATCCAGGCGCTGCTACGCAGTAAAGTCGATATGCTATGGAATGGCGGGATTGGCACTTATGTCAAATCCAGCAGCGAGAGCCATACAGATGTCGGCGACAAAAATAACGACAGTCTGCGCATTGACGCCAGTGAACTGCGTTGCAAAATGGTCGCAGAAGGCGGCAATCTCGGTCTTACACAACTGGCGCGCTGTGAATTCGCCTCGTTGGGCGGCGCAGTGAATAGCGATTTTATTGATAACGCCGGCGGCGTGGATTGTTCCGATCACGAAGTTAACATTAAGATCCTGCTTAATATGCAGGTTGCACGCCAGAAAATGACGCTGAATGAACGCAACACCCTCCTGAGCTCAATGAGCGATGCAGTAGCCAACAGCGTACTGAACAATAATCGCCGCCAGGTGCTGGCTCTCAGCATGGCAGAGCGTAGCGCGGTACAGAATCTCGATCTCTGTCGCCAGCAGATTAACCAACTTGAGCAGCGCGGCGAACTGAATCGCGAGCTGGAATATCTGCCTGACGACGCCTCTCTGCTGGCACGTAAGCGTGATAATAAAGGGCTGACCCGACCAGAGCTGGCGGTGCTTCTTTCCTACACCAAAAGCAATCTTAAACAGGCTTTTATTGAAAGCGATCTCTCTGCCTGGCCTTGTGCAGCGCAAGAGGCGTTGCTCGCCTTCCCTCCAGTATTGACGAGAAAATTTCGCCAGGAAATAGCGCAACATCCGCTATATCGGGAAATCGTCGCAACGCGAATCGCTAATGAAATGGTCAACCGCCCGGGGCTTAACTTCAGTCATCTGCTTCAGAAGAGATGTCATGTCTCCGCCGCCGATACCGCCATTGCCTGGTTGCTCAGCAAACAGCTCTTTTCTCTAGGGAGCTACTGGCAGGAAATTGAACGTTCAGAAGCTAGTCTGAAATGGGAAGTTCAGGCCGAACTACTCGAAGCGCTGATGCGATTCGCCGAAGGCATCTGCGGTTGGCTGCTGATGAACCAGAAGAATCTGGCAGAGTTTCTCCAACAGTTACCGCAATTCAGCGCTGATATACAACGGCTGTTTGCCATCATGCCGACATTGCTTCCAGCCTATGGCTGCGACAACCACTCAGGTAAGGTGAAGGAATTACAGGCAGTTGGTATCGATTCCCAACTGATAGAACTGGTGTGCAACCAGAAATTGTATCTTGCTTTGCCTGAAATTATTGTTGTTTCTCGCCTCAGCGGGCGTGAGCTGGAAGATGTTGCCCATCTCTATCTGGCGCTGCGCGCACGATTGAAGCTCGACCGCATTGAGCAGGCGCTTGAGCGCTATCAGCCTATTAACGAATGGCAATCCGTGGCACAGGAAAATTGGCTTTACGATCTCACCCGCCACTACCGAAAACTGATTGTGGCGTTGTTACGCAACAATAGCGTATCGGCAGATACGGTGGGCAGCTGGTTGGCTAAACAGCAGAGCGTACTCGCTGCCTGGGATGAAAAGACGCGTTGTTTCTTTGACAATGATCCAGATGAAATTTCTGTCTTTGCACTTATCCTTGGTGAGTTACGGGATATAACCCCAAAAAGCAACACAAATTAGGTATATAAAATTAAGAAACGCTCCGCTTGCAGAAGTAAAGCAGAGCGTTTGGTTATGAGCATAATTAATCGCAGAGCAAAGTATATTACTAGTGCGAATGTTAAGCGATATGATATCATATGTCGTGTAAGTTTTGCGCAAACTTGAACCGGTGAATAAGAGTAACTATATGTTTTATAACGATCCATTGAACATTGATACCGTTGAGCCGTTTAATCGTAAGGAGAGCTTGACCGAGCGGCTTGTTGAAAAAATAAGCAATGACATTCGTTCTGGTAAATACAGCCCAGGTGAAAAACTTCCTACCGAAAGAGAATTCATTGGTAAATATAATGTCAGTCGTAGTGTGGTTCGTGAAGCTATCGCCTCATTAAAGTCAGATGGGTTGTTACAGTCACGACAAGGGATTGGCGTATTTGTTATTGATCCACTCCCGTCAGAACCCTTTAAAATTTCGATTAACGATATCACCGACTTAGAAAATATTGCACTGATGCAGGAGTTGCGCAAGGCGGTGGAAATTGAATCGGCTGGTCTCGCAGCAGAAAGACGTAGCTCACAGCAGATGAAAAATATCACCGCGGCATATAAAAAGCTGGAAAAAGCATATGCTGAAAACGAAAGCGACATTGGGCTTGAGGATTTTGGCTTTCATCTGGCCGTAGCTCAGGCGACAAATAACAAGTTTTTCCCGGACTTTTTGATTTACCTGCGTAACCAGATCACTCTGGGCTTAAGCATCAAATATAAAGGTTCCCGCCGTTTTTCTAACAATACTTATCGTAGTAATGCTCTACGCGAGCACCAGGCTTTACTGAGTGCGATTACCAACAAAGATAGTAATCTGGCCCGCGAATTAATGAATGCGCACCTATCGAATGCTTCACAGTATTACCAGGATCTGGAAAAATATTTAGCTGACGACGAATGAAATGCAGGAAGCGCCAGCTCCCTGCAAATAGCTTACATATTTGGATAGTTAGGTCCACCGCTACCTTCTGGTGGAGTCCAGAAAATATTTTGATGGGGATCTTTAATATCACAGGTCTTACAATGAACGCAGTTTTGTGCATTGATCTGTAATTTCATTTTTCCTGATTCATTGATAACCTCATACACTCCTGCCGGGCAATAACGTTGTGCCGGTTCATCATAGTCGGGCAGGTTGACCTCAATTGGTAATTGCTGATCTAACAATTTCAGATGGCAGGGCTGATCTTCCTCGTGATTGGTATTTGATAGATATACTGACGATAATTTATCAAAACTCAGGACACCATCGGGTTTGGGATAGCTAATCTTATGGCTTTCTCTGGACAATTTCAGACTCTGATGATCCGGGAGACGATCGCGCAAAGTAAACGGCAGCTTTCCCTGGAACCAGTTCTGTTCAAGGTAATTAAATACCCCGCCAGCCAGTTTACCGAATTTATGCAACGCTGGACCAAAGTTACGTGCCCGATACAGCTCATCATAGACCCATGAATCAGCAAAGGCCTGAGTGTATTCATCCAGATCCCGTGACGCATCCGGTTCCTTTGCAAGAGCAGAAAAGATAACCTCAGCGGCAATCATCCCGCTTTTCATCGCCGTATGTGTACCTTTAATCTTGGCGAAATTCAACGTCCCGGCATCGCAACCAACTAACAAGCCTCCGGGAAAATGCATCTTGGGTAATGAATTAAAACCGCCTTTAGCAATGGCGCGAGCACCGTAAGAAATACGTTTTCCGCCCGCCAAATAACGACTGAATACCGGATGGTGCTTCATCCGCTGGAATTCGTCGAACGGACTCATCCACGGGTTGCTATAGTTAAGGTCAACAATTAGCCCTACCGAAATCAGGTTATCCTCTCCATGATAGAAAAATGCGCCGCCGGAAGCTTCTTTGTCCAGCGGCCAACCCGTTGAATGTACCACTAATCCGGGCTGGTGCTGCTCGGCAGGAATTTCCCATAACTCTTTAATACCAATAGCATAATGCTGAGGATCGGCATGTTCATCAAGGCCAAAATGGGCAATCAGTTCCTTACCGAGATGACCGCGACACCCCTCCGCAAACACGGTATAACGAGCCAATAATTCCATCCCTGGGGTATAAGTGGATTTATGCTCGCCATCAGCTTTTACGCCCATATCGCCAGTTAATACGCCGCGTACCGTCCCCTGTTCGTCATAGATAATCTCCGTGGCCGCAAAGCCAGGGAAAATATCAACCCCTGCTTCTTCAGCCTGCAGGGAAAGCCAGCGACACACATTACCCAGGCTGATAATCAAATTTCCTTGGTTATGCATAGTATGCGGAACAAAACGGTCCGAAATACGATGGGCTGACTTTTCGCTGGTCAGTAGATAGATATCGTCCTTAACCACGGGGACGCCAACAGGAGCCCCGCGCTCCTGCCAATCCGGGTACAGTTCTGTTAATGCTCGCGGATCAAGTATAGCTCCGGAAAGAATATGAGCGCCAATTTCTGAACCTTTTTCAATTACACATACGCTGAGCTCACGATTGTTGTTGCTGGCTAGCTTCATCAACATACAAGCAGTTGATAGCCCGGCGGGGCCGCCACCAACGATAACAACGTCAAACTCCATTGATTCACATTCCATCATCATGCTCCCGATCTTTCTTGTACTGAAGATGCATCAGTAAAACTTATTTCATTTAACATAGAGTTTACCGTCATCAGGTTATCAGATGACAGACAGTGTGACAATGAAATTCACTGAGAGAAAATCAACATAACGTAATGATATTTAATGCATATTAGCATTTGCAATAGGATCTAATATGCATCAATTTCACTAATTAGACGGCATGAACTACTACCAGTCTGTCGCCACTGATAATGTCAGATGACGTGGAGAAAATGATGGGCAAGAGCGTAAATTTAGAAAGCCATTCCTGTCAAACAAGCGCGAGTTCTGCGTAAAAGAAAGAGAGCGTCATTCTCAAACGGGTGGTTGTTGTCGCAATGGACGGCAGTTTTATCGAATGGTTTGAATTCTCCGTTTACGGATAGCTGGCCGCGATAATGGGACAGATCTTTATTGCTAACGATTCTCCGGCGATGCAGCTTATTGCGTCCTTCGCAACATTTTCTGTTGCTTTTTTTTGCACGCCTTTTTGGCGAGAGCGTTTTCGGTCTGATTGGTGACCGGATTAGTCATAAAACATCACTGAATCTAACATTGATAATAATTTCCCTTGCAACTCTGGGTATCGGAACCCTCCATTCATATGCCTCTTTCGATATAATCGCCCCGATACTTCTGGTATTAATTAGATTAATTCTGAGGTTCTCAAGTGGTTGTGAAACTTCCGGTATCGCGATATTTTCCGCCGAGTAAAGTAAAGTGTTAGTACCGATGTAAAAATGGGTCTTCCGCAACTTGGGTGGAACCTTTCAGGCCAGAGGACTCATCACCCGTCGCCTCAGTAACTCGAACCCAGCACGCCCATACATCTGCCGCTTTAGCATTTTCAGGCGATTTACATGACCTTCGACTACACCGTTACTCCATCTGCTGGTAATGGCTTCACATATTGCTGCTGCATCAGCTTCCATCCCGGCAGCAACACGCTGAAGCTCAACCGGGCCGCTTTCGCTGACATGAGTGAACCACCTGCTAAGTTGTGGCTTATTTTTGGTTTTCAGGATCCGGTAGAAGTCCAATGCCAGTTGTTGTGCTATTTTCAGCTGCGGCTCTTTTTCACACATCAGCCCGATGAAGCGGGAGGCATAATTTTCTTCGCCCCTTATTATTCGCCAGGGCACCAACCAACGGCTCACGCGCGAAGCTGATGGAAGACGGGCTGACGCAGTAACAGATGTGCTCCCACCTTTACGCCATTTGGCAACCTCATCCCTGACGGTGGTTTCACTACCGGTGAACCCCTTTGCCACCATCTCCCTCCATATCTGGCTACCATTGTGGTTACCGCTTTCACGCTGTTCCTCCAGCCACTCATGCCTGGGATCCAGAAGGCTTGGTTTCCGAGGACGGGTCGACATTTCAGGGAATGTACCTGACTGGAGCCAGCGCCGGACAGTTACGCGTGATAACCCGGTGGTACGGGATATTTGACGGAGCCCACATCCATTCTTATGCAGGGTGATTACCTCCACCCAGCGTTGGTGGCGTTTATTACGAGTCTGCTGCTTAAGTCGCTCCGGGCGACGGATATATGGAGCTGGTTGTACCCGTTCTGGCTCAGGTGATTTCTTTGGTGACAACTCACCGGCAACAAGACGTATCAGCGGCATATGTCTGTGCATCATCCGTTCGAGTGCATCACCAATGTTTTTCAACAAGTGCCAGCGATCGGCCACCTGCCTGGCCTGAGGAGCGCCTTCACGTGCTGCTATAGCATAGATACCGCCGCGATCGCGCGAGACAACCTGTATTTCCGGATATTTTCTGAACCAGGCAGCCAACGTACGCTGATCGCGGCCGGGAAGCAGGACTAGGGGACGGTGAGTATCAAGATTGACTATTAACGTGCCGTAACGGTGGCCCCGATGCCACGCCCACTCGTCGATGCCAACATGGGGCGTGCCTGGTAGTTTCGTCTCCGGGGTATTGATAACTCTGCGAAGAAGAGTATCTGCACTGCTACGGAGACCCGCTGCCGTTGCCGCCCGTCTTCCAGCTTCACCTCCGGCTATTAGTCCCAGCTGACGCTGTAAATTTTGTAACGCCTGTGAAGACTGCTGCCGTGCCCCTGCGAAGGGAGCCAGCGACTCGGCAAAAATTTTGCGTGAACAAGCTGGGTTACGGCAGTACCAGTGACGGACGGAAAATACCAGCCATAGCGCCTGGCCTGAACAAGGTAGATGCTGTATTCGGCGCCGCCGACAACTATGAACCGATTTGCTGCGCTTAAGGCATTCAGGACATAGTGCAGTTTTACGCGTGGCACGAAGATGGAGGGTTATCCCATCAGAACTAACATCTTGTCGGCTGGATTGCCACCCGCAAGGCAACTGCAAAAGCGTCTTAAGTGAAGGCATAGTGTTGTTCATAACTTAAAACAGCTTAGATCCTTGTTAACTAGAAAGTTTCATCAATATTTCTCCACCCAAGTTGCGGAAGACCCAGAATTCGATCGGTATTGACAGTAAAGATCATCACCGATCATTTATGACCAATTAGGTAGAAGTTGGTTGCATCAGTGGTTTTATATTCAGTGCATTGACAATCGGGGGTTGCATTATTTTCGCCTAAGAGTCGCTATTAGATTGGTCATGGCAACGTCCTTTTCTGTTAGCGGCACCAATGGCATTCATTGGATTCTATATTCGTCACTGGCTTGAAGAGGCACCGTTATTTGTTACAACACAGAAGAGACAAACTTATGGTTCCGATCGAATCCCATTGAGCAATGGGAAGAATAATAAAAATCATCATTGTACTCTGCCGGATTAATTATAGGTGAAATATTCCACTATTTATTATCCTGACCTATATCCCAAACTGGCTGATTAGCACCTAAAACTTTAACACCGGGAAAAGTTTGCTGATGACGGCAGTCCCGATTTTCTTTTTTCTGTTTACAATCCCGCTATTCGATTTTCTAGGGGATAAGATGAGCCGAAAAAAAATAATTATGTTTATTGGTTATGTGGGACTTGTTCTTTTTTCATGGCCTTGCTTAATTGCCTTATTTTGTTGAGCTTCGCATGTTCTTCTTTTCAGGAGTGCTCCTGCTCTCCAGTATGAATAGCTATATACTACCAACCATAGCAATCAGCGTTGCTGCGGCATCATTCATTCTCCTTTGCGTGCTTGTATTCCAGTTATACAATCTGACACACGATTAACCCGGCCACCTCGCCGGTTTTTTTGTGCACATCAACGCGCCGCAGCATGTTCTTACCTCATCGCAAAGGACGAGCCATCCCTGCTTAACTCCATTCCCCCCTGTAATCAGTAACCACCACATCCTAGGGAAATTCTTATTTTAGGATATCCCACTCTGATACTATTGCAAAATCAAGTAATTTTAGTCTAATTTTTAAGCGTGCTGCAGCTGTCCTGCAGCTCATTGACAATATCGTTACATGTAGCTCTTCTTCGTGTTACCGCCCGGCTCGGGCGGTTTTTTTCTGGCTTCTCACAATTTTGCTGCTATCGTTTTATTGAAAGCAGTCATAGCTTAGCACCTACTCTGGATAGTCCGCTTTAGCTGGCGCAAGTTCCGCGCCAGTTTTTTTCTGTCGGGATCCCTCCCGGCACAGTGTTACTGAACACACGCCCAGGCATAAAACGAATAGAGGCACTGGTAGGCGCTGTACTGCCGCCCATGCGTATCCCAGTGAATACCATCAAACCGCGTATCCGTATACGACCCCCATCGCTGAATCGATAACTCGATCTGCAGAACTATCGGTCGAGAACTCTGTATCGGCTTAAAGTGGTTTACTGAATTTGGCCACCTGAACAGAGGTGATACCTGAATCTTCGTCCGTTACAGGCAGTTCGACAGCTTCACGCACGTTAATCTGTTGCTGGAGCAATGGGTTACCGAGGTTGCGAACCAGCGCGAGCTGCGCCAGTTCCGGCAAACGCCGGCGATCCGCTTCGAGGAAGAAAAAGCGCACCTGCAAGCGTTGCCGGCAACGGACTTCGATATCCGTCATGTGGTCTGGGACGGATATATCGAGGTGCGTGGTAATCGTTACTCCGAGCCCAAGACCTGTGCACCCGTCCGGTCTCCATCCGGATCACGCTGGATGATGAGCAGAGGATCTACGGCAATGAGCAGCTTGTGGCCACTCATCGCCTGAACAATCGTGGTGCTGGGTGGCAGACCGTTCCGGAGCACCATGCACCGCTGTGACAACAGATGAGCAGGGTAGAACACCGACCGCTGAGCGCTTATGAGGAGCTGTTGTGATGCATGAACTTGAGACGCTGCTGGGTCGTCTGAAAATAGAGCATCTGGGGTACTGGATGGAAAGTCTACTGGAGCAGGCGGCACAGGAATGGAGCGGGCGCCATCAATGCGGCATAGAGTCCCCGCTAAAGCAAGCCCGGCTCCCTTGGGTGAAAACGCTGGAGCAGTTCGACTTCAGCTTCCAGCCGGGCATCGACCGTAAGGTGGTGAGAGCTTGCCGGCCTGGCGTTCGTAGAGCGAAGCGAAAACGTGATCCTGCAGGGCCCACCGGGCGTGGGCAAAACGCATCTGGCGGTGGCGCTGGGCGTGAAAGCGGCTGATGCAGGGCATCGGGGCTGTTCATGTCGCTGGACAGGCTGATAGCGACGCTGATGAAGGCGCGGCAGGCAAACCGGCTGGAGCGTCAACTGCAGCAACTAAGTTATGCACGCGTGCTGATCCTTGATGAAATCGGCTACCTGCCGATGAATCGTGAGGAGGCAAGCCTGTTCTTCAGGCTGCTGAATCGGCGTTACGAGAAGGCAGCATCATCCTGACGTCGAACAAGAGATTCGCGGACTAGGGAGAGATGTTCGGCGATAACGTGCTGGCAACGGCGATCCTGGATAGGTTGCTGCATCACTCAACGACGCTGAATATCAAGGGGGAGGGCTACCATTCTAAATTCTTACGCAGTGGCCAGTTTTTGTCGGCCACTTCACACAAGCCCCAGCGAATTAAGCAGGGCTTGTAGTCGTGGCCTCACATAAACACGCATCAAAACACATTAATCAAGTTAACTCTTCAATAGCCCTAGTTAGAACACGCCTGCGGATAAAACGCTGCTCAGTAACGCTTTCCTCTGCTAGTTTAGCGAGTATGCCATTCAAACAAACAACGTAACCCTTGCGGTAAAGACTGCGAACCGCTCGACCGATCTCGTAGCTGATGCTATCTGTATTTCCAAACTGACTCATAGCCCTCTCCACTTATATTAATGAGAGAAAAAACATTAGAACAACTCAACAATTTAAGGTATAACAAAAATCCCAAACGGTTGGTCATCGGATGAGATTGTGTTGCAGGAAGTCGCCGTTCTGCTATCCTCATACACGCCAGCTCAAGGGTTCCGATGTTGCGACCTGACTGTCATCTTGTTCTTCACCACAACGGAAAGAGCACTGCTTAATTCAACAGCTATCAGGCAAATGAGGCTTCTCAGGCCCGCCAGATAACTGCTCATGTTTCCGCGCTGTCTATAACCCAACGCTTGTAATCCTCTTACCTGTTGTGCTCAAAAAAGCCCCGGCAGTTAGCGAGGGCTCTGAAGTGATGGTTTATCTGCTATTGGAATTCTGGATCAGGCTTTTTCGTAATGCGATTTCTTATATCTCTTCGAACTACCTCAATCGCCCACATCCAAAGAATGTGCCCAATCGTCTCTGAGAAAATCTCATCGAAAGGAAGTCGCCACAACGGAGGTGCCCAGTGGAAAACTGGTAGCAAAACACCGTGGAACCCTATCGTTACCAGTATCGCGAAAGCAGCCCCTTGCCAAAGCTTGATTGATGGGAATACCTCAGCAACTGAACAATAAAACATCGCAAAAACGATTGAAAACAAGTGGTGAATGCCCGCAATACCCCAGTTAACAATATGTCCAGAGTAAGTATATACCATCTCATTGACTTTAAATCCAAGGTCTTGAAGCATTTCGGCCGGAGGTATGGCTCGGTCTGCAGTACGTGGTGGCAGGGGGTTCTCTGTACCCCACTTAACAAAACTAGACAGATTACCACCTAAAAAACCAGCCCATAACGCAACTGCATAATTACGCCCCCCTGGTTTTGTCATGGAAAATAAGGACATATCAAACTCCATTTGGATAGTTAGTATCCTTACTCTACTCGAGATCTGCTTCCATCTACAATTGTTCACATCAGATAAGTACACTCAAAATTGACCTGCTCGCATTGATACTTTCTTTTCAATCATTAAAACCCCGCCGAAGCGAGGTTTTCTGTAATGCTAGTTAATAAACTCTTTATGGCGCTGGCTGATGGTCACGTTTTTCAGGTAATGCTATAACCGAGATGCGAACTTCGTAATGCTTAGCCTGACTGGCTGGTATGACCGATGTCAGCTTGTTGATCGTTTCTGTCGGATTATCACTGGTAGATACTGTACAGAATAACTCCCCTCCATTACAAAGTCCCGGCTTCGACATGTGCTCACCAGGAGGCGGTGGTGGTGGAAAATCCCGCGCGTCCTGAGAAACTGGAGAACGCTGCTTATCAGCATTGGCTGTCGCAGATAACGCACTAACACTAAAAAAGAGTGCAGTTGCGATGAAAGGAATAGATACTACCTTAAGAACATTCTTCATTATATCGACCTCGTTTGAAGGAACCAAGGGAAACATACCCCCAAAACGGATCACAAAAAAGATGCTTTTCACTAAACTTTCATCTCAATGAGCTTTACTTACAATAAAATTCTCTCCTGATCAAATTCGCATATTTTTGTAAAGAAAGCTTAATAAGTAGCTGTCAAATCACGGGGGAGCAAACTTGCTATAATGGAAAACATCACACTAGCCTTGGTAGGTTAACATGGGTTCAACCTGGTTTTATATTCTTACTCTTGTAAGTATCGCCAGCATGATAGCTGCTACCTACTTTTATCTCAGCGCCTACCTGTAGGTAACACTGATACCACTCACACCTCCCGAAACGCGGCCTCTGCTGAGGTCTTCAAATCCCATGGCGAATTTGGCAGCCCCACAAGGAGTGGAACCTGCTTCACACGGTTTTGGAGACCGGCGATCGCCCGGCGGCGTGGCTGTAAAAGCAAAAAACCCCGCCATTTCTGACGAGGTTCCGACTCCGCCACTCATGGGCAAGCTGGTATGTTCGGAACGGAACCCCATTGATGGTGTTAAAAGAACTGGGGGATGGGAGAAGCTGGAGATGATCAATAAATATGCCCATCTGAGTGGTGAGTATTTGAGCAAGTTCAGCGGCATTGTCACGTTTTTGGCACAGGATACCGGAAGCACGAACGATGCCGTTAGATTGCATATTGTGATTTAATGATTTTACAAACAAACATGCACTTCACCCCATGTTGCCGCACGGGCATCAGAGAAAAATACTGATGAACAATCACGATTCAAAAATAAAATAAAATAAACTCACAAAACAATTGATAAAAGACATTGCAGACGCAGTAACACATATAAAACAAGAGAAAAAACACGAAGAAGAAAAAACTAAGTGGTGAGTCATTAGCACACTTAACGGCCTGGCGATTTTAACCATTTTGATGCTAATATTTTCAATCAACCGATATGGTGACTCTGAACATTTGGTAGAGCGGAGGATTTATCATATTTTGCATCAGTTTCCTTTACGACCATTTGGATATTGGTTAACATTGAAAACCTTATTTTTTTAATGGATTTTGGAGATTAAGCATAACTAAAATAATGGTATTCCTATCGGATTCCGCATTAATGTCTTTCTCCACAACCACAGGATCACTTCAAATAAATAATATTTTTTAAATTACCATTCTTACTCCAAATTTACCAGAAGCTTTTAACTTCATATTTTTAACTTACACACACACGATTATCTACAACTTATTAATTGCAGCATTATTAAACTTATTTTTAATAGTAATTTATATAAAGGACGTTTTAAATGGTGAAAATGAAAGAGAGTTCCCTTGGGGTTAAATCTGTTTCGTTACCCTAACACTAATGCTCCCCCTACTTCTCTTGGTTTTGGGTAAGTAACAATTTCAATGATTCAAAATTAAATGAAAAGATATACCTCCTTGCTAACCAACTTGATTTTAAGCATAGCAATTTATGCAAAAAACTTAAGGGATGGGAGTGTTAGCGTTATATTCCTTAGCTCTGATTAAAGACAGGCACCCGTTGATTTTAACACTATAAAACCAGATAGTATTTCAAGCTTTGTTGAGAGCAAGAATTTTTCAGTATAAAAAATGAAAATTCTGAAAATCATGCTCTGTTCATATAAAAAACCATTAATTAATAATACTCAGAAAATCCCATTTGAAAAGGCGGTCTTGGTCGCTTACCACCTGAGGAACCTGATGAATAGCCATTGGTCGTTATTTAGGCTAAAGTGGTCAAACGACTAATCAGGCGAATGGAGGCATTATGAGCCAAACCAGAGATCAACAGGCCTATCAGCGCGGTGTCTGGGCTGCCCATAAGTGGAGTCGTCTGAAAAATGTGATTATGAGATGGGATCGGCTTTGCGTATCTAAGGCACGAGAAAACAGGCTTCCTGCCTGGATAGGCCATGTTCCGATTGTTATCGCTTTCATCGGTTCGGTCACAGCTATGCTGTTCGGGGGACTTATCGTTGCTGGCAGTATGTTTTTTATTTGGGCGATCGCGTTTATTCTTCAAAATGTCGCCCCATCTGATGAGAATACATTCGATGAAGAAAGGGCATCTGGTCCATCAATCAGGCATGGTAATGACGGTTACGGTTATTACTCAAGCTCTGATGACCTCACTTCAGAACGGTTTGATTGAACTGTAAAAATACGGGGAGAATACTTGCGTATACTCCCCATAAAAGCATCGATATTACAATTTAATGGATTTTTTGAGTGTATTAACTGCGTCTCCACCAGTTTCTTGGGCTTTGGAAACGCCAGTTCTTAAAGCACTACCAACTGCCTGCCCGATACTAACCCCTGCCCATGATAATGCCCCAAGCCACACCGCCGGCAACACAACAAACATGCAGCCCATCACCAGGTTCATAATCAGGTCATCGGCACTATTCTGGAACCCGGCCACATTCCAGCGACTGTGCGAGTCCGAACTATACAATGCCTCCAGTAACCAGCTGTCAAGCCAGCGCGCCAGTTCCCACCAAAACGTCAGGAAATTGAGCGCAAACACCACAAACGTCACGGTGATCACCGTCTTGTACTCGTAGGCCGCAAAGGCCAGGATAAGTGGCACCATGATGTACACCGCCATCAACAGTACCGCCTGTACCATCGGCAATGCCTGACGCATCGCATCAAAAGCCGGATACGCCGCCAGGCTCCCCAGTGCTGTCCCGCCCATAGAGGCAATACGGTTAACCGAGTTGTCCAGGGTAAAGTCTGCATTGCCGCCGTAACCGGCATAAGCGCGTCCGCCCTGGGAGACAGTCAGGTTATCCGGACTGACCAGGCGGCGCACCACCGCCTCTTTATAGTCCGCATCCGGTTGCCCCATCATCTTCAGCGCGGCAGACATCCGCAGCATGACGCCCGGATCGACCTGTTTCACCACGCGGGCTTCCAGCCCCGTTTCGCCGGCTGACCACCACTCGCTGCAGGTTGGATAGCCCCCTCGTCCAGTGTTTGGCCGGCCGCTGTCCCGCCCCTCATTCCAGGGGAAACTGCTACGCGGAGTTTTGGACTGCAGGTTGTTGTAGTACCCGCCGTTCAGGAAGGTTTTCGACCCCAGCCACTCGATGTCACGCAGGGTGGCTTTGTCCGTCGTCTGGCCCTGGTCGCGGTTCTGCCAGGTATACAATGCCAGCGCATAGCAGTCGTTGGTGAAGTCCTGCAGCTCCTTCGCCAGTGCAGGATTATTGACCCGGCTGTGCTGAACCTCAAAACGCACCTGCCGCAGATCAGGCCGACACGGAATGGTTGCAACGGCCGCCGACGTGATGCCTTTTGAGAGTTTATGCACCACCAACCACCACACCGGCACCTTCGCCGTCTGGCCGTTCATACTCGACATGATGTTGGCGTAGCCCGTTTCATCCGGCTTTTTCGGTGTCCATGTACCACAGGTCGCCGCCCGGCTGCTGTCGTACTTGATGGTGTCGAGGCTAACATTCATCAGCGGCAGACAGCAGGCGAGCATCACAAAGAATGCCCCGTAGAGCAGATTTTCGATGCGTGGCAAAGACAACATCCCTTTGTTGCCCTCATCCTCCCCTTCCTCTCGCACCTTAAGCCAGATGGCTGCCACCTTGAACAGCAACGGCAGCACAAACAGCCCCGTGCTGACCAGCAGCTCCCACAGGCCATTGTTAATCAGCCAGCCGAGCAGCGTCAGAAAATACTCCAGATAGCTGTTGGTCATCATAACGACAGCCCTCCACCAAAGAGACTGTATTCACAGGCCAGGGCAAATACCGCGCAGGCGATGGCCATGCGCTTGAGGGGTTGCCGGTATGCCGGTTTGCAACCCGGCGCGTGCCAGATTTTCCAGAATCCCCAGACCAGCGCGGCGTATAGCGCCAGGCGCCAGCTCAGCCAGCCATAACGGGTGCTGTGCACCCAGTCACGCAGCGCGGCACTCTCTCCCGGGTGATTGACACCCCAGTGAGCCATGCCCAGCGCGACAATCATCGCTATCACCAACATACCCAACATCTGCAGAACACGCTTAGCCCGCAGACCAAATCGGTGCCCCCTGGCGGGCGTCACCGCTTTCTTCTCTGTTCCGGTCATTGATTCATCCTCACGATTACTGGTCGCTTTCCGGCACGGCCAGCTGGTTGAACTTGGTATCCGGGCTGTCAACCGACTGACGCTGCGGGTTGGTTTCCGCCCGATTGTTCTCCCTGTCGATGATGGTCAGCACCGCGTTACGCGCAATCTCACGCTTCATCTCCATCTCGTTCTTAAGCGCCGTGATCTCACGATCCAGCGCCTCGATACGCCGATCGCCTTCTTCCATCGCGACTTTCTGCGCAGAGGCATTCGGCTCAGACATCCCGGTTGTGATCATGCGCCGCATGATAAAGGCCGTTTCGATGGTATCCGCCATCGCCAGTTCACTGGCCAGGCGCCCAACCAGGGCGGCATTATCCGGATCGCGCTGCAGTGCCTTGATAACGCCGGCGGTCACCGCCAGGCTGCCCGTCTTGAGTTTGGCCAGGTTGCCCGCGGTAGGTTTTTCTGCCCCGTTGACCAGCCTGGCCAACTGCTCGTTATTCGTTTTCGTCGCATCTTCCAGCATCGGCGCAAACCCCGTACCGGCGACGGTGCTGCCTGGCTGTTCGGTCCCTTCGCCACTGGTGCATTGCGCTGCGTCCTTGCAGGTGCGCAGCGAGGTGTCGCCCAACACCTTCACTACAGCCGCTGCCGCTTCTTCACTGCTGGCATATTTGGTACAGGCACCGCCGGTACAGCTGCTGCCGGATACGCTGGAGGTGCTGGTGACCGGCAACGCATTCATCATGTTGTAGCCGGCTGCAGCCAGATCGTGCGTTGGCTTAATCGCCGGCTGACCGGCGCCGCCACGCTTCTGTCCACCGATCCAGGTCTGGCCGGATTGTCCGGTCACTTTCTCCGTGGCATTCATCGACCGCACTGCATCGGCATCCCCGTTATTGATCAGGCTTTTGGCCTCCTCCATCGCTGCCGCCTGGCTCCAGCCGCCGGAGTCCGCCATATCCATCATCCGTTTGGAGAGGTTCTGGCAATTGAGCTGGGCTTTGTCGAATGCCACATTGGCCTGCAATACCCCGTTGATCAGCATTTCATACAAGCCCGGGTTAGCACGCTGAATAGCCATCGCCGGCAGACTGGCTACCGCACCGGTAGCGCCCTGAATAACGTTACCCATCAGGCTCTTGAACCCGTCCGTCACGCCATTGAGCTGGTTACCGATGGTGCTCTTCAGGTCGAAGTTGCCGCACATCAAATCCGAGCTCCAGCCCAGATTCATCCCCAGCCGCTGCATATTGCCACGCGTCGCTGGCTGTGAAATCACCGAGCCACCGCCCAGGGAATAGAACAGCTTGTCCGAGACCGCGCCGCTGGCGCTCTTCCCGTACCCCACATTACTGTCATTCACCTGGGGCAACGAAATGCCAAACAGGGTGCCGTTATCGTCATTGTCGTCAGCGTGTGCGTTCACGCCGGCCAGTGCCAGGCTGCCGGCAATCAACAGGGACAGCAGACTGCGCCGTCCCCAGAGAGATTTATTCATTGGTTTTTTCATCATTTATGCCTCAAAAATCCGTGCTGTAGAGGAAACGCTGCCCGCGGCGCTGGCAGCAGCTGTAGGGTTGCCACAGGGCAAAGGCAGCGTTCGCATCCGCAGCCGGCGGATGATCGCCATCCGGGAACACGGCGCAGGACTGGCTGAGCTGCGGCGCCAGGCGCTGCCATTTGTGGTTGCTGGTTCCGGTATTTTCCTGAACGGCCCCTGGTGGCCAGTAACCTTCCGAGCGCTGACCCATCAGGGGCTGGTAGACGTGCGGCTGACCAGAGCGAGTGATGATGTCCGCCACCCGCTGTGCCACCAGAGCCCCCGCCTTGTCGTCATCGACCTGAGTCACAAATCCCGAACGGGGGTAGACGTTGCCCCACATATTCGCGGCCGCCTGACTGCCGACCTCACGCTGACCAGGCACCAACGCTTCGGGATAAAGGGATTCCGGCATGCCAGTACGCCATGCCAGGCTGTCCAGCGTGCTGAGGAAATACGGCACGAAGGGGGTCGCCGCACTGCGGCACGAATAGCCGGCAATGCTGCCGCCAATCAGGGTCGTCGCCGGATGGCCAATGGCGTCAGCGTATTTGAAATGCAGGTTGGTTTTGCGCTGCCCGGGGGTTTTCAGCTCATTGTTGCCACCGCTGGCTGCAACGCCGCCCAGTGCGCTGGTGATACTGCTCTCGAGTCCGCCGGCGGCCTGACTGACCATCGACATCTCACGCCACGGATTGCCTCCCGGGGTGTTATACGCCGACACCACCGCCTCCGGGATGAAATGGCTAACTTTGACCGAAGTTCGGACAGTGCAGCCGCCCCAACTGCAGAACAACCAGTAGCAAATGCCGCTGACGCGCCAGCTGATGCAGGACTGCGACACCGCACTGACAACAATCTGTGCGCTGTTGAGCGCGGCATTCGCCGCCGGCACGCCGGCCGCAGACAGCATCATGGCCACACCGAGGGATTTAAGGGTCAGCCGGGGTTGTCCGGAAGACGCCAACTGCAAGGGAAATCGTTGCATGTCACTGGCCCTCCAGTGACTTCGCGCGCAACGCGGTGGCCCGGGCGATATCAGCGGTGCCATACACCACATCCCGATCGTCAAACACGACAGCGGGGACTTTTTTGACGCCCAGTTCCCAGGCGCGCACCACCGCACGGTAAACCGTGGCCAGCTCCTGTTCATGCGCCTGCCATTGTGGTGACTGCAGTACGGCTTGCGCCTGCCGCTGCGCTTCATCCGGGTTCGACGACAGTGCGCCGAAGAGCTGCGTCTGCAACTGCTCCGGACCGTCAAGATAAATCACGGTCACGGAAGCATCATTATTCGTCGGGGGATGGTGGGAATCGGTATACAGTACCGTGCCGGCAAGCACCGATGCCGGCATCAGCAGAGGAAACAACGTCAGCAACGTGCTGATTTTCATGGCGTGCACTCCTGCGTGGATAGAATCCACACAGGGTGCTATGGAGCGCTCAGAAAGACAGCAAAGAAGTCTTTATTGGATTGTGATAATTTTAACCGCTGATACTTTAGTCAGGCCTCTGTCGGTTAAGTGCGGGGAGCAGACATTGAATTAACCGAAAAATATCAGCACAGTTAAACCTGAGGTTTGATCAATCTATCTGCTTTGCTTTAGTTTGGTCGGCTAAAATGACGTATTATGCATCATAGTGAATAAGAAGCAGATGAACAAACAACGCTGCCCAATCAACCAGTGTACTGATCTCAAGTAGCCATTCTGCTGCTCCGAGAAATTAGGTATTAGCCTAAATTACTTTATTCATATCGACGGAGTACCCAGCATTACGTAGCTCTTTTGCAACTGAAAGATGCCATGCATTATGGCTATCTAAAGGTATATAAACCACCCCACTAATATCATTTGGAATTTCTACATCTCCCTTAACCAATGCACAAACATTGTGACGCCCTAGCTTGCCGATTAAATAACCATGTTCAAATACAACATTTTGTCTTGCTCGTGATTTCTGTATATTCTCACCAACAAGGCCACCAGTGTCACAGGGCGTGTACAAAACGATGGCAAATCCTACATTTGTGTGCGCTTCGATTTTTTCAATGACTGTTTTTCCAGAACTTGCCTGTTCATGAAGAATAATTGCGGAAAAACCAAGCCTCTCGATAAATCGTGCAGTCTCCGTTTTTGCAAGATCATCTCTGCCGTGAACAATAAAAACCTTTGTTAAATCCAGTGTAGGGAGATTATTTTTCGTCACACTCTTAGTTGGCAAAGAAGATTTAGCTTTGTCAAAAATCATCGTAGTAATATCTTTGGTGTGCTCATCATAACTAACAATATCTTTAGGTGATATAAACATGATTATGCCCGCTGGCATATTATCATTTTCGTATTTTGACAGCTCCTTTGTTGTCTTTTGCGTTTCTTTAATTGTAATTCGCTTAATTTCAGCAACCTTGAGAAAGTAACCATCAAACTGGAAATCTTCTTTCCTAAGAAATGGATAGACAATTCGCTCCTCAATTTCCGTCAAATCAGTTTTATCCAGTTCAAAGTACTGTTTGTTCCCATCAGCTTTTCCAACCTTTTCCGATGTTTCGATTAGTACTTGATAATACATTTTTAATTCCTTTTAGTGGATGTTACGTAAGTTGTGGTGAATCGTTATAAATATAATCTATAAGCTAGCTTTCGTGGATTACAGACCTCCATTAACAAAAAAAAGAAGTTATACTTAAATTCAATAACAATCTAAAAAATTAAACAACCTTCTTCCTTTAATTGTATTTACACGCTCCTTTCGCAATGAGCCATAAAACATTACCATTAAATAACCTCAATATAAATCTCGTTTTAAATCTTTAAAATCAGAAAACCATCCTAGTTTTCCTAATTCGATATAGCAGTAATTGAAGGCATTCAAAACCTCATTGAGATTTGCATACTCGGTTATGAAATCAACAAAAGCATCTGTTATGTTATATTTCTTTTTATAAAAATAATATTTAGCAAGCGGATGTATTTTTTCGGAATAAATTGGTTTGGATACTCCTGAAAACTTAGGCTCTAACCATTTTTCAAACTGATCCAGTGTAAGGTCATAGATTTTTTTATCCACTTCAACCCAATAGTGATGATATTTATCATCACCTCTTGTTGTACCTCGAACAATTTTAACCTCTGCATCTGGAAAAACTTGTTTGAGACACACCCCCAAAAATATAGACGCACTCTGGCAACAGTCTTTGGGAAATTGATAAAAAAAAGGGAACGATAGATCATTCAACATATCATTCTCCTTTTCAAAAATAGTCCTTATATCAATAGCTAAGCTAAGGCAATTGAAATTCTTCATATTCTATCTTCCTTGATTGGATAAAACCATTCTATTTTTTCCGGCTGATAAATTCGACTACACTGCTTTCATTTGACCAAGATTGTTCTCGTGCCTTCTGGATCTGATTTTTTAAAGTTGCCAAATGCACAACTGAGGCTTGCCCTTTAAGATAGTTAACTGGCAAACCCAGTAGCATTTCGAGATCCGTGGCTGACAACCCAAAGAAACCAGTAATACCATCCAAGGTAAACAACCCTGAAGAGAGCAATAGGTCGATTGTGCGTTTAAGTAATCGAGGCAATTCAGGTTGTCGGTAGTCATCCCCCGGTTCAGATTTTGCACCCCAGCGAGCAGAGCGACGCTTAAAGAGATTTAATTTATCTTCATCAGATATTAAATTCAGAGCATGTAAACGCATGATAATTGCTGCGACGGAAACGCCATAACGCTGTTTTAATAATAACAGACTATCAAGCGTCACAGGCAATCTGATCTGTTCAGCTAGTGGCTCTGCTGGTAGCAGCAAGGCTCCTGCGAATTTATGAGCCTGACTCTCTTTGAGTTTATAACGTTCAGAGTCAAGTTCATTGCCCACATGCTTATGTAGGATAAGATGCCCAATCTCATGAGCAAGATCGAAGCGGCTCCTGAAAGCATTATCTTTATCAGAAGAAAGCAGAACAAATGGCCTTTCAAGCTCAGAGCTCCATGCTGATAGCCCTTCGATTTGCGCAATACCAGTTTCTTCCCGGATTAAGATTATACCATTACTTTCAGCAGCTAATGCCAAATCAGGGATCTCGTTCTTTCCTAAACCCCATATAGCTCGACATTCAAGCGCAGCATCTTCAATATCAGAATCACTTATCTCATCAATATTGGAGAAAAAGCGAATCGGTAAACAAATATCAGGTAAATCTACATATTCTTCTAACCTGACCACCAGTTCATTAGCCCATTCTATTCGAGCCCCCAGCATAGCTCGCGCGGCCGCATGTGCGCTCGCATTACTGCGAAAAAGTGGTTTGGACATTTTTGCAGGAAGTGGACGGGTGAACCATTCAGGAGCAACATTAACTACACTAGCTAGCCTCTGAAGTGCATCTGCCTCAGGAGCTTGCTGTGCCGAACGCCATTTACTGACAGTTGCAGGGGATACCCCAACCATCGTAGCTAGTTGAGTTTGAGAGAGTCTCCTCGCTGCGAGTACCTGCACTAACCTGTCTGGCTGGAACTCTGCAATACCTCTACTCATTCAATTTATTCCTCTGTTCCATCTTTTTTAACTTTATTGCTTTTAAGTTTTGGTAACGCCTTGTCGCTTTGCGAGGTGACCTGATCATACCTACTCAAAAACAGGGCTATATCCTCACGGAAAAGCCAAGATCGCATGTTATGACTTGGAACAACCAGTTCTACTGAAAGAGGAGCTTCTGGTTGCTCGGAGAAACTACCCGAAAAGCGAGCCAGAAAAAACACGGTAGCTGTAGGGATATCATCAGGGTCACCAAAAAGGCTCGGCTGTATAAGTGATTCGATGAAACGATTATGCTCAGCCAGTCTTTGTCTGGTTTTTGCTCGCGTTAAATTGTTCCATGACACGTTATTGTCATTGATGCGTCCGATATTGAAAATCCCGCTTTTCCCAGTAACTAAATTGTTACCCTTCAATGCGCTAGGAGTACAACCGTTCGCTAGTAGGGACTTATGAAACTCTTCGTTCATACACCAATGGCGCATGTTCCCGAGGATAGATGCTCGATGACCTGTAGCATCATGCTTGGCACGAATAAAAGCTCGTTCTGCTCCTGCATAGAGTGACTCATTGATCCCCATAACCAAATCCTTGGTTAAGTTTTTTACTAAGGTACTTGGGATATCTTGATGCATCTTGCCGCCCTCTCATGTTTCGTTAGCGAGGATTTTACACCCGTTTTTTTTCGCGTGCGAGGATTTTAATGAAAATTATCGTTTTCAATTGCAGGGAAACTTCAACTCATATTGATACTCCGTTAGTGGAAGTATTGTTTCTGACAGCCATTTATGAAGCCAGCGCTATAGCAACCGATTGATACCAAAGACAATATATTGGAGTGAATTAGCGTCCGCTTTTAGCACATAGTGGACATCCATATGCTGACGTACATCAGAATCCAAACCCCACAACTCTTTCTAGCAGGACGTTAACACCGACTTATCATATTTTCCTCATCCCCCGCATAAAAAACCGGGCAACAGGCCAGCGCAGAATAATAAAATTTCACCTAATTAACCCAGCATCGTTCGCTCAAATGAAGCAACAGATACACTACATCGGCCGCGTCCGGCACCGTGACATACCAGCGCGGGTGATCATACTCCTCCTTCTGGGGCCACAACGTACTGCCGGTCACCGTGATCAGCACATCGATGCAACGCCCAAGGCGCCCCTCGAGATGCAGTGCCACACTGGTACGACTCCCGATACGATGCGGGTGGGCGGTAAGTTGGATCGGTCCCAACAGCCTATCGCGGATAGCCGCACAGAACGTATCAAGCGCCAGCGCATCCGTTTCGCTTAAGGTGACCACGCCCTGCGGAGGAAGGGTGAATAACGACGGCTCACGGCAGACTTGGCCATGCGGTCGAACAACCGGTTCCGGATATTTCAGCGTCATCATGCTACCGCTGCCTCCCCGTTCGCCGCCAGACCGCGCAGTCGGTCAAGCTTTTGCGCTACCCTGCGCGCCGCATCGAGCTCGCTGCAGCCAAATTCCTGCATCAGCGCGCGGCGTTCGGCCTTCTCTTCTTTCTCCGTCATCCCCAGCGCCAGGTACAGGCTCGGCGGTACAGCACGGAACAGCGCCTCGAGTTTTTTCGACAGCACCACACCTTCGGTATAGCAGCCGGACAGCTTGCTGGCCGACAGTAACACCGCCTTTTGTTCCTCGGTCAGCGCCTTGAAGCGGGCAATGTCGTTGACCTCCTCCGGCGGCATGGTCAGACAAACCCACCACTCCGCCATGTTCAGCATCTTCTCGGCAATATCCGGGAAGTCTTTCAGGTTCTGCGTGGCCAGCCACAGCCAGGCGCCGAGCTTACGCCACATCTTGACGATTTTGGTCATGTACGGCGCCAGCAGCGGGTTCACCGTCACGATGTGCGCCTCATCCACCGCGAACACAATATCCCGCTCCGAGTACTGGTCTCGTTCGGCAATGTTGTTGATGGTGTTGGTCAGGCTCACCATCGTCAGCGCCATCTGTGCCTCATAGCCCTCACGTGCCAGATGCCCCAGGTCAATCAGGGTCACATCCGCCTCTGGCCACAGGCTGCCCTCACGGTTAAACAGCTCCGCTTCAAAGCTGCCGGCCTGGGTAAACATCCCGAGCGACTCCGCCATTTCGGCCGCTTTGGCCCGGCGCTGGACGTTACGGATATCACTCCCTTCGTCTTTGGATATGGCGTACAGTGCCTTCTGCAGGTCTGCCGGCAACATCTGCCGTCCTTCGTCATAGGTCTGCCGCGCTGCTATCAGCAACGCCTCACGGATCATCGCGCGGTCGGCGCGTTTCAGTTCATGTTCTTCCTTCGCATCGCCGCCGGTGATCATCATGCGCGCCGAGATTTCCATTTCTCCCAGGTAATCGCGCTTATCTTCATCCTCGTCGTCATCGGCATCGATGTCCGGCAGTTCATTTTCATCCAGGGCCAGCGAGGTTAACGCATCGTCGACGAGTTTATGCGCGTAGGAGAACGGCGGCAGCGAGACGCCACTGCCCGGTTTGATACTCACCTTGTTGACACTGAGCCCCAGGCTTTCGAAATAATCGGCCAGCAGCCCGAACGAGTTCCCTGCTTCGGCAATAAACAGCCGCGGCCGGTGTATTGCCATCAGCTGCGACAGGGTCGCGCACAACGTGGCCGATTTCCCCGCGCCGGTCGGACCAAAATACAGCATGTGCGCATTCTGACTCCGGTCGTGCTTGTTGAGCGGGTCAAACGTCAGCGTATCCCCACCGCGGTTGAAAAAACTCATGCCGGGGTGACCGGTCCCGGTTTCGCGGCCAGTCACCGGTAAGAGCCCCGCGAGATGTTGCACCCAGGTCAGCCGGGTATACCAGTGTTTCTTGTCCGTCTCCGGGTTAAAACACATCGGCAATGCGCGAAGGTAGGTGTTGAGCGGCGCCACATCAAACTCCGGGCGAACCGGCTGCAGGCCGGCGCCGAGCAGCACGTTGGTGAGATCGACACGCTTGTGATTGAGCGCGGTCAGATCGCCGGCACGCAGCAGGAAGGTGATACCGGCACGGTACAACTTGTGACGATTACCCAGGTATTCCTTGACCTGCGCCACGTCCTGACGCACGCGCCCGGATTCGGTATTCTCACCGACGGCATTCTTAGCAAGTCGGTTAAAATCGTTTTCCAGCGTGTCCTGCGGTTGCACCACGATGGTCATACATACCATCGTCCCTTCCGGGAACAGATCCATCAGCGCATTGATTTTCTTCTCGCCGCGTTTCATTTCACCGGTGATCGTGCCCGGCTCCGGCGGACGGCGCAGTTTCTCGACCGGGATCGCGCAATGCGCCTGGTTATCGAACCACCATACACCGTGGTCAGGATCGGATACGGGCGGGGTGAACAGCAGGGTTTCGGCAAAATCATTCTGCACCGGCATCGCACCTTCCGGCGTGTCACGGCTGTCAAAATAGGCGGCATCGCGGTACAGCGTCTCTTTATCCACCCACTCCGGGCTGGGGTTAAAATGACGCAGCAACCAGTCATGGACCTGCGCACCGTTCTGGCGCACGCAGGCAACGCCGGCACCGGCCAGGGCACCGGTCACGCGCTCACAGGTCTGATTGAGCATGGCAATCGGTGGCATCGGATCATGATTGCTCTTACCCACCCAGCGATAGACCACCATGCGGGTCCGTCGCTGCTGCCCATGCCACGGCTGGTCTGTTATCAGCGTATCTTTGAACAGGCCTTCCGGACGGGCAATCCCGCGCAGATGGCGCTCGGTCTCTTTCAGCCAGTCTTCAGTAAACGCACTGCCCTGCGCGTGGGGTTTGACATACCGTCGCAACCTGTCGATATACGCCTCGACATTGTTCTCATCCTGGCAGAAGAACTGCACGATCCAGGGGTTTTCATCATGTTCGTCAAACGAGTCCTGCAGGGCATCCTCCACCGTGTCACGCATCTGCTCCAGGCGATCGTCCGTCCGCCCTTCGGTCGCCACCGGCGTGATGTCAAACACAGCGCCGACAGATACGCCGTCATCGAGCAGGATACACTGCTCACGGTCGAGAAACTCCGCCCAGGGCAGGTAATCAACGATGGACGGATTGGCGTGATACACCTGTTGCTCATCCTTTACCGTCATCTTGCCCTGGCGCCGTAATGGCTCACGGCCGTCGACAGACAGCGGCACACCATCCTCGGTCACGTTCAGTGCGCCCTGGGCAGCAGCAGCCGGCTTTTTTCGCATCAGGCGCTTTTTATCAAACAGGGAAAACCGCATCAGTAAGCCTCCGTCCGTTCACCCGGCATCGCATACTGCACCTGGCTGTAGAAGGGAAACACGGTGCTGTAGCCCGGCACCGGCGCGTTGCCATCCGCCAGGTGCGGGAACACGTACATCACCAGGTCGGGATTCGGCAGGCGCGGGAACTGCTGGCTGATTTCGCTTTCCTGCGTGCGGCTGTAGCTGCGATCGCTCGCGGCTGTTGCCTGGCTTTCGCTCTCGGTGAGCGGCCGGCGCAGGCTGTCGCGCGCCGCCACCGCATTGCGCACCGTGCCACCACCATCCTCACCTTGCCATAATTCCAGCATCGAGCTGTCGCCTGGCGGCAGCATTTCTTCTTTCGACGTCGAACAGCCGGCCAACGCCATGGCGCTGACAATGACAGCGGTCGCCAGGCCCCGGTTAAACAGATTTTTCCGCATGATTATCATTCCCTTACAAGCAAACACAGCAGGAGCAGCACACCTAACCAAAACGCGCTGCAGGACAGCAAGACCAGCGCCCAACTCTGTGGGCGACTCATCTTTTCACATTGACGCCACAGCATGCTTCTCCTCCTCTGAATGACGTGTTAATCCAGTCCGCCGGTGCTACCGTCTTCGCCAGGCAGGCTGAAGTCGTAACGCACCTTGCGCCCTTTGGTCTCAAAGTCGATCGCCAGCTGGCGGGTAATGTGCACGGCCAGTTTCTGGCCCGGGGGAACGTACACGGCGTCGAACATCATGCCGTAGCGCTCACGCACCCAATCGGCGGTCTCTTTCATCCCGCCTGACAGCGCCTTGCCCAGCACGGCCTGGCCGGCATTACCGGTCATGGTCGAGGTGATGCCATTCACATTGTTTTGCGTGGTGTATTGCCCCTGGCTGATCCCTTCCCCGGCGGCGCTGGCGGCTGACAAGGCGGCGATAGTCGGCAGGTAGGTCGAGGCATTGGACTTACGCTCTCCACCGATGCACGGGATGCCGTTGTCATCAGAGATCCAGCCAATGCCGGCGGTGGTGCTGACGTCTTTGCCATTGTTACCGCTATTGTTGTTGCTATTGGCCTTCATATTGGTGTCAGGATGCGGCAAGGTGCGTACCGTCCCGTCCGCAAACACGAAGGTGATGCTGTTGACCTGGCCACGCACGACAACGTCCAGTCGCCACTGGCCGTCCCGGAGACAATCGCCCCTTCCACGTCCGGCAGCTCGATGCCGTTCGCCGTCAGGTTGTCTTTGCCAATCATCAGCTTAAATGGGTAGGGGTCGGTCACCGTGCCGTTAATCGGCACGCGGCCCAGCAGCGCCGTCATGGACCTACTGCCCACCAGGGTGGAGTTCTCGGGCAGGGTAAACACCGGCTCGGCGCTCTCCTCCGCCCCTTTTTCATTGGTATGCCCTTTCACCTGCTGCTCATAGGCCGCTTTCTGGCGCGTGATAGCGTTGTCCGACAAGAACGACGTCGGAAACTGCGGGCCGTCTTTGGCGCTGTTCGGATTACGTGGGTCGGGTTCTTTCATGTCCTTCGGTCCGACCCACATCAACCCGTCCTGGCCTGCCGCCGCACTGCCCTCGCCCGCGCCCATGCCATCCAGCCCCAGACCGAGCGGGATATCACTGTCGTTCTTCGCCTTGTCTTTATTTCCGGCCAACTGCTCGGTCAGCGTTTGGACTTTCCCCATCAGCGTCTGCTGCTCCTGCTGGAGCTGCTGCTGGCGCTGTTCGGCCTGCTTCTGGAAGCCGGCCACGGCCTCATTGACCTGGCCGGACACATTGGTATTACGCTTGCGCAGCGCTTCGTTTTCTTTCAACACCTTGTCGATGTTGCTTTGCAACTCGGCCTGCTGGGTTCGCGTAGTACGCAGGGTGCCCACCAGGGTACGCAGCGTGTCCTCCGGGGTATCCCCCTCCACGCCCAGCGCCCGCAGCTCTTCCGGCGACATGCTGGCCAGCACGTTATGCGCCTGCTGAGTCTCCTCCTGCGTTTTACCACCGCTGCAGGCTTTGAGTCCGACGACAATGGATGCAGCCAGCACGCCGAACACAATCACTTTCGGCAGCATGTTGGATTTCACATCAGCCATGACCAGTCCCCTTCTTCACCGCTTTTACGGCTTTGCGAACCACTGATGGCTCCGCGACAAACGCCCCGTCCAGGCGACCGGACGTGACCAGATACAGCGTTGTGGTGTCTTCCGGGGTCCCCACCGGGCCGAGATAGCGGTGCTGGAACGTCGCCGTCACAAACTGCCCCTGCAGTACCCGGGGATCGAGCGTGATTTTGCGGCTGGCCGTGTTCTGCACTTTCAGCGCCACCACGTTGCGGCTGCCAATGCCCCAGCCGCCCAGCGGCGTGATGGCCACCGGCTCTGACGGGTACAGAGTGGTGATACGTTTCGGCAGGTGCGGGTTGACCGGATGAATGCCTGGCACCGCTTCAACCGTGCGCACCGGGCCGTACAGACTTTGTGCTGCGTAACGCGTCAGGACGACCGGCAGCGGCGCGTTGTATTTGACTTTTTTACGCTTCGCCTGGGTGCCGTTATCCGCCCCGGGCGCCGCGTTGTTTCCCCCTGAAGCAGCAGGCGTGTCATTACTGCTGCTGACTGCGGTCACGTCACCGCTGTAAACAATGCGCACCGGTTCGGCCGAGCCTTTGTCCGATGCCGTCACATCCAGGAGAATAATCTCCCCATTTTCGACGTCCTGCAGCTGCAGACGCGTTGGCGGGAAAGCCGCATCGGCTTTCAGGTAAACCGCACCGCCGCTGCTTTGTACCCGCAGCTTGCCGTTCAGCGCCGGCGGGAAACCGACGCGGACATTTTTATCGGCAAACAGCACCCGCTCCTTGCCGACGGCCAGCGGGATTTGCAACGGGATACGCTCCCATTTCATCAGCTCTTCCGCCTGGGTAACCGGCACGCTGAACGTCGCCGCCAGGGGAAGTACACTCAGGGAAAGCGCCAGAACACGTGCTTTCATCATTGGAAGACTCCTTTTTTCTCAGGCGCGGGTTCCGCCGGCGCCGCAGCAAGACGCTGTGGCATGCTGTCGTAACAATCCAGCGCCAGACCAAACTCATTACGCTCCGGATCCCCTTCTGCGCGCACCACTTTCAGCGGGTAACGTGTCAGTGCACGTTTCACCGGTTCGCCCGCAAAAGACTCATCCGCCACCAGGTCAAGACGCACTACCCAGTTATCACGGCCTTTGACCGTCACCGGGCTCTGGTTATAGCGGCCGTTGTAGCCGTGCTCAGGGATTTCGAACACCACGCGCGTTCTGCCGGCAAGCTCACCGCTTTCGCTACGCTTTTTGGCGTCCGCTTTCAGAAAGCGCTCACACGACGGCGTCAGGTACGGTGACAGGCCATTGATTTTACCCGGGTAATCCACCTCACCGTTCTTTGGCCAGGCATTGAGTTGCTGGAAGATATAAAAACCGAAGCTGTAAACCGTGGACGGTGGCACCTCCCACCAGGCACGGGTAGAACCACTGCGCAGGTCTGGCGGGTTATGGATAGTCAAATTATCTGGCGCCCGCATCCAGCCGATACTGGCCACCAGAAGGAAAACGACCAGCACACCGCAGGCAATACGTAACGTGAGAATGTGCTGATCGCGGTTTTTAACCGCATGTCTGAAACGGCTCATGTGGACCTCTTAACAACGCGGCTGCGACGCAACGACCAGCCCTGTTTGTCGATAATCAGGGTGGGATCCCCCCACCCCATGCGACGTTTACGCGCCTCGAGGCGCTGCCAGATATAATTCTCCGGTTTACCGCGCTTAAGGCGCGTCAGCCGACTGCCTCCAAACCAGATGACGAGAAGCGGCGTCACCAGCATGCCGGTGGGTATCACGACCCAACCGGCAAGAGGAAGAAACGGCAACGACACGAGCAGACCCAGTCCCACGCCGGCTAACGCCGCCAGTCCCATCTCCGGGGTCGTAAACCCCCGGAAAACAACGGGCTCGGCATTGAGGCGGTCAGGTAAAAATCGGATAGTCTGCATGGCGGGTAACCTTAGAACAGGATTTCGGCAGACTTGCCAACCAGCCAAATGACAGTGACCAGCAGCACCACACCAACCAGCACGATGGCGCCGAACTTGGCCCAGGTCGCCTTCTGATCACGGACCTCGGCAAAGGTATGGATCGCGGCGTTGGCGACAATCAGGAAGGCCACCGCAGCGGCGACCAGACCGATAATAACGATCCCGTCCTGGAAATAGCCTTTGATGGTATCCATCAGACCACCGCCACCGCCGGAGGACGGGGGCTCAACCGATGGCAGAGCCGCCTGCACCGGCTGGCTGGCGACATACGCCAGGGAAGTGGCTACTGCGGCACGCGCGCAGAGTTGACGGAAAAGACGAACTACAGCATTCATAAAACATTCCTTATTGGTGTGTGAAAATATCATCGTGAAATACGGTCCAGCGCCTTCACAGGTCAGCTGGCAAACATCCAGATTGAAACAACCAGCAACAGCACGGTTTTGATGACGAAGTGAACCAACGCCCCATTGCGTACTTTTTCGTTGCTCCAGCCCTGGTAAACATCAACCAAAGCCCAGGCCGCCCAGACAAACAGCACCGCGAGCAACCCGCCGATGCAAATCAGCGACAGGATATTAACTTCAACGCCGCCGCTGGCCGCCTTGAAGGCCTGTTCCTGCGCCGCATTCATGGCCATCAGGGGCGCTCCCGACGATAATTGCCAGCCACCGCGCTACCATCACGCGGTTGCGCGCGCGAAGGTTCCAGATAGCGGTCAATGCCGGCATTGATGGTCTTGAGATCGGCGGTAGCGCGGGCATAGTCGAAGAAGAAACGACCGCGCTCCGACGGATCAGCCTGAACGGCGGCGACACGCGCACGTTCAAGCGCTGCCTGTACCTGGATCAGCATGCGCTGGGCAGAAGCCAACTCATCTTTTTCAGCGGCAAAGGCAGGCAATGCAGTCAGCAAAGTCAGCCCCAGCAAACAGCTGGCGCCGAGACCACGAACAACGGGGATAGGCATACACAAGCACTCCTTGATGATTTAGGGTGCTCTCAGGGTGCGGCAGATGGGGCGGGAGGTCAGCGGATAACTCTTTATGGAATTTTGAAAATTTCCCAAATAGGGTAATACTCAACGACGTGTTACAAATCAAATTAGTTTTTTCAATTACCTAACACTCGAAAGGACATCGCAAAATGAGTGCAATTGATATATTCACCAAAATAATACTACCTACACTAACAATATTATTAGCCGCAATTGGGCATAAAGAAAAATGGGGTTTGAGAACAGACCACCTATTCGAAAGGTACTCAAAGTTAAGCAAATTTACATTCGAACTTGGTAACCAGCTAGGTGAGCAAAGACTGAAGGAAATTGCCGGAGAGTATGGCTACGCGGCAATAATAAGAGAGAAAGGGTTAACACGAGATGAAAGATACACCTTACTTAACATGCTCAATCCAGTTGAAGGCATCGAGGATTATCATACTTGCTCAAACTACCTAAAAATTAATGTAGTAGATAGGACCTTTATTTGGAAAAGACAACGCTATAACAACACACTTTATAAAAATATAGTATCAATAACAACATCAACGATCTATTTCATTGGTGCAGCAATGCTATTCAGCCCAATATTTTACCAACCTTTTAGAGATTCAATAATAGGTGACATCTTCAGAAAATTAACAACTAACGCGCAGATAGGAATAACCATCTACTTAACCTTATCAGGTTTATTCCTTGTCATTATTAGTCTAAACAAAATGTCAAGATTATATAAAGCAGGTGAGTTAATAAAAAAATCCTCTATCGTACACTAAGTTAGTTAAGAACTGCCGCGCCGCGAGCGGCTTGTCTGCTGACGGCAGCGCACAAAAGCCAGTTTTGTACGCCGCCGTCCAGCCTGGATTTCTGACCTACAAATATTTCTTAAACGACGCTGTCGTCACTGTCACCGCAATGCCGAGCAGGATAGCGGCCGGCAACAACAGCAGATTGGGGTATACCGCCGTTGGCCAGGACAGGTACAGCATGCAGGGGATATACACCGCCGGCTTCACCATCAGCTTGGCGTGGTGGTAGACAAAGCTTGACTCATAGCCGGCACCATAGCGCCGAATATCACGCCGCCCCAACCCCTCGGTCAGCGCAACCAGGACCACCAGGATAAACAGCGGGATGGACAGCACTAAAATGGTCACGCGTACCAGGGTGATCACGGTGACGTACACCGTTGCCATCAGGTACTCTTTAAGCGTGGCTGCCAGCCAACCGCTCCAGCTGTTCAACTCCCTGGCCACGGCATTCTGGCTGTGTACCTGCGTGTCATACGCCTGCTTAATCCAGTCCAAAAAGCCACTGTCCACGAAGGTCCATTGATACGCCATCATAATCCAGCGGGTGACGGTCACTGACGGTTCAGACAACAGCAGGCTGCGTGTAAACTCAGAGGACAGATACCCCAACTCGGTGTTCATCACCGCTTCACTGTGCGACGCGCCAAGCTCCGGCCAGATGAATGCCATCCCGACATATTCGATCACCAGGCTCACCAAAAGCGAAGCCAGGAACATACCGATCAGCATCCACGGCCAGCCCCACAGTACATTGTAAAACAGCCCATGCTTACGGGGTTGTGCGAGCTGCTGAGGCTGATTATTCACCGCTTGCGACATTCAGCCCCCCTTGGATGGCAACATCCGGCATTACCGTGCTGGCAGACCACCAGGACTCGCTGGTACGGTAGTTGCGCTGCATCTCCTCGGCAATCTTCTGCAGGTTGGCCGGCATCAACGCATCATCCCTGTCGCCGCTGGGCAGTGGCATCCGAATCTTCCACAGTTGACCACCTTCCAGCAGCGCGAACGCCTGCCCTTTCGGGAGGTTAATCACATCCGCCGGGGCAAGCAGAGGGGCTTTCACAGTACCGACGCGGTCCTGGGTATTGGAGGTAAAATCCTGTCCCTTCTCCACATCGGCCGTATCGGCATGCCCTGATACCAGGGTTTTGGTGTAGATATCCACTTCCGGCAACTGTGTGGTAAGCAACTGCGCAGTGCGGTTCTCACGCACACGCAGCATAATCAGGGTATTGAAGTTACCTGTCACCTGAGCCGCCTTCGCGGTACTGCCGATGCGCGCCTCGATATCCGACTCGGTTTGCGTGTAGGCCGTCACCTGCATACCGGCGCCGCCGCCTTTGTTGATAAGCGGGATAAATTCGTCCCCCATCAGCTCGTTGAACTCGTCACAATGCAGGTTGATCGGCAGTTTACCGTCTGCCCGGGTCGGCAACCCGCCGTGCATGCCGTGTTTATAAATATGACCGGCAACCGACACCAGGTCGGCAAACATGCTGTTGCCGACGGCAGAGGCGACCACCCCGTCCGACAGGGCATCCAACCCCACGTAGACAATACCGCGCTTGCGGATAACTTGTTCCCAGTCAAAAATGGGCCTCGGGTCGCTCATATCCATATAGTTCGGCGCCAGGAGCTCGGCGGTCTTGCCGGTGGTAAGTTTTTCCAGCAGCGGCAGCAGTGACGCCACAATTTTATCGAAGTAGGTACGGTCATATCTCACGGCACTACGCAGTCCATCGAGAATGGGATCATACAGCTGCTTGCCGGCCTCGGAACTCAGCGCCATTTCCACCGCCATGATTTTTATCGCGTTCGGCTGGCCCTGCATATTGCGCGGGACATCGTCCTCCGTCAGCACCTGCAGGCTGTTGTCGATTTGTTGCTGCAGCGCCGGCATACGCGCTTCAATCACTTTCTTTGCGTAGGTCTCATACAGCTCGCTGATGTTGTTCACGTAACGGGTGATCAACTGATAGTCCGGACGCTGACCCAGCGCGACCAGGGCACGCGCCACAATATTGACGAATCGCCAGGCAAACTCACGGAACGCAGCACTATTGCCCTCTCCGCTCAGTTGCCCGGAAATACGCCCGGCCACTTCGGACACACGCTCAAAGCGCCCGACGGCGTTATAGCGTGCCGAGATATCCGGCCAGCCCAGGTGGAAGATGAACAGCTCATCCCCACGGCCGGCACGGTGGGCTTCAGCCCAAACACGCCGCAGCAGGTCAGCATCCCCTTTCGGATCAAACACAATGGTGATATCACCGCGGCGAATATCCTGGGTGATCAGCAGTTCCGCCAGGCGGGTCTTACCGACACGGGTAGTGCCCAACACCAGGCTATGCCCTACGCGTTCACCCAGTGCCATTGAGACATCGAGCTCATCGGGTTCAATACCATGGATCGCCGGGTTCCCCCCGACCGGTGGCAGCGGCCGCACCGGATTGAGTGGAGAATCCTTGCGCAGCAGCTGGGACAACCACGGCAAGGTATATTCGGTTTTAAGCTCCAGTCGGCGCGCCATCTGGTACAACTGCGACGGTTGGACATATTTTTCCACTTCCGGCCGACGGGTATCCATCAGGCGCTGGGTGTGCTTTTGCTGCCAACGGAAACCCCGCCCTAGGAACAGCCGCTGCCGGCTCACCGGGATCTGTGCGCTGGTCATAACATAGCGCGGTAACCGACGCAGATTACGGCGATAACGGACCACCCGCAGGCCCTGCCGTGCTCGTACCGCGGACAGCACCGCAAACCCGCCGGCAGTAACATAACTCACCGACGGCGCCAGGGCGACCGACCAGGGAGCAGCAAAACAAATCGCTGCCGCAGCACCGGCAACGATCGCGGTATTCAATTCTACCGCCGGGCGCAGCAGCGCTTCCATCACATGGCGATTACTCATGACGACCTTCCTTATCATTCAGGTTGGTGACCGAATTCACGGTTAAAAAAAACATCCACTCTGTATTGCCGGCAAGTAACGCCAGCAGCTTTTGGCCACTAACCAGGTGGACGTGGGGATGGTTCTGCAGCAAAGCATGGCTCAGTTGGCCGGTACGGCCGGTATGAATGAAAAAACCGTCGCAATGGTGATGTCTCAGCAATGCACCAAAACTCTTGATATGAGACGGTGTGATTGCCCGGCCGTACCGTTTGGCCTGGATGAAATAGGTCTTGCCTTCAATAATGACCTGACCGTCCAGGCCGCCGTCGCCGCTGTAGGAGGTATTGCGGATAACCGCATACCCCTGACGCTCGAACGCCAGGAGCAGCAGCTCTTCAAAAACGTAGGGATTGATTTTGCGCAGATAGGCCAGACGCTGACCATTGCCGCCCAACTGGGGCAGTCGCTGCAGAACACGGGCAGCAGTCGCACGGTAACGCCGGTGGCGGCGTACGGAGGCCGACTCACGGCCACGCAGATTCAACCCGGCCATCACCGCAATAAACAGCCCTGTCAGCAGGACGGCCAGCACCGGATTCGCCATCAGCGCGATACCGACATGCTGCGGAGACATCATGGTGTAACCTGCTGGGACAAACCGGTATCAGTGATGAGAACCGGGTAATTCGACAGCTGCAGCCGGCGCGCCAACTCACTGCCGGAGGCTGGCGCCATCGGCACACCCGGCGCCAGCTCACGCAGCGCCTGCAGGGCAGGCAGGTTACTGACGTTAACGACGAGACCCACAGCATGCCGGGATTTGAGTTGTTCCGCATTCGCCTGCAGCCAGAGACGACTGGCATCGTCATCCCCCACAATAAACAACGAACCAATCCCCGGTAACTGCAGCGGTCTGTCAGCCACATCGCCGGGTGTCAGCTCTGGCGTTGCCACAGGCAACGCGGCCGCCTCGGCCTCAGCGGGCGATGCCGGCGCTGGCGGCACGACCGGAGACGATTGCGCTCCCTCCTGACGGTTGATACCTTCAAAATATGGCGAAGCATCTTCACCACCGATATCGGCGATCACGTTCAGGTTGGCCAGCGCAGTGGTGGTCACCAGACTCAGGCCAAACAGCAGGAAATTCAATTTTTTCATAATTATGTGTTCCTCAGCATGAATTCCAACTCTGCTACGCGCTGCTCGGCATTTTCCGCTCGTTCTTCCTGAGCCAGCGCCTCCGGCGTAAACCCCGATTGCAGCTGAGACTCCAACTCTCCGATGCGCTGATGCGATTTTTCCAGCGCTGCAAACACAGCGAGTACGTCAGCACTGACAACAACGGCGTTGCGTTCTGCCAGGTTTTTAATCATCTCAAGCGTTTTCATGCGTCCTCCTGCTCATGGCCATCGAGCAGCTCAAGCAAAGCGCCGATGACTTCAGGGTTAGCGGCATGCATCCATCCAACGGTGATTTTCCCGCCTTTCGACTGCTGCCATGTAGCCAGCGCCGCCGGCAATTGGTCTTTCAGTTCTTCCAGTTGCTTCGTCAAACTAACGTTCATCATGCTTACTGGCTCCGTGGTTCAACCCACGTCAGCGCCGCCGTTTGTGCCGGTAACGCCGTGGCCGTGGGGGTTGTACTGACCTTCCGATTCGGAGCGGAATCCCTGCCGTTCAGGCGTGCCAGCTTGCCACTCACGATGGATTTATACCGGGCTGCCGGTGCGCCGCCGGCGGGGTGGTGATAACACCCGGCGGCAACCAGCCAACTTCCGGGATTGCGGTCATAGCATTCCCGCAGGATGGCCGCTGCCGCGTTGAGATTGGTGTAAGGGTCAAACGCCTCCCAGCTCGACGTGAAGTGATGGCCGTTCCAGCCCAGATTGACCTGGGCAATCCCGACATCGATGCGCTTGCGAGGATGTGTTTTCAAAAAGCGCTGCAGTGCTTCCCAGGCCTGCAGGCGGCTGGCGTAACGATATCCTTTGCCGGCCACGTTAATGGTCCAGGGCCAGGGACGCTCAACATCCGGGGCCGGGCCAGCCCCGCGAGTCACAGAGATGATGCTTTTCGGCGCCATCGATGTCTCGGCCAGTGCCACCGAGTACAGGGACTCCGGCGGCACCCCGTGGCGCAGCGCCACCTCCCGATAACCGGAAGGAACCTGTTGGGTGGCGGCGTGAACGACGCCACCGCTCACAACGGTGAGGAGGGCAAACAGGGGCAATAGCCCCCGGGTCAGAATGCGGCGAGTGTCCATCCGTTTTCCCCTTGTTGCAGCACCACTGGCATCAGGCCGTTGCCGAATTTCATCCAGCGGCCACCGTCATGATTCAGCGTGATTTGACGTGCGCGTACCTTGTCGACGGGAATGTGATGCGCCCGGGCCCACTCGCGCAGCAGACTGTCATTACCCTTGCTGTCAACCAGGTAAATGTCGACCGGCCGGTTATCTGCCAGCACCGCCGCCAGGCGTGCATCGCACTGCCCGCAGTCCTTCGCTTTCACGAACAGCGCCAGTCGCCCGCCGGTGTCATGTGCGATACCGGCCGCATTCCCCATGTTCACCGGCAACACACCAAGGCGCTGCCAGGCCGCATCCACCTCACGCTGGAACTTGAGTTCTTTTTCTGTGCGGGCGAACTCCTGCTTTACCCACAGCTGCGCGTACTTTTTACGTTCGGCATCGCTCTGTGCCTCGATACCAAGGGCAGTTAACGGATCAAGCCCCGGAGACTGCGTCCCGCGAGGGCCATCCATCAACTGCTGATAACGCTGGTACTCTTCCCCACTGAGGCCCCACTGTCTGCCCTGCTGCGCCGTCTTGTTGGCCTGGCTCTGCTGAATCTCGCTCAGGGTAGACTGGCTGTTCTCAATAGTCGTCTGCTGCGCTGCCTGTGATAACGGGCTCAGCAGCATCAGGGCAATCACGCTGTATTTCAGTTTCATCATCTTCTCCTTACTGAGCGCTGACAGTCTGCAGGCGGCCGTTCACACGAAATGTCGCCTGCCCATAGCCGGCACTGACCAGGATCCAGCCGGCGACCGACTCCCCTTCCCCGATTAACCGCACCTGCGACAAATCACTGAACCCCAGCGGCGCCACAGCCGCAAAGGCCGATGTCCCGCGCTGCTCAACCCCGGTCAGCACGAATGGCGCTTTGCGCGCCACACGAGGTCCCGCATTACGCGGGGAGGATTTAATTGGCGTGGGCTTGTGCTTTGGGGTGATTTTGGCGGTCGCTGAAGGTGCAGCGGGGACGTCCGTTGAGGGGGCTACAGTCGGTACAAGCTTTTCAGTCGCTGACTTTTTCACGGACTCAATGCTGTCTTTCAGCGCATTTAACTCAACCTGTTGAGCCTGCAGTTGCTGCTCAAGTTTTTCCGGTAACCCATTGGTTAGCGTCAGCGCACCAATCTGCCGCGTGAGCGAGTCCTGACGTTCAGCCAGGCTTTTAAGCTGTTTAGCCTGCGCCTGCAGCTCATCGGCCATAGAGTTCATGCCATCCTGCGGTGCCAGTGCTTTCTGTGCCTGCTCAAGCAGGGCAATACGCTGGTCCACATGCCTGATAGCCCCTGAACCGACGAGACCAGCCACCAGGACAACAACGACGCCGGCCGTTGCCCCCCAGAAGGTTGGGCTTCGCAGCAACCCTTTTTTTGCCGGTGTCATCGGCACCATGTCTTCATTATGCTCAGTCATTTTTTCAGCCACCCGCCGGTTGTCGGTACCGCGTTAACGGGCTGAGGTGCAATGACCGTCGCAGCAGGATGCGCTGAAACCGGTGCTGAAACCGCCCTGGCCGGCGCCACCGTCACTGGCGGCAGCTGTGTCGCCGGCAACTGATACCCGTCACGCAGGCTGTGGCAGACAACACGTTGCACGTCGTCTACCTCGAGCTGCCACGCGGGGCCTGCCAGTACCTGCAGCGCGGTACGCAAACGCATCGGTCCCAGTTGGTACTGCACCGCCGGCAACGCCTGCCGGTACAGCACGCCGTTTGCAGGTCCGGTCGCGCACAAGGAATAGCCAGACTGGCGCAGCGCATAACGCAACGCGTCAGCCACCGTCGGTTTTACTGATGCCGGAATACGGATATCGATGATTTGCGAGAGCGGATCACGCTGAACGGCTGCCGGGTCGGTGCTGACCAGTAAATAACGGTCGTAGCGCACGACCTCAGGCACCTGCCCGTAAGCATCCGGGCTGACCGGTTGAACGTTGCGGGTGACGGTAACCGAAGGCGTGACAGGGGAAATATCGCGTTGCTGCAGTGGCTGCTGAGTAACGCACCCGGTCAGCATGAGTGCAGCCAGGGAAGAGAAGAGAATTGTTTTTTTCATCCGGAAGATTTCCTGTTCAGTGACAATTGGCAGGTGTCACTGTGCGGTTACCGTCCGGGAGGCTCAATTAACAACTCTTTATTGCTATTCAAAAAAAAACGCCAACCCGAAGGTCAGCGTTTAGTGTCAGATGACGAGGAACAACATCAGGATAATGAAGGGGTACGAGTAATGCCTTTCGCTCCCATCAACAACCCTTCCGTACTTAAGTCCTCATCCAGATCTGGCCAGTGTATACCCATTCCAGCCCCGCAGAGTTCCCAGTTTTCCCGTTGCGCCTGCGTACCGGCCGCAAGCCGGGGATACCAAGCTAACGGTGCCGAAATAGTTCGGCCATCCATCAAATCAACCGACAAACGGTCATCATCGATGCGGACATTCATTACACGCAGATCATTTTCATTGCGTAAAGTAAGCATCCCAGGCCTCCTGTAAAAGTGTCCGATGTTCAGTCACCAGACGCTGCAGTATACGCAGTTCATGTGATGCAAATCCCACACTACGCGCAATACTGACATCATGTAACCATATTTTAGCGGTTGCATTGCCCTTATCAATATGGACATGCGCCGGTTCGTTAGGTTCATGACTGTAAAAGTAAAAGCGAAAACCACCTACTCTAAGTATTGTCGGCATAATGTCTCCCGACGATCACAAAGCGTAAATGGCTGATTTTGCGATACCATAACCAAACCCAAGGAACGGTATGTCATCGTCAAAATCCATCGGCGCGGCATTCCCATCCGATTGCGCTGGTTGGGGTTGCTGAGCCGGCGTACCACTGTGCGAAGGTTGCGGTTGCTGAGGTTTGCCCCAACTGCCCTGACCTAATTGTCCTGCGTTGGCAGGTTGCGAACGCCCACCCAACATCTGCAGAGTGCCGCCAATGTTGACGACGATTTCAGTGGTGTATTTTTCAACACCGGCCTGATCGGTCCATTTGCGTGTCTGCAGGGAGCCTTCAATGTAGACTTGTGAGCCCTTACGCAAATATTCACCGGCAATTTCAGCAAGCTTGCCGAACAACACAACACGGTGCCATTCGGTTTTTTCTTTCTGCTCACCGGTTGCCTTATCGCGCCAGCTTTCAGAGGTCGCCAGGGTAATGTTAGCCACCGCACCGCCATTTGGCATGTAACGGACTTCAGGATCCTGGCCGAGATGACCGACAAGTATGACTTTGTTTACGCCGCGAGACGCCATAATCGAATCCTCATAGGGAATAGAATTAGAAAGGGAAAAACGCCCCGAAAAATCGAGGCGTAGAGGGCGTTATCAGAAAGAGTTTTCCGCGTATTGTTGCTGTGCGGAACCCTGCTGAGGCGGCGTAGAGTCGGATTTCTCAGCCTGATATACCTTTTCCTGACCGATTTTGATCCAATCGACCTTGATAAGGCGGGCTTTAAGACTGACGCGCTGTTCACCGGCATGTTCGCCGCTGTTGAGCGTGAAGATGTCCGTTTTGGGATTGCTGAGCACAAAACCAATCAGGACTTTTTTGTCTTCATCAACTGACTTTTGACAGCGGTTGATCAGGCTGCTGGCTTCTTTACCAGCGACCGTCACATCGAAACGCGTGTAACTGGCGTTATCGGTAGGACCGGAAAGTCCATTGATGACACAGCTGATAAAGGTGCCATTCGGGCCATTAACTTGACGAATGTTGCTGAGGTACCCCATCCCTTTGATAGTCAGGTTGAAGTATTCAGTTTTGGTAGATGTTTGCTGAGATTGGGTAGACATGATGTTTTCTCCAGGAGTAAAGATTCGGTGACGGAGAAATACACCTTCCCTGACGGGAAAAGTATTTCCCGTCGGGAGCCAGGTATGGCCATACGCCATATCCTGACAGTCTGATCAGATTGAATAAGCCTTAATCGTTACGCAAAGTCGCGCTCACTATCAACGATATCTACTCTCAAAGGCGGGCAGATGTACCACGCAGCTAAGCTACGTACTCCCTCTCAGGCTAAGGAAGCGTTCTTTTGTTACCACCCGAAGGCGATCCTCTCAGGTAATGGGATCATTAGTGGCTGTCAATTAACAGCAGGGTCACCCGAAGGCGCTCATCACAGACCCACTGAGCATTGGTGGTTGTCCGAAGACAACAAGTAAGCCTGTTCATTTTTAGTTCAGGTGCTGCTGCTGTCAACCAGGAATATCAATTTTGTGAATTGAGAAAACAAAAACGGCACAGTCAAAGACTGCGCCGCGGAGTTTGCACCATAACTGGTAGTAGATCTCATCTGACTTCGAGGAGAGATAGTAAACTCCTGGCGCGCTTTTCACGAAGTCGCATGCGCTTAATCAATCAACCTGAGTGTGGAGGCCATCGATACGGGCTGAAGCAGAATTGTCCATGCATTAAACTTTCCTGCCATCCGCAGCCACGGGGTGCTCTGCATCAAAGCTCGCCCACATTAGCAAAACTTTCAGCTATGTACACCAGACAATCTCTTACTCCGCTCCGATTGTTTTATTTTTAGCCGGTGATTTTGCTTTATAGCGCTTAGCCTTACGACCACCTTTTGCATCAATGTTGATGATACCCTGGCAAGTGGGATAATTACTGCAGCCCCAGAAGGCACCGCTACCTTTCTTACCCGCACGCCGGCGCATCGTCCCACCGCATGTCGGGCACGGCGGTGAAGGAGGCGCGGTGAACTTCACCGCCTGCGTCTTCCCTTTCTCCACCAGATGGCCCGTCCACTGTGCCTGGCGGCTCATGAACGTCTCGAGTGTCATCTGCCCCTGGGCAATCTCGTCCAGCGCCTGCTCCCACAGCGCCGTCATCCCGGGGTTGGTCAGCGCGGTCGGTAACGCATCTATCAGTTCGCCGGCAATCGGCGTGGAGAGCAGGATTTTTCCCTTCTTCTCCAGGTAGCCGCGTTTAAACAGCGTTTCCAGGATACCGGCGCGTGTCGCTTCAGTACCCAGTCCCGCATTCTCTTTCAGCACCTTCTTCAGTTGCGGGTCACTGACGAACGCCGCAGCATTTTTCATGGCGGCGATCAGTGTCCCGTCAGTAAAATGCCCAGGGGGCTTCGTCTGCAGCGTTTTAAGCTCCGCGCCGGCAACCGCGACGGATTCATCTTTTACCAGCGCCGGCAACCGGACATCATCCGTGTCTGCCGACTCCTCTTTCGCCTCGCTCACGTCATGCTGGAACAGTGCTTTCCAGCCTACCACCGCCTCGACCTTGCCACGGGTTCGGAACAATTGTCCGCCGATATTAAAGGTAGCCTCAGTTACATCCACTTCATGTAACGGCAAGAACTGTGCCAGGTAATGCTGACGGATCAGCTGATAGACCTTCAGCTCATCGGCAGACAGCTTGCTCAAATCGAACGGCTGCTTGGTCGGGATAATCCCATGGTGCGCCGTGATTTTTTTGTCGTTCCAGATGCGGGAAACAAAGGCCCTGTCGAGCCTGGCCACGTTTTCGCTCTGCGTTGGATCCGTGCGGGTAACCGCACTCAGCACATCGGCAACCTCTTCCCGCATCGATGTCGGCAGATAGCCGCAATCCGTCCGGGGATATGTGGTCGCTTTGTGCGTTTCATACAGCGACTGCGCGATACTCAGCACCTGGTTGGCGCTCATCCCCCACTTGCGTGAGCAAGCCTGCTGCAGGGTGCCCAGGTCAAAGGCCAGCGGCGCCGATTCTTTCTTGCGCTCGGTCCCTACCTCAAGCACAACGGCATGACCTGTTTGCTGACACAGTTGCACGACGGCCTGCGCCACATTCTGCTGAATACAACGCTTCTCCTCATCACAGTAGTTGGCGGCAGGTACCCAGTTTGCAGGGAAAGCGATCCCCCCCTTCTGCAGCGAGACCCTGACTTGCCAGTACGGCTTGGAAATAAAGTTGGCGATTTCGCGGTCACGGTTCACGACCAGCGCCAGCGTGGGGGTCTGCACCCGCCCGATCGATAACACCTCGCCGTATCCCTGCTCACGGGCCTTAAGCGTGTAAAGTCGGGTTAAATTCATCCCCGTCATCCAGTCAGCCCGGGCGCGTGCCAGGCCGGCCTCATACAGTGGTGCGGTCTTCTCGCCAGGGAGTTTGTTTGCCAGAGCATGCCGGATACTGGCCTCGTCCAGCGCTGACAACCAGAGCCGCTGGACCGGGCCGGTAAAGTGGCAATGCTCGAGTAATTCTCGTGCAATCACTTCCCCCTCACGATCCGCATCGGTCGCAATCACCACAGAATCAACCTGTTTGAGCAACCCACGGATGACCGCAAACTGATCGGCAGTGTCTTTTTTTACCGCCATTTTCCACTGAGCAGGCACGATAGGCAGCACAGACTCTCGCCAGGGGTTACCGAACTGTTCACCGTAGGTTTCCGGCTGAGCCTGCTCCAGCAGGTGCCCGATTGCCCAGGTAACGATGACGCCGGCGCCCGCCAGATAGCCCTGCTTACGCTGGGTCGCCCCGAGAATGGCGCCGATATCTTTACCCTGGCTGGGTTTCTCACACAGGTAGAGCTGCATCAGATAACCTCCCTCAGCCCTGACCTTTGGCAACCTGCTGCAACTGCGTCATCAGTCTCCCAAGGTAAGCATCGGTCAGGTGTGACGCATCCGGTGAGCTGTATGTCACTTTCAGACGGCTGCCAACGCCGGACTTGACCACTTCGAGCTCAAGGCGATCATTGCCTTTCCATTCCTGCCCCATCTTGTAATAACTGCCCCGATTTGCTGACCAGACCGGACGTGCTTCATCAATGGAGCTCGCACTCCAGTCACCGTGCTGATCACGCTGGCGCAGACTTTCAAGCTCCTCGGAGGAGATGAACTGATAATGACTTTTCAGCCGTGCCGCCGCGATATCAACATCCACCGGGAGGCTATACGTATGTTGCACGTCCTGCCGGGGCCCCGAAATACCGGCCCGGGTCATCCAGGGCATGCTACCCTCACTGGAGCCGCCGCTGCCACCGGTTGCCAGCGAATGGGCAGCGTCACTGATTTTTTTGTTCCATTCACCCAATTCGGTGCCTGCGCACCCCGTTAACAATAACGCGGTGCAGAGTACACCTGGCATCAAAAAAGACGTTACCTGTCGATTCATACTCATGATTTAGCTCCTTTTTTAGAGGAAATTAATGCAGAGGTCTTGAGTGGTGGAGAGAAAGAGGAGCGTATTGCGCCCGACATAATATCTTCGTCAGGCATACCCAAACGGGTGATCGCATCCTTACCTGCGGGGGTTTCGAGACGAATATCATCTCGAGTCACCTTCGCGGGACGATAGTGTTGGACGACACCGTATACGCTACGGATCCAATGCCCCCCTCGGTCCAATAGAGTGTCGCGTTCCGAACGTGATATAAGCCCATAGTGCCAGGCTTGAAAGGCTTTCATCGCAAGCTGGTCATAACCGACCAGAAGGAAAACACAGCGATATCCCACAGGAGTGCGACTAAATACACCAATATTTAAAGGAGACACGGAAGCAACATCTGAAAGAGAAATTTGTGCAGGGATGTTTGCCAGTGTTTTGTCCAGCTCGGCAACAGCCTGTTGAAGTAACTGCGTACCTTTATTTAAGGTCTCTTCCAGGGCGACCATTGCAGCATCAGCATAAGGGTTATCTTCACCAGAAGCCTCATTGATCTGCCCTGCTCGTAGAATAAAACGGGGCATACTATAAATATCAGGGCGTCGCTTCCCCGATGTTTCAGGATCAGCGTTTTGGCTACGTCGCCCTTCCCATAAACGAATGGCATAGAGGGTATGAAGCTCTACGGTAAGAGTGGATTTTAATGCACCAGCGCGTGCAGCCGCCGGTTTTTGTTCATTATTCTTTGCTGATTCAACCATTAGAAGCATCCTTCCGGAAATGTGTGTGGCTTGAAATAGTCTCGGCTGACACCATTAGCAGCAATGCAAAACTCTTTTTCATTTCCAAAGAAAAGAGATGACATGAATTTTGCTCATTTTTTAGCCGCTGTTGGCAGTGCCAACAGTGACTACTTTTTAAGCGCAACAGGTTTCATCTGTGGCTGATTCCATGTCAGCTCATACAGATACTTCTCTGATAAGCAACACTCTGCGATGGTATATGAGAGGCGTAGCCAACCACGTGATGCCATATTCCATAGCACTAGTGTAAGCCAGGATATAAAATTGAAATCAGCAAGTTATATGGCGTTAAAGAATAAAGCAATGCGTCAGTTGGCGGTGAAGGCTGATGAGATAACTGTCAGATAGAGCCCTTCATCCGCAGTTTGAAAACATGATGGGTGGCTACGTGGGCAAAAAGGAGACCCAGCAGCAAATCAGTCGCTATATGTAGATCTACTACAATAGCGTAAAATCATATCATTACAACATACGAGTGAAGCTAGAAGTATCAGAGAACCGATATCCTTGCATCAATCGAGACTCTATACGATAGTGTGTAAAAATTTATCCAACCCAACAAAAGCTCTTATTGCAGATGTAATTTTTCATCACGGTGTACTGGCTCGTTCTACTAAGGCAATAGATGCCGACCGTCATTATGTTGCAAAATTGCAGTTCGGCACCACTTTTTTAAAGCATTAATTTATAGATGTAGAGATTTCCGACCTTATAGATCCATGTTTACCTTACTCGACTGACGATATATGGTATTATATAGGATAGCTATATATACAAGTATCATCAATATATCCAAAGCCATCCAATCGATGTTTCCTCAGTTTAGCTTCTAACTGGAATCCTGTACGAAGAGCTACTTCTGCACTTCGTACGTTCCTGCTGGCCATTGTGATCTCTAATCTTTGACACTTTAAGTAATGGCAAGCAATATCTCTTACTAAAATACAAGCTTCTTTAACAAACCCCTTACCCATAAATTGAGTTGAAACCCAATAACCGATTTCATAGAAAGGTATTTTAGGATTTACAATAAATAAGCTAATACATCCAACTAAATTATTTGAATGAATATCCATAATTAAGAACCTGTATTCATCTTTGTCATTTATGAAATTATCAGAGGCAATTTCAAGATTTTTATAACAGGTATCAAGAGTGTGCTCTAAATTTGACCACAAAAGAAACTCAAAATGTATTTTAGAAAATTTTGAAATAAGTGAATAGACATCACGATAATATGATACATCTGGAGGCAATAGTTTTACTTTTCGCCCCGTAATAAGTTGCTCAGGCAGGTCTGTAATTATCATGAAGGTGCTCCCCGTTAGAGATAACAATTAACTTAGGTTTGCTTCTAATCCAATTCGATGAATTCATTATATCATAACTACCACATGATGATATTAGCACCTTGTCATCAATAGAAAGATCAACAGGTATTGACATATTCATCGCAATAATATCAGACTCATAGCAATTAGAGCCAAAAACATGAGCTAAGCTAGTTTCAATACTTCCATCTCTCTGAGGAATGATAAGCGCAAATCTATTATTATGATACTGCGCCGATCTCACACTTGTACCTGGTACCGATAGGGTTAGAATATTAATGTCATTGCGTTCTTTTACTGAGGCTATTCCGGAAATTAGATATCCATAATCCTCAGTTAAGATCCTACCAGGCTCAATTACAACACTAACCTTATTGATATCTATACCATGTTTTAAAAGTGCTTCACGCACACGTCCTGGATAATTATCATTGACCAAAACAGCATCACAATTTGCAGTGGATGCAGGATAGCCCCCTCCGATATCGATAAAATTTATGATATCCTTTAACTTATTGATTTCAATTGAATAATACTCTAATGCTTTTATCAGGTAGTCATGAGATGTGAGATTTGAGCCAGAATGAAAGTGAAGCCCGTTAAGATGAATACCATTTTCTTGGAGTAACAACAATGACTCATGAAATTCATCCCGATTCATTCCAAAACGAGATAACCCCATAGATTTATAATCGACACTTAGACGAAACGATATTTTTGGCTTTACTTTAATATGGTTGGAAATGAGTATAACCCTCTCTACCTCCAGAGCATTATCACACTGTATTTTAATACCATTTGATATAGCGAACTCAATTTCTTCATTTAGTTTAACTGGCCCATCAAAATAAATACTCTCGCCTGTAAAACCATCATTTAAAGCAAGATTTATTTCGTGTAACGATACTGTTTCGGCAGATAAACCTTCAGAAAGCATTAACTCCGTCACCGTTGATAAGTTATTGCTTTTATAAGAGTATGCAACCTCCAACTGAGGAAAGTAATACTCCCAATGAGATTTTAATCTGCGCACTGCTTTCCTGACAGCATCTAGATCTATAATGTAATAATAATCTTCTTTATTATATTTATTAATAAGCTCATTAAAATTAATAGCCATTATTTAGATCTCATTGTCCATAATGCAACTGACTGATATTTAGCATGCTCATTGAGAAGAACACGAGTATTATAATATCTATCAAATGAAATCTGTTGCTGTTCTTCGCTTAACATCAAGAAAGGAGGCTTGCTACAAATAGCTGTTTGAGTAATTAACTCGATCTCATCATCTGTATAAACAGGCAAATCAAAAAGCTCCTCACTGATAAGATGAAATCGTGTACTGAAAAAACCATACCAATAATCATAATCTCTATTTGTATCTGGACGATACCCTATATGTTTTTCCACCAAATCAATTAGCTCTCTATCTGGTGTTAATTCATAAAAGAAAGGTGAAATGCACAAATACCCATCATTTCGCAAAACTCTATGACATTCTTTTAAGGCAGTCTCTTTATCAGAAATGAAGCCGAAACAACACCCTGCTGTAATATGAGTGAAAGTGTTATCAGAAAATGGAATGCTTTCCGCATTTGCAACAGAAAACTTTACTCGTGTACCAATCCCATTTTTAATTGCTAAGGCATTTGCTGACTCAATTGATGGAGGCGATATATCTATTCCATCTGCTCGGCATTCAGTTTTTAACGATATATTTCTTGATGAAAATCCTGTTGAGCAAGCCAAGTCAAGGAGATAAGACTCCTTGTTTATTTTGCTATTTTTTATCCAGCTTTCCAATGTTACATTTCCTCCAGGAGGAGTATTATCCACTCCAAAAAAACCAAGGAAATCAGGATAGGATAATTTCACTAAATCACAGTTTTTGATATTGTTAGCAGACATTTCTAGTTACTCCACCAGTTTATAACATTAGTAGTATCAGTTGATTTTACAAATTTAGCTCTATGGTCACTTGACTCAGAAAGTAAATAATTGTAGATACACCCTTCTTTCCTATAGTTTTCCCTGATTTTTTCTTTGTTATCTTTTGTTATAAGATTAGAATCATTATCAGCAAACCGATCAAACGATTGATCTGGTTGAATAAGAAATGAAATGGTATTGTTAAGCGGTAAATACCTAGAGTGATTTTTTGGGTAATGATTTGAGAAAACGAGTAGGTAAAGTTCAACCCCATCTATTCTAAAACGCCATTTTTCATCTGTTATATTTTTAAGCAAATTAGATGCAAAGTTGTCCTGAATTGTTTTTAGGAAATTGGCTAATTTAATACCTAGGTCATTATCATTGGTCACATTTGTATTTTCAAAAATCAAATACAGGCCATCAAGATTATGAATGTCATAAGTTTTTAAGTATCGACTCAGTACTTCTGTAAAGCTTGTGTCATTTTCATCAAATATATCAAACCAATGTCGTCCTCTATGTGCATATATACACTTCACATTGGAGAATGCCATTATGCTTTTTTGTTTTAGATTATACTTATCTTCATTAATTAAAATCACTTCGTCAATATCCTGGCTTATTTTAAAGTCGAGTTCATCTCGAATCACATCGTTTATCTTTTCAATAACATCATGGTTTTTATTTTTCACTTCATGAAATATATTCTCATTAATAATAGAGGCCGACTCAATATGAATAACTTCATATTCACTGAGCTTTACATAAATTCTGTCATTTAAAACATCCGCTATTAACAACGACATAGATATCCTCTAAAGTTTAAAAAGGAGAAACAATGCTCGACCATACTGAAACCACAGCGATTAAACAATTTTATATTCTCAGAATCAAGATATGGTATCAATTTATTCTCTAGAGCTAATCTTTTGTTTTCAATTTCAGTTTTAGAATATCCTCTACTATATTTCCATTTTAAGTACGATTCAATGTAGGTTGTATTTATTACAGGATCCTCAAATATAATCTTTTCGAAGACAATCATAGTGACTTGATCGGAACATGATGACTTTATATTTTTTATAAACTCCTCTCTTTCTGGTGGACGTATAAATTGAAGCACAAGATTTAGAATAACAAAATCAGGTCTCATAATATCGCAGATGTTTTTATTTACTCCGCTTAGGTAGTTATGATCACTTAATGTAACTTTTTCTTTGTAAGGCTCACACTTTTCTTTTGCTTTTTCAAGCATGCATGCAGAAACATCGACTCCATAACAATGCTTAACTTGTGTCGTTGATAACAGCTTATTCATTGTTGTCCCGGTAGAACACCCTACATCAAGAAATATTTTTTCTAATGAAAAAGAATCAAACATCAATGCTATTAGATCCTGGATGTCTTCGTATCCTGGAACACTTCGTGAAACCATATCATCAAAAACATTGCATACATCTTCATTAAACTCAAATGACTTCATTTTGTCTTTATTAATAAATACATTGTCAATTCCCATATTTAAACTCCAATACTGTGAAGTAAGGAAAATTATAACCTAAATGCATTTTATCAGGATGCCGTGGCTCTTTAATTGAGACCAATGAGAATCCCACGTCGATAAAGCTATTTACATAAGTTGATAGGTTTCTTTTGAATGAATTAAGCTCACATAAAAAATTCCCATGTTCGTCAAGTCTACTTTTAGTTTGAGTTCCTTCGTAGAAGTAATTTTCTATTACCATTTTGTCGTTCTGATGGCTAGTGCACGAGTCTTTTACATGACTCGGTACTATGCATAGAACTCTACCTTCTCGGTTCACTACGGACCTAACTTTTTTTATATATGAATAATAGTCATTAATATGATCTAGCACTAAGGACAAAATAACAAAATCAAACAAGCAATCACTCTCATATTCAATTAAGTCACATTGAATATATTCAATTCCCCCACCTTTCTCTCTGGCAACATCTAGCATTTTTTTATTAGTATCCAATGCTACAACTCGAGCAGAACAAAGGTCGAGCATTCTACTATATGTGCCTATTCCGCAACCTATGTCCAACGCACTAGCATACTCTTTTTTGAGTATTACCTCTCTTACATAGTCATCGAGAATTACTCTATTTAAACTTGCTCCCTCTCTATGATTCTTATAAAAATCTGCAATTATATCAAATTGATCAGTCACTTCATTGTCTGGATAATGTTGCGTAAGACTATTTAAGTTCAGATCTTTTTTATAATCATAAACTAGCGTTTCATAATTATCCGGATTTATTATTAGCCTTTTCTCTTTAAGAATACTATGTCCAGTGGCAACAAATTTTATTACCTCGTTCGAACATATTGATGAAACTATATAATTTAATGGGCCATATGATGGAGCTTGATATTTTTTATTTATTTTAACAGTAGTATTTACATTCTCAAACACATCTGTTTTAAACAATTGTTCGAACCCTGGTTTCGAATATGCATCCATCATTGGACCAACTAAACCCATCCTTCCTAAATAGCCCGCATTAATAACGGGGATGTTGATCTCACTATGCAACACCCCAATCAATTCAAATGCATTACTTGGATCTGCTGATAAAACAAGAATATCACAGTCCGAAAAGAAAGAGATAAACTCGTGTAATTTATCTCTGGATAGGAGGTGTGGCAAAGTATGTATTTCACAAGAGCTGTTTTGTTCTGCTAAATTCGCTTTTAAAGAATCAATTTTGGGCGTACCAATCTGCGATTCCTTAAACGTAGTCGTACGAGTTAAATTAGACTCTTCAATTAAATCGCCATCACTAACTTTTAGGCGACCGATACCCGCGGCAGCTAAAAGAGTCGCAACATTGGAACCGATGCCCCCAGTTCCAATGATTCCAACGGTTGCGTCCCTCAAGGCGTTCATTGAATCGGCCTGATTCATTCCTGAGAGTTCAAAGAACAATCTATGCCTATCATAACGATCTTGCTCCCAAGTATATGATACTATTTTTTCCTCAATCAAATTGTTAAGAATTTCGCTTATATTATAAGCCTCTTCAGAAGCAGGCTGATTGTATCTTTCGGCAATATAGTCAAATTCTGCAGGAACGTTCAGTTCCTCAAGAAGTTCAAGTAAGAATGCAGGACAATCTTCTATCTCCGTTATGTCCATAAAGGTTTGACCGCATACAATTTTGTTTTCTGCTTCTACATACTTTATTGGAAGAGATCTATTTAATTGAATTTTCATTCCGCAACTCCAATGATTCCATCTTTGTTTTCTTTGTTTTCTTCATTCTTATCAATATATCTTATCCATGCGATAGTGACCGGAATCACGCTTAATATACAAATAAAAGAAAACACAAACGCCGATGATAAAGGTAAGCTTTCTGCCATAACCCCTATGATGAGAAGAGATACGATACCAAAAACACGCGCAAGCAAACTAACAATAGATAAAACAGTGTTTGAGTTATTATTATTTAAGTGTTTAAAGAACTCAGAGTCGAATTGACTCATCGGGACTGAAAAGAAGCTATGGAACATAGTGAAAATCACTATTGGAAGCCATTGCCCATTTATTAAAATCAGTGCAAGCATAGATGCAGCCGCAAAAACTGTCGCCAACAAAGTAATTTTCATTGGGTTGTATCTAGTCAATAAAGCTTTCCTAAAATATCTATTGAAGAGATACTTTGTAAATGAATAGGAGAAAAAACACCCGCCTAAGATCACGATCTCTTGATTCTTTGTGGCATTATTCAGTAATCCAGTTTGATTTAAAATGAATGGTTGCCAGAAATGAAACACAGGTTGCATTGCTGCCACAACCAATCCGCATATTAATATATAGTAAATACCAACCTTTGTTGATACTAACAACTGTAATGCACTTTTTGTATGCAAATAAACATTAAATCTTTCTTTAATGTTTTGTACATCTTTCTTTTCGCTCACTGAGTCTATTTTACTAAAAGCGAACACCAAAAATATAAATGATGCACCGCATAAGTAATACGCGGCACTATAACTCCCAATTAATACAACAATAATTACACCAATGACACCTGATACAGAGTTCATTAATGCATTTACTTCTCTTACATATGACATGTAGTGGTGATATATATTAGACTCACGACTTTCTCCTGGCAGCCTATCGACTAACCCCTTAATCCATGTACTATCTGCACCAGAACAAAAACATGCGCCGAGGGCATAACAAATTTCAGCTATAATCAGTAAATACATGTTCGGAGCAAACGTACATAATGGAAAGAATAGAGCATAAAAAAAGCAAGATAGAATTACATTTTGTTTTACACCTAGCTTGTCACCCAATATTCCGGTTGGCAACTCAAATACAAAGATAGATATGCTAAAAACCATTTGCAAAATTGCTATCTCTGAGATTGAAACTCCCATTGAAAAAAGGAAAAAAACATGAAAAGAACCAGTAACCATTCTAATCGCATTCATTGCAGAACAACTGTGTAATAGTTTTTTTATCTCTGGATCAATTATTACCATGACTTTTCCTTAAGTTAGAAATGGCGATCAATCGATCGCCACCCTAACACATTGATACTATTTAATTAATTCGCACCACAGGTCATGCCACAAGATAGAACTTTTTTCTGTTGCTCTTTAAGTTTGGTCACATCAACACGTTTTACTTTCAGTTTTTTAGTCGGTTTGATCGTAGAATTATTCATATTACCATCCTTTGAGTTAGTAATTTGTTTATGTCATACAACAAAAATGATAACATTTTGCTGTGACAAAAAAGTTTTATCATAAATCATACGAATCGATCAAACATTAATCACCCAAACCATTAACTCATAACGCATTGTAATATATAACTATTTTTATGCACGCATTATCTTGACATCATTGGAAATATTTTGTTTCATTAAAATTAGTGCACAATTTTTTGAATTATTAGTAAATTTATTTAATAATTAACTCTCCACTGCCCACTAGCCCCGTGAAGTGCTAGTGCATAAAAATACAGTACAGGCACCTCCTGAGCGGGGCCTTACCTCCCAGTAAGCGAGTTGTGGTGGATGAACCGCATAATTCATCCCCGCTCCAGGTAAAAGCTACCAGGCCGCTATTAGGAGCATCCATCTGTGAAGGCGTGTGGTTTTCGGCAGACACTATTAGCAACAATCCAAAACTCTTTTTCATTTCCAAAGGAAAAGTGATGACATGAATTTTGCTCATTTTTTAGCCACTGTTGGCAGTGCCAACACTGTGTGTTTTTTAAACAACTATTCCTGTTCAGATTTATGACTTATTTTTTGCGCGTGCCATTCCCAAACGTAACTTCGCAACTATGTCGCTGACATGCTCCCGCGAAGCAAGGTGTTGGCGGACCGTATCTGTTGGTTTTGCTGGCGCCGCAGAGCAAGGTATTTGGCGTCGCGGTACAGGCCTGGCAGGTTCTGGGGATTTGGCACTCGCATACAGCTCACCGTTTCGGGCGCGCTTGATCACCGCCAGCAGCCAGCCTGTGGGGTTATTCAGGGTGCCTTTGGCCATCGCCTGCTCAAGACTCTCCAGCACCTGACGGGAAACCTCTGCAGGCAATGCCTTAAGCTGGACACCAATCTGCCGCTGATCATCCGTCGCGATGATGTTCTGCAGTTCGGCCGGCAACTCAGGTACGTACGTTGTTTTATTCACACTCTGTGTGAAAGAACGTACGTTACAGTTCGGTTTCGTTGATGCACCGTAAGTAACTGATTTCACCATGAGTTCGGAAAACGAACTCGGTGTTTTTCCTCCCTGTTTTACACTGGGTTCGGTATCCGAACCGGGCTTAATTTGACTCAGTTCGGTATCCGAACCCGGGGATTTCTTACTGAGTTCGGCGTCCGAACTGGGGATATTTTCCTGTCGTTGAGACACTCTGACGGCCATCTGTTGCGGGGTTTGTGGCGACCCCAGCCGTTCAGCAATCGCCGCCATCTGGGAATGCTGATGACGCATTGTCGGGTCATGTTGAATATCGGTCAGTACCGACCAGGCCGTCTGGCTGACGGTGCGGTTTTTATGCGCGCAGCCCATGGCGACCGTATCCAGCCAGGTCGGATCCAATGTCTCCGCATCAAGGGCCGAGAGTGGTTCATCATGTTGGGCATAGATGTTGCCCTTCACCCGCCCCTTGTCGTCACGCACACGCCGGCACAAACTGAGCCAGCCGGTCAGGCGTAACATCAGCAGCACGCGGCTGACGGTCTCGCGGGACGCCTTACCGTTAAACGGCGAGGCGAGCTGCAGCTGCAGTTCGTCATAGGTCGGGAACACGGCGCCCTGGTTCTGTTGTGCGTACAGGCGGATCATTATCCACGCGGTTTTATCAAGCGGTGACAGGCGGGTGTCCAGAAGCAACCGGCGGGGGATGGAGTCATGCACATTGCCCATGTACAGCAGGCCGCTGCGCAGATTCGTGACATCGGGACTCCCCGCGTGCTTTTCCGCGCCTATTCGTTCCGCCAGGCGGGCATTCATTTGTTCGAGCGTAAAGGTGATCAGGCTGTCATCAGGTGTTTTATTTATGCTCATCGATTTTGCGCATCCTTTTACGCAGCCCACGCCCACAGGGCGAAAGCATCAAGCGGTTGTTGGCCTAACGGAACTCAGGCCTGTACCCGACATCAGGTACAGGGTCAGTGTCATCACTTCCACAGTTCGTTGTTGTAGCGTTCATGGGTCAACAGCTCCCAGTCATCACCACTGTTTCGGCTGAGCAGTCGCCAGCTGGTACCGATATCAATCTTCATCCAGGCACGCCCGGGGGCGTGCTTGCCTTTAACATGAAGGTGCTTATAGTTACGTTCCCCGCGGCGGAAACGCCTGACCTGCTCCTTCGCCTTTCTCTGGCAGGATGGTGGCGCCGAACGGGGGACCTGCAACCCCGGCATTAACATCACAGGCTTCATGCCAACCTCCTTGTATTTGCTCCCGGCGTAGCGCGTGGCGTACGCACGGCCTGAATGGCTTTTCTGGCCGTCGCAGTCTGAAGGGCATCGAAGCTGCGAACTGCATGCCAGACAGCCGTCAGAGAAACATCCATCTGTTCGGCGGCCAGCATCATGACGTCCAGTCCATCCGCACTGGAGGCGTCATCGATGTCGGCTTTTTGCCACTGGCGCCACAATGCCGCATTCTCGTCGTCGCTGAGCGCTGCACAGCGCCCCTGGCGAATACTGATACCGGTCATGCGCCGGCGGGCGGCAACTTCAACGGTGGAAAGACCAAAATAATGCTGCATCATTTCGATAGAGCCCCCCAACGCCAGTGCACGGTCAATCCGCTGCATGCGCTGCTGCTCACGGCGCGCATGTTGCAGCATCAGGGAGAAATTCTCGTGATGGATTTGAAAGGTCAGCACCGATACAGAGCTGTTCATCAGGTAATGCAGGTCTTCAATGGTCAAACCGTGCAGCAGCTGCATCTCCTCCGTGGTCAGCCCCAGAGATTCACAGCGGCGGATATAGCCTGATTTAAGCTCCATCACGAGCTGAGTGAGCAGGCTGTTCGTCGCCTGAGACAAGCTATTACTCATAGTGCCCCCCCTGGATTTTGGAAAAATATCTCGAAAAAACAGCAAACAAGCATGCCAGCAACACCATGGAAACGAACAGGAATGGCAACGCTGAAATGAAGTTTTTGCCCTTGTCCTTAAACCACGTTCTGGGATCAGGAACGTCGCGCATAAACAGGAACCAAAAAATGAAGGACAGCATTGTGATAAGGAATAGATAAAGGTTCATGAATTGCGTCCTCCCTGATAACCAATGCCAGTGGTCACAGCCCCCTGAACACCCTGGTGTAAACGGGCGTTCTGGCCTGCTTCGAATCCACGTAAACGGGCAATATCATCACCGCGGCAGGTTTTCGAGGCGCGCGTTTGCAGCTCCCCCATCTTTTGGCTTTCCAGCCAGGCTCCCATCAGCTCGCATTCCTGTTCTGACACGGTAAACGTCGTGATGACTCTGCGAACGCCGACAACCCAGCCGGCACGAAACTGCTCAGCTCGGGCACGCCGCGTGCTCATTTTCAGGCGCTTATTCTGGGTTTTCAGGTAGTCTGCAGTCGCATCTTTCAACTGCCGGCTCAGCACATCGAACGCATAAGCCGCAACGGCCGGCCGCTCACTAAAACCGTAGAACGTCACGTTGCGGCGCGGGCCAGACTCGCTATCCCGCCAGGAAAAATACAAACGGCATCCAAAGGCGCGGGCAATCGCCCACGCCAGCCCGGACATCCATTCAGGCAGTTTTTGTTTCGCTTCGGAAGGCGCTCCCCGGCTCGGTGCCGTCTGAATAGATGACAGGCTGGCTTCCAGCTCGCTGATACCGTATTTCTCCATCAGTTTTTGCGCCCGGGCTAACGCCAGTCCAGCCTCATGCGCATTACTGTTGCTACGGGCCAGCTCAAGCAGTTTTCGCACCAGTTTCACCAGGCGCACCTGTCGTTGTGAATGGCTCATCAGGCTGTCTCCTCTGTTGCAGATAAGTCACGCTGTAGTTCACGCAGACGGCGTAAGACGCGAATAAGACGCATCAATTTCACGGCATGAATATCGTCAAGCAACGGCCAGTCAGCAGCATTTTCCGACCCGATGAGGGCTTCATTGAGCGAGCTGGATAAGGCGCCGTCCGGGTTGTTGCCGGCAAGGGTCAGGAGTAACGCGGTGAAGCGAGAGGGACGTTCGGCAGTCAATGCGTAGCCGGCAGCCTGCAAGTCGGCTTTATCAGCTTTGATTTCAGCCTCGCAGCCCGCCACTTCGGCCAGTTCGAATGCCAATCGGAAGGTGATCACCTGCAGGTGCTCGATATCATCCTGCAGGGAAGAAATAGCCCAAATGGAGGAGACCGGCTCAAGCCCTACCTCGGCAAAAGGCACCTCTGCAACAGGGGTTACACCTTGCTTTGGCTGTGCCACGGTATTGCTGTGAGGGGCTGTCGACTCACTAGGGTCCGACAGGGGGACGCTGGTATTCTCACCATCTAAAGCCGTTTCAACGTCACCCGACAACACCGGAGGCGCACCATATAAGTCAGGCTGAGTTTCGACACGGCGTTCAGTTTGAGTTGTGGGCGTTTCCTCTTTCTGAGCGTTCTGTGACTCATCATAGGCATCACCCGTTGACTCATGCAACGCGCTGTCCAGTACCAAAGAAGAGCCCTCCCCCTGTACTTCAGGTGCCGTCGGTCCGCTGGTATTTTCCTGCTGCAGTGCTGGCGCCAACTCGACAGTATTGCCCTTGCCTGACAGCTCAGGCGTTAATGCCGGCTCAGGCTCACCGAGGTGCTTACGCCGGTTTTGCTCTTTGGGATCGAGCTCCAGTAGCCAGCGGTCATAATTGAGCAACGGGTGTGGCAACGCGTTGATGAGCGCACCAATCAACTCATCACGAAACATATCCAGTGAGTAGATTTCGGGGTCATCAAATTGGCTGCAGACTTTGCCAAAGACGCTATCAAACGGTTCTTGAACCTCGACAGTAACACTATGTTCCTCCCAAGTTTTTTCAGCTTCAGCTCGTAAAGCAAGCAATTGACGAATTTGGGGGGCTCCCAATCCCGATTTAAGAAGAGATGGCATGAATGGATATAGGTATTTCACCGTATCTTCCATACGGCTGATACTGGAGAAATGCACCGGATATCCATCAGCACTCATTAAACTTGAGAGCTCACGCAGAGAAACAGCTTTACCCAATTTTTCTTCATACAGGGCACGGGCATCCCTGATCCCCAGCGCTTTTTCGATAAACGCCAGATCTCCCCGTTGTTCGTTCTCGGCCAGATGGCCAAGAAGACAGGACAAACGACCGGGCCATGGCTTGAAAACACAAGAAATGCGGTAAAACCGTTCATCCCCTGTTTCTTGCCATAGTTCTTGCAAGATTGAATAACGGGTGTTGCCACCATCACTGAAAAAATAACCCAGTTCGGGTTGTTCAGGATCAAGAGTAACTAATGGCACAGTTCTCAGACCGCGAACCCTAATCCCTGCCTTGATTTCATCATATTCAGGATTCCTCGAAATTCGTGGGTTATACGGCGATACGCTTAGCTGGTCGAGAGTAAGCACCAACGGCATATCACTCACTGGCAGTACAGATGATGTCGAAGTTACTGCATGAGTGCCTGCAGCTGTTTTTCCCTGCTGGAGCAAAGCACTGTTCAGATCGAGGATCTTGGTTTTAGTACGCGCCATAGTTACGCCCTCCCCGAGTATTGGTCATACTGACCATCGTGAAAGTCACTGAACGCGGTGAATTGTCCTTCAAACTTGACGCGAACGGTGCCCGTTGCCCCCTGACGCTGCTTACCAATGATAATTTCTGCCGTGCCGGCATCATCAGAGTCAGCGTAATAGACCTCATCCCGGTAGATGAAGGCGATCACATCAGCATCCTGCTCCAGCGCACCGGAGTCTCGCAGGTCACCATTAAAGGGGCGTTTGTCAGCACGGCTTTCCAACTGACGGTTCAGCTGAGATAGCGCCACAACGGGACAATCAAGTTCTTTGGCCAGTGCTTTCAGACTGCGGGAAATTTCTGAAATTTCCTGGGTGCGGTTTTCCTGGCCAGGGCAACGCATCAGCTGCAGGTAATCGACCATAATTAAACCCGGATAACCATACAACCGGGTATAGCGCCGTGCCCTGGAACGCAGTAGTGCGGGGGTCAAATACGATTCATCGTCAATAATCAGGCGGTTTTCCAATGGCAACAACCGCTCCATCGCTTTGGAAATACGCGCCCAGTCTTCATCATCCAACTGGCCGCTGCGCAGCCTTGAAAGTTCAACCCGCCCGTCAACAGCAATAAGGCGTTGGAGCAACTGCTCGCGCGGCATTTCCAGACTAAAGAAGAATGCAGGTTTCTCCGTGCCACGAAGCGCGCCGGTGTAAGCACTCAACGCAAAGGCGGTTTTACCCATCGATGGCCGTGCCGCAACCAAAACCAAATCCCCCGGTTGCAAACCACACGTCATCACATCGAGCTCAGAGAAGCCGGTCGGGGTGCCGGTGATACCATTACCGCCATTCACCGTTTCCAGATAGGTCACGACAGCATTCAGCCCATCGGTCAGGCTGACATTCTGCTGTGACTGTGTTTGTTCCGAGAGCTGGAACAATTGCTGTTCTGCCCTTTCGGTCAGGGCGGCAGAATCTGCGCGGAGATGAGCAGCATCTGCGCTCAATTCACGCCCGATCTGCAACAGGCTACGCAGTCGACTTCGTTCAGCGACAATCCCGGCATAGGCGACAATATTGGCTGCGCTCGGTGTGTTTTTAGACAACTCCGCCAGATAGGCAAAACCGCCGACCTGCTCGAGCTCACCATTTTGTTCCAATGACTCATGGAGCGTAATCAGATCAATCGGCTGCTGAACAGCCATCAGGCGAGCCATAGCCTGGAAAATGCGACGATGTACCGCCAGATAAAAATCACGATCTCCAACTAATGGAAGAATGTCATCCCAACGCTCGTTATCCAACATCAAGCCACCGAGAACGGCCTGCTCGGCATCCGAAGAATAAGGAATATGCATATCAGCCATGACGCACCTCCGATCCTTCACCGTCAGTTGTTAACGGGTGCTTAAGAAAAGTCGGACAGCATGAACATACCCCTATCCCAGTTTCCCGATTGACCTTAAGCCAACTGCATGGCTTGCTGTTTTTATCCAGGCAAGCGTGGTCATCTGTACAACCGCACCCTACGCAAGTTGCCTTTAGGTCCGTATTACCGTCATCAGCGCCACGGATGTGCTCAAGTACCGCGGCTGCCTCATACGGAGCCTCGGCCATTTCGTGAAGACATTCGGCATCATAGAAGCTGGCAGCATGATTGGTTTTTGCCATCATCAACGCATGCATTTTCAACATGCGGCGCAGCGCATTCTCCGTGGTTTCCAAATTACGGTTAAGCACATTGACGTAAGCCAGTAGCTGTGGTGCTGCTGCGGCCAGATAACCATTAGCCCGTTGCTCCTCAAGACTCACATCACGGCTCCCACCGTTATCCGACCAGTGCTCAAGCCCAAGTTTTTCCCAGTCTGGAACAATCGCGACATTAGGGATTTCCACATGCTCAAAACCGTTGGTATCCACGACAGTTACTGCATCGCTGTATAGCTCAAGAACCTGCCACGGTGCAGGTGCGGCTAACTCGCGCTGTTCATTAAGAAAGGTCACTAGCTGTTCAATATTCATTGATTTGCCTCCTGACGCAGAACGTCGAAGTCGGCAACCCAGTCAGGGAACAACTCGCTGGCCAGCTCATACATAGTGTCAGCAGCAGCGAGCGTTGATGTACGGGTGGTGGTTCTTTCGATACGATGAACAGGTTGGCCGGAAGCATGCCCCATTTTGTAAATTTCAAGCTTGGGGATGATGGTGTCGAGAAGGGAGACGTCGAAGGTATCTGCACGCAGATACTGCCCGTTTGCGATAATGCCGCGCAGACTGTTCAGGGTCTGCCAATCCAGATTCGTATACTCCATGCAGTTCGTCAGAATACGGATACGCGGTAACGCAATACCGTAGCTGGTCAGCGGCAATAATCCCTCCATCAACCCCAATGTGCCACGCAGAAACTCACGCGTATCCGGCAATATAGGCTTGATAACACCGACGGCGAACTCCGTACTGGCAACAAGAATGAGTTCGAGCATCACAGACGCTGCACCTTTGGAGTCAATAACGATAACGTCGTACTCGTTGAACAAAGGGTGCTGCAGAACATTCTTCAGCCGCATACGACCATCAGGGGCATGCAACATGGCAGAGGATAAACGGTCGTGGGGATCGTTGGAAACGATGATGTCTAAATTTGGGATAACAGAACGGGAGATGATTTCTTCGGGGTGATTGAGATCGACTGTCTTCATCAACAGTTCATACAAACCGTTGGGGGCTTCATATTCCAGGGAGAAAATGCTGCTTGCGGTGGGTTGGGAGTGGTCACCATCGATGAGGAGAGTTTTTTTACCTGCATCGGCAAGGAAGCCGGCAAGGTTGGCGCTTTGAGTGGATTTACCTTCGCCCCCTTTGGTTGAGACCATAGGGATAACGCGAGGTGCCGGGTGGCTAACACTCATAGATATGGATTTAGCTAATTTATGCATGTTTTACACTCGAATTTATCAATTCGCGTGTAAACGGTTAAATCATATATCCTTTAACAATTTTGCAACAAGCACAGGGATTGAAAATCCCCGTGTCCTTGGTTCGATTCCGAGTCCGGGCACCACTATTTAGAGAACCCAGCCTATGGCTGGGTTTTTCGCTTTCTGGGGTACGGACTCTCCATCGAACTGCGTTCGATTATTCGGTCTAAAGACCTCACCCTGCGGGCCAGCGCTGAAGCGCTGTTCAACGCGGCGCCAGCGCCGGTTGTCCGAGTCCGGTCGCCCTATTCAGAAGAACCCGCCTATGGCGGGTTTTTCGCTTTCTGGGGTACGGACTCTCCATCGAACTGCGTTCGATTATTCGGTCTAAAGACCTCACCCTGCGGGCCAGCGCTGAAGCGCTGTTCAACGCGGCGCCAGCGCCGGTTGTCCGAGT